>NZ_NCJH01000029.1 GCF_002278925.1 Polaromonas sp. 39-63-25
AGGAAAGTCAATGAAATCAACGGTCTACCCAGACCACCCCCGCGCCAGTGCTAGCTTTGCGTACCGTCACTTATTGCACTGAAAACGAGGAGACCCCAATTCTTGCGTCAGCAGAAGTATCATTGACATGATGACAAACTTAAGCGTTAAGAATCAGTAGAACAACCCGACGCAGCCTGACTTTTCCGCAACGAATTTCAGAAGTAGATTGCCGACTGGGTAGCCGGTTGCTTTCACTTCAATAACCACCTGACGCCATTTGTACTGGCCAGTAGAGTTGCCCGCCTCCGACACCGAGGAGATCGCCACCAGCCGAGGGGACGAAAACTTGCCAAAAAACTTGCTTGAGGCAAGTCCCAAAACCTTCGCATCGTTCGTCGAACTCAAGCACCGTATTTCCGACCACGTCTTGCTGTCATCCTGATTAAAGGCCTCGATCAGTCGGTATGAGTTGTTCAGGAGGACTTCAGTACCCGGTGGGACCTGGGTGCTGGTAGCAACTGGTGTGGATGCGCATCCGGCGCCCAGCACGGAGGCGAGTAAGACGGCTTAAGGGCGGCGATGACGCTGTTTCATAGATATTTCGGGCTGACCAGGCGTTAGAAAAAATAGCATAAACACGATGTGTTGTACTAACTACTGTTAGGATAACGACTAAATTTGACATTTTCAAGCGCGGGCTGTCGAAAATCGTAGGTCAAAATTTCGCCCGCCAATTGCCTAAGTGATTGATTTTTATAAATTTCTTGTCAAACAACTCTGAATTTTTCTCACTTAATGCTGAACTCCGACCAAGACGCGCAGGAGCACTTGATGAACGAAAACAACTCGGCCGACAGTGAGGGGCGGGTACACACGTTCACGGTCACAGCCGACCCAGACCCGATGGTGAGGCCGCTACCTATGACACTCGACCAGGCGCTAGACTACCTGCACCACGGCGTGCTTGTTGCGCCGTCTCCCGAGTTTCCGGACGCCGTCAACACCCGACTGGCCAGTGCGGCCCAGACCGCTGCGCGCCAGTGCGCCAAAGTGCCGGCAGCGGCCACCCAGCGCGTGCTGAACCTGCTCGATGTCGCCGTGAAAGCGCCCACGCAAGTCCAGAGGGTGGCCTGGCACCGGCGCGCAGCGGACGCCCTGTCCAGCGCTTTCGCGCCGCACGCGGCCTGCCGTGCCGGCTGCAGCCATTGCTGCCACATTCCGGTGAAGATCAGCGCAGTGGAGGCGCGCGCACTGGGCAAGGCCATCGGCCGCGCTCCGGTGCCGCTGGCTGAGCACCAGCCCGCGTCCGTGACAGGCTATAACTCGCCCTGCCCTTTTCTGGCTGGCGGACGTTGCAGCATCTACGCCGAGCGCCCGGCTGTCTGCCGCAGCCACCTCAATATGGACGAAGACGCCCTGCTCTGTGAGCTTTTGCCCTCCGGCGCCGAGGTGCCGGTGCCCTACGTGGACACACGGCCGCTCATGGCGGTTGCGGTACTGATCGCCGGCGAGCCCAGGGCCGCCGCCGACCTGCGCCAGTGGTTCCCCGAACACCTGTTGGGCCAGCGCCCGCGTCGAGCAGTCCCCTGCCCTCCTCCATTCAAAATCCAGGATGAAAACCATGCCTGAAAGCTACGACCCTATCGATCCGAGCCAGGAGCCGGCCCGATCCGTCCATGTCGCCACCCAGCTGGAGACACCACCCCCATCTGCCAGCAACCCTGCCCTGCCCGAAAAACCAAAGCGCGGCCGCCCACCAGGAGCCGCCAGCAAAACCATGCACGGCGAGTTCGCCGCTGGGCTGGATGCAGGCGTCAAGCATTTGACCGTTGAAGACTTTTCGTTTGTCCGTGGGGTCATCTCAGGGATGACGCCGGCTGAGTCGTACAAGCGCTTCTATGCCAACGTCCACTTCGACGCAAAGGGCAACCCTGTTGTTCCGCACGGCCACACCATCAATGCGAAGTACGAGGACCTCAAGAACAGGATTCTGAAGGCCGCAGGACTCTCGCCGGATCCCAGTGCCAGGACGTTGAGTGCGGATGCCCTGACAGCGCCTACAGCGGCTGAATCGCAGGCTGAAGATGCAACCAGGGTGAAGGCGATCATCTCTTTCGAAGAGTGGTATGACACCATTGACCCAGACCTATACCGCCAAAAAGAGTTGGCCGAGCGGTATGAAGAACACCTCAAGGAGCTTGCTGATGGTTCTGAGCCGCTGCCCGCGGATACAGCAGTCATCCAAAAGTACGTCAGCGTTGGCGAAAAAGTCCGAGCCATCAACGCGCTCCAAAGCTTACTGGCTCGGGAGCCTGACGATGGAGATCCAATCTCCGGCTGGCTTGGTGCAACGATTGCGGCAACGCTTCAGAGCCAAGGTCTCGTTACTCTCAGCCAGCTTAGCGCCCATATTTCCAAGCATGGTCGGTTTTGGCACAGAACCGTCAAAGGCCTTGGGCCAGGCCGAGCTGGGCGCATCGTCAGCTGGATCGAGTCTCATCCAACCCTGCGCACACCCATCACACGGGCGGCATCTAACTGGCGCCCTACCCCACCGCTGCAAACAGGCATAAAAGCTCTTGAAAGAGCTTCCAAGGTACTCACCCTGGTGATGCAGCCTGATGGTGTATCCGCCCCGGACAAGGCGACCCTGACGCGTCAGGAAGGCTTCGCTCCGTTCGAACTCATCTCCGTTCCCAGCCAGTTCGACGGCCGGAATGGCATTTTTAGGCCACACGTTCCAAATCTTTGGGGGGCCAAGGACGACCTTCACGCCGTCCAAATCTGGCTCAACACCTACCAGGTCGCCGGCAGGGATCGGACCGTAGACGCCTACCGTCGTGAAGTTGAACGGTTCCTCGGGTGGCTTTACTACGAACGTAAAACCGCGTTGTCCTCTGTTTCACTTAGCGAGGCGCTGGCGTATCAGTCGTTTCTTGGATACATACCTGCGAAAAACATATCGACCAAACGCGTTGCTCGTGAAGATCCCCGCTGGGCGCCCTTTCGTGGCCAGCTCTCCAAGCGTTCGCAGAATTACGCACTGAAAGTCCTTAAGATCCTCTTTTCTTCGCTTATGAAGGCTTCCTACGTCACAGGAAACCCTTTCGCCGATGTCAAGCCAAGTCCCGACCCAGGTGGTGACAAGGCGTTTGATGCGACCCGTAGCCTCAATTCCAGCGACCTCATCATTGTTAGAGACGCCCTTGAGGAACTGCCCGGTCTAGAGTCAGACAATCTTGGGGAGCGGGCAAAGGCCAAACGTACACGCCTCATCCTTCACCTTCTACTGACGACAGGGATGAGGCGTGAAGAGCTTTCCACCACCACGATGAGCCAAGTGACCAATGCTTTGGTGAACGGGAGCAGCGATCAGATGATGTTCAAGCTGGTTGGCAAGGGTCAGAAAGAGCGCCGGGTTCCAGTGAGCAAGAAGTTGCTAAACATGATCAAAGATCACCACGATGACTGGAAGCTGCTGCATAGCGACCAGGCAGATAGGCTAGCGCGCTTTGAGGCAGATCCGCCCCTTGTCGCTGCACTCGAATCGCCGGTGCGCTCTGATACCCGCGAAATCACGAACGACACAGTTCTGAAAAATGACAACTCAGCCTTGAGTGCCGCAGGAATTTATCAAACCCTCAAGTCTTTCTTCCGAGCGCTCGCCAAAAAACAGCAGGATCCGATTGCCAGGGCCCGAATCAGTCGTGTCAGCACCCATTGGATGCGCCACACTTTTGCGCATGAAGTGCTGCGCACAGCCGATTCAAGATTTGCCCTCAAGCTGGCTCAGGAGCTGTTGGGGCACGCATCCATCAACACCACGTCTGGGTACATCGACCAGGATGACTCGGCCAAGGTCAATGCTGTAAAACTGGTGGACCCACTCGCCTTCAACGAAGCTTAAATCGGTTTAAGAATTCAGCCAACGACATCAAAATACCGGGCGCTGTGGGCGCCGAGCGTCGACAGGGACTTAGGTCTGTTTCTGCTGGGTTTCACATGACCCCTGCCGACCCTCGAGTTGGGCGCTCCGGCGCATCAACGGGCAGCGCACGAAAGTTTCAGCGCTGAAACTCTCAAGCCAAAACCTTTAGTGTTGCCAAAAAGCCAATTTTGTTCTTGTTTTGCTATCGATTAGCATTTTTTGCTTGAATATTCATTTAATCTGAATAAACTTCTTGTTGTAAACGCCACTCAAGGGCGTTTCAAGGTTTCAGCGCTGAAACTCTGACCAACAAAGGAAGGATGCATATGACTGCAAAGGTAGTGACGGTATTCAACCAAAAAGGGGGTTGTGGCAAGACCACGCTCACCATGAGCCTGGCCGGCGCCATGGGGCTTCGGGGCTTCAAGGTCCTCCTGGTGGACATGGACCCCCAGGGAACCGCCGTGCGCTGGGCTGCCGGCGCGACTGATGAGAACCCGTTCCCAGCGTCCGTGATGAGCTTGTCCCCCATGGAAGGCAAGATGCACAAGGAAGTGCGGAACCACATGGATGCTTACGACGTCATCCTGATCGACTGCCCGCCCTCAATGAATTCCGCCGCGCCGAGCTCTGCGATGCTGATTTCGGATCTGGCCCTCATCCCGGTGGTCCCCAGCCCGGCCGATGTCTGGGCGGCTCAATCTGCCAAAAAACTTACCGAAGCAGCTCAGGCGACCAATGAGACGCTGCAAGCCTTCGTGGTCGCGAACATGGTTCAAAGCAGGACATCGCTGGCAAATGACCTGCTGGCTGTCCTCGATGACGACAAGGAAATCCCCCTTTTGAAGAACATGTTGGCCACCAGGACAGCATTTCGTGAGGCCCAGATCCTGGGCACCACCGTGCACAGCGTCCCCCGGGCACAGGCTGCCATCGACGAGGTCGAAGCAATGACCGATAACATTTTGCAGCTGCTGATGCTGCCAGCCCGCAAGAAGAAAGGAGTTCCAGCATGAGTGCAACCGCCACAAAGACCCCCAGCAAGACCCAAAAGGTCGATCGCCAGGCCTTGATGCGCAGATCACTGGCCGAGGAGCAGGCGGTCGTGAAGGACCGCTTTGCCAAGGCAGACGAAGTGCTGGACGATCGCCCAAAAGGCCTGGCTGAGCCGGCAACACCCGCAGCCGCTCCAGTTACGCGTAGTTTCAGCGCTGAAACTCCAGTATTGCCGGCCGCCACGCTGGGCGGCCGCGTGCTGATCAAGGTTGCGTTGAACCGAATCCACGAGAACCCCTACAACGCCCGCTTCATTTATAGCCAGGAAAAGATCCGCGAACGTGCCGAATCTTTAAAGAAAAATGGCCAGATGGTGGCCGCCAAGGCCGTTCCGCACCCAACGATTCCCGGCGACTACATCGTCATCGACGGACTTTATCGGAAGAAGGGCGCGGTCGAGGCGAACATCACCGAGATGGAACTGGACGTTATCCCGCCGATGGCCAACGTCGAGATGTACATGATGAGCTGGCGCATCAACGAGGAGCGCGCAGGCCAGACCACCCTCGACAACGCCTTCGCCTGGAAGAAGCTGATTGACGACAAGGTGGTCGACAGCGAGGTCGAGATCGCGACCATGCTGGGCATGTCCAAGGCAACGATCAACAAGACCCTCGCCCTGATGGATCTGCCCAAATCCGTCGTTGAACGCATGAGCACGGCGCCGGACAAGTTCGGGGTGTCGACCGGGTATGAGATTGCCATGCTGAACAAGAAACTGCAGGAACCCGAGTTGCTGGCCTTGGTCGACAAGGTGATCAACGAAGACCTGACTTCACGGCAAGTGGCTGCGCTGCGCGAGCGCACGGAAGGGGCGGGCACGCCCCGCCGCAAGAAAGAAAACTCGCGTCAGTACAAGATCCGCTCCGGAGATGTGCAGATCGGCTCGCTCAAGGAGTGGGACAACGGTCGTGTCGCATTCGAGGTCAGCTTCACGGATCCGAAGGAGCGCGCCGCCCTGGTGACCGAGCTGCGTACCCGCTTCGGCCTGAACGAGTAAACCTAAATTCAGTGGCGGGGCTGTGCAGCCCCTGGGGCATCGTGCAATGCGAGGTGCCCCCTGAGACGCTCAACCGTCCAACCTGACCGATTTCCCTCATCCGGCGCCTGATTTGCATACTGCTCAGCCAGGCGCCGTGCTTCTTTGGCACCACCGCCGGCAGCCGCAACTTCCTCAAACAGTGCACTTGGGATGGTGACCGAGGTTCTGGCGCCGGCGACCACGACATAGACCCGCCGGGCAGCGCCGGCCTGGCGCCGCGGCTTGCCCAGACGGCCCTGGCTTTGCGCCTTTTCAATCCCCTGGGCGACCGCGGACTCGATCACGGCCTGCAGATCCACCGGAGCGACCGGTGCCGCTACCATGCCGAGGATTTGCGCAACCCGCTCACGGTGCTCGGCCGCGAAAGCGCCGATCGCCTGGTCATCAGCGCCGGACTGGACCAGCCCGCGCAGGGCAGAGCCGACCAGCGCATTGAGCTTAAACTGTGGAGAGTCGTCGTTCACGCAGACAGTGTACAGGCTGAGCAACGCGTGTGAAAAGCATACGCACATACTCTTTCCAGATATGCAGCAGCTCGTTTTGGGGCCTGATTCACTGTTTTCCCCTGGACTGCACACCGCATGCTGGCGTGAAAGTATGCAGAACTGACGGTTTTCAGCCTTGAAGGTGGGGGCCGGCTCTCGGTATTGGCTCCCGATCTCCATATTGAAGACAAAACCGACGGTTTGCGGCCCACATTGCAGCCAATTACTGCAGTTCCGGGCATTTTCGAGCAGCCCTGTTCCGTTGGTTTCAAGTCATTCCGTAAACATTCAAGAGTTTCACGGGCTTTTTGCTCAATAAAATCAAGGACTTATCGAACAAATCCGACCGAATTGCATACTTTGTGTGGCGTCGGCATGCAAAAGCTAACCAAAATGCATACTCACGAAGGCATCCCTGGTGGCTGAAGGCAGCAGTTCTGCATACTTTCACCAGGCCGGAAGTGATGATGGCAACACACTGCCGGCTATTGCCATCGGTTATTATTGCGATGTGAAAGATGACCCCGATCCTGCCACCATACCCGAACTGGACCCACCGGCAGAGGACGGCCGGCTTTTCGACATGCGGCACCACGAGGCTGATCAGCCCTCGCTTTTCCCGCCTGGCGACCTGCACATCCCCGAGACGCTCAACACCTTCCGCAAGCCGGTAGCCATCTTGCATGCGGTGCCTTCGCGCGCCGAGCATGCCCAGAACCTGAACAGCCGGCGCCTGTTCGATGCCTGCATTCTGGTGGCCCAACTCGATTATCGCAAGCGCGATCGCTTGCAGCTTACCCAGATGCAGCAGGAGCGGAGCTCACCGTTGTTCGAGGTCAGCATCACTGACCTGGCCCGCCTGGCCAACATCCCAGGCAAGAACTACGAACGAATCTACAAGGATCTGGACAAGCTGTTCGAGATGGTTCTCAAGTGGAACGTGGTGGGGGAGGACAACACCACGACCTGGGAGTTCAAGAGCCATTTCCTGTCGTCTCTGGGTTATGGGCGCAACCACCGGCGTGGCCAGATCCGCTTTTCCATCGACCCGGCCATCCTGGAGATCGTGCTGGAACCGACCATCTGGGCCAGGTTGAGCCTGCAGGCAATGGAAAGCCTGAGCACGGCCGCCAGCTACGCGCTGTACCAGAACTGCTGGCGGTACATCGGCACCCAGGCCAAGGTGACGGCACCGCTGCCGACCCACACCTGGATAGAGCTGCTGGTCGGCCCGTCCCGGTTCGTCAAGGAGGAAAAGGACGGCAGCAAGCGAGCCACGGGCTATGGCGACTTCAAGCGGCGAATTCTCCTGGATGCCATCCGGCGGGTGAACGAGTCGCCGGCGCTGAACCACACCCTCAAACTGCTCGAGCTTTTCAACGGGAAACGCGTCACCAGGCTGCAGTTCAAGTTCATCCCCAAGTCCCAGGCCTCGCTGGGGCTGCCGCTCACCTGGTCAGAAGACCTGCTCAAGACACTCAAATCGCTGGGCTTTACCGACCAGGAGATCGAGAACATGAGCCAGGCCCACTCATATGAAGTGGTGACCGAGTCGCTGAACCGGCTGAAATCGGCCGAGGACCGGCTCAAGGCGTCCGGCAAGCCGATCACCAGCCACAAGGCCTACTTTGGGGGGATCCTCTCCAACATGGCGGGCGGCGCCGGCGCGGATGATTTGCTGGACGACAAGCTTGAGGAAGAGGCACGCGCAGCCGAGGCACAGCGCCTGGCCTTGGAACGCAGCGATCGCATGAAGACCGAATTTGCCCGGTTCCAGGCCGAAACCTTTGCCACCAGGCTGTTTTCCTTGCCCGAGCCGGCGCGCCAGGAGCTGCTAGATGCCATGGAAAATGGTGAGATGGGCGCCCGGGTGCGGCTGCTGCTGGATAAGGGCTGGACGCCAAAGAACGTCGGCGCGCTGTCCTTGCTGAGAACCTGGCTTGGGCAGGAAAAGCCCGAAGGACTGGCCCATCTGCTCATTCATCCCGAGGAGCAGAGCTTTGAGGCCTGGATGATGTGGCGCCTGGAGGCGGCCCAATCGGCCGGCGGCGCTACTCCTGCTTGATGTAGCCGGTGAAGTCCCAGTGTTGAATTCCACCCAGAATTGACCCCTTACGGGCAGTTATTTTCATTGAAATTTGACCCCTGTTAGAAAGTCTGTGCATGCCAAGTTATGCACAGGAGACAGGAGTGATCAAAGTGGGAACATTAGCCAAGATAAGGCGTTTGTACTTTCGCGACAAACAGTCGATTAAAGAGATTTGCAGACAAACGGGTATGTCCCGCAACACCGTCAGGTCGTGGCTTCGCGACCCCGAGATGGTCGAGCCCAAATACCCGGCACGCGTGGTCGTGAGCAAACTGGACGCGTACACCGAGACTTTAAGTTTGTGGCTAAAGGCCGATAGCGGGCGCGGCAAGCGCGAGCGGCGCACCAAGGGGCAGATGTGGCAGGCGCTGTGTGAATTGGGCTACACCGGCAGCTACGGCCGCGTCTGCGCATTTGCCAGACTGTGGAAGATCCAGGAAGGACTGGCCGCTGCCAAGGGGGCTTTCATTCCGCTCAAGTTCAGGCAGGGCGAAGCCTTCCAGTTTGACTGGAGCACCGAGTACACCTTTATCGGCGGGATCAGGCGTCGCGTCGAGCTGGCACACACCAAGCTGTGCGCCAGCCGTGCATTCTGGCTGGTGGCCTACCCCGGGCAAGGCCACGAAATGCTGTTTGACGCGCACGCCAGAGCGTTCGAAGCTTTCGGCGGTGTACCGCAGCGCGGCATTTACGACAACATGAAAACCGCTGTCGATCAGGTGCTGGCAGGCAAAAAGCGAAAGATCAACGCCCGCTTTGAAGCCATGACGGGTCACTATCTGTTCGAGCCCGAGTTCTGTAATGTTGCCAGCGGCTGGGAGAAAGGCATCGTGGAGAAGAACGTGCGCGACCGGCGCACCAGCATCTGGCACCGCGCCAAAGACAAGCGATGGGCCGATTGGGCAGAACTCAACGCGTGGCTGGCAGAGCAAAGCAAGGCCGCATGGGCTGAGCTCAATCACCCAGAGTACCCCGCGATGAAAGTGGCCGACGTACTGCAAGACGAGCAAACCCAACTGATGCCTGTACCACGCCCCTTCGACGGCTATGTGGAATTGCTGGCGCGGGTCTCCAGCACCAGCTTGATTCATCTGGAGCGTAACCGCTACAGCGTTCCCACTGAGCACGCCAACAGTGTCGTCAGCCTTCGCATCTACCATGACCATATTGCCGCCGTGGCCGATGGCGTGCGGGTGGCAGCGCACCAGCGCTGCTTTGATCGCAGTCAAACCCTCTACGACTGGCAACACTACATCAGCCTGCTCGAACGCAAGCCCGGTGGGCTGCGCAACGGCGCACCGTTTGAGACCATGCCTGCGGCGTTCAAGCAACTGCAAGCGATTCTTATGCGCAAATCTGGCGGTGATGCGGTCATGGCGCAAGTCCTGGCTGCCGTACCGGTGCACGGACTTGATGCGGTACTCGTCGCTGCCGAGTTGGCGCTGGAATCTGGCAAGCCCAGTGGTGAGCATGTCTTGAACGTGTTGGCACGCCTTAAAAGCAATACGCCAGCAGCCAACTTGGGCGAGGCCATGGCGCTTGAGCTGGCGCATCTGCCGTTAAAGCTGCACGTTGAGCCCACAGCCAATGTGGCCCGCTATGACGGCTTGCGCCAGTCAGTCGTCCCATCTGCGGCAAATGAGGTCCAACCATGAGCGCGCAAATCATCAGCAGTTTGAAGGGTTCTGTTGCAGTAAACATAAACGACAATCCGAGCCATGCTTGATTTCCGCAAGAGTTTGATCGACAGCTCCCTGAAGAAGGTCTTGAAACGACTTCACTACCCATTGGAAGTCATGCTCACGTGCGTGCGCTGGTATGTTGCCTACCCGCTGAGTCTGCGCCACGTCGAGGAAATGATGCGGGAGCGCGGCGTATTTGTCGACCACACCACGGTGCATCGATGGGCAATCAAAATGTTACCGGTGTTGGCCGCTGTTTTCCGGCGGCGCAAACGACCCGTTGGTCTGAGTTGGCGGATGGACGAGACCTATATCAAAGTAGCCGGTCAGAGGAAGTACCTCTACCGCGCGGTTGACCGCGCAGGCGATACGGTTGACTTTCTTCTCACGGCCAAGCGCGATTTGGCTGCTGCCCGACGGTTTCTGGAGCGCGCCATCAACCTGCACGATGTGCCAGAGAAGATCACCATTGACAAGAGCGGCGCCAACACGGCGGCCATTGAGAGCGTCAAGGCCGACGGCTGCGTTGATATCCTGATGCGTCAAAACAAGTACCTCAACAACATCGTTGAACAAGACCCCCGTGCCATCAAAAGGGTTACGCGACCGATGCTCGGATTCAAGTCCTTTTGGAGCGCTCGAATCGTCATCGCCGGAATCGAGACCATGCACATGATTCGCAAGGGGCAGCTGAACTGTCCCGCCGGATCAACCGAGTCCGCAGCTGTCCAGTTCTATGGACTGGCATTCTGATCAGATGAACGCCAACTGGCTTCTTCGCGACCGCCAGTCATTAATGCAACAAAACCCTTTTATCGAGCTGCAGACGTGGACCGTATTACGGAGTCGCTGCAAAAGAACGACCAGGACGATCCTGCAAACGGTTTCGTCAAAAACGGGCGCGTTGTCCTGATCAACGGCGGAACTCGCCTGCGTGGCGCCCGAAGTGGGGGGCGCCCCGAATTGATCGTCCGGATCGTCGCCGAGCCAGCGAGCAGGCGAGAGCTCTACAAGGAATCGGCCAGGCTCAATGATGAGCGAACTGACCACACCGCGCTCGACACCGCCTATCGCATCACCTGCCTGATAAACGAGGGGGTGTATGGCACACAGGAGGAGGCCGGCAAGGACTTGACGCAGCGCGACGGTTCGCCGATGACCAAGTCCCAAGTGAATATGCTGTTTCGCATCGGAAAAATTCCTGAGCGCTTGATGCGGAAAATGGCTGACCATGACCAAACAAGCGCCTTCACCATAGCCTATGAAATCAGCGCGATCTTCGTGCAACCAGACTTCGCCGAACGGGAAACGGAGTACGAGATCCTGGCCACTGAGATCATTGACGAGGTCCAGGCAAAGGATATGAGCAAGACGCAAGTCCAGGCGCTCATCAAGTCCAAGCTGGAAGGCCCGAAAACTCGTCAGCGCGCGGAGTCGAGCAGCATCAGCTACGCCGGCGCCAAGGGAATCATCAAGGTCTTTCCCGCCAGGGGCCAGCTGGACCTGAGCATGAAAGGGCTCTCGCCTGCAAAGTGCGAAGAGCTCAAGAGTTTGATTGAAAAGGCCTGCTCAGGGCAGTATGAACTGGGCCCTGCGTCCTGATCGACGGGTTGAATTCCCTAAAATCGGCGAATTTAGGAAAATTTCTCTCGCTGAAATGAGCGGCTTATCTGCTATTAGCGATTGAACACGGGAAACCTAATTCCAGTTAATCATCTCTAGCAATTACGCCACTTTCAAAGGTAGTGTGCGCTTACATTTAACAAAACGTGTTGATGCGCTAATAGTTAGGACCAAGGAAACACCCGTGGTTTCGTGTTGCTCCGCTAATAGTTTTCGGCCCAATCCCACCGGGAAAGGTCTACAACCGCAGGGAACAGCGTGTTGTACCACTATGCCAGCGCTCAGCACTGATCAAAGCTCGACCGCCGTGTTGTTCCGCTATGGGTTGGCGATGGTGGCACGGCGCCTGGCGTGTTGCTCCGCTAATAGTTGAAGCGGCAAACGCACCATTTCGCTGTCAAACCTCGGCCGCACTGGTCAAGGTCCGTGTTGAAGCGCTAATAGTGAGGTCGATCTGGCAAACGTGTTGCTGCGCTAGTAACCTCTCTTGCAGCGAGTTGACCAGAAATCGTGTTGCTCCGCTAATACCTGCGGGCTGTGGATAACTAGGTCGCAAGGCATAGCGGTGTGTCACACCGCTAATAGCGGAAGGACACACCGCTAATAGCGCAGCGCCATTCCGCTAATAGCGCTTGAACAGAGAAAACCCTCTGCAACCCGCACCAGTGCTAGCTTTCAAGAGGCGCAAGTCTTCTGAAGTCTATCTTTAATCTTCTTTAAGTCCGAAGCGCTGTGCATAACCAACCGCCGCAGGCCAAACGAAAATCTATTTTTTGAAAACATGAATTCGGGAGCGGGTACCAAAACCGTGTTGCTCCGCTAATAGTTGGCCTTGACGCATATCCGCAATGACAATCTAATCGTCCAAACTTCCACAAGGTTGCTATGTACAAAGCTACCCAGCCGATGCAAAAGCTTGATTTCACAGATCTTGAGATCCTTGGTAAGACCAAGAAGCTCCCAAGGGTAGTCAAGGCACCAGAACCACCATTGTCGGCGGGCGCACGGCAAACCCGGATCACCAGCTCTCTTGAGAAGATTAAAGATCGCACAACCCAAGCGCTGATTCGCAAGGGAGCAGAAATTGAAGGACGGGTGCTTCAGGCAGTTCTGCCGATGTGGGACGATGAGAACCGGGGCGTTCCCAACCCCTTCATCCGCTCCGGCCTCTTCAGCGTTAAGAACACGGAAAACCGTGAGTTCATGCAGAAGATGCCCATTGCATCACTCTCCAACTACCAAGTCACTTACACGGGGCAGGATCTCCAACAGGACGATCTAAGCGTTTGGATGAGCCTGATCAATCTCGCGCGGGACCAACCGATGTCCGACCAGATCCTGTTCTCAGGGTATCAGTTGGTGAAGGACCTGGGATGGCGAATGCACTCGGAGTCTTACAAAAGGGCCCAGGAGTCAATACAGCGCCTCAAGGTAACCGGTATCGAGATCAGCACCAACAATAAAGACAACGCCTACAGCGGTTCGTTAATTCGAGACTTTGCATGGCAGGCCATCGATGCGAAAGGTAATGCGCGCTGGATGGTCCGGTTTGAGCCGAGGGTGTCTATCCTCTTTATGGAGGACACTACAACCCTGCTCGAATGGGAAACTCGGAAAAAAATCGGGACACGGGCAACAGTTGCCCAGTGGCTGCACTCTTTTTATTCGTCACACCGGGACCCGATCCCGCTCAAAGTCGAAAAACTCTACGAGTTGTGCAGATCCGGTGACTCATTGAGCAGTTTCAGGCGCAACATCAAAAATGCGCTGAACAAGTTGGTGGACGTCGAGTTCTTGACGCACTACACCATCGTCAACGACACGGTGAATGTCCAGAAGAAGCTCCGGCCGAAACTCGTACGCGCAAAATAGCTGGCGGTTAGCTCGCACCGAATAGGGCAGGGCATAAAGAAAAAAGGGGCCAGGTCATCAATGACCGGCCCCTTTTTCATGTGCGCCCAGCATGGGCGCACTCCCGGAGGTGCAAGTCCTCCCGCGAGCTGGTCACAGTGAGCGAAGTGAAGCGCAACTGCATGAGGGCGACCGAGTGTGGGAAGGAAGCGTGGAACGTAAATCATGAGCCGATGGACAAGAACCAGATAGAAGGCGTTGCCGACCAAGGCGATAGTCCCGGGCGAACTGTACGCGCGCGGGACTTCCGGCAAAAGTATCTGGATGTGTTCAAGGATGTCGCGCCTTGAACCCGGTTGACCTTGCTTTACGTCGGTACAGCGGCATTCGTGGCCAATGCAGCCTTCCAGTTATTCTTTGGTGAGAACGCCTGCCAGTGATCAATCTCCGCGACCAGATCGCCTCCAGAGTCAGGCCAGTACTCGGCTGCCATGCAACTCGAATAGACCGACAGAATCTCCTGGAACTTCTTGGCGCCATTGTTCATGAAGCTCTCGCCGCCGGTGATGACATGGATCGAATGCGGCTCATCACTTTCAGCAGCAATGAATTCGAACGGCTTTGCGCTAGCTGAACCCTCATAAAGGGAGCGCCCGAAGGTATACATGAACGCCTGGAAGTCGTAGCCCATGTCGTTCGCATCGCGCAAGAACGCTGAGCTGGTGGCGTGCCGGGTGGTCTTCAAATCGAAGCTGATATCCGGGTGGTACAGATCGAACCGAACCTTGAGCATCAGTCCGGTGGTCGGCTCCTGAAAATAGATGCTCACCTCCGCCTGCCCCTCCGCGAGAAAATCACCAAAGAAGCGACCGCGAACACGGCGATATTTGATTTTCTCGGCAAGGAGGAGGCCCTTGCGAAACGTGGGTTCGTCAATTACCAGGCGTGCCGGATTCGCGGCCTCAAAGGCCTTGTAATCCTTGTTGCGTGCATCCGCCAGTCCAGGAAAGACAGCAATCTCGTTGCCCACCTGTTGAGGCTCCAGCACGAGCGCATGAACGAGGCTTCCGAAATCTTTCGCTTTGCTTGATGAATGCAAATTCAGAAGGCTGGCCTGGAAATGCGCCGGCGAAATCAGAAGTGGCTTGAGCATGCTGCAGCTCAGAACCTCGCGGTCCGCATGGTACGCATGAGAGGTCATGTCGGCGTACATGCGGCTGAAGGGGGTAGCTCCTGCCGTCACGTTGAGACTCAGCTCGTCTGTCGTGCCAAACAGTGCCGCGGATGAAGTGAGGTCGAATACTTTGTTCATGTCTTGGTTGCTCCATTGATGGGCTTGATCTATGAAACCACGGACGCACCATCTGTCAAGACGCTCGATGGGTGTGAAAGGCCTCAAATATCGGAACAAAGCGGAAAATTCGTGCGTTGAGCGGGGTTGACGGTGCCGCTTCGCGTGATAGCTTTAACGTAAGGACAGCCGCTACTTTAAGAATCAAGAAAATGACCCCAGAAAAATTGACTAACTCCGCTGAAATCGACTTCAATCCTGAGCTTTTGCCTGAGACGTGGAGGGCTGCGCTCCAGACTGCCATCAAGTGCACCGATGAGGCTGCGATCTGGAAAATCATGAATGCCCAGCAACTCAACGCGGAAGCGCATGAGGAATTGGTCAACAGCATCAGCCGGCTGCACTACAGGCACAGGAACATCGATGTGTATTGCGAATTGTTCATGATGCCCGTTATCGTTCCCTCGGAGTGCGAACTCATCAACGAACCTCTCGTCTGGAAATCGGCGCGGGACACTATCAAGTCGGCCCTGAACAACTGGTTCGGGAAAAAGACCCGGATCGTCATCTTCGAGGGAGTCCTGCCGATGGACTGGATAACCACCTGGCGCCCTCGAGTGATTCGGCAACACCTCCAGAGGTTGGTTCCGGAGTCATCGAGGCAGGCGACTGAGTTCCCCGCAACGACCATTGAGCTGCCAGAACGGGCCCCTCGCCTCGGGTTCGTCCTTATCGCCTGCCAAAAGCAAGGGGAGTGGCCGGAGATACCGGAACTGAATTCATTGATGGACAAGCGTCTCAAGGACGTTGTCCGTTCATCTTTGTACTTAGCAGCCTCGCCGGCCGAGGCAATGGCTCCCTACGCTCCGCACGGTGGCTCGCGAGACTTTGAGGGCGAGCCGTTAGTCCTGGCCCCTGAACGGGTCCAGTTCGCTATTACGGATGGCATCGTCCTTTGGCTGATGAAACTCCACGCAATGTTCCCGGTTCTCGGATGGACCGTCTCGCAATCCATCGCCGCGTCGGACGTGGTGAAGTTCACCCTCCACTTGGCTGACTCCGCTGTTCGGCTTACCCAGTTCACGGTTCGGATGCACCAGATTGGCATGCAGGGGTTGAACGACATCACCATTGGCCTGGCAGGAATTGCTCCAAACATGGAAACGCCAGCTGACATGAGCAAAGACCAGTACCTCGCCATGCAAACACCCTCAGCGGTTGCTTGACAACGACCCCTTTCATGTTGAGATAGTCCCAACTATTCGCAACGCGCGCTCTTGGCGCATTTTTCCTGGAGAGTCAAATGGACATGAAATCACTAAGCATTGGCCCGTTCAACGAGGGGTTCATTCGCGTGGCTACGACCAGCGATCCCGCCTCCACCGAAACGAAGTTCACGGGCGAGATCGAAATACTGGCGCGCCACCATACTCGCCTTCCTAGTGAAATCGACGGCGAGCGCATGCGCCTGGCCAGTCACCCCGCAGGCAAGATGTTGCTTGAACGCGAGGCTGCGAACAAGGCCGCAGGGAAGTTGGTTGAGGTGCCGATTCGGATGTTTTTCAACAAAACAGCCAACGCATTGACTGTGAAGTATCAGGCGTTCGACGGGGAAGGTCGGCCGGTCTGTGTCGGTGATGGCTGCAATGCAAGGCGCACCTCACTTATCGAGGGTAATCAGCCTGTAACTGTGGACGCGCCATGCGCCGGCTCGGAGGATTGCGAGTTTGCTCAGTCCGGGGTTGTTTCTTGCAGACGCCAAGTCAAGATGCCGGTCCAGATCAAAGGGCAGGCGAACGCGCTCAGCGTCTTCGAGGTTCGAACCTCGTCGTTCAATGCCTACAAGACGCTCCGTGCCCAGCTGGAGCTCATCGAAAGCCGTTTTGGAGGCCTCCGTCATGTGCCCATCAAGCTCTCGCTCTGGCAAGCCAGCAACGAGGCAAGCTCGTTCGAGCCATTCGATGTCTTCAAACTCTCCTTGGATGGGAACTCGGAAGTCGAAGTGATGCGACAGGCGAAGAAGGAACGTGACGAAGAAAAAGAATGCGGCCTCGTTTCCGATCAAGACGCTATTTACGAGAAGCTCCAAAACGGCGATGCCGACAGCAAGCTCTCGCTGGCATTCGACGACTTCAATGAAATTTCAGATTTTTACGCCCCCGTTGCCATCCCCAAGGCGGAGCGGCGGAAGGGGAGCCAGTCGGTCTCCTCGCCGCTGACTAAGAGGCACGCGCGCAGTTCTGCGCCCCACTTAGCCGCCGATTTGATCTCGGCCTCCCTTGCGCAGGCTGGACTCGCACCGGCAGCGGAACAATCAACACCTACTCAATAGACTATGAGCGACCCAAACATCACGCGCCTAGTAGTGGGCCCGACAATGACACTCGCTATGGGTGTCCCAGTCGGCCAGGCGGTCACGCAAACCGACCTGTCTAAAACCCTACGCTGGAAGGACGGCCATTGGCAGAATTCCGCAAGCATTATAAAAAAGGCGCGCCAGTTCACCTTCCTGCCTGTGGATGTTCTCGAAATATCGGCGACCAGGCGAGCGAGTACCTTCCGGCACTTGCGCGCATACGCGCTGCCAGTTGCGGCGGTAGTCATCTTCTTGGGGACGGCGCTGGGCTTCGTCCTCCAGCAGCGCGATAGCGCGGAAGACATACCGGTAGCGACTTCCATCGCGCCTGCAGAGACACCCGTGGCGGTCAGGTCCGTGGATGCGCCTTACCCCTTGCCAGGCGCCTCGCCATCGGCACCGCTTCCGGGTAATAGCCAGTTGGAGGAAGAAAGTAGCGCGCGTGAGCTTGCGCCACCAGTGCCCAGCGCAAAGGGACCGGTGCAGGTACCGTCTGCCCCGCTGCCCACTGTGACTTCAGCCAAGGCCCCCGCATTGCCCGCCGTGCGACCGACCCAGCAAGCGGCACCAGTCGTCCCATCCCACAAGCAGGCGCCTGCCGTAGTGCCAAAGGAGGATGCCAAGGACGAAAAGGCCCGTCCTGCAGTGATCTTGGACGCGGATGTTCCATTCGCGAAGGCAAAGCTGCCCGAGGCGGTCTCGCAGCAAAAGGCCACTGCTCCACCACCGGCCTTAGGGCAGCTACCAAAGCCGCAGGCTTCCACAAGCGGATCTAGCAGCGTAAGCAGCGGCCTTGTCGCCTTGACTCAGGACGGCAAGTTCGCTCTTTTTACGAATGTGAAGACCCGGCTGCCTGAGAAGTTTGCCGTGGGCGACAGGCTCCCCACGGGCGAAGTTCTGAAGGCAATCGACAGAGTCAATGGCAAGGTCCAAACGGACGCAAAAGAATACAGGCTGGAATGAACATGACCGACGAAACCATAATTATCGATCCCGTTGGGATGAATATCATCAACCGACTTGCACCCGGGAGCAAGTTCATCGGGCAACTGGAAAGCGAAGGCGGACTTCTCATCGAGGGAACTATTGTCGGCAATGTGCTGGTAAGTGGCGGGCCGCTCGTTCTCATGGAGCATGGAAGCATCACAGGTGATGTGACGTGCGAAGACGATGCCTACCTGTTCGGCAAAATCCATCCAGCCGAGGGCAAGGACCACAGCGAACTGATCGCGGGTGGCGCTGTTTTCATGGCGCAAACATTGGAGGCTCGCGCGAACATCACCGCCGGCGCTATCAAAACCTATGACGGCGCTCAGGTCGACGGGCGCATCCGCACGGTCCGCCGCGCCAAAGCAAAGCTCCCGGACGCAGGTTGACGCGCATGAAGAGTGTTGTGGTCAGCCATCGGTGGATTGCCCAGGTCCTGAAGCAACGCGGAATCCCTGTACCGGACTTGAAGGAATTGGAGGGCGCGGTTGCGCAGTGCACCGAGGAAATCCGCGCGCGGCTTCTAAACGTCGTAACTCTTATCGAACGAGGGACAGAAGAGGCAGGTGACATCGAATGGGTACGAGTGGCCCTCAAGGCGCCGGGACAGAAGGCTCGTAAAGTTTCGCCTGATCTTGAGCAGACGCCTCTCGTGGTGAGTGCGGCGCCGGTTCCGTCCCATGCAACCGAGCCACGGCCTGACCGTCCCCAGTTTCTGGAAAACGGCCAGCTGGACGACGCTGGAAGCGGCACCGCGGTGCCGGCGAAGCGTGTAAAGCACCACATCTACGCATCAAAAGCCGCGTTGACCATCGAGCTCGACACGTTGAGACAACAGCCCGGCGAAGAGGATGTGGTGCGTACAGTTCTTATTGAAGCGGCGGTGGCCACCGCTGGTCGCGGGTATGACTGGGAGCGGAAGATCCCGTTTCAACTCATGCGCCGTGAGCTGCCGATGGTAGCGGGCGCTCTCCTTGGGCTTCTCGACCGACCCTTGGCTATTGAAAATCATGGGCCTGAGCGGAATAAATCGATTTGGATTGAGCAACAAGGCAGCAAGTACTTTGTGAAGATCTCTCAGGGGGCCCGCACGATTGCCCTTCCAGTCGATTGCTCGGACGCGTATGCCTGGAATGCCATCGTGCTCCAGGCGCTTCAGCACAATGCTCCCTCACTGTCAGGCAGCCTGCAGCTGCGCCTGATTCACCGTGTAGCCGAAATGATGAACCACACCCCCACCAAATGAAGAAAATCCAACTAGCTGAGCTGGCGCGGCGGTTCCAAGGCCCAGTGCTCGCTGCCGCTGCCGGGGCCGCGATTGGTTACCTCTCCTGGGGGGAGGGGAGAACGCCCATTCTCGCGGCCCTGCTTCCCGTGGCTGTTGGCATTTCCGGTTCAAGGGCCCGAGCGTTCGCGCTCTCGATGGGATATGTGCTTGGAACTATGCGAGGACTGCCGGCGTTCGCCGCCGCATGGTTCGACAACAGTCTGATCATCGGATCGATGCTGTGGCTTCTGGTGGGACTGATCGCGGGCGCCGCATGGTCGCTTGCCTGGACCGCTGCAGAGGTGCCTTGGAGAAAGGCGCTTGCCGTCGCAGTAGCGTGGGTTGTGACTCTGCTTCCGCCGGTGGCGGCGTCATCGCCTGGGCATGCTGTTGTCGCTTGGGGGTACATCACACCCGGATGGGGGTGGATTGGCGTTGCGCTGAGCGTCCTTGTCCCTGCGGCCGTCATGGCGGTGGTCACGGCGAAGAGGTGGTCAATGGCCTACGTACGTGGCGCGGCCGTGGGGCTGGCCGGCGTCCTAGCTGTTGTGTCGCATTTCCACGATGAGATTGAAAACCGGTACGTCAATGACATGGTGGCCGTGAGCACCCGCTGGGGCGCGGCCTCAGATCCCTTCGAGATGCTCGATAGGGTAGAGCGGATGGGGAAAACGACACGGGCGCTGTCGGAAGAGAACGTCGCGTCAGTCGTCGTATTCCCGGAAAGTATCGTGCAGACCTATCACCCAACGCTCTATCCCATTCTCAAGGAAATCATCCTCGACGATGCGGCAAGGGCCGGCCAGACGGTGGTTATTGGGGCGGATTTGCCGACCGCTGACGGCAATTTCCAGACTGCAGCACTGGCCTTCTACCCTGATGGGAGCAGCGTGACCGCCTTGACGCGCCAACCGGTCCCGATAGCGCTGTGGAAACCGTGGGATTCGACGGGTAGCTTCCTTACGAACTGGCGGAGCAGCAACATCCTGCCCTTTCGCAGCGGCATCAAGGCGCGAGTGATATTTTGCTTTGAGGAGTACATGCCGATTCTGAGCCTCCTAAATGAGGCCCTTGACGATCATCAGATGGTGATCGTGCTGGCCAATACTTGGGCGTCCAGCAGCGCTGAAACGGCGGCCATCCAGTCCCGACACAGCGAGGGCATGGCTGTCTTGTTCGGGAAGCGACTCATCAAGGCAGAAAATAGGCCGAAAGTCGCCAAGGGGGAGCCTGAGAGGCGGTAGAGTTGTGGCTGTAAAAAGGCTAGTTCAATTCGCGAACCCGAAACAATGTGAGTGAGATCTTTGCAGGCGTCACGGTCAGCGGCGAGACGCGACTGATCGGCGAGGTGGCTCAAGGCGCTGCCTGTGGGTGCTTTTGTCGGGTTTGCGGCAGTCCTTTGGTGGCCAAGCAGGGGGAAGTACTCACGTGGCACTTTGCGCACGTTGCCAGACAGGAAAATCCCGAGTGCTATGCCGGCGCGCTAAATTTGATCCGCAGGCTCGCCATTGAGGACATTCTTGGCAAGGCGGTTCTGAAACTGCCTGAATGCCACGTCACGATTCGTCGCCCAAGCAGGCTGGGGCATTCTGATGCAAAGCTGGCCTGGCAGCCTGAATTCGAGCGATGGGTGGACTTCGCGATGGATGCACCGAAGGGGGCCACCGTTGCACGCATTCACCTGGTGGACGGGGAAATAGCTGAGCTTTCCGTAGAAGCCACTGAATCGCCGATTTCCGCGTTGCCGGTCGCGGTGGGCGACGCGGGAATGATCGTTTGCCGGTTCCCGATTCCAGCTCCCAAGCACCTTCGGACGTTCGAAGCGGCGATGGCGCAAATTCGCGCAACGGCTGCCTGGCAATGGATCCGCGTGCCGGCAGGCGCAGCACAGGTGAAGCGCGCAATTGAGCAACTTGATGCCCAAGATCGCCTTGAGGCGGCCAGGATCGACAAGCTAGCTCATCAGAGGGCGATCGAGGCGGGCAGCCGGTGGGCGGGCATAGCTAGGCGAAACCGTGCTGGAGAGGCTTTCCTGCGGCCTCGTCCAGCGTTCGGCCCCCCTCCCACCGGGGGCGGGGCAGAGGATGCTCTGCCCGGCCGTTCGCCGGGTTGCACGCTGACGTTCTACAGGCTCCCCGATTCAAAGTTGTGGGTACGCTACATGCGCTCTGATCGAAGGTATGTGGTCATCCCGTTTCCGGGTTACCAGTGGAACGGTTGGGAAAACGACCTTCCGCCGGCAGTGGGACGATACGACCCGGAGCTCAAGGCTTTCGTTTTGGATGACGTGTTCCGTGGCATGGAAGCTTTGGCCGCGCTTTCATCGACCGTGAAGTCTGGCCGAAGCTTGGCGGAGTTCACTTCAGACCCCTTTGAGAACTGAGGTGGGCTTTCAGGACTGGCGCGACTCGCGGGCAAGCCACTTTCTGACTGGTCGAGATCTGTTGCAGCGCGGCAGATCGGCTGCTAATATGCCATTGCCTCCTCACTTTGAGGACTCGCGTGCGCAATGCACGCCGCATTTCAACCCATACGGGGATTCACATCCCCTTGGGATTCGTGGGTCCCCGTTTTTCTTTTCAGAAAGACAAACCCATGACAGAAGTACTGGAACGGCCAATCGGCCAGGAATCGCCCGTCGTTCACGATCAGGGCGAGGACGTAAACATCGCTGTTGGCGAACTCATCTCCGGGTTCAACTACCGTCGCCGCCTCAACGCAGCGAAGGAAGCCTCGTTCGATGAGGACATCAAACGCAACGGGCAACTTCAGGGCCTGATCTTCAGGAAGCTCGAAACGGGGGGCCTTCAGATCCTTGCCGGGCATCGCCGTGCGATGTCGATCAGCCGCGTGTTTGGTCCGGAGTACCGGGTTTTTGGCAAGGCCAAGACGTACTCCAACGCCGAAGCCATCGCGGTGATGGTGAGCGAGAACTACAACCGCGAAGACCCCACCGCCATCGAAGACGCCGAAGCGGCGACCCGCCTCCTCGGTGAAATGAATGGCGACAAGGACGAAACCGCTCGCCGGCTCGGTTGGAAACGGCCGCTGCTCGATCGCCGACTGGCGATCATGAATGCGACGGACAGTGTGCGTGACGCCTTCATTGAAGAGAAGTTGCACCTTGGCCATGTCGAGATTCTTGCTGCCATGCCCCGCGAGGCGCAGGAAAAGGTACTCGTGAAGTTGCTGGCTGCGCCAGTGATGCCCACCGTAGAACAGCTGAAGGCCATGGCCGAACAGGTTCTGCTCGGGCTCGAGGCAGCGATCTTCGACAAGGCCGATTGCAATGGCTGCAAGTTCAATACTGGCAACCAGCAGGCCCTGTTCGACACGTCGTTTTCAGGTACCCGCTGCACAAACGGTGCTTGCTACGGTGAGAAGACCGAGAAGGAACTCGAAACGCGCCGCATGGCGTTGACCGAGACCTACCAGGTCGTGCGGATTGTCCGCCCAGGGGATAACTTGACGGTCAATCCCTTGCGCGCCGAAGGCAAGCTTGGCGTGGGTGCTGAACAGGCGCTCGCGTGTCGCACCTGTGCTGACTTTGGTGCCTGCATTTCAGGGGTACCGGACAAGCTGGGTATGAGCTTCAAGGATGTCTGCTTCAACAAGACGTGCCTTGACACCAAGGTCGGCATCCGTGCCGCGGCAGAGGAGGCCGCGCGGGAAGCTGCAGCTGCTTCGATCGAGAGCGCCGCAAGCGCTGCAATTGACGCAAGCGCCAAGACGGATCGCGCGCCGGGAAGCGCTGGTGAAGGCCAGGGTTCCAACGAGGATCGGAAGCAATCGCAGAAGACCAAAACGTCCACCGTGAAGGTCGCTGCTTCTTCTGAGCCGCGGAACGCAGTGAAGGAATTTCGCGAGAAGATCTGGCGCGGCGTATTCCATCGTGGAGCGTTGAAGTTGTCGGTGGAGAAAAGCCGAGCCTTGTTGCTCGCGCTGTGTCTCTACCGTCCGTCCACCCTCGACTCGCACGCAGCAGTGGAGGCGATTGAACGCGAAACGGGAATGGGAAGCGTTGGGAAACTTGATGCTTTCCAACTTACCAGCGAGATCCTGGCCATGGACGTTAAGGCCCTTGGCAGTGCGTTGTTTCAGATTCCAGCGGCGGTCACAACCAGCCTGGAGATCACGGCGGTTGTCGGATTTCTGAAGGCCTTGGGGATTCAGATCGAGAGCCACTGGAAGATCAACGCAGCGTTTTTTGATCTGCTGACCAAGACCGAAATCGACGCCGTGTGCATCGAACTCGGGATGGACAAGGCGGTTGGCAAGGAATATGCAAAGCTGAAGAACGGCGGCAAGGCCGACTTCATCAAGGCCATCATGGCGATTGAAGGTTTCGAGTATGTAGGGAAAATTCCGGCGTTCATGCGCTGGTAACTGCCCTCGCTTCGTACCAATCACACAAACCTTCGCGGGTGTTCTGCCCGGAGGGGTAGTTCATCCGCAATTCTTTTCTTAGGATATGCAATGAATCTTTTTCAACAATTGGCCCCTCTGGTTTCGAGCGGGATCGTGATGCGGATGACAGTTCGCATGCATGGCGACAAGCTGCAGCTGGACATCATCCCCGAGGTCGAGGCAGGCAAAACCGGCATTTCCGTGCCGGCGCAGGCCTTGATCGGGACCGCTGAAGAACTTGACGCTGGTGTGCCGGGCTTTCTTGCAGCCTACGCACAATCAGCGGCAGACCTCAATGAGCAGATCGCTGTTGCAAATGCCGTTATGGGCAAGGCGCAGGATGCTGCCAAAGAGGTGGTGAAAGCTGCGGCCTCCAAGGTCAAGCCGACGAGTGCAGCCGGTGCCAAGCCATCTGCAAAAACCAACGAAGTCAAAACCGACCGCACGGCGGCGGGCTTCCTGGACATGGACGACGACGAGAACGCAGAAGGCGGGGACGAAGCAGAGTCCCCGTCAGCTGCGGAGAAAAGCACCCCCGTCGCGCCTGATCTTCCGATCAGCGCAACCGGCGAGACTCCCAACATGTTCATGTGAGGCGATCATGCAAGTACTCCAAATTGTCCGCAAGTTCAACTACAACGGGATTGCCTTGGTGGACCCGAATCCTGCGTTGAGCATTGATGCTGTGCGCGAGTTCTACGCCACCCAGTACCCGGAGCTCAACAATTCGGTCATCGAAGGCCCGGTTACCAAAGGGCAGGAAGCGACCTACAAGTTCCTCCGCGCTGTTGGCGACAAGGGTGCCAACAACCAGGGTGCAACCCTGCGTGGCAAGGTTCGCGATCTCGCCGCTGGCAAGGGTGGCGCGACCGTGAAAGTGATTGAGCCGGTTTTGACCGGCTCGTGCGCAGTGATTTACGCCGCGTGCTTTGGCGTGGTCACTTCGAAGCAAGTCGGCCGCCCGATCAAAATGCCCTCTCAGGCATTTGGGATCTGGGGCTAAACGGCGGGATCTGAAATCCGTCAGCATTTCTGAGAGCGAGAAGCCACTTGGCCCCATTTATGGGGTCAGGTGGCTTTTTTTTTGCCTGCTAATTTTCAATGGCTTCGATCGTTTGCCAGGCCGGTCAAACTTTAGTAAAGTCTTTTCGTCTTCGCATCATTGCGAGTCCGCGAGCAGGCCTCTAGCCTGTTTCGCATTACTTTTACCCACTGGGAATCCACACACCCAGCGGGTCCGTGGGTTTCCGCTTTCAATTGGAAAACCCATGAAATCATCAACCCAAGATCTTGCTACTCGCGCTCAGCTGGCGCGCTCGTCTGTGCCGTTCGAAAAACGCACATTCCTGAAATTCACGGCGCCGGGCCTGAATGGCCAGGATGTGACTTTGGTCTTCGAGGCAAGTAGCTACAAATGCGGCGCTCCGCTGCATCTGCAGCTCTGGTCGAATGACCACGAGGAACCTTGCTTCTGGTCGCCGTATGTGACTCTCACGAAAAGTGCGGAGCCCAGTGGTTGCCAGGACGGTGAGATCGTCGTCAAAACGAGCGACGAAAACGCCCATCTGCGAGACGTCCTCTTGACTCGCGGTTTCTTCGAAGACACCGGCCGTCGTCTGCGTGCGGGTTACAGCGTGCTGGAAATCTGGACCATGACGGACCTGTTCACGGCCGCACTTGAAGAAGTGCTCGGTGCGCAGAAGCCTGCGAAGAAGACAAAAGCGAAAGCGGCTGCTTTGACTTGACCTGACACGTCGAATCTTCACCCGCAACACAACCAATTGAGGGGCCGGACACACATTGTGTGCCGGCCCCTTTTCACTATGGAAATCAAAAATGACTGATCAGTTTAGCTTTAACCTGGCTTTCGAACCGCAGGGGAACTACACCCTCCGTCTCGCAAGTGGAGCCACAGAGGCGTATCCGACCTTGGGCGACATGATGGTAGGACTCAACCGCACGCGTCGGGATCCCGAGGCAAGAATCCTGGGTCTCACTGGCAGCACGAAAGCAACCCTGAAAACGGGTGAATGCTGTGAAATTGTCCAGGCCCACAATCACCTTGGGATTCGTTTGCCATCCGAGGACGGGAATTGCCAGGCCTTGATTGACGCGTACCTCGATGAAGTTGAGCCATACGGGAAGGACACGAATGGCCGCGTCAAGCATCCGTGGGAAATGACGCAGGGCGAGTGGGGCGCGTTGACCTCGTTCGGGAGTGTCCTCTATGGGGTCATTCCGTGGCTATCACCCACCCAGAGGGCTCAGACCTGCGTGACAGCTGGAGCAGAGCGGTGTGGACCACTTGACTACGGACTCGACCTTTTCAGGCGGCGGATGGGCTTCGGGCACAACGGCCCGACCTACGACGGCGAAAATACCAACTCGCGCCACGAGGTACACGTTGGGTACGCATTGGCGGCCGGCAAGCCAGTTCCGCAGGCAGTGATCGACGAGTACCTGGACCAGGGAGAAGAGGTTCAGTATCGGGATCCGTGGTTCGAGGCACTGTTGGCGAAGCCTTTCCTGCGCGGAAGGGTAAGCCGTGATCGACTTGCGCAGTTGGTCACATTGTTGGACTGGCGCGGCGATGGACTTGCAAACCTGACCGAGGAAGTGGCCAGTCATGCAATTGAGCAGATCGCAAGACTTCCGGCATCTGCAGGACCCATTGAGGTCGACAACGAGCTCTACCTTGCCGGGATCCTTAAGGTACGCACCTTGAACGATTCGTTGAGCGCGAGCGACATTGGCACGCCTCACAACGAGTTCGCAGCGACCGTCCGAGACCTGCTTGTGGCCGAACATCGAATAGCTGGACACCTCCGCGTGCAGAAGGCTCTGGATGACGGGAACATGACATTTCGCGAGGCTGCTTTTGCTCGCCTGCTGGCAGATTCCACTGAGCGAACGGCAACCTACTGCCACGCCAATCGGCTGGCGAAGGCGATCGAGGCCGGGGACATCGGATTCTTACTGGACACGCTCGATGGCACTGGGAACGACATCAGCAAGAAGGCTATCGAATCCTTCTTTCAAACGAAGTTGCGCAATGTGAAGGCCGCAGAGCGGCGCAAGGCGATATTCGCACTTGCCGGGCACGTCACCGAGCAGCAGATGGCTGCGGCCGAGGCCGAACTTAAGGTCCGCCGGGAGGCAAGTCATGCGGCGAGGGAGGTCATTGCGGAGGCAAAGCGCAAAAAGAACGCGGATGACCATGCAAAATGGAAGGCCTCATCAACGAAATACAAGTTTGAGGGCAAGATCATGACGGGCGCAGAGTTCGTGGAGCTGATTGTCAGCCGGGGGTTCTTGCAGTTGCGGACCCGGAAGGTTGGGGCGGTAACTCACCACTATCTCGGCAACACGGCGACCTCGGAAAGCTACCGGTTGCGTGTGAATGACGGGACCCTCGACTATGCGAAATTGGTACTTGATCGCCAGACCGAGACCGTCTAACTGCTGCTGTAGCAGCACCAAAAACACCCAAGGCTCGCGCCCTGGGTGTTTTTTTTGCCTGCCTCGATGCTCCGTCTGGCGGTCGAGCGTTCATGCATTTAAAGAGTGGTCGCTACAGGTCTTGCCTGATTCGATTTGCAGGTGTGCGTCGGCCAGATGCCGGCAGAAAAAAAGGAAAGAAATGAACGATTTCAGATTTTGGCTTGTAGCACTGCTGTGTGTGTTTCTCTTGAAATACTGTTCCTGAGCATCCCCCCGAGGGGCGTTCGTGGCGCCTCTCGTGGGTTTCACCCTGCCGGTCAGGTGCCCAGCCTCCACGTGGCCTCGGGCGCGCCCCCGCTCCTTTGGGCCCCGATGGCGCATAGACCACCATCATTTGCGAATACGTTCACTCCGGGGCACAATTCAATCGTCATTGGCTCCATGCCAGTTTCGCCGGACTAGTTTCGGCCTTCAACATCAATCCACCGGGATCCTCATCCCGGTTGGGCTGAGGCTCTCGGTTTTCTTCTTATAGGAATCCCGAAAATGAGTCTCAAACAACAAGCTGAAATCTGGCTGCGTACCGTCGTTTCGAAACATCTTGGCAGCAACATCCGCCGTTACAAGTGGAGTTCGTATTTGGGCGAGGTCAGCCACAATTCCCTCGGCGGCATCTCGTTCCTGCCACCCTGCGAAGGCAAGGTTGCGGAAGTCAGTGACGAGTTCACCCTCGTGAAAACCGCCGCAAGCTGCTTCTGCGTCGTGTCGAACGCGTTGCTGGGTCAGCCGGTCGCTGAAGGCGACAAGATCGGCCTGACGTTCTACAAGCCCAAGCGCTTCGACGGGACCAAGGCCGACGGCTCGGATGATCCTTCCGAGGGCGGGGTCCGAACCGTCATGCTCACCGGTGCGGCCAGCCTGTTTCCCGTCAAATGGGAGGGCCGGTACCTGGGAATAAACGACCGTTTTGCTGACGCCTACACCGAGATACGCAATCCCTACCTGCGTGACTTGATAACCCAGCTCGAACGCATGCCAGTTTCGAACGGGCTGCGCGCAGTCGTGAACGTGCTGATTGACGCCAACGCCACGGGTCTGACCTTCAACGATCCGGCGGAAAGCGAAAGTGCGTCAAGTCCCCCGGCGATCCGGATGTCTGTGAGCACTGAAAAGCACAAGGGCCAGGTCGAAATTTCGTATGACCGGGCAATGGACGTCTACGCAGTCAGGCTCACCCCCGACAGTGGCTCCGGTCCCCTGGTGCTCGAAAACGTGTACTTCAACCAGCTGGGCGAGGTGCTCATCGACGGCATTGATGACGGCCGCTGGATGCTCGCCGCGGTCGCGATGATCAAGCCGGCGCCGAAAAAGCGGAAGCTGGCCCAGCCAGAAGAAGCCTGACCGGTTGATTTGCATAGGTCGTGGCTCTACCCTGAAAAGGGGTAGGGCCACTGCCTGATGCGACAACTGGAGCTTCACGCAAATTCCCTTCACGAGCCCTGCTCCTTTAGGGCGCAGGGCCATCCTTCTGGAGTCGCCTTGTCATCTCGCTCAAACTATCACCTGCTCAGCAGGTCACGCCAGGCATTCTTTGGCCATCTCCGCGCCACAGGTGTGTTGCCGATCCACCACCTTGTCCGGATCATCCTGGACAAGGGCTACAGCGCACGCGTTCGCTCTGCTGCGCTTCGAAACTTGGTTGTCGCCGCTCCCGTTGAGGTCACCCTCGGGCAACCGTATGCCGTTCGCCGGCTGCTGGTTCGAAAGCACTACCAGGTCTGAAGCGTCCATGTGACTGTTCAGACCCTGAATTTCCCGAACAAACCCGCGAATCCGCCTCTCTGAGAGGCGGATTTTTTTTGGCCGTCAACTTTTGCACTTCGTCTGGAAATCAGCTAGATTTGGGGTGTTTGGCTTCATGCCTTTCGCGCGCCTGCTCACTGCAGAGTGCGCATCTCATTCACCCTCGGGAACTCATCCCGCTGGGCATGGGTTCCTGTTCATAAGGAACTCCATGAAAAACAGTCTTTTGGAGCGCCCACGGCTGACAAGCCCTGGAAGATTTGTGCTCCCCCAGATCGCTACGGATATTCCGGCGCGTCTGGGAAAGGAATCCGTCAAGCACCAGGTACTGGCTAAGTTTGCACTTGCCGCCGAAGCGATCGGCCTACCGCTGCCTGGTGGCGATTTCGTTTCGATTGAAGAGGTAGTTCACCAGCAATGGGGGAACTACTACAACGCGACGATGGCGCCGGAATCGAACCAGTTCCTCGCGGGCAACCTCGAAATCGTTGTATCGAACAAGCGGCTGGAGGCGCGAATTGCGTCGAGTCCCAATCTCGTCATTGTTCAGGCAAAGCCGGTCATTACCGCCTTGGAATCGAAAATGCCCGGCCTCGGCTGGTATGTGATGGATGTACTTGGACGGGCCGCGGGGCACGGCATGAACGTCTATGACTGCCACCTCGTTGGGTATCAGTCGCAGAGCTATCTTTTCGAAGCTGAAAGCGACGAGGAGTTTGCCAAGAACCTCTTCAATGAGGAACATGGCAGCGGCCCAAAGGCCGAAGATATTCCCATGCTCATTGAGGCCTACCGGGATGACTATGCGTATCTCCCGTCCGACGTGCTGCGGCAGGTTGATGGGCACAAGCACCTGCTTGGCTGGACAGATAGCAGCGAGGCGGGCAGACGCAGGGCTTTCGTAAGCAAGCATGCAGAAGCGGCGCTTGCTGGAATCGCTCTTGATCCCGGATTTGCCAAATGCGTCCAGGCCGCTATCGCGCTGGACAAGTTGTTCAAAAAGGACAAGGCCCGGGCGTTCAGCTGGTCGGGCGAAGAGGTTGACCCTGAGGACGGAGAGGACTTTGGCGACTACCCCGAACAGGTCGGGGCGGTGTGCATCGTCGCCTGGGAAGAGACCGACATGCTGCTTGAGATGATTGAGCACTCGGAGAGGGGGGCCTATGAAAATGGGACAGCCTACGAGTACCAGGGAATGGCCTGGGTTCCTCTCGATGCCTCAAGCAAAGAAATCAAAAATTTGGCCCGTGATCTTCGGGCTTACTTAGAACGATGGAATGCGATGGCCTTGCTGGTCTCGTGTTTCCCGTTCGCAGAGGAACAATGATATGAAAACAAGTGTTTTGGTAACTGGAAGTCAGTTTGAAATCTCCGGGGCGATCCTGCTCTACCGACAGAACCTCGATTCGGTGTACGGACGCCAGTCGAACGCCTTTGCAACGATACACGCAGTCAGCACTGATCAGCAGCGGCCGCAAATCGAAGCAGGGCGCCCAATGACGGAAGAAGACTTTGCGTCGCTCGTCGCTCAGCTTGCTCCGAAAAGCCGGCCGCAAGTTGAATGGCAGGATCACAGCGTGTTGGCCAAGGGCCTGGGACGCATGATCTGGTGGACGCCACCGATGAAGCGGGCCATGTTCTTTTCGGCATCAAAGCACAACACCAGGTCCTTCAAGGGTCAGGCGATGTGCCCAGTGCCGGGAATGGTGTGGCAGGCGACAGGCACCAGCCTGTACGTCTACGCGTTTGAGGGGGATGGTATGCCAACGCAGGAGACCCCCTTGTTTCAGGCGCCGCTGTTCAATGTTTGGGCGAGTGGGCAGGTTTGCCACGGCAATGCTGTGGCGCCTGTCGACGGGAAGAAGGGCGAAACCAGGGAGTGGGAGAAATTCCTGTTCGGCTCCCGGTTTACCCACCCGAACTTCACTGAAAAGGACCGGTTGATTCTCGGTGAGGATCCAGCAGTGTTTTGGAACAAGATGATCGCCAGGCCTACGAAGTCGTTTCCCACTAAGAAGCTGGTGAAGGTCGACCTCAAGGTAGGGGATCTGCTGGCGCCGGATTTCACCGCGCGGGTGTCCAAGATGACTGCGCAGGGAGAGTTTTGATGGAGACGATGGATCAGGTGGTTCAGGCCGCATTTCCAGTTGTTTCCGCGCCGCGCTTCTCCAGCCTGGAGGCAGGGGCGAAGCCAGGATCGCGGCACATCGTAGCCAAGGATGGACTTTGGCGTGAGATCACGCTTCCCTGGATTCGCAGCATTCACCCGATTGCTGCGTGCGATGTGCCGCTGCCCTACGGGGCACTGCATGCGGAGATTGAGCTGTTTTGCGGCCCGATCCCCAAGGATCTGCGCCAGAAGTTCGTTCGCGACGCCACCGCCGCCAGTCCCTACGAGATGGCAGCGGCAATGATTTGGAATCAGGTCACCGGTGGCTGGCGATATGCGGTTCGCGAAAGCCTCTCAGCGGCGCACGCGTTCGTAAATTACAAGGAAGTCAGTTTGGAGGAAGGGGAATTTATGGTTCTTGACCTCCATAGCCATGGGCAATTTGACGCGCATTTTTCCGAACGGGATGATGCGGATGACGCAGGTTCAATGAAATTCAGTGGTGTGATCGGCAACCTGAACACGGGAACGCCGACGACAGTGATGCGTCTGAATCTGCTTGGAAAAACATGGGCGGCCACAATGGCCGCCGACGGAACTCTGGAGGTTTTGGAATGATGAAACACAGTCTGCAATCAGCCCTGCTGACGAAGCCCGTGAAGATCCTTTTGGTCGGCGCGGGCGGAACGGGAAGCAGGATGCTGGAGAAGCTGGTGTGCCTGCACAAGGCGCTCAAGGCGAAAGGGCACCCACACGGCTTCGACGTTGTGGTGGTGGATCCTGACACAGTCTCGCCGGCCAACATTGGCCGACAGGCGTTCTATCCGGGCGACGTAGGCGCATACAAGGCCGACATCCTCGTGACAAGGGCAAACATGGCGCTGGAAGATGCGGTCTGGGCAAGTTGCGTTGCAAAGCTGGACACGCAGAGTAATCTGTCTGCCTACGACATCGTGATCGGCGCAGTCGATAACCGGGCAGCCCGGCTCGGAATCCTCCGGGGACTGGAGAACACCATGAGCGGACTCCGCTACTGGATGGACATGGGAAACAGGCGAGCAGACGGCCAGGTCGTCCTCGGACAAGTCAGCAGCCGCCGAAAGGTGGGTGAGGACAAGTTGAGGCTACCTCATGTAGGCGAGCTCTACCCGGAACTCATCGATCCTGCATTCGAGGATTCTGACGATACGCCATCCTGCTCATTGGCGGAAGCGCTGGAGAAGCAGAGCCTGTTTATCAATCCAACGCTGGCTGACTTTGCCGGCAACCTGTTGTGGAATCTCTTCACAAAGGGGGAAGTTGACAGTAATAGTCCGACGAAGGCCGTTCTTGTCGAAGCCGGCGTGACCGGGCAACATGTGAAGTGAAGAGTGCGAACCCGGATGGTGTGCACCTAAACGAAACTTCAAACGCAAACTTCTCAGGCTATGTGAGCAGCCTGGTGCTTCCGTAGCCGCTATCGCGCTGGAACACGGCGTCAATGCGAACTTGGTGTTCAAGTGGCGGCGAAACCGGCAGCGCTCGGGTGTGGGTGCCGCTGCTGCGAAGTCTGCGGTGCTGCTGCCGGTATGCCTTGAGCAAACCCCAGCGGGCAAGTCTGCCGAATCCGGGGCGCCGATGGTGGTCAGCGCCGCACCTGTTGCTGCCAGAGCGGAACGCGCAGGCACCATTGAACTGGAGGTTGCCGGCGCGCGGCTGTGCCTGCGCGGTGCAGTAGACGAAGCGAGCCTGTGCAGCATCCTGCGCGCGCTGCGCCAGACGGCATGATCGGCCCACGCGCGGGCACGCGGGTGTGGCTGGCCGCTGGCGTGACGGACATGCGCTGCGGCTTCAATACCTTGGCGGTCAAGGTGCAAACGGCCCTGAGCGAAGACCCGTACTCCGGTCACATCTTCATCTTCCGCGGACGCCGCGGCGACCTGGTCAAACTACTGTGGAGCGACGGCGACGGCATGTGCCTGCTCGCCAAGCGCCTGGAGCGTGGCCGTTTCGTCTGGCCGCAGGCCGAGTCCGGCAGCGTGGCGCTTAGTGCTGCACAGCTGTCCATGCTACTGGAGGGCATCGACTGGCGTCGACCGGAACGCACCTGGCAGCCACGCGCGGCGGCGTAGAAAAATCGAGCTGTATTCGTTGACAGGACATCTCCTATTGTGAGTGTGTGGCATGACGTGCACAGTCATGGGCATGACCTTCGAGGAACTTCTTGCCGGCAACGCTGCACTCAGCGGTGAAGTGCAGCGTTCGCAGGAGGCGCTGAAGATCGCGTTGCTGACTATCGACAAGCTCAAGGTCGAGGTGGCCTATTTGCGGCGCATGAAATATGGACGCTCCAGCGAGCAGCTAGAGCATGCACAGCTTGAACTGGTGGGTGGCCAGGTCGCGCAGCCGGCAGATGCGCCGACGCTCAACACCGAGGCTGAAGGGCAAGACAAGTCCAACGTCACGTCCATCGAGGAAGGCCGCAAGAAGCGTCAGGCCAAACAGCGCCCGGGATTGCGCGAGTTGCCCGAGCACCTGCCGCGGCGCACCGTGGTGCACACGCCGCAGGGTGGCTGCACCTGCGAGGCCTGCGGCAGCGGCCTGCGCGAAATCGGCCAGGACGTCTCGGAGGTGTTGGACTACGAGCCCGGCAGCTTCCACGTCGTGCGCCACGTTCGTCCGAAGCTGGCCTGTGCCGGTTGCAGCACGATCAAGCAGGCGCCGGCGGTCAGCCGCCCGATTGACCGAGGGATGGCCGGCGCCGGACTGCTCGCCCATGTGTTGGTGGGCAAGTACGCCGACCACACGCCTCTGTACCGGCAGTGCCAGATCTATGCACGCGAAGGTGTGGACCTGCAGCGATCGACCTTGACGGACTGGGTGGGCCAGGCGGCGCGTCTGCTGACGCCGCTGGCCGAAGCCATCGGACGCTACGTTCTGCGTGCGGACAAGATCCATGGCGATGACACGCCTATCCGGGTGCTCGGGGGTGCGGGCAGCAAGGCGCGCACAGGCCGGCTGTGGGTTTATGTGCGTGATGACCGGGCCAGTGCCGACACGGCCGCGCCGGCCGTGTGGTTCCAATACTCGGCCAACCGGCGAGGTGAGCACCCGGCGCGGCATTTGAGAAACTTCTCGGGCATCCTGCAAGCCGATGCGTTCGCGGGCTATCACCCACTGTATGAAAGTGGCCGGATCGTGGAGGCTGCATGCTGGAGCCACGCGCGACGAAAGGTGTGGGACATCCACGAACGCCAGCACAGGTTGACCGGGAC
>NZ_NCJH01000042.1 GCF_002278925.1 Polaromonas sp. 39-63-25
GACATTGGGCAGCACCTCAATGGCCTCGATGCACAGGCGCGAGGCCAGGTAGGCGGCGATGCCGTGGCACAGCGGGTCGCCTGTGGCCAGCACCACCACGCGCTGGCCCGCGGCCTGCGCGGCTCGAATCCACTCGGGCACCCGGGATAAGGCTCCGGTCAGGTCGCGCTGCTGCGCACGCGGGTGGATCTGCTGCGCGAACAATTGCAGCGTCCGCGCCCCGCCGATCACCAGCTGCGCCTGCTGCAGGTGCGCCCGCGCCGCGTGTCCCAGGCTGGCGACGCCGTCGTCCAGCACGCCGAGAATGCGGCAACGCTCGATGGAGTTTTCTTCAAAATTTGTATCGCTCAAGGAGCCTCCGCAATCTTGCGACCGTCGAAGTCGCAGACCAGCACTTTCAGTTCGAATTGATCGGGGTAGCGCGTGCGCAAGGTCTGGATCACGCGCTGCGCCAGCGCGGTGTGGAACGCCTGGCCCAGCCCCAGCGCGTCCATGCGCTCGCCGGCGTAGCGCGCGGTCTCGTTCTGGCGGATGGCATCGCAGACGTCCGGCGCGGCGCCCAGGCCGGCCGCGATGTCGGCCAGCAGGCCGGTATCGACCTCGGCGCGGCCCGCGTGGGTGATGGTTTCGCCCTGCGCGATCTTGGTGAGCTTGCCCACCATGCCGCCGATCACCACCTTCTTCAAGCCCGCTTTCACCGCCGCACCCATGGCATAGCGTAAAAAGTCGCCCATCTGCACGAATGCGGCCTCGGGCAGGTGGGGCAGTTCTTCCATCACGAATTTTTCGGTGCGCCCGCCGGTGGTGAGCACCACGACGCCCTCGGGCAGCGTGCCCGCCACATGCACGCCCTGCACCACGCTGGCGCGCCAGGCCGCGGTGGAGTACGGTTTGACAATGCCAGTGGTGCCCAGGATGGATATGCCGCCCAGGATGCCCAGCCGCGCGTTCGTGGTTTTCTTGGCCATCTGCTCGCCCTGGGGCACCGAGATCGTCACCTCGAAACCGGCCTCGTCGAGCAGCGATGCACCGGCGGCGCGCACATTGGCCTCGATGTTGCGTCGGGGCACCGGATTGATGGCCGGGCCACCCACCGCCAGGCCCAAGCCCGGCAGGGTGACGGTGCCCACACCCGAGCCACCGAGCAGCAGCACCTCGCCCGGCCGCTCAGGCAGCAGCCGCACATCGGCCGTCAGATGCGCCTTGTCGGTGCAGTCGGGGTCGTCGCCCGCATCCTTGATGACCATGGCGTGGGCCGATGCGCCCCCACCCACGCCATCTACGCGGCCATCCTGCACGGCGAAGGTCACAAGGTCGCCATTGGGCAGCAGACATTCCACCGCGTCGGGCACCTGACCTGTGACCAGGCCAATCACCGCCGCACGCGCCGCCGCAGCAGAACACGCACCGGTGGTGAAACCGGTGCGGGTGCCGCGGGGCGCGTCTTTTTTCATCATGGGGCGAGTTCCCTCGCCTCAGCCAAACCGAGCAAGGCATGGATGGCTGCCACCACCAGGGTGGAGCCGCCCTTGCGCCCACGGATCACGACCCAGGGCACCTCGGCTTCCAGGGCCATCAAGTCCTTGGATTCGGCGGCTGAGACAAAACCCACCGGCATGCCCACCACCAGCGCCGGGCGTGCGCCCTCTTCGTGGATCAGGCGCACCAGCTCGATCAGCGCCGTGGGCGCGTTGCCGATGCCGACGATGGCACCATTGATCAGGCCCAGCCGGTGAGCCTTGCGCATGGCCTGCACGGCACGGGTGGTCCCTTCGGTCTTGGCGGCGTCAATCACGTCAGCGTCCGAGATGAACTGGTGCGTGGCCATGCCGAAATGCCCCAGGCGTGGCGCCGACAAGCCCACGCAGATCATTTCCACATCGGCCACCACGCGGGTCGCGCGCGACAAGACGGCGGCCACGCCGGCCTCCACCGCCCGAGGGTGAAAGTCGGTCAGGCCGTTGAAGTCGAAGTCGGCGTTGGCGTGGATCATGCGGCGCACGATGGGCCATTGGGCCGGTGTATAGGCATGCGATGCGACCTCGCGGTCAATCACCGCAAACGAATCATGCTCAATGGCCCGGCCCGCAGCGGTGAGCTGTTCGGTAATGACGTTGGCGGTGCTCATGGGTGGGCGTGCTCGTGAGGATGGTCATGGTCATGCGCCTTTTCATGGGCATCTTGATGCGAATGAGGGTGCGGATGAACCTGAACGATGGCCTGAACATGCGGGTGTGCGTGCGCATGTTCGTGAGGATGGTCGTGACCATGCTCATGCTCGTGGTGGTGCGCCATCGCATCGTCGTGGTGGTGGCCCCCCATGCCGTTTTCGACGCCAAACTCACGGTACTTGCAGCCATCGCACGGCATGCGTGACTCGGGCACGCCGCGTTTCAGGTCGTTAACCCGCTCTTCCAGCAGCTCAAAAATCTCGCGTTCAAAGCCGAAATAGGCGGTTAAGGTGAAGCGGATGGTGGGGTACTGGGTTTTCAGGTTGTCGACCTGCCGCTTGATGCGCTCCACCAACGTGCCGTTGAACAGGTAATACGGCAACACCACCACCTGCGTCATGCCCAGCAGATGCTGGCGCTGCACCACTTTTTCCAGTCTTGGATAGGTGATGCCGGTAAAGGCCAGGTCCACCAGCTCATGGTCGGTTTCCTCCATGACCCAGCGCGCCATCTTGGCCATCTCGCCGTTGGCCTGGCGGTCCGATGAGCCGCGCCCCAGGATCACCACGCCGGTGGTCGTCGGGTCCGGCATATCGAGCCCCTGCATGGCGAACTTGAGGCGGCGTTTGACCACGCCGAGAATGTGATCGCAGGCGCTCAGGTGCGGGGCATACAGGAACTGCACTTGCGGAAAACGCAGGCGCGCCGCGTCGATGGCCTGCGGAATGTCCATCTTCACGTGGCCTGCCGCATTCAGAATCAGCGGCACCACCATCACGCGGCGTGCATCAGTGGCCGCCCTGCGCAGGCCCTCGCTCAGGGTGATCTCGGAAAACTCGATGAAGCAGACTTCAATGCGCCAGCCTGGCTGGCGCTGGCGCCATTGGGCGGCAAAGCGCTCGATTTCCTCGTTGCCGGAGGCTTCGCGTGAGCCGTGGCCCACCAGCAAAATGGTCTCTGTGGTCATGGGGTTTCCAGGGTAAGGTTTGAAACGGGGACGCTGGCACGCCGGAAACGGTGCGTGAAACTGGCGTCGTAGAGTTTGGATTTGGCCAGGGTGGTCCATTGCCGCGCGCCCAGCGTCGGGCTGGCGATGATCATGGACTGGCTGACAATTTTGGCCTCGCGGCACAGGGCCTGGATGGTGCTGACCGTGCCGCGGATAATTTTTTCTTCGCCCGGCCAGCTGGCCTTGTGCACCACCACAACGGGCGCATCGGGCGACCAGCCGGCCGCCGTCAAGGCCGCCGTGACGCGACCCATCAGGGTAATGCTCAGGAAGATGCACAGCGTGCTGTGGTGCGCCGCCAGCGCTTCCAGCGACTCGCCCTCGGGCATGGGCGTGCGCCCCTCCACCCGGGTGAAAATCACCGTTTGCGTGACCTCGGGCAGGGTCAGGCTCTCCACCGCCGCCGCCGCCGAGGCCATGGCCGAAGACACGCCGGGAACCACCTGAATCGCGATGCCTGCGGCGTCCAGCGGCTGCACCAGTTCGATCAGCGCCCCATACAGGCCGGGGTCGCCGGTTTGCAGGCGCACCACGGTTTCATGTTTCCCGGCCTGCGCGATCAGCCACGCCGACATCTGCTCCAGCGTCATGTCCTTGCTGTCCGCGATGACACAGTTCCCGGGTGCCCAACGGGTGGCCGCAGCGTTGACCAGGGAGCCGGCAAACAAGATGGCGCCGGCACGCTCGATCAGCGCACGGCCCTTGACGGTGATCAACTCCGGGTCGCCGGGACCGGCACCCACAAACCAGACGGTGCCCGCACTCATCAGGCAATACCGGTCTTGAGCTTGGGCTGCACGGCGAAGCAGACAGCGCCCACGCGGGTTTGCACAAAGCGTTGCAGCACCCACAGAACGGCAAAGGTGAACAAGGGCTCTGCCACCACGAGCGGAATGTAGGACGAGGCAAACACAGCCCAGCCGGACCATGACGTAGCCACTTCCGTCTGCGTGAGCCAAAAGCCGACCATGATCACGACACCCGCGTAATAGGCACCGTCGAGCTTGAGAAGCGTAGTGATCGTCACCTCTTTGAGCTTGCGCCCCAGGGTGTAATGCAGCGCGATCAGGGG
>NZ_NCJH01000043.1 GCF_002278925.1 Polaromonas sp. 39-63-25
GACATTGGGCAGCACCTCAATGGCCTCGATGCACAGGCGCGAGGCCAGGTAGGCGGCGATGCCGTGGCACAGCGGGTCGCCTGTGGCCAGCACCACCACACGCTGGCCCGCAGCCTGCGCGGCGCGAATCCACTCGGGCACTTGCGACAGCGCCCCGGTCAAATCGCGCTGCTGGGCGTCGGGCGCGATGTGCGCGGCCAGCAATTGCAGCGTGCGCGCGCCGCCAATCACCAGTTGAGCCGCTTTCAGGTGCGTCAGCGCGCTCTGGCTCAGGCTGTTCACGCCATCGTCCAGCACGCCGATGATCCGGCATTTTTCAATCAGGTTTATCGTTTCAGAATTCAAGGGGCCTCCGCTATCTTGCGACCATCGAAGTCGCAGACCAGCACTTTCAGTTCGAATTGATCGGGATAACGTTCACGTAAAGTTTTCACCACACGCTGCGCCAGCGCCGCGTGGAAAGCGGGGCCCAAGCCCAGCGCGTCCATGCGCTCACCCGCATAGCGGGCGGTTTTGGCATAGCGAATGTCCTCACACACATCAGGCGCGACGCCAAGTTCTGCGGCCAGATCGGCCAGCAAGCCGGTGTTCACATCGGCGCGACCGGCGTGAGTGATGGTCTCGCCCTGCGCGATCTTGGTGAGCTTGCCCACCATGCCGCCAATCACGACCTTCTTCAAGCCTGCTTTCACCGCCGCCCCCATGGCGTAGCGTAAAAAGTCGCCCATCTGCACAAATACAGCCTCGGGCAGGTGGGGCATTTCCTCCATGACGAACTTTTCAGTTCGCCCGCCGGTGGTAAGAACCACCACACCATGCGGCAAGGTGCCCGCCACATGCACGCCCTGCACCACGCTGGCGCGGTAGGCGGCAGTCGAGTAGGGCTTGACGATGCCGGTGGTGCCCAGAATGGAAATGCCGCCCAGGATGCCCAAACGGGCATTCGTGGTTTTTTTTGCCATTTGTTCGCCTTGCGGCACGGAAATCGTCACTTCAAAACCGGCCTCATCGAGCAGCGCGCTACCTGCGGCGCGCACATTGGCCTCGATGTTGCGACGCGGCACCGGGTTGATGGCCGGGCCGCCCACGGTCAGCCCCAGGCCTTGCATGGTGACCGTGCCTACACCGAAGCCACCTTTGAGCAGCACCTGGCCCGGCTGGTCGGGCAGCAGCCGCACATCGGCGGTCAGGTGCGCCTTGTCAGTGCAGTCGGGGTCGTCGCCGGCGTCCTTGATGACCATGGCATGCGCCGTGTGGCCATCTACCGCACCGTCCAGCACCGCAAAGGTGACCAGATCGCCGTTGGGCAGCAGGCATTCAATGCTGTCCGGCACCTGCCCGGTGACCAGCCCCAGCGTGGCCGCCCGCGCCGCCGCAGCCGAACACGCGCCGGTGGTGAAACCGGTGCGTGTGCCACGTGGCGCATTTTTCTCCATCATGCTGACGTTTTCTCCGTGAGCTCTTGCGCCTCTGCCAGACCCAGCAGGGCGTGAATGGCCGCCACCACCAGCGTGGAGCCGCCCTTGCGGCCTCTGATCACCACCCAGGGCACCTCGTTCTCCAGCGCCATCAGGTCTTTGGACTCGGCCGCCGACACAAAACCGACCGGCATGCCCACGACCAAAGCCGGACGCGCGCCTTCTTCATGAACCAGCCGCACCAGCTCAATCAAGGCGGTCGGCGCATTGCCGATACCGACGATGGCACCATTGATCAGGCCCAGGCGGTGCGCCTTGCGCATGGCCTGCACCGCGCGGGTCGTACCTTCGGCTTTGGCGGCTTCAATCACGTCAGCGTCCGAGATGAACTGGTGCGTGGCCATGCCGAAATGTCCCAGGCGCGGCGCTGACAGGCCCACGCAGATCATTTCCACATCGGCCACCACGCGGGTGCTGCGCGACAGGATGGCGGCCACGCCGGCCTCAACCGCCCGTGGATGAAAGTCGGTCAGGCCGTTGAAGTCGAAGTCGGCATTGGCGTGAATCATGCGGCGCACGATGGGCCACTGGGCCGGTGTATAGGCATGCGATGCAACCTCGCGGTCAATCACGGCAAAGGAATCGTGTTCAATGGCCCGGCCCGCCGCGGTGAGCTGTTCGGTAATGACGTTGGCGGTGCTCATGGATGGGCGTGCTCGTGAGGATGGGTGTGGTCGTGCGCATGAGGCTGCGGATGAATTTGAACGATGACCGGTGCATGCGGGTGAGGATGTTCGTGCGCGTGATCATGAGGGTGCGGCAGCGCATCATCATGGTGATGCCCCCCCATGCCGTTTTCGACGCCAAACTCACGGTACTTGCAGCCGTCACAGGGCATGCGCGACTCGGGCGCGCCGCGTTTCAGGTCATTCACCCGTTGTTCCAGCAGTTCAAAAATCTCGCGCTCAAAACCGAAATAGGCGGTCGAGGTAAAGCGGATGGCGGGGTACTGGGCTTTCAGGTTAGCCACTTGTTTGGTGATGCGTTCGACCAGCGTGCCGTTAAACAGGTAGTACGGCAGCACGACCACTTGCGTCATGCCCAGCAGGCTTTGCCGCTGCACGGTTTTTTCAAGGCGCGGCCAGGTGATGCCGGTGAACGCCAGGTCGACCAGTTCATGGTCGGTTTCCTCCATCAGCCAGCGCGCCATCTTGGCCATCTCGCCGTTGGCCTGCCGGTCGGACGAGCCGCGCCCCAAAATCACCACGCCGGTGGTGGTGGGGTCCGGCATGTCGAGCGCCTGCATCGCGCCTTTCAGGCGGCGCTTTACCACGCTGAGAATGTGATCGCAGGCGCTCAGGTGCGGCGCGTACAGGAACTGCACTTGCGGAAAACACAGGCGCGCCGCGTCAATGGCCTGCGGAATGTCCATCTTCACGTGGCCTGCCGCGTTCAGAATCAGCGGCACCACCATCACGCGGCGTGCATCGGTGGCCGCCCTGCGCAGGCCCTCGCTCAGGGTGATCTCGGAAAACTCGATGAAGCAGACTTCAATGCGCCAGCCTGGCTGGCGCTGGCGCCACTGGGCGGCAAAGCGCTCGATTTCCTCGTTGCCGGAGGCTTCGCGTGAGCCGTGGCCCACCAGCAAAATGGTTTCTGTGGTCATGGGGTTCCCAGGGTAAGGTTTGAAACGGGGACGCTGGCACGCCGGAAACGGTGCGTGAAACTGGCGTCGTAAAGCTTGGATTTGGCCAGGGTGGTCCATTGCCGCGCACCCAGCGTCGGGCTGGCGATGATCATGGCCTGGCTGACAATTTTGGCCTCGCGGCACAGGGCCTGGATGGTGCTGACCGTGCCGCGGACAATTTTTTCTTCGCCAGGCCAACTGGCCTTGTGCACCACCACGATGGGCGCATCGGGCGACCAGCCGGCCGCCGTCAAGGCCGCCGTGACGCGGCCCATCAGGGTAATGCTCAGGAAGATGCACAGCGTGCTGTGGTGCGCAGCCAGCGCTTCCAGCGACTCGCCTTCGGGCATGGGCGTGCGCCCCTCCACCCGGGTGAAAATCACCGTTTGCGTGACCTCGGGCAAGGTCAGGCTCTCCACCGCCGCCGCCGCCGAGGCCATGGCCGAAGACACGCCGGGAACCACCTGAATCGCGATGCCGGCGGCGTCCAGCGGCTGCACCAGTTCGATCAGCGCCCCATACAGGCCAGGGTCGCCGGTTTGCAGGCGCACCACGGTTTCATGTTTTCCGGCCTGCGCGATCAGCCACGCCGACATCTGCTCCAGCGTCATGTCCTTGCTGTCCGCGATGACACAGTTCCCGGGTGCCCAACGGGTGGCCGCTGCGTTGACCAGGGAGCCGGCAAACAAGATGGCGCCGGCACGCTCGATCAACGCACGGCCCTTGACGGTGATCAGCTCCGGGTCGCCCGGGCCCGCGCCGACGAACCAGACGGTGCCCGCACTCATCAGGCAATACCGGTCTTCAGCTTGGGCTGCACGGCGAAGCAGACAGCGCCCACGCGGGTTTGCACAAAGCGTTGCAGCATCCACAGAACGGCAAAGGTGAACAAGGGCTCTGCCACCACGAACGGAATGTAGGACGAGGCAAACACAGCCCAGCCGGACCATGGCGTAGCCACTTCCGTCTGCGTGAGCCAAAAGCCGACCATGACCACGACACCCGCGTAATAGGCACCGTCGAGCTTGAGAAGCGTAGTGATCGTCACCTCTTTGAGCTTGCGCCCCAGGGTGTAATGCAGCGCGATCAGGGG
>NZ_NCJH01000004.1 GCF_002278925.1 Polaromonas sp. 39-63-25
CCATTTGCTGGCGCGCATGAGCGAGACCATCAGCCGCGAACGCCGCTTCACCAGCGATGCTGCGCATGAATTGCGCACGCCGCTCACCGCGATAAAAACGCATCTCCAGGTCACGCGCATCACCCAGGGCAAGGACGCCGAGGTGGCCATGGATTACGCTGAAGAGGGTGTGGCGCGGCTTCAACACACCCTTTCCCAGCTGTTGACGCTGTCGCAGGTCGAGGGCGCCTTTTCGTGGGAGGACGGATCGGTCGCTGATGCCAGCGAAGTGGCCCGCCTCGCGATGCGCGATGCAGCACCCCATGCGCCCGAGCGGATCACGCTCGACAGCGACGGCATCCGTGCCGAGCTGGCGCTGCCCCAGGCGCTGGCTGTCACCGCGCTGCGCAACCTGCTTGACAACGCCCTGCGCCATTCCCCTGCATCCAACAGCGTCAGGCTGGAAATACGCAGCTCGCCGCAAGCGGTCAGCTTTCACATATTTGATCGCGGGCCGGGACTCAGCGACAACGAATTGGCACTGGCGACGCAACGATTCTGGCGGCGCCGGTCAGGCCGGGGCAGCGGCCTGGGCCTGTCCATCGTCGCCGCCATTGTCGAGCGTTTTTCCGGATCGTTTGAACTGCGGCGGCGCTCCGACGGCGGACTGGAGGCCCGACTGACGCTTCCGCGCATTCAACCCGCATCGCCAAAACAGGCCCCCACTGTCTGAAAAACCTGAAAACCGATGCGCTTCAGACACCTGCCGCGATCTGCCGCAAGGCCTGCTCGAACACCTCGGCCGGCTGGCCGCCCGAGATCAGGTGTTTGTCGTTGATGATGACGGCCGGCACCGCGTGGATGCCCTGCTGCAGGTAGAACTGCTCGCGCTCACGCACGGCGTCGGCGTACTCGTTCGAGGCCAGAATGGCTTTCGCGCGCGCCATGTCCAGGCCGACCTCGCCGGCCACGCGCGCCAGCACCTCGTGCGAGCCCGGGCTTTCGCCGTCGGTGAAATAGGCCTTGAACAGCGCCTCCTTGAGCGCCAGCTGGCGCCCTTCTCCTTCTTCCTCGGCCCAATGCAGCAGGCGGTGGGCGTCAAAGGTGTTGTAGATGCGGCTGCGTTTGTCCATGCTGAAGGTGAAACCCACGTCCTGCCCGCGCGCCCGGATCATCTCGCGGTTGCGCTGCGACTGCTCGGGCGTGGAGCCGTACTTTTCGGTCAGGTGTTCGGCGATGTCCTGGCCTTCGACCGGCATCTTCGGGTTCAGCTCGAAAGGCTGGAAATGTATCTCGGCCTGGACTTCGCCTGCGACCCGGCCCAGCGCGTCTTCGAGTGACTTGAGGCCGATCACGCACCAGGGGCAGGACACGTCGGAGACGAAGTCGATTTTCATTGCTGTCGGTGCCGGGGTGCTCATGCGTGTGTCCTTGTCAGAGGGGTGGGAAATCAGGCCAATGGTAGTGACAATCGGGCAACCCCGCAGGCCACCGGGCTGATAGGTGAAGACCCTTCTGAGGGAAAATACCCCAAAATGCGCGGCAGGGGCCAAGCTCCTCCCACCCGCTTTTGAACAGGACACACCATGCTCCAACTCCGCCCCAACTGCGAATGCTGCAACAAAGACCTGCCCAACGAGTCCCCTGAGGCCCGCATCTGCACCTTCGAATGCACCTTCTGCAGCGATTGCGCCAGCAGCAAGCTCCACGGCATCTGCCCCAACTGCGGCGGCGAACTGGTCACCCGGCCACGCCGGCCGGCTGACAAACTGGCCCGCTACCCGGCATCGACCGAGCGTGTCTTCAAACCGGCCGGTTGCGGAGCCGCGGCATGACCAGCAGCAGCCTGCTGCTGTTTGCAGCCGTCGCGCTGGCGGTGATCGCCACGCCCGGTCCCACGGTGCTGCTGGCGCTGATCAACGGCTCGCGTTACGGCGTTCGCCGCTCCGTGCCCGGCATGTTGGGGGCCGTGGCCTCGGACTTCGTGCTGGTCGGTGCGGTGGCGCTGGGTCTGGGCGCGCTGTTGGCGGCTTCGGAGTTCTGGTTCTCGGTGCTCAAATGGGTAGGGGCCCTCTACCTGGCCTGGCTGGGCGTGCGCATGCTGCGCTCGAAAGGCGGTTTTGAATTGCCCGCCGGCGAGGCCGATGCCGAACCACGCAATGGCCGGGCCATCTTCATGAAATCCTTTCTGGTGGCCGCCACCAACCCCAAGGGTTATCTGTTTTGCTCCGCCCTGCTGCCGCAGTTCATCGACCCGGCCGCCGCGCAGGCGCCGCAGTACATCACGATCGCGCTGGTGTTCGGGGGGCTGGACTTCACCGTGATGCTGGCCTATGCCGTCATCGGCGCGCGGGCGTTGCGGCTGCTCAAGGCCGGTGCCACACGCTGGCTGGACCGCCTGTGCGGCGGCGCCCTGCTGGGCCTGGCCGGCTCACTGGCTTTCTACCGCCGCGCCGGGAACTCCTGATTTCATAGCGTGTTGCGCCCGTCCTGATTGGGCTGGTGCCTGTTTTTGTTCCAGATCAAGGCCAGGCCCGTCTGACCGTCAAATAGGACTTGTCTGATAGCAGGGCGCGCCGCGCAGGACTATGGTGGGTTTCTCTAACGGAGATGTCCATGAACCGTCCCACCTCTGCCCCGACGAGCCGGGAAGTCCGCATTCCCTGCGGTGACACCTGGCTGTACGGCGACCTCGTCCTGCCGGCCGGGGCCAAAGGCCTGGTGCTGTTTGCCCATGGCAGCGGCAGCGGCCGGCACAGCGCCCGCAACCGCCAGGTGGCGCAAAAACTCCAGCAGGCGGGCATTGCCACCCTGCTGTTCGACCTGCTCACCGTACAGGAAGAACAGGTCGACACCCACACCCGCGAACACCGTTTCGACATCGCCCTGCTGACCGGGCGCATGCAGGAGGTCACCGAGTGGGTGTCTGCCCAGCCGGACCTGAAACACGCACCCATCGGCTACTTCGGCGCCAGCACGGGCAGCGCGGCGGCGCTGATTGCCGCGGCCCGGCTCGGCAAACGTATTGCGGCCGTGGTCTCGCGCGGGGGCCGCCCCGACCTGGCCGGCCCGGTGGCGCTGGCGGCGGTCAGCGCGCCCACCCTGCTGATTGTGGGCGGCGACGACGAGGAGGTGATTACGCTCAATGAGCAGGCCTACGCGCATTTGCATTGCGAAAAACGGCTGGCGATCGTGCCGGGCGCCACCCACCTGTTCGAGGAACGCGGCACCCTGGAGCAGGTGGCCGAACTGGCGGCCGACTGGTTCAGTGCCTGGCTGGCTCCTGCCAAACACACGGGGGTTCACCATGAGAGACACACGCCTTCCCTATGAGGACCGCCGCGAGGCGGGCCGCGTGCTGGCCGGCGCGCTGGCGCACTACCGCGGTCGCCCCGGCGTGCTGGTGCTGGCCCTGCCGCGCGGCGGCGTGCCGGTGGCTTACGAGGTGGCCCGCGCGCTGAAGGCGCCGCTGGATGTGTTTGTGGTGCGCAAGCTCGGCTTTCCGGGCCACGAGGAATACGCCATGGGGGCGATTGCCAGCGGCGGCGTGCGCGTGATGAACCCGATGCCGGGCATGCACGTCACGCCCGAAGAGGTGGCCGCCGCGGTGGCGCGCGAACAGCCCGAGTTGCAGCGGCGCGAGCAGCTCTACCGCGGCCAGAGCCCGGCGCCCGATCTGCACGGCCGCACGGTGATCGTGGTTGACGACGGGCTGGCCACCGGCGCGACCATGCACGCCGCGCTGCTGGCCATCCGCCAGCAGCAACCGGCGCATCTGGTGATGGCCGTGCCGGTGGGCGCCGCGGACAGCTGCGACGCGCTGCAGGGTGTGGCCGATGAGGTGGTCTGCGTCGCCATGCCCGAACCGTTTCGCGCCGTTGGCCTGTGGTACCGGCAGTTTCCCCAGACCAGCGACGACGAGGTGCGCACGCTGCTTGACGACGCCCGCGTGCACGCGCCTTCCCCCTGACAACCCACCAGGACCCTGCCATGACCCCGCAGCATTCCACCCTGCACACCGATACGGCCCTGCTCGAGGGCCTGCGGCAGCACCTGTACCCCCTGACTGGCAGCACGCACGACCACGACGGCTTGCTGCAGATGATCGGCCCGGCGCGGTTTGTGCTGCTCGGTGAAGCCTCGCACGGCACGCGCGAGTTCTACCAGGAGCGCGTCAACATCACCAAGCGGCTCATCATCGAAAAAGGCTTCACCGCCATCGCGGTGGAGGCCGACTGGCCCGACGCCTGGCGCGTCAACCGTTATGTGCGCGGCCTGTCCGACGAGCGCAACGCCGGCGACGCCCTGTCGGGGTTTGAACGTTTTCCCGCCTGGATGTGGCGCAACACCGTGGTGCGCGATTTTGTGGAGTGGCTGCGCGAGTACAACGCCGGGCGCAGCGCTGCCAGCCAGGTCGGCTTTTACGGCATGGACCTGTACAGCCTGTTCACCTCCATCCAGGAAGTGCTGGCCTACCTGGACCACACCGACCCGCCGGCGGCGCAGCGGGCGCGCGACCGCTATGCCTGTTTCGACCACGCGGCCGAAGACAGCCAGGCTTACGGTTACGCCGCCAATTTCGGCCTGGCACGCAGTTGCGAAGACGAGGTGGTGCAGCAACTGCGCGCCATGACCCGGCGCTTCGCCCAGTTGCCGTCCACGCCCGGGCTGGAACGCGACGAGATGTTTTACGCGCAGCAGAACGCACGCCTGGTGCGCAATGCCGAGGAGTACTACCGCACCATGTTCCACGGCCGTGTGTCGTCCTGGAATCTGCGCGACAGCCACATGGAAGAAACGCTGCAGGCGCTGGACCGCCACCTGGGCGCCGGCGGCGAGCCGCCGCGCATGGCCGTCTGGGCGCACAACTCGCACCTCGGCGATGCGGCCGCCACCGAAATGGGTGACCGCGGGGAATGGAATGTGGGCCAGCTCGTGCGCGACCGCCATGACGGCGACGCGGTGCTGGTGGGCTTCAGCACCCACCACGGTTCGGTGACGGCCGCGTCGAACTGGGACGAACCGCCGCAGCACAAGCGGGTGCGCGCCGGCCTGCCCGGCAGCTGGGAGGCAGTCTTCCACCAGACCGGTACCAGCCGCTTCTGGCTGAACCTGCGCGACAACGCCGCGCTGGGCGAGCTGGCGCAGCCGCAGCGGCTGCAGCGCGCCATCGGCGTGATCTACCGGCCCGACACCGAACGCCAGAGCCACTACTTTCACACCCACTTGAGCCAGCAGTTCGACGCGCTGATCCACATCGACGAAACCCATGCGCTGGAACCGCTGGACCGGGGCCCGGTGTGGCATACCGGCGAGGCACCCGAGACCTTCCCGTCGGGGATGTAGGTTTTTTGGCCTTAATGGAAATCGCGGCTGGAGGTGCCCAGCCGCCCCAGCAGCGGCGTCAGGTCTTCGAGCCGGTGCGCCACCAGGTTGCGCACAGCGCCATACCCTTCCCGGGTGTCGCTTTCCTCGCTGCGCTGCCAGACGCCGTACACCGCCAGCAGGCGCGCATGCAGCACCTCGTGGCGCTGGGTGTCGCGCAGTGATTTCCAGACAATCACGTTGACCGGGCCTGTCTCGTCTTCGAGCGTCACGAAGATGGTGCCCTTGGCGGTTTGCGGCTGCTGGCGCACTGTGACAATGCCGCAGGCCGCCACCTCCCGGCCGCTGGGCAGGGCATTGAGCTCACCGGCACTCAGCAGGCCGCGGCGGGCCAGGCGCGGGCGCAGCAGGGCCAGCGGATGGCGACGCAGCGTGAGGCCGGTGGACTGGTAGTCGAACAGGATGTTTTCGCCCTCGGGCGTCTCCGGCAACACCAGCGATGTTTCATGCGTGGGCACAGCCTTGAGCAAGGCGGGCGCGGGCTGGATGGCCGAGGCTTCCCAGACCTGCTGGCGCCGGTGGCCGGCCAGGGGCCGCAGCGCATCGGCGGCGGCCAGCGCGTTGATCTCTCGGGTGCCGAGCTGCGCGCGCGCGACCAGGTCTTCGGTCGAGGTGAAAGGCGCTAGCGCGCGGGCTTGCGTGATGCGCAGTGCCGCCGCTTCAGGCAGGCCCGCCACCAGACGCAGGCCCAGGCGGACGGCGGGTTGTTTTTTTCTCCGCTCGGGCTGAGACCCAATCCGTTCGCCCTGAGCTTGTCGAAGGGTTCTTCGATGTTCCTCAGGGACGACTTCGACAGGCTCAGCCCGAACGGAGAGAGCATCAACCCGAACGGGTAAGTGCTCAGGGAGAACGGTTTCAGCCTCAGAGGAAGCGGAAGATTTTTCCAGCGTGCAATCCCACGCGCTGCAGGTCACGTCCACCGCGCGCACGGCCACCCCGTGCCGGCGCGCGTCCTGCACCAGCTGTGAGGGCGCATAAAACCCCATGGGCTGCGAGTTGAGCATGGCCGCCAGGAAACACGCGGGCTCGTGGCACTTGAGCCAGCAGCTCACATAGACCAGCTTGGCAAAACTGGCGGCATGGCTTTCCGGAAAACCGTACTCGCCAAAACCGCGGATCTGGCTGAAGATGTTTTCCGAAAAAGTGGCGTCATACCCGCGCGCCGTCATCGCGTTGACCAGGCGGTCGTGAAAACGCTCGACGCCGCCCTTGCGTTTCCAGGCCGCCATGGAACGGCGCAAATCGTCGGCCTCGTCGGCGGTGAATTTGGCCGCGATCATGGCGATCTGCATCACCTGCTCCTGGAAAATCGGCACACCCAGGGTGCGACCCAGCGCGTCCTTGAGTTCCGGATAAGGGTAGGCAATGTCACCGCCCTTGCGGACCATCTCGCGGTTGCGCAGGTAGGGGTGCACCATGCCGCCCTGGATAGGCCCGGGCCGCACGATGGCCACTTCCACCACCAGGTCGTAGTAGTTGCGCGGCTGCAGCCGCGGCAGCATGGACATCTGCGCGCGGCTTTCGATCTGGAACACACCCACCGTGTCGGCCGCGCAGATCATGTCGTAGGTGGGTTTGTCGTCGCCGGCAATCTGGTGCATCTGCAGTTCGCCGCCGCGCAGCTGGTCCACCAGCTGCAGGCAGCGGCGAATGGCAGAGAGCATGCCCAGCGCCAGCACATCGACCTTGAGCAGGCCCATGGCGTCGAGGTCGTCCTTGTCCCACTGGATGATGCGGCGCGCCTCCATGGACGCGGGCTGCACCGGCACCAGGCGCGTGAGTTTGCCCTGGGTCAGCACAAAGCCGCCCACATGCTGGCTCAGGTGGCGCGGAAAACCGATCAGTTGTACCGACAGGTCCAGCCACTGCAGCACCGGCCCGGGGTCCTGCTGCAGGCCGGCTTCGGCGAGTTTTTTCTCCAGCGCTTCGCTGCCGTCAAACCAGAAATGCTCTTTGGCCAGTTGCTCGACCAGTTCGGGCGCCACGCCCAGCGCCTTGCCCACGTCGCGGATGGCGCTGCGCGGCCGGTAGCTGATCACGGTGGCGGCAATCGCCGCGCGGTCGTGGCCGTATTTGGCGTAGATGTACTGGATGACTTCCTCGCGCCGCTGGTGCTCGAAGTCCACATCGATGTCGGGCGGCTCGCGCCGTTCGCGGCTGATGAAACGCTCGAACAGGAGCTGGCTTTCCGCCGGATTCACGGCCGTCACGCCGAGGCAGAAACAGACGGCCGAGTTGGCGGCCGAACCGCGCCCCTGGCACAGGATGCCCTGCTGCCGGGCAAAACGCACGATGTCATGCACGGTGATGAAGTACATCTCGTAGCCGAGTTCCTCGATCAGGACCAGCTCGTAGTCAATCTGCGTCTGGATTTTTTCCGGCACGCCGCCCGGGTAACGCTCGCGTGCGCCTTCGGCCGTGAGCCGGCGCAGGCACTGGGCGGGCGTTTCCGCTTCGGGCACCATGTCGCCCAGCGGGTAGCGATACAGGTCGCGGATCTCGTCCAGGCTGAAGTTGCAACGCGCCGCCACCGCCAGCGTGGCGCGCAGCAGCCCGGCCGGGTAGAGGTCGGCCAGGCGCATGCGCGGACGCAAATGCGCTTCGGCATTGGCCTGCAGGGCAAAGCCGCACTCATGCACGGTTTTTCCCAGCTTGATGGCCGTCATCACGTCGTGCAGCGGCTTGCGCGAACGCACATGCATGCGCACCCCGCCGGCCGCCACCAGGCGGATGCCGGTGCGCTGCGCCACCGTTTGCAGCTGTAGCAGGCGCAGCGCGTCGTCCAGGCCTTGCAGCAGCTCGACGGCCAGCCAGGCATACATGCCAAAAAGGCCTGCAGCCCAGGCGGCATGGGCACAGAGCGCTTCTGTATCGATAGCATCCGGCAAAGGCAACAGCAGCACCTCGCAATCGGCCAGCAGCGAAAAATCGCTTTCGCCCAGCGCCACGCGGTAGCTGCCTTTGTCGATCACGTCACCGGCCTGTTTGGCCGCGGTGATGAACTCGCACAGGTTGCCCCAGCCAGTCGCGTTGTGCGGCAGCACCACCAGCCGGAACGGAGGACTGGCCTGCACGAAAAACTCCGCCCCGGGCAGCAGCTTGAGCCCGTGTTTTTTGGCCGCCACATGGGCACGCACCACGCCGGCCACCGAACATTCGTCGGTGATGGCCAGCGCGCGGTAGCCTAAACCGGCGGCCCGTTCGACCAGCTCTTCGGCATGCGAGGCGCCGCGCTGGAAGCTGAAATTGCTCAGTGCATGCAGCTCGGCATAGTCGGGAAGCGGTCCGCTGAACATGACAATTCCAATCCAGCAACTCAGGCAAAAAAACCGTGCAGGTACCAGGCCTGGCGCTGCGTATGTGCCGGCTGCGGCACCGGCAAACGCTCGCTGAAAATCCAAAGCAAACCCGCCTGCTGGCTGCGGTAGATGAAGTAGTCGCGGATCGCCGCGGGCTTGCTTCGCACACCCGTGCCATCGCCGGCCGCGTCACCGGTCATCAGCCAGCCGCTGGCCTCCAGCCGCTGCGGGCCGGCCAGCCGAAGCAGCGGGCCCTGGTAGACCGGGCTGTCGCCCACCGCCGCCAGCCGGAGCGGTTCGGGCAGCAGCCAGGTCGGGTAGAGGGCATCGATTCTGGCCGCCTCTTCCGATTTCTTCAAGCCTTTCTGGCCTCTGGCCCTTGTCTGGCGGGCGCCACCAGCTATGGATTGCATAGCGCCCTGGGCGCTGACCCAGCGCTGCATCTGCTCGGGCCTGTGGTCGGCGCAGGGCTGCCAGGCCTGCACCTGCGCGGGCCCCAGGCGGGCGCTCAGGCGCTCGATCAGTTCCACCGCGCTGTCGCCCTGCTGGCGCGCTTCCATCAGCAGGCTGGTGGTGGCGGCGGCCGCGTCCACCAGTGGCTCGGTGACCAGCGAACGCAGGCTCAGGGCAAACACCGGCGCCGGCAGCTTTTGCTGCGCGAGCTGCTCGGCGATCAGGCGTGTGACGTGGCGCAGGTCCTGCGCGGGCTGGGCGGTGCGGACTTCCATCTCGCCGGTGGGCGCCACGTCGCGGCGCTTGTCCAGGTGCCAGGTGAGCCGGAGTGCGCAGATGCCGCTCTGGCGCCCCAGCAGCCAGGCGTGCAGGCTGGCCAGCAGGCGTTCGGCCCCGGCCATCAGCGCCGGGCCGTGCGTGACCAGCGCGTTGAGCTCGATTTTTTCCTCGAAGTGTTCGGGCAGCACCAGCCAGTCGTGGTTGTCGGGCAGGCTGCCGCGCGCGCGGTCCAGCGCCTCCAGCAGTTCCGCGCCGAAACGCCGGGCCACGCCGTCGCGCGGCAGTCGCAGCAGGTCGTCCCAGCTGCGGCAACCGATGCGCTCGAGCACGCCCAGGTGCGGGCGCGCCGCAGTCAAGGTGTGCATGGGCAGGTCGGCCACCCGCGTGCGGCCCTGCCCCGGCTTGCCGGCCGCGTGACGCAAGCGCCCCAGTGCTATCAAGGATGTAGCGCCTTGCGAACGCCGTATAAGGGGTACCGCCCGATTTGCTTCAAAAAATTCGATCAAACGCTGCTCCAGCAGCTGCATCAGCCGCGCCAGCCCGCCAAACAGGCGCAGGCTGCCGGTCACGTCCAGCAGCACGGCCTCGTCGACCAGCGCCACGCGCGGCGTGAAACCCAGCGCCAGGCTGGCCACGCTGCGCTGCAGCGCGGCCTCGTCCATCAACGCCGGCCCCGGCTCAGTGGTGATGGCTGTTTGCAATGCGATCCAGCAAGGCATGCACCTCTCCTGATGCGGCGGAAACAGCGGCCGGGGCCGGCTGCAGCCTGGGCAGCAGCACACCGGCTTCCTCGCGGCGGCGGCGCACGCGTTCGCGGCTGGCCGCCAGCAAGGCCGTCAGGCGCGCCGGCCGGGTGGCCAGCAGCAGCGGCGCGGCCAGCGGCGGGCCGCGCCGCTTGAGCACGTGCACCCGCAGGTTGCCGTCTTCGGCCGCCGCACCTTCGAGCAGCAGGCGCAGCGGCGCGGGTGAAGACTCGAGCTGCGCACGCAGAGGCCGGAACACAAACAACAGCTGGCTGTGCGCATGCGCGGCCATCTGCAGGCGGCGCAAATGGGCACTGCGCGCATCGGGCAGCCAGGCCAGCACGGCGGCCACGTCGGCACACTGCAGCGCTTCGCGTGTGGCCCACAGCAGCGCCGGCCCCTGGCCGCGCACGCAGAGCACGCGCTGCATGTTGAGCTGGCGCGCGCCCAGCGCCGGGCCAAACGGCAACCAGGGTGCGCCCACCAGCACCACCAGCTTGGCGGGCGCCGCGGCCTGCACGGCGGCCAGTGCAGGCGCCAGCAGACCCCACTCGTGCAGGCCGGCCTGCGGCTGCAGCATTTCCACCAGCGCGCCCTGCGGCCAGCCGCCGCCGGGCAACACCTGGTTCAGCGCCGCATACCCGGTGTCCAGGGCCGGCAGGCTGTGGCAGCCCAGCTCGGCGGCGCGCCAGACGTCGGCGTGTTGCGCCAGGCCGGCGGGCATGGCGTCCAGCGCCCGGCCCGCAGACCCAGGCGGCGTGGACATGGCGGAAGAAAGCGGGTTCATGAAGGAAAAAGACATAAAATACTGTTGATATGTACAGTATTACACCTTTTCCGGCCTCAGAGGAGAATCCTTTCTTTTGGACTTTCCTTTGGAGTAGCGCACGATGAAGGATTCACTGCGGCGGGCCTGTTGCCTGGCTGTGTTTTTGCTGGTCGCGGCCTGCTCGAAAGAGACCGAACCCGTCGACCTGGCCGACACGTCCAAGCCTTACCCCGCCAACGTGAAGCCGGGTTTCATCAACAAGGTGTGGGAGGTCAGCCTGTCCACCGGGGTCGCGCCCGGCACGCTGTACGCGTTTTTGTCGGACGGCACGCTGGTGGTCACCTCGCCCAACAGCAAGGCCGCCTTCGGTGCCTGGACCTACCAAAACGGCAAGCTCACGATGATCGAGGAAGCGCAGGAGTACAAAACCGACATCCTGAGCCTGAGCCATGAAGAACTGCGGCTCAAAAGCCACAACCCGGGCGGCAGCATCGAAATTGTGCTGGTGCCGGCGCGGGTGGCACCGCTGCCGCCCTGAACGACCGGATCAGCGGCGTGCGGCTTGCGCCCTGCGGCCCTGCACCACCAGCAGGGCCAGCATCAGCAGCGAGATGCCGGCAAAACAGAGAAACGACCAGTTGGCGATCGACAGGCCCAGAAAAGTCCAGTCGATCCTGGTGCAGTCGCCGCTGCCCTTGAAAATCATCGGGATCACACGCTGCAGCGGAAAGGTCTCGATCATTCCGTAAAAGTCGCGCCCACAGGAAACAACTTCGGGCGGGTACCACTGCAGGAAACTCTGGCGCGCGGCGACAAAAGCGCCGAAGCCGGCCACCAGCAGCGTCACCGCTGACCCCGTCATGAGCAGCCCTTTGCCGCGCGCAAAAGCCGTGGCCCCCGTCACCACCGCCACCAGCACCAGCGCATAACGCTGCACGATACACATGGGGCAAGGCTCCAGGCCGACGACATGCTGCAGGTACAGGCCAAACGCCAGCATGGCGACGCAGACGGCAGACACCAGGGCCAGCACACGGCGCGGCGCGGTTTCGACATAGCTCAACAACATCAGGGTCCTTTTTTTCGATCGATGTACGGATTGTCCGATGGTTCGGGCGTTCAGGCGGAGATAAGTTCCCCGGCTGGGAAATCCGGAGTAGCCCTCCCGGTTACCGGCGAACCGCGTCAGGTGTTGATGCCTTCGCGCAGCGGGTGGATTTGTTCCCGACGAGCGCCCATGCCGGCCTGAAAAAGACTGATATAAACCAGAAATTGACGAAACCCCATCCGTCACCGGAGGTGTGCATGAACCAGGCGCTGGAGCAACTTGCATCGGAAACAGGCCTTTTGGCACCGGAAAACGAGCGGCTTCGGCTGGCCTTCGCTCACGCCTGTGTCATCCGGATCAGACACCTGCTCGAAGAACCGGAAGTCATCGAGTGCCTGGACGTACTGGGCCGCTACCTGGAGGGTCGCGTCAGTCGTGACGCCCTGGAACATTCGCAAAGGGAAGCAGACCGCCTGGCCAATCAACATCGAGGGTCGAAGTCGATCGATGGCTGTGGTCACGCGGCTGTCTCGGCAAGCTACGCGGTGGCCAATGCGATCAATGGAAAGGCGCTACAGGCCGCGAGTTATGCAGCCTACGCGACTGTCTACGCCGATGGCGGGTACGGAGCAGTCTCTGAACGCGAGGCGTTCGAGCCGGAGAACTCCTGGCAGGTCGCTGCATTGCGGGACATGGCCGGCCGAACGCCGGCCCGCGCATGATCTGATTTTTTATTCAATCGTCATGCCAGCGCGGCCTGACGCCATGTGGCATCTGCGTCATCAAGTGAAAAATCCCCCAGTCTCAAGGAGCCGCCATGTGCCGCAACATCAAGACCCTGTTCAACTTCGAACCACCGGCCACGGAACTGGAAATCCGCGATGCTTCACTGCAGTTTGTCAGGAAGCTCAGCGGGTTCAGCGTTCCGTCCAAGGCCAATGAAGCCGCGTTCGAACGCGCGGTAGAAGAGGTGGCGGCTTCCGCACGACACCTTATCGGTTCCCTGGTCACCAACGCTGAACCGCGCAACCGCGAAGTTGAGGCCGAACGGGCGCGCGCGGTCAGCGATGAGGTTCGGTCCGGCTCAATGATGGGCCAGCGCGCTCAAATCCCCGCCCCCTCCTCCACAAACACCCGCGCGTTGCGCGGTGTTATCACGCCGCTTGCCAGGAAATATATGCATCAAATCGGCCCTTAGCCCTTGTCCCACTTGCGCCACCAGCTATCAAAAAAAGAGCGATTCAGGAAGCCAGCTCCTCGGCCTCCAGGTGTTCGCCGAGAAAGTCCAGAAAGCTGCGCACCGCCGGCACCTGGCCACGGCGCGAGGGAAACACGGCATGCACCATGCCGGGCCGCAATGCCCAGCCGGGCAGCACCGGCACCAGCAGCCGGGCCTGCAGCTCTGCCGTGCACAGCATCTCCGGCAAAAAGCTCATGCCGGTGCCGGCCAGCACCGCCAGCTTGAGCGTCTGCAGGTCATCGGCCACGTAGCGCGGCTGGTGCTGCAACACAAACTCCTGCCCCTGCGGGCCCACCAGTTCCCAGGCGCTGCGCCCCTCGTTGGCCGACATGGCCACCGTGTCGAGGTTTTTCAGCTCATCGGGCGTGGCTGGCGCACCCTGCCGCCTGAGCAGCTCGGGGCTCGCCAGCAGGTAGCTGCAGGAGGCGCCGAGTTGCTTGACGACCAGACTGCCGCTGTCGTCCAGCGTGGGGCGCACCCGCAGCGCCACGTCCATGCCCTCTTCCACCAGGTCCACCACCCGGTTGGTCACCCGCATGTCGAGCTTCACATGCGGGTGCTGGGCCAGGTATTGCGGAATCAGGTAGCCCAGCGTGCCCTGCGCCAGCGTCACCGGGCAGCTGATGCGCAGCGTCCCGCGCGGCTCGCTCTGCATCTGCGCCACCGCCTCGCCGGCGGCCAGGGCCTCGTCGCGCATGGCCACGCAGTGGCGCAGGTAGAGCTCGCCCGCCTCGGTCAGCGACAGCTTGCGCGTGGTGCGCTGCAGCAGCCGCACCCCAAGTTGGGCTTCCAGTTCGGCCACCCGGCGCGAGAGCCGTGATTTGGGCAGGCCCAGCGCCCGGCCTGCCGCCGCAAAGCCGCCGCGCTCGGCCACCTCGGCGAAATACAGCATGTCGTTCAGGTCCTGCATGGGCGGCTCCCCGGTTCCCGGTTGGTTGATGTGTCACCCCGGCGTTGAGCCGGGGGTCTTCACGTCGATTGTCCTATAAACAGGACGATGTATCGCATTTTTGCCGTCTTATCAATGAATGGATTCATCCGCACACTCTATCCATGGCTGCGATTCATGGTGAATACGGCCAACAAGCTATCCATCCCCGATTCACCCCCTCAAGGAACCCATCATGACCAAACTTCTGCACATCGACTCCAGCATCCTCGGCGGCAACTCCGTGTCGCGCCAACTGACCGCCCAGATCGTCGCCTCCTGGCGCGCCGGTCACCCGGCCACCGACGTCAGCTACCTCGACCTGGCCGTGGAAACCCCCAGCCACCTGTCGGCCGAGTCCCTGGGTTTCCGCATGCCCGCCGGCAGCGACCTGAGCGACGCGCAAAAGCGCGAAAACGCGGTTTCCGAAGCGCTGGTGTCCCAGTTCCTCGCCGCCGACGTGATTGTGGTCGGTGCACCGCTGTACAACTTCTCCATCCCCAGCCAGCTCAAGGCCTGGATTGACCGCATCGCCCAGGTCGGCCGCACCTTCACCTACACCGACAAGGGCCCGGTCGGCCTGGCCGGCGGCAAGACGGTGATCGTGGCGTCCGCCCGCGGCGGTGTCTATTCGACCAGCGACGCCGGCAATGCCATGGAGCACCAGGAAAGCTACCTGAAGACCGTGTTCGGCTTCTTCGGCATCACCGACGTGCGTTTTGTACGCGCCGAAGGCCTGGCCATGGGCGACGCAGCGAAAGCCGCAGCCCTGGCTTCCGCCACCGCTGACATCGCAACACAGGCCAAGGCAGCCAACGAAGCGCAGGCCGCCCTGGCCGCCTGAACCCGGTTGGCGCAGGCGTCTCAGGCCTGACTTGCCAACATGAAAAAAGCCCGCATCGCGGGCTTTTTTCTTTGCGGGCGGCAGAAGATCAGGCGTGTTTCTTGACCCAGTCCACATAGGCGTTGACCCAGCCCTGCAAAAACGCCAGGCTGGCCTCGCCGATGTTGCCGGCCGCGTCGTACAGCCCTTCCTTGTTGTGGATGAAGGCTTCGGGCTGGCCCAGCGTGGGCACGTTCAGGTAGGCCAGGATGTTGCGCAGGTGCTGCTGCGCCAGCGCCGTGCCAATGGGACCTGCGGACGCACCCAGCACACCCGCAGGCTTGCCGTTCCACACGCTTTTTCCGTAGGGGCGGGAGGCATGGTCAATCGCGTTTTTCAGGACGCCGGGAATCGAACGGTTGTATTCAGGCGTAAAGAACAGCAGCCCCTGGGCCGCCGTGATCTCGCCCTTCAGGCGCGTCACCTGCGCCGGGGGGTTGCCGTCGTCGTCCTGGTTGTAGGGCGGCAGGTCGTCGATGCGCACATGGGTAAAGCTGAAGTCTGCCGGGAACAGCTTTTCCAGCGCCAGCGCGAGCTTTTTGTTGAAGGAATCCTTGCGGATGCTGCCGACGACAACGGCGATGCGGTATTGAGCCATGGAGTTCTCCTGAAAATGGTCAGACTGGCTGGCGGGACCCGTAAAGGGATTCAACCATTATGCGAAGACGGTTTGACATTGCGCGGCGTGAGGACTAAACGACAAGCGGATGCCGCGATGGCCTGGCGCCCGGGAAACCATCAATAATGGATCGTCACCACCTTGCGCCCCGACCCTCTACTGGAAAAAACGTGAATCCCAAAATCAAAGAGCTGCTCGGCCAGATCACCACGCTGGAAGACGAGCTGCGCGCCGCGCTGCGTGAACAGGAAACGCAGCTGCTCTACCAGTTCAAGGGCAAACGGGTCGAGTTCGAGGGCTCGATCCGCGAGACGCACCGCAAACTCAAACGCAGCCTGTGGCGCTGGATCGTGACGGACCGCCCGCAGAACTTCCTGACCGGGCCCATCATCTACAGCCTGATTGTTCCGCTGGCTGTGCTTGATCTCTGCGTCACGTTTTACCAGGCCAGTTGCTTCCCGATCTACAAAATTGCCAAGGTCCGGCGCGCCGACTACATCGCCATTGATCGCCAGCACCTGGCCTACCTCAATGGCTTCGAACGTTTTCACTGTACCTACTGCGCCTACGCCAACGGGCTGATCGCCTACGCGGCTGAAATCGTGGCACGGACCGAGCAGTATTTCTGCCCCATCAAACACGCACGCCAGCTGTTCAGTTCCCACTCGCGCTACGAGCGGTTTCTGGCCTACGGCGAAGCACCCGACTACCACGCCAAGCTCGAGGAGTTCCGCCTGGCGCTGGAAAAAGAAATCAAGAACTAGGGACGGCCTGCGCCATGCCGGGCCGTGTCACCGTTTACCGGAGGACAGTTGCATGAAGTTCATTTTCGAAGTCCGCATGAAACCCGGCTACACGGTGGACGAGTATGCCGCCGCGTGGATCAGTGCCAGTGAAATCATCCAGCGCACGCCGGGCGCGCGTGGCACTTACCTGCACCGCAAGATCGGTTCGCCCGACACCCTGCTGGCGATTGCCACCTGGGACACCAAGGCGCACCGCGATGCCAAGGACGACCGCCGCGACGCCACCGTACGCGCCATCCTCGACAAACATGCCCAGCACTGCAACGTCACGGTGATCGGCGAGTTTGAAGAGCCCGAGTGGTCGGTGCTGCCGGAACCCGGTGCGACGTGAGCGTCTTGTAGGGCTTGCACGTGACACATGGACCAGCAGCTGCTCGACTTCAGGAACACCTTTCGCCCATCCTCTCAAAAAAATCGGAGCTTAGTGGTTTCTCCCAGTCTGTACGCATTGCAGATGCTCCGCTATTCTTGCTTTTTTTTCAGGAGGGATGCATGGAATCGTCTTTGAACGTCGAAGACCACGGCGAGTGGCTCAGCTTCGGAATGTCGCATGCCGGCAGCACCATTCCGGTCAAAATTTCCCGGGCAGCGATGGAGGAGCATTTCGACGCGACCCAGGGGCCGGACTCGCTGAAAAAGGCCTATGCACTCGACGCCGAGATGATTCATGCCCGTGCGGCCGACCACATCGTGGCGGGCGCCAGCTACACGCCGGACCATCCGCTGGTGCTGGGACCCGAACACTTCTAGGAGCCTGTCGGGCTCAGGAATCGTCGGCTGCAAATCGACCGCAGCGACCCATTTTCACTGTCTTTTTGTCCCATAGCTGGGCTAGGGGCCTGCACCGGCGGATACCGCATGTGCCGGGGAGGCTGTGAACACTCCGTTCTTTGCTCCGCTTTTTATAGCTGCTCGCGCCCGCGTGACAAGGGCCGGCGGCCGATTTTGCTCGTAAAACTCAGCCCACCCGACGAAACGTCAGGTTGATGCGGCGCCGGCCCAGCAGCGTGTGTTCGCCATCGGCCAGCGGTGCCACGCCGTGGAAGGCCAGGCGCGACGGTCCGCCCCAGACCACCACGTCGCCATGCTGCAGACGATGGCGCTGCGGCCTGTCCTTGCGGCTGGGCGTACCGAACAGAAACACCGCGGGCAGGCCCAGGGACACCGAGACGATGGGGGCGAAAAAGTCCTGCTCGTCCCGGTCCTGGTGTAGCGAGAGCCGTGCACCCGGCTCGTAACGGTTGACAAGGCAGGCGTCGGGCTCGAAGTGGGCAAAGCCGGCCTGCGCTGCCGCGCGCACGGCCAGCTTGCGCAGGATCGCGGGCATGGCGGGCCAGGGCTGGCCCGACAGCGGGTCCCGCGCATCGTAGCGGTAGCCGCTGCGGTCCGACACCCAGCCCAGCGCGCCGCAATTGCTCATGGCCACCGACATCGTGCGCCCGCCCGGCGTGACCAGATGGCGAAACAGCGACTGGCTGGTGACCTCAGCGACGGCCTGCAGCAGGGCTGCGGCGTCCTCGCGTGCAAAACTGCGCAGCAACATGGCACCGGGTGCCAGCGTTTCACGCGACACCGCCACGGGCAACTCGTCAAAAAGATCAGCGGTCAAGCTTTCTCCTGCGCAAATTCGGGCGCTACTGTGCATCATGAAAAATCACACCCAGCGTGTGGCGATGGCCCGAGCGTACCGTGCTGACGCCGTGGCGCATGTTGACCCTGTAAAAACCCCTGCTGCCCTGCACCGGCCGGTGGTGCACGGCAAACACCACGGCGTCGCCCTGCGCCAGGGGAATCACCTCAGGGCGCGACTGCATGCGCGGGCGCTGCTCGGTCAGCACAAACTCGCCGCCGGTGAAGTCGTCCCCCGGCCGCGACAGCAGCACCGCCACCTGCAGTGGAAACACATGCTCTCCATACAGGTCCTGGTGCAGGCAGTTGTAGTCGCCTTCGGCGTACTGGAGCAGCAGCGGCGTGGGCCGCGTCTGGCCAGCCGCGTGGCAACGCGCCAGAAAATCCGCATGGCCTGGCGGGTAACGCACGGCGATGCCCATGGCTTCGTTCCAGCGGTTGGCCACGTCCACCAGCCGGGGATACAGCGTGCTGCGCAGTTGCTGAACCAAGTCGGGCAGCGGGTAATTGAAGTACTGGTATTCGCCCTGGCCAAAGCCGTGGCGCGCCATCACGACGCGGCTGCGAAACAGCGCTTTTTGCCGGTAAAGCGCGGCGGTTGCCGCACACTGGGCAGGGCTCAGCAGCTGCGGCAACACGGCGCTGCCGCGTCTTTGCAGTTCTACGGCCAGTGCCGGCCAGCCGGTTTCAGCCGGCCTGTGCATCAACAAGGTGTTCATGGCGGGTGGGTGTCCTGGGAAAAACTCAAGCGTAGGCCGGGAGCCGTGGCCAGGCTCGCCGGAAACGGACATCCCGCCGATTTATCGCAGGGTGCCGAGGCGCCCTGGTTCATGCATGAAATTGGCCTCCAGCCCAATGTAGACGGGCGCCAACAGCTACTTTATTGATAGCGTGGCGGGGAACCGTGCATGCCGGTGCTGCCTGCGCCGTCCAGCCCCAGCAGGGCAAGAAAGCGCTGGCCGAGCGTGCCGGCGCCGGATCGCGCGGCAGCCACCGGCACAGACGGGTGGCCTGCGGGCTGGCTACCGGCAAACTCCGGCAGGCAAACAGCCAGCTCCTCAAAACCGGCCACGATGCGCGGCCCGACCCACAGCCGCACCCAGCGCGCCATGGCCACACGCTGGTCACCCATGCGCAGGCTGGCCGCAAAATGCGGTGTGGCAAAGGACCTGGCGACCTGCCGCTCGACAAAAGGCGTGGCTTCGTCGGCCACCCAGTCCAGGAACACCGGCGACAACTTCTGCGGGCTCCCGCAGACGAGCTCGAACACCAGCTCGTCGAGCGCGGAAACAGCGGTGAGGCAAGCCTCTTTGAGGCCAAGGGTGTGGGTGCGGATCATGAGGGTTCTCCAGAAAAATCAACCAGCGGCAGGCCTGTCAACCCGTGCCCCCGCCTGCATCCATACCGGCGGCAATGCGCCGGGACAACAAGCGTGATTTTTTGAAGGACAAGCAGCAGAGCCATGCATGCTTAACGGCAGGCTGCCTGACAAGTTGAGGGCCAGACGCGGAACCGGGAGACACGGTCCGCGCCGGCAGCATGGGCTTCAGCCGATGTGCGACCGCGTCCAGCGCACGATGTCGGCGGCGCCCATGGCGCCGGGCTGGCGCGCGACCTCGCGGCCGTTCACGAACAGCGCCAGCGTGGGAATGCTGCGGATGTTGAAGCGTGCGCCCAGGTTCGGGGAGGCCTCGGTGTCCACCTTGACCACGCGAACCATGGGTTCGAGCTGCGCGGCGGCCTGCTCATAGGCCGGCGCCATCTGCAGACAGGGGCCACACCACGGCGCCCAGAAATCGACGAGTACCGGGATCTGGTTGCGCGTGATGTGGCGGTCAAACGCCGCTTCGTCGAGGTTGACCGGGTGCCGGGTGAACAGCGCCTGATGGCAGCTGCCGCAGTCGGGCGCCTTGTCCAGGTCCGCGCTTTTGACGCGGTTGGTCGTGTGGCAGTGCGGACAAACGATATGCAGGGAATCCGTCATCTGTACCTCGTCAACATCCTGAATCAGTTGTTGTTGGCTTCGTCCAGCGCCTTGCACGACGGCGCGCACACGGCGTGGGACTTGCCCAGCACCTTGCGTGTGCCCATCTGCGAGCGGGGACGGTGTTTTCCGCACATGAAGCACGACATCGTGGCAGCACCGAAAGAAGCGGACGCGACAAACGGGGAGCCCGATACCTTGGATTTGTAACGCAGTCCGTCGGCAAGGACGGTGGTTTTGGCATCAGCTCTGGCCATGGGTGTTTCCTTGGTTGGGTTGGCGCATTGCGCGCTCTATGGCTTGCCTGGCCTGCCGTTCGGCAGCCAGCGCCGGATCCAGCGGCGAGCGGCACAGGCCCGCATGCTGGTAATAGACATTTTCGTACAATTCGGCCGCGGCCGGGTGAGTGTCCAGCAAAGCACCCAATTCGCGACCGGGCGCTACGCCGCCCAAGGCCTGAACCAGGTGCGTCACCACCGAACGGTATTGCTCCGGACCGACCGGCACGGTACTGTGCTCCAGCCGCTCGAGCAGCTCAGCCAGCACGTGGGTCACGGTCAGGTCGGGACTGAAAGAAGGGGTTTGGGTCGTGTTCATGCCTCTGAAACTGGGGGCTTTTGGCCGAAAAACAAGCCAACATGCCCTGGCCCCGAAGATCACTATGCTTTTGATAGCTGGCAGCGCTTGTCTGACAAGGGGTGAAGGCCTATTTTGCATCAAATGCAGGGCGCCACCAGCTTCGCGTCCGGTGACCTGGTGGGAGCACCGTTTCCGGGTGCGAATCTGGTTGGTGGTGCACGGGTCCTGCTTGCGCGACCCTGCCAGCGCAACGGCTAATCCCGGGCAGCTGGAAACATTCATAAAATGACGGCGTGGGGTCATGGTCTGCGTTCCGGTCTGAAGTCTGAAGAGCCGCAGGCCAAACAAGGACGAATTAGATTTCAGTTCTTCATACCCAAAACATCTATAACGACATCTCACGAAAGCAATCACATGGCACGCACCGTCAAATGCATCAAACTGGGCCGGGAAGCCGAAGGTCTGGACTTCCCCCCCTACCCCGGCCCGCTGGGCAAGCGCCTGTGGGAAGAAGTCAGCAAGGAAGCCTGGGCAGAGTGGATGAAGCAGCAGACCATGCTGGTCAATGAAAACCGCCTGAACCTCGCCGACGCCCGCGCCCGCCAGTACCTGGCGCGCCAGATGGAAAACCACTTTTTTGGCACCGGCGCCGACAAGGTCCAAGGCTACGTGCCCCCGACGGAATAAGGCCCCCACGGTTGCTCACTGCGTGTAGCGCCCTGCCCCCCGAGGGGGCCGCTGCGCCTGCGGACTGGCAAAGCCAGATCCGCGGCCCCGGCTGGTCCGGATCTGGAGAACTCACGCTTGTAGCCTATGGCTGAAGTGATCGAGTGGCTGGCCGACGGCACGCCTTACAGCCCGCGTTTTGGTGACCGCTACCGCAGCGAACTCGGTGGGCTGGCGCAGTCGCGCGAGGTGTTTTTGCACGGTTGCGGCCTGCCTGCCGCCTGGGCCGGCCAGCCGCAGTGGTGCATCCTGGAAACCGGCTTTGGCCTCGGGCTGAACTTCCTGGTGACCTGGCAGGCCTGGAAGGCCGACCCCGCGCGACCACGGCTGCTGCATTTTGTGGCCACCGAGGCGCACCCGGCCGGCGCCGCCGACATCCTGCGTGCCGCCGCGGCCCACCCTGAACTCCTGCCTTTGGCCGAACAACTGCAGGCCCAGTGCTGGGGCCTGCTGCCCGGTACACACCGGCTGGTGTTCGAGGGCGGCCATGTGCTGCTGACCCTGTGTATCGGCGACACCCAGGCCGTGCTGCGCGAACAGACCCTGGCAGCCGACGCGGTTTACCTCGACGGCTTCAGCCCCGCCAAAAACCCCGGTATGTGGGACCTCCACACGCTCAAGGCGGTGGCGCGCTGCTGCCGCCGCGGCACCCGCATCGCCAGCTGGACGGTGGCGCGCAGCGTGCTCGACGGCTTGGCCCAGTGCGGCTTCGTCGTGCAGAAAACCCCGGGCCTGCCGCCCAAACGCGACAACCTGCAGGGCGAGTTCGCCCCCCGCTGGGTGCCGCGCAAGGTCGCCGGCAGTGCTCCCCTGGCGCCGGTCCTGCCATCCAGCTGTGTCGTTATCGGCGCCGGCCTGGCCGGTGCAGCCACGGCCGCCAGCCTGGCGCGGCGCGGCTGGCAAGTGCTGGTGCTGGATGCGCATGAGACACCGGCCGGCGGCGCCTCCGGCCTGCCGGCCGGCGTGCTGGTGCCGCATGTTTCGCCCGATGACAGCCTGCTGTCGCGCCTGTCCCGCTGCGGCGTGCGCGCCACGCTGCAGCAGGCCCAGGCGCTGCTGCACGATGGCAGCGACTGGCAGGCCAGCGGAGTGCTGGAGCGGCGGCTGGAGAGCAGCGGTGGCCTGCCCGCCGCCTGGCCTGACGCCGGCCGCGACTGGAGCGAGCCGGCTAGCGCCGCGCAACTCGAACAGGCCGGGCTGGACACGGCATCGCCGGCCACCTGGCATCACAGGGCGGGCTGGGTCAAGCCGGCCCGGCTGGTGCAGGCGCTGCTCGCGCAGCCCGGCATCAGCTGGCGCGGCGGCGTACAGGTCACGCGGCTGGACCGCGACGCCACGGGCCAATGGCAGGTGTTCGACACTCAAGAGCAGGTCATCGCGCGGGCCGATCTGGTGGTGCTGGCCGCGGCGCACGCCAGCGGGCCGCTGGTGGACGGCGGCCTGCCGCTGCAGGCGATTCGCGGCCAGGTCTCCTGGGGCCTGCGGCGTCCTGGCGACGACAAGGTGTTTCCCGCCTTCCCGGTCAACGGGCACGGCAGCTTGCTGCCCGCCGTGCCTGTCGATGACGGCGTGGCGTGGATGGCCGGCGCCGGTTTTCAGCGCGACCGGAACGACAGCCGGCCCGACCCGGCCGACCAGCAGGCCAACCTGGAGCGCCTGCAGACCCTGCTGCCGCACGCGGCGCAGCAACTGGCAGCGGATTTTCAGGACGGTACCCCCCGGGCCTGGGCCGGCGTGCGATGCGCCTCACCGGACCGATTGCCGCTGGTGGGCCCGCTCCAGCCCGTGCGGCAACCGGGGCTCTGGGTGAACACGGCCATGGGTTCGCGCGGGTTGACGTTTGCCGTGCTCGGCGGCGAACTGCTCGCCGCGCGCCTGCATGGCGAGCCTTTGCCGCTGGAAAACCGCATGCTGCAGGCGCTGGCGCCGCAGCGCGCCAGCCTGCTCAAACAACGGGTGGCACCCGTGGACCCCGTGATTTGAAGCCTTTTATAGATCCAGCCCTTGATGGGCCTGCGCAGGCAGCTATATATTTAGTAGCAATTTCTTGAGCTGCCCGGGGTGCAGGGGTTTTCGCAGGTAGACCTGCGCACCGGAAAAACGGGCCCGCAGCCCCTGCTGCCAGGCCGGCGCCGTGCCGGTCACAAACATGTGGGCAATGGCCGGCCGGGTGTTGTCCACCGCCTTGATCAGTTCCCAGGGGTCCATGTCGGTCAGCCCCAAGTCCACCGTGACCAGCAGGTAGGCATGGGTGTTCAGCAGAATCAGGGCCTCGGTGCCGGTGGCCGCTTCATCGACCTCGTGCAGGCCGGCGGCGGCCAGCTTGGCACGAAGATACAGGCGGTCATCGCGCCCGGGGTCCACCACCAGCACCCGCCGCCCCACCACCGGCAGGGTGCCCGGCTCCAGCGACAGGGGTTCGGTGGCGTCGCCGTCGTCGAGCACCACATCGATGTCTTCATCGTGGGCGAGGTCCAGATCGATCGGCAGCGAAGCCTGGGGTTCAGGAGAAGAAGGCAGGGGCCGGAGCCCAAAGGCCTCGTCCATCGCCTCCAGCACGCCCGACCATTTGACCGGCCCCGGAAACACCCGCCAGGCCTGGGCAGGCGCGTCGTTTCCGATCCAGATGAGTTTGAGGCCGTCGTGGGCCGGGTTGGCCAGTGCCAGCACGGCCTCCCAGCTGTCCCCGTCGATGATCAGGACATCGGGCGCTTCCATCGCCTCCGCGGTTTGTGCTGTCCAGGCCGAATACACCACGTCGCGCGACTCGGACAGGCGGTACACCAGATCCAGCGCCTGGCGCTCGGTGCCGCTGAAACCGAAGAACTTGACGAATATCCGCTTCACTGTCCCGCCCCTTGTTGTTATTGCCGTGGATGATACGGGGCTTGTGTCCAGATGTTGCTGATGGCGTTGTCCCGATGACACGGAATTCACAGTGATCCGGCCCGGAAAGCCGCATGAACACTGGCGAATAAGCTTATTCGCATAAGCGAACAACGAATCTGTAGTTTGTTTTCATAAGCCCTCACCCTAAAGTCTGCGGCTTATGCATGATTTTGCTTTTGTATTTGCGGGTTTTGCCGTCGGTCTCGTGGTGGGACTGACCGGCGTGGGCGGGGGCTCGCTCATGACGCCCTTGCTGATTTTCTTTTTCGGCGTCAAACCGCATCTGGCCATCGGCACCGACCTGCTGTTTGCCGCCTTCACCAAGCTGGGCGGCACGGTTGGCCTGGCCCGGGCCCGGCTGGTGGACTGGAAAATTGTCGGCCAGACGGCCGCGGGCAGCATTCCGGCCTCGCTGGCCACGCTGTATGTGCTGCATCTTGTCGGACCGGCCAGTCCCGCAGCCCAAGCCGTGATGACCACCACGCTCGGCGTGGCGCTGCTGCTCACCGCGAGCGCCACCTTCTACAAGGCCGTTTATGGCAAGGCCGCGCCGCGCCACATTGACCCGGCTGCCCTGACCGCGGCCACGCAGGCGCGCCACTGGGCCCTGCCGGTGCTGTTTGGCGCCGTCATTGGCGCCCTGGTGACACTGACTTCGGTGGGCGCCGGCGCCATCGGGGTGATTGTACTGATGCTGCTTTACCCGGCCCTGCCGCTGCCGCGCATCGTGGCCGCCGACATTGCCCACGCCGTTCCGCTGACGCTGGTGGCCGGCTTCGGCCACGCGTCCATCGGCTCGGTTGACTGGCTGCTGCTGGCCAAACTGCTGGCCGGCTCGCTGCCCGGCATCTGGCTCGGCTCACGCCTGGTCAACAGCACGCCCGACCGCTGGATACGCTCCCTGCTTTCCGTGCTGCTGGCTTATGCCGGCGCCAAACTCATCGCCATCTGACCCCCTGAATCACCTGATCCCCGACCGCCATGTACCAATACACCGAATTTGACCGCGAGTTTGTGAAAGCCCGCGCCGACCAGTACCGCGACCAGCTGACCCGCTGGCAGGCCGGCCAGCTGGCCGAAGACGACTTCCGTCCGCTGCGCCTGCAAAACGGCTGGTACGTCCAGCGTTATGCGCCCATGCTGCGCGTCGCCGTGCCGTATGGCGAACTCTCCAGCGCGCAGGTGCGTGTGCTGGCGAAAATCGCCCGCGAGTATGACCAGCCCAACGCCGCGCTGTTCAACGACGCGCAGGCCACGCAGGACAAACTCGGCCCGGTCGAACTGAAAAGCGGCCTGTCGGTGGCTTCCAAACTGACCGCCGGTTATGCCCACTTCACGACGCGTCAGAACATCCAGTACAACTGGATTCCGCTGGACAAGTCGGCCGACGTGATGGACCTGCTGGCCAGCGTCAACATGCACGGCATCCAGACCAGCGGCAACTGCATACGCAACATCACCAGCGACGAACGCGCCGGCATTGCGGTCGACGAAATCGCCGACCCGCGGCCCTTTGGCGAAATCCTGCGCCAGTGGAGCACGCTGCACCCCGAGTTCGCCTTTTTGCCGCGCAAGTTCAAGATCGCCATCAGCGGCGCCAGGGAAGACCGCGCCGCCACCGCCTGGCACGACGTGGGCCTGCACCTGATCCGCAATGCCGAAGGCGGGCTGGGCTTCAAGGTGCTGGTTGGCGGCGGCATGGGCCGCACGCCCATCATTGCCACCGTGATCCGCGAGTTTTTGCCGTGGCACCAGGTCATGAATTACATCGAGGCCATCGTGCGTGTGTACAACCGCTACGGCCGCCGCGACAACATGTACAAGGCGCGCATCAAGATCCTGGTGAAGGCCGAGGGCCAGCGCTACATCGACGACGTGGAAGCCGAGTATCGGCAGATCATGGAGCACGACGGCGGCCCGCACACCATCACGCAGGCCGAGCTGGACCGCGTGACGGCCTCGTTTGTGCCGCCCACACTCCAGTGCGACCGCAAGAGCGCCGATGCCAAGATCGCCAACATCCTGCGCGCTGCCGCCGAGGACGACATCGAGTTCGGCCGCTGGCTCAAGCAGAACGTGGCACCGCACCAGAACCCCGACCTGCGCGCCGTGACCCTGTCCTTCAAGCGCCTGGGCCAGGCGCCCGGCGATGCCACCGCCGACCAGCTCGACGTGGCGGCCGACCTGGCCGACCGTTTCAGTGCCGGCGAGGTGCGCGTCACGCACGACCAGAACCTGCTGCTGCCCTGGGTGCGCTGCGACGAGTTGCCCGAGCTGTGGCGCGCGGCGCGCAAGTCCGGTTTTGCGCGCCCCAACATCCGCCTGCTGACCGACATGATCGCCTGCCCCGGCGGCGATTTCTGCTCGCTGGCCAATGCGCGCTCCATCCCGATCGCCGAAGCCATCACCGAGCGTTACCAGGACATGGACGAGCTGCACGACCTCGGCGAGATCGACCTGCACATCAGCGGCTGCATCAACTCCTGCGGCCACCACCACAGCGGCCACATCGGCATCCTGGGCGTGGACAAGGACGGCAAGGAGTGGTACCAGGTCACGCTGGGCGGCTCCGACGGCTCCACGCTGAGCGGCGCGCCGGTGCCCGGCAAGGTCGTCGGCCCTTCTTTCTCCGCGGCAGAAGTACCCGAAGTGATTGAAGCCGTGCTCGACACCTACCGCAGCCAGCGAGAGGCCGGTGAGACCTTTATTTCAACGTTGCGCCGCGTCGGCATGGACCCTTTCAAGGAAGCCGCCAAAGGTGCGCGTTTTGCCGCCACTGCTGTGGCCGCCTGAGGAAAACCGCATGAAACTTTTGCCCTTTGCCGACCACGCCGTCATTGAAAACAGCTCCGTCCTGGTGCTCGCGAACGACGCCGACCCACTGCAGGCTTCGCTCGAAGGCGTGACACGCATCGACCTGCACTTCCCGAAATTCACCGATGGCCGCGCCTTCAGCCAGGCCTTTCTGCTGCGCCGCCGACGTGGCTTCGAGGGTGAGATACGCGCCACCGGCGACGTGCTGGCCGACCAGCTCGCGCAGATGGAGCGCAGCGGCTTTGACGTTGCCGTGCTGCGCGCCGACCAGGACATGGCGACTGCCGAACGCGTGCTGGCGGCCTATCCTGGTTACGGCGTTGGCAAATACCAGGGCGATGCTGTGGACGTACAACCCCATTTCAAGGAAGCAGAGGAAGGGGCTACGGCCTGAACACCATGACCCTCGACCTCGCAAAAATCAACGCAGAACTCGGCCACAACGCACAGGGCCTGGTGGACTGGGCCGTGGGACTGGGCCGGCCAGCCATCGTCACCACCAATTTCCGCCCCTTCGAGGCAGTCATCCTGCACATGGTGACGCGCGCCAACCCGAAAGTTCCGGTGGTCTGGATGGACAACGGCTACAACACCGAGGCCACCTACCGCTTCGCCGACGAAGTGACGAAGTTGCTCAAGCTGGACCTGCACATCTATCTGCCGCGTCGCTCGCGTGCGCACCGCGAGGCCGTGGAAGGCCCGACTCCGGCGCTGGACGATCCGCGCCATGCGGCCTTCACTGAAGAAGTGAAACTCGAGCCTTTTGCCCGCGCCCTGCGCGAAACTGCACCCCAGGTCTGGTTCACCGCCTTGCGCGCCACCGACACCGCCGTGCGCGCCCAGATGGATGCGGTCAGCGTCAATCCGGATGGGCTGATCAAGGTCGCACCTCTCCTGCACTGGTCGTCCAAAGAGCTTTACCAGTACTGTGAAATCAACGGCCTGCCCAACAACTTCGACTACGTGGACCCCACCAAGGGCGAGGACAACCGCGAATGCGGTTTGCATCTCGCACACTGACTTATGAACGCCCGCACACCATCCAATCTGCTGCCAGCCGACCCGGCGACCTCCATCGCTCGGCTGTCCAACGCCCACCTCGACGCGCTCGAGGAGGAAACGATTTTCATCCTGCGCGAAGTGGCCGCGGCCTTCGAGCGCCCGGCCTTGCTGTTTTCAGGTGGCAAGGACTCGCTGGTCATGCTCAAGTGCGCCGAGAAGGCCTTCGGCGTGGGCCGCATCCCCTACCCGCTGCTGATGATCGACACCGGCCACAACTTCCAGGAAGTGACCGACTTCCGCGACCTGCGCGCGAAAGAGCTCGGCGCCGAGCTGATCGTGCGCAACGTCGAAGACTCGATGAAACGCGGCACGGTGCGGCTGGCGCATCCCGGCGAATCGCGCAATGTGCACCAGTCGGTGACCTTGCTGGAAGCCATCGACGAGTTCCGCTTCGACGCGCTGATCGGCGGCGCGCGCCGCGACGAGGAGAAAGCCCGCGCCAAGGAGCGCATCTTCTCGCACCGCGACAGTTTCGGCCAGTGGCAGCCCAAGGCCCAGCGGCCCGAACTCTGGACCCTGTTCAACACCCGGCTGCAGCCCGGCGAACACTTCCGCGTGTTCCCGATCTCCAACTGGACCGAACTCGACGTCTGGCAGTACATCGAACGCGAAGCCATTGCCCTGCCCTCGCTGTACTACGCGCACCAGCGCAAGGTGGTCGAACGCAAGGGCCTCTTGGTCCCGGTGACCGAACTGACGCCGGCCCGCGAGGGTGAGGAAGTGATCGAGAAAACCGTGCGTTTTCGCACCGTGGGCGACATCACCTGCACCTGCCCGGTGGACAGCCCGGCCGCCACCGCCGCCGAGATCGTGATCGAGACCCTGGCCGCCGATGTGAGCGAGCGCGGCGCGACACGCATGGACGACAAGACTTCCGACGCTTCGATGGAAAAGCGCAAAAAAGACGGGTACTTCTGATGAACACTACTGATTTGATAGCTGGCGGCGCAACACTGGCGGGCGCTGCAGGCCAAAATGACCTGAAATCCGCGCTGAAGTTCATCACCTGCGGCTCGGTCGACGACGGCAAGAGCACGCTGATTGGCCGCCTGCTGGTGGACAGCAAGGCCGTGCTGCAGGACCACCTGGCCGGTGTGCAGCGCGGCGGCGAAACCGACCTGGCCTTGCTGACCGACGGCCTGTCGGCCGAACGAGAACAGGGCATCACCATCGACGTGGCCTACCGCTATTTCGCCACCGAGCACCGCAAGTTCATCATCGGCGACGCGCCCGGCCACGAGCAGTACACGCGCAACATGGTCACGGCCGCGTCGAGTGCCGACGCCGCCGTGGTGCTGGTCGATGCGACCAAGCTGGACTGGAAAACTCCGTCCATGGAACTGTTGCCGCAAACGCGGCGCCATTCGCTGCTGGTCAACCTGCTGCGTGTGCCATCCATTGTGTTCACGGTCAACAAGCTCGACGCGGTGGAAGATCCCGCGCTGGCCTTCAAAAACATCAGCGCAGCGCTGACGGCTTTTGCGGGCGCTGCGCAGATCCCGGTCAGGGCCATCGTGCCGATTTCCGCACTCAAGGGCCACAACGTGGTGGACGCCATGCCCGGCTGGTGCGGCTACGAAGGCCTGTCGCTGCTCCAGTTGCTGGAGCACCTGCCGGCCACCCCGGCCGAAAGCACCGAGGCGTTTGCCTTCCCGGTGCAGTGGGTGGAAAAATTCTCGTCCTCTGCGGACACCTCACAAGGCCGCCGCGTCTTCTGGGGCCGTGTCGCCACCGGCGGCGTACAGCCCGGCCAGAGCGTCACCGTGCTGCCCAGCGGGCAGACCGCCGTGGTGGCCCAGGTGCTCGACCACGCCCGCCAGCCCAACTCCATTCTGGCCGGCCACAGCGCCGGCATCGTGCTGGACCGCGAGGTGGACGTGTCGCGCGGCGACTGGCTGCTGGCTGCCGACACCTTTGAACCCACACGCGAACTGTCGGTCACCATCGCCTGGATGGACGACGAACCGCTGGTCGCCGGACGCGTCTACTGGGCCTTGCACGGCCACCGCTGGGTGAAGGCCAAGGTCAAACGCATCGTGCACAAGCTCGACGTCAATACCCTGGCCGAGGAAGACGCCAGCGAGCTGCCGCCCAACGCCATCGGCCACATCGAGCTGAGCCTGCAGGCCCCGCTGGCCACCCTGCCATATGCCCGCTCGCGGGTCCTGGGCTCGCTGGTGCTGGTGGACACGGCATCGAACAAGACCTCGGGCGCCGCGCTGATTCTTTGATCAGGATCAGCCCCGATCAAGCACCCGACTTAACCCTGCTCACGGAATCCTCTTAAAATTGAGGGTTTCCACCGATCCCGCAAGAACAACATGACTCACATCGTTACCGAATCCTGCATCCGCTGTAAATACACCGACTGTGTGGATGTCTGTCCCGTGGACTGCTTCCGCGAAGGCCCCAACATGCTGGTGATCGATCCGGACGAGTGCATCGATTGCGCGGTCTGCATCCCGGAGTGCCCGGTCAATGCCATTTATGCCGAGGAAGACGTGCCGGCCGACCAGGTCAACTTCATCAAGATCAATGTCGAGCTGAGCAACGCGCCGGGCTGGAAAAGCATCACCAAGCGCAAGGAAGCCTTGCCCGATGCCGAAGAGTGGAAAGACGTCACCAGCAAACTGGACCAGCTCGTTCGCTGAGACGTACCCGCCGCGGATTACGCGCCTGCCTGCCCTCTTCAAACTGCAACCCCCAAAAAAGCCCCATGGAACCTCAACTGAACCAGGAAGTGATCAACACGGCTGTCGCGCACGATGGCCCGATAGAGACCGATGCGGTCATCGTCGGTGCGGGACCGGTCGGGCTGTTCCAGGTGTTTGAACTCGGCCTGCTGGAAATCAAGGCCCATGTCATCGACTCGCTGGCCTACCCCGGCGGCCAGTGCATCGAGCTCTACCCGGACAAGCCAATTTACGACATTCCCGCCGTGCCCATGTGCACCGGCAAGGAACTGACCGACTCCCTGCTCAAGCAGATCGAGCCCTTTGGCGCGACTTTCCACTTCGGCCAGGAAGTCAGCACCGTCGAAAGGCAGGACGACGGCCGCTTTTTCGTCCAGACTGCCAAAGGCACGCAGTTCCTGACCAAAACCATCTTTATTGCGGCCGGCGTGGGGGCTTTCCAGCCGCGCCTGCTGAAGGTCGACGGCCTGGAGAAGTTTGACAACACGCAGCTGTTTTACCGCGTCAAGTCACCGGCTGACTTTGCCGGCAAAAACCTGGTGATCGTCGGTGGCGGCGACTCCGCGCTCGACTGGGCGCTCAACTTCGCCAAGGAAGGCCCGAACAAGGCCGAAAGCGTGATCCTGATCCATCGCCGCGACGGTTTCAAGGCCGCCCCGGCCAGCGTCGCAAAGATGAAGGAGCTGTGCGACAACTACGAGATGCAGTTCATCGTCGGCCAGGTCACAGGTTACGAGGAAAAGGACGGCAAGCTCACCGGCGCCAAGGTCACCGGTGCCGACGGCGTGACCCGCGTGGTGCCACTCGACGTGATGCTGGTCTTCTTCGGCCTGTCGCCCAAGCTCGGACCGATCGCCGAGTGGGGCCTGGACATCGAGCGCAAGCAGCTCAAGGTCGACACCGAAAAATTCTCTACCAATGTGCCCGGCATTTTTGCGGTCGGCGACATCAACACCTACCCTGGCAAGAAAAAGCTGATCCTCAGCGGCTTTCATGAATGCGCGCTGGCGGCTTTCGGCGCGGCGCCTTTCATCTTCCCGGACAAGAAAATCCACCTGCAGTACACCACCACCAGCCCGAAACTGCACAAGGTACTCGGGGTGGAGACGCCCGTTTTCGACTGAACACCGGGCTACAACCCCCTGTCAGGCCCGCCAAGTGCGGGCCTTTTCTTTGTCTGTCGTTTTTTCGATGCAATTTTATCCGGGTAATATTGACAGCCTATTTTTACCCGGGTAATATCCAGTCCATTGAAAAAGAGGACAGGCCGGCGACCACGGCAGGTCAGGCATCTCTTCCATCTGGTCCTGTCAGGAGAGAACATCATGGGAACCCTTCATCTGGTCTTCGGACCACAAGGCGCCGGCAAGTCAAGTTATGCGCGCCAACTCGCAGCGAGCTTCAAGGGCGTCCGCCTGTCGATCGACGACTGGATGGGCCAGCTGTATGGCCCCGACCTGCCCACACCCATGAACTTTGCGTGGATCATGGAACGCGTCCAGAGGTGCGAGAAGCGCATCTGGGCCACCGCGGCAGAAATTGCCGGCACGGGCGGCCACGTGGTGCTGGACCTCGGATTCATGAAGGTCAGAAACCGGACTGAATTCCTGTCGCTGGCCAGCGCCGGCCAGCATCCGGCGCAGCTTCACTTTGTCAACGCCCCGCTCGATGTCAGGCGCCAGCGCGTGCTCCAGAGGAACAGTGACAAGGGCGACACCTTTTCTTTCGAGGTCAGCGCGCCCATGTTCGATTTCATGGAACGCGAGTTCGAGCCGCCCACGGAGCAGGAGCTGGCCAGTGCCACCGTGTTCCATTCACACTGAAAGAAACCATGCCCCCATCGTCCGGCCCCATGGCCAGCACCTCCCCGCAGCGGTGTTGCACGGCCTTCGAGGAAAGCCGCCGTATCGCCACCGGCCCCTTGCGCGAGGTCGCCCTGAAGGTCAAGGCCGTCGCCGACCAGGGCCGGCAGAAAACCATTCTGGTGTTTGACGACCTGACGAGCGAGCTGGTCGAGCTGGACCTGCGCGGCAGCGACGCCGATGTGCTGGACCGCCTGCAAGCGCCCGGGCTTGCGGAGGGCGGCGATGTCCCGGCCACGCCGGAGCCGGAGGACGCACCGCGCGGCCCCGGCCGGCCCCGGCTGGGCGTGATCGCACGCGAGGTGACCCTGCTGCCGCGGCACTGGGAGTGGCTGGGCAGCCAGCCCGGCGGCGCTTCGGTGGCCCTGCGCAAGCTGGTCGAGGAAGCACGCCGCACCCACGAGGGCAAGGACCGCGCGCGCCGGGCGCAGGAGGTGGCCTACCGTTTCATGTCGGCCATCGCCAGCAGTCTTCCAGGGTTTGAAGAGGCCACCCGCGCCCTGTTCGCGGGAGACAGCGACCGCTTTGATGCGCAAACCCAAGCCTGGCCGCCCGACCTGCGCAGCCACGCGCAAGGCCTGGCCCGGCAGGCGTTCATGGCACCGGAAGAAAAAAAGGGCGTGGCATGACAACACGACCTCCGCTGATGTGGAAGGCCTTCCTCGTCTTCCTGGGTCCCATGATGGCCAGCAACATCCTGCAGGGGCTGTCGGGCACGATCAACAACGTCTACCTCGGCCAGATGCTTGGTGTCAGCGCCATGGCGTCGGTGTCGGCCTTCTTTCCCGTGATGTTCTTCTTCATTGCCTTTGTCATCGGACTCGGCGCCGGGGCCTCGGTGCTGATCGGCCAGGCCTGGGGTGCCCAGGAGCCGGACCGGGTCAAGGCCATTGCAGGCACCGCGCTGAGCGTCGGCCTGCTGGCCGGGCTGGCCGTCGCGGTGTTCGGCGGAACCTTCACCGGCCGGCTGCTCACCCTGCTGGGAACACCGGCTGATATCCTGCCCGGTTCCATCGCCTATGCCCGCGTGATGCTGATCGCCATGCCCGGCCTGTTTGTGTTCCTGCTGGTCACCTCCATGATGCGCGGCGTGGGCGACACGTTGACGCCATTGCTGGCACTGCTGCTGTCCACCGCGGTAGGCCTGGTCGTGACGCCGGCGCTGATCCGTGGCTGGGGCGGCCTGCCGCAATTGGGGGTCGCCAGCGGCGCCTGGGGTGCGGTGCTGTCCTTCACAGTGGCGCTGGCCTGGCTGGCCTGGTACCTGCGGCGCAAGGGCCACGCGCTGGCACCCGACGCCCGCTTTCTGCAGCACATGAAGATCGACCGCGCCATCCTCGGGAAAGTCCTGCGCATCGGCCTGCCCACCGGCATGCAGATGGTCATCGTCTCGCTTGCCGAAGTGGCGGTGCTGTTCCTGGTCAACCGCTTCGGCTCCGATGCCACCGCCGCCTACGGCGCCGTGAACCAGATCGTGGCCTATGTGCAGTTTCCGGCGATCTCCATCGCCATCACGGCCTCCATCCTCGGGGCGCACGCGATAGGCGCGGGCCATGCCGAGCGCCTGGGCACCATCGCGCGCACGGCCATCATGCTCAATCTGGTGGTGACCGGCGGTCTGGTGTTGCTGGCCTACCTGTTCTCGCGCAGCATCATCGGCCTGTTCATCACGAGCGCACCGGTCATCGAAACGGCCCAGACCCTGCTGCACATCATGCTGTGGAGCACGGTCATCTTCGGCATGTCGGCGGCCATCTCGGGTGTGATGCGGGCCAGCGGCTCCGTGCTGGTGCCCACCGCGATTTCCATCACCGCCATTCTGGCAATCGAGGTGCCCGTCGCCTGGCTGCTGAGCCGCTCCATCGGCCTCAACGGCATCTGGGTGGCCTACCCCGTAGCGTTCACCGCCATGCTGGTGATGCAGACCGCTTACTACCGGCTGGTGTGGCAACACAAGCCGATCCGCCGGCTGTGAGCCGGCGGCGCGTCATGCGGGTCCTGCCGTAGAATCCAACTCGCGTTCCCGGAGGAGCGCATTCGCTGGGGGTGTTGCCACGCAAGTGGCGACTGAGAAAGTCCCTTTGAACCTGACTGAGGTAATCCTCGCGCAGGGAAGCATGTCCAAGGCGCGCTGCAGGTTTTTCGACCGCGCACGCGCCCTCGCAAGCCGACCTGCCATTGACACAAGGAAAAGTTGATGGCCACCCTACCCGCTACCCCCAACACCGCACTCACGCCCCTGGCCCCCGGAGACCGCCTGTTCGGCTGGCGCGAACACGCCGCACTCTGGCTCAGCCTGGGCGTCGGCCTGCTGGTCATGCAGATCGGCGCCTACCTGGTCCCGGCGCTCGGCGCCAAAGCCGCCATGGCCGTGATTGTGGTCGGATCCATCCTCGGCGCCGGCCTGCTGGCCTGGACCGCGAAGATCGGCTGCGACAGCGGCCTGTCGAGTGCCGGCCTGATGCATGCCACCTACGGCAGCAGCTTTGCGCGCCTGCCGGTGCTGCTCAACATCGTGCAGCTGATCGGCTGGACCACGTTTGAACTGGTGGTCATGCGCGACGGTACGGTCGCCATCGCCCGGCAGTCGGGCTCGTTTGTCGCGTCCTTCTGGCCGGTGCTGGCCACCCTGCTCTGGGGCGGCGTGCTGATTGCCCTGCTCTCGGGCTCCATGGTCAAGCTGGTGCGCAAATTCATAGGCCGTTATGGCCTGCCGCTGGTGATTGCCTCGCTGCTGTGGCTGACCTGGCAGTTCCTCGGACGCGCCCACGCGCAAGGCTGGCAGGACATCTGGAATCGCCCCGGCACCGGCGGCATGAGCACGCTGTCGGCCCTGGACCTGGTGATTGCCATGCCAGTGTCGTGGTTGCCGCTGGTGGCCGATTTCGCACGCCATGGCCGCGACGGCAAAAGCGCGCTGCGCGGCACCTGGCTGGGTTACGCGATTGCCAACACCTGGTGTTACGGCCTGGGCGTGCTGATTGCGCTGACCACACCAAGCACCGACCTGGTTGCCGCCCTGCTGCTGGCGCAAGGCGGGCTGATCGCCCTGGGCCTGATCCTGATCGACGAGGTGGACAACGCCTATGGCGACCTGTACTCCGGTTCGGTCGCGGGCCACAGCCTGAAACCCGGCTGGAGCCTGCGCCGCTGGGGCATGGCCCTCGCCGTCCTGTGCACCGGCCTGGCGCTGGTGCTGCCCATGCACAGCCTGGAGCCGTTTCTGCTGATGCTCAGTTCGGTGTTTGTGCCGCTCTACGGCGTGATCCTGGCGCGCCTGGGCGGTGCGCAGAATGTGGCCGCGCTGGTGGGAACGAAAAAAGTCAATGTCAGCGCGGTCGTGATCTGGGTGCTGGGCGTGGCCACCTACCACCTGTGCGCCAAACTCGCGCCCGAGTGGGGCGCGGCGCTGCCCACGCTGGCGCTGACCTTTTTGCTCGCCCGTGTGACCCGTGCCCATTCCGGGCCGGCTACCGGAGAACGCGTACTCAGCCCCGCGGCTTGAGCGGCTTCAAGGGCTTGAGCCGCATGGCCAGCGGCGCATGCCCGTGGTTCAGCGGCCCGCTGCCGGCGCCGGTTTTTACCTTGGCGCCGGCCAGCAGTGCCGCACGCACGTAGGCCCGGGCCATTTCCACGGCTTCCCGCAAGGGCTGCCCCAACGCCAGTCCGGCCGCAATGGCGGAAGAAAGCGTGCAGCCCGTCCCGTGCGTGTTGGCACTGTGAATGCGCGGCGCATGCATCCAGTGCCTTTCGCCCGCTGCCGTCAGCAGCAGGTCCATCACCGTGTCGCCCGGCAGATGCCCGCCCTTGAGCAACACCGCGCGTGCGCCCTTACCCAAAAGTTCGTGGGCGGCCGCTTCCATGTCATCTGCATTGTTCAGCGGCCGCCCGACCAGCAGGGCAGCTTCGTCCAGATTCGGCGTGACCAGCACCGCGCGCGGAAACAGCTCCCGCACCAGCACTTCAATGGCCGGGTTGTCAATCAGCACCGCGCCGCTGGTGGCCACCATCACCGGGTCGAGCACGATCTTTTCAAGCGCATGGCGGTCAATGGCTTCGGCCACGGCCAGCACGATCTCGGGCGCATGCAGCATGCCTATCTTCACGGCGTCCACACCGATGTCCTCGACCACCGCATCGATCTGGTCGCGCAGCATGGCCGGCGGCACGCCATGAATGGCCCGCACGCCCTGGGTGTTCTGCGCCGTCAGCGCGGTGATGGCCGTCATGCCGTAACAGCCGAGCGCGGCAAAAGTCTTCAGGTCCGCCTGGATGCCCGCCCCGCCGCCGCTGTCCGAGCCCGCAATGGACAACACGCGCGGGTACTCGAATTCAAAAGTGTCGTTGCTCATGGAGAAAAGTGTTTCCCGGTGGTTCAGGCCCTGCGAAGGCGATGCCGGATTATCGGGGAAGCCGCTTGGCGCCTTGCGCCCCGGGGATCAGCGCCTGAATTCTCGGCCCAGAGTTCAAAGCTGCGCCAGAAGTCCGAAAAAGTCAGGCTATAATCTTAGGCTGTATTCCTCAATAGCTCAGTTGGTAGAGCGCCGGACTGTTAATCCGTAGGTCCCTGGTTCGAGCCCAGGTTGAGGAGCCAAGATTTGAAGCCTGGACGTGCACAACGTCCAGGCTTTTTTCGTTGGCGGGGTTACCATTTGTGGGTGCGGTTCTTGCGCCACCGGCGCATGCGCTCAGCACGCCAAATCACACCCTTGCCCCACCCTCCTGCCATGCGCAAGTCACCCCACCCCCTGCCCTGGCTGGATGCGGACGAACTTTTTCCGCCGGTGGAAACGGCGTGGGCCGAGGGTGATCCGGCGCCCGGCCTGCTGGCTGCGGGGCGCTCGCTCGATGTGGCAACCTTGCGCCAGGCGTATGCGCTGGGCATCTTCCCGTGGTTCGGGGTCGGCCAGCCCATCCTGTGGTGGAGCCCCGACCCGCGCATGGTGTTGCGTACCGACAATTTCAAGCTGCACCGCTCGTTGCGCAAAAGCCTGCTGCGTTTCATCGGCGCAGCCGGTCATGAGATTCGTTTTGACACGGCTTTTCCGGAGGTGATCCACGCCTGTGCCAGCACGCCGCGCGACGGCCAGCCGGGCACCTGGATCGTGCCGGACATGGTTCAGGCCTATACCGCCCTGCACCGCGCGGGCCATGCCCACAGCGTGGAAACCTGGGTGAACGGCCGGCTCGTCGGCGGGCTGTACTGCGTCAACCTGGGTGGCATGGTGTTTGGCGAGTCGATGTTTGCCCACCAGACCGATGCGTCCAAGATGGCGCTGGCGGCACTGGTGGCTTTCTGCCGGGCCAAGGGCCTGCCCCTGATTGACTGCCAGCAAAACACGCGGCACCTGGCCTCGCTGGGCGCTGCGGAAATTCCCCGCGCGGAATTTGCCCGGCAGGTGGCCACCCTCGTGGCTCAAGCGCCACCCCGCTGGGAGTTTGACGCCCTATACTGGCAGCAGCTATTGACGGCCAGACCGCAGAATGACTTGACGACGTGACGCACCTCAAAGACCTGCCCCTCCAGACGCTGCAGTTTTATGCGACAGCGCCCTACCCCTGCAGCTATCTGCCGGGCAGGCAGGCCCGCTCGCAAGTCGCCACCCCCAGCCACCTGATTCACAACGCCGCCTACTCGGAGCTGGTGACCAACGGCTTTCGCCGCAGCGGCATGTTCACTTACCGCCCCTATTGCTACGGCTGCCAGGCCTGCGTGCCCCTGCGCGTGCCGGTGGCAACTTTCCAGCCGGACCGCAGCCAGCGCCGCGCCCGCAAGCAGCATCAGACGCTGCAGGTTCGCGTGCTCAAGCTGTGTTTCATGCCCGAGCACTACCAGCTCTACCTGCGCTACCAGAATGGCCGGCACGCGGGCGGCGGCATGGACCACGACAGCATCGACCAGTACACGCAGTTTCTGCTGCAAAGCCGGGTCAACTCGCGCCTCGTGGAGTTTCGCGACACCCTGCCCAATGGCGAGGCCGGGGCGCTGAAAATGGTGTCCATCCTCGACGTGCTGGAAGACGGTGTGTCGGCGGTGTATACGTTTTACGAGCCCGACGTGCACACCAGTTATGGCACCTACAGCGTGCTCTGGCAGATTGAGCAGGCCCGGCAGCTGGGCTTGCCGCATGTGTATCTCGGCTACTGGATCGCCGAAAGCCCGAAGATGAGCTACAAGGCCAAGTTTTTGCCGAACCAGATCCTGGTCGATGGGCAATGGGTGAACTCTGCCACCCCGGGCCCAGCGAGCGCCGCCTGAGAGCACCGTCTGTGAGGCAGGTCAAGACGAAGCGGCGTCCAATAGCGGCGTGCTGATTTCACCAGCTAAAATCTGGTGAAGGTTACCCCCATGAAAAAGCAAGATTCCCTCGCATCACCCGCCAAACCCACGGTTCAGGTCATTGAACGCATGTTCACCCTGCTGGAGATTCTGGCGGGCCGGGAGGAGGCCGTCTCGCTCAAGGAAATCAGCGAAAAATCCGGTCTGCACCCCTCGACAGCGCACCGCATCCTGAACGACCTGGCCACCGGCCGGTTTGTAGACCGGCCGGTGGCGGGCAGCTACCGGCTGGGCATGCGCCTGCTGGAACTCGGCAACCTGGTGAAGGCGCGCCTGAGCGTGCGGGACGCGGCGCTGACGCCCATGCGCGAGCTCCACCGGCTGATCCAGCAACCCGTCAACCTGAGCATGCGCCAGGGCGATGAAATCATTTATGTCGAACGCGCCTACAGCGAACGCTCCGGCATGCAGGTGGTACGCGCCATCGGTGGGCGCGCACCGCTGCACCTGACCTCGGTAGGCAAACTGTTTCTGGCTTTTGACGATCCCCAGCGATTGCGCAGTTATGCCACCCGCACCGGTTTGCCGGGCCAGACCAAAAACAGCATCACCCAGTTGGCGGTTCTGGAGCGCGAACTGTCCAAGGCACGCCAGTACGGCATTGCCCGCGACAACGAGGAACTGGAGCTGGGGGTGCGCTGCATGGCCGCCGGCATTTACGACGACCAGAGCAAGCTGGTGGCGGGACTGTCGATTTCTGCACCGGCCGACCGGCTGGATGAAAACTGGCTGCCCAAACTGCAGTCCACCGCGAGCGAGATCTCGGCGGCGCTGGGCTACAAGCCCAACAATTTCAAGTAAAAACGGGCCCTAGCCCTTGTCCCTATTGCGCTGGTAGCTACGTTTTTTATAGCAATTCAGCGGACCGGCCGGTCTACCGATCAGTGAAAAAAGTGGGCCTCAGCCGTTATTCGGCTGGGTGCTTGCGCTGATTTTGGGGGCGTTGACCGGTTGGGACTCCACCCAGCGGCGGACGCGCTCTGCGTCACCGAGGCGGCTCAATTTGCCGGCCGAATCAAGAAAAACCATGATCAGCTTGCGCCCTGCGATTTTGGTCTGCATCACGAGGCACTGGCCGGCTTCGGAGATGTAGCCGGTTTTTTGCAGGCCGATTTCCCACTCGGGATTTTTCACGAGCCGGTTGGTGTTGTTGTACTGCAGGGTCTGGCGGCCGACAGCAACCTGGTAGCCGGTCGAGGTGGACAACTCGCGCAGAACCGGATCGGCATGGGCCGCGTTGACCAGCGTCGCCAGGTCCTGAGCGCTCGACTGGTTCTGGCTGGACAGCCCTGTGGGCTCCACATAACGGGTGTCTTTCATGCCCAGCATTCTGGCCTTGGCGTTCATCAAGCCCACGAAGGTAGCCAGGCCGCCCGGGTAAGTGCGGCCAAGCGCATGCGCGGCGCGGTTTTCGCTGGACATCAGCGCCAGATGCAGCAGCTCGCCACGTGTCAGGCTGGCGCCCACGCGCAGGCGGGAGCTGCTGCCCTTTTCGGTGTCGACGTCGTCCTGGGTGATGGTGATGGTTTCGTCCATCGGCAGATGCGCGCCGCTGACGATCACGCCCGTCATCAACTTGGTCAGCGAAGCGATGGGAAGCACCGCATGGTCGTTTTTGCTGAACAGCACTTCCTGGGTGTCCTGGTCAATCACCAGGGCCACGCTGGATTTCAGGTCAAGCGGGTCCTGTGCACCATGCAGGCCCGCCAGCTGGCCATATGACAGCCGGGGCGGCGAGGCCACGATCACCACGGACCTGCGCGAGGATTTGGAGACGAAGCGGGCACTTTTCCGGCTGGAAATCACCTTTTTCGACACCGTCTTGGCGGCGTGTGACTTTTTAACGATCTGGCGCTTCGCCGTGGCGGCGTCTGCCGCGGGCGAAATCAAGGCCGCCGAAAAGGTAAGAATTCCAACGACCTGTAAGGTCTGTTTGAAAATCGAATTCAGCGTGATGGACATTGATTCGTCTCCAGATGCGATTAGTACGAAACCGCAGTGTATACAAATAGAAAAAGTCACGCAATATCAAAAGCTTGCGTGACTTTCCTAAACGCAACAGTGAAGAGATCGGTCCATGCGGCTTTTCAGCCCACGCCAACCCACAAAAACTTACTAAACTGTTGAATATAAAAGGTTTTTTTGAAACCTTCCGGCCTCAACCCTGGGCAGCAACCCGATCAGCTTTACTTTGTAACTTGCTCAAGGCGCTCAAATAAGCCTTGGCAGAGGCGACCACGATGTCCGGATCGGCCCCGACGCCGTTGACCACACGGCCGCTGTTTTGCAGACGCACCGTGACTTCTCCCTGGCTCTCCGTGGACCCGCTGATCGCGTTCACGGAATAAAGCACCATCTCTGCCCCGCTTTTGACATGGGTTTCAATGGCTTTGAGGGAGGCGTCCACCGGGCCGTTGCCATCCGATTCGCCGCGGACTTCCTTGCCGTCAACAGTGAAAACAACCGTCGCCTGCGGACGCTCACCGGTTTCGCTGTGCTGGGACAGCGAGACAAAGCCGTATTGCTCTTTCTCGTGGGTCACGCTTTCGTCGCTGACCAGCGCCAGGATGTCCTCGTCGAAAATCTCGCTCTTGCCGTCGGCCAGTTCCTTGAACCGGGCGAAAGCGGTGTTGGTGTCGGCTTCACTTTCCATCTGGATGCCCAGGTCCTGCAGACGCTGCTTGAAGGCGTTGCGGCCGCTGAGCTTGCCCAGCACCATCTTGTTGGAGCTCCAGCCCACGTCTTCGGCGCGCATGATCTCGTAGGTCTCGCGCGCCTTGAGCATGCCGTCCTGATGGATGCCCGAGGCATGAGCAAAGGCGTTGGCCCCGACCACGGCCTTGTTGGGCTGCACCACAAACCCGGTGGTCTGGCTGACCATGCGGCTAGCCGCCACGATATGCACCGGATCGATGTTCATCTCCAGGTTGAAATAGTCCTTGCGTGTCCGCACGGCCATGACAATTTCCTCGAGCGAGCAGTTGCCGGCACGTTCGCCCAGGCCGTTGATCGTGCACTCGACCTGACGCGCACCGCCAATCTTCACGCCCGCCAGCGAATTGGCCACCGCCATGCCGAGGTCGTTGTGGCAATGCACCGACCAGATGGCCTTGTCACTGTTGGGGACGCGCTCGCGCAGCGTCTTGATGAAATTGCCGTAGAGCTCGGGGACGGCGTAACCGACCGTGTCGGGCACGTTGATCGTGGTCGCACCTTCGGCGATCACGGCCTCGATGACGCGGCACAGGAAGTCGACATCGCTGCGATAGCCGTCTTCCGGGCTGAACTCGACATCGGCCACCAGGTTGCGTGCAAAACGCACCGAGAGTTTGGCCTGTTCCAGCACCTGCTCCGGGCTCATGCGCAGCTTCTTTTCCATGTGCAGGGCACTGGTGGCAATGAAGGTGTGGATGCGGGCGCTGTTGGCACCCTTGAGCGCTTCGGCCGCGCGGGAAATGTCCCGGTCGTTGGCACGCGAAAGCGAACAGATGGTCGAGTCCTTGATGGCATTGGCAATCGCCTGCACCGCCTCGAAGTCGCCGTTGGAACTGGCGGCAAAGCCGGCCTCGATCACATCGACCCGCAGGCGCTCGAGCTGGCGGGCAATGCGCAGTTTTTCATCGCGCGTCATCGAGGCACCGGGCGACTGCTCACCATCCCGCAAGGTGGTGTCGAAAATGATCAATTTATCTGCCATGCTTGTTCTCCTGAGAGGTCGATCTGATAGTCAAAAAACGCAACCCAAAACAAAACGGCCCGCTGCGTTTGCATACGGGCCGTTTGGAATCGCGCGCGTGCGCTATCGCCTGTGCCCGTGTCGGTCCAGTAGCGATAGTGCAAGCGAAATTCGTTTCATGGAAATCAATGTACCACAAATTGTGGCCAGGCCCAGGCCGGAGGGAATGGGGCGACGCCTACTTGTGCAGCCCGCGCTCATCCGGCTCGTCGGTTGAGGTCGAGATCACGCTGGTCTGCTGCCCCTTGGCCTTGCGCCAGCCATACAGCACGTAGCCGGAAAAGCCATAGATGACGAACAGACCGAACATGACGGTGGGCGGATCGATGTTGATCACGGCGATGCCCAGGGCAATCAGCACGATGACGACAAACGGAACGCTGCGCTTGAGACTCACATCCTTGAAACTGTAAAACGGCACGTTGGTGACCATGGTCAGGCCCGAGTACAGGGTCAGCGCAAACATGAGCCAGCGAACTTCCTCGCCGCGCACGCCGGCCTCGGTCATCAGCCAGATGAAGCCCGCGACCAGCGCGGCCGCCGCCGGTGAAGGCAGGCCCTGGAAGAAACGCTTGTCGACCACCGCCGTGTTGACGTTGAAACGGGCCAGCCGCAGTGCGGCGCAGGCGCAATAGACAAAAGCCGCAATCCAGCCCCAGCGGCCCAGGCTCGTCAGCGCCCAGACGTAGGCAATCAATGCGGGCGCTGCGCCAAAGGACACCATGTCGGACAGCGAGTCCATCTGCTCGCCGAACGCGCTCTGGGTGTTGGTCATGCGCGCCACGCGGCCGTCCAGGCTGTCGAGCACCATGGCACAGAACACACCGATGGCGGCCTGGTCGAAGCGGCCATTCATGGCCATCACGATGGCGTAAAAACCGCCAAACAGCGCTGCCAGCGTGAACAGGTTGGGCAGGATGTAAATACCCTTGCGCCGCTTGCGCGGAACGAGTTCGTCGGACTCCTGCGCGGCGTCGTGACCGTCATGCATGCTGGGTGCTCCCGGTGTCAGGACCGTTTTCGCGCCAACCGCGCTGCGCCGATAGTGAATGATTCATGCTGTGAGGATACCAAACGGAGGCCATCAGAAATAAAAAAGCCGCGCAAATGTCTTGCGCGGCTTGAGGACTGGACCAAACGGGGCCGGTAAGCCCCGCCGGGTATCAGTTGCGGGTCTGGTCAACCAGCTTGTTCTTGGCAATCCAGGGCATCATGGCGCGCAGTTTTTCGCCCACGATCTCGATCTGGTGCTCCGAATTCAGGCGGCGGCGGCTCAACAGGGTTGGCGCACCGGCCTGGTTTTCCAGCAAGAAGCTCTTGGCATATTCGCCGGTCTGGATGTCCTTCAGGCACTTGCGCATGGCTTCTTTCGTGGCCGAGGTCACGATGTTCGGGCCGGTCACGTATTCGCCATATTCGGCGTTGTTGGAGATCGAGTAGTTCATGTTGGCGATGCCGCCTTCATAAATCAGGTCAACGATCAGCTTGAGCTCGTGCAGGCACTCGAAGTAGGCCATTTCCGGCGCGTAGCCGGCTTCCACCAGCGTCTCGAAACCAGCCTTGATCAGCTCGACGGTACCGCCGCACAGGACGGCCTGCTCGCCGAACAGGTCGGTCTCGGTTTCTTCGCGGAAGTTGGTTTCGATGATGCCGGCCTTGCCGCCGCCGTTGGCCATGGCGTAGCTCAGCGCCAGGTCACGGGCCTTGCCGCTCTTGTCCTGATGGACGGCCACCAGGTGGGGCACGCCGCCGCCCTGGGTGTAGGTGTTGCGCACGGTGTGGCCGGGGGCCTTGGGCGCGACCATCCAGACGTCGAGGTCGGCACGCGGAATCACGGCACCGTAGTGCACATTGAAGCCGTGGGCAAACACCAGCGAGGCGCCCTGCTTGATGTTGGGGGCCACGTCATTGGCGTAGACCTTGCCGATCTGCTCATCGGGCAGCAGAATCATCACGACATCGGCCGCCTTGACGGCATCGGCCACTTCAGCGACCTTGAGACCGGCCTTTTCGACCTTGGGCCACGAAGCGCCACCCTTGCGCAGGCCGACCACGACCTTGACGCCGCTGTCGTTCAGGTTCTGCGCGTGGGCATGGCCCTGGCTGCCGTAACCGATGATGGCGACGGTCTTGCCCTTGATCAGGCTCAGGTCGCAGTCTTTGTCGTAATAAACTTTCATTTTTCTCTCCGTAAATATCGTTGATGGTTCTGGCGAAATGCCCCTCGACAGGCTCAGGGCGAACGGTAAACACACATCGCCACTTCCGTCCGTTCGCGTTGAGCCTGTCGAAACGCGCGCACGGACCACTGAAAATCAGACTCTCAGAATCCTCTCGCCGCGCCCTATGCCGCTTGAGCCGGTACGCACGGTTTCCAGAATCGCGCTGCGGTCAATCGCTTCCAGAAAGGCGTCGTTCTTGGACTGGTCACCGGTCAACTCGATCGTGTAGCTCTTTTCGGTGACATCGATGATCCGCCCGCGGAATATATCAGCCATGCGCTTCATCTCTTCGCGCTCCTTGCCGACGGCACGCACCTTGACCATCATGAGCTCGCGCTCGGTGTAGGAGCCTTCGGTCAGGTCCACCACCTTGACGACCTCGATGAGACGGTTCAGGTGCTTGGTGATCTGCTCGATCACGTCGTCGGAACCGGTGGTCTGGATGGTCATGCGCGACAGGCTGGCGTCTTCCGTCGGCGCCACGGTCAGGCTTTCGATGTTGTAGCCGCGCGCCGAAAACAGGCCGACCACGCGGGAAAGAGCGCCCGGCTCGTTTTCCAGCAAAACTGCAATGATGTGTTTCATGTGAAGATTCCTCTTTTCGCTGCCCTCCCCCGCGCACGGTAATGCGCGGGCTCGGCAGGCAATAGATTCGTCAGGTGACGGTTGATGAAATGGCGTACGCCGCTTACAGGTCCTCGGACCCGAGCAGCATCTCGGTGATGCCCTTGCCGGCCTGCACCATCGGGAACACGTTCTCGGTGGGGTCGGTGCGGAAGTCCATGAACACAGTGCGGTCCTTGAGCTTGCGCGCCTCGCGCAGCGCCGGTTCGACGTCCTGCGGTTTTTCGATCAGCATGCCGACGTGGCCATAGGCTTCGGCGAGCTTCACGAAATTGGGCAGTGCGTCCATGTAGCTGCTGCTGTAGCGGCCGGCGTATTCGACTTCCTGCCACTGGCGCACCATGCCCAGGTAGCGGTTGTTCAGCGAGACGATCTTGATCGGCGTGTTGTACTGCAGGCAGGTTGACAGCTCCTGGATGCACATCTGCACCGAGCCTTCGCCGGTGATGCAGTACACCTCGCTGTCAGGCTTGGCCAGCTTGATGCCCATGGCGTACGGTATGCCCACACCCATGGTGCCCAGGCCACCGGAGTTGATCCAGCGGCGCGGCTCGTCGAACTTGTAGTACTGCGCCGCCCACATCTGGTGCTGGCCGACATCGGACGTGATGTAGGTGTCGGCGTCCTTGGTCATGTTCCACAGGGTTTCAACCACGTACTGCGGCTTGATCACGTCGCCCTTGCCCAGGCTGTATTTCATGCAGTCGCGCTTGCGCCAGCCTTCAATGGTTTCCCACCAGCCGCCCAGGGCATTGCCGTCGGGCTTGAGACCAGACTCCTTGATCATCGCTATCAGTTCAGTCAGCACATCCTTGACGTCGCCGACGATGGGGATGTCGACCTTGACGCGTTTGGAGATGCTCGACGGGTCGATGTCGATGTGGATGATCTTGCGTTCGTTCTGCGCAAAGTGTTTCGGGTTGCCGATCACACGGTCGTCAAAACGCGCGCCGACCGCCAGCAGCACATCGCAGTGCTGCATCGCGTTGTTGGCTTCGATGGTGCCGTGCATGCCCAGCATGCCGAGGAATTTTTTGTCGGTGGCCGGGTAGGCGCCCAGGCCCATCAGCGTGTTGGTGCAGGGGTAACCCAGCATGTCCACCAGCGTGCGCAGCTCCTGCGAGGCATTGCTCAGCAACACGCCGCCGCCGGTGTAGATGTAGGGGCGCTTGGCCGTCATCAACAACTGCAGCGCCTTGCGGATCTGCCCGCCATGGCCCTTGCGCACCGGGTTGTAGGAACGCATTTCGACGGTCTGGGGGTAACCGCTGTAGGACGTCTTGTTGAACGAGACGTCCTTGGGGATGTCCACCACCACCGGCCCGGGCCGGCCGCTGCGTGCAATGTGGAAGGCCTTCTTCAGCGTCTCGGCCATCTGCCGCACATCCTTGACCAGGAAGTTGTGCTTGACGATGGGACGCGTGATGCCGACCGTGTCGCACTCCTGGAAGGCATCCAGGCCAATCGCGTGCGTGGGCACCTGGCCGGTGATGATCACCATCGGGATGCTGTCCATGTAGGCCGTCGCAATCCCGGTGACGGCATTGGTCACGCCGGGGCCGGAAGTGACCAAGGCCACGCCCACCTCGCCGGTGGCGCGGGCGTAGCCGTCAGCCGCATGCACGGCCGCCTGCTCGTGGCGCACCAGGACGTGCTGGATGGTGTCCTGCTTGTAAAAAGCGTCGTAGATATGCAGGACGGCGCCGCCGGGGTAACCCCAGACGTGCTTGACGCCTTCGGCCTGCAGGGCCTTGATGAGGATTTCCGCGCCGCGGAGTTCTTGCGGGGTTGTTGGGGCAGAAGCTGCCGCCGCTGCCGAAGCGAGTTCGGCCTTTGTGATTTCCATGATGAACCTTTGTGAATTTCTCTAACGAAATACCTTGGGTGCCTCTTCGCCCACTCTTGTGGAGTAGCGTCGAGACTTGAGGCCAAAACCATGGACGGAAACATATCCCGCCGGGTCATGACCCGTTTGCTGTTTGAATTGCAATGCATATTATGGCATCAGGCGGCGCGTGGCCAGCGGAGCGTGCAAAAAAGTCCGGCCGGCACCATGCTTGATGCGATAATTTTGCAGCTTTGGACGCTTCACTGCGCCTGAAAAACACAACAATGACGACGCTGGGACGAATCGGGATGCATCCCCTTGGCAACTGAACAAGAACTCTCCGATTTCCTGAAAAACGTTGAAAAGCGCGCTTTCAAGCGCAGCGTCTACCATGTCCGCGACGACGAGGCGGCACTCGACATCGTTCAGGACAGCATGATGAAGCTGGCCCACCATTACGGAGACAAGCCTGCGGCCGAATTGCCCATGCTGTTCCAGCGCATCCTGTCCAACACCACGCTGGACTGGTTCCGGCGCCGCAAGACGCGCAACGCCCTGTTTTCCAACATGAGCGACTTTGAATCCGCCGGGGACGATGGCGATTTCGATCTGCTTGAAACTTTGGAGTCCTCGACCAACTCAGAGGGAACAGAAAGCGCCCAGGAAGCCACCGAACGGGCGCAAATCTTGCGACAGATTGAGGTCGAGATCAAGGAACTGCCGGGCCGTCAACGGGAAGCCTTTCTGATGCGTTACTGGGAGGAAATGGATGTTGCTGAAACAGCTGCCGCCATGGGTTGCTCCGAGGGCAGTGTGAAAACGCATTGTTCGAGAGCCGTCCACGCACTCAGCAAGGCTTTGGCCGCCAAGGGAATCAAACTATGAACCATACACTGCAAAAACGCACCGAGATCCTGCAGGACCGCTATGGCCTGAAAACCGCTTCCTACCTTTCCGCTGGCGCGGCGGACCTGCCGTACGACATTTCCGAGCGGCTGCGGGCCGCCCGTGCGCAGGCCGTGGCCGCCCGCAAGGTGGCCAGGGTTCAAACCTCTCCGGTCACCGCAGCCAACGGCACAGGTTCGGTGCTGACCTGGGGATCCGGCGAGAGGTTCGGCCTGTGGTACCGGATCGGATCGGTGCTGCCCCTGATCGCCCTGGTCGCCGGCCTGCTGGTCATCAACTCCCTGCAAACCGACAGCTTCGTCGAGGAACTGGCCGAGGTCGATTCCGCCTTGCTGACCGACGACCTGCCGCCCGACGCCTTTTCCGATCCCGGATTTGTGCAATTCCTCAAGGTTAGCCGCTAGGTCCGGGTTTGCCCTTGCGCAGAAAGACGTCTACTTCGATGCCTGTGACCCTGTCCCGCCCTCCTGCGCGTCTGCAAACCGTACGCGGTACCTTGATCCATGCCCGCCTGTCCCACGCGCTGCCGGGATGGGTGGGGCTGCTCTGCCTGTTCCTGGGTGCCCTGGCGACCGGAGCCCACGCCCAGACGCCCGTCTCCGCAGCAGCGCCAGCGCGGCCAGCCAAAACCGTGATCGCCCAGGCCGCGTTTTCCAGTCCCATCTGGACCGAGTTGAGTCCGGTGGAACGCGAGATCCTCAAGCCGCTGGCGTCCACCTGGAACACACTGAGCCAGACCCACAAGCGCAAATGGCTTCAGATGACCAAAAGTTATCCGGCGCTTTCCACCGAAGAACAGGTCAAGATGCAGGGGCGGATGAAGGCCTGGGTGGCGCTCAGCCCCCAGCAGCGCGCCCAGGCGCGGCTGAATTTTGCAAAAACCAAAGAGCTGTCCAAAGAGCTCACCGCTGAAGAAAAACAGGCCAAGTGGCAGGCCTACCAGGCCCTCAGCGCCGAGGAAAAGCGCAAACTGGCCGCCAAGGCACCGCCCAGGCCGGCGGGCGCCGCCCCGGCGGCCAAACCGGTTGCAGCGCAAAAGCTGGCGACGGTGCCTTCGCGCGCCGACAAGCCAAAGGCCAAACTAGCGACTAAAATCGTGGTGACGCCACCCCCGGCCGGGCAGCCGGACCTCCTGTCCGCCACCGCGCCGCCTGCCACGCCTGGCGCGGCACCGGAAAAACCGTAACCAGCAAGGCCCGGCTTCCGTGCCGGCCCGACACGATCCGCCTGCGGGTCTGGCTGCGGCTCCTTCGGGCGCATTTAACCGACCTGACCTGAACGCGACCACAAATTGACAGCCCTGCAAGCCAAAAGCCTTCCCACTCCCTCCCTGCGTCGGCGCATGGCCTGCTGGCTGTATGAGGGCATGCTGATGTTCGGCGTGGTGTTCATCGCTGACTACCTGTTCAGCACCCTGAGCCAGACGCGCAACGCCATGGACAACCGCAATGCCCAGCAGGCCTTCCTGTTTGTCGTGTTCGGCATCTACTTCGTCTGGTTCTGGGCCAAAGGCCAGACCCTGGCCATGAAGACCTGGAACATCCGCCTGACCGACCTGCAGGGACAGGCCGTCACCCAGAAGCGCGCCTTCCTGCGCTACACCCTGAGCTGGCTCTGGTTTTTGCCGCCGCTGGCGGTGAGCTGGCTGCTGGGGCTGGACGTGCGGCAGGCGCTCGTGCTGGCCGGCGGGTGGATCGCCATCTGGGCAATCCTGTCGCGCTTTCACCCGGACCGGCAGTTCTGGCACGATGCGCTGGCCGGCACCCGGCTGGTATCCAGCCTGCCCGCTGGCGCGCCTGCCCGGGCCGCCTGAAGCCTCGCGGCGCCCTCGCCATGCAAGAGCCGCATCACACCGTCACAGAGCTGCGCGACAATCGGCCCATGCCCGAACACGTATCCACCGCCTCCCCCCCTGCGCTTCAAGGCCACCCGGCAGCCACGCCTCCCGCCAATCCCCAAAAAGACCGCAAAGGCATCAACCGAGTCTGGCATGCCTTCGGCTATTCTGTGGCGGGCTTGCGCGCCGGCTGGCAGGAAACGGCGTTTCGCCAGGAAGCCATTGCCGCGCTGGTGCTGCTTCCCGCCGCCGTCTGGCTGGGCCGCAGCTGGGTGGAGACCGCCTTGCTGGCTGGCTCGGTGATCCTGGTGATGATCATCGAGCTGCTCAACACCGGCATAGAAACCGCGATCGACCGCATCGGCCCGGAATGGCACGACCTGTCCAAACGCGCCAAGGACATGGGAAGTGCCGCCGTGTTGCTGAGCCTGCTGCTGTGCGCGGGCATCTGGGTCATGGCATTGTTTCAGAGGTTTTTCGCATGAAGCCGGCTTTTTCGGTCTGCGTTTATTGCGGCTCGCGACCGGGCGCGGACCCCGGATTTTCCGAAACCGCACGCCAGGTCGGCCAGTGGATAGGCGAGCATGGCGGCCAGCTGGTGTATGGCGGCGGGCGCAACGGGCTCATGGGCATCGTCGCGGATGCCACCCTGGCCGCGGGCGGGCGCGTCGTCGGCGTCATCCCGAAGGCGCTGGTGGAGAAGGAATGGGCCCACACCGGCTGCACCGAACTGCACATCGTGGACACCATGCACGAGCGCAAGCGCATCATGGCCGAACACGCCGACGCCTTCCTGTCATTGCCAGGCGGCATAGGCACGCTGGAAGAGTTTTTTGAAGTGTGGACCTGGCGCCAGCTGGGCTACCACGCCAAACCGGTCGGCCTGCTGAACCTGAACGGCTATTACAACCACTTGCTGGCTTTTTTGGCGACCTCGGTGACCAGTGGTTTCATGAACGACTGGCAGATGGACCTGATTCACGTCGCCAATGATGCCGAACAGTTGCTGGAGCAACTCGTGCAATCAGCGGGCGTGGCGCCCGACGCGCTGCGTCTGGACCAGATTTAAGGCAGTCGCTCCGAGCTGGCCATTGGGGCCCTGTCTTCACCAGCCAGGGCCGCGGATCTGGCTTTGCCAGTCCGCAGGCGCAGCGGCCCCCTCGGGGGGCAGCGAACCACACGAAGTGGGGAGCGTGGGGGCCACATTCTCAGACCGCCGCTTCGTCCTCTTCCCCGGTGCGGATGCGCACCACACGCTCGACGCTGGTGATGAAAATCTTGCCGTCGCCGATCTTGCCGGTGCGGGCGGCGCGCACGATGGCGTCCACGCAGCGTTCCACATCCTCCGTTTTCACCACCACCTCGACCTTGACCTTGGGCAGGAAGTCGACCACGTACTCGGCGCCGCGGTACAGCTCGGTGTGGCCTTTCTGGCGGCCGAAACCCTTGACTTCGGTGACCGTCAGGCCGGTCACGCCGCATTCAGCCAGGGCTTCGCGGACTTCTTCGAGCTTGAAAGGTTTGAGAACGGCGGTAATTTGTTTCACTGAATATCTCCGTTGGTTTTAAATATCGTCAAAAGCGCGAGGCCATGTCCCCCCAAGTCCAGCAGGGGCCGCGGGTCCGGCTCCGCCGGCCCGCAGGCGCAGCGCCCCCTCGGGGGGCAGCGACCACACGCAGTGGGGAGCGTGGGGGCTAACAAGTTCATGCATGAAATTTATTGGTGACAGGATAGCGCCAATCCTTGCCGAAGCTCCGGTGGGTAACCCGGATGCCTATCGGTGCCTGGCGGCGCTTGTACTCGTTGATCTTGATGAGCCGGGTCACACGTTCAACCACGGCACGGTCAAACCCCTCCGCCACGATGGCCTCTATGCTCTCGTCGTTTTCCATGTAGCGCTGCAGGATCGCGTCGAGCACCTCGTAAGGCGGCAGGCTGTCCTGGTCGGTCTGGTCGGCGCGCAGTTCGGCGCTGGGCGGACGCGTGATGATGCGCTCGGGAATCGGCTTGCTGCCGGTGCCGTAGGGGTCGTTCTCGTTGCGCCACTGCGCCAGCCGGAACACCGTGGTTTTCAGCAGGTCCTTGATGACGGCAAAGCCGCCCGCCATGTCGCCGTACAGCGTGCAGTAGCCGGTCGCCATTTCACTCTTGTTGCCGGTGGTCAGCACGATAGCACCGAACTTGTTGGACAGCGCCATCAGGAACACGCCGCGGATACGCGCCTGGATGTTCTCTTCGGTGGTGTCTTCCGGCAAGCCCTTGAACTCGCCGGCCAGCGAGGCCTTGAAGGCCTCGAACTCGGGAACAATCGAAATCTCGTCGTAACGCACCTTCATGCGCGCGGCCATTTCGCGTGCGTCTATCCAGGAGATGTCGGCGGTGTAGGGCGACGGCATCATCACCGTGCGCACCTTGTCGGCGCCCAGCGCATCAACCGCAATCGCCAGCACCAGCGCCGAGTCGATGCCGCCCGACAGGCCGAGGATGGCGCCGGGAAAACCGTTTTTGCCGAGGTAATCGCGCACGCCCAGCACCAGCGCGTCCCACAAGTCGGCTTCGGCGCTGCGCAGCGGCGCTTCGCTAGCTATCAATTTAATAGCACCTGGCGAACGTTCCGCCTGGGCCAGGAACAGATTTTCCCTGAAACTTTCGGCCCGGCCGGCGAGCGCGCCGTCAGCCTGCAGGGCAAAGGAATGGCCTTCAAAAACAATTTCGTCCTGTCCGCCCACCAGGTGCGCATACACCATGGGCAGGCTGGTGGCCAGCACACGCTCGCGCATCATGCGTTCGCGTTCGCCGCCCTTGCCCACATGGAAAGGCGAGGCGTTGATGACGGCCAGCAGCTCGGCGCCCGCCTCTTTGGCCAGCCGCGCGGGTTCCTCGAACCAGGCGTCCTCGCAGATCAGCAGGCCGACCCGGACCGCGTCGGCGCCCTCGCCGGCTTCGAACACGCAAACGCCCTGCCCCGGCGTGAAATAGCGGCGCTCGTCGAACACCTGGTAGTTGGGCAGCTCGCGCTTGGCATAAGTGGCTATTACCGCACCTTCACGCAGCACGCGGGCGGCGTTGTGGCGCTGGTGCACCTCGACACTTCTGGTGCGCACGCCGCGGCCACTGTCACCGTGGGTCGGCGTGCCCACCACCACCGTCAGTCCCTTTAACCCGGCCAGCTCCCGGGCCACCAGATTCACGGCATCATCACAGGCTGCGATGAAGGAGCGGCGCAAAAACAGGTCTTCGGCGGCATAGCCGCAGATCGCCATCTCGGGGGTGAGCAACAGGCGCACACCGTCGGCATAGGCCAGACGGGCGGCGTCAATGATTTTTTGCGCGTTGCCCGGCATGTCGCCAACGCAGTAGTTCAATTGGGCAACGCAGATTTTGAGAGTCATGAAAAAGAAAAAACGGTTGGTGCTGTGACTGAAAACGATTATGTCATCCGCGTGCTGGATTCGCCGCTACAGGTGCAGGCCGCCGACTGGAACGCCTTGCTTGCGGCGCAGCCGGGCGACGGCAGCCTGAACCCCTTCATGCGCCACGAGTACCTCGCCGCCATGCTGGAAAGCGGCAGTGCCACCCCGCAAACCGGCTGGACGGCGCGTTTTGTCACGCTGTCCCTGGGCACGCAGCTGGTCGGCGCCTGCGCGCTGTACCTGAAAGACCACTCCTACGGCGAATACGTGTTCGACCACGCCTGGGCCAATGCCTACCACCAGCATGGCCTGCCCTATTACCCCAAGGCCCTGGTGGCGCCGCCCTTTACGCCGGTGCCCGGCCCGCGGCTGCTGGCACGTGATGCCGCCACCCGAACGCTGCTGGTGCAGGCGCTGCTGGCCTGGTGCGCCGAAGAAGGGCTGTCCTCGCTGCACCTGCTGTTTGCCAGTGACGAGGATGTCGCCGCCTGCGAGGAAGCCGGGTTGATGCTGCGGCACAACGTGCAATTCCACTGGACAAATAGGGCCCCCACGCTCGGCACTGACGTGTCCTCGCTGCCCCCCGGGGGGGCGCTGCGCCTGCGGACCGGCGAAGCCGGATCCGCGGCCCCGGCTGGTGAAGACAAAGCCCCCACGCTTGTCGCTTCGCGTACTGCGCTGCCCCCCGAGGGGGCGCTGCGCCTGCGGACCGGCGAAGCCGGATCCGCGGCCCCGGCTGGTGAATACGGGGAGCCTCGCCCGTTTCGTGACTTCGACGACTTCCTGATGTCGCTGAGCCAGGAAAAACGCAAGAAAATCCGCCAGGAGCGGCGCAAGGTGCTGGAGGCCGGCGTGCGCTTTCGATGGTCGCTGGGCAAAGGCATCAGCACTGCCGACTGGGACTTTTTCTACCGCTGTTACGAGCGCACCTACTACGAACACGGCAACGCGCCCTACCTGAGCCGTGACTTCTTCCAGCGCATGCAGGACACCATGCCGGAGAACTGGCTGCTGTTTGTGGCAGAGCGGGACGGACGCCCAATTGCTACAAGTTTGATAGCTGTCAGCGCAGGCGGAACAAGGGCTGGAGGCCAATTTAACTCCATAACATCGACCCGGGTCGCCTACGGCCGCTACTGGGGGGCGCTGGAACGGGTCGACTGCCTGCACTTCGAGGCCTGTTATTACCAGCCTCTGCAATGGTGCATGGAACACGGCTACCAGCGCTTCGAAGGCGGCGCCCAGGGCGAGCACAAAATGGCGCGCGCCCTGCTGCCGGTCAAGACCACCAGCGCCCACTGGCTGGCGCACCCGGCCTTTGCCGACGCGGTGGAGCGCTTCCTGGAACGCGAGGGCGAAGGCATGGCCGGCTACATGGAAGAGCTGGAGCGGCGCAATCCGTTCCGGCAGATCGAGCCCGGCGGCAATGCCCCCTCGTGACGCTACAGTATTCATAGCTGCCAGCGCTTGCCCTCATTGGGCTGGAGGCTGATTTGGCGTATAAGGACAGTTGATTCAAGCTTTTTCTGACATCCTGCTCCACACCCTTTTTTGACGGTTTTTTTCATGCTCGATGCCACCGACGCCCCCGGCCCCACAACGCCGGCCGACCCGCCCGCTTCGCTGGGCCGCGCCCATGCGCGGCGACTGCGCGAGATCTACCGCTCCGCCGGCTGGCCCTGCCAGGACCTGCTGGAAATCGAGTTGCTGGCCGCCGGCTTGCTGCAGCGTGTCGCCGGCCCGTCAGGCCACGAAACCCTGCGCGTCACCGATGCCGGCGTCACCTGCCTGGCCGCCGCACTGGTGCGCAACCGCGCAGCCCTGTCGGCGCACGAGGCGCTGGTCGAACGCGTGGCCTGCGAGATGGCGCGTGCCGGCCGCATCACCTGGCGGGCGTTGAGCCTGCGCGCGCAGCTGCCGCCGCCGGCCGACAGCGCCGCCGCCCGCTGGTGTTTGGTGCGGCCCGACGTGTTTTCGATCCGCAATACCTCGGTGGAAGCCTATGTCGAACCCGTTGTCCACGAGATCAAGGTGCGACGCTCCGACCTGCTGGGCGACCTGCGCCGGCCAGAAAAACGCGGCGCCTACCTCGATCTGGGCGGCGAGTGCTGGTACGTCCTGGGCTGCGACGCCAAAGGCAGGCCGATTGCCACCGCCGATGAAGTTCCGCCGAAATGCGGCGTGATGCAGGTCGAAGGCGAGCGGCTGGTGGTGGCCCGCGCTGCGCCGCGGCGGCCCCGGCAGGCATTGCCTTTCGGCGTGTGGGTCGCGCTGGCCAAGGCCACGCCCGTCGCCGGCCTGCGCGATGACGAACAGGGCCTGCTGGGCGATGCCGACATCCACCCTGGGGAGAAAAAACCATCATGAACAAACAACCCGCCGGCCATTACCAGGTCAAGCTCGTCGAGTGCCCCAGCCTCAGCCCCGACGAACGCGCTGCGGCGGAGCTGCGTTTTCGCATGTCGCTTGAATTTTCCCTGGGCGGCCCCGACCAGGTACTCCCTTCCCTGCAAGCCTACCTGCTGGTGCAATCGCTCAACGAGGACTTGCCGCTGGGCGGGGATGCGTCGGAAGCGGAGGAACAGGTCATCGCGCTGTGGGAGAACGCCGAAGAAGACGCGATCCTCGCGGCATTTCGCCCCTTGAACCGGGACATGGGTGATGCCCGCTTCGAAATCGTTCCGCTATAGTCCACCGCCTTCAGCGCGCAAGCAGCAGGACCAGGCTGGCCAGCGCCGCCATGCCGACGAGCACCAGCGCGCCCGCCAGCCATTGCATGCGGCGACGCTGCGTCTCGATGCGCAGAATCAGCTGCGTGTTCTGCTCGGCCAGCGCCTTGATCAGCTCCGAGGAAGCGAGCATCTGTTCCTGCAGTTCTTTCGTCGCCGTTTCCAGTTCACTGACATGCGCGGTCAGGGTGGCGATGGCCCGGGCCTCGGGCGACAGCGCCGCCTGGCTGGCATCGTCCACCTGCGCGCCGGCGGAAGGCTTCCTGCCCACCGCGTTCCACAATTTTTTCGCGCCAGCCGCGACCTTGGGTGCGTTGCTCACCACCTCGGCCCACGGGACACTTTGCAACACAGTCAACCAGCCTATCGCCATAAAGCCACCTTTCGGGAATTCTCCACACAGACCGCCTGCACCAGGCAGCGTGCGAACATCAGGTGTTCACCCTAACATGGCGGGAAAAGCCACCGGGGATCCATGGCAATAATGCCCATCGAAGACTTCCTGAGGCCTGCCCGACGGGGACAAAACCTGACAAGCCCCTACACTGAGGCATCACCGTTTATGCAAGGTCTGTTCTCGCCAAAGCCGCAAGGCCGCCGCCCAGGAAAGGAGCCATGATCAATTTCACGCCGCAACAATGGCAAATGCTGGTCGAGGCCGGTGCCCGGGATCCCCAGCCATTGCACCTTGCCGACCTGAGCCAGCCTTTTGTGTACGACAGGATGATTGGCGTGATTCACTGCGCGGCCGGTCGCCATCGCCTTGCCATGTCACTGCTGCTGGCCTTCAGGCACGGCTGCGACAGCGGCATTGAGGTCGGCGACAAGCTTGGACTGGAATTTCCGGACGACACGGCCGACCGGTGGCTGGAAGAAACGCCGGGAGTGGCTTTTCGCAGTTCCGTGGGTCGCAAGGTTCAGGCCGGCAAGCGGGCCAGCCTGACCATCATCGAAAAACGCTGGCTGGGCGAGGTGGAGTACCTGTTCGAAGACTAGGGTTCACCCTCGCACAGGCGCCGGCTCCAGCGTAAAGCGGAAAACCACACCTTGTCCGGGCACCGGCTCCGCCCACACCGTGCCGCCGTGGCGGCCAATGATCCTGCGCACACTGGCCAGGACAACACCAGCACGTGGGGATTCCGTCGGGCTCCGCGGAGTCCCGGACTCGTCCGCCGCCGTCTCGACAGCGCCGGACGTCATGCCGGAGCCGTTGTCCCTGACGAAGTAAACCACCCGTCCTTGCGCCGATGGCTCCACGCCAACGACGATTTCGGCCTCCGGATTGCGTGCGGTGTGTTTCCAGGCGTTGCCAATCAGGTTTCCCATGACGGTGGCGATCAGGCGCGCATCGCCCTGGCCGAGCAGCGAGTTTTCGACCACGGCCTTGACCTGTCGCTGCGGGTCGCGCTGCCGGCAGGCTGACAACGCCTTGTCGGCAATCGCGGACAGGTCCAGGGTCTGGGTATTCAGGGGCGCCCGGGACACGTCGGCGAGTTCGAGAAGGGCATCGATCATCTCAGCCATGCGGGCCACGCCGGCCTGGATGCGGTCCAGGTAGTGCTTCTGCTTGTCGTCCATCGACTCGCCGCAGCCGCGTCTGAGCAGGCCGGCAAAGCCCTCGATCGCCACCAGCGGAGAACGCAGGTCATGCGCCATCACATGCGAGAAACGCTCGAGATCCTCGTTGGCCGTCTGCAGTTCTGCCGTGCGATCACGCACACGGTGCTCCAGCGTCGCATTGAGCCTGAGGACTTCTTCTTCCGCTTGCCTTTTCGCTGTGATGTCGCGAATAAAGGTACTGCTCATCTGCCGGCCCCGGCTGTCCGTGTAAGACGATGAAGAAAGCTCGGCCAGGAAAGTGGTCCCGTCACCGCGCCGCAGGACCAACTCCCCGCGGGCAAAACCGGTCCTGCTGCGCTCCTCCAGGAAGCCTGCCAGCCGGGGGTCGCTGGTTACATCGTTGCGCCCAATCCGCCACAGGTCCTGGCGCGTGATGCCGAACATGGCGGAAGCTGCCGGGTTGGCCGTGTGAAAGGAGCCGTCTGCATTGGCCATCAGGTAGGCATCCGGACTGTTCTCAAACAGCAGCCTGTACTTTTCCTCGCTTTCCACCAGATCAGCACGTGCACTTTCCAGCTGCCGGTAAGGCCCCTCGAGGAACTCGATGAAGATGGCCCGAAAAACGAAGAGGTAGGCCTCCACCTTGATGACATGGCCCACCATCGAGTACTGGTCGTGGAACGTTGCATACAGGGTGAAACACAGTTCCGACAGGGCCATCAGGCAGGCGGCGGCAAAAAGCGGAATCAGCGGATAGGGCTGCGGCTTGCGCATGCGCAGGTAAAAACCCGCGGCCGCCGCGAGGTTGAGAACAATGACAAAGTATTCCACCGTAATCTTGGTGGTCGTCAGCCCGGAACCGGGTACAAAAAACCAGGTTTTGATGGCCGGCTCGACCAGCCCGTACACCGAGACCCCCAGCGCAAAAACCAGGCTCAGGCCCAGCAGCCAGTGGCGTTCGGTGTTTCCAATACGGCGGTTCCAGGGCTGGAACGCAATCGCCAGCAAGGCGCCCGCCACCAGCAGGCGTGCTGCCAGGAAAAACGAGATTGACTTGCCGTCTTTGGCCGGGATGAAGAACGCCGGCATGCCCTCGTAGGACAGCAGGTGGACAAAATCAAGAATGGCCACGCCGAAGAAGATGGTGCAAAGCAGCGCTACATTGCTGCGGCCCTCCCGCGAGAAAGTGAACCAGCCGGCGGAAAAAACCAGCATCGACACAATGATGGACACCGTCTCGAACAGGGTGTGCAAATTCGTGTGAACCGCGGCAGGCAGCTCAAAATGCAGCGAGGGGACCAGCACAAACGCGAGAAGCAGGGCAGCGTTGACCAGCCAGACGCCGGAAACCAGCATCAGTGGTCGCCGGTATAAAGCGTGGGGAATCATCAAGAACCAGCCTCCATGCGCCTGCGCCTTTTTACAATTTGTAGCTTCAGTTTAAGGCACAGTCAACCCTCGTCTGTCCGCAGAAACGAGGAAACACTCGGTCTGCCTGGGGGGACGCCATCCCACCCGTCAAAGCTGGCTGTCCTGGTTGGGCGAACTGGCCGGCGGCCGTGCTCGCAAGACCTCCCCGGGGAACAGCACTTCCACGGTGTACCCCGGCTCGCGTGACCACTTCTGTTCCTTGATCAGCCACTGCATGACGAACTCCCGCACCGTCTGGCGCGCCGGCTCGATCACCAGTTGCTGGTAGCCGGCTGATAACGCGCGTTTTTCCAGCTCGGGCGTGATCGACTGCGCCAGCGCCGCCAGATTGTCCTGCTTGTTCAGGCGCGCCCAGCCGTTGTGGGTGTACATCTGCATGGCCGAGGTGTCGAAGGCCACGGGCAGGCTGGGCTTGATGGCGGGCGCCTGGACAATACAGGTCTTGCCGCGGATCACCACATGCCACTCCCGGGCCAGCGCGATGTGATAACGGTAATGCACGGGTGCCTGGATGTGCGACACCGTCGTGCCAAGGTGGATGCCCCAGAACTCCCGAGTGTCCGAGCGTGTGAAACGCTCCTGGGCAATCACCGTGGCCACTTCCAGCAAACCACCCTCGGTACGGATGACGACCGGAACCTCGGGCGCGATCACCGTGGTCTCGATGCGGGTCGTTGTTGCAGGATAGAAGTGCCAGCCGGCCCAAGCCATCAGCGCTGCCACCACCACGATGAGCAAGGCGGCGCCGGGAAGGCGGATATGGGTTGGCATGGTTTCTGGCTTTCTTGCGGACGCTGCGAATGAATTCAATTATGGGCCGCATCCGGCGGGCCAGACAGCCCGGGCCCCGGACGCCGACAACAACAGGGGGCAAGCTCAAGCAAGCACCAAGGCTGCTGCGCCGGTGAAAATCCGCCAAACCCCGTCTCTATTTATCCTCCTTTGTCACGCAGGAGACGACTTTAGGGAAGTCTCCCTTTGTGAAGCCGATCTGCCGCCCCAATACTGGAACAATCCGGAACAACAACGCCAATATCAATACTCACCCCATGGCAGTACCCTCACCCCGGTCTCCAGCACAGAAAAAGTCGCCCGAAAAAGCACGACAAAGCCCGCACGAAGGCCCAGCGCCTAGCGCCTGGCTGCTGGCGCTGGAATTTCGCGCTTTCTGGGAATTCGGCGCGTTGCTGCCCGCGTGGCCCGTGCTGGCCCGGGCGCCCCGCGGAGACGGCCACAGCGTGGTGGTGTTCCCCGGCCTGTCGGCCAGCGACGGCTCGACCATGCCGCTGCGCCGCTACCTCGATTCGCTGGGCTACCAGACCAGCGGCTGGGAACAAGGCTTCAACTTCGGCCCGCGCGCGGGCGTGCTGGAGGCGGCACGCGCCCAGGTGCGGCGCGCGTTCGAGGACAGCGGCCGCAAGGTCAGCCTGATCGGCTGGAGCCTGGGCGGCGTGTATGCGCGCGAACTGGCCAAGGAGCTGCAGCATATGGTGCGTGGCGTGATCACCCTGGGCACGCCGTTTGCCGGCTCGCACCGCTCTACCAACGCCTGGCGTATCTACGAGCTGGCCAGCGGGCGCAAGGTGGCGCGGGAAAGCGAGAACTACGACCTGCCCGCCGCACCACCGGTGCCCACCACCAGCATTTATTCACGCAGCGACGGCATCGTGGCCTGGCAAGGCAGTATTCAGCAATCCTCGCCGGACAACCAGCAGACAGAAAACGTCGAAGTGGTGGCCAGCCACGTCGGCCTGGGCCTGAACCCCAGCGCCTGGTGGGCCGTGGCCGACCGGCTGGCACAACCCGAAGGCCGCTGGCAAGCCTTTGAGCGCAAGGGCACGTTCTGGCACGGGCTGATTTACCCGGACCCGGCCCGCGCCGCCTGAGCGTCGCCCATCAAAAAGAAAAAGAGCGCCTGCAGCATGAACTGCAGGCGCTCTTTTTTTGATAGCTACCTGCGCTTGACTGGCAAGGGCTGGAGGCAAAAAACGCTTTAAATCAGGTGGCTTCGGGATGCTCTTTCTGGTAGTTGGCAATACCGTCCATGATTTCCTTGCGCGCCGCGTCCGGACCTTCCCAGCCCTGGATCTTGACCCACTTGCCGTCTTCGAGGTCCTTGTAGTGCTCAAAGAAATGGGCAATGGTTTTCAGGCGCAGCGGGTTCATGTCCTCGGGCTTTTGCCACTGGGTGTACAGCGAGCATTTCTTGTCCACCGGCACGGCCAACACCTTGCCGTCTTCGCCGGCTTCGTCGGTCATCTTCAGGATGCCGATGGCGCGGCAGGTTACCACCACACCAGGGATCAGCGGCACCGGCGTGATCACCAGCACATCGACCGGATCGCCGTCACCGCTGAGCGTCTTGGGCACATAACCGTAGTTGGTCGGGTAATGCATGGACGTGCTCATGAAGCGGTCCACAAAAATGGCGCCGGACTCCTTGTCCACCTCGTACTTGACCGGGTCGGCATTCATCGGGATTTCGATGATCACGTTGAAAGCGTCGGGGGCGTTTTTACCGGGGGTAACTTTATCGAGGGACATGGTCTCTTTGTGTTGAAGTAATGAAAAGGTGGATGGCTCAGTCAGTATTTACCCTCATTTTACTGATTCGGACCTGACGCTTCGCGAACTTGTCACGATTTGGCGTTAAATTTCAAAGGTTGGCCAATCGTCTTGTCTCTACGTAGGACACGAGCAACGAGGAAGCAACGCAGCGGGGGCACCGCTAGCGTGGCGCCTCCTCCAAGCGAAAAACAACGTAGGAGATCTCTCTATGACAGGCAACCCAGCGCTTATTCTTGCGCTCGTCTGCGGACTGGCCGCCGTGGCTTACGGCTTCTGGGCCCGCAGCTGGATTCTTTCCCAGGACGCAGGCAACGCGCGCATGCAGGAAATTGCAGCCGCGATTCAAACCGGCGCCGCCGCCTACCTGGCGCGTCAATACAAAACCATTGCCATCGTCGGCGTCGTGCTGGCGATTTTGATCGGCATCTTCCTCGATGTGCCGAGTGCCATCGGTTTTGTCGTCGGCGCCGTGCTTTCGGGCGCTTGCGGCTTCATCGGCATGAACGTCTCGGTGCGTGCCAACGTGCGCACCGCACAGGCGGCCACCCGCGGCATTGGCCCCGCCCTCGATGTCGCCTTCCGTGGCGGCGCGATCACCGGCATGCTGGTGGTCGGCCTGGGCCTGCTGGGCGTGACGGCCTTTTACTGGTTCCTGGTGGGCAACGGCAACTACACGCCCAATGCCAACCTGGCCAACCTGCTCAATCCGCTGATCGGTTTTGCCTTCGGCTCCTCGCTGATCTCGATTTTTGCGCGCCTGGGCGGCGGCATTTTCACCAAGGGCGCTGACGTCGGCGCCGACCTGGTGGGCAAGGTCGAAGCCGGCATTCCGGAAGACGACCCGCGCAACCCGGCGGTGATCGCCGACAACGTGGGCGACAACGTGGGCGACTGCGCCGGCATGGCTGCCGACCTGTTTGAAACCTACGCGGTGACGCTGATCGCCACCATGGTGCTGGGCGCCCTGCTCGTCACCAACGCCGGCACCAGCGCGGTGGTCTATCCGCTGGCGCTCGGCGCGGTCTCCATCATCGCGTCCATCATCGGCTGCTTCTTCGTCAAAGCCTCGCCCGGCATGACCAACGTGATGCCGGCGCTGTACAAGGGCCTGGCGGTGGCCGGCGGCCTGTCGCTGATTGCCTTCTACTTCGTGACCACCTGGCTGATGCCCGACAACGCCATCAAGGCGGCGGGCACGCAGATGGCCCTGTTCGGCGCCTGCGCCGTGGGCCTGGTGCTGACCGGCGCGCTGGTCTGGATCACCGAGTACTACACCGGCACGCAGTACGCCCCGGTGCGCCATATTGCGCAAGCCTCCACCACCGGCCACGGCACCAACATCATTGCCGGCCTCGGCGTGTCCATGCGTTCGACCGCCTGGCCTGTGATTTTTGTCTGCATCGCGATCTGGGTCTCGTTCCAGCTGGCCGGCCTGTACGGCATTGCGATTGCTGCAACCTCCATGCTGAGCATGGCCGGCATCGTGGTGGCGCTCGACGCCTACGGCCCGATCACCGACAACGCCGGCGGCATCGCCGAGATGGCGGACATGCCCAGCAGCGTGCGCGACATCACCGACCCGCTGGACGCGGTGGGCAACACCACCAAGGCCGTGACCAAGGGTTACGCCATCGGCTCCGCCGGCCTGGCCGCACTGGTGCTGTTTGCCGACTACACGCACAAACTCGAAGCCTACGGCAAGGCCATCAGCTTTGATCTGAGCGACCCGATGGTGATCATCGGCCTGTTCATCGGCGGGCTGATCCCCTACCTGTTCGGTGCGATGGCCATGGAAGCCGTGGGCCGCGCCGCCGGTGCGGTGGTGGTCGAGGTACGCCGCCAGTTCCGCGAGATCAAGGGCATCATGGAAGGCACGGCCAAGCCTGAATACGGCAAGGCAGTGGACATGCTGACAACGGCCGCCATCAAGGAAATGATGATCCCCTCGCTGCTGCCGGTGGTGGTGCCGATCCTGGTCGGCCTGCTGCTGGGCCCCGCTGCGCTGGGCGGCCTGCTGATGGGCACCATCGTGACCGGCCTGTTCGTGGCGATCTCCATGTGTACCGGCGGCGGTGCCTGGGACAACGCCAAGAAATACATTGAAGACGGCAACCACGGCGGCAAGGGTTCCGAGACGCACAAGGCCGCCGTGACCGGCGACACCGTGGGCGACCCCTACAAGGACACCGCCGGCCCGGCCGTCAACCCGCTGATCAAGATCATCAACATCGTGGCGCTGCTGATCGTGCCGCTGATGATGAAGTTCCATGGCGGCAATGCCAATGCAGCGCCGGCCACCCCGGTGGCAGCCCCCGCTGCGATGAGCGCGCCGGCCGCACCTGTTGCAACGCCGGTGGCACCGGCCATGCCCGCACCGGCGCCCACCCAGGCACCCGGGGCAGCGGCGACGCCGACCCCAGCGAAATAAAAGAAGAAAAAGCCACGCTTTACTTCGGCCCGCTTCGGCGGGCTTTTTTTATGGGTGCGGCCCAGCAAGCACTGCACGCACCAGTGTGCTGCAGGCCGGTGTCAGGGCTGCCAGCTCTGCTGTGCGATTGCCTTCAATGGCCTGCAACACCAGTTCATTGATGCCGCCGACCACGGCCATCGCCATGGCCGCCGTCAACGCAGCGTCCTGAGGGCTGTGCCGGTGGCCGGCATGAACAACCTGCACCACAAAGTCGGCCAGTTCCTGGTTCATCCTGCGCCTGACCTGCAAGCCCTCCGCGCCCAAACCGAGGATCTCAATGAAGAGGGTGCGCAGCAGCGCCGGATTACTGGCCAGGCAGCCCAGATAGGCATTGAGTGCGTGATCAACCTGCGTTTGCCAGTCCCGTGTCGGGTCAATCGCATCCTTGAGCACTTTGAACGCGCCATGGCTGGAGGCCATGTACAACGCAATCAGGCAGTCTTTCTTGGTGACAAAACATTCGTAGAAGGTGCGTTTGGAAACGCCGGCTTCACGCACGATGTCCGCCACGGTGGTGTCGGCGTAGCCCTTCAGGGCCACGCTGTGCGCCATGCCTTCGAGCAGGCGCGAACGATAGGCCCTGGCCGCTTCCATGCCGGCGGCGGAGATGTCCTCGGAATACATGGGTCAGCCATCCTCCATACAAAGTTAAAACCATGGCGGTACTTGACAGTACCACAGCGCCACCCTATAGTTTCCCTTTCTGGTACCAACGGGTACCAAACTGTTTCCATGGGAGAAAACATGAGTGAACTGGTTGTGCGCCGCCTGCTGATTGACCTTGAGACACCCCTGCCGCGGCACTGGTGTGGCGGCGACGCGTTTCGCACCGCGTTTTTCAACGCGCTGTCCATGAGTTTTCCGGTCGGTGAGCAGTTTTTTATCGATTCGGTGCGCAACGGCCTCAAAGCCCTGTCGCCTGAACTGCAGGACCAGTACAAGGCGGAGGTCCAGGGGTTTATCGGGCAGGAGGCCACGCATCGCCGCGTTCACGGTCTCTTCAACAAGCACCTCGAAAACCAGGGCCTGGTCAACGACTGGGCGCCGCGCGCTGAAAAAAACATGCAGTTGCTGGCCGGCACCAACCCGCGCCATGCGCTGGCCATCACCGCAGCCAACGAACACTTCACCGCGATTCTGGCCGAATGGATGCTGAGCAACCACGACCTGCTCGACGGCTGCGAGCCGCGCCTGAAAACCATGTGGCTGTGGCATTGCGCCGAAGAGTCGGAGCACAAGAACACGGCCTTCGACGTGTACACCGCACTGGGCGGCAGCCACGAGTGGCGCATCAAGTGGTTCCGCCGCATCACCTTCGTGTTCCTGACCGACACCTTGCGCCAGACCGTCAACAACCTGCAGCACGACGGCACCTTGTGGCAGTGGCGCACCTGGAAAAGCGCCGCCGGCTTCCTGTTCGGCCAGCGCGGTCTGGTGCGCCAGACCTTCAAACCCTGGCGCGACTATCTGCGCACCGACTTTCACCCCAACCAGCAGGCCAGTGACCTGTCGGCGCGCTGGCTGGCGAGCAACACCAGCGCCTACACCCCGGTCGGGGCATAAGCCCGCGCAGCCGTAGCTCAACAGCTATTCATTTCATAGCGTATTCCCCTCCTGAAAAGGGGGCTGCGGCCCGATCCGGCCTGATTTTTTGCGAACCCTGCGTTTTCGCGGAAAATCATATGCATGCAACTCAATTACATCGCCAACGCGTCGGTCCGCTCCGCCTCGGGCAAAACCATTCCTGTGATCGATCCGTCCGACGGACAGGTGTTCGAAGAGATCCAGCGCAGCAACGCGCAGGACATTGACACGGCGGTTCAGGCCGCCCACGACTGCCTGCACACCGTCTGGCACAAGGTCACAGCAGCCGAACGTGGCCGGCTGCTGATGGCCCTGTCACGCAAGGTGGCCGAACATGCCGACGAACTGGCCCTGATCGAGCAGCGCGACTGCGGCAAACCCACCAAGCAGGCCAAGGCCGATGCCGCCGCGCTGGTGCGTTATTTCGAGTTCTACGCCGGCGCCTGCGACAAGCTGCACGGCGAGACCCTGCCCTATCTGGACGGCTACAGCGTGATGACCTGGCGCGAGCCGCATGGCGTGACCGGCCACATCATTCCCTGGAACTACCCGATGCAGATTTTCGGCCGCAGCGTCGGCGGCGCCCTGGCCGCCGGCAACGTCTGCGTGGTCAAGCCGGCCGAAGACGCCTGCCTGTCGCTGATCCGCGTGGCCCAGCTGGCCGCCGAGGTCGGTTTTCCGGCCGGTGCGATCAACATCGTGACGGGTTACGGCCATGAGGTCGGTGACGCCCTGGCCCGCCACAAGGGCATCCACCACATCAGCTTCACCGGCAGCCCGACGGTGGGCACCCTGATCCAGCAGGTGGCGGCCGAGCGCCATTGCCCGGTGACGCTGGAACTCGGCGGCAAAAGCCCGCAAATCGTTTTTGCCGACGCCGATCTGGACATGGCGATTCCGGCACTCGTCAACGCGATTGTGCAAAACGCCGGCCAGACCTGTTCGGCCGGCTCACGCCTGCTGATTGACCAGCACATTTATGAACCGCTGCTGGAGCGCCTGGGTCTGGCTTTCGAGAAGCTGCGCGTCGGTCCCGCCACGATGGATCTGGACGTGGGACCGCTGATCCGCCAGACCCAGCAGCAACGCGTCTGGGACTTTCTGAGCGACGCGCAGGTGGCAGGCATCCCCATGGTCGCGCAGGGCCAGATCGTCGACGAAGCGCCGGACACTGGTTTTTACCAGGCCCCCACCTTGCTGCGCGATGTGCCGGTGAAACACCGCCTGGCTCAGGAAGAGGTCTTCGGCCCGGTGCTGTGCGCCATGAGTTTCAGCGACGAGGACCACGCGGTCGAACTCGCCAATGCCACCCAGTTCGGTCTGGTAGCCGGCATCTGGACCCGCGACGGCGGCCGCCAGTTCCGCATGGCCAAACGTGTGCAGAGCGGCCAGGTCTTCATCAACAACTACGGCGCCGGCGGTGGTGTGGAGCTGCCCTTTGGCGGCGTCAAGTCATCGGGTTATGGGCGCGAAAAAGGCTTTGAGGCGCTGTACGGCTTCACCACACTGAAAACCGTCGCCATCCGGCACGGCTGAACCCGCCCCCCTTTTCTCAAGAAAAAACAGGCTGCAGCCCTTTCCCATAGGGCGCCAGCAGCTACTGAATTAATAGCACCCAAGGAAACACCATGCGACTCCAGGACAAATCCATCATCGTCACCGGTTCGGGCGGCGGCATCGGCGAAGGCATTGCCAAACGCCTGGCCGCTGAAGGCGCGAAAGTCATCGTCAACGACATCAACACCGCCCTGGGTGAAAAAGTCGTGGCCGACATCGTGAAGGCCGGAGGCACCGCGTCCTTCTTTGCGGCCGACGTGACCAAAACCGCCGAGGTCAAGGCGCTGGTGGCTGCGGCCGTGCAGCGTTACGGCAAGCTCGACGTGATGGTCAACAACGCCGGCTGGACGCACCGCAATCAGCCCGCGCTGGAAACCACCGAAGAAGAATTCGACCGCTGCTACGCGATCAACGTGAAAAGCATTTACCTCTCGACCATCCACGCCACGCCGGTGTTCCGCGCCCAGGGCGGCGGCAGCTTCATCAACATCGCATCCACCGCCGGCGTGCGTCCGCGCCCCGGCCTGACCTGGTACAACGGCTCCAAGGGTGCCGTCATCACCACATCGAAGTCGCTGGCGGCCGAACTCGGCCCGGACAACATCCGCGTCAACTGCATCAACCCGGTGTTCAACCCCGACACCGCGCTGTCCACCCAGTTTGCCGGCGGCACGGTTACCGGCCCCGAAGGCGAAGCGCGCCGCGCCAAATTTTTGTCCAGCATTCCGCTCGGGCGTTTTTCAACGGCGCTCGACGTGGCCAACGCCGCGCTCTACCTGGCCAGCGACGAAGCGGCATTCATCAGCGGCGTGTGTATCGAGGTGGACGGCGGGCGCTGCGTTTAAGCGCGGTCAGCAGGGGCAAGCGGCAGCCAAACGGCCGGCACGGCCCCAATGCGTTAAATTGCGGGTAAGAAGGTGCACATGACCGAGAAAAAAATCATTCCCCTCGCAGACATCCGCTACGCCGCGCGCGTGCCGCACATCCCTGCCCAGCTGCAGGCGCCCACCGGCCTGCTGGCCGACAGGTTGGCGCGGCCGCTGCGCGACCTGCGCATCAGCGTGACCGACCGCTGCAACTTCCGCTGCAGTTACTGCATGCCCAGCGAAGTCTTCAACAAGGACTACGCTTTTTTGCCGCAGACCTCGCTGCTCAGTTTTGAAGAGATCACGCGCCTGACGAAAATTTTCGTCGCGCACGGTGTCGAAAAAATCCGGTTGACCGGCGGCGAGCCGCTGCTGCGCAAACACCTGGAAGTGCTGATCGGGATGCTGGCCCGGCTCGAAACACCGCAGGGCAAACCGCTGGATATCACCCTGACGACCAACGGTTCGCTGCTGGTCAAAAAGGCCCAGGCCCTGAAAGACGCCGGCCTGCAGCGCGTCACCGTGAGCCTGGATGGGCTGGACGACGCGGTGTTCCGGCGCATGAACGATGTGGATTTTCCGGTGGCCGACGTGCTCAAGGGCATCGAGGTGGCGCACAAGGTGGGCCTGGCGCCCATCAAGGTCAACATGGTGGTCAAGCGCGGCACCAATGACGCCGAGATCCTGCCCATGGCCCGGCACTTCCGCAACTCCGGGGTGGTGCTGCGCTTCATCGAATACATGGATGTGGGCGCCACCAACGGCTGGCGCATGGACGAGGTGATGCCCTCGGCCGAAGTCATCCAGCGCCTGCAGCAGGAGTTTGCGCTCGACGCCATCGACCCCAACTACCTGGGCGAAACCGCCGAACGCTGGCGTTATACCGACGGCGGCGGCGAAATCGGTGTCATCAGCAGCGTGACCAAGGCCTTTTGCGGCGACTGCAACCGGGCCCGCCTGTCCACCGAAGGCAAGCTGTTCTTGTGCCTGTTCGCCCACCAGGGCCACGACCTGCGTGCGCTGCTGCGCGACAGCCACTATTCGGACGAACAGATTTCCGGCGCCGTCGCTCACATCTGGCAGGGCCGCGACGACCGTTATTCGGAACTGCGTGCGGCACTGCCTGCGGATACCGGCATGCCAGACAGCAACGCAAAACGCGTCGAGATGAGTTACATAGGCGGCTAGGCCCGACAAATAAATGATTGACACGATAGACGGCGCAGAAATCACCGGCATCATCCTTGCCGGTGGACGCGGCTCGCGCATGGGCGGCGCCGACAAGGGGCTGCAAAGCTTCAACGGCGTGCCGCTGGCGCTGCACACCCTGCTGCGGCTGTCGCCGCAAGTCGGCGAGGTGATGGTCAATGCCAACCGAAACCTGGCGGCCTACGAATCGTTTGGCGTGCCAGTCTGGCCCGATGCGGCCGGGCTCGGCGAATTTTCGGGTCCGCTGGCTGGCTTTCTGACCGGGCTGGAACGCTGCGAGACACCCTACCTGCTGACCGTGCCCTGCGACACCCCGCTGTTCAGCGAGGACCTGGTCGCCCGCCTGGCCGAGGCGATGGTGCGCGAGGATGCCGACATCGCCGTGGTGGCCGCCCCCGAGGAAGACGGCCAGTTGCGCGCGCAGCCGGTCTTCTGCCTGCTGCACACCCGCCTGCTGGAAAGCCTGATGCTGTTCACCACCAGCGGCGGGCGCAAGATCGATGCGTGGACGGCACAGCACAAAACCGTGCTCGTGCCCTTCAACCAGCCGGGCGACGACCCGCGCGCCTTCTTCAACGCCAACACGCTGGCCGAGTTGCACCAGCTCGAAGCCCTGCGACCGTGAAAAGCATCGCCCAGATCGCCGCCGAACTGCAGGGCTACGATCCGCAGGCCCTGTCCGCCGCTGATGTGCTGCGGTTTCTGTCGCTGCTGGTGGAGCCAGTGCAGGACGTCGTGGAACTGCCGCTGTTCGAGGCCCTGGGCCGGGTGCTGGCGGCCGACGTGGTGTCGCCGTTCGACGTGCCGCCGCACGACAACTCGGCCATGGACGGTTATGCCTTCGACGGCAGCCAGCTTGCATCAGGCACGGCATTGACGCTCAAGGTAGTCGGTACGGCGCTGGCCGGCAAAGCCTGGCAGGGCTCGGTCGGCACCGGCGAGTGCGTGAAGATCATGACCGGCGCCATCATGCCGGCCGGGCTGGACACCGTGGTGCCGCAGGAATTTGTCAGCGTTCAGGCGGACACCGTCACCCTGCCCGCCCAACTGCTGCAGCCCGGCGACAACCGCCGGCTGCGCGGCGAAGACCTCATGCAGGGTCGGCCGGCGCTATCAAAAGGTGAGCTTCTCACGCCCGCCCGGCTTGGGCTGGTGGCCTCTTTAGGCCTGAAAAGCGTGACCACCCGGCGGGCGCTGCGCGTCGCCTACTTTTCCACCGGCGATGAAATCCTGTCGCTGGGCGAGGCGCCGCGCGAAGGTGCGGTCTACGACAGCAACCGCTACACGGTGTTCGGCATGCTCACGCGGCTGGGCTGCGAGGTGATCGACATGGGCGTGGTGCGCGACGACCCGGCCCTGCTGGAGGCGGCCTTCACGCGTGCTGCGGCGCAGGCCGACGCCATCATCACGTCCGGCGGTGTCAGTGTCGGCGAGGCCGATTACACCAAGGCCATGATGAAAAAGCTCGGCGACGTGGCCTTCTGGAAAATTGCCATGCGGCCCGGGCGGCCCATGGCGGTGGGCCGGATCCCTCAAGAAAAATCGGCCTCCAGCCCAATGACTGCGGGCGCAAGCAGCTTCCAAAACAATAGCAATCCGAACGGGGCGATTCTTTTTGGGCTGCCGGGCAACCCGGTCGCGGTGATGGTGACCTTTCTGGCTTTTGTGCGTCCGGCCCTGCTGCAGATGATGGGTAACACGGCCCCGGACGCTCCGCTGCTCAAGGCCCGCAGCCTGGAGCCCATGCGCAAGAAGCCGGGTCGCACCGAGTACCAGCGCGGCTGGGTGTCCACGACCGCCGACGGTTCACTGCAGGTCAGGACCACCGGCAACCAGGGCTCGGGCGTGCTCAGTTCCATGGCGCAGGCCAATGGCCTGATCGTGCTGCACCATGCCCAGGGCAGCGTGAATGTGGGCGAAGAGGTCGATGTCATGATGTTCGAGGGTGTGCTCTGAAGCCGTGCACCTGACCAGCAGCCGCCCGTCCTGACGGCGCGGCCAGGAGACCTCATGTATTCCATCATGCCCGCCCTCGTGTCCGCCCTGTTTCTGGGGTATGGGCTGTACGTCGTCGCGGAAAAGGGCTTTACCCGCGTCAGCACCAGCTTCCTGATTCTCTGCATCACCACCGTCTTCTGGCAGACCACCTGGGCGATATTGTTCCAGGTCGACAACACGCAGTGGGCCGCTATCCTGGTCAAGGCCGGCTACCTGCTGATCCTTTTCCTGCCGACCAGCCTGTACCAGTTCCTGACTGAAATCTCGGAGCGCCAGGGCGAACGCCGGCTGGTCTTCACCTCGTATGCCATCGCTGCCGTGCTGGCCGTGCTGGATCTGGGCACCAACTGGATCGTCGACGGCTACCACCACTACTTCTTTGGCTACTATCCCAAAGCCGGCATCCTCCACCCCCTGCATGTCCTGCAGACGGTGCTGGTGGTTTCCCGGGGCCTGTACATCACCTTCCGGCAACAGCAAGTTGCACCGCAAGGCCAGCGCATCCGCCTGCGGCTTTGCATTGCCAGCGTGCTGATCTACTTTTTCGCCGCCATCGACTACCTGTGCAACTACGGCGTCGAGTTCTACCCGCCTGGCGTCGTATTCATCGCCATCAGCCTGGGACTGATCGCCGTTGCCGTGATGAAGTACGACCTGATGAGCCCGGTGGTAGTGGCCGCCACCGTGGCCCATGAAATGCGCACGCCGCTGGCCACCATACGTCTGCAGGCAGAAGCGCTGGCGCAATTCCTTCCCGAACTGAGCAGGGGGTACGAGCTGGCCGTGTCCCACGGACTGTGCGAGTCCGCATTCAGCCCCGGGGCCTCGCAGAAAATCTCCGACCTGTCACACGGCATCCGGCACCAGGTGGACCGCTCCAATGCCGTGATCGACATGATGCTGGCCTCGGCCCGGATGGAGCAGATAGACACCAGCACATTCAGGCGGCACCGGGCCGGCGACTGCGTGACGGAGGCGCTGGAGACCTACCCCTTTTCCAGGGGCGAGCGCGAGCGGGTCAGTGTCCACGTCGTGGGCGACTTCGAGTTCCATGGTTCCAGCCCGCTTTTTGTCTTTGTGCTGTTCAATCTTCTGAAAAATTCGCTGTATGCGCTGAAGGCGGCGGGCAAGGGCTCGATCACCATCACCCTCAATGCCGGCACACCTGTTCACACCCTGACCTTTGTCGACACCGGCACCGGCATCGCCGCGTCCACCCTGCCGAAAATATTCGACACCTTCTTCACCACCAAAAAATCCGCGGGTGCCGGCATCGGGCTGGCCTTCTGCCGGCGTGTCATGGCTTCTTTCGGCGGGAAAATGCGCTGCGAATCGGTCGAGGGGCAATACACCCTGTTCGCCATGGAGTTTCCAGCCGAACTGCCGGCAACCGAACCAGGCAGCGAGCACCCGGGAGCGCTCGCCGCGTGAAACCGGCGCCGCCGATCAGCTTTTCAGGACGGCGGTCGGCAACTCATACTCCCTCACCTTGCGCAGGATGTCCTCGGGCAGCCGCTGGATGCGTTTGTCATGGCTGGCAAACACCACCTGCTGGTAGCCGGTGGACACGAGCTGGCCGTCCACCATGAACTGGAAAAGCAGGTAAAACGAACAGTGCCTGACCTCGAAGGTATTGAGCTGGCACTCCACCGCCTGGAAGGGAAATGTCTCGTGCACATAGTCCTGGTGGGCACACTTGGTGATGAATACACCGCTGGCCTGCAGCATGTCGGCGGAAATGCAGCGGTGAAACCAGCGCTCGCGGCAAACACCCTGCCACTCGAAGTAGCGCGAAAAATAAGTGTTGGCATAGGCGTTCGAATCCTTGAGGTAGATGTCGATGGTGTGGTGGAAGGTTTTCGAAGCCGCTACCTGCGGCTGCGGCAGCGGCGCGGGTTTCGGTTGAAGCTGGACGTGTCCATTGGTTTGCTTGAGCAACATGGTTTTTCCTGGGTCTGTAGTAAGAATCGGCTACGAAAGCAGCCGGCGTGATACCGCCACCGAGGGCGGCACACGCTGAATCTACAGAACAGCCGGCCGGTGCTGTTGCGGCACCGGCTTATTTGGCGATGAGTTCGCCGTGGACGTCGGCGGGCAGCTCTTTCGCCACGGCCTTGTTGGCGCCCGGAATCTTGCTGCGGGCAAACAGCGCGTACATGGTCGGCACCACGAACACGGTGAGCAGCGTGCCCAGCGACATGCCACCCACAATCACCCAGCCGATCTGGATGCGGCTTTCGGCGCCGGCACCGGTGGCCAGCGCCAGCGGCAAGGCGCCCAGCACCATGGCGCCGGTGGTCATCAGGATGGGGCGCAGGCGCTGCGCGGACGCCTTGACCAGCGCCTCCAGCATGTCCATGCCCTGCCCGCGCAGCTGGTTCGTGAACTCGACAATCAGGATGCCGTGTTTGGTGATCAGCCCGACCAGCGTGATCAGCCCGATCTGCGAATAGACGTTGAGCGAGCCGCCCGACAACTTGAGCGCAATCAGCGCACCTATCATCGACAGCGGCACAGACAGCATGATCACCAGCGGGTCGATGAAGCTTTCAAACTGCGCGGCCAGCACCAGGAAAATGAAGACCAGCGCCAGCACAAACACAATGGCCAAGGCGCCCTGGGAATTCTTGAACTCGCGCGAGGTGCCGTTCAGGTCGGTGCTGTAGCCGGGCTTGAGCACCCTGGCCGAGGTCGCGTTCATGAAGGTCAGCGCCTGGCCCAGCGAATAATCGGGGGCCAGGTTGGCGGTGATGGAGGCGGCCCGCCGCTGGCCGAAGTGATTGAGCTCGCGCGGCGAGACCGCCTCGCGCACCGTGACCAGGCTGGACAACGGAATCATCGCGTCGTTGCGGCCGCGCACATAAATGCCCTCGATGTCTTCCGGCGTGCTGCGGCCGCTGGCCTCGGTCTGCACGATCACGTCGTACTGCTCGGCGTCGCGCTTGTACCGCGTCACGTTGCGACCGCCCAGCATGGTTTCAATCGCCTTGGCCACCACTTCCACGCTGACGCCCAGATCGGCCGCCTTGTCGCGGTTAACGTCGATGCGCAACTCGGGCTTGTTCAGGCGCAGGTCCGACACCGGCGACTGGATGCCCGGGTTTTTGGCGACCTCCGCGAGGATCTGCTCCACCACCCGGTCCAGGTTCTCGTAGCTGTCCGAGGTCTGGATCACAAAATTGAGCGGCCGCTCGCGAAAGCCCTGGCCCAGCGAGGGCGGCGTGATCGGAAACGCCGTGACGCCCGGCAGGCTGGCGAACTTGGGCTGCAGTTCGCGTGCCATCTCCAGCGTGCTGCGCTTGCGTTCGTCCCAGTCCACCGTGCGGTAGATGACGCTGGCCTGCGACACGGTGGGGTTGCCAACGCTGGCAAAAATCCGGTCGAACTCCTTGTAGGGCTGGCCCATTTTCTCCAGCGCCTGCGCATAACGGTTGGTGTAGTCCAGCGTGGCGCCGTCGGGCGCATTGACGGTGGCCAGGATGGTGCCCCGGTCTTCCAGCGGCGACAGCTCCTGCTTCATGGTCGGGAAGATCAGCAAAATGGCCAGCGCACTGGCCAGCATGACACCCACCACGATCCAGCGCGCCTGCAGCACCCACGCCTTGACCCCGCCGCCCTGGCCGGCCACCGGCTGATAACGCCGCGTAAGCACCCAGCGCAGCACGCTGGCGTAGCGGTCGGAGACCGCATTGAGGAAGCTCTCCATGCCGCGGTCAAACACATTCGGTGCCGGGTTGTGTTTGAGCAGCTTGGCGCACAGCATGGGCGTCAGGGTCAGCGCCACAAAGCCCGACACGACCACCGCGCCGGCCAGCGCCAGCGCAAACTCGACAAACAACCGGCCGGTCCGCCCCGGGGTGAAGGCCAGCGGCGCGTAAACAGCCACCAGCGTCGCCGTCATGGTGACCACGGCAAAGCCGATTTCCCGCGCGCCCTTGATGGCCGCCGAAAACGGATCCAGCCCTTCCTCGATGTGGCGGAAGATGTTTTCCAGCATCACGATGGCATCGTCCACCACCAGCCCGATGGCCAGCACCAGCGCCAGCAGGGTCAGCGTGTTGATGGTGAAGCTCGCCAGCGCCATCAGGGCAAAGGTGCCGATCAGGCTCACCGGGATGGTGATGATGGGAATGATGGACGCGCGAAAGGTGCGCAGGAACACAAAAATCACCAGCGCCACCAAGGCCACCGCTTCGGCAATGGTGGTGTAGACGTTCCTGACCGAACGGTCGATGAACACCGAGTTGTCGTTGGCGATGTCGATGTTGACTTCCGGCGGCAGGTCGGCCTTGAGCTGCGGAATCATGTTGCGCACGCCCTGCGACAGGTCCAGCGGGTTGGCCGTGGCTTGGCGGATCACGCCGGCCCCGATGGCCGCGCGGCCATTGAGCCGCACGCCGCTGCGTTCGTCGGCCGCACCTTCCTCGACACGCGCCACATCGCGCACCTTGACCGGAAAGCCATTGACACTGCGAATCACCACCTCGCCGAACTGCTCGGGACGCACCAGGCCGGTCTCGGACGTCACGCTGAACTCGCGTTGCTGCGACTCGATGCGGCCGGCGGGAACCTCCAGGTTGCTGCGACGTATGGCGTCCTCGATGTCCTGCGTCGTGAGGCGGTAGGCGGCCATCTTCCGGGGATCGAGCCAGACACGCATCGCGTATTTGCGTTCACCGAAGATGCGCACATCGGCCACGCCGGTCACGGTTTGCAGGCGTGGCTTGACGATGCGGTTGACGAGGTCGTTGATCTGCAGCCGGGTCAGGCTGTCGCTGGTGAAGGCCAGCCAGATCACGGGAAACGCATCGGCCTCGACCTTGGCAATCACCGGCTCTTCAATCGACTGCGGCAACTTGTTGCGCACGCGCGAGGTGCGGTCGCGCACCTCGGCGGCCGCGGCATCGGCGTCTTTCTCGAGACGGAAACGCACGGAAATCTGGCTCTGGTCGGCGCGACTGATCGAGGTCAGCACATCCACCGCGTCGATGCCGGCAATCGAGTCCTCGAGCGGCTTGGTCACCTGCGATTCGATCACCTCGGCCGAGGCACCGGGGTAACGCACACTAACCGTCACCACCGGCTCATCGATCTTCGGGTACTCGCGCACCGCCAGGCGCTGGAAACTGACCGCGCCGACCAGCACGATCAGCAGGGACAGCACGGTGGCAAACACCGGGCGGCGTATCGAGACTTCAGCCAGTTGCATCAGAGGGGTCCAGTCAGGGGATGGCTTGGTGCTCAGGCCGGCTTGCGTGTCGCCCGGGCCCTGGCTTCAGGCATGACCTCGGTCGGAGCTGGCGCGGAGCTGCCGCGTGTCGCTCCGGACACCGCAGGCGCGGGACCCGCCTCACGCATGCCCACCAGGCAGGGATTGGTACCCCCCAGGGCTTTTTCCGTCAGCACGCGCGAAGCCTCAGGCGCCGCCGCCGCCGCCACCGGCGCAGCGGCAGACGCACCCTTGGACGACCGTGCGGCGGCGGGCGGGCTCAGGTCCACCACCCGCACGGTCATGCCGTCACGCTGAAGGCGTTGCTGGCCGGTGGTGACCACCATGTCGCCGGGCTCCAGCCCACTGGTGATTTCCGCCTGGCCTGGCCGCCGGATACCGACCTGCACCGCCACCCGCCGCGCGACCCAGGTCTGGGCTTCCGGTCCGGGCTGCAGCTTGATGACAAACTGCCTGTCGCCCTGGGGCACCAGCGCTTCTTCCGGAATGACCCTGGCGTTGTCCCGCTCGCCGAACACCGCGTTGACACGGGCAAACATGCCGGGGCGCAACTGCAGCTGACGGTTGTCAATGCAGGCCCGCACCGCCACCGAGCGGCCGTTGGCGTCGATCAGCGGATCAATCGCCTGCACCACCGCTGTGTATGTCCGGCCCGGCAGCGCGTCCATGTCCACCAGGGCGGTCTGGCCGCGCTTGAGCTTGTTCTGAAAGCGCTCGGGCAGACGGAAATCGACAAACACCGCGTCGATGTCTTCAATATTGACAATGTCGGCCCCATCCTTGAGGTAGTCCCCGGGGTTGACCAGGCGGATGCCGGCAATGCCGTCGAAGGGCGCGACGATTTTCAGCCTGGCCGCCGTGGCCCTCGCCAGCGACAGCCTGGCCTGCGCCACCTGCAGATTGGCGGCGCTTTCATCGAGGGAGCGCTGGCTGACAAAGTTCTGCGCGACCAGTTCCTGGTTGCGCTTCTGGTTGGCCTGGGCGATCGACAACTCGGCCAGGCTTTGCTGCACCTGCGCCAACGGCAGCTGGTCGTCAAGCTGCACCAGCACCTGCCCCTTGCGCACGCGCTGGCCGTCGGTGAAATTGAGCTGGGTGATGCGGCCGCTGACCTCGGGGCGCAGCACCACGCTGCGTCGTGAACGCAGGCTGCCGACAGCCTGGGCGTCATCCACGAGTTTCACAACTTTCACCCTGGCGGCTTCAACTGTCGGTCGCGCACCGGCTGCCGGCTGCGATGCCCTCGTCGACGCAGCCCTGGCCGGTGCCTTGTTCTGGTACCACCATGCGGCACCGGACAGGCCGGCAATGCCGAGCACCGCGACGACAGAATAAATTGCTTTTGATGCCATGGGGAACGGTTGATGAGGGGTCAAAAATCTGACAATGGATCAATGTAACAGCAGCTTGCGTCACCCGGGTCACCGGGGTGAAATCCCGAGCAAAATCGGGGCCGGCTTTACATTGACACCACCACCCGCCGCCGGCAGGATCAGCCCCTGGACAGGGCCAGAACCACACCTTTGTTGGCCAGGGCATCGGCGCGTTCGTTGCCGGGGTCGCCGGCATGGCCCTTGACCCAGCGCCACTCGATGGTGTGGCCACTGCTGGTGATCAGCTTATCGAGTTTTTGCCAGAGATCGATGTTTTTCACAGGCTGTTTGGCAGCAGTGCGCCAGCCGCGTGCTTTCCAGCCGCTGATCCATTCGGTGATGCCTTTGCGCACGTATTCGCTGTCCAGGTACAGCGTGACGCGGCAGGGACGCTTGAGCGCGGCCAGCGCTTCGATGACCGCCATCATCTCCATGCGGTTGTTGGTCGTGCCCAGTTCGCCGCCAAACAGTTCCTTGACCGTGTCTCCGCTGGTCAGCATCGCGCCCCAGCCGCCGGGGCCAGGGTTGCCCTTGCAGGCGCCGTCGGTATAAATCACCACATGTTGTGCCGTGGTTTGCGGAAGATCAGTCATGCGTTGCAGGAATCCATGGTTGTTGGTCTGGGAAAAGAAAAAGTGGTCAAAAGGATTCCGGTCGGCGTACCTGGTTGGCAATGACCGCCGGGGCCTGCGCGGCGGCCTTCTGCGTTTTCCAGTTGGGTTCGAGCAGGCGCATGCCACGCACGCGCTTGACGGCCACCAGAAAATACATCGCGCCGAAAATAGGCCACCAGCGTTCGCCGGCCTTGTCCATCCAGGCAAAACGCTCCAGCGATGCAAGCCGGCTCACGGCGGGCCGGTAGCAGCCGAACCGGCCGGACTCGACTTCAAAGCTGAGCAGCCGCAGCCAGTCGCGCAGCCGCCAGTAGCCGATGAACTCACCGGCTTCGGGCAAAAAAAGTTCGCCGTAACCGAGGCGCCGGTAAAAATGCGCGCGCCGCTGGCGCAAGCCCCACAGGCTGGCCGGGTTCAGACCGCTGATCACCACGCGGCCCTCGGGCACCAGCACACGTTCGACTTCGCGCAATGTGGCATGGGGGTCGCTGCTGAGTTCCAGTGTGTGCGGCAGCAGCACCAGGTCCAGGCTGTTCTCGGGAAAGGGCAAGGCGGCCGAATGGGTCATCAGGGCCACACGCGGGGAACTTGCCGCAGGTGCAGGGGTCGGACTGCCGTCACCGCCTTCGGTTGGCCCGGCGGTAAGCCCCGACTCGGTGCCCTGCAGTGCCAGCCACTTGTGCGGCATGCGGTTGCTGCGCAGCGCGTCGAGTTCGGGCAGGCCCAGTTGCAGCGCATGGTAGCCAAACATGTCGGCCACGGCTTCGTCGAATCGCTCACGCTCCCACGCCAGCAAATACTCGCCGGGCGGGGTTTTGAACCAGTTTGTGAAACCTATAATTTGAGAGCCCATCGAGACTGCTGAGACTGCTGCATGTACCTGATTCCCATCCCTGCTTTTGACGACAACTACCTCTGGCTGCTGCACGACGGCCGGCGCGCCGTGGTGGTCGATCCGGGCGACGCGCAGCCCGTGCTTCGCATACTGCAGGACAGGCAACTGCAATTAGAGTCGATTTTAGTCACGCACCACCACCCCGATCACACCGGCGGCGTCGATGTGCTGCGCGAAGCCACCGGTGCGAAGGTGTTCGGCCCGGCCCGCGAGCGCATCCCCTCACCTTTCACCCCCCTCCAGGATGGCGACACGGTGCCGGCACTGGACCTTGATTTCCAGGTGATCGACGTCCCGGGCCACACCGCGGGCCATATCGCGTTTTACAGTCCCAGTGTGGACGGGCGGCCCCTGCTGTTTTGCGGTGACACGCTGTTTTCCGGCGGCTGCGGACGCCTGTTTGAGGGCACGCCGGCGCAGATGCTGGCATCGCTGGACCGTCTCGCCGCCCTCCCCGGCGACACCCGCGTCTGCTGCACGCATGAATACACGATGGGCAATCTGCGTTTTGCGCTCGCGGTAGAACCTGACAACCGCGAGCTGATTGGTTACCATGCACGCTGTGCTGCTTTAAGAGACGATGGGGAACCGACCTTGCCCACCTCGATAGCCCAGGAGTTGCTGATCAACCCCTTTTTGCGTACCCGACAGGCCACTGTCATGGCCGCCGCCCGGCGCTTTGATCCGGCGGCGCATGACGACAACACCATATTTGCCGCCATCAGGCAGTGGAAGAACCAATTCAAATGACCGAGCTGCAGCCAGCATTTTTCACCCTCTCCCCCGCCTTCCCGGCTCTCCCTGACCGTTTTGCACGGCTGCTCTCCCCGCTCAGAACCTTCGCCCTGTCCCTCGCCGTGGTCGTGCTCGCCGGCTGTGCCAGCAGCAACAGCAAGCTCGGCATGCCCGGCGATCCGGTCCTGAGCACCTCCCCATCTTCGACACAGCCGGTCTACCCCAACGGCCCCCTGTCGCCCATCCATTCGGCGCAAACCCCCTCCAGCGCCGTGGCCAGCCTGCAGCCGCCTGCCGATTTGTGGGAACGCATTCGCCGCGGCTTCGCCATGCCCGACCTCCAGGGCGAGCTGGTGACGGACCGGGAGCAGTGGTACGCCAGCCGGCCGGACTACATCCAGCGCATGACGGAGCGCTCGAGCAAATACCTGTTCCACATCGTTGAAGAGCTTGAGCGCCGCAACATGCCCACCGAGCTCGCGCTGCTGCCCTATATCGAAAGCGCCTTCAATCCGCAGGCCGTCTCCAGCGCCAAGGCCGCCGGCATGTGGCAGTTCATGCCGGCCACCGGCAAGTACTTCGACCTGAAACAGAACGCCTTCCGCGACGACCGCCGTGATGTACTCGCTTCGACGCGCGCCGCGCTGGACTACCTGCAGAAACTCCACGGCATGTTTGGCGACTGGCACCTCGCGCTGGCCGCCTACAACTGGGGCGAAGGCAGCGTGGGCCGCGCCATCGCCAGAAACAGGAAGGATGGACTGGGCACCACCTACATGGACCTGCGCATGCCGGACGAGACGCGCCTGTACGTGCCCAAGCTGCAGGCGGTCAAGAACATCGTGGCCAACCCGCAGACTTTCGGCGCCGAGCTGCCCCTGATTGAAAACCATCCCTACTTCCAGCAGGTCCAGATCACCCGGGACATTGATGTGGCGCTGGCCGCCAAACTGGCCGACGTGGAAATCAGCGACTTCAAGGCCCTCAACCCTTCGGCCCATCGCCCCGTGATTCTGGCGGCCGGCATGCCCCACATCCTGCTGCCCTGGGACAATGCCAAGATTTTCCAGCGCAACTTCGAGGCCTACACCCAGGGGCAATACGCCAGCTGGACGGCCTGGACCGCTCCCGCCACCCTGAGCGTCAGCGACGCCGCCAGACGCGTCGGCATGAGCGAGACCGACCTGCGCGGTGTCAACAACATTCCACCACGCATGCTGATCAAGGCAGGCTCGACCCTGCTGGTGCCACGCAGCGCAAAAATGGACAACGACGTGACCAGCCATGTCGCCGACAACGCCCAGATGACGCTCGCGCCTGAAATCGTCACGCGCCGCAGCACCGTCAAGGCGCGCAAGGGCGAAACCGTGGCCAGCATCGCCAGGCGCTACGGTCTCAGTGCGGACGCCGTTGCGGAGTGGAACAAGGTCGGTACTTCCGCGGCTTTCAAGCTCGGGCACCAGGTGGTGCTGTTCCTGCCGGTCAAGGCCGCCAGAGCGGCCAGGCCCAGGGCGGGCAAAGTCAGGGTCCAGGCGGTCAGGCGTGTGCCGGGCAAAACGGTGATCAAGATCAAAAAGCGCTAGCGCAGTAGATATCTCGGGAAATGGCGCCATGGTCCACCTCCAGCCTGTGTCAGCAGCGATCGGCTAAGTAGTCCATCGGATCACACACGCCATGGCCGTCAGCACCCCAGGAAGGCCCGTCAAGCCCAGCGCGGTCTACCGGTATCTTTTCGCCATCGGACTCCTGGCCGTTGCCATCGGCGTCACCCTGCTGGTGATGTCCATGAAGGAGCGGGCCTGGCTGCCTGCGGGTGCTGCGGCCCTGCTGCTCGGGGTCGTTCTGGTGGGCACTTACCTGACCGACCGGCTCCAGGCCGAAGCTTTTGTCGACCCCCTGGCCTTCGAGCCACCCTGGAGCAAGCTGGCAAGGGGTGCGGGGCCTCCACGGCTGCCCGCTCCCGGCAAGCTTGCCGTCGCCCCCGGCACAGCCTTTGCCCTCGACAAGCTGATCGACTTCCCCGCCGCCACGACTGCCAGCAGACCCGCCCGGACAGCCCAGCCAGCCCCGCCAGCTCAGCCAGCCCGCAGCGTACCACCGCCAGCCCCTGTGGCGCAGCCCTCGTGGACGCCAGCCCTGTTTGACCAGATGTCGGCGCAGCAGTTTGACGCGGTGTGTGAAGCGCTGTTTGCGCAGGGCGGCTTTGAGACCCGATGCCAGTCGCACGGCGCAGCCGGTGGCGTGACGCTATGGCTTTACTCGCGGCATGCACAACAGGGCAAGAACAGCCCGGCGGCAGTGGCCTGGTGCAAGCAGTGGTCGGGCCAGCCGGTGGGCGTGCGCGAGTTGCACCCCCTGCTCGACTTGATGCGTTCCCGCGAACTCAAGCGCGGCACCTGTGCGACGTCCTCCATGTGCAGCGAGAATGCGCGCAAGTTTGCGAAGTACAACGGCATCAACCTGCTGGACCGCACCGGGCTGCTGGCGCTGATTGCCGGGCGTACCCCCGTCCAGCAACAGGCACTCTTGGCGCTGGCGCTGGATAAGCGCTGAAGAGCCGTGCCCCGCAGCGCGGCCTGCTCCCTTCTGAAATCCTAGATCTTGAGTGAGCCGGTCCCGAACAGGCCGAGCAGGCCAATGATGATCAGGTAAATCGCAACGATGAAGTTGAGCAGGCGCGGCATGATCAGGATCAGGATGCCTGCAATCAGGGAGACGACAGGGCCGATGCTGAGATGGAGATTCATGGGGTTTCCTTGCGGGGAGTGAATGGATGCCGCCAGTCCTCGGGGTACGGCGGCATGGCAGGCACCAATGTAGCGACCGGCCTGGCGCGTGTATGTAGGACGAAACGACCAGATGGAAGATCAGCACCGGTTGGTCGGCGCATCGGTGGGGCAAAGCAGCATCAGAGCTTCTCCGTCTCCCCGCTGCGCGGCTGCCACTTCATGAGCTTGCGTTCAATGCGGCCGACGATGCCGTCGAGCACCAGCGCAAACGCCGTCAGCACCACGATCCCGGCAAACACGGTGTTGACGTCGAAGGTGCCTTCAGCCTGCAGGATCAGGTAACCGACGCCGCGCGCCGACCCCAGGTACTCGCCCACCACGGCGCCGACAAAGGCCAGGCCGACCGAGGTGTGCAGGCTGGAAAACACCCAGCTGGTGGCGCTGGGCAGGTAGACGGTGCGCAGCAACTGCCTTTGGTTCGCACCCAGCATCCTCGCATTGGCCAGCACCACCGGGCTGACCTCCTTGACGCCCTGGTAGACATTGAAAAACACGATGAAGAACACCAGCGTGACCGCCAACGCCACCTTGCTCCAGATGCCCAGGCCGAACCACATCGCAAAAATCGGCGCGAGGATCACGCGCGGCATCGAGTTGGCAGCCTTGATGTAGGGATCCATGATCGCGCTGGCCATGGGCGCCAGTGCCAGCCACAGGCCGCAGGCCAGGCCCAGCACGGTGCCTATGCCGAAGGCGAGTACGGTTTCGAGCAGCGTCGTGCCCAGGTGCAGGTAAATGTCGGCGTTGCCCGGCAGGCCATCGGGAAACAGCAAGCTGGGCCCGAAGCCGAAAGGCATGAACCAGGACCAGACACGCCCCGCCACCTTGACCGGCTCGCCGAGGAAAAACGCCAGTTGCTGATCGCGCGAGGCGAGTTGCCACAGGCCCAGGAAAGCCGCCAGCAGCCCGACTTGCCAGTAGCGGAGATTTCTGTCGGAAGGTTTGAGGGAATTCCACATGGCGGTCATGCCGCTTTTTTGAGTTGCTGCGCGTAGCCCTTGAGCACTTCATCGCGCAACACGTCCCAGATCTGCGTGTGCAGTTCGATGAAACGCGGCTGGGTGCGCACCTCGGCGACGTTGCGCGGGCGCGGCAGGTCAATCGCGAACTCGCCCATGGGAACCGTGGCCGGGCCGGCCGACAGCACCACCACGCGGTCGCTCATGGCAATGGCTTCGTCGAGGTCGTGCGTGATGAACAGCACCGCCTTCTTTTTGGCTGCCCACAAGTCCAGCACCTCGTTTTCCATGAGCTGGCGCGTCTGGATGTCGAGCGCCGAAAAAGGCTCGTCCATCAGGATGATGTCCGGGTCCAGCGCCAGCACCTGGGCCAGTGCGGTGCGCTTGCGCATGCCGCCGGAGAGCTGATGCGGGTAACGGTCGCCGAAGCCGCTCAGGCCGACGCGCTCCAGCCAGGCCTGCGCCTGCGCACGCGCCTCGGCATCAGACACGCCGCGGTACTGCAGCCCAACCATGACGTTGTCGACCGCACTGCGCCAGGGCATCAGCGCCTCGGTCTGGAACATGTAGCCGGCGCGGGTGTTGATGCCGTTCAGCGGCTGGCCGAATACCTTCACCGTGCCGGAGGTCGGCGGCAACAGGCCTGCGCCGATGTTGAGCAAGGTGGACTTGCCGCAGCCGGTCGGGCCGACCACGGAAACAAACTCGCCAGCGCGTATGCGCAGCGTGGTTTCACCGACAGCGGTGTAGGCCTGGCCCGCATCGTCCCGCGAGCGGAAGGTACAGGTGACATCCAGCAGTTCAAGCGCGTAGTCAGAGGCAGGATCGAGGGACACAGACTGAGGCATTGTCGCGTGAATTTTTACCAGCCGGGGCCGCGGAACCGGCTTTGCCGGGCCGCAGGCGCAGCGGCCCCTTTTTCAGTGCAAGGGGCAGAGAGCTGCCGCAGGCTCGAAGCGAGCGAACGTGGGGGCCACATTCATGCTTTGAACTTGTCTTTCGCGCGCCGGGCAAACTCGTTGGTGTAGGTCTTGGCCAGGACAATCCTGTCGGCCTTGATGCTGGGGTCAAAACTGGCCAGGGCCTTGAGCGCCGTCTTCGCACCTTCTTCAGGAATCAGGCCGTCCAGCGCGATCGCGTCACGCACCTTGTTGAAGGATGCGAGGTACAGGCCGCGATCCCCCAGCAGGTAGTTGTCGGGCACGGTCTTGATAATGTCGCCCGGGCCGGCGGTTTGCAGCCATTTCAGGCCATGCACGATGGCATTGGCCAGCGCCTGGCAGGTGTTGGGATTTTTCTGGATGAAGTCCATGGGCGCGTACAGGCAGGCCGCCGGCATGGGGCCGCCAAACACGTCGATCGTGCCTTTGAGCGTGCGTGTGTCCGAGATGATCTTCACCTCGCCTTTTTGCTCCAGCATGGTCATCACCGGGTCGGTGTTGCTCATGGCATCGATCTGGCCCGAGCGCATGGCCGCCAGCGCACCGGCCGCCGTGCCGACGCCGATGAAACTCACGTCCCTCGGCTTGAGCCCGGCGCGCGACAGCACCAGGTTGGCCATCATGTTGGTGGACGAGCCTGGTGCGGACACGCCGATCTTCTTGCCACGCAGGTCTGCCACCGTTTTGTAGTTGGGCATGTTTTTGGTCGACACGCCAAAGGCAATCTGCGGCGCCCGGCCCTGCAGCACGAAGGCCTGGAACATCTGGTTCTTGGACTGCAGGTTGATGGTGTGTTCGTAAGCACCCGACACCACATCGGCCGAGCCACCCACTGCCGCCTGCAGGGCCCGTGCGCCGCCGGCAAAGTCGCTGATCTCGACGTCCAGGCCTTCGGCCTTGAAGTAGCCGAGTTGCTCGGTGATGGTCAGCGGCAGATAATAAAACGCCGCCTTGCCGCCAACCGCCAGCGCAATTTTTGTTTTCTCCAGCTTGCCCTGCGCGCGCAAGGCCGGAAAGGCCAGCGACGCGGCACCGAGTGCTGCCGCACTGGCGAAAGTTCTGCGGTTGATGGTGAGGTGCTTCATGGGGCGGGTTCTCTCTCTGATTTTTTTATGGACTCAAAAGAGAATAGCCAGCCCGAAAAAAACCCGCATCGGTATCATCCCGTGCGGGTTTGTACGGAACGGGCACCCGCCCTGGTTACCAGACGTTACCGGTAGCCCAGAAAAAGAATGCCCACATTCACCAGCAGCGCCAGGAACCAGATCACGCTGCGGCTTTTGGCCATGTCGGCCACGTACATCATGACGTAGGCGATACGCAGAACGACAAACACGAACGCAAACACGTCGAGCCGCACCTGCGAGGCCTGCAACTGGTGCGCAATGATCACGGCGGCAAAGAAGAAGGGCAAGGCTTCGAAGGTGTTGGCCTGCGCGGCATTGGCTCGCGCGCGCCAGTCGGTTTGCCGCGCCAGCCAGGCGCGCGGGTTGTGGTTGTCGAAGCCGCCTCTGTTCGCCGGGGTCGTCATCGTGCCCCACTTGGCCAGCGCCGCGCAGGCGATCGGCAGCAGCGCAGCGGCCAGCAGGCACCAATAGGCCACGGTGAAACGAGCATAGGTCATGGTGAAGTGCCTTTCTGGCTTGCAGTCATGAATGGGCGGGCGCGGTCAGCTATAAAAACAGTAACCATGGACATGGGCGCGCAACCGCGCATTAACGGCGATCCACCAGCGCATGGGCAATCGTGCCGAGGTCCACGTACTCGAGCTCACTGCCCACAGGCACGCCCCGCGCCAGGCGGGTGACCTGCACGCCGCGGCTTTTGAGCGCCTGCGCGATCACATGCGCGGTGGCCTCGCCTTCGGCGGTGAAGTTGGTGGCCAGGATGACTTCCTGCACCTCGCGCTCCGCGGCAGCGGACGGATCGCCCTGGGCGTCCCTGGGCAACACCCGATCGAACAGCTTTTGCAGGCCGATGTCATGCGGGCCGATGCCGTCGAGCGGGCTGAGCTTACCCATCAGCACGAAATACAGGCCGCGGTAGGCCAGCGTGCGCTCCAGCGCCGCCTGGTCGGCCGGGGTTTCCACCACGCAGAGCTTGCTGCGGTCGCGCGCTGGATTGGCGCAGGTGCTGCAGATGTCGAGCTCGGTCAGCGTGTTGCACAGCGCGCAGTGTTTGACGCTGTGCACCGCATGCTCCAGCGCGCGGGCGATCTGCAGGGCGCCGGGCTTGTCATGCTGCAGCAGGTGAAACGCCATGCGCGCGGCCGACTTCGCACCCACACCCGGCAGGCGGCGCAGCGCCTGGGTCAGGCCTTCAAGGGCATTTGAATCAGCCATGGTGGAGGGCAACCGCGGCGTATGCAGGCCTGGACACCAGACCAGCCGGGGCCGCGGAACCGGCTTTGCCGGGCCGCAGGCGCAGCGGCCCCCTCGGGGGGCAGAGAGCTACGCGCAGCGAGCGAACGTGGGGGCCCAAAATTCTAGAAGGGCAGTTTCATTCCACCAGGAAGGCCTGGCATTCCGGCCGTGAGTTTGCCCATCTTTTCCTGGCTCAGGTCCTCGGCCTTGCGCACGGCCGCGTTGAAAGCGGCGGCCACCAGGTCTTCGAGCATGTCCTTGTCGTCGCCAAGCAGGCTGGGGTCGATCTCGACGCGCTTGACGTCGTGTTTGCAGGTCATGGTGACCTTGACCAGGCCGTTGCCGGACTCCGCCGTCACCTCGATGAACGCCAGCTCGTCCTGCGCCTTTTTCAGGTTGTCCTGCATGGCCTGCGCCTGCTTCATCAGGCCGGCGAGTTGTCCTTTGTTGAACATGTCTTTTTTTCCTTTAAAACTTGGTAGCAATCATATCGGCTTGCCTGCCACCGGGGCGAGCGGTTTGATGCTGCCCGGGACAATTCTGGCACCCCAGTCGCGCATCATGTCCTGCACAAACGGGTCGTTCTGAATGGTTTCCTCGGCCAGGCGTTGCCGCTCCTGCGCAGCGGCGGCATTGCGCCGGGCCGGCGAGTCGCCGACCGGGCCGAGTTCGACCACGAGAGTCGGTGCCTGGCCGCTGTCCGGCAGCGCGGCCTGCAGCGCCAGCTGGAGTTTTTCACGCGCGGCGGCCTGGTTCAGTGACTCGCGTTCGACGCGCAGGGTCCAGACCCCGTCGGCCTGCGTTCGCAACTCGGACTGCAGCGCCAGTTCGCGCACCAGCGCGCCTATCATTTCGGCGGCCACCATGCGGTTGACCAGCGCCGTCCAGACGTCGCCGAGGGGGCTGTTCATGACCACGGGCGCGGGAGGCGCAGCGGCGGCTGGCGACAGCACCGGGGCGGCGACAGGCGCGGGCGCTGGGGCCGTCACCGCTGGCAGCGCCGAAGCCGGCATGGGCAAGGCGTCTTCCCATGGCAGGGGCTCCCTCGATGCTACAAAATCAGGAGCTGGTGGCGTCCGCTGCACAAGGGCAGAAGGCCGATTTTCCTCCAGGCTTGGACGAACAGGCGGTGCAGCCACCGGCGGGCGAACCGGCGCCGGGGGCGCGACAGACGCCGCAACGGGACGGGCGGCCACGACGCTGGCCGGCACACTCTCAGGCTGCGGCTTTTTTGGGGGCTCGACGGCGCCCCCCTGTGCGGCGGCCGCCGTCGTCGCGCCCGGGGGTTTGAAGGCCAGCAGGCGCAGCAGCACCATGGTCAGCGCCGCGTAGTCGTCGGGCGCCAGCCCCAGCTCGGCGCGGCCGTGCAGGCACAGGCTGTACAGCAGCTGCGTCTCGTCGGCCGGCATGGTCTGCGCCAGGCGCGCCGTGGCGGCGATCTCGGGGTCGGAGTCGTCGTCCCCGGCATCCATGCCGGGCACCGCCTGCAGCACCGCCATGCGCTGCAGCACGGTAGCCATTTCCTCGAGGGTGGAGGCGGCGCTCAGGCCGTTCAGGCGCAGCACCTCGGAAGTCTCGATCACACTTTTGCCGTCGCCGCGCGCCAGCGCATCGAGCAGCTGGAACACATAGCTGCGGTCCACGCTGCCCAGCATCTGGCGCACGCTGGCTTCCTGCAGCTGGCCCGAGCCGAAGGCAATCGCCTGGTCGGTCAGCGACAGCGCGTCGCGCATGGAGCCGCGTGCGGCGCGCGCCAGCAGGCGCAGGGCCTGCGGCTCCGACTCGATGTTTTCGGCCCGCAGCACCTGCGTCAGGTGCTCGAGGATGGTTTCCGGCGCCATCGGCCGCAGGTTGAACTGCAGGCAGCGCGACAGCACGGTGGCCGGCACTTTCTGCGGGTCGGTCGTGGCCAGCACAAACTTGAGGTACTCGGGCGGTTCTTCCAGCGTCTTGAGCATGGCGTTGAACGCCGTGTTCGTGAGCATGTGAACCTCGTCGATCATGAAGACCTTGAAGCGTCCCACCACCGGCTTGTAGACCGCCTGCTCGAGCAACTGCGCAATCTCGTCGACGCCGCGGTTGGATGCGGCGTCGAGTTCGGTGTAATCGACAAACCGGCCGCTGTCGATGTCGGTGCAGGCCTGGCAGACGCCACACGGCGTGGCGGTGATGCCGCCCTGCCCGTCCACACCCAGGCAATTGAGCGATTTGGCGAGGATGCGCGAGATCGTGGTCTTGCCCACGCCGCGCGTGCCGGTGAACAGGTAGGCATGGTGCAGCCGCTGCGTGCCCAGTGCGTTGCTGAGCGCCTGCACCACATGCGACTGCCCGACCATTTCAGAAAAATTCCGGGGGCGGTATTTGCGGGCAAGGACGAGGTAGGACATTCCCTGATTCTACGGTTGCGCCGGAGCCCCTCAGTGCGGGTAATCGGCCGAACCCGGCGCAAAACTGATGCGCCGCGTCTCCACCAGGCGCCCGGAGCCGCCGGGGGCTGTCAATATCCGGCCTTCCACCAGTTCATACCCCAGCAGGGCAAAAACCCGGTTGCGCAGAAAAATCGGGCGGGCATTGCCATACCAGTCGGTGCAGGAGGCGCGGCAGCCGTCGTCCCTGCCGACACCCGGCCGCGACGCGAGGCTGCCGATACCGGACAACTTCAGGCGGTTGTTGCGCAGGTACAGCATGCCGGCGGGTTCGTCCCACAGCTGGCGGTAGCCGCCCTGCCCCGCACCGCGCACCGGCAGGCCCACCACCCCGGAGGTGGCGTCATCGGGCTTGTAGAAAAAACCGTGGCTGCGCGTCTCGCCCTGCGCGGCCTGCGCCTGCACGTAACGCCCGGCCACGCGCGCCCGGGGTGCCAGTTGCACACTGGAAAAATGCAGGTCCTGCCCGTCCGTGCCCACGGCAATCGCATCGGCGCCCAGCGCCTCGATGCGGTCCACGCCGTGCGGCAGCGCCAGGGTTTCGCCTCTGGCGGGGTCAGCCAGATGCACCACCTGCAACTGGCCCAGCGTGCCCGGCGCGGGCCGGCGCCAGCCGCTGCCCGCACCGTAGAGCAGGCGCTGGCCGACAAAACGGTTCTGCAGGCTGCCGTCCCCGGCGGCCGGCAAACGTGTATAGGCCTGCTCACCGGCACGGGTCTGGCCATCACCGAAATCACGCACCGGCACACGCAGCAGGGACAGGTTGCCGCCGCTGCCTTCGCCGCGCCACATGCCGTCCCCGTTGCCGTTGGCGCGCAGCAGCACATTCAGGTAGCCGTCGTCGCCCTCCAGAAACGACATCTGGTCGATCGGGCTGCCCTGCGTTTTGAGCATGCTGGGCGCCGCGCCGTCGAGCGGCAGGCGAAACACCGCCGAATGCGATGCGACACGCCCGCTGGCGGCATCGCGCTGGTTGCGCGTGGTCCACACATACACCGCCCGGCTCGAGACATAAAACACCCGGCCGGCCGGCCCCAGCACGGCGCTGGAGCGGCAGTCCAGTTCAGGCAGGGCCAGGTCGCAGCGCACGATGGTGTGCAGGGTGATGCCTTCCTGCGGGTTCAGCGGTTCGTCCGTGCGGTAAATACGTGTTGCGTCGGCGATGCGTTTGAAGTCCGCGGGTGTCGCGCCCGGCTGCCAGCGCCGCATCGCGGGCAGGCGTGCCGCCGGATCGGCATGCCAGAGGTTCAGCGGAATGGGGGTGTACAGGATGAGCTCGCTGCCAATCAGGCGGCTGGCGTAGTTGCGCGAGGAGTAGTAGTCGCTGGAGCGCACATGGTATGTGGCGCGGTAGCTGAGCCGGCCCGCGTCATCGATGTTGAACAGGCCAAGCTCCGTCCCGCCGCGCGAATAGCTGTAGCCGATCACGGCCACCGTGTTGCCGGACACCATCATCTCGTCATACCAGGCGCCCGATGGGTTGACATCCGGCGCGTAGGCGTTGATGGACGACACCGGCAGCAGTTGGTGGCGGTCCACATCGACCGTGAACAAGCGTCCCCGGCGCAGGATGACCAGGTGCTTGCCATGCACCTTGACAATGCCGCCCTCATCCACGCCGGCCGTCTGGTTGTTGGTGATGGACTCGGCGGCGCCGGCCGCGGCAGGCGCCGGAGCAGCCATGGCCATGGCGGTCGGGGCGGGAGGGTTCGGCCGGGAGGCCCAGGTCTTGCCCGGGTTCTCGGCCTCCCATTTTTTCCGGACTTCTTCCTGCCGCAGCCGGCGTTCCTCTTCCTGCCTGCGGCGTTCTTCCTCGCGGCGCTGGCGCTCCACCACAAAGGGCTCGAACCAGGCCTGCAAGGCGGCCTCGTCGACAAAGGCTGTCAGGTTTCTGGCCGGTGTGAAGGCCTCACCCTGTGCCTGTGCCTGCGCCTGCGCGACAAGCCCTGCACCACACATCGCCACCCCCGCGAGGGCCTTCAACAACCAGGACATGTTTTTTTCCTTGAAAGGCCAGACTATTTTTAAGCTATTCAATGATATTCGGGCCGGGGGCGCCGCGCCTCGCATAAAATAGTGAGTGACGGGCCTTCCCGCATGGTGAAGCGGCCAACCGGGTCAGATGGGGAACCAAGCAGCCCTAACTGTCGAGCCAGTGCCGGGGTCGAGGTCCGTCACCTTATTTCAAAGAACAGGGCATCCATGGATGCCCTGTTTTTTTTCACCTGCACGCTGATGCAGTGAAAAAATTCACATCCAGCCCCCGCCACGCCAAATTCCTACAAACGGATGCGGCGCCTGCCTGCCGTTTCGGGCTTTCTCCATCGCAAACTTTTCCCTAGAATTTTTTGCATGGATACATTTGAAAAACCAACCCACGAGGAACTGGCCCGCTACCTGAAGGCACTGGGCCGGCTGATCAAGGCGGAGTCACAACGGCTGGAGGCAATCTACGAGTTGTCGAAGGTGGGGCCGGACGACTTCCTGCGGCTGCATGTCGAGTCGGAACGGCTGCACGCCTGGAGCAACTACTTCGAGCGGCGCGAAGGCGTGATCTAGGAGATGAAGGAGATCAGCCTTCGAGAACCTCTTCAATCGCCGCCGTGGTCTGCAGCGCATGTTCGGCAATCTGCGCCGACACCAGGGCCAGTGAAGCCAGCGCGTAGGTGCCGCTGATGATGCCCTTGTAGGCCACTTCGGCTGCGATGGCGTCCTGCCCCAGCCCTTCGGTGGCGGCCACGATGCAGGCCTCGATGCTGTCCAGCCCGGCGTCGCTGTACAGCTCCTCGCCCTCGTAGCTGACGCGGTATTCGTACTGGTCCTGCTCCATCAGGTCGATGTGGAAACGCACGATCATGGCAATACCCCTGCAAAAATAAAAACTGGATTAGCTATCAAATCAATAGCTGTCTTCGCCCGCACAGTATGGACTACAGGCCGAAATGGCTTAAAACGCCCTGCCCGGCCATACGCCCGCTGGCAAAACAGGCGCTCAGCAGGTAGCCGCCGGTGGGCGCTTCCCAGTCGAGCATTTCGCCGGCGCAGAACACCGGCTGCGCCACGCCCTGCAAGGTCTGCAGGTGCAACTGGCCGTCCATGGCGTCGAAAGACACGCCGCCGGCGCTGCTGATGGCTTCATCGATGGGGCGCGCCGCGACCACGCGCACCGGCAAGGCCTTGATCGCACGCGCCAGTTGCACCGGATCGTTCATCGCTTCCTTGCCGAGCAGCTCATGCAGCATCGCCGCTTTGATGCCTTCGATGCCCAGCCGGCTCTTGAGATGGCTGGACAGCGAGCGCGAGCCGCGCGGATGGCGCACCTCGACCAGCACCTGCTCGGGCGACTTGTCGGGCAGCAGATCCAGCAGGAAAGTTGCGCTGCCTTTCAGCGCAATTTCATCGCGCAGCAGGCTGGAGGCCGCGTAGATCAGGCTGCCTTCGACACCGGTGGCGGTGGCGACGAACTCGCCCTTCCGGCTGAAGCTGCGGCCCTGCGAATCGGTGAAACTGATGGCCACCGACTTGAAAGGCTGACCGGCAAAACGGCTGGCGAAGTGTTCGGTCCAGCCCGGCTGCTGCGACGGTCCCTGCCCCACCAGTTCCCTGAAAAACTCGCGGCGGGTTTCGCCCTGTTCGGCGGCCGCCAGCGCGTGCGGCTCGGGGCCCACGTCAAAGCCGCAGTTCGAAGGCTGCAGCGGCGCCACGGCCACGCCGCGTGCGGCCAGCAGCGGCACCCAGGCGCCGTCCGAACCGAGCCGCGCCCAACTGCCGCCGCCCAGGGCCAGCACCACCGCGTCGGCCTGCACCTGCACCGGACCTGTGGGGGTTGAAAACGACAGCGAACCGTCTTCGGCCCAGCCCAGCCAGCGGTGCCGCATGGAGAACTTCACACCCGCGGCGCGCAGGCGCTGCAGCCAGGCGCGCAGCAGCGGCGCGGCCTTCATGTCCTTGGGAAACACGCGGCCCGAACTGCCGACAAAGGTCTCCACGCCCAGGGCTTGCGCCCAGGCGCGCAGCTCGGCGGGCCCGAAGGCGGCCAGCAGCGGCTGCAGCTGGGCACTGCGCTCGCCGTAACGGCTGAGGAAAGGTTCGGCGGCTTCGGAATGGGTGAGGTTCAGCCCGCCCTTGCCGGCCAGCAGGAACTTGCGGCCCACCGAAGGCATGGCGTCGTACACCTGCACGGACAGGGCCGCGCCGGCACCGGCCAGCACCTCGGCCGCCATGAGTCCGGCTGGGCCGCCGCCAATGATGGCCACACGCCGTGGCGGGGCGGGAGAAGTTGAATCGTTCAAGAAAATGTCCGTCTGCACGTGATGGCAATGTGAAATGGCACAGGAAGCAGCACATCCGGCGGGGCCGGCTTGCTCTGTTTTTTATAGCTGGCAGCGCCCGTCCCTCAGGGGCTGCGATGCAAAAAGACCTAAAGCCTGGCAAAGGTGCCGGTGGCAGGCCGATTCGCTGATGCCTTGATTATTGCAGTTCGCCGGAAAGCTCGACGACCGTTCCTCGTCCCGTCAGGAAAGCCGCCTTCACTGGCGCGCCGGGGTAAATCAGTTGCACCGCCGCCCGGTAGTCCTGCAACTGGGCCATCAGCCCAGGCTGCAGCTCCGGCGCGGCTGCCGATTTGTAGTCAAGCACCCACCAGTGGCCTTCATGGCCGGCGTCCTTGCGCTGCACCAGGCGGTCCAGCCGCAGTGCCTGGCCGGCATAGACCAGATCCACCTCGTTGCCCTGCCAGGCCACAGTTTCCGCGCTCCAGGCCCAGGCACCCTCGCCCGCCAGAATGCGCCCGGCCAGTCCGGCAGCCTCGGCCGCCTGCGCCGGGCTCAGGCGAAACTCGCGCGCCGCTGCCTTCACCTGTTCCGTCGACAAGGCACCGCCCCACTCCAGCAGGCGATGCATGGCCTTGCCGATGCGTGCCTTCAGCGAGTCTTCGTCCACCCGCTCCACAGCAGGCGCAGCGGGCGCCAGACCTTCGGGCAAGGCAGGCAGCTCGGGCAGGTAAAACACGCCGCTGTCCGCCAGGTCCGGCCGCGCTGCGGCAGATTCGTCGGCCACCGGTGCAGGCAGCTCGCCCACCAGTGCCTGCAAGCGCTGCCACCAGCTTTCAGTGGTCACGCGGTGCGGTGCTATGGAGGAAATCACCAGCGTATGGCGGGCGCGCGTCAGCGCCACATACAGGGCGTTGAGTTCTTCGCGCTTGCGCGCGGCCAGCTCGCTGGCCAGCGTGTCGGCGGCGCAGGCCGGCGGCCGGCTTTCGCTGACCAGGAAGACAAACTTGCGCGGCTCGGTCGCCTCGCCGGGCCAGTCGACCAGCACGCCCATGCTGTCGGCGTTGCGTTCCACGGTGTCGGTGTCCAGCAGCAGCACGGCCTCGGCTTCGAGTCCCTTGGCGCCATGAATCGTCAGTAGCCGGACCGCCTCGCTGCTGACGGCTGCCGGCGCCTGGGTGCCACCGGCCTTGAGCGCGCGCACAAAACCATAAGGCGTGGCGTAACGCCCACCATCCAGCGCCAGCGACACACCCAGCAGCGCGCGCAGATTCGCCAGCACCGCGCTGCGCTGCGCCGCCGGGGCCGCCGCGCCAAAACGCGCCAGCACGTCGCCGTCGTCGTAAATGCCCTGCAACGCATCGTGCGGCGGCAGGCGGTCCAGCCAGCTCTTCCACTTGGTCAAAACCGGACCCAGCCCTTTCAGGTCGGGCGCAAGCAGCTCCTCTTTTTGTAGCAGGCTGTACCACGGCAGGTGGTGCTCGCGCTGCAGCAGGGCCAGTTGCACCAGGCATTCATCGCCCAGGCCAAACAGCGGGGAACGCAACGCGCGCGCCAGCGACAGGTCGTGCTGCGGCGACACCAGCACGTCGAGCAGCGCCACCACATCCAGCACTTCGCAGCAGTCGATGAGTTCGGTTTTCTCACCCACTTGTGCAGGGATGTGCAGCGCACGCAGTTCATCCTGCAGCGGCAGCAGGCCGGCGCGCTTGCGCGAGAGGACCATCACGTCTTGCGGCCTGAGGCCACCCGCTACCTGTTCTGAAATCCAGGCAGCAGCCTGGCGCGCTTCGCGCGTGCGCAGGGTTTCTTCCGGCAGCTCGCGCGGCGTTGTCAGGCTGTCGCGCCAGCCGGCGGCCAGCGGCGAGGTTTCTTCTTCGTCCTTGTTCCGCGGGATGGGCGGCAGGCGGCCCACGGCGCCGGCCAGGCCCGAGGCCGTGGTGTGTTCGCGAAAGCCCTCGTACGCGTCGGTTTCGCGCGCTGTGGCCATGACCGAGTTGACGGTGTCGATCACGGCTTCTGCATTGCGCCGGGTGTGGTCGCAGCTGAGCAGATCACCGCCCAGGCCGTGCACCACAAAAGCCTGCGCGGCACGAAACACCTGCGGCTCGGCACGGCGGAAGCGGTAAATGCTTTGTTTGGGGTCACCCACCAGGAACACGCTGGGTGCGGTGCCGGCACCCGAGTAGCCGATGAGCCAGGCGTACAGCGCCTGCCACTGCAGCGGGTTGGTGTCCTGGAACTCGTCGATCATCAAATGCCGGATGCGCGCGTCCAGCCGCTCCTGCACCCAGCCCGACAGCACCGGGTCGGCCAGCATCAGCAGCGCGGCGCGTTCAACATCGTTCATGTCGACCCAGCCGCGGTCGCGCTTCAAGCCGGTGAACTGGGCAATCAGCACACGCGTCAGGCGCGCCATGCGCTGCTGGTAGAGCCAGGCGTCGTGCTGCTGGCGGGCCGCCACCACGCGCAGCACCAGATCCTGGGCCATGCGTACCTGTTCGATGCCGACGATTTTTTCGCCGAACTTGCGGGGCGTGCCCTTGTCGGTCAGCAGGGCCGCGATGGCCGCCGGGAAGTCGCCGGCCGTCAGCGCACGCTCCAGCTCCACCCCCTTGGCCGAAAAAGTCGGCGCGCTCGCGCGGCCCAGCGCCACGGCGGCGTCACTGAGGGTTTGCCGGTGAAAGCGGTTGGTGCTGAGCGACTCTTCCGGTTCATCAAGGCCGCCAAATTCGGTGAACTGTGCGCTGAAGGCTTGCACCGAGGTGTCGATCACGCCTTTTTCATCGGCCAGCGTGAACTCGGTGCGCTTGTCGAGTGCGGCCTGCAGCGCCTTGTCGGTCTGGAAGCGCCCATAGGCCAGCACCACCGCCTCAAAGTCGGCCTTGAGCGCGGCATCAGCCGAAACGGCTGCGTAAAAGCGCCGCCACACCAGCGCGCGCGCCGGCGCGTCGTCTTCCAGCAGCTCGTAGTTCACCGGCAGCTCCAGGCGCTGCAGCACCGCCACCGGCGCGCTGCGCAGCAGGGCCGCAAACCAGCTGTGGAAGGTGCGGATCTGCACCGAGCGGCCGCTGGCCAGAATGGATCGGTATAAATTTGATAGCTGCTCGCGCACGGCCTGTGCGGACTGCAGGCCTTTTTGGCTTGAAAAATCAGCCTGGACGCCGCGCATCTCCAGTTCGCGCTGAAGGGTGGCGTCATCGGCATGGGCAAAAGCCTTGAGCCATTCGTCCAGCCGCTCGCGCATTTCGCCGGCGGCTTTTTTGGTGAAGGTGATGGCCAGAATCTCGTGCGGCAGCACCTGCTGCCCCGGTGCAGCCGTGGCCCCGTCAAGCAAGGCGCGCACGATGCGCGACACCAGCATCCAGGTCTTGCCCGCACCGGCGCAGGCCTCCACCGCCACGCTGCGCCGCGGGTCGCAGGCGATGGCGTAGAACGCATCAGCGGAGACCGGCGCGCCGTTGCACTCGTAGGCGGCGGTGTGGGGAATCAGCGATGGGGTTGAAGCGCTCATACGCCCTCTCCTGCCGTGGATTCCCCGTCCAGACTCCAGAAGTCTTTACGACAGAGTCCTCGGGCAGCGCAGTAATCGCAGGCCTTGCCTTCGCCCAGCGCCGGCAGTTTGGCACCGCGTTCAATACGTGCCATGTCGGTCAGGATGCTGTCGATGAGTTCGTCGCGCAGGCCGACGATGTCGGGCTGCTCATAGGTTTTGGTGGGTTCCTTCTCGCCCAGGTTGACGTAGGCCGCTGCCAGCGTGTCGTCGCTCATCAAGGCGGCATAAAACGCCAGTTGGGTGTCTTCCTGGCCGTTCTTGATGCGCTCGCTCGTGGTGGTGCGCGGCTCGGTCTTGTAGTCAATCACCAGAGCATGCCCGTCGGGCTGGCGATCGATGCGGTCAAGTTTGCCGAGCAGCGTGAGCGTGCCGACGGGCACCTCGCGCCAGACTTCGGCTTCATCGAACACCGCGCCGGTGGCTTCGTGGTCGGCCAGCCATTTCAAATAGCCCTCGCGTACGCCGGGCCAGGCCGCGGCAAAGGGCAAAAACTCGCTGTCGCTGAGTGCCAGCTCCTGCGTGGCGCGCTCGGCCGCTATATTTATCATAGCTGTCCGCGCTGATGCATCGGTCGTTGGCGCCGCCTTGAGTGCTTCATGGAAATGCCGCAGCAGGCTGTGCAGCCAGTTGCCGAAGTCGCGCTTGCCCAGCTCGCTTTCGAGTTCTTCAGGCTCCTGCAGCCGCAGCTGGCGCAGCGCAAAAAAGCGGTAAGGGCAACGCCGCAGGTCTTCATAGGCGCTGGCCGAAAGACGGTTGACGGGCAAGGCCTCGCCGGTCGGAAAGGGATGGAGCGTGGGCTGGGTGGCCACGGCACGCAGGCTGCGAGGGTCGGTGGCCATGCCCTGTGCTGCGTCCCGGTCCAGCAGCAGCTCCTGCACAAAGCCGCTGGGGATCAGGTGTTCGCCCGACTCACTGGTACGCCAAAGCACATCGAGATGCGGCATGTGCAGGGCATAGTGCCAGGCCTGGCGCTGGCCGGCGGCAAGCACTTCCCGCGACGGCAGGCCCAGCAACTCGCGCTGGCCGGGCGTCCAGGGGCCGGCGGGTTCCGGCGACACCGGCAGGCGGATTTCATCGCAGCCCGGCAGCACCACGGCCTGCATGGGCCGCCCAAGCAGTTGCTGCAGCGGCAGGATGACCACTTGTTCTGCGGGCGGATGCACAGGGGAAAATTTGCCGCCTTCCAGCGCCTGGTTGGCCCACTGCGTGAAGTCATGCAGCCGCATCACCGGCGATGCTTCAAATTCGGTTTCGGCGCCTTCATGCAGGCGCAGCACATCCAGCACCGTTTGCCCGGCCTCGTCCTGCGCCAACGCATCCCACTGCCCCGCCGATTGCAAAAGGGTGCGCAGGTCGCGCAGCCATATCGCCAGAGGGCGGGCCCGGCCGAATGGGCTGCGCAACGCGTTCACTTCGCGCGCCAACGGCCCCGTTGCCGCAAAGGCGGTCGGCAGGAGGCCTTCTTCCGGAAAATCCGGCAGGTCGCGCCAGGCGCGCACACCGGTCTTGCGCAGTTCGGTTTCGGCAGCCGTGACCAGGGCGGCGTCAAATGCCGCTGCGTTTTTCAACCAGTCCAGCACGGCGTCCGTCGATGCATCCCAGGGCATGGCGCGCAGCAGGCTCATCAGGCTGGCGGCAGCCCGGGTGGTCGAGAGCTTCCAGCCGGTTTCGTCACGCATGGCGATACCGCGCTCTGCCAGCATGGCGCCGACACGGCGCGTGAGTTGCCGGTCCTGCGCAATCAACGCCACCGGGCTGCGGCCTTGCGCCAGGTGCGCCAGCACGCAGGCGGCAGCCCGGCCGGCTTCGTCTTCTGCGTCCTGCGCAATATGCAGCGCGGGGGGTGCCGAGGACTCTTCCAGGGAAAGGCAGAGCGGGATGGAAACCGAACGTTCGCCGAAATGGGCCTCGAGGGCTTCAATGAGCGGGTCGGCCTGAAAGCCTTCCAGCACGGCAAACAGCTGCGGGTTCGCCTGGAAAAGGCGGTCTGTGGGATAGGAAGAAGCCGCCGCCCAAGCCAGCGCTATGCGCCCCACGGCCGCCTCGAGTGCCAGCACCGGCGAATCCAGGCCCGCACCCAGCGTCAGCGCGAGCCGCTCGCTCCAGGCCCGGCGCCCGGCCGGCACGACGGCAGCGGCCACACCAGCCAGGCTCCAGGCCGCCTCGACCAGCCGGCCGGCCAGTGCGTCCTGCTGGGCGCCCAGGCCCGCACGGCCCAGCAGCGATGCGGCTGTGAGCATGTCGACCGCCACATCCATGCGCACATCGTCGCCCGAAGGGACATGCAGGCCCAGCGTGCCGCCCAGGCCGCTGGCCCAATTCATGGTGGTCTCAAAGCGGGGAACAAAAAAAGTCTCCCCCGCCTGCGCAGCCCAGGCCCGGCGTGCCTGCTGGATCAGCTGGGCATAGGGCAGCAACACCACGACCTCTGCCGGGTGGACCTCCCGCGCCCGCACCACGGCTGCCAGCTGGCCCATCGCCTGCTGCCAGCACAGCGCATCAGGCGTAGGCAAGGCGGCGTCGGCGGTCGGGGCGAGTGGCATGGCAGGGTTGGAGATAGGCTGGTCGCAGGAAAGAAATGGGCAAAGTCCGTGAAATGAAGCGGGCGCGGTGGCCAAACGCCGCAAATTGAATAATCGCTATCGGAGCCATAGCCCCGGCGTGTCCGACCCGGCCACTTGCTTTCTGCCACAATGACTGCAACTTTAGTCCCCAACGTATCGTAACCATCCTAACCAGACAAAGGAGCCGCCATGGCGAGCGAACTGATCAAACATACCACCGATGCCACCTTCGAAGCCGACGTGCTGCAGGCCTCCAAACCCGTGCTGGTCGACTACTGGGCCGAGTGGTGCGGCCCCTGCAAGATGATTGCCCCGATTCTGGACGAAGTCGCCACCGGTTACGACGGCCGCCTGCAGATCGCCAAGATGAATGTGGACGAAAACCGCGACATTCCCGCCAAGTTCGGCATTCGCGGCATCCCGACGCTGATGCTGTTCAAGGACGGCCAGCTGGCCGCCACCAAGGTCGGCGCCATGAGCAAGGCGCAACTGACCGCCTTCATCGACCAGCAACTGGTCTGATCGGCCTTGTCCCCAGCCACCGGCGCGCTGTCCCTGCACAGCCTGCCGGTGCGCCATCCGGCATGAAGCGGATCGGCAGGACCTGCTCCCGCACCTCCATCGCCCCGATAACCACCCCCAATTTCCTGTCATAATGGCCCTGTTCGCTGACCGGCTGCTGCCGGCCGGTTCGAGTTCCCGGTTTGTGAAGCGCCTCTAGCTTCCTTTCAGACCTCCCCCGTTTTTTATCTGAACTCCGCGAGGAGTTGACTTCACGCAAGGTTTCCCCATGCACTTAAACGAACTCAAGGCACTGCACGTGTCTGAAGTCCTCAAGCAGGCCGAAGAGCTTGAGATCGAAAACACCGGCCGCATGCGCAAGCAGGAGCTGATGTTCGCGATCATCAAGAAGCGCTCCAAAACGGGTGAAACCATCGTTGCCGACGGCGTGCTCGAAGTGCTGCCCGACGGCTTCGGCTTCCTGCGTGCGCCGGACTCCAGCTACACCGCCTCCACCGACGACATCTACATCAGCCCGAGCCAGATCCGCCGCTTCAACCTGCACACCGGCGACATGATCGAAGGCGAAGTGCGCACCCCGAAAGACGGCGAGCGCTACTTTGCCCTGAACAAGCTCGACAAGGTCAACGACGGCGCACCTGAAGCCAACAAGCACAAGGTGATGTTCGAGAACCTGACGCCGCTGTTCCCGCGTGAGCAGTTCAAGCTCGAGCGCGACATCAAGGGCGAGGAAAACCTGACCAGCCGCATCATTGACATCATCGCCCCCATCGGCAAGGGCCAGCGCGCCCTGCTGGTGGCGCCGCCCAAGTCCGGCAAGACCGTGATGATGCAGAACATCGCCCACGCCATCACCGCCAACTACCCCGAAGTGGTCATGATGGTGCTGCTGGTCGACGAGCGCCCTGAAGAGGTCACCGAAATGCAGCGCAGCGTGCGCGGCGAAGTGATCTCCTCGACCTTTGACGAACCCGCCGCGCGCCACGTGCACGTGGCCGAAATGGTGATCGAGCGCGCCAAGCGCCTGGTCGAACTCGGCAAGGACGTGGTGATCCTGCTGGACTCCATCACCCGCCTGGCCCGTGCCTACAACAACGTGCTGCCCTCTTCCGGCAAGGTGCTGACCGGCGGTGTGGACGCCAACGCGCTGCAGCGCCCGAAACGTTTCTTCGGCGCCGCGCGCAAGATCGAGGAAGGCGGCAGCCTGACCATCATCGGCACCGCGCTGGTCGATACCGGCAGCCGCATGGACGAGGTGATCTTCGAGGAATTCAAGGGCACCGGCAACTGCGAAATCCACCTGGACCGCCGCCTCTACGAAAAACGCGTGTTCCCGGCGATTCACCTGAACCGCAGCGGCACCCGCAAGGAAGAACTGCTGCTGGCCCCCGAAATCCTGCAAAAGTCGCGGATTTTGCGCCAATTCATGTACAACATGGACGAAATCGAGTCCATGGAACTGATGCTCAAAAACATGAAAGCCACCAAGAACAACCACGAGTTCTTCGACATGATGAGGCGGGGTGGTTAGCCCCCTGCCCGCTGACTGAATTAGTCCAGCCGGGGCCGCGGAACCGGCTTTGCCGGGCCGCAGGCGCAGCGCCCCCTCGGGGGGCAGCGTTTACACGCAGTGAAAAAGCGTGGGGGCCCCGTAAGTGCTTGATTCCATGGCATAATGTGAGGCTTCACGGAAAGTGCTCAGAACTGGTTTGAGTGGCTCCCGAAACGAACAAGGAAAGATCATGAAAGAAGGCATTCACCCCAACTACCGCGAAGTTTGTTTCCTGGACATGTCCAACAACTTCAAGTTTGTGACCCGTTCCTGCGCCAACACCAAAGAAATGGTGAAGATGGAAGACGGCCGCGAACTGCCGCTGTACAAACTCGATACGTCGAGCGAATCGCATCCGTTTTACACCGGCACACAGAAATCCGTGGACAACATGGGTGGCCGCGTCGAGAAATTCCGCAACCGTTTTGGCAAGACCGCTGCCAAAGACGCTGCAGCACCTGCTGCCGAGTAAGCTGCAAAACTGCTCCGGCCACACGAAAAAGCAGCCTGAATGTCAGGCTGCTTTTTTTTTGCCCCAAAATCGGGCCTTCCGTCCAGCCTGACCTCCCTTGAACAAACCCTCGCCAGCCATCATCGCCCAGTCTGCAGTTCGCCGCCTGCCCCGGCTGGCGCTGCTGCTGTTCTGCGTGGCCTATATCCTGCCCGGCTTCCTCGGTCGCGGCCCCTGGAAAAACGCCGACATTGCGGCCTTCGGCACCATGCGCGAACTGGCTGCCGGCAACACCAGCTGGCTGCATCCGCTGCTGCTGGGGCAGGTCGGCGAGTTTGAAGCGCTCGCGCCCTACTGGATGGGCGCATTGGCGATCAAGGCCCTGCCCTTTCTCGACCCTGCTTTTGCGGTGCGGATACCGTTCGGCCTGCTGCTGGCGCTGACGCTGCTGTGTACCTGGTACGCCGTCTATTACCTGGCGCGCAGCCCGCAGGCCCAGCCCGTGGCGTTTGCCTTTGGCGGGGAAGCCAGCCCGGTCGATTACGCCCGGGCCATTGCCGATGCCGCCCTGCTGGCCCTGATCGCCAGCCTCGGCCTGGCCCAGCTATCCCACGAAACCACACCCGCGCTGGCGCAGCTCGGTTTCACGGCATTGGCTTTTTATGCCGTGGCGGCCAGCGCCTACCGCAACGCCTGGAAAGTGATGGGTCCTGCCCTCGGGCTGGTGGTCGGCTTGGCCGGCCTGGCCCTGAGCGGCGCCCCCACGGTGGCCGCGCTCCTGGGTGCCGGCAGCACGCTGGTGGCATGGGGCAACGCGCAAAGCGCCCGGCCCGACAACAACCCGGCCCATGCCTGGCGCTGGGTGCTGCTGACCGGGGGTCTGACCCTGGCGGTGGCCGCTCTGTCCTGGGGGCTGGATCTGTGGCGCTGGCGCATCGAAATTCCCGGTCTGGAAAGCCCGGCAGATCGCAAGGAATGGCGCAGCGTGGCGCGTCTGCTGATCTGGTTCGCCTGGCCCACCTGGCCACTGGCCGCGTGGACCCTGTGGCGCTGGCGCCGGCAGCTGACCAGCCGGCATGTGGCCCTGCCGCTGTGGTTTGCACTGGTGGCGCTGGCCGCCACGGTGACCACCACCGCGTCGGACCGCAGCCTGCTGCTGAGCCTGCCGCCGCTGGCGGCACTGGCCGCCTTTGCCTTGCCCACCCTCAAGCGCAGCGTGGCCTCGCTGATTGACTGGTTCACGCTGCTGTTTTTCACCGGCTGCGCCATCATCATCTGGGTGATCTGGATTGCCATGCAGACCGGCATGCCCAGGCAGCCTGCCGCGAACGTCGCCAAGCTGGCGCCTGGCTTTGAGCCCAGCTTTTCGTGGCTGGCATTTTTGGCCGCTGCGCTGGCCACCCTGGCCTGGGCCTGGCTGGTCAAGTGGCGGGCCGGCCGCCAGCGCGCGGCGGTGTGGAAGTCCATGGTCTTGCCCGCTGGCGGCGCCACGCTGTGCTGGCTGCTGCTGATGACGCTGTGGCTGCCCCTGCTCGACTATGCCCGCAGCTACGCGCCGCTGTCGCGGCAGGTCGCGGCGCGCGTCGAGCCCGGTGCCTGCGTCGAGGTATACGGCCTGAACAGCGCCCAGGTCGCCGCCTTCCAGTACCACGGCCACATGGAACTGCGCCGGGCTGGCGCCAAAGCCGTCTGCCCCTACATGGTGGTCGATGCCGACGCCCAGGGCGCGCTCAGCGAAACCGTGGACATGCCAGAGTGGGCCTACCTGGCCACCCTGAGCCGCCCCACCGACAAAAACGAAAACGTGGCACTGTACAAAAGAGTCAGCGTGGCGGCTGCCGGCCAGGGGGCAGACCCGGGCACGGCACCTGCCCGCCAGCGACCGTAGGCGGCCTGCCGCCCTGCGCCGGAAGGAGACGCGCAGGACGCGCTACGGGCAATGCGGCCCTTCTCCTACGCCCGTTTGCGTCAACAAGCTCTGGCGAAGGCGTTGACGCTCGGGAAAAATGATGCATGACCAAGCTATCCGTTCGTTCGACCTCTCCCGCAGACATTGACGCCTTGCTGAAGCTGCAGGCCCATGTTTATCCCACCATTGCCCCCTGGCGGCGCGATCAGCTGGCCCACCAGTTGGACCTGTTCCCCGAAGGACAGCTGGTCGCCACGCTGGACCAGCGCATTGTCGGCTGCGCCAGCTCGCTGGTGATTGCCTGGGACGAATGGGCAGACGAGCACACATGGTCCCAGATCACCGCCGCCGGCACCTTCGACACGCACAACCCGGCAGGATTCACCTTGTACGGCGCGGAAGTTTTTGTCGATCCGCGCCTGCGCGGCAAACGGGTAGGCCACGCCCTGTACGAAGGCCGGCGCCGCATCTGCCGGCAACTCAACCTCCGGCGAATCATTGCCTGCGGCAGACTGCCGGGGTACAGCGTCGTGGCGCAGCAGATGTCGATTGAGCTCTATGCAAAAAAAACGCTGTGGGGGGATTTCGTGGACCCCGTGCTGAGCTTTCAGCTGCGTGAAGGATTCCGCTACTGCGGCATCATGGAAAATTACCTGCCCGAAGACAGCGACTCTCTCGGCCACGCAGCACTGATCGCCTGGGTCAACCCGGACTACGACCCGACGAGAAAACCGACCCTGCAGCTGGCTGCGGCCCTGCAGCAGGAGGCAACAGCATGAGCAGCACCGACCTCGCGCGCGACCCCGCGCACAAACCCCAGCAGACCACGGTACGCATCGCGGCGGTGCAATACCTGCTGCGCGCCATCAGCGACTGGGACGGTTTCGAGAATCAGGTCCGCTTCGTGATGAAAGCAGCCGGCGACTACAAACCCCAGTTCGTGATGTTTCCGGAAATCTTCACCACCCAGCTGCTGTCCTTCATGGACACCAGCGACCTGCGCAGCGCCGTGCGGGAAATGGACAGCTACACGGGCCGCTACATCGCGCTGTTCACCGAGCTGGCTGCGCATTGGGGTGTTCACATCATCGGCGGCAGCCACCCGACCATCACCAACGGACGCCTGCTCAACACCGCCTATCTTTTCACGCCCGGCGGCAAGGTGTTCACCCAGGACAAGATTCACCTGACACGCTGGGAAAAGGAGAAATGGAAGGGAGACCCGGGCAACGAACTGAAGGTGTTTGAAACGCCGTACGGTCGCATCAGCATCCTGATCTGCTACGACATCGAATTCCCCGAACTCTCGAGAAAGGTGTGCGAACAGGGCGCCGACATCATCTTCGTGCCGTCCTGCACCGACGACAGGCAGGGTTTCTGGCGTGTGCGCTACTGCTGCCATGCGCGCGCCATCGAGAACCAGGTGTACGTAGCCGTGACCGGGACCGTGGGCAATCTCGCCGTCGAAGGTCTGGGTCTTCATTTTGGCCAGGCCGCGATCATCACCCCGTCCGACTTTCCCTTCGCGCGGGACGGCATCGCTGCCGAGGGTGTGCCCAACATGGAGCAGATCGTGATTGCCGACGTGGACCTGGGCAAGCTGGTCAGCAACCGGGTCAACGGCACCACCATCCCCCTGTACGACAAGCGGGTCGACGTCTACGCCAACGATGTCGAGATCGTCTCCACGGTCTGACACAGCCGGTCAAGGCCGCACCCGCCGGAGGAATCAGACCGGCTGGAGCGGGCGCACCCGGCCGGCGGGAAAAACGATGGAAAAGCGCGAACCCTGGCCAGGTTGGCTCTCGATGCGGAGTTCGGCGCCATGACGCTGCGTGACGTGTTTGACAATCGCCAGGCCCAGCCCCGTGCCACCGGTTTCGCGTGAGCGGCTGCTGTCGACCCGATAGAAGCGCTCGGTCAGGCGCGGGATGTGCCCAGGCGCGATGCCGGGCCCGGAATCCTTGACGGAAAACTCGGCACGACCGTCCGGCAGCGTCTGCCACCTGACCTCGATGCGGCCACCCGCCGGCGTGTAGCGAACCGCGTTATTGAGAAGATTGGACATCGCACTGAGCAACTCCGCCTGCGAACCGGCGATCTCCTCGTCTGCCGCATCTTCCACCCGCAAGTCATGCTTTTTCCCGCTTCCGTCGGTAAGCAGGACCGACAAGGCCCGCCCTTCCTGCTCGCACAGGGTCAGCAGGGCACGCACGGATACCCATTCACTGCTTCCCGGTGGCGGACTACCCTCCAGCCGCGACAGCGTCAGCAGGTCGTTGACCAGCGTCTGCATGCGCTCAGCCTGCCTGGCCATCAGGGCGAGGTAACGGGCGCGCTCCTCGTCATCGAGCGGCAGGGTCTGCAGAGTTTCCACAAAACCTGTGAGCACGGTCAGTGGCGTGCGGATTTCGTGCGACACGTTGGCCACGAAATCGCGACGCATGGTTTCTGCCTGTTCCAGCGCCGTGACGTCACGCGACAGCAGCAACTTGCGACCTTCGCCGTAACGATGCAAATGCACAGCCAGCCTGACGGGCCGGCTGGCCGTGCTGCGCGGGCCGATGATGACGATTTCGTGCAGGAAGTCGTCGCCCGCCAAATAGCCCGCAAAATGAGGGTCCCGCAGCAGATTGCCGACATGCTGCATGACATCCTTTTTCGGGTCGAAGCCGAAATGGACCGCAGCGGTCTCGTTGCACCACTCGATGCGGTTGTTTTTGTCGAGCAGGATCACCCCGTTCGGGGAAGCCTGAATGGCGGCAAGGAATTCCTGCAGCCGCGCCTCGCTGTCTGCCGCTTTCTGCTCCCGCGCCCTGATCAGCCGCCAGGTCCGGTCGGCCACTTCACCCCACAGGCCATCAACCCTGGCCGGAACAGCCGTCTCGCCGCGTTTGAGCCAAAGCAGCAGGCGGGCACCGCGCCGCAGGTCTATCAGCACCCACAACGCACTCGCAGCCAGCAAGCCCAGGATGGCGCCCTGCGTAGGGCTGCTGCCGCGAAACAGGAACCGGCCCAGCGATGCGCCTGCCAGCTGGAAAAGGAAGAAACGGAAAAGACGCCACGTCATGCGCGGATTGTGGGGGAAAAACAATCCCTCATGAGGTTCGGGGACGAGCGGTCAGCCGGTAGCCCGCGCCTCGCACTGTTTCCACCAGTGCACCGGCAGGGCCCAGGGCTTCGCGCAGGCGCTTGACATGGACATCCACCGTCCGCTCCTCAATGAACACATGGTCACCCCAGACCTTGTCGAGCAACTGGCCCCGGCTGTGAACGCGCTCCACATGTTTCATCAGGTAGTGCAGCAGCTTGAACTCCGTCGGCCCCAGCTTGAGCTCTTCGTTCTCAAAAGAAATGCGGTGTGTGGCGGCATCGAGCACCAGGGCTCCCACCGTCACACTGTCATTCATGGTCTCGGGTGCACGCCGCCTGAGCACGGCGCGGATGCGGGCCAGCAACTCCTGGGTGGAAAAAGGTTTGGTGATGTAGTCGTCCGCACCGGCATCCAGACCAGCGATCTTGTCCGGCTCGTCGCCCTTGGCCGTGATCATCAGGATGGGGATGGCCTTGGTGCGCGCGCTGGCGCGCCATTTCTTGGCCAGCTGCAGACCGCTGTGGCCAGGCAGCATCCAGTCCAGCAGGATGACATCCGGCAACACGGCATCGAGCTCGCGCTGGGCAGCATCGCCGTCGGCCGCCCAGATGGGCTGGAAGCCGTTGTGCCTGAGGTTGACGGCAACGAGCTCGGCGATCGCCGGCTCGTCTTCCACCACCAATACGCGGGGTACAGTCTTCATAAGCAGCGATCCATGGTCAGCGGACCGCGGACTCTATCGCCTCCATGGAGGTGTGGCGCACGTCGGCGCCCTTGACCACGTAAATGATGAACTCCGCGATGTTTTTCGCGTGGTCACCGATACGCTCTATGGCCTTGGCCACGAACAGCAGGTCCAGGCTGGACGAAATGGTGCGGGGATCTTCCATCATGTAGGTGATCAGCTTTCGCACGAAACCGTCAAACTCCTTGTCGATGGCATCGTCTTCCTTGAGGATGGACACGGCCACATTGACATCAAGCCGGGCAAACGCATCCAGTGCCTTGCGGAGCAGGCCGGAGGCCAGGTCGGCAGCGATGCGCAGCTCGGAAGACGGCAAGGTGCGCGTGGCGCCGCTGTCGATGATGGAGCGCACCATGCGTGCGATCTTTTCCGCCTCATCGCCGGCACGCTCGAGATTCGCGGTGGTTTTGGAAATGGCGATCAGCAGGCGCAGGTCGCGGGCCGTGGGCTGGCGGCGCGCGATGATGGAAGACAGCTCCTTGTCGATATCTATCTCCATGGCATTTACGCGAGACTCCATGTCGGTGACTTCAGTTGCGGCTTCGGCACTGAATTGGGCGAGCGCATAAACCGCAGTGCGAATCTGGGACTCGACCAGCCCGCCCATTTCCATGACGCGGCTGGAGACGCTGGTCAGTTCGCTGTCGAACTGGCTGGACAGATGTTTATCACTCATGATCAACCAAACCTTCCTGTAATGTAATCTTCAGTTTCCTGCCGTTTTGGCTTGAGGAATATCTGGTCGGTCTCGCCAAACTCGATGAGTTCGCCAAGGTACATGTACGCGGTGTAGTCGCTGCAACGCGCCGCCTGCTGCATGTTGTGGGTGACGATGGCAATGGTGTAGTCCTGCTTCAGTTCATGCACCAACTCCTCCACCTTGCCCGTGGAGATCGGGTCCAGCGCGGATGTGGGTTCATCGAGCAGCAGCACAGACGGCTTGACGGCCACGCTGCGTGCGATGCAAAGTCGCTGCTGCTGGCCGCCGGACAGCGACAGGCCACTCTGGCTGAGTTTGTCCTTGACCTCATTCCACAGTGCCGCCTTGGACAAGGCCCACTCCACGCGATCGTCCATTTCGCCCTTGCTCAGGTTTTCATAGAGCTTCACGCCAAACGCGATGTTGTCGTAAATCGACATCGGAAACGGCGTGGGTTTCTGGAAGACCATGCCAATGCGAGCCCTCAGCAGGTTGATGTCCTGCTTGGGGTCCAGGATGTTCTGCCCATAAAAGTTGATCTGGCCTTCGGCGCGCTGGCCCGGGTAGAGGCTGTACATGCGATTGAGCGTGCGCAGCAGCGTGGACTTGCCGCAACCCGACGGGCCGATGAAGGCCGTCACCTTGCGTTCCTCGATATCGAGGTTCACGTTCTTGAGGCCCTGAAATTTACCGTAGAAAAAGTGGAGCTTGCGCAGCTCAAGGGCATTTTTTTTTGCTTGCACGGCGGCTGGAGTATCTGGCATGGTGGATTCCGGGTCTTGAGAAGGTCAGATGTTTTGGAGGGACGGCGGCATTAACCCGGCGCCTTTTCACGCAGGAACACACGTGCCACGATGTTGAGCACGAGTACCGACAGGGTGATCAGCAAGGCGCCTCCCCAGGCCAGGCGTATCCAGTTCTCGTAGGGGCTGAGTGCAAACTGGAAAATCACCACCGGCAGATTGGCCATGGGCGCACCCATGTCGGTGCTGAAAAACTGGTTGTTGAGCGCGGTAAACAGCAGAGGCGCAGTCTCCCCGCTCATGCGCGCGACCGCCAGCAGCAGACCCGTCATGACGCCGCTTTTGGCCGCCCGAAGCGTAACCAGCGTGGCCACCTTCCAGCGGGGGGCACCGAGTGCAAACGCCGCTTCACGCAAACTGCCGGGCACCAGGCGCATCATGTTTTCCGTGGTACGCACCACCACCGGCACCGCGATCAGGGACAGCGCCAGGCTGCCGGCCCAACCGGAAAAATTGCCCACGGTGGCCACCGCGATGGCGTACACAAACAGTCCCAGCACAATGGAGGGAGCGGAAAGCATGATGTCCGTGACGAAACGTGTCAGTTCGGCGGTTTTGCTCTGGTCACCGTACTCGGCCAGGTACACGCCGGCAAAAACCCCGATGGGCGTGGATACAAGTACCGCGAAGCCGACCATCATCAGGCTGCCAACGATGGCGTTGGCCAGGCCCCCGCCTTCGCTGCCCGGCGCGGGTGTGGACTGGGTGAACATGTTCCAGTCCAGCGCCGCAAAGCCGTTGGCGAACAGCACACTCAGGATCCACAGCAGCACGACCAGACCAAGCACCATGGCGCCCATGGAAAGCGTCAGGCCGATGGCATTGGAACGCCTGCGGCTTGTGTAGAGTTGTTGGTTGAGTTTCATCAGGGCTTCCCGATTTGTTGGAGTGTGTGGCAGGGGCTCAGAGGCCCTTGGCCTTCTCGGCGCGCAACATCAATATCTTGGCGAGTGAAAGCACGATGAAGGTAATGACGAAGAGCAGAAAACCCAGTGCAAACAGGGTGGAGAGGTGGAAGTCGGCCGCTTCCCCAAACTCGTTGGCCAGCGTGGATGCAATCGATGTGCCCGGCGAAAACAGCGAGGTGGGCATGCGGTTGGCATTGCCGATCACAAAGGTTACCGCCATGGTCTCACCCAGCGCACGACCCAGGCCAAGCATGATCCCGCCAATGACGCCCTTCTGGGTGTAGGGCAGGACCACCCGCCTGACCACTTCCCAGGTGGTGCATCCCAGACCGTAGGCCGATTCGCGCAGGATGGGCGGCACGATCTCGAACACATCGCGCATCACTGCAGCCACAAACGGCAGGACCATGAAGGCCAGCACAATGCCGGCGGCCAGAATCCCGAAACCGTTGGTGCTGCCGCCGAACAGGAAACCGATCAGCGGCATGCCGCCCAGCAGTTGCTGCACCGGCATCTGGAAGTAGTCGGCAAACAGGGGCGCAAATACAAACAGGCCGAACATGCCGTAAATGATGGAGGGCACCGCAGCCAAAAGCTCAACTGCGATCCCCAGGGGACGGCGCAGCCAGACAGGACAGGTCTCGGTGAGAAACAGCGCGATGCCAAAAGCCAGCGGCACTGCAATCAGCATGGCCAGTCCGGAACTGGCGATGGTGCCAACGATGGCAATCGCGGCGCCGAATTCCTCGTTGATGATGTCCCATTCAACGCGCCAGATGAAGTTGAAGCCGAACTTCTGGAACGTGGGCCAGGCGTTGATGAACAAGGAGATGATGATGCCCACCAGGGCAATCAGCACCAGCAGCGAAAAGCTCTGGGTGACGCGGTGAAACAGGATGTCCTGGAAGCGTTGCCGCCTGGCGATCGACGCCATGTTGGGGTTGACGGTCTCGACAGGCGCATTTAGCGGATTCATGGCGATTTCCATGCTCATTTTGACTCCCATGTGAGGTCATCCAATCTGATAAACCGACATCCGCCGGCCGGACTTGCCGGACGGCGGATGTCATTTCAGGATCAGTTCAACTCACTTCGCGATCTGCGACCACACCTTGGTGCGGATCTGGGCAGTCAGCGCGTCGGGGAGCGGCACGTAGTCGAGCTCGGAAGCCATGCCTTTGCCGTTTTTGAAGGCCCAGTCAAAGAACTTTAACACCTCGGCGGACTGCGCTTTGTCGGCTGGGTTCTTGTACATCAGGATGAAGGAAGCCGTGCTCACGGGCCAGCTGTCTGCGCCCTTGGCATTGACCATGGAGACGCCCATGCCGGGCACGCTGAACCAGTCGGCACCCGCGGCAGCGGAGGCAAATGCAGCATCGTCCGGGCTCACATACTTGCCATCGGCATTCTGCAGCTGCAGGAAATTCATCTTGTTCTTCTTCACGTAGGCGTATTCCACGTAACCCAGCGCGCCCTTGACGCGGTTCACGTTGGCGGCCACGCCTTCGTTGCCCTTGCCGCCGACGGAAGACGGTGCAGGCCACTTCACGGCAGCACCCTTGCCCACGGTGTCGGCCCATTCCTTGCTGACCACTGTCAGGTAGTCGGTCCAGTTGAAGGTCGTGCCGGATCCGTCAGCGCGGTGCACCACGGTGATGTTCTGGTCAGGCAGTGTCTTGCCGGGGTTCAGGGCTACCAGTTTGGGGTCGTTCCACTTGACAACCTTGCCCAGGAACATCTCGGCCAGCACGGGGCCGGTGACGCGCAGTTCGCCAGGCTTGAAGCCTTCGAGGTTGATCACGGGCACGGTGCCGCCGATGATGGCGGGAAACTGGACCATGCCATCCTTGTCCAGGTCCGCGCCGGGCACGGGTGCGTCAGACGCGCCGAAAGCAACCGTCTTGGCGCGAATCTGGCGGATGCCGCCCGACGAACCGATGGACTGGTAGTTCAGGCCGGTGCCGGTCGCCTTTTTGTAGGCTTCGGCCCACTTGGCGTAAATCGGGAAGGGGAAGGTCGCGCCGGCGCCGGTGATGTCGGCGGCCATGGCGGAACCCATGCCCAGAGTGGCAAAAGCGGCGACGGCCATTGCTTTGAGGAAAATGCGCTTGTGTTTCATGTGGCTCCTTACGGTTGGATAAACGGGTCAACAGGCTGTACTGTAGAAGCTCAATGTGACAGGTACGTGACAAACGCATGAAAAAACAGGACCCGATTTTACCAATCGGTCATTCGTGGCTCCCACAACCGGCCCCCCCCCTGTCCGCAGCCCGGATTGGCCGCGTTTCACAGCCCGGTCACCGGCGCCCGGCACTCTGCCTGATTGTGTCGTTTCCCAACGGCAGGTAGCCCTTCCGGGCCCCTGCCGCCATGCCCGTCCCGGCACTGTCGTTCCGCGTGAATGCTATGCTGGCTGCGCCCCAAACAATCACTCACACATGCAAAATGGAACCCGCCTGGCTGCCGTGGACCTTGGGTCCAACAGCTACCGCCTCGAAATAGGCCGTCTCGATCACGGCCAGATCCACCGTACCGAATACCTCAAGGAAACCGTGCGCCAGGGCAACGGCCTGGATGAGGATCGCAACCTCACGCCGGAAGCCATGCAGCGCGGCTGGGACTGCCTGGCGCGGTTTGGCGAGCGCCTCGCCGGCTTCAAAAAGGGGGAGGTGCACGCCGTCGCCACCCAGACCCTGCGCGAAGCCCGCAACCGCGACGTTTTTCTGCAGCGCGCCCACAAGGTGCTGGGTTTTCCCATCGACGTGATCTCCGGACGCGAGGAAGCCCGCCTGATCTACCAGGGCGTGGCGCACCTGCTGCCGCAGTCCGGCGAACGCCGCCTGGTCGTGGACATCGGGGGCCGGTCCACCGAAATGATCCTGGGCAAGGGCCTGGACGCGGTGACCATGGAGTCCTACCGCGTCGGCAGCGTGGGCTGGTCGATGAAGTATTTCCCCGACGGCCAGTTCACCGCGCGGGCCTTCCAGACGGCCGAGGTGGCCGCCAAGGCAGTGCTGGACGAAGCCATCAATCTCTACCGCGGCGGCTGGGACGTGGCCTACGGCTCGTCGGGCACGGTCGGTGCTGTGAGCGATGTGCTGATGGCCGGGGGCTGGCCCCAGGGCCTGGTCACGCGCGAAGGGCTGGACTGGCTGCTGGACCGCCTGCTCAAGGCCCAGAGCGCAGAGCGCCTCAAGCTCGAAGGCATGAAGGACGACCGGCGTGCCGTGATTGGCGGCGGCGTCAGCGTGCTGCGCGCGGTGTTCGAGCTGATGGGCATCAAGCAGATGCAGACCGCCCAGGGCGCCCTGCGTCATGGCGTGCTGTACGACCTGCTCGACCGCGAGGAAGAAACGACCGACCTGCGCTCGACCAGCGTGCAGCGGCTGACCCGCAAGTTCGACACCGACACCGCGCAGGCCCAGCGCGTGAGCAGGATCGCCCGCGCCCTCTTCGCGCAAGCCAGCACCGGCCTGTCGCCGGCCGAACTGGGGCGTGTCCAGCGCAAGCTCGACTGGGCCGCCCTGCTGCATGAAATCGGCAGCCACATCTCGCACAGCGATTACCACAAGCACGGCGCCTACATCCTGGACAACGCCGATGCACCGGGCTTCACCCTGCAGGAACTGCACCGCCTGAGCCTGCTGGTGCTGGGCCACCGCGGCAAGCTGCGCAAGCTGGAGGCCGATTTCGAGGACGAGGTTTTCGTGCTGCAGCTGCTTTGCCTGCGGCTGGCGGTGATCCTGTGCCACGCGCGTCGCGACCCCGATGTCAAGGGCGTGCAGATCGCCAGCGCCGGTAATCGCCAGTTTTCGCTGGTCTGCCGACCGGGTTGGGCCGAGGCCTACCCCCAGTCAGCGCACCTGCTGCGTGAAGAAGTGCTGGCCTGGCAGAAAACGCCCTGGAGTCTGGCGCTCGAAGGACTCTGAAGGCCTGAGGGACGGGGCTTGACCTGTTTTTCAAGAACGGTATAAACTGTATATACTGTTTACTCCGAAAGACATTCACATGGCAACTGCGAAAAAATCCGGCCTCCCAGTGAAAGCCGGCACCGCCTCCCGCAAGGCGCCCGTCAGGAAAGCGGCAACACCCGTCACGAAAGCCAGAGCCCCTGTCGCCAAAAAGGCCATGACCCCGACCGCCCCCGTCAAAAACCAGACGATCAAGCCCAGGGCTGCCACCGCGTCGGAAAAACCCGAGAAGGTTAAAAAACCCAAACTGGTACGCGACAGCTTCACCATTCCCAAGGCCGAATATGTGGTGCTTGACGAGCTCAAGCAGCGCGCTGCCAAGTTGACCCAGCCGGTCAAAAAAAGTGAATTACTCAGGGCCGGCATCAAGGCACTGGCAGCCATGCAGGATGCAGCCTTTCTGACGGCGTTGGCCAATGTGCCGGCGATCAAGACCGGTCGCCCGACAAAGTCTTCCTGAACCAGCGCAGCCCAGCCGGCAGGCGTGGCTCAGAGCAGTTCGGGTGATTGCACCGTGACCACCACGGTCTGCAACCCCTCTTCGCGCTCACGCGTGCGCAGCCACCAGAGCGCCCCCTTCTTCACGGCGCATTCGCTTTCCTGGAGGCCCAGCAACTGGGCGATGGTTTGTCCCAGCGTCGGCTGATGGCCGATCACCAGGATAGGCAGCTTGTTGACCGGCCATTGCACCAGTTCGAGCAGTTGCGACGGCGGCGCGTCGGGCCCGAGTTCGGCACGGATCTTGTACTTGCGCCCCAGCGCCAGCGCCGTCTGCTCGCAGCGGCGCGCCGGACTCACGAGAATGCGCGCCCGCTCCGGCAATTGGCGGTCCAGCCAGGCCGCCATGCGGGCCGCCTGCTTCTCGCCTCTCGGTGTCAATGAACGTTCGAGGTCGTTCCCGCCCTGCGCGTCGGCAGGCGACTCTTCAGCCTCTGCATGACGCCACAGGATCAGGTCCATCGCTAGGCTTCCATCACGGCGTCGCCGGCCGAGTAACGGGCCATCAGCGCAGCCTGCGCGCCGTGTTGCTCGCCCCGCTGCGATGCGCCCGCCTGCAAATAGCTGCCATCGGGCTGCAGGTCCCAGGCGTCCTGGCTGTCATGCAGGTAGGCGACCAGGCATTCGTCAATGATGCGCTGGCGCAGCGCGGGATCGGTCACCGACCAGGCCAGCTCGACGCGCCGCAGCATGTTGCGGTTCATCCAGTCGGCGCTGGACAGGTACAGGGTTTCCTCCCCGTCACAGCGAAAATAGAACACGCGTGAATGCTCCAGGAAGCGGCCGATGATGGAACGCACCCGGATGTTGTCCGTCACCCCCGGGACGCCGGCAGGCAACATGCAGGCGCCGCGCACCACCAGGTCAATTTTCACGCCGCGTTGCCCTGCCCGGACCAGGGCCAGCATCAGGCCTTCGTCGGTCAGGGCGTTCATCTTGGCCACCAGGCGTGTGTCCTTGCCGAGCGCAGCGGCTTCCGCCAGGGCATCGATTTTTTCGATCAGCTTGCGCTGCAGCTGAAAAGGCGCCACCAGCAGGCGCTGCAGCTTGGGCAATTTGCTCTGGCTGGCCAGATGCCCGAAGACGCTGTCGATTTCCGCCGTCAACGTCGGGTCGCCCGTCAGGTAACTCACATCGGTGTAAAGGCGCGCGGTGTTCGGGTTGTAGTTGCCGGTGGAAAGATGCGCATAACGCACCAGCTGGCGACCTTCACGCCGCGTGACCAGCAGCATCTTGGCGTGGGTCTTGAGCCCGACCACGCCATACACCACCTGCGCCCCGATCGACTCCAGCATCTCGGCCCAGTTGATGTTGGCTTCCTCGTCGAAGCGCGCCTTGAGCTCGAGCACCACCGTGACTTCCTTGCCGCGACGCACCGCCTCGCGCAGCAGGACCATGAGTTCGGAGTCGGGCCCGGTTCGGTAAATGGTCTGCCGGATGGCCAGCACCTGCGGGTCGTTCACGGCCTCGCGCAGGAAATCGAGCACGCCGTTGAAACTCTCGAAGGGCTGGTGGATGGACACGTCGCCTTGCTTGAGCCGTTCAAAAAACGACTGCCCCGGCACCAGTTGCGTCGGGTAACAGGCCTTGTAGGGCGGAAAAAGCAGCTTCGGGTCATTGACCAGGTCCACCAGCTGGGTCAGGCGCACCAGGTTGACCGGACCGTGTACGCGGTACAAGGCTTCCTCCGGCAGGCTGAACTGGCCCAGCAGAAAATCCGATAGATGTTTCGAGCAACCGGCCGACACCTCCAGCCGCACCGCCTGCCCGTAATGACGCTGCTCCAGGCCCAGACGCAACGCGGTGCGCAGGTTTTTCACGTCGTCCTCATCAACCGCCAGGTCGGAATGGCGCGTCACGCGAAACTGCGAAAACTCCCCGACTTCGCGGCCCGGAAACAGATCGGCCAGGTGCGCCCGGATGATGCTCGACAACGAGACAAACAGCAGCTTTTTCTGCGAGCCCTTGTCGGGCATGTGGATCAGGCGCGGCAGTACCCGCGGCACCTTGACGATCGCGATGTCGTTCTCGCGGCCGAAGGCATCGCGCCCGCCGAGCCGGACAATGAAATTGAGCGACTTGTTGGCCACCTGCGGAAACGGATGCGAAGGGTCCAGCCCGACCGGAATCAACAGCGGCCGGACCTCACGCTCGAAGTAGGCCTTGACCCAGCGGCGCTGCGCCGCACTGCGGTCGCCGTGGGAAACGATCCGGATGCCCTGCTTCGCAAATTCAGGCATCAACTCGTCGTTGTACAGCGCGTACTGACGCGCCACCATGTCGTGGGCGGCGGCAGACAGGGTCTTGAAAGACTCGGCCGAGTAAGGCGCCTTCTGCTCCTGATTGAGCGCAGCCGTCAGGTGCAGTGCGGCGCGCACCTCGAAAAACTCGTCCAGGTTGGACGAAACAATGCACAGGAAGCGCAGCCGCTCCAGCAGCGGCACGTCGGGCCGCCTGGCCCAGTCCAGCACCCGCTCATTGAAAGCCAGGATGCTGTGATCCCGGTCCAGAAACTGGACGGCTGCAGCCGCGGCAGGGGCGCTCACAGCCGGGAGCGAATTGGCAGAAGTTTGAAACATGCGGTCCGAACTGGTAATTGTCATGAATCTGACTTGTCAGTGTGCGCTGGTTTGATGACAAATGCGTGACAACATCATGTCAAATGTTTCAGGCGGCTGCTTGCGCCGTCACCAGGGGACTGGTGGCCTGGCCACGTACCGGCACCAGATACCCTTCGAACAGCTGGGCGGCATGTGCCCAGCTGAAGTCCAGCGAACGGGCGCGCGCTTCATGGCGCGGCACCGCCATCGCGCTGTAACAGGCGTGCTTCAGGTCCTCATCCAGCACACCGCCGTGGCGGCTGCCGTCCGGCTTGCCCAGCACCTCCAGCGGACCGTCGACCGGGTAGGCCGCAACCGGCGTGCCGCTGGCCATGGCTTCGAGCATCACCAGGCCGAAAGTCTCCGACCGGCTGGGGAAAACAAACACATCGGCGGCGGCGTACACCTTGGCCAGCTCGTCGCGCGGCAGCACGCCAAGCCAGCGTACCTGCGGATAACGCTCCTTGAGCGACGCCTCCAGCGGCCCGACACCGCAGACCACCTTGGTCCCCGGAATGTCCAGTGCCAGGAAGGCCTCGATGTTTTTCTCATACGACACGCGGCCGACAAACAGCGACACCGGCCGCACCAGCGTGCCCATGCGGGGGTAGAGCCGCGCCTCGGGATGAAACGGGAACAAGGCGGTGTCCACCCCATGCGTCCAGCTGCGCAGCTGGCGAAAACCGCGCTGCTCCAGCATGCGCAACACACCGTGGGTGGGAACCATGACCCCGGAGGAGGCCTTGTGGAAGTGCCGGAACAGCGCATAACCCCAGGACAGCGGTATTTTCAACGCGGCATGGAGGATTTCCGGAAATTTGGTGTGGAACGCAGTGGTAAAACGCAGGCCCCGCTTGCGGCAATAGCTGCGCGCTGCCCAGCCCAGCGGGCCTTCGGTGGCGATGTGGATGGCTTCGGGCGCAAAGGCATCCAGCCGCCCGGTCAGCAAGGCTTTTGGGCGCACGGCCAGGTCGATGCCGGCATAACCCGGGCAAGGCCGCGTTTTGAACAGGCCGGGATGGATGACTTCCACCGTGTGGCCCAGGGCCTGCAGTTCACGCACCAGTTCCACCAGCGTGGTCACCACGCCATTGACCTGCGGCTGCCAGGCGTCGGTAACAAGGGCTATCTTCATGACTGTAACTGGCCCCCACGGTTGCTCACTTCGTGTAGCGCCCTGCCCCCCGGGGGGGCCGCTGCGCCTGCGGCCTGGCCAAGCCAGTTCCGCGGCCCCGGCTCGAACAGAGGGGAGACCTCTCCGCTAATTCCACTTTTCAGTGGCTCCCTTCGATGGGTTTCATGGGACGGCGCCCAGTGCAGCAGCTCCAGCTTGCCGTCGTAGTGTTCCACCAGCGCGGTGCGGCTTTCGACCCAGTCGCCGTCGTTGCAATACAGCACGCCGTTGATGTCGCGCATTTCGGCGCGGTGAATGTGGCCGCAGACCACCCCCTGGTGGCCGCGCCGGCGCGCCTCGTTGGCCACGGCGACTTCAAAGTCGGTGACGTAGTTCAGCGCGCTCTTGACCTTGTGTTTGAGGTAGGCCGAGAGCGACCAGTACGGCAGGCCCATGCGCGCGCGCAGGCTGTTGAGGTGGCGGTTGAGCTTGAGCGTGAATTCATACAGGTTGTCGCCCACATAGGCCAGCCAGCGGGCGCACTGCACGACAGCATCGAAATAGTCGCCGTGGACGATCCACAGGTGGCGGCCATCGGCCGTGACGTGGACCGCTTCTTCCATGACCTCGATGCCGCCGAACTGGTGGCCGATAAATTCACGCGCAAACTCATCATGGTTGCCGGGCACGTAGACAATCCGGCAGCCCTTGCGTGCGCGCCGCAGCAGCTTTTGCACCACGTCGTTGTGCGACTGCGGCCAGTACCATTTGCGCCGCAGTTGCCAGCCGTCCACGATGTCGCCCACCAGGTAGAGGTAGTCGCTCGGGTGCGCCTTGAGGAAATCCAGCAGCGCCGCGGCCTGGCAGCCTGGCGTGCCCAGATGCAGGTCGGAGATGAAGATGCTGCGGTAACGCTTGCGCAGTGCGGCGTCGTCATGCGCATCGTCCCCACCTTGCGGGAGACCGGGGTTGAGCGAACCAAGCTTGTCGAACAGCGTACGCATCAGGCCTCCCTCGCGGAAAAATGCTTGCGATAACGCGGCGGCAGGTCGGCAATACGCATCATCATGGGCAGGTCGGCTGAATTGAAGTCCGGGTCCCAGGCCGGCGCGCCCAGCACCCTGGCGCCCAGGCGCAGGTAACCCTTGATCAGCGCGGGCGGCTCGACGTCCAGCGAGTCGTCGAGCTGCTCAACCGGCAGGGCCAGGCGCGGCGTCACGTGGTATTCGATGGCGGCGAGGTGGCTTTGCCGCACCTGGCGCCAGATGCTGGCCGCGGCATGCCCGCTGCCGTATTCCGGATGGCCGCTGTGCTGCATCGGAATGCTGGCGCAGCCAATCATGGTGTCGAGCTGGTTGCGCGCCATGAACTCGGCCAGCGCGCCCCACAAGGCCAGGATCACACCGCCGTGGCGGTAGTCGGCATGCACACAGCTGCGCCCCAGCTCAACCATGCGCTCGCGCAGGGCGCGCAGGCGCGTGAGGTCGAACTCCGTATCACTGTAGGTGCTGCCCACGCGTTTGGCCTGGGTCGGCGTCAGCACGCGGTAGGTGCCTATGACTTCCTGGCTGGCTTCGTCGCGCACCAGCAGGTGTTCGCAGAAATCGTCGAACAGGTCGATGTCGTGGCCCGGCACCGTGCTGGGCAGCGTCGCCCCCATCTCCAGCGCGAAGACCTGGTACCTCAGCCGCTGCGCCTGCCGGACCTCGTCCTGGTGCCGGGCCCAGCCTACCTGGATTTTCCCCGGCGCAGCCCCTTGAACAGCGACCGGATTGGCAGCATGAGAGCTTTGATGAAGTGACCCCCGTGGCATTGCGACTGGCGACAATGCAAAGGTGGGATTGGGCAGTTCTTTCATGATGGACTCCTGGTTGTCTTCTCGCAAATGACTCTCGACACTCAACTCTCGATACCGGCACTCAAAAATTCTGTAAAAAAGCCCCGGAGGTCGGGGCTGTTGCTGCTTGGAAACTAGGTCCCGACGATGCCGCCATCCTTGCGCCGGATGACGACGGTGGCCGAGCGCGGCCGTCCGCCCGCCGGGCCGTCCGGCCAATGGCTCACCGCCTTCGGCTGGGCCGGATTGCCGCGCGCGCCGGCGGTTTCACCGGGGTGCTGGATGTTGATGAAGACCGCGCGGCGGTCCGGCGTGAAGCTCATCCCGGTGACCTCGCAACCGGCCGGGCCGGTCAAAAAGCGTTTGGTCTCGCCGGTCGCCGGGTCGGCGCACAGCATCATGTTGTTGCCTATGCCTTTGTAGGCACCCTTGTGCATGGCCGATCCCGAAATGTCGGTTTGTATCCAGAGCAGGCCACCCGCATCGAACTGCAGGCCGTCGGGGCTGCCGTACATGTCGCCCTTGATGGTGCCGCGGTATTCGGCCTTGTCGGCATTCGGGTCACCTGCCAGGGCAAAGTGCATCCAGCGGAACTCGGTGGCGCTGGCGTCGCCGTCGAGCCGGCTGACAGCGTCGCCCTGACGGCTCTTGCCTTCGCGCCAGCGGATGATGTGGCCCATGATGTTGTCGTTGCGCGGATTGGCAGCGTCGGCCATGCGGCCGCCCTGGCCGCGGCGGCTGTTGTTGGTCAGCGTGACAAACACCTCGCCGGTGTTGGGGTGCACCGCCACCCACTCGGGGCGGTCCATTTTGGTGGCACCCACCACGTCTGCCGCCTGACGGCACTTCACCACCACGTCGGCCTGGCTGGCAAAGCCGCTGGCGGCATTGAGGCCGTCTTCGCCATGCACCAGCGGCAGCCAGCGGCCGTAACCCTGTGCATCAAAGCGCGCCACATACAGCGTACCGTGGTCCAGAATGTCCTTGTTGGCGCGGTAACCACCGGGCTTGACCTTGTCGCGACTGACAAACTTGTAGATGTACTCAAAACGCTCGTCATCACCCATGTAGACCACCGCGCGGCCATCGCGGGACAGCGTCGCCGTTGCCCCTTCATGTTTGATGCGGCCCAGCGCCGTGCGCTTGATCGGAGTCTGTGTCGGGTCCTGCGGATCGATCTCCACCACCCAGCCGAAGCGGTGTGGCTCGTTCGGGTGTTTGGCCACATCAAAACGTTCGTCAAACTCGTGCCAGCGGTAACCAAAGCCCTTGGCACGCAGGCCGTAACGCGCCTCGTCCGGGTTCGGCTTGTCCTGCGCCGAGAAGTAACCGTTCCAGTTTTCCTCGCAGGTCAGGAAGGTGCCCCAGGGCGTCTGGCCGGCGGCGCAGTTGTTCAGCGTGCCCAGCGGGCGCATGCCCTCGGGATCGGCCGAAGTTTTCAGCAGCGCATGCCCGGCGGCCGGGCCGCTGAACTGCATGGGTGTGTTGCCGGTGATGCGGCGCGCATAACGCGAGTTGGGCATCACGCGCCAGACACCGGCGCGTTCCACCACCTCGATCACGCTGACGCCGTGCGCCGCCTGCGACTTGCGCACCTTGTCGGCGGTCCAGGTCTTCATGCCGTCGCTGTGCAGCAGGCCGTCGTCGGTGTATTCGTGGTTGATGGCCAGCAGGCCGTGGCGCGGGTTCTTGTCCAGCGGGAAAAACTCCATGCCGTCGTGGTGCATGCCCGACTGCAGCAGCTGCTCCTGCCAGCTGTTCGACGCATCCGCACTGAAGGCCGGTGCCGCAGCCCCGGCAATACCGGTCGCGTCGCCCCAGCGGTACAGCACCTGGGCTTCGTACTCGGGCGGCACCACCAGCGCGTCGGCGCTGGAAGTCGATACGCCGGTAAAACCGAGCGGCCTGCCTTTGGCGGGCGCCGCGGCGCTGGCCGTCAGCGTGTGCGACCCCATCAGCAGCGCCACCGCCGCCGTCGTGCAACGCAGCACATGGCGACGCTCACCGTCTACTTCATGAATGAACGGATTGCACGTCGTGTTGACGCCTTCACCCTGCTCATAATCCCTGCCGAAACCTTGACCCATGAATCACTCTCCATCGTGTTTTTGACTGATGCGGTGATTCTGGAAGTCGAGGGTGACGTGTTCATGTCGGTTTGGTGGCAGTTTGATGACAGTCAGTTGGTGACTGCGCAGACTATGAATTGCGTAGCTGCCTGCGCCCGTCCTTCGTGGGCGGGGGCTGACTGACTTGAAATTCAGGCGATTTCAGTGAACTGTCCGTTCCGGCATCGCTCCTGCCCTGCAGCAGGAAAAGCAATGACGTCACCAACCCCATGGCACCTTGGGCGAAAATGAAGCGGCTGGCCATCAGTGCCTGAGGAAACCATGTTGAACGGAGCCGCACCGAATTGTCTGACCACCGCCTGGGCCACCCACGCGCCCGAGTTGCGCGGCTGGCTGCGCCATCGGCTGGGCAACCCTGCCGAGGCCGACGACCTGCTGCAGGACCTGTTCATCAAGGCCCTGCGCCAGGGTGAACGCTTCTGCTCGGTGCAAAACGCCCGCGCCTGGCTGTTCGAGGTGGCGCGCAACACACTGGCCGATCGGCTGCGCGTGGCCCGCGCGACCGTGGAAGTACCCGACGACCTGGCCGCACCTGCCGACGAAGCCGACACGGTGGACACCCTCACGGCCTGCCTGCCGCGCGTGCTCTCTGAGCTGACGGCCGAGGACCGCGAGGTCATCACGCTCTGTGACCTGCAAGGCATGCCCCAAGCCGAGTTCGCCGCCGCCAGGGGGCTGAACCTCAGCGCCGCCAAATCGCGCCTGCAGCGCGCACGCCAGCGCCTGAAGCAGCGCATGACCGTGGCTTGCCAGGTGCAAATCGACGATACCGGGCACGTCGCGGATTTTGTGCCGCGTCCGTAGAGCTGGCGGCTTGAAAGAACGCTGAGCACCGGCCCCGCAGCCGTGCCTACACCCTCTTTTGCTACTATTTTGATAGCTTCTTGCGCTTTCTGCATAAGGGCTGGAGGCATATTTCATCATTATTTCTGCGATTTGTGCGTCTTTTGCCGATTCCGTTCGTCTTCATGGGTATGAACACCGTCACGACGCCGCAAAAATCCTGGCCCCTGCGCCAGCCGGTCATCTTTTTGATCCTGGCCGCTCTGGTCTGGCTGGGCCTTTACCAGACACTGCTTCCCGGCTCTGAAGCACTGGTCGCCGCCTTGCCGGTAGACCGGGCCAGCCACCTGGGTGGTGCGCTGCAGTTTTTCTTCTACGACACGCCCAAGGTGCTGATGTTGCTGACCGGCGTGGTGTTTGTCATGGGCATGATCAACAGCTACTTCACGCCGGAGCGCACCCGCGCCCTGCTGGCCGGTCGCAGCGAGGGCGTGGCCAACGTGATGGCCGCGTCCCTGGGCATCGTCACGCCGTTTTGTTCATGCTCCGCGGTGCCGCTGTTCATCGGTTTTGTGCAGGCGGGGGTGCCGCTGGGGGTCACGTTCTCCTTCCTGATCTCTGCCCCCATGGTCAACGAAGTGGCGCTGACGTTGCTGTTTGGCCTGTTCGGCTGGAAAGTGGCGCTGTTGTACCTGGGCCTGGGCCTGACGGTCGCCATCGTCGCGGGCTGGGTCATTGGCCGCCTCAAGATGGAAGCCTGGCTGGAAGACTGGGTGCGCGACATGCCCAAAACTTCGGCCCAGTTTGAAGACGCGCAGACCACGCTGGCTGACCGCATTCAAGCCGGCTTTTCAGCGGTACGCGAGATCGTGGGCAAGGTCTGGCCCTACATCCTGGGCGGCATAACACTGGGCGCTTTGATCCATGGCTATGTGCCGGAAGCGTTCATGGCCAGCTTCATGGGCAAGGAAGCCTGGTGGTCGGTGCCGCTGGCGGTGCTGATGGGTGTGCCGATGTACACCAATGCAGCAGGCGTGATTCCCATCGTGCAGGCGCTGCTGGCCAAGGGCGCGGCCCTGGGCACCGTGCTGGCTTTCATGATGAGCGTGATTGCGCTGTCCCTGCCCGAGCTGATCATCCTGCGCAAGGTGCTCAAGCTGCGGCTGATTGTCACCTTTGTGGCGGTGGTGTCCGGCGGCATCCTGCTGGTAGGTTTTGTATTCAACGCGGTGCTGTAGGCACAGCTTTATTTCATCAACTTCAATCTCAAGGAAACACCATGGACATCAAGGTACTCGGCACCGGCTGCGCCAACTGCAAGAACACCATCGCCCTCATCGACCAGGTGGCAAAAGCCAAAGGCGTCACCATCCATCTGGAAAAAGTGGAGGAATTGCGCGACATCATGGGCTACGGCGTGATGAGCACACCCGGTGTTGTCATCAATGGCAAGGTGGTCCATGCGGGCGGCGTGCCCAGCCGTGACAAGATCGAGCAGTGGCTTACTGCCACCGCTTGAGCAACGAAAGCGCGTTCCCCCGCTGCAAAAGGGTTACCCTGTCGTCGGGGGCACCTTGACGCTTGTGCCGCGCCTGCCCTGAGTACGAACGCAACCGACAAGGATCACCCTTCATGAGCCAGCCCGCCGCCAAAATGACTTTTCATGTGGCGTCGCGCCGCGTCGACGCGCACGGTAGCCTGTCGAATTGCAAAAACGCCGAAATCGCCCTGGATACCGACCTGGCGGGCAACCCGGATGCATTCAACCCGGCAGAGCTGTTGCTGGCGGCCCTCTCGGCCTGCATGATCAAGGGAATGGAGCGGGTGGCGCCTATTCTGAAGTTCAGGATGCGCGGTATTGAAGTCATCGTCGATGGCGTGCGGCAGGACGTGCCGCCCCGAATGGAGTCCATCCGTTACGAAATCATCGTGGATACCGACGAGTCGGACCAGCGACTGGACTTGCTGCATGAAAATGTGAAGAAATACGGCACGGTGTTCAATACCGTTGCGCCGGGAACTGACTTGAGTGGTGTCCTGCGGCGGCGCTGAACCGCAAGCAACATCGACATCGCAACGAGAGGACAAGCGACATGTGCATGGGATACGCAAAAGAAATCAGGGCGTGGATGTGTGAGGAAGCCGGCAGTCAACGCGAGTCCATGATGGCCGCCTGGGGCCGTGCATTCGAGGAATCCTTCGATGCGTCGGACCCACCCGCCTATTTCCCGCCGGGCAGTGTCGCGGTGATGCCGGAGGCCCCCGCCGCATGAGCGCTGACCACGACCACGACCATGGGCACGCGCCCGCCAACTTCAACCGGGCTTTTGCCATCGGCATTGTGCTCAACATCGTCTTTGTGGCGATCGAGGCGTTTTACGGCTGGAAAATCAACTCGCTGGCCCTGCTGGCCGACGCCGGGCACAACCTGAGCGACGTGGCGGGTCTGGTCCTGGCGTGGGGCGGCGCACTGGCCAGCAAGCTGCGCCCCAACGCGCGCCACACCTACGGCTGGAAGCGCGGCACCATTCTGGCGGCTTTTGCCAATGCCCTGCTGCTCCTGATGGCGATGGGTGCACTGGCCTGGGAAGCGGTGGGCCGCCTTTTCTCGCCCGAGCCGCTGGCCGGTGCCGAGGGCGTGACCATCATGGTGGTGGCCGGCATCGGCATTGTGATCAACACCGCCACCGCCCTGCTGTTCATGCGCGGGCGCGAGCACGACCTCAATATCCGCGGCGCCTTCATGCACATGGCCGCCGACGCCCTGGTGTCTGCCGGGGTGGTGGTCGCGGGGGCGCTGACATTGTGGATGGGCTGGGTGTGGCTGGACCCGGTGGTCAGCCTGCTGATTGCGGGCGTCATCCTGGCGGGAACCGCGAGCCTTTTCAAGCAGTCGCTTCACATGCTGTTTGACGGCGTCCCCGACAGCGTGGACCCGCAGGCCGTTCAGGCATGTCTGGCGGCGCTGCCAGGCGTGACACGGGTGCACGACCTGCACATCTGGGCGATGGGCACGTCGCAAGTCGCGCTGACGGCGCATCTGGTGATGCCGCAGGGACACGCAGACGACGCTTTCCTGAAACACGCGACCGACCAGTTGCACGACCGTTTCGACATCACGCACGTGACGCTGCAGGTCATGCAGCAAGCCTTCACCGCGCCTTGCGCCCCACCTGATGTGTGAGCTCCTGGCCCTCTCGACTTCCGGGCCGACCCGGCTGACATTTTCGCTCCACACCCTGGCTTCGCGCGGCGGCGCAACCGGCAGCTCGCGCGACGGCTGGGGCGTTGCCTTCTACCAGGGCGAAGACGTGGCGCTGTTCCGCGAACCGCTGGCCGCCGGAGACAGCCCCTTGGTTCGCTACCTCGAAACCCAGGGGCCGAGCACCCAACTGGCCATCTCGCACATCCGCCATGCCACGCGTGGCGCGGTGAGCTTCTCGAACACGCAGCCCTTTGTTCGGGAACTGGGTGGCCGCACCCATGTGTTTGCCCACAACGGCGACCTGCCCGGCATCGAAAGCTGCAAAACGCTGACGCTCGGCGCCTACCGGCCCGTGGGGCAGACCGATTCGGAACATGCTTTCTGCGCCCTGATGGAACGCCTGCGGCCACTGTGGGACGGGGCCGAGCCTCCATCCTTGGACGCACGCCTGTCGCTGCTGGCGTCCTTCGCCGCCGACCTGCGCGCGCTCGGCCCGGCCAACTTTCTTTACGCCGACGGCGACACCCTGTTTGCACACGGCCACAAGCGCCTGCAACCCGACCTCGGCCGTCCCGGGCCGCCAGGCCTGTGGATGCTGCAACGGCATTGCCCACCCGAGGAGCCGGCGACAGCCCGCGAAGCCGGCGTCGCGATCGTGCAGGAGGAGCGCCACGCCCTGTTTATCGCAAGCGTGCCGCTCACCGACGAGGCCTGGCAGCCGCTGGCCGAAGGGGATCTGGTGGCGGTACGCCATGGTGCCTTGCTCGCTACGCGTGGTGCTGCCACTGCTGCAGTGACTTCATCCGCTACCAAATAGATAGCTGCTTGCGCTTTCGCAGCAAGGACTGGAGGCTGATTTTATTCGGTAACGCTGGGCAACCCGGCGGCCATGACCACGGCCGCCGACGCGGCCGAAGCCGTGTGGCGCGCCGCGAACGATTCGGCCGCGCCGCAGCGGTATCCGGCGGGTGCTGACGCGGTCTCGCTCGCCCGGAAGTGAGTGATGGACATGCGCACCCAGGGCTGCTGGGTCGTCACGGCGGAAATGGTGATGGCAGATCTGCTGATTGCAACGACAGCCAGCGCCCCTGACATGTCAGCCAGGGATTCGCAGGAACGTGTGATCCAGACTGAGTACAAGGCGGCTCGCACCAATCTGGAGAACTGGAGATTAGGGTGAAAGCAAAACCACTTGCCATAGCCTTCCCTCGCATATAGAGACAACTCGAAGAAAAAAAACGCACCACAAGACGTTATAAACACGCGCTGTTACAGTCCCCGTTGTGACACATAAAAAATCACCATCGACGACCGAAGTTGGAGACTCTTTCCGCGACTTGGTTTGCGAGCTACTGCGCACTCAGTTCCCCGATGCACAGCCAGAACAGTACGTGAATGGCACGAAGGTCGACGTGCTTTTCACTCGTGTGGATTTCGGTCGCACTGATCGGATGGCCGTCGAGTGCAAGAGCTATGAGACCCCTCTGACCAAGACGTACATCGAAGAGAAAATTTGGCCAAAGTACCAGCGACTGCTTGACGCCGGGTACATTGACGGCGTACTTATCGTCAGCAGAAAGCCTGTTGGAAGCGCCGCAGCAGATTCCATTAAAGGCTGGCGGTATGCGCGCCACTTAACCATTCAAGAACTAGAAGAGTCGCTTCTTGGGATACGCAAGTACGTCCAGACGCTTGCAGGTCTGCAGCCCATTGAGGAGGCGTCGTATGTCGAAGCCCGATTCGATGGGCACGATGGAGCCGCGCTTGAGAAACTGCAAGCGTGGGTGTCCTCGCCAGCAGGCAACGGACTTGCAATCTTGGGGAGCTATGGTCAGGGAAAGACCAGCTTGGCACGACGAGTCGCGGGTTATTACGCCAATGCCTACTTGGCTGATCCGACTCAGCGTATCCCCATCATCAAAAAACTCGGCGAGGTTGTGCATGAAACGCGCCTGGAAGCGCTCTTCGGAGCCGAATTTACCGCCGACAGTCCGGCACCCGGGTACCAGTTCAAGACCTTCGACTACCTAAACCAGACAGGACGATTGCTAGTGATTCTGGACGGCTTCGACGAAATGAAGCACGCAATGACGGCCTCTGACTTCTTCTCAAACTTTCGAGAATTCAATCGCCTGTTAAAAGGCCAAAGCAAGGTGATTTTGCTTGGCCGGCCCAATGCGCTCCCCTCAGATGCGCAAGATTTGGTCTTTCGCGGCATTAGGAGGGTCGGAGGACAGAGCGTCGCCAGCACGGAGTTCAATCAGTGGCAGGAGTTGACACTTGCCTTCTTCAATGAAGCCGAACGCCAAGACCTTCTTTTTAGCAATCTCAAAAATATCGTTAGTCGCTATCAGGTAGCCGGACGCTTTACGTACAAGAGCTCGTTCGTGGAGGAACGGACGGCCGAAGTGTTGGATCGCGTACCACCTGATCTGCTCGCGCGCCCAGTTCACGTGCAACTGATCTCCGAACTTGCAGCTGACCCAAGCTTTGATTTCGGCGACTTCACCCGATATCGACTTTACGATCACTTCATTCGTTCCATGGTGGAGCGGGACACGACGCAAAAGCGTGCCCGCAAGGCTATTCCGCTCGGTGATCGCTTGCAATTCCAGCGTGATGTGGCTTGGTGGGCTTGGCGACGCATAGGCAAAGTGCAAGGCAGCTTCGGGCGAGAGGAAATACCCAACTCCTTGTTGGCCGAGTTGCCTGACGGAAACGCAACTGATCTTGAGGGCAAGCGAAACGAGTACATCGTTTCCACTCTTACAGAGGAGAAAGACTCTGGAGTTTTGTACTTCGCACACCGTTCTTTCCAGGAATTTTTGGTAGCTGAACGACTACGATTGGCAAAACCCGACCCGAATGCACACGCTGAGTACTCGGCACATATCACCCCGGACATCATCTCATTTTTGAATCAAACGCCAGATCTGGACTACGTCATGGACTGGTACGACACACTGCGTTCCAGCCCCGGTCTACTGTCACCTTCGTACCTTTTGTTTTACTCGAGGTTCCCTCGTCTAATTGAAAATATCGAACAAACCGCCCTTAGACAACCTGCGCAAGTAGATATGTGGACGGTGGCGATCATCGTGCTGGCTCACCAGTCGAAGACCCCCGGCTCCCCCACGTTAGCTCAACTCGATGCATTTCTTTTACAGGTATTGAGATTGGGCCAAGACGATGCTGCCGCCACTGCGACATTGGCCCTTCTCCAAAGGCAACAGAGTCGTTTTTCATCACCCATGCTGCTCGCACTTGTAGGGGGTCTAATCGAACGATGCTTACGTCGCGCCCGTCCGGAATCTGATCCGTCTGCCCTCTCGATCGAAGCGAAACAATTCGATTTCTCCGCAAAGTGGCTTGGTCACACCGTAGAGAAGGTTTTTGCGATGCAGGGGAAGCTCGACGCCGCGAAGTTGCAATTTAACCCAGGCAAACTTATTGCACTATGCGCCGGGGAGGTCAACGACCGGATGCCGGAAGCTGTCAGCGCGTTCGGCGAAGTCCGGGAAAGTGCAATAGTGGCACCCGTGAGCGTCGAAACCCAGAAGGTATATGAAATGATCGATTTGAAGCTGCGAAAGGCTCACGACGGCTTCTTGCGTAATCGGAGAACCAATTTCGTAGTTGTATCCTATGACAGGACACGCAGAGCGGGCAATAGTTTCAAGCCGCATTAACTACGCCATCCAGATGAGGTTGTTGCGCCTTATCCTTTAGCATGGATGAATCAGTATGCTACTACCTCAATAGCTACTAACGCCCGCCCGCCAAGGGCAAAACCAGCGCCCTGTAAGACTTATAAGATTCACAAACTCCGCTGCTTCACCCGCCAGAACAGCGCCTCCGCACTCTCCTTGCGCTCGCTGTACCGGTCCACCAGGTAGGGCGCGACATCGCGAGTAAGCAACGTGAACTTGACGAGTTCTTCCATCACGTCCACCACACCGACCACCGACGACTGATCGGGAATCGTCAGCACGCGCAGCAGGTTGATCCGCCGCACACCCAACTTTGGTGTGACTTATTTACATCCCCAGAACCCGTGCAAACGCCTCCAAAGCGGACTAGCATGAAACCGAATGCACCGTCCCCAGACGTTGACGCGCCCAGCGGCTGAATATATCGTTGTGTAAAAGATAAAGGCCATGAACCACAAGCGCCCATCCCGGCTTGATTTGAAGTACCGGGCTGCGGCCTGAACCAGACAGCCATGCGAAGTTTGACCTCTCAACAATTGCAGGCCCTCGAGAGAACCGGCGCCTCCGAACCGGAGCCGCTCCATCTTGCCGACCTGAGCCGTCCGTTTGTTTACGACAGGGCGTTTGGCGTTTTTTACTGCGTTCCAGGCCGTCATCGCGACACGATGTCACTTCTGTACGCTTATGCCAAAGGGTACGAAAGCGGCATTGACGCGGCTGAAGCGCTTGGCCTGGACTTTCCCGAGGAGACGGCCGACAGGTGGCTGGAAGAAATCGAGGGGACCGCTTTTCGCAGCTCGGTGGGCCACCGGGTGCAGGTTGGAAAGCGGGCCAACCTCACGCGCATCGAGGAGCGCTGGTTGGGTGAGGTGGAGTATTTATTTGACTGAGGTCTGAGCCACTCGCGCAGCTGGCAAAACAAGGCGCACGGCCATTCGCTACCAATTCAATAGCTGACACCGACCGATCCATAAGGGCTGCAGGCCTGTTTCTCATGCAAGCGTCGGTCCATGAGCCTGGTTGCCCCACCAACGCGGCAGCTCGCGTCCAGCCTGGCCAGCGCGCTCACGCCTTCGACCGCACGCGCACGGGCTTCCTCACGCGTGGCGTCAACTCGCCGGCCGCCGCTGAGCGCAGCAGTCGCTGAAAGGTCGGGCACTCGGCGTGGCTGGGCGCGGGACACACCGCCGCATGTCTGAGCCCGTTGCGCATCGCCTTCAGGCGCTTGATCGTGTTGTCCAGCTCGTCGGCCTTGGCGCTGAGCGACTGCCTGTCGATGCTGGCCTGACCGTCGGGCGAGAACATGGCGCCGATGTCGTCCAGCGAAAACCCGGCGGCCTGCCCGAGCGCAATCAGTGCCAGCTGGTCCAGCACGCCCGGTGCAAATGTTCGGCGCAGGCCCTGCCGGCCGGCCGAGGTGATCAGCCCTTTTTCTTCGTAGTAGCGCAGCGCGGAGGCAGGCAGGCCTGACTTTTTGGCGACTTCGGCGATGTCCATGAAAAAACCTCTTGACTTCAAGTTGACTTGAACTTGTAGAGTGCCCTCACCGTCACTTTTTGTCAACGAGGAATCACATGAACACATTTACTGCAGGCGCGGCGCACATCCTGCTCATCGGCATGGGCGCCACCGCAGTCATGGACGCCTGGCTGCTGCTTCTCCAGCGCCTGGGCGTGCCCACGCTCAACTTCGCAATGATCGGCCGCTGGGTCGGCCACTGGCGCAACGGCACCTGGACGCATGACGCGATCGCGAAGGCCGCGCCGGTGCCAGGCGAACGCGTTTTGGGGTGGTTCGTCCACTACGCAACCGGCATCGGCTTCGCGGGCCTTCTGGCCGGCATCTTTGGCATGAACTGGGTGCACAGCCCGACGCTGCTGCCGGCGCTGTGCGTGGGCATAGCCACAGTCGCAGCGCCCTGGCTCGTCATGCAGCCCGCCATGGGGGCGGGCATCGCGTCGTCGCGCACGCCGGCACCGGCAAAAAACCGGCTCAGGAGCCTGGTAAATCACAGCGTTTTTGGACTCGGCCTGTACCTGGCCGCCGTCGTCATCGCCTGGATCTCGCGATGAAGCCTTTTTTCAGAGATTCACTCACTCAACTTCACTCAACTTGAACTGGACACCACACCATGAAGAACAAACAACTTGCCGTCATCTATCACAGCGCCCACGGCCATACCGGCCACATTGCCGGGCACATCCTGGCGGGTGTGCGATCTGTTCCCGGCATCGATGCGCATTTGCTGAAAGCCGAAGAACTCGCAAAGACTCCCGAACACCTGCTGGACTATGACGGCTTCGTCTTCGGTTCCCCCACCTACCTGGGCGGTGTCTCCGGCACCTTCAAGACCTTCATGGATTCGACGGGCCGGCTCTGGAAAAGCCACGCCCTCAAGGGAAAACTGGCATCGGCCTTCACCGTGTCGTCCCTGCCGGCAGGCGACAAGCAATCCACGCTGCTGTCCATCTTCGTCTTCGCGATGCAACACGGCATGGTCTGGGTCGGCAACGCCATCCTGCCCGAGCAGCACAGCGGCGTGCCGTATGAAGAAGCCGCCAACCGGCTCGGCTCCTGGTCGGGAATGATGGCGCAGGCCGGGCATTCGGCGCCTGCGGATTCGTTCGCACCCGGGGACATCAAGACGGCGCGGATGTTCGGCACGAATGTTGCTGAAGCACTGCAGCGCATGGCAGCGAATGCCAATCTGGAGGTGACGCAATGATTCCCCGAAAATTTGAGTCCATGTTGTTCGGCTTCTTTCTGTCAGGCCTGATGTCGCTGCTGGTCGCAGGAATATCCACGCTGCGCGCCGCCGGGATGGGGCCGGGCTTTCTGTCACTGTGGATCACTTCCTGGCTCACGGCGTGGTTGTTTGCCTTCCCGGCGGTGCTGGTGGTTTCGCCTGTGGCGCGCCGGCTGGTTCGCAGCCTTCTGCAAGCGGAGGGAGCAGCAGGCCCTGCTTCAAAGAGAGACTGACCGGTCGCTATTAATTCAATAGCTGCCTGCGCTTGTCCGGCATGGGCTGGAGGCCGATTTGATTCACAAACTCCGCTGATTCACCCGCTTCGACAGTGCCTCCGCACTCTCCTTGCGCTCGCTGTACCGGTCCACCAGATAAGGCGCCACATCACGCGTGAGCAAGGTGAACTTCACGAGTTCTTCCATCACATCGACCACGCGGTCGTAATAGGCGGAAGGCTTCATGCGCCCGGCTTCGTCGAACTCCAGGAAGGCCTTGGCCACCGAGGACTGGTTGGGAATGGTCAGCATGCGCATCCAGCGGCCCAGCACGCGCAGCTGGCTCACCGCGTTGAAGGACTGCGAGCCGCCGCTGACCTGCATCACGGCCAGGGTTTTGCCCTGGGTCGGCCGTACCGCGCCCTCGGCCAGCGGGATCCAGTCGATCTGTGATTTCATGATGCCGGTCATGGCGCCGTGGCGCTCGGGCGAGGTCCAGACCATGCCTTCGGCCCACTGCGCGAGTTGCCGCAGCTCCTGCACCTTGGGGTGGCTGTCGGGCGCGTCGTCGGGCAGCGGCAGGCCGCTCGGGTCAAAGGTTCTGGTTTCGGCGCCCATGGCCTGCAGCAGGCGCGCGGCCTCCTCGCTGAGCAGGCGGCTGTAGGAGCGCTCGCGTACCGAGCCGTAGAGCAGCAAAATGCGCGGCGCGTGCGCTGACGGCCGGAAGGCCTGCAGTGCGCTGGCTGTGGGCAGCGCGAACAGGTCTTTATCTACGTTGGGAAGGTCTTCAAGCGCCGGCAACACGTTCTCCCTTGGCATTGATGACCGGCTCGCCGTCTTCCTTGGTGAAAGCGCCCTGCTGCGGCGCAGGCAGGATGTCGAGCACGGCTTCAGAAGGCCGGCACAGGCGTGTGCCCAGCGGCGTCACGACGATGGGCCGGTTGATCAGGAGGGGGTGGGCCAGCATGGCGTCCAGCAGCTGGTCGTCCGTCAGCGCCGGGTTGTCGAGCTGGAGTTCGGCGTAGCGCTTTTCCTTGCTGCGGATCAGCGCGCGCAGCGGCTGCCCGGTCCGGGCCACCAGCGCGACCAGGGTTTCCCGGCTGGGCGGAGTTTGCAGGTACTCGATGACTTCGGGTTCGACCCCGCTGTTGCGGATCAGCGCCAGCGTGTTGCGCGAGGTGCCGCACTGGGGGTTGTGGTAAATCGTGATGTCGGCCATTGCTGTTTTCCTGGTTGGGCTTGCCTCGTTTCGATTATTCAATTATATTTGAAACATGGAAACAAAACCTCTCGATGATACCGGCGCCGTCAAAGCCCTGGCGGCACTGGCGCAGACGCAGCGCCTGCGCACCTTCCGCGCGCTGGTGGTCGCCGGGCCCGACGGGCTGACACCGGGCGCGATTGCCGAACAGCTCGAAGTAGCGCCCAGCGCGCTGTCTTTTCACCTGAAAGAACTCGCGCATTCCGGCCTGGTCAGCAGCGAGCCGCGCGGCCGCAACCTGATTTACCGCGCGAACTTTGACCACATGGTGGAGCTCATGAATTACATGACCAAACACTGTTGCCAGGGCGAAGCCTGCGCAGTCTCCGACGCCGCCTCCTGCGCGGCCTGCTGAACGGGGCACCGCCATGAACCTCGCCGAGGCCCTGAATCTGGGCTGCCTGTGCCGCACCCTGAACCCCGAGCGCCTGCGCCAGCAGCTGGAAACCGACCCCAGCCTGCAAGGCATGTTGGCCGGACTGGCCACGACACACCCGCACCTGTTTTCCGAGACGGCGGTGTTTCTGGACCCGGCCATACGCGCGACCCTGGGCCAGGCGATTGCAGCGATTGAAGGCGTGATCGCCCTGCCCGCTTACCAGCAGGCGGCACTGGCCAGCGCGCCCGGGATTGCCCGCCAGAATTTCGGCCCCGCCGGCGTCTTCATGGCGTACGACTTTCACCTGGGTGCCGACGGCCCGCGCCTGATCGAGATCAACACCAACGCCGGGGGCGCGCTGCTCAACGCCGCGCTGGCACGTGCGCACCGCGAATGCTGCGAACCGATGCAGGGCCTGATGGATGTTTCGAGCGACCTGGCGCAAATCGACCAGACCTTTGTGGCGATGTTCCGCGCCGAGTGGCAAGCCCAGCGTGGCGCGCAGCCACTGCGCAGCGTATTGATCACCGACGACGCGCCGGAGGCCCAATACCTGGCACCTGAATTTGCATTGGCACGGCAGCTTTTTCTGGCGCACGGCATCACGGCCGCCGTGGGCGACGCGTGCGAGCTTCAATGGAAAGACGGCGCACTGTGGCACCCCGCCCTGCCCGCGGGCCTGGCGGTGGATCTGGTCTACAACCGCCTGACCGATTTCAGCCTGTCCGAACCAACGCATGAAGCCCTGCGCAGCGCGTATGTGGCCGGCGCGGCGGTGGTCACGCCGCACCCGCGCGCCCACGCGCTGTATGCGGACAAGCGCAACCTCATCACCCTCGGTGACGATGCGCTGCTGGCCTCCTGGGGCGTGTCGGCTGAACACCGGCGCCTGCTGCAAGCCGTGGTTCCGCACACCGAACTCGTTACCGCCGACCATGCGGACGACCTCTGGGCACGTCGCCGGCAACTCTTCTTCAAACCCGTGGCGGGTTACGGCGCCAAGGCCGCCTACCGCGGCGACAAACTTACACGTGGTGTGTGGAGCAACATCCTGGCCGGTGGCTTTATCGCGCAGGCGCTGGTGCCGCCCAGTGAACGCCTGGTCGATGTCGATGGCGTGGCCACCCGCCTGAAGCTGGACTTGCGCGCCTACACCTTCCGCGGCCGGGTGCAACTACTGGCCGCACGCACCTACACCGGCCAGACCACCAACTTCCGCACGGCCGGCGGCGGCTTTTCGCCGGTGGTGGTGCTGCCGGCGCTGGAGGGTCGCCTGCCTGCGCCGGGCCTGGCCGGGCCCACGGGTGCGGACACGTGCGTCACGACAGCCGGCGCGCCTTGCTGAACCCAAGAGCGCCAGCAAGTCAGGGACACCGCACGGTCATGAAAACGCCACACCTCCTTGTCACCGCGGGCCTGACCCGCCATCCATGCCACACCAGGCCTTCGCCCTGCACCATGCCCCCACCGTGGATTCCGGATCAGGTCCGGAATGACAGCTTGGGCGAAGGGCATCTCTGTCTCTGAACCATCGTCCTGCCCCAAAAACTTTTCTTCTGGAGAACTTTCAATGTCCGCGCGCCCCCTCAACGTCCTGTTTTTATGCACCCACAATTCGGCCCGCAGCGTCCTGGCCGAGGCCACGCTGAACCACATCGGCAAGGGGCGCTTCCAGGCCTTTTCGGCCGGCAGCAGCCCGCGTGAGAACCAGCAGCCGAACCCGCTGGCGCTGCAGGTGCTGCAGAACGCCGGCATCGCGACCGAAGGCCTGCGCAGTAAAAGCTGGGACGAGTTTGGCCAGCCGGATTCACGCGCGCGCCGCGCCGGGCCGCCCCAAGCAAGCGCAGCCCCCTCGGGGGGCAGCGCATTACACGAAGTGAAAAGCGTGGGGGCCGTACCTTTGATGGATCTGGTGATCACGGTCTGCGACAACGCTGCCGGTGAGGTCTGCCCGTACTGGCCCGGCCAGCCGGCCACCGCGCACTGGGGTTACGCCGATCCCTCGGACGTCGAGGGTGATGAGGCGAAAAAACTCGAAGCCTTCCGTCAGACCCTGTTCGCGATACGCCGCCGCCTGGAGCTCCTGATCAACCTGCCGCCCGAAAAACTCGCGCGGGCCATGGTGCAGCAAGCCGCGCGGGACCTGGCCAAGCAGGCCTGAGCAAAGCCATTCACAAAAAAAAGGAAGTGTCATGGGATTGTTTGAACGTTACCTCACCGTCTGGGTGGCACTGGGCATCGCCGCCGGCGTGGGCCTGGGCCTGCTGGCACCAACCGCCTTTCAGGGCATTGCCGCGCTGGAGATCGCCCACGTCAACCTGGTGGTTGCCGTGTTCATCTGGGTGATGATTTACCCGATGATGATCCAGATCGACTGGTCGGCCGTGAAAGACGTGGGCAAGAAACCGCGCGGCCTGATCCTCACGCTGGTGGTCAACTGGCTGATCAAGCCCTTCACCATGGCCGCGCTGGGTGTGCTGTTCTTCCAGTACATTTTTGCGCCCTGGGTCGATCCGCAATCGGCCAGCGAATACATCGCCGGCATGATTCTGCTCGGTGTGGCGCCCTGTACGGCCATGGTGTTTGTCTGGAGCCAGCTCGTCAAGGGCGACGCCAACTACACGCTGGTGCAGGTCTCGGTCAACGACCTGATCATGGTGGTGGCTTTTGCGCCCATCGCCGCCTTCCTGCTCGGCGTGACCAACATCACCGTACCCTGGGAAACGCTGGTGCTTTCCACCGTGCTGTACGTGGTGCTGCCGCTGGCGGCCGGCATGGCGACGCGGCATCTGCTGCAGCGCCGCTCCAGCCACGCGGTGGCCGACTTCGTGGCCAAGCTCAAGCCCTGGTCGGTGATCGGGCTGATTGCCACCGTGGTGCTGCTGTTCGGCTTCCAGGCCGAAACGATTGTGGCCAAACCGCTGGTGATCGCCATGATCGCGGTGCCGCTGATCGTGCAGAGCTACGGCATCTTCATCATCAGCTACATCGCGGCCAAAGCCTTGAGCCTGCCGCACAACGTGGCCGGCCCGGCCTGCCTGATCGGCACCTCCAACTTCTTCGAGCTGGCGGTCGCCGTGGCGATTTCGCTGTTCGGCCTGCAATCGGGCGCGGCACTGGCCACGGTGGTCGGCGTGCTGGTCGAAGTGCCGGTGATGCTGTCGCTGGTGGCCATCATCAACCGCACGCAGCACTGGTTTGCACCGCAGCGCGCTTGAGGGGCTGGCCGGCGGCGGCGTTGCTGCTGCATGGCCATTTCTTCATATCAAATCGGCCTCCAGCCCTTTATCCACCTGCGGCAACAGCTCTGTTTTTGATAGCACGCAAACCCTCGCCACGCCATGAGCCAACCCCGCAGCGTCACCGTCGCCAGCCTCGGCATCGCCCAGACCCTGGCGTGGGCGTCGAGCTACTACCTGCCGGCCATGCTCGCGAACTCGATGGCGCGCGACCTCGGTGTCAGCACGCCGACGGTATTCCTCGGGTTCTCCGTAGCGCTGGTGGTGTCCGCCCTGCTCGGCCCCTTTGCCGGCAAGGCGATTGACCGTTATGGCGGCCGGCCGGTGCTGGCCGCCACCAGCTTCATTTTTGCCGGCGGGCTGGCGGCCCTGGCCCTGGCGCAGGGACCGGTCGGCCTGTTCGTGGCCTGGGCCATTCTGGGTGTGGCCATGGCCGCCGGCCTGTATGAAGCCGCCTTTGCCACGCTGGTGCACCTGTACGGCAAGGACGCGCGCGGCGCCATCACCGGCATCACGCTACTGGCCGGTTTTGCCAGCACCGTGGGCTGGCCGCTGTCGGCCTGGCTGGAACTCGAATGGGGCTGGCGTGCCGCCTGCGGGGTGTGGGCCGGCCTGCACCTGCTGGTGGCGCTGCCGCTGAACCTGATGCTGCCTTCCACACCGGTAGCGCCAGCTGAGCCGCCGGCCGTACAGGCCATGCCAGCAGAACCGGCGCCGGCCGGCACCCTCTCCGCATCTGAAACCGCGTCCGTACAAAACCCGACGCGCATGGTGGCGCTGCTGGCCTTTGTGTTTGCCGCGACCTGGTTCATCAGCACCGCCATGGCCGCACACCTGCCGCGCCTGCTGCAGGTGCACGGCGTGCCGCTGGCCACCGCGCTGGTGTTTGCCGGGCTGGTCGGCCCGGCGCAGGTGGCCGGGCGGCTGCTCGAGTACGGGCTGCTGCGCAACATCCATCCGCTGATCTCGGCGCGCGTCGCCGGCGCCATGCACACGCTGGGCGCCCTGGTGTTCCTGGCTGTCGGTGTGCCGGCGGGGGCGGTGTTCACCGTGCTGCACGGTGCCGGCAACGGCGTGCTGACGATTGCCAAGGGCACGCTGCCGCTGGTGCTGTTCGGCGCCAAGAACTATGGCGCGCGCCAGGGCCTGCTGATGGTGCCGGCGCGTTTTGCGCAAGCTCTCTCGCCCTGGCTGTTCGGCCTGGCGATTGACCGCTTCGGCGCGGGCGCCTTGTGGTTTTCAGCGGCGCTGGGCGCGCTGGCTTTTGGGGCCTTGATGCTGCTGCAGGGCCCGCGCGGGGCACCGGTCCGGCCCGCCTGATTCAGCGCGCCCTCAGGCCAGCCACTTCTGCAGAAACTGCGCCTGACCCATGGCCGGGTCGAGCTGGTAGGCGGCAAAACCGATGCGTTCATACAGACGGATGGCGGACGCATTGCCCTGCAGCACTTCCAGCGTGAGTTTGCAGGCGCCACGCTCGCGCGCGATGGCCTCGACCTCGGCCAGCATCAGCTCACCGACACGCCGGCCGCGGTGGCTGGCCAGCACCACCACGTCGTGCACATTGACCAGCGGGCGGCAGGCAAACGTTGAAAACCCCTCGATGCAGTTGACCAGCCCGACCGGCTGCGTGCCGTCGAAGGCCAGCACGCTGAAGGCCTGGGGCCGCGCGGCAAGTTCCGCCACCAGGTGGGTTCTGGCGAAGTCGCTCAGGGGCTGCCCGCCGCCGGCCTTGTCACGTGCGTAGGCGTCGAGCAGGGCTACCAGCGCGTCGGCGTGTGCGGGGTTGCGGTAGTCAGCGCGGCTGATGCGCAGGCCGGAAGCGGCGATAGCTGTCATGCGGGGAGCCCTGTGGAAAGGTGGATGTGGTGATTTTAAGCAGCCAACCCACGAGTCCGGCGCAGTACCACTTCTGGAATCACCAATAAAAATGGTCGCCAGCCCAGACAGGTAAAGCGCCGGCAGCTATCAAAAACAGAGCAATGTACGCTGGCAGACAGTTGCCCCCAGCACTTTCCGCCATGGTGAATGCTGGGCCGCCGCTCTTTACCGGACATTTACGAAGCCCTTTCCGGCGCTACACCTGAGCGCGAAGCCTTGCAGTGATAATTCTTCAGCGAGCTGAAAAATACACGCTGGCAGCGCCAAGGCGCCGCTGGCGACAACACCCATCAAACACAAAAAAGTGCCGCGCCGGACCGCTGGTGCAGTGGGCAACAAGGACAGCTGATGGACCCGAAATCTGAGGCGCCGACCGTCGGCCCCGAGACCCTCCCCCGCAAACGCCTGAGCCGACGCGCGATCCTGATTGGCAGCCTGATCGCGGTGCTGCTTCTCGCCGGCACCGGCTGGCTCGCCTGGCGCCTGACCCACCCCGCGGCAGACGCCAGCACCGCCGCCCCTGGCGGCGCAGCCCGCCGCGGACCGCCAGCCACCACGGTTGGTGTTGCCACCGCCGAGCGGGCCAGCATTCCCATTCTTCTGGACGCCCTGGGCACGGTCACACCGCAAGCCACGGTGAAGGTGCGTCCACAGGTCTCCGGCGTGTTGCAGAAAGTGCTGTTCAAGGAAGGGCAGATGCTGCGCGCGGGCGAACTGATGGCCACCATCGACCCGCGCCAGTTTGAGCTCGCCCTGCAGCAAGCCAGCGGCCAGCGCCAGCGCGACGAAGCCCAACTCGACAGCGCGCGCGTGACGCTGCAGCGTTTCAAGACTCTGCTGGACCAGGACTCGATTGCCCGCCAGGAGGTCGACTCCCAGGCCGCGCTGGTCAAGCAGCTCGAGGGCACGGTCGTGATCGACAAGGCCAACGAAGGCGCGGCGCGCCTGAACCTGGGCTACACCCGCGTGGTCGCACCGGTCAGCGGCCGCGTCGGCCTGCGCGCGGTGGACGTGGGCAATGTGGTGAACCCCAGCGATGCCAATGGCATTGCCCTGATCACCCAGGTCACCCCGATTGACGTGGTGTTTTCCATTCCGCAGGACCAGGTCGGCGAATTGCAGCAGGCCGTCAGCGCCGGCACCGTGATGAAGGTCACCGCGCTGGACCGCACCCGCTCGGGCACGCTGGACACCGGCGTGTTTGCCTCGCTCGACAACCAGATCGACACCACCACCGGCACGGTCAAGGCCAAGGCGCGTTTTGCCAACAGCAAGCTCACGCTGTTTCCCAGCCAGTTCGTCAATGTGCAGCTGCTGGTGCGTACCATCGACAACGCCGTGGTGGTGCCGGTCACCGCCGTACGCCTGGGCGCCAGCGGCGACTATGTGTATGTGCTCAATGCGGCGGAGCGCACCGTGAGCCTGCGCCCCGTCAAACGCGGGCCGGCCACGGTGGACAAAATCGTGATCGCCTCCGGCCTGCAGGTGGGCGAACGCGTCATCACCGAAGGCGCCGACCGGCTCAAGGACGGCGCCCGTGTGGTGCTGCCTGGCGATGCGCCCGGCGCTGGCCGGGCTGGTGGGCGCAGGCCGCAGGGCGCCGCATCGGCACCGCGCGCTGACAACCCCGCGCCCGGCGCCGCACCGATACCCCGGCCCGCTGGGTCTGCCTCTGGTGCACCTGCTTCTGCTGCCCCGGCGACGGCAGGCCCGCCGGTTGCGCTGGCCCCGCCGGCACCCCCAGCCGTCAGCGCAGGCGCGCCGCCTGGCGCTGAGCAGCGCAAGCGTTTTCTGGAACAGGTCAAAGACGACCCCGAAGCGCTGGCGCGGCGCACCGGCCTGCTCGCAGCGATAGACCGGGGTGATGCCGCCGCGCTGGCGCGCTGGCACCAGATCATGGAACGGCGGCGCCAGGGCGCCCAGGCGCCGGCTCAATGACGGCCCCCGGACGACTGCCCGCATGAGCCCGTCGAGTCCCTTCATTCAGCGGCCGGTTGCCACCGCGCTGCTGATGGTGGCCATCGTTCTGGCCGGCCTGGTCGGGTTCAAATTTTTGCCGCTGTCGGCCCTGCCGCAGGTGGACTACCCGACCATCCAGGTGCAGACGCTGTACCCCGGCGCCAGCCCCGAGGTGATGGCGCAGACCGTGACCGCGCCGCTGGAGCGCCAGTTCGGCCAGATGGCCGGGCTGCAGCGCCTGAGTTCGACCAGCGCGGCCGGCGTCTCCATCGTCACGCTGCAGTTCGGCCTCGGCCTGGGCCTGGACGTGGCCGAGCAGCAGGTGCAAGCGGCCATCAATGCCGGCGGCTCGCTGCTGCCGGCCGACCTGCCGGCGCCGCCGGTGTACGCCAAGGTCAACCCGGCCGACGCGCCGGTGCTCACGCTCGCGATCACCTCCGACAGCCTGCCGCTCACCGAGGTGCAGAACATCGTCAACACCCGGCTGGCGCTCAAGATCAGCCAGGTCAGCGGCGTCGGCCTGGTCTCGCTGAGCGGCGGCCAGCGGCCCGCCGTGCGCATCCAGGCGGACACGCGCGCCCTGGCTTCTTACGGCCTCGGGCTCGATTCGCTGCGCACGGCGATTGCGGCGGCCAATGCCAACGGCGCCAAGGGCAGCATCGACGGCCCGACGCGTTCATATTCCATCAATTCCAACGACCAGCTGCTGGCAGCGGCGGAGTACAAGAACCTGATCATTGCCTTTCGCAACGGCGCGGCGGTGCGTGTGGCCGATGTGGCGCAGGTGGTGGACAGCGCTGAAAACGTCAAGCTCGGCGCCTGGTCGGGTCTGAAGCCGGCGATCATCCTGAACGTGCAGCGCCAGCCCGGCGCCAACGTGATTGCCACCGTGGACGCGATCAAGGCACGCCTGCCCGAGTTGCAGGCCGGCCTGCCGACCGCCATGAAGGTCGATGTGCTGAGCGACCGCACCACCGGCATACGCGCCTCGGTGCTGCATGTGGAGATCGAGCTGCTGCTGGCCGTGGTCATGGTGGTGCTGGTGATTTTTGCGTTTTTGCGCAACCTCCGCGCCACCGTGATCGCCAGCCTGGCCGTGCCGATTTCGCTGATAGGCACCTGCGGCGCCATGTACCTGCTGGGCTACAGCCTGAACAACCTGAGCCTGATGGCGCTGACGATTGCCACCGGTTTTGTGGTGGACGACGCGATCGTGATGATAGAAAACATCTCGCGCTACATCGAAAAAGGCGAGGCCCCGATGGCCGCCGCGCTCAAGGGCGCGCAGCAGATCGGCTTCACCATCATCTCGCTGACGGTCTCGCTGATCGCCGTGCTGATTCCGCTGCTCTTCATGGGTGACGTGGTCGGCCGGCTGTTTCGCGAGTTCGCGGTCACGCTGGCCATCACCATCCTGATCTCGGCGGTGGTCTCGTTGACCCTTGTGCCCATGATGTCAGCGCGCTGGCTCAGACATGAACCGGACACCGGCGGCAGCCCGACCGGCGCGAAACTGCAGAAGTTTTTCGATGGCGTGATCACGCGTTACGACGGCTGGCTCAGCTGGGTGCTGCGGCACCAGGGCGCCACGCTGCTGGTGGCACTGGCCACGCTGCTGCTCACCGTGCTGCTCTATGTGCTGATTCCCAAGGGTCTGTTCCCGACGCAGGACACTGGCCAGCTGCAGGCCCGCATCGAGACCTCCAACACCATGCTGCACACCGGCCGCATGCTGATCAACCTGAAAAGCAGCCGCAGCACCAGCCAGCAGGAGACCATGGACCGGCTGCAGCGCCGGGCCGGGGCGGTGGCGGGCGTCACCATGTATCTGCAGCCGACGCAGGACCTGACCATCGACGCCGAGACCGGCCCGACGCAGTTCCGCGTTTCGCTCGAAGGTTCGGACACGGCCACGGTGACGCTGTGGGCCAACAAGCTGGCGCAGCGCATGCAGGAGCTGCCGGCGCTGCGCAACATCGCCTCGGACGCCGGTGCCACCGGCACCTCGGCCTACATCTCGGTGGACCGCGACACCGCCTCACGCGTGGGCGTGACAACCTCGGCGATTGACGACGCGCTGTACAGCGCTTTTGGCCAGCGCATCGTCTCGACGATTTTCACCGAGACCAACCAGTACCGCGTGATCCTCGAGGCCCTGCCCGACCCCCTGATGACCGCGGCCTCGCTGGGCAGCCTGCCGCTCAAAACCGGCTCGGGCGTCACCACCCCGCTGGCCAGCATCGCCACCATCACCGAGCAGCCCGCACCGCTGCAGATCACCCGCGTGGCCCAGTACCCGGCGACGACGCTGGGTTTCGACACAGCACCGGGCGTCTCGCTCGGCAAGGCGGTGGGCGAGGTCAAGCAGGCAGCGAAGGACATCGCCCTGCCCGCCAGCGTGACCCTGACCTTCCTCGGCGCGGCGGGGGCCTACCAGACCTCGCTGTCCAGCCAGCTGTGGCTGATCCTGGCGGCGGTGATCTGCGTCTACATCGTGCTCGGCGTGTTGTATGAAAGTTATATCCACCCGCTGACGATTCTCTCGACCCTGCCTTCGGCCGGCGTGGGTGCGCTGCTGATGCTGATGATCAGCGGCTCCGACCTTGGGGTGATCGGCATCATCGGCATCATTTTGCTGATCGGCATCGTGAAAAAGAACGCGATCATGATGATCGACTTCGCCATCGACGCCGAACGCAGCGAAGGCAAGTCGCCGCAGGAAGCGATTCATCAGGCGGCGCTGCTGCGCTTCCGGCCCATCCTCATGACCACGCTGGCCGCCCTGTTTGCCGCCGTGCCGCTGATGCTCGGATGGGGCGAAGGGGCCGAACTGCGCCGGCCGCTGGGGCTGGCCATCTTCGGCGGGCTCATCGTCAGCCAGGTGCTCACGCTGTTCACCACGCCGGTGATTTATCTGGCGTTTGACCGGATGGGGCAGAGGTTCAGGCGGAGGGCTTCGGTGTGAACACCCTCCTCCTTCCGCGGGTTGTCATCCCGGACTTGATCCGGGATCCATGTTCGAAGACCACCACCGTTCGGGCTGAGCTTGGTCTGTCCAGAGCTTGTCGAAGGGTCGAAGCCTGTGCCAGCTTGAAAGTTGGCGGTGCTTCAGACAAGCCGGGTCTCGCCCCGGCGGGCGACTCACTTTCTCTTGCGTCGCCAAGAGAAAGTAAGCAAAGAGAAGGCGACCCGATG
>NZ_NCJH01000030.1 GCF_002278925.1 Polaromonas sp. 39-63-25
GCAAGAGAAGTTCAAGTCGGCACCAAACAAAATCAGTCTACAGGCCGCGCCAATGCTTGATCTCCGGCTCGGCGCATATCATTTAACCGGACAGCAGTGATCGATTTTGATGTCTCAGTGTCCTGGAAATGGGAGCGGCTGAAATGGGCAATGGGCGTCAGCCTTGTCGCGCCCTTGGAAGTGCGCAACGAAAGCGAGTTGGTGGCAGTTGCCAATCTGGCCCGGAGCTTGATTCTTGGGACAACCACGCTTGGTGCTGAGTTCCCAGGCTACCGCTATGGCCGCACAGAGTGGCAGTCAGAGCAAGTTCAGCGCGATCCCAATCAGATTGCGCATGTTTCCCACGCAGTGGCAGGTACATAGACGCCATGGTTATAAACACCGCGTCAATCGAATCTGACTTTTTGGCAGCCAAAGCTAAAACGTCAGTCACCATCATGAATGCAATAGGATGGCAGGAAGGCGTTATTAATCCCAGTGCACTGGGCGTAGATTCCGTTTTCTTCTATGTGTTCGACTACCAGACGAAGTGGATTTGGTGCTGTTCGATACCAAAAGATGCTTTCTTTGCGGTGATTCAGCAATCGGCAAACGTGGATCATTCTGCTTCTATCGTCTGCTGCGGTCAGATGATTGCCGAGTGCGCTGTGGGCAATGGCTTGAATCCCGACAAGGAAAACGATCTGGCTATTGCCCTGTCGGCCTATATCAGCATCACTAGGTCGTATCAGCTCACAGAGCGAGCCACTAAGCAGAATCACTTCGTAGTGATCCGCTATGGATCGACTGACACCATTCGCCCGTTTGCAATGGGTGGACCACCTCGCCATCTCATCCCTGCGGATGTCATTCACGAGTCCATGCAGAAGGTGATCGCTATGGATTCGCAAAATCACCCTGAGTGGATTGCCAAACCATGACCCAACTGACAACTGCACCAGAAACGCTGTTAACCGAAATCCGTGACTTGATTGATGGTGCACGTCGGCAGGTTGCTTATGCCGCGAATGCTGCATTAACCCTCGTTTACTGGCGTATCGGAAAACGGCTACTGACAGAAAATCTTACCGATGGCCGGGGTGAGTACGGACAGCAGATTCTTGCGTCACTGGCGCAACAATTGGAGCTTGAGTACGGCAAGGGCTTCAGCTATTCGGCACTGACACGGATGGCCCGGTTTGCAGAGTTGTTCCCAGACGAGAGAATTCTTGCATCACTGATACAAGAATTGACCTGGACGCATTTCATTGCACTGCTGCCATTGAAAGATGCGCTCGCCCGTGAGTTTTACGCTGAAATGTGCCGTGTGGAGCGCTGGAGTGTCCGTGCACTGAGGCAGAAGATCAACGGCATGCTCTTCGAGCGCACAGCCCTATCCAAAAACAGCGTGGAGGTAGTTCGGCAGGAGTTGGCTACTTTGCGCGATGGGCGCATGACCCCGGACATGGTGTTTCGAGATCCGTATCTCCTGGATTTTCTTGGTCTTTCAGGCGCGTACAGCGAAAAGGACTTGGAAGCCGCCATCCTGCGAGAAATGGAAGCATTCCTGCTCGAAATGGGCAACGGATTCTGTTTCGTTGAACGCCAGAAGCGCATGAGCGTCGGACGGGACGATTTCTACCTGGACTTGTTGTTCTATCACCGGCACCTGCGTCGATTGGTGGCCATCGAACTCAAATTGGAATCCTTTCAGCCCAGCCACAAAGGGCAAATGGAGCTGTACCTGCGCTGGCTGGACAAGCATGAACGCGCCCCTGGTGAGGAACCGCCAATCGGCCTCATCCTGTGTGCGAGCGCCGATGCCGAACAGGTTGAACTCCTGCAACTCGATGATGCTTCCATTCGGGTCGCGGAATACCTTGTCGAATTGCCACCAGTAGCGGTGCTGCGTGAACGCCTGCATCGTGCAATCAAGCACGCTCGGGAGCGCACTGCCCTGGCCGCTCCAGCAGGGGATCAAAAATGAGCCACTACAAACCATACCCGGCATACCGTGATTCTGGTGTTGAATGGATTGGGGATGTGCCTTCTTGTTGGCAAGTAAAACGACTGCGCCAAGTAGCTAGTTTTACCAACAGCGGTATCGACAAGAAATCGTATGAAGACCAAGAGCAGGTAAGCCTTTGCAATTACACGGACGTGTATTACAACGAGTTCATCACGGCGGATATGCCATTCATGCAGGCAACCGCCAGCAAAGATGAAATCGCTCAGTTCACGTTGAAAAAAGGCGATCTGATCATCACCAAAGATTCGGAAGATCCGTCAGATATTGGGATACCGGCACTGGTGATTGAGGATGCTCCTGGTGTAGTTTGTGGCTACCACCTCACGCTCATTCGAAGTGATGAACTCGCAACGGCACGACTACTGCATCGCACTCTGCAATCAACACCAACCCATGCATACTTTTTCATCGAATCTCCTGGGATTACTCGCTACGGTCTTGGGCAAGATGTCATTGGTGATTTGCGTGTGTGCATGCCGCCCGCAAATGAGATCAGCAGAATTGCTGACTGCATCGACCGCGAAACCAAACGCATCGACTCCCTGATCACCAAGAAAACCCGCTTCATCGAACTCCTGAAAGAAAAGCGCCAGGCGCTGATTACGCATGCCGTCACCAAAGGGCTTGATCCCAATGTGAAGATGAGGGATTCAAAGGTGGAGTGGATTGGAGCAATCCCAGCCCAATGGCTTGTTGCACAACTTGGAAAAATTTCTATCGCCCGATGTGATGGGCCGTTTGGTAGTGGCTTGAAATCGGAGCACTATCAATCGGAAGGTGTACGTGTCATCCGATTGCAAAATATTGGATGGGCAGCCTTCAAAGATGGCAATGAAGCATTCATATCGCATGAACATTGGCAAGATGTTCTCGGGTGCGGACACGAGGTATTGCCAAATGACTTGCTAATGGGCGGGTTGGGTGACGACAAGAACCCTCTTGGACGCGCTTGTGTTGCACCGGACAATTTAGGCAATGCAATGGTAAAAGCGGACTGCTATAGATTTCGCCTAGATAAAAACCGTGCTACGCCTGAGTTCATCGCTTTGGCGCTGTCTGCAACTGCACGGTCTGAATGCGGATACCTTGCTACCGGTGCAACGCGAGATCGATTGAATCTCGGTTTAGCTAGTGCTCGCGTTGTACCGCTTCCGCCGCCTGGCGAGCAGGTGGATATTGTCACATTCCTCAGTCGCGCTACAGATCGAATTGACCGCCTCACCGAAAAAACCCAACACAGCATCGACCTCCTAAAAGAGCGCCGTTCCGCCTTCATCACCGCCGCTGTCACCGGCCAAATCGATTTACGGGAGCCCGCATGAGCGATACCGCACACCAAGAAAAGCATTTCGAAGCCTACATCGTCTCCAAACTGGAGGCGCAAGGCTGGAAGGTCGGCAACACCCTGCAATACGACACCGAGCGTGCCTTGTATGCAGATGACTTAATTGGCTGGCTGGAAGCTACCCAACCGGAAAAGTGGGCCAAGCTATGCAAGGACAACGGCGAGCGAGCCCGCGAGATCCTGATGGACCGCCTGGCCAAGGCCCTGGAGCAGCACGGCACCATGCATGTGTTTCGCAATGGTTTCTCCATTGCCGGTTGTGGTCATATTGATTTGTCAGAAGCTGCCCCTGAAGACAAACGCAATGAAACCGTGCTCAAGCGCTATGCCGCCAATGTGTTGCGCGTGGTCCCCCAGCTTCAATACCACCCCAGCCGCAAACTTGCCATTGACCTGGTTCTGTTCATCAACGGCCTGCCGGTTGCCACCGTCGAGATCAAAACCGACTTCACCCAGTCCGCTGAAGCGGCCATGGATCAGTACAAGACGGATCGATTGCCGTATGACCCCAAGACCAAGCGCAAAGAGCCGCTGCTGACCTTTAAGCGCGGTGCGGTGGTGCACTTCGCCATGTCAGACTCCGACATTCAGATGGCTACCAAGCTGGAAGGGGAAAACACGTTCTTCCTGCCGTTCAACCAAGGCAATGAGGGGCACGCTGGCAACCCCCCGCGCAAAGACAAGGAATACCCGGTTGCGTACTTTTGGGAGCAGGTCTGCCAGCCCGATGCTTGGCTGCGGATCTTTCATAGCTTCGTCTACGTCGAGAAAAAGGATGTCGTGGACATCAAGGGCAACTGGTCCAAGCGCGAAACGCTGATATTCCCCCGCTACCATCAGTGGTCCGCCGTCAATGACATGATTGCTGACGCCCGACTGAATGGCCCAGGCCTGTCCTATCTGGCTGACCACAGCGCCGGTTCTGGAAAGACCAGTACGATTTCATGGACGGCCCATGATTTAGTCAAATTGCGCCGGGACAATGGCGATGCCATCTTCAGCAGCATCATCATCGTTACCGATCGCACGGTATTGGACGGACAGATCCAGGATGCGGTCAAGCAGATTGATCACCAGTTCGGCGTTATCGCAGCCATTGACCGTCAGAAGTCTTCGAAGTCCAAGAGCAAACAGCTTGCAGAAGCACTGATTGCCGGTACGCCGATCATTGTGGTCACCATTCAGACCTTCCCCTACGCGATGGAAGCCATCGTCACGGACAAGGCTCTAAAGGGCAAGAACTTTGGCGTAATCATTGATGAGGCGCACGCTTCCCAAACAGGTTCGACCGCAGCCAAGCTGCAGGCCGCTCTAGCCATGAGTGGCAACGGGAAAATGGCATCCCTGACGGTAGAGGAGTTACTGGAAGAGTTGCAGAAATCACGGGTACGACCCAACAACATCAGTTACTTTGCATTCACAGGCACGCCAAAGCATTCGACACTCATGCTTTTTGGGCGACCAGCAGATCCAACTAAACCGGCCTCCAAAACGAATCTTCCGCAAGCCTTTCATCGCTATCCCATGCGCCAGGCCATTGAGGAAGGGTTCATCCTGGATGTGCTCAAGGGCTACATCCCTTACAAGACAGCCTTCAATCTTTCCAAACAGATTGAAGACACGAAGCGGGTCAGCGGCAAGACCGCCAAGCGTGCTTTGGCACAGTGGATGTCCTTGCACCCAACCAACGTGACCCAGAAGGTGCAGTTCATCATCGAGCACTTTAGCAAGAACGTGGCGTACTGCCTGGATGGCAAGGCCAAGGCCATGGTGGTGACCAGCTCGCGTGCTGCGGCTATCCGCTACAAGAAGGGCTTTGATGCCTATATCGCCAAGCACCCTGAATACTCAGCCATTCGCTCGCTGGTCGCCTTCTCAGGAAAGATGACTGGCAAGCAGGTCATGCACGGGGATGATGTGGGCGATGCGGCTGAAATATTTATGGTTGATGAAGGAGAAGAGTTCACCGAAGTCAGCATGAACCCGGATGTGGCGGGTCAAGATTTGCGGATTGCGTTCGAGCGTCCTGAATACCGCGTCATGCTCGTGGCTGATAAATTCCAAACCGGGTTTGACCAGCCCAAGCTGGTGGCCATGTACGTTGACAAGAAGATTGCGAACGACGTGGAGATTGTTCAAACGTTCTCCCGGCTCAACCGTATGGCACCTGGTAAAGATGAGGTTTTCATCATTGATTTTGTAAACGATCCTGCCAATGTGCGCCGGGCGTTTGACATGTACGACGATGGTGCCCAGATTGACGATATTCAAGATGTCAATGTGGTCTATGAGGTCAAGGAGACTTTGGACGCTCAAGGTCTTTATGAGTCGGAAGACCTGGAGGACTTCAAAGAAGCGCGGTTCAAGACGATTCGTGACATCACCCATGCGCAGGAGCCGCAGCACAAGGCGTTGTACGCGGCAACAGAGCGCCCAACACGCGTATTCAATCAGCGCCTCAAAATGCTTCGGGATGCCATTGAAACGTGGGAGTCTGCGTTCGAGAAGGCGCGCAGCTCCGGTGACGAGGCTTCCATGAAGTCTGCCGATCACCACCGTCATGAATATGCGGGCCAGCTCAAAGCCCTGATGACCTTCAAATCAGGACTGGGCAGGTTTGTTCGAACCTATGCCTACATTGCCCAACTCGTGGACTTCGGTGACCCGGAGCTGGAGAACTATTCAGCGTTCGTCAAACTGCTTCAAAAGCGCTTGAACGGTGAGCCGCCTGAGTCGGTAGATCTCAAGGGATTGGTACTCACGGGCTTTGACATCAAGCACAAGGATGCAGGGCAAGATGAGGAAGACGATCAAACGGTACTCAAACCCATTGGGCCAGGCGGTGGCGGCATCAAAGGTGAAGACCCGCACTATCTGACAGAGATCATCGACCGGCTGAACCGCTTGTTTGGCGAGGCCACACCCCTGCGCGACCAGGCTACCTTTGTGAACCACATCGTAGCCATTGCCCGCGAAAACGACGTTGTGATGGCCCAGGTGGAAAACAATACCCGTGAGCAGGCCTTGCAAGGCAATTTACCGGGCGCAGTGCAGCAAGGTGTGGTCAGGGCACTGACATCGCACCAGAAGCTGGCCACGCTGGTACTGAAGTCTGATCGCCAGTCCATGGGAGCACTGACAGACATAATCTATGAGCTGATCCGGGACCACAAGGACATCAATATTGGAGACATGAGAGACATCGGTTAAGAGGCGCATCGTGTTTGACCTCCTTAACCTGCCGGGGGTAAAGCCGGTTGATCTGCATTACGGCAATCGTGTAATCACGGTCATTGCCGAAGTGATTGAAGGCCCCATTCCGTCATGCCAGGAATGTGGCGGACCACTGCACCGCCATGGGCGCAGGACGAACATCTTTGCTGACACGCCCATGCAGATGCAGCCGGTACGCCTGGAAATATCCAGGCCTCGCTACCGTTGCATTACCTGTTCAAAGATTTCCACGCCTGACTTGCTGTTTCTGGATGAGCGCAGACGGGCGACAAAACGACTGGTGGATGCAGTCCGCCAACGCTGCCTGGGGATGACGTTTCACGCGCTGGCTGAACAGACCGGAGTAGCGGTCAACACCATCAAGAACATCGCTCAAGATCTGATTGTTGAGCTGGAGCGCACGGTTCGCTATGAAACCCCGGTCATCATGGGCATAGATGAACTGATGCTGGCGGGCGACTATCGATGCATGATTACTAACCTGGCCACCAACAACGTCTTTGAGATGCTGGAATTTCGCACTCAGGACTACTTAAAACCGTTTTTCCAAAACCTGCCTGATAAAGAGCGAGTTGAGTGGGTTTACTCCGATATGTGGAGGCCTTTCAAAAGATCCTTCAGTGAATATCTTCCCAATGCCAAGCTGGTGATCGACAAGTTCCACGTTGTCAAAATGGCGTCTGAAGCTCTTGATGATGAGCGCAAGAAATTCGAGTCAACGCTTTCCAAAAACGATCGAGTCCATATCAAGAAGTCAATTCGCTGGTTGACCTTGAAGCGGCCTGGGAATCTGACTCCGGCAGAAAAGAGCGCATTGGAGGTTGTACGCCAATCCATTCCAGAACTGGGAGTGGCTTACGACTTCAAAGAGATGTTCTTCAGGATTTATGACGATCCGGTTAAAGAATCAGCGATGCGAGCCTTCGAAGCATGGGAGAACTCACTGCCTGACAAGGAGTTGGAGAAATTCCATTCCTTGGTAAAGACGGTCCACAACCACTATGACGACATTTTTGCCTATTGGGATTCACCAAGCCAGATCACGAATGCCTATACCGAGTGCCTAAACGGGCTGATCAAAATGTCCAACAGGATTGGGCGCGGGTACAGCTACGAGATCATCCGGGCAAAAACCCTCTATGCGAAAGAGGCACGCAAGGTCGGAAGCGGCATTCGCCTTCTGCCTGGTGCCGAAACTCCAGTTCCAAGCAAGTCAGCATCTGAGACTGTTGAGTATGGCCCCCACATCCCAACTTTGATTGAAATGGCAGAAACAGGAAAGATGGATTAAAAATGTCCCAGAACCAATTCGGAGACATGGCATGGCAGGTAAAAATGGCGAATTGGACAGCTCTTGCGACCGGCTCCTGCAGACTGAAAGCCGTCTTCGTTTTTCATTTCGCAGCGACTGCTGATACCAATACTGCTCGTTGAGTTGAGTACTGCTACGCTAAGTTCGTTTAGCATCTTGTTGCAATTGCGGAATTGCAATGATCGCGGGCCTGGGAGGGTATTCGAAGCTCGCGTTCGATAGGTGGCCGGAAAGCGGGCTTCTGGCTACGCGCCCATTCCTTACAACTGAGAATGACATGGCTCAAACAGCACGTATTTTCAAGCTAACCATTCAACGGTTCAGGGGCATCCAGTCCCTAACGTGGCTGCCTGCGAAAGGAATGAACGTCATCCTAGGTGGGGGTGACGTCGGAAAAACGACTGTCCTCGAAGCGATCGCGTTGCTGCTTTCGCCATCGAACACCGCGGTCATCTCCGAGGCCGATTACTGGGCACGTGATAGCGCACAGGAATTCGTCATCGAAGCCGTCATGACTCTGCCCGATGCGACCGGGATCGGCTCGCAGAACACTTTCGCCTGGCCATGGGCGTGGAACGGGCAGGATGCCATCGCTCCGTCGGCCGACGGGGAGGGCGACCTTCCCGCGTCCGGCGAGCCGGTGTATCGCGTGCGCGTACGGGGTACCACGGAGTTGGAGCTCGCATGGGAGGTCATGCAACCCAACGACGAGTTCGACCATTTCTCGACCGCCGTTCGCCGACGTATCGGCCTGGTCCGAATGAGTGCCGATGAGCGCAATGATCGTGACCTGCGCCTTGTCTACGGTTCCGCTCTGGATCGATTGCTGGCCGACAACGCGTTGCGGGCGCGTATAGGAAAGCAGGTAGCGGGCCTCAACTTGCACGAGTCGCTCAATGACAAGGGCAAGGGGGCTATCGAATTGCTGGATACGCGTATGGCCAACGCCGCGCTTCCCAGCGCATTGAAACTCGGACTCACGACCAGCCAGGGGCTGTCCATTGGTGCGCTGATCGGCTTGCTTGCGACCAAGAATGGCGTGGCCCTGCCCCTGAGTAGCTGGGGGGCAGGTACTAGACGGATGGCCGCGCTCGAAATCGCCTCATCGACGGACAAGGAAGCAAGCGTCACGCTCATCGATGAGATAGAGCGTGGCTTGGAGCCTTATCGCCTGCGCAAGCTCATCAATATCCTGGCCGGGCAGCACGGGCAGATCTTCCTCACGACTCACAGCCCTGTTGCAATCTCCTGTGCTGAGGCCGCACACCTTTGGTATCTGGACAGTCTGGGCTCCATCGGTGCGTTGCCACGAGACAAGATCGGTCCGCAGCAGAGGCGCGACCCTGAAACGTTCCTGGCGCGCGTTGCCGTCATCGCAGAAGGACCCACCGAGGTCGGGTTCTTGCAGTACCTGCTGGAGAAGGCATTTGAGGGCAATCCGCTCGACCACGGGGTGCGGGTTTGCGATGGTCAGGGCAATGGTGCGACCTTGGACCTCCTTGAGACGCTCGCGTCTTCCGGTTTGCTGTTTGCCGGTCTGGCGGACGACGAGGGCACCGCTCCGCAACGTTGGAAGAACCTGAAGGAAAAGCTCAAAGAGCGCGTGCACCAATGGCCGAAGGGTTGCACCGAAGATCATGTGATCGGGGCGGTTCCCGACGCGAAGCTCCTTGACCTACTGAAAGACAGCGAAGGCGAACTCGACGGCTATCGACTCCGCACTTTGGCAGATCGCCTTGGACTTCAAGACAAGACTACTGAGGCAATAGACGCAGCGCTGAAAGCTTCCAACCAAACTTGGCGTGGTCTGGTCATCGCAGCCGCGACCGGAAGTAAGGTTGGCGCTCCCGAAGGCCAGGAAAAAGTGTGGAAGAAGCATTCCCAGCAGTGGTTCAAGTCCACGGACGGCGGGAGGGAATTGGCTCAGAAGATGGTCGCGCTTGGCGCGTGGGCAGAAATTCAGCCGCAGCTGCTGCCTTTGATCAACGCCGTACTAGTGGCTGTGGGGCGGCCGGTATTGCAAGGGCTGGATCTATGAGCGATGAGGCCGTCGCCACACTTCTTCGATCACGCGAGCCGCTGGTGATCATCGAAGCCGCGGCCGGCTGCGGCAAGACTTATCAGGGTGCAGCCTATGCGCAAGACGTTGTGGGGAGCCTCGGTGACGCTCGCCTGCTCATCCTGACACACACGCACGCCGCTTGCTCCGTTTTCGCGGAACGTACGAAGAAGGCCGGGTCACGCGTCGAAATCAAGACCATCGATGCTTTGATTGCGCAGATCGCGCTGGCCTACCACAAGCCACTGGACCTGCCTCGCGATCTGACATCCTGGGCTTGGCAGGATGGCGGGCAAGGCTTCGAGATCATGGCGTCAAAAGTTGCAGGGTTTCTGCGCCATCAGCCGATGGTGGCTCGTGCACTGGCTCGACGCTATCCGGTCATCGTGTGCGATGAACACCAGGACTCCAGTGTCGACCAGCACAGTGTCGTCATGTCCCTGTTGTCCGCCGGAGCGACCGTCCGGATCTTTGGCGATCCCATGCAGCGAATCTATGGGGCCAAGAGCGATAAGGCCGCGCGTGAGGATCGTGCGCGCTGGGAAGCTTTGAAGGCGCTTGGGGCGGGGGAGAAACTGGCCACGCCTCATCGCTGGCAAGACGGGTGTCCCCGGCTGGGGGCGTGGGTCATGCAGGCGAAGGAAAGTTTGGAGCGCGGAACCCCGATCGACCTGACCAATGGGCTGCCGCCGTCCGTCAGGGTTCTGGTCGGGAACAACATAGCTCAGATGCGCACGGGCTACCAACTGTCCAAGGAACACAGGGGACCGATCGACAGGATTGTGAGAGACAACCCGCAGCTGATGATTCTTGCATCGCAAAAAGACCTGGTAGCGGCACTTCGAGCCTTTTGGTACCGGGCAGTGCCGATTTGGGAAGGACATACGCGCGAGGCATTGGGAGCGCTCGTGCAGACGCTGCGTAACGGTCAAGGCAATGCGGACGTTCTGGCGCAGGGCGTCATCGCTTTCATGGGCAACGTTGCGGCCGGATTCAGTCCCTCCAGCCATGGCGACAGGTTGCTTCACGAGGTCCGAACAGGAGCGGCCCGTCCAGCTACAGGAAAGCCAGCGAACATCCAAGCGGTCGCACTGTGTCTCCTAAACAATCCGTCGCATGTGGGGGTCTCGGATGCGCTCGCGAAAATTACTGCCTTGGTGAAGGACGGCGCTGCGGGCTTCGACACAGTGAAGATCGATCACAGTTCCGAGCTGCGGGACGCTGTGCGTATCGGCCAGTTTGCAGGCCCCGACGACGGTTTTGCGGAGGTGTCACGCATGCGTTCGTACTCGCATCCATCCCCGCCCAGGAAGGTGCTCAGCACCATTCACAAGGCGAAGGGGCTGGAGTGCGATCACGCGATGCTGATGGCTTGCGACAAAGCGCAGTTTACGTCCACGCTGTACGCGAAATCCAAGATGTACGTTGCGCTCAGCAGGGCGAAGAAGACACTTACCTTGGTAATCCCGACATCCAATCCCAGCCCTCTTTTCAAGCTCCGTTGAGAGACCGATCACATGAGCAACTATTTCAGCGATCGTGAGCTCGGACCGCGGCCCGTACGAGCGACCGCAATCGCTGCACAGCGGGTCTACGATTCGCTCCGAAGCTGACTTTCATTTGGGCTGACTCTGGTCGACATCCCCAGCCGGCAAATCGACCGCATCCCGCAGCGCTTTGCCGACCTTGAAATGTGGGGCGCGTCTCTTCGGAATGTCCACGGCAGCGCCACTGCGCGGGTTGCAACCTAACCGAGGTGCACGGTGAATGACGGTAAAACTACCGAAACCCCTCTATGGATGGATCGCTTTTATGGCATATTCAACGTAAGCGTCTGGCCGTGGCATCTTGAAGCCGATCAAGCTTTATAGGAGCCTCGTGTCCACTTAACTTTAGGTGGACACGTGCACACTATCTCCAATGAAACTGGCGTTCGCGCTCCGCGTCGCCGCAAACACAGCCCCGAGTTCAAGGCCCAGGTCGTCGCCGCTTGCCAACCGCTTGGCGTCTCGATCGCCGCAGTGGCCATGGCCAACGGAGTCAATGCGAACCTGGCGCGCCGCTGGATCGTCGAAGCCCGGCAGCGCGGCGGTGCTCACTTGGTGCCTGCCGCAGTGGCGCCCGCGTTCATCCCGGTGTGCCAGCAACCCGCTGAGCCAGCGTCCTTGGACATCCGTATCGAGCTGCGCCGAGGCGCAACCGCCATCAGCGTGAGCTGGCCCTGCCAGGCCGCAGCGCAATGCGCGGCCTGGATGCGCGAGCTGCTGCGATGATCCGGATCGACGCGCTGTGGCTGGCGGTCCAGCCCATTGACATGCGCGCCGGCGCTGATCGGCTGCTGGCCAGGGTGGTTCAAGTCTTCGGCGCCGCGCAGGCGCACCACGGCTACCTCTTCGCCAATGCCCGCTCAACGCGCATCAAGCTGCTGGTGCACGACGGCTTCGGAGTCTGGTGCGCAGCACGCCGCTTGAACAAAGGCGCCTTCGAGTGGCCGCGCGGTGGCGCCATCGACGCTGCTCCTGTCACGCTGAGCAAAGACCAGTTCGACGCCCTGGTGCTCGGGCTGCCGTGGCAGCGCCTGGAACAACTGCGGCGAATCACCCGGATATGAGCGCAACCCAAGCGGGCAATTCAACGCAATTGGAACAAGCCCCAGTGTTCGATCATGCGCTGGGCTTGCACAATGGCGCATGCTCAACGTGCATGCAATCAAACCCGAGGACCTCAAGGCGCTGAGCGCGGGCGAGCTGGCCGCCATGGCGGCGCAGATGCTGGCGCACATCGGTGAGCAAAGCAAGCGCATCGACACCCAGGCGCAGGCCATCAAGTGGCGCGACGCGAAGATCGAAAGCATCACGTTTCAGCTGGCGCGGCTCAAAGCCTGGAAGTTCGGTGCCAAGACCGAGCGCATGAACGCCGAGCAGCGGGACATCTTCGAAGAAACCCTGGCGGCCGACCAGGCCAGTCTTGAAGCCCAACTGGCCGCTTTGCAGAACGGGGCCGGCACAAGTCGCAGCGCACCCGAGCAGCAACCCCGCCGCCAACCCAAGCGCGAACCCCTTGCAGCGCACCTGCCGCGCGTTGACCAGCGCGTAGAGCCCGAGGACACGAACTGCCCGACGCCCGAATGCGGCCAGCCGATGGTGCGCGTGGGCGAGGACATCAGCGAGCGGCTGGACATCATCCCGGCGCAGTTCTTTGTGCAGCGCCAGATTCGGGGCAAGTGGGCCTGCAAGTGTTGCCAGCTTCTGGTGCAGGAGCCGGCCGCGCCCCAGGTATTTGACAACGCGCTGCCAACGCCCGGCCTGCAGGCTCACACCGTCATCAGCCGCTTCGTGGATCACATCCCCTACTACCGGCAAGAGCAGATCAACGCGCGTACGGGCGTGCGCATCCCGCGCTCCACGCTGGCGGCCTGGGGCGGGCAGACCGGGGCGCAGTTGATGCCGCTTCATGAGGCGCACCGGGCCTTCGTGCTCGCCTCGCGGATCGTGCACGCCGACGAGACGCCGATCTCGTTGCTGGACCCGGGCGCGGGCAAGACCAAAAAGGCCTATATGTGGGCCTACGCGCGAGGCGCCTTCGAGCCCGAGCCGGGGGTGGTGTTTGACTTCTGCGCGGGGCGCGGGGGCAAATACCCCTGCGAGTTCCTGACGGGCTGGAGCGGTACGCTGGTGGTGGACGCCTACAGCGGATACGACGCTGCGCTCGCGCTCGATGGGCGCAGCACTGCCTATTGCCTGGCCCACGCCAGGAGGAAGTTTGACGAATTGGTCAAGGCCAACGCGAGTGTCGTGGCCGCGCAGGCGATCCAGCGCATCGCCTGGCTGTACCGGGTGGAGGCCGACGCCCGGGATCTGCCGGCCCAGCAGCGGCTGCAGATGAGGCAGGAGCGGTCCGGGTCGCTGTGGCAGGAGTTGCATCTGTGGCTCCAACTGGAGCGCACGCGGGTGCCTGATGGCAGCGCCATCGCCAAAGCGATTGACTACAGTCTGAACCACTGGGCGGGGCTGGGGCGGTTCTTGCTGGACGGCGCTGTGCCGATTGACAACAACTACGTGGAGAACCGGATTCGGCCCTGGGCGCTGGGGCGGCGCAATTGGCTGTTCATCGGCTCTCAGCTGGCCGGCGAGCGGGCAGCAGTGGTGATGAGCTTGCTGCAATCGGCCAAGCTCAACGGGCATGAGCCGTGGGCCTACCTGAAGGATGTGCTCACGCGACTGCCGACGCAGCTGAACAGCCGCATCGAGGAGATGCTGCCCCACAAGTGGAAGCCCGCTGACTGAAGCCAGGCCGCTTGCGCATCCGCGCCGCATCGACAAGCTCACCGCTCTCCCGGCCATCAACCCGGCGAGCGCGCAGACGCTCAGCCAACGCGCCGCCATCGCCATCGCCGCCCTGCACACCGCTTGAACCATGTTCGCCATGGACGCAATGCTGGGGCGATGACTGAGTCAACTCAAGATGCCACGGCCAGACGCTTACTATTCAACCAGTGGTACTCCGCGTTAGTTCAATTGGATCGTGCATTTCCAACCAAGTGCCCAAAAACCCGGCAACTCATTTCAACTGCAAAATTGGACATTTCCAACCCTAGATTGCAGATAGCCTTTTATACTGGGTTTGAATCCAGTACGACCACTATACCTGTGGTCTTATCAATCTACAACCACTACCTGTAGTGATTTTCTGTGGATAACTTTGTGCACAACCGGTGAATTACTCGGATAGTAAGTAACGACGCCATTTAGCACTCTACGAGACACACTGCCAATGTGGAAAAAGCTGTGATAAGGAAATCGAAAGTGGTTTTTTTTTGCCATCTATCCACAGAAAGCATTCGACGTTAATCGGATCTGATTGTTACAAAATGGGCACTCCCGTATTCGCCGTCTCCGCAGTGTCGAAATCGCAATGTTGCCTATGACCTGGTGTCGTGAACCTGAAGAACGACTGGCGGCTTATCTTGCCGGTCTTGGTCGCAACGGCTCCCCGCACGACCTCAGCCCCCGTCACAAAGCAGCTGGGGCACTGCAGATCGATACGTAGGTACGCTCGCCAATCTTCGGGAATGCCGTCTGCCGCGTTGTAGGGTTCCTCGAACTGCGCAGACATCTGCTTGAGGATCTGCTCGACATCACCCTCTCGCTCGCGCGATGTCGAATAAGCTGTAAGCGGCATGGGATCTCCCTTTAGCCTCGATCTTAGCTTTACTGAAAAATAGAAAGTGGTGATGACTTAAGTCGTTGATTTCAAATAAGAAATCGACCTCTCCTGGAGCTTTCGGGTGGTAGTGGGTCCTCAGCCCTTGTGAAAATTTGCGACAGCCGCTGCACTGGCAAGATGGTCAGGGCGAGTTACATTTAATGGATGGCCAAGCCTCGTTTCAACTTCATGCTGCGATTGCTCGATCGGAATCCTGATCGGGTACCGATGTCGCACCTGGGGGCCTACATTCAGGAGTTCGCCGCACTACTTGGCGAGGAGAACAAGCCGATATTCAAGGGCATCAAGAAGGCGAGCACCGGCTGCCTGGCTGAAGTGCCCGTCGAGCGGATGCACTACAGCCGCGCTCGCATCGTCCAAGCCAAGAACGACGAGAACAGCAAACCAGGGCGTCACTTGCGCGCGATCGAGGCCCTTATGGGCCGCGATGCGATCAAGGAAGCTCAGATTCTGGACGAAGTCGGCAACGTCATACACGTGATCTTCGGCATCATGCCTGAGGACAACCCCTCGGCCGATCGCCTGTACCAGGAGAGCACCGTCGATGGATGGGTGACCGGTCTGGTTGGCGCCGATGACTCGATGCACCTCTACGTTCGCGACCATTTCGACCGCGATCTGAGACTTGTCGTCCGCGACGAGGAACTGGCCAGGAACATCCTCACTCACTTCCGCTCGGGCACGGTGCGCCTGTGTGTGCGCGGCACTTGGTTGCGCACGGACAACGGCTGGTCGCCCGAGGCCAGCAAGTGCACCGTGCAGGGCTTCGAGCCCCTCGAGGACACGCCGTTCGGAGAAGTATTGGCAGCCGCGGCACGGGTGCCTGGCAACGGCTGGGCCGAAGCTGCAGACCCGATGGCCGACTGGGCGAACATCAGAGGCATCCATTGAAAACACTGCCAAAGGTCATCGTCGTCGACGCGAATTTCATCATCGCGTACTGCAGTAGCAAAACGACCCCCGATGACCGCGCACGGATCCAGCACTTCATCGAACGCGTGGAAAAAGCAAAGGCAAAAGTGGTGTTCCCGATGGTCGCCGTCGCCGAATTCCTTGTGGGCGCAGACTTAGCTGGCGTCGAATTTCTGAACACGCTGGACCGCAAGACGCACATCCAAATGGCCGACTTCAATCGTGCGGCCGCCTTCGAGCTGGCGCAGATCGACCGCGCAGCCATTGGCTCGGGTGACAAGAAGGACGAGTCGGAAGAGCCTTGGCAGAAAATCAAGACCGATCGCCAGATCGTGGCCATCGGAAAGGCTCAGGGCGCACAGCTCGTGATCAGCAACGACAAGAACGTTCGGAACAACGCCCTTCGCGTGAATATCCAAGCAATGAAGATTCAGGAATTGACGCTGCCCGAGAGCGCGCGCCAGATGCACCTTGTGCCCCCGCCGATCAAGAGCATTCCGAAGGCGAGAGCTAAGCCAACGCCATTGAAGGTGATCAAGCCGAGTTCTCGGCCGGTTCCGAAAGTGTAGAGCGCACGGCTGCTTTTCACCCGGAAGCTTTGTTTACGACTTTACCAAAGCATCAAGAATACAGACACTTCGCCAGACCCGCATGGATGCTAGAGCCGTGTTTACGACTGTAATTACCTGTTTACGACTTTAATTGTCCAGAATAGTTTCGCAAAGCTCGCCAAGCTGTGGAGGACCTTGGTAACGCTTAGTTTCCCCGGGGAAACCGCCGGTCACGCAGCTGCGCCAGGACACATACGCTGGCCCGCCTGCCAATCGCCTCGGGGAGCAGGAGGTGCTCAACAGGCCAGAACCCACTCGTTGCGCATCATCTTCAAGCTCCCGTCGATTCAATAATGGAAATCGAACATACCCGGAGCGCCCCACATGAAGACTCGACACGCCATCGCGGCCGTCCTTGCACTTTTCGCCTGCGCGACCTTCGCCCATGCCGATGCCCGATCGACCATGGAATACTTCTGTCCAGCCGACACGCCCGCCCCGGCATGGAAGAAGCAATGCTTCGACGGCCCGCCGAGCAAGCAACGGGTGACGGTATTCATTTCTCCGGCTGGTCAGGACAGCGGGCGTCCTGGCAACTTCTACATTGGCCTGCGGACCGACGGCAACGTCCGGGGCTTGTTCGACGGAAGCCAGTGGGTTGGGACCGAGGGCGGCCTGTTCCCGCCTGCTGCAACGGTCCAGGACCTCAACACCCAGTCGTTCGTGGTCATCCAGGATTTCCTGATCTGCGGCATGGCCGGCTATGGCAAACATGAACTGTGGGCCGGCTACGGGGCACTCGATGCAGAAAAGGAGGCCCTGGTGGAGAACTATCACCGCGCCGCCAACCCCAATCACACCCCGCAGTACATGAGGCAGGTCTACATGCAAAACGACATGACACGCGGCGAAAAGGCATGGAACGTCCTGAAGTTTGACTGCGAAAAGTTCGTCGACACGCCCTAAAGGCTCGTTCACCAGCAGCAGCTGGCCATCTGATCCAAGCCAAACACCGGTGCGGACGGCGTCAGGGCTCATAACCCCCAGCGCTTGCGCTCAACGCATAGGATTTGCACTGTTGAGCAGGACAGAACGCGCTTCTTCATCCAGACAATGACTGAGTGCACTCACATTCGGTCATTGCTGCCTCCGCGGACACGGCTCCGTCTCTCTCCAGCCCCATGGATGCCGAGGCAATTCCACTTGACGAGATAGCCGCCGCCGCCAAGGCCCCTGCATCGCCCCACTGGTATCCACTGCAGCCGAATCTGTGCGAGTTGATGCACATTGTTCCCGCGCAGAGTGCCGCGCTCGAACGCACAACCGTCCTCACCTGGGCCTACTTGAAAGCGGGTGGAATCTCCTTCGAAGAGCTGGTCGCCCGGGTGCCCGGCGGCGCGCACAAGACAACAAAGAAAAAGTACGTCCGCAGAGCACTGCGCGGGCTGGTCAAGATAGGGGCCGTCACTTTGTTCGTCCTCGCCAGTGATCAGCCACCAGATCTGCCGGCAGACGTTGATCGGGATGCGGAGGACGGCGAGACGCCCATCGGCAGGCGCACGGCCGCACACCTCACACGCGAGGGCATGACCTGGATGCGCAGGGCCTGGCATGCCCGATTCCTGAGCCTTGGCGGGCGTATGGGGAACCTTTCATGGATCCACAACGAGTACCTACAGGAGGAAGAAGAGGGCAAGGGCAACGAGGCCTACTGGATAGAGCGGATAGGCGGAGGCGACGGTTCGCAGCATTCTCCCCACGATGGCGAAATATCGACCCTCCTCGGCGGTGTAGCACTCTCGTCCATCTTCGACCTCCATCTTGTCCTGAACAAGCGCAAGCCCAGAGGCCGGTCGAGTTCCAAATAGGCCGGTCGTGCAGCCCCGCCGCGCGCCGCTCAAAGCTTGAAACGCACCCCCTTAGCTGATTGTCGTTAGCCGATCCAGCCTCAGCTATTCTTCCCCGCGCGGCACCTTGCGCGGTTGACAGCGCACCGGACAGTGAGAAGATAAACCGTGCAGATATATCTGCCAATTTTTACGGAGAGTCCCATGTCCCTTATCAAACTGGCCATGCTTGTGGCGCCCATGTTGGGCGTTTCAGCCCACGATGTCACCCAGGCCTTCACAGACACCCCGCGCCCTCGACCAGCCATCACCCGAAACGTCCAGGACACCGGCCATTTCGGCAACTGCAGGGATCAGTTTGCCTACGGCGAGCCCCCGGCCATCGCCAGCCCCGATCCCCGCGCACGGGCCTTGTGTTTCAACGGATTTGCCGTGCTTCACTCTGGCAAGACCAAAAATCCCGTCTATTCGGCCGAAGTTCTCTCGCGCCAGCGCATTCAGGATGCACGGAACCTGCAGCGCACAGACGCCTTCTACGAAGAGGCGCGGATTCCCTCCCGCGATCGGGCGTCACTGAACGACTTTCGAGGGAGCACCTATGCTCGGGGTCACCTTTCAGCTGCCGCTGACATGAACAACGCTGAGGCGATGGCCCAAAGCTTCAGCCTTGCGAACATCATCCCGCAAAACCAGGTGAATAACGCCAAGGCATGGGTCACCATCGAAAAGGCCACACGCCAATACGCACTGCGCGCGAAGGGCAACGTGTATGTCATCACCGGCCCAGCCTACCTGCGCAACCACTGCCCGTTCGTGAAGGAAGCCAAGGAAGTGCTGGCCGGTGCCGGCATTGCTGTGCCGACAAATCCGCAGGCTGTTGTAGCTGCGGCCGCCCGCCTTGCAGGCGCCCGGGTTCCATACCGATATGACGCGGTGGCCTGCACGATTGGCTCCGGTGTGGCCGTGCCCACCCACATTTTCAAGCTCGTGTACGACGCCAGCACCAATCGTGCATGGGCGCACTGGAGCGAGAATACAAGCCAAACCCGTGTGTATCCACCGATCAGTTACACCGAACTGGTGGAACTCACCGGAATCGAGTACCTCCCCGGGATAAAGCCCCAGCCCTGACTTGCGCAGCGGCCTTTCCATGCCAAGCTGATCAGATGAACCCGACCGCAAAAATCGCCTTTGAGGCCTACGAGACAGTACTCGGGGGCGACCCTGTGTTCAAGTCGCGGCCGGGGCAACGCGACATGGCGCGGCAGGTCGCCAAGACCTTCGCCTCGGGCACCCTCGGCGAGTCAGAAGCCCCGACACGCTCAATCGCGGTCATCCAGGCGGGCACGGGGGTCGGCAAGAGCCTTGCGGCCAGCGTCCCGGCCATCGCAGCGGCCATCCAGCGGAAAACGCGGGTGATTATCTCGACGGCAACGATAACCCTGCAGCAGCAGCTGGTCGAGAAGGACCTGCCGCGCTTTTCCGCGCTGATGGACAAGCCGTTCACCTTCATGCTCGCCAAGGGACGAAGCAACTACGTTTGCAAGGTCAAACTTGAGCGCTCAACAAGCGGGAAGGGCGGCGACCTGCATGGACTTTTCGACGACGAACCGGAGCAAGATCCATCAAAGGACCCCGGCCCCCCCACCGCCGCGAGCGAGAGCGCGATCGTCCTGCATCGCGAACTTGCGAGGGACCTGGCCAGCGGCAAGTGGGACGGTGAGAAGGATACGGTCGGAATCGCAGGGGCCGGCCTGAAATGGGAAACAGTTGCCGCCGATCGTCATACCTGCACCGGCCGGCGCTGCCCCATGTTCTCGGGCTGCACGTACTACGAGGCGCGCAAGCGCCTTGCCGATGTGGATGTGATCGTCGCGAACCATGCGCTGCTGCTGGCCTCCTTGGGTACCAAAGTGCTGCCGGACTTGAGCGACACGCTCCTCATAGTTGATGAAGGCCATGCCCTGGCCGAGGTAGCCAGCGGTCAATTCACCGCAGAAATGGACCTCACCAACCTCCGCTGGCTCGACCAGCTCGCGCAACGCGTCCAGAAAGTTGGAACCGCGATTCGCTATGACAGCACGGCGGAAGCAATAGAGCTCACACGCAGCGTAAAGCGGGCGCTCAACGAGCTGCAGGCGATCGGCATGGGACTCTTCCCTGTCGACCGGCCCGCAGGTCAGGATACGGTCCGCTTCGAGCATGGAGCCATTCCTGACTACCTTGAGCAACCGCTGCTCAATGTCCAGGCGACCGCCAACGCCCTTGCGAAACACATGACCGGGTTGGCCGATACCCTCAACACCCTGTTGAAGGAGTCCCCCGGTGACGCTGCACGCCTGACAACGATGTATTCAGCCTTGGGGGCGTTCGCTCCGCGCCTGGATGGCGCCCTGCAGGCCGCAACTCTTCTGCTCGAGCATGCGGAAGAACCCAACGCAAAATGGCTCTCATTCAGTGACGAAACGGGTTATGTCACTGTCAAGGCCCATGCAAGCCCCCTCAACCCCGGCAAGCACCTCGCCAAGGTCTTCTGGAGCCAGGTTCGGTCAGCCCTCATTACATCCGCGACATTGACCAGCTGCGGCTCCTTTGATTTCCTCCTCAATGAAATCGGCCTCAGGGATGATCCGGACGTGACCACTCTTTCTGTGGAAAGCCCGTTTGACTTCAAACGCCAGGGGCGCCTTGTTGTGGTCCGGACCAAAAGTTCAGCACGCGACATTGCGGAATACAACCGCGAGGTCATCGGCGAATTCCTGGTGGACGCGGCAGATGTGAAATCCGGCGCACTGGCGCTCTTCACTTCAAAGAAGCACATGCAACAAACCCACGAGAGCATGCCGGAATCGCTGGCGGCCAGGGTACTGGTTCAGGGCAGCATGTCCCGTTCGGCGCTTATCAGGGAGCACAAACGACGGGTGGACGCCGGCGAGCCCTCCCTCATCCTGGGCCTGCAATCCTTTGGGCAGGGCGTCGACCTCGCTGGAGCCTATTGCGAGACCCTCATGCTCGCAAAGCTCCCGTTCCAGCCACCCACTGATGCCATCGGGCAAGCCCGCGCCGAATGGCTGACCACCCAGGGGCGCGATTCGTTCAACGAATTGTCCGTACCGGCGACGGGGGTCAAGCTCAACCAGTGGGTCGGCCGACTCATTCGCACCGAGGAAGACACCGGCACGGTCATCTGCTATGACAAACGCCTGGTGGACACGGGCTACGGGAGACGGCTTCTCAGCGGCATGCCTCCGTTTCAGGTGATCATGCGCGCCAATGGCGAAGAGTCTCCCCGGGGCTAGCTCACTGCGCGCGCGATGCGCAGGGCCTGCGGCAGGCAAGTGACAGGCCCCCTGGACAGGGCGAAAGATGCTCAACAGGGCAGAAATGGCGTGTAGAAGGGCGCTGAATGCGAGAACCCGGCCACACAATGGGCCTGTGACTTCACCGGAGTTTTGCCGTGGCCACTGCCACACTTTCACACCTCACCGACAAGTCCGCGCAAGGCAGATTCATTGGCATCCTCATTGCCGGTGAGTTCTTTGACCACGCCAGACTCGGCAACCCCTCCCAAATCCTCGCTTTCCAGCACGCGCTGGATGACGCACGCAAGCGCTATGGCCACGCACTGTGCAAGTGCCGCCGCAGCCCACTGAAGTTGCAGGTCAGGCTGCGCGAAGGGAAGTACCACCTCGCCGTCTGGCCGGAGGAAGGTCACCTCCATGATTCCAACTGCATCTTTTTCAGAGACATTGGCCAGGCGATTGCCCCTGTCGAGACCCGTGGAGGGCTGCAGATCGCCGACGGGACGAAAGGGGTTGAACTGAGCTTCAGCTTTTTCCGAACAAACTATCCGGGTGCCTCTGGTAACCAGCTGCCCAGGGTCGAGCAACCGGGCGAGCGGGCCGACCAGCCGGAGGAGTTGAACCTCCGTACGCTTTTGAATTTGTTGTGGGCGGAAGCCAGTCTGAATCGTTGGCACCCGAAGTGGAATCGTGACTGGGGTCGTGCTCGCTATGAACTGGCCCAGGCGTCTGACCGGATCACCGTCCAGGGTGAGCCCCTGAGCCGGCACATGTTCATTCCCCGGCCGTACCGGGAAAACGCAAGGGACGAGCTCAACCGCGAGTTGGAGCGATTTGTGGCCGCTTTGGCGGTCCCTAGCGGTGGCCAGGTCAAGAGTGGGCTGCTGATCGCGCCGCTGCGCCGGATCACTGACCTTGAAGGTGGATCCAAAGCCCTGCATGTGCGCCATTTGCACAAGCCTATTGGGATCAATGCTGCTGTTTTTGACTTCCTCAATCGCAACTGCCGCACGCCGCTTCGGCGCGTCCTACAGGCAAGCGAGCTGGCAGCGCCGCGCCCTGCAGGATGGGTCGATGTTCGGCAGCCAGAAACCATCGCGTTCCTCCACGTTGAGACGACTTCGCGCGGGGGCTTGTGGGCCCGCGCGGCGTGGATCATGCCGACTCACCCCTCGGTGTTCATCCCTGCCAACAACACGGACGAAATACTTCTGATCGATGCGCTGATCCACGGCCATTACCAGTTCAGCCGGAACCTCTTCGCCGAACAGGCCAGCCTGCGCACAGCTCCTGACTGGATCCTGCGTCACGTCCTTGATCCCTATGGCCGGCCCGTGCCGCGCGCCGCCCTGGAGATCTTGCCAAAGGGCGCGGCGCCGGAATATGTGGGAGCCCGCTCGGCCCTGGCAGATGCGCTGGCCGGGCAGGGCGTGCCGCGCTGGGCCTGGCCGCCGGCAGGAAAGCAGATCGACCGGTGCGTCCCGCCCCTTCCGCCGTTGGATGACGGGGACCAGGCGAAGGCGAATGCAATCCTCGGCCGGATACGGGTCCACCTCGACGTTTTCTATGCCTACGGCTCGGGTCAACAGAGCCATACCCCCCAATAGGAGAGTCCCATGAATGATGAAACGCACGCCCAAACTTCGCCACTAGACGCAGCAGTCCAACCTGAGCAGGCCCAGCCTGAAATGGCCGCCGATGGAGCCGGCCCACTACGCGTGCTCGCCGCAGCGGCAGCAGCTCGTGCCGACACGTCCTTCCTCCGTGTGCCCCAACCCGCGCGCCAGTTCGGCACCGACGACTCCCTCGCGCCTGCAGCTGCTCGTCTGGCCCATGAGTGCGTGATCCCAACTGGCATGAAGTTCAAAGGGACTGCAGACCTTCCTTGCAACATGCGCATTCAGGGAGAGTTTGAAGGCAAGGTGACCGCCGCCGAAGGCTTCAGCATCACCGTCGAAGTAGCTGGCGTGCTGAGCGGCGAGTCACACGCGACAAACATCCGCATCGAAGGGAAGGCCGACGGGGTCATTGAAGCCAACGGAGGCCTCGCGAGTTTCGGCGCAAAAGCGACCTGCACGGGAGAGGTCCGCTACACCCGCCTGGCAATCGAGGAGGGCGCCGACGTTGAGGCGTCCATGAAGAAGGCAAAAGCGGCCGCCTGATCCCTACCCACCACAAAGGAATGCTCCAAATGATGAATCCCCCACAAGAACAAAACGCCGTCCGCATGCGCCTGGTCCCGCCAGGGAAGGTCGCGGGCGCCGTCAACGTCCTGCCAGCGGCGGCAACGATGAACGGCTCCCTTGAGGCCAGGTCTGACCTCTGCATCCGCATCGACGGCAACTACACCGGCAAGATCGACATGAAAGTCGGCGGCACGGTCCATATCAGCGTAGGCGCTGTAGTCGTCACCGACATGCTGGTTGCCGACTTCATCTACGTGGAAGGCACCGTCAAAGACGACTTGCACGCACGGCAGGCCGTCGAGCTGGCGGCCACCTCGATCGTCCACGGAAGCGTGCGCTACGACAAGCACCTCGACATTCACCCAGGCGCTCGCCTGACGGGCCAAATGAACGGCCCTGACGCTCAGCTCTGAAAACTTCGGACCAGACGTAGCCGAAAGAAGGTTCACCCGTGCTGATCGTCGTGATTATTCTTCTGGTGGCCTCCTTCGCGCTCAGGAGCAAGGTTGGCCTTTCCATAGTCCTCACGGTGGCCTTTCTCCTGCTTGCGATGCAGGTCGGCTATGGCAAAACTGACGGCCTTACTGCCGGCACGTGCTTCGCCGCGGCGGTGGTCGCTGCCATTGGACTCATTCGCCGTTTGCGTTGATCGCCGGGCACGGACTCATAAGCAACGGGACCGACACAGCCACACCCCGGAATCCCGGAAAATTCAGGCAGAAGCGCACCTGATCTGGGCCAAACTGGTCGCTCTCGGTTGACAGTGCCAACCCCCTCTGCTTAAATTAGATCGCTTTCGGATTTTCCGAATCCGCTGACAACTGTCAGCATTTATCCACCCCTTACGGGAACCATGCGTTCCCTTTGGGGACATTGCTTGGTTCTCCCGTTTTTCCCTTTAATGGAGATGAACATGTTGAGCCAAGTCTATGAATCAAAGTACGCAGGTTTTTGCGACCACATCGGTTACGTTTTGCAGTCGATGAGCGAAGAAGCCGGTAGCACTCTCAACAGTGCTGCAAAAAGCGGTGGCCCCGTTGCAGTGCAAGCACTGCTCGATGCCGTCATGGATGCCGGTCACCGTGCGGTGCTGGTGCAAGCTCTCAATTCACCCTCCATTTCTGGCTGGGTGCGTGAGAAACTTGAAGTGTTTTTGTATGGCGATCGCAAGCAGGTTCCTGCTCTGTTCCATCGCGTGCGCACATTCCACTGAAAGTAAACAAGAAATCGGGTTGAGTCGCTTCGGCGGCTCAACCCTTTTTCGTTTCTGCATTCCCTAGTTCACCTTGACCGGGCAACACGTTCCCGTCGAGGGAAGGGTGCCGTTCATCGTTTACCAACTCAAAACGACATGAATCCCAAGAAATTCCCCTGGATGGCTCCCTGAGCATGGCCATCACTTTCACGCAGTACGTTGACTCACGACTTCACGATGCACGCCCGCGCGAGCTGCTCAGCCTGCTTAAAAGGCGTGTCGAGCTGATCGACGGAGCCCTACAGGCTCTACCCACGGTCGAGTTCGGCCACGATGCACCAAGCCGCATCAAATGGGACGCCAACACCTATCAGTGGCGCGTTACCTACTGGGTGATCAAGCGCACTCGAAGGCAAACCTGGAAAGCGATCTACGCTGCGATCGACATGATCCAGCCTGTCCTCTACACAGAAATCCAAACTGCCGTCGCTGCCAATTTAATCGCACTCCACAAGTCGGGCGCGACAACGTTTCAAGCCCGCTAGTCGACCTCGGGCTGCTCGCGCAGCAGCCCTTCGACCCGCAGGCCCGACCTACCAGAACCAGACCCTCCCTCACATGCCAAACGGCGATTGGGCGGGCGAAAACCAAGGATAAAACATGGCAAAAATCATCACCGTCCAGCTTTTGCTGGCATCGGACTCCGAAATTGAAATCGAATCCTTCGTCAAGAATGAGCTCGAGCAATTGATCGCCGCCACGAAGGGCATGATCATCGACGGCAAGGTTGCCGGCGCAAGCGCCGAACCGAGCCCGGACGTGCTGGAAGCACTCCGCACCGGAAACTACACCCAGGGCAAAGCGTTTGACCATGAAAATGGCAGCGCGCGCCGGCTGCTGATCATGGACGGCGACGTGTCGCCTTACATCATTGGGCCCTTTGACTCGGAGGATTTGCGGCTTGAAGCCGCACGCGTCCACCGGGCCGTAAATGGCGACCGTGACGGCATCTACATGCTCGACGTGCCTCGCGGCATCGACCCGTTTGTGGACGCCTTCTCTGGAGCTGACCTGGAGGGAGGAGCAGATCCCTTGACGGCGTATGTCATCGGGGAGCTTACGGCCGGCAGGACTCCGATCACCCGTCTTGCGCTCGACGGGGCCCCCTACTGGCTCTTCTATCAGGGCGACGAGGTGCTGGTGAACAACACGATGCTCGCCTCGATTGAAAAGGGGCTGGGCACGGAACTGGTCCGCGTCGTTTCGACCATGCAGTCTGCCTTCATGACCCGGGTACAAGCGAAAAGCTCCTTCACCGAAAAGGACTGGGCAAAGGCCAGCAAGAAAGGATCGACGACTGAAACTTTCGAAGCCTGGGCCGAAACCATGGCATCGAACCTCCCGACAGCAAAAGACGTTCTGTCCGGGATCGTTGACTAAAAATTGAAAACCGCTTGCCACTTCAGGCAGGCGGTTTTTTTTTGCCCGCGCGGCAGGGGAAACAGGCCGCCACCGTTTGCGGCCAACCCCCGCCAGGTGTAGGATTCACCCCGTTATTGGTGCATACCAGTTCCGCTGACCTCCGTGCCAGCCTCATACTTTTCGGCCCTTGCGGCCTTCACCCATCGGGAACCAACCTTCCCGATGGGATGTGTGGTTCCCATTTTTTTTGGAAACCTCACATGACAACAACTACCACCCTCGCAACCGCCCCCGCTCAGATCCCCGAGCAGAGCGTCGTCGCCGGCGTGAACGAGAAGAAGCTCTTCTCTACGATGAAGCACCTTTTTGCCACCAGCTTTTCGCTGGTCGGTGAGTTGATGCAGAACGCCAGGCGATCCGGCGCAACGCAGATCCTGTTCAACTTTGATCCAGAGGCGAAAACGCTGGAAGTCATCGATGACGGATGCGGCATCAGCGATTTCGGCAAATTGCTCGCGCTGTGCGACAGTGGCTGGGATGAGAAGGTCACGCTGGCGGATTCTCCGTACGGCATGGGCCTCTTCTCGTTGCACTTCGCCTGCTCACGGGCAACATTCCGTTCCAACGGTTTGAAGCTGCAAACCAGCCTGGACGACATCGTCAACAAGCGCCAGCTCGTGGCGGTGATCGACAACGATCCCGTGCGCCTCGGAACCGTCCTCCAGCTTGAAGGCCTCAGCAAGGACCTCCTTGGGAAAAGCATCGGGCCTCATTTCGGTCGCTCAACGGCCAACGCGAGCTCCCGCATGGAGGCATGCATCATCGAGCTGGCCATGGGCTTCCCCATCGATGTGCAATTCAATGGCGTCTCGGTCCCCCGACCGCACGCCCTTGAGAACTTGCAAACTGTTCTCACACCAGTTGGTCAGGTTCACATTGCGCACATCATGGCTCGCGACCACGACAAGAACGTGCGAGGCGATGAACTTGACGTGGTAGCCGGCAGAGCCTTGTATCTCCAGGGCCTGCCTATCCAGGTCAAGAACGAAATATATGCTCAGACAGTTGTGCATCTCGACAGCCAGCGCTTCGCCGCGATCATGCCGGACCGAAAGGCTCTGTACAACGCGGCCGACCAGCTCGAGGAGCTGCGTGTTACGTTGCGCACTCTCGTGCAGCAGTTCCTGGTCGAACAAAAGGCTTCGCTGCCGGCAGAGACGTTTGTCGCGAAGTACTGGACCGCGTGCCTTCGGCACGATGTGCCTACGCTGCTCAATGACATTCCGCTGCTCCCCAGGCAAATCATTTCGACAATCGAAACGCTTGCGGCGGACAGTGAAAGTCGTTTGGGCTATTTGCCCCGTGAGACGGAATTCATCAGCTGGAAGCAAATCCTGAACGGCGAATTCAAGGTCTGGCGGGACGTTCCTTCCTACCTCGGCAACTCTGAAGGTGAGCAGGCCGGCGCGCTTTGGCGGGTGATGCAGCTTGAAAATGTGGTCGAGGTCGATACCAACGGCCTTGATGCAGGACACTGGATCTTTGAAGCTACGCCATCGGCGGTCGACTTCAAGGTGGCAATCACCCACTCGGGGATCATCGCGAGCGATTCGACGTACTTTGATGACAGCGCCGTTGATGTACACCTGGTGAAATCAGTGCAGGTGGTGGTCACGTCCACCACAGACCCGAGCTTTGAAATTGCGACGGCCGTCGACAGAGGCTGGATCCTGGAAGAAGTGGGTCACGACAGCTCAGGCGAAGTCACTCAGTTCAAGTGTTTTGTGACGGAGTCGGGGTCCTCCTGGGACTTCCCGGGAACCTTGCTGTCCAGCTACCGCGACGAACATGAGGTCTACCGCGAAGAATGGGAGGACGATGCACGGAAATCGTGGCGCTCAGTTGTCGCGGGACTCAAGGGCGCAAGCCTGGCAGACCAGCTTGCGGCGGCGCTTCCGGACGTCCGAATGTCACTCGGCAACCACAACCTTGGGCAGATGGCATTGATCTATGGGGCGGCTGATGGGTCGGACCCATCCGTCCAGAATGTATCGCCGCAGATGGAGATCGTCGACCTGAACGCCCCGGAATTCTGGCTGGCGCTGGCCAACCTTTTGGCCACCGCTGCCGGCGGATCACCAGAGGATCTCAAAAAGGCGTTTCTGACTGCTGCCGGCTCGCTGGTACCTGGTGCCGGCCTCATGGCGAACTCGTCGACCGAGACACGGATTCAAGGCTCCACGTCCTGAAGTCCCCATATCGGCCTTTCTGGCCAGAAATACCCCCAGCCCGCGGCTGGGGGATTTTCATCAACACAGAAATCCGGAAGGCCGGCTCGGAGGTCTTCGATGACTTCTTAGTGGTGCAACTTTAAGACTGACAAAAAAAAAGCCCCGACTTCCGGGGCTTTTTTTTGCCTTCGAAGGCCTATCGTGAAGGAACGAGGGACAGACCTGGGCCGGCAGGCGTAGCTGCCTCAAAGGTGGCCAGCTGCTCATCATTGAGCCAGGTGCCAGTCGTCTTCAAGGCCGCGAGCCTCCTCTTGTCCTCCGGGAAATTGACTTCGTTGTTCGGACCGAACTTCATCTTCTCGGTGGCCAGCGCATAAACACCGCCCATCCCATCTGTATTTTCGATCTCGTGCCGGACCTTCGCCAGTTCGCAGATCGCATTAAATTCAGCCGGCGTGCGCGGGCGCCACGGTGCCCAGTTCATGCGCTGAAAAGCCTGCCACTCCTGGTCCGACATCCGAATTCGACCATCAACCAACATCATCTCGCTCTCCTGATCCCTCCACTTCGGAGGTTTGAATATCAGATTATCACCAGTGAATGCACTGTCAATGAGGTCCGACTCCAATCTGTTGTGCACGCGCGAAAGCAGCCATAAAATTGCACTGTTTTCGCATTCTTGCGACTTCGCGCACAGACAAACCGTTTCGTGCGCCTTTACCAACCCACTGGGGATCTTCCCAGCGGGGCATGGTCCTCTTTTTTTTTGGAGGATCCATGCAAATCACAATGAAATCGTCATCCTGCGCGCCCACGAACTGGGTGGCGCAACTGATGAACTTCGGCATCAAGGCCACGAGGCGCCCGTCGGTATTCGGGCGTACTGCGCATGTCTTCAAACTCCAGGGGGAGGCTGTTGAACTGCTGCAGGATCCGCAACAGACCGTGAGCTCGGTCGTTGAAACGCTGACTCAGACCCAAAAGCGCATCGTGGACGCGCTGATCGCGTGCGATGTGGTCGTGAATGCTCCACAAGTTCCGAAACGCAAAGTGCGGGGCTACTGTGGGCATTGAAAGTGGTGTGCATCTTGGCTTCCAAGAGCAGATCAGCACTGGCCTCACGGCCAGTGCATCCCGAAAAGCGCGCAGTCTTCGGACGCGCGCTTTTTTTTTGGGCTACTAGCCAGGAGAGGGGGAGGCGGGGTGCACGTCGCGAGGCTTGAACATGATGACAACCTGCACCTGACTGGCACCAACCCGGGCCCCGGTCACATACTCGGCCCAGCCCTTTTCGACAGAACGGGCCACCAGGCCATCGAGCTCGTCTGTGGTGTCGCTTTCGAACTCCAGAAAGCGATGCGGCTTGCCCCGGAAGTTCGCCTCGACAATTTCATGTACTTTCCAGGCCATTGCAGGGCCTCAGCGCCATCTGATTCGTAGGTGAGCAGCGAAGGTCGTCCAGCACGCCGCGCAGCGCCACCGGCCTGCTGATGTCTCTACCCCGCCCGTCTCAGGCCTGGTGGACTTGCATGGACCGTAGCAAAGGCGATATCGACCCGAATTCAGATCAAAGGTGCCCGGCAGATCCGCCGGCGCATGGCGCGCGGCTGCCGTAGAGGCAATGGAAGGTAATGGCATGGGTGGACGTGTGAAAACGCGGTGAAAGAAGGGGGGAGAGGAGGGCGGTGAAAAATTGGGCGAAAAAAAACGGAGGTCCTTGATGGACCCCCGTTTCCTGTGTAAATGCAGATTTCGACACTAGCCTGAGGCTACCGCGAGTTCGAGACCAGAGGCTTGCGCCCTTGCTTTCGCACGCTGGTAGAGCGGCGTTTGACTCACCGGAGAGTTCCGCATGGCACGGAGCCACTTGCAGTCATAGAACTCTCCAATCTGGAATCTGGGCAAGTCGCCCTTTTTGAACTCTTGTTGAAAAGCGCAAAAAGGAGGACTCGCCCAGCCCGCAAGGAGCTTCATGACTGCCGATTTCTCGGCACGGCGTTTTGGAGAGTCCCTCAAGGTGTGAACCCAAAGATGACCAAAGCGTCGAGAAGCCGTTGCCAAACACCGTGGTGTTCAGCTGCAAATCCATCGGGTTAGCGATGTCGGAGATTCAGCAAGCTGAAAATCCTAAGTAAGGCGTACACAAGGCACGCGAGTGATGCAAGCATCAAACAAGCTTTTAGTTTACGCGAACAATGGGCGATTGCAAAGGATCCGGCTCACCGGCGAGGGCCCCTCGACGTTCAACGGGCCAATACCTGCGCGTTGAAGCAAATGCTTATGAGTAATGCGCAGGGTGTGCCCATCAGGCGCGGCCGGCCGCCATCGTTTGCGGCGGTAACGGCCGCATGGCAAAATTCCACTGCTTTCGCAACCTTGCGAATCCGCGTGCAGAAACCTTTTCCAGCACGTCTTCATAAACCCACGGGAATTCAAGTCCCGAGGGACATGGATTTCCCTCATCACCAGGAAATTCATGCAAATCCACCTCACCGTGCCCATTACGGTCCACACCGCGAAGAAGCGCAAGCTCGAGTTGTTGCCGGTTATTCAGGACATCCCGCGCCCAAGCGACGACGCCAATTTGTTGGGTCGCTTTCTCAAGCCCGGCGGAGTTCAGGTTCCGCTCGTGCCAGGACAAAGCACGCTCATTCAGAGCTACATGCTCCGGAACAAGACGGAAGCGCTGAGCGAAGACGGCATCGTTGCCTTCACTCTGCAGGGCGACACGCTCATTGAATGCCTCCACGAAGTGGGCATGACGCCAACCGAAGCCTAACTGGGCAGGGGCACCGCCCCGGCTCAAACGGAAACCAACCAAACCCATGCGGGCCCGCCCGCATGGGCGCTCCGCATGACACTTACGAAAAGTGAATGCAAATGAAAAAAATCGAACCTGGAACTGTCCCCACTGAAGTGGCACCGGACAGCAGCAGCGGCGTCAAAAATGCGATTGTGATTTTTATTGAAGGCCAGCAGGTTTCACATCGCTTTACCACCCAAACGGAGGGTACCGCGTACCTCGAGGGGGTCCCAGAAACCTCCGAGGCAGCATCGTTGATGATCCTCGACAGTGACATACCGGCAGAATTGCTGCTCAAAACTTCCCCAGTGCTGCAGGAACGCCTGCAGGAAGCAAAGCGCAAACTCACGGCATTCCTGAAGCTCAAGGAAACACTGGATCGCCATGGCGTGCCGAAGGATCGCGCGCTCCGTGGCGCGATTCACAAGGCCTTCAGGGAACTGACGGCAAGTGGCGACTGAGCATGGAGACGCTGCAGGTCGACACGACCCGCTGCTGCACAAGGGTGCACGCACAACTGTGCCTGGTCACCATGAACGAGCAGCTGCACAAGCGCCGCGGCCACTGGTTCGCAGTCCAATCGCAGGCTCACTCACACGTGGCATTCACAACCTGCGATTCATTGAACCTTTGGCTCGAAGAGCGAGCAATCGCCCTGACGCAGGTGATCCCCGAAATGGGCACCTTCAGCTATCAAATGCTGCTTGGCGCGTACAAAACATGCCACTGGCGATGCCTGGACGGATTCGAGTCCCTCAAGGCTCACGCCCAGGAAGCGCGCGTTTTGTCCCACGGCACATACACGCTGGGTTTGATCACTAAAGACGATTCGGGTATCACGGTCGTGAACTCGCTTGATCCCAGTGTGCCCGGCCGCCAGACCTTCGACTCCCAGGAGTCTGCCGGCCGGTACCGGTGACGGATGTGATCAGAACAAATAGCCATTCCAATGCAAAGAGCCCTCCCCGCAACGCGCGGGGAGGGCTCTTTTTTTTGATTTCGACTTTTCGTCAGACTTCCGCGAAGCGCGAATTGGCCACAGTGGAGATCCGCGCCAACAGCTTCTTCACGAAGTTCTGTGTGATCGGCTCTGGAGGTGTGAGCGGCTCAGCGGTCAGGACTGGGTAGTCCGCTTCTGAATCCCACTTGGAAGCCGTACGCCGGGTAAGGGCCTTGCGTGCAAATTCGAGAGCAGCCTCGCTGTTTGGAGCAACGGAGATGCCAACTTGTTTGCCGTCGGCGATGATTTTGAAGACTTGGTTCACGTTCAATCTTTCTGTAGAGAGACGGGAACCGACCCTGACGGGAGGACCCCGTCAAGGTAAGGTAAGGCTGGTTCTGGACCAGCGTACTGGCAAAAGCCAAGTGATCGAAGTTTAACCACCGGGCGCCGCCCGTCAATCGATTGGAGTCAGCTCTCCCACTCCGGCAGGAGGTGGGCATCGCTGTACCCAGCGAAGCCCATGAACCTGCGCCGCGCACCCTCTACATATTGAAGCATCCGCTCTGAAGCCAACCACCTGCGCCCTGTCAACTCAGCGGCCAGAGGGCCGGTGAACCAGCCAGCGAAGTTGTCGACCATCGTGTCGCCGGGACGAGTGAGATATTCGATCAGGAACTTGGCCAGCGCCAGCGGAAAGGTGGCACCGTGCACTGGCAACCCCTGTTCCTTCGCGAATCTGCGCACCTCCGTCTGGCTGTGGCAACGGCCGCCGAACTGCAGGACGTTCCGTGGAATTCTGCCTTCTGTCGGCGCCCCAAACGAGCCCGGATAGATCTTGTTCGCACCGTCACCATAGACGCCTGTTCGATTCTCCCCGCCCTTGGCGATCAACTTGAGGTGGCGTTCTGTGTGCGGCTGCAGCACGCGCTGATTTGAAGCGAACATCCTTGAAGGGTCATTGGAAAAAATGTAAATTGGCTCATAGCCGGTGTTTAGCAACACTCGTTCTTTGCTTGCCCAGGCGATTGGCCCTGGCGCTTTGGAAGCGTTGGACCATACCAGGGAATCGACTTTGTACAGACCAAGTTTTTCGTGCAGGGCAATTACAACCCTCTCCGGGGTCAAGGAGCGAGCCGGCAGACCTTTTAGGAATACATCCTGAGTTATGTTCAGCGCGATCGTCCCGCCAGCCACGAGGTTTTTGACAATGGGTTCCATGGCTCTGCAGATGAAATCCACATACAGGCTCTCGGCGATTCCCCCGTATGCCCTCGGCCGGTCGATGCAATAGGGCGGGGAGGTAAGGCAACAGTGAATGGGTTCATTGAAACCTTTGAACACGTCCGCGCAGTCCCCCCACAGTGCAAGCCCGAGCTTTGTGGAAAAGCCGAGAAGGACGGTCCGCCTTGGTGCCGGCGTCAGCTCGCCACGGGCCTTCGCAGTGGACCGCCACACCCCGCGTTCGCCCGGTACCTTTTCGAGCAACCCGAGCGCGCGGAGTGAATGTTGGGCCCACCGGATTTTTCTGGTGACCGGATTGTGGAGGGCTCGATCCTTCCCGGTCGGCACCCTCTCAAGCAGGGCGCCCTCGGGGATCACCTTGTCGATGGAAAGAGACTTGTAGAGTTGGTCATTTCGGAGGGGTTCTCCTCGGCTGTACGCGGCCATCAGCGGCTTGAAGAGATCTTGCTGCAGGTTCATTTCAGTTGTACTGGCCCTGTCGGCTCGGGCATTAGCTGTGGTTGGGAACAACCATCCAGACTAAGGTAGCCCACTGTTCGCCTGCGTCAAGCCCGCCGCCGCAGACCTTCCCCTCGACATCGGTCAGGTGTCGTGTCTCGGTCTACAGAACTTGCGTTTGGGGATGCCTGGCCATCGCATACCCGCCCAATTGGAGCCAGCTGGGAGTTCGCGCCTATGCAGACAGTGAGGCCAGCTTCTCGGCCGCTTCTGTTTTGCTCATCCGTCGCAGAGCGGCGATCGCCGGCATGTTGGAGGCCCTGGGCCGTGTCTTGGCCTCTTCCCATTTGTACACCGACTGATTGGAGACGCCAAGCAAAAGGCCCAACTCCGTTGCAGAGAGGCCGAGGCGCTTGCGCTGGGCAGCGAACCCCTTTGCGCTGTACCGGTGGACCGTTGGTCCATCATCAGCATCATCAGCGGCGGGCGGCACGCTCTTCGGGCTACGTTTCGCCGAACCCTTCACGAGCTTTTCTAGTTCGAGAACGCGGCGCTTTAACGCTGCGACATCGGTCCGGTGCTGTGAGGATGCCTTTTTCAGTTGTGAGTTTTGGGCGCGGGCTTCTTTCCGGGCAACCCGTGTGATTTCACTTTTTAAAACAACAGCTAGGCTAGTCATGACAGGGGGGCGTCGGCATTGCTGCCTAGGCGTCAGTGAAGGACTGGCCATTGTAGGATGCCGCTCTGCCAGTTTGACCCCGTGTATTTGCAAGCTACCCGTTGTGCCAGTTCTGCCTACGCAAGATCAATCAAAAGGTCGGCGGCTTCGCTGATGCGCATGTTCGAATAGGAGCTCACAGTCGCGGGGTCAGAGGCCATTGCAATTGCCTTCTTCGGCACGCGCAACCCTATTGCCTTCATCGCCTTGAGCTCTTTTACCAGCGCCTCGGAAAAATCAAGCTGAAGGGTTGCGGCGGCGGCCGCGTCGGTGGATTCATGGGTTTGGGTATTCATGCACCCAAGATATTCCACAAAAACATTTGCGCAAGGGGTACCTTCGCGCTTCCTGCGTCAACCTACACCTCGCCGCGCGGCTGCTCCTCAACATCGCGATCGTCGTCCATCGGATCAAAGCCTGAGCGTTGGGCGGCGGCGACCCTTGCCAGGTCCCGGCGGTGAGGCTTCGTGCGCGGGGCGAGCACGGCTGGCTGTCCCGGAAATTTGCATAGCCAGCGCTGGCGCGCCGAGGTAGAGCGTGCTTTGAGGCTGTCGCCACGCTGGATCACCTGAGTGCCTTCGATCAACATGCCCTTTTCGTCGATCTTGATCACCTGGGCATAGATCATCACTGGCAGCACGTAGGAGCCGTCTGGCTTCATCAGCTGGGCCATGAGGGTGCTGTCGCCGCGCCGCTTGCTCAGCACCAGCTCACCGCGGGCAGGGCCTATTTTCAGAACCTCAACCGGGTCCATCAGGCCGCCGCTGTCGATCAGGCGGTAGACATCGAACATCATGCGGAATACTGGTTAAATGTACAGTATTGCAGTATAGTGCGAGCAAGAGGCGCGCGGGAGGCTAGAGCGGTATCTCGACCTGTTTGGTGGGATCTGCCGCCCCGTGGTGGAAGACTTCCATGGAGGGGAGTTGGATGAGCTGATCTGCCTGCGCCACCGTGCCATTCAGCCATTGGTCCCAGTGCTCGCGCTCCAGCGGAACCACGGCACGTTTGTCTGCCTTGTCGTCTGCCGTTGTAGGGCCAGGTCGATGCATTGCCCTTAGAAGAGGATGCCCGTCACAATTTTGGGTTATTAGCGAGAAGGAAAGCTCAAGTTCGCCAGTGGCCGGATCCGTCCATTCAGACCAAATGCCAGCCAACGCCCAAGGATCGCCATCAGCCCGAGAAAACCGCCACCAAATGTTCTTGCCAGTTCCCCAATACGGCTCATCAAAGCTCTCTGCCGGCACAAGGCAGCGCTGCCCCCGCTTCCATGGCCCGCGAAAGGTCCATGCAGTTGCCAGGCGCTCACGCCGGGCGTTGTTCGTGCTCATTGGCCGGCCGTCCTCGGTCATCGGTTTTCGTGTCGGGGAGTGTGGCGGAATCAACCCCCACTGCCCAACCTGCGCCACGGGTGCCGTCGTCACGAACGGACCGGCCTTGAGGGGCGCGACCAATGGCAGGTACGGCTGTACAGGCGCGCCGACCTGGAACTTCATGCTGATTCGGGCCCCAGTCGGCGCCATGTAGAGATTGCACATGGCATCACTTTAGCGCCGGACGGGAGCGCTGCCAAATTCTGGTCTTCAACGGTGGCGCCCCTGCTGCCATGTTTCTAAAATCCACACCTAAGGTGTCACACCGCGAAGGTATTTCATGCTGGTTCGCTTTTACATCACACTCTCACTGGCCGTTGCAGCATTCAGCGCGGTAGGCATCCTCGCACCTGGGGTTGGCGAGTTGCTTTTAGGAATTCTGATCTGCGGACTGGCTCTGATCGCAGCGCTCCTTTTCTACGTTTTGGGGAAAAACTCGCCGACCCCAATCGCCCCTCAAGCATCCCGATGCGAACCTTGGCCAGATGCTGTTGTCCCGGAGGGCCTGCAAATTCACGACTTCCTACGGGTCCCGCCTCCCACCGGACTGGCGTTCTCGTCCTCACCGGCCGCTAATGGACCGCGTTTCTGATCGTCTACCAAGTTCAAGAGCGCTGCAGATCCAAGATCAAAAGCCTCCCGCCAGCTACGCACTGGCTCCTCGGCCGCGGCAAGATCTTCCCACGTCGCCGCGTCCTCCTTGCTCTCAATAAGGACCCAGTAGAAGTCCCCTGGATCGGGCTCGTCGACAAAAACGCCAATGCGCCGCAAATGCATAGTGCCCATGATGTATTCCATCCATTTGACTAAATTAAGTGTGGAGGATACCTAACCAGCCTCAGTGCAGGTAGGGCTCATCGGCGCATTCGCATGTAGGTGCGATCTGGCGCATGCCAAAAGCGTGCCCTGGCCTTGCGCAGCGCTGTGGGCGGAGGCAGTCGGGCAGGCAAGGATTCCCGAATTGAAACTTGACAGGTCGAACTAACCCTTTAGGCTGAAAGCTCACCAATCAACACGGTAAAAAAATTGCCATGGCAAAGAAGAAAACCCTTCCAATTCGCCCGACCGAACTGCTCCGGCACCGCGCCAGGGCCCTCGGGTGTGTCCTGGCCAGCGTCGGAGACTATGAGCAGCTGGCCGGGATTGACCTCGCATCGCTTTCCGAGCGCCAAACGCTGTGGGGCAAGTTCCGCCACCTTTTCTATGGGCCAGCTGACGAGTTGTTCAACGCCGTCATGGACTACTGCTCGACAATTGCCCTTCAACGCCTCGATGCAGGTGAGTTTTGCCTTCTACCCGCATACTGGCACCTACCGGGAAAGGAACTCGGCATGGGAGCCTGACGCGCCGAGACGTTCTCATCGAAGAATAGCGAACCACCGCATCGGTAAATCCACTGCAGCCGATGCTAGTATTAATTACAAAACCCGAAACTAAAGACTATGAAAAACACCTCACGCACATTCACCTTCGCAAGGGCCGGTATGGTGGTCGCGCTGGCGGCCACAGCCGCATCACTGGCGGTCGCTCAAGCTGGCGGAATGACATTCGCTGACTTTGAAAAGGGACTGCGCTCCAGCCGCGACCCCGGGTGCTTCGCTGATGTGATCGTCGGAGCAAAGCTCGACAAGCGTGGCGCTGTGCTCGTGACCTCCAAAAAGTACAAACCGGTTATCGCTTCTCCAAAACTCGTGGGCGGCGCCACCCCGGCTCAACTCCAATCCTTGATCGGGATGAAGGTCTGCAATGGCGGCGAGCCCTGATACGACATCGAGGGCTACCCGGCGGGCAGAGTCCCGCCTTCGGTCGCAAATTTGATAGGGCACGAATTTCATGAGCAAAACAGAACTGAGTCAGTCCGTTTACAACACGGTTGTCATTCGTACATGGATGGTCCCGGGTCCAGGTGGAGACGATAGCAACCCGCGCATTCTTTCCAGTTATTCAATTCATGGCGCGCCGCCTGTCGAAATGACGGGCGATGGCATGGAGACCCAGGAAGGCGCCGCCCTGGCAGCCATCAATGTCGTTCAGCGATTTCTACACGAGCAGGAGTGGAAGCGGATCTTCGAGGACACCGTTGTCGAACTGTCAGAAGGCAAAGTCGATCACTACCTTGCTAGACACTGGGCAAGTGAAGGGAGCGACGGGCAGGGCGAGCGGGATCCTGCCGAGGCCGCCAAGGAAAAGCTTGAACAATGGAGGCAGTCCACGTCAGGCCAATGATGATGGCAGCAGGGATAGTTGGCACGCCTGCTTCAGCCGCCCGCGTCTAGCCCGCCGATAGGAACGCACGCGGCTATAAGTTGCAGGGAACCCACCTATAGCTCCGATTGGCGAGGTCAAGGGTCAACACGATCTTGCCCTTCGGGGGCACCCCAGCAGCTTCAAGCTCATCGGCAAGGCGCCCAATCTGTCCGGAAGCCTGAATCCGAATGCGCAAGCCGGGGTCGTTCTCGCTCAAAAACGTCCCAGTGGTTCGAGCCGCAGACCTTGAAGGTGCATAGACCGCTCGATGGCGCCCTGGCCCTGAAGTGGTTTGGGTGACCTCAAAAGAAATCACGCTGTCTGAATGCTCAGTGACAGCACGTCCGCCGGCGATACCAGTTACTGGCAACGGGAATTCATATTGCTGGCCATCCTTCCAGACCGCCTGAATGTGCATGCGCTGCCCTCTGAACGCATAGATCCCGTAAGAGGGCTGATAGATGTAGCTACACGTTTTGAGGTACACCCCAAAGGAGGGTCGGCAGGGATTCATGTAAAAACCCGCAGAAACGGGCTTAAGTCCCTGTCGCTGTTGACTTTTTTGATTCCGCCGGCGAGCAGACGTCGGAGAAAGCGGGATATAAGCGCGCTTATGGCGGCTAAAATCGCCACTGAGGCCTCGGCCTCCCCGCTTCCCTCCCTGAGCGGGCCTGGACTATCACTACTGTCCGGTTAAAAGTTGAACAAAATCAATTGGTTAGTGTCGGTTGGTAGTTCGGTTCCAGAGTTATCGGGCTGCAAGGCGCATGAAAGCTGG
>NZ_NCJH01000044.1 GCF_002278925.1 Polaromonas sp. 39-63-25
TTGGCAAAAGCTGCGGGAATGGCTGCACCGGCAAGGGCCAGGGCAAATACGGTTTTACGAAACAACATGATCAAACTCCTTTAATATCGATTGCAAGGTATCGCCCCAAACACTTGGGACAACTGCGATGCAAGCTCTGCATCACGGTTCTTAATGTAGAGACCCAGGTGCGACACCGCCCTGACCCGCAGATTACAAATACGTTATGTTCAACCGAGGCTTGTTTTGAAAAAGCCGCCCCGTCTTTACGATCCATCAACGCGAGGTGCGACGATCTGAAGCTATTTTTCTACCACACCGGGGGCTTCAGATTCCCCGCGCCGATGATCCAACTTCAACCTCAGATACAGTCACTCAACCAGAAACTCAGGGGAAACCCATGCACAACACAGTTGCTTTGCTGATTGACCATTGGAAGGCGAACCCCCACAGCACTTACAACACCTGGTTCCGGTGGGAGGAGCGTCTGAAAAACTTCCGTTCCATTCGTCGTGGCATCTGTCAGGTGGTGCGCGATATCGAAGCCGGAACCTTCGGCAACACGTACCGAGGCTCATCGTTGCAAACGGTGGTTGAGGCGGTGGCAGAGCAGCGCCAAATATTCAAAGGCGCCGATCATGCGTTTTTGTGGAAGCCCAAGCTGCGCATACCTGACATCTATGAGAGTGCGGAGAACCAGCATGCTTTTGCCAGGTTGCTCAATGCGTGCGACTGCTGCGATACGGCCGAAGCCGTCATCGAGGCGATTCGCAAGATTGATGCGCTGGCCATCAAGGGTTTGGGGCCGGCCGTGGCCAACCTGCTGTACTTCATCCACCCGACACTGGTTTGTCCGTTCAACACGGCGATCGTTAAGGGTTTTAACGCAGTGACCGGTGGAAAAGTCAAACTCGGGCGATGGGATCATTACCTGTCAATGCGCGAAGGATTGATTCGCCTGAATGAGCAGCACCGACAAAAGCTTTCCAATGACTTGGGCGCCGTCGCCGGGCTGATGTTTGATGTGGGGAGCGGCCGTTATGAGGCGCCACCCCGAATGGACGATCCCGTTGTAGTCGCACGGTGGGAGGCTGACCTGCAGCGGGTGCGCGAGGAGTCAGCTGCCGCGCAGAAACAGTGGGCATTGGCTCAAGAAAGCGACGCCACGCATACGCAGATTCAGGGCTGGCTACGCGATTTGGGAAAGTCACTCGGTTTCGATGTTTGGATCGCGTCAAATGATCGCAGCCGTGAATACGGAAACAGCTTCCTGGCTGATGGATGCCTGGAGCAATTTCCTGTAGATGCCGCCAGTGGCCTGGAGTCGGTTCGCTTGATAGATGTCGTCTGGCTTGCGCGGGACAGCGCGCAGGTAGCCGCGGCATTCGAAGTCGAGCACTCCACCTCCATTTACTCCGGGATCGTTCGGATGCTGGATTTGGCCCTGGGCACGAAAGTCGGTGCCGGGAGCACGCTGTTCCTGGTTGCCCCGGACAACCGGCGCGATGAGGTGGCGCAGCAACTCAGACGCCCAGCGTTTTCAAGGGTGTCAGAACTGGATATCCGCTACCTGCCTTACAGCCAGCTCAAGGACCACCGGGATGCGATCAGCCGCTTCGGCTCGGGCATTAAGCCGTTAATGGAGATATCTCAGCTGATCTAGGGTTCAAGATAATCCTGACGGACTAACACCAGCCGCTGGAAATATCAGCATGAAAGTCACCTCACCACCCGACCGGCTTTGCGCCATCGCCTGCCCGCCATGGGCCAGCATGATGGAGCGCACAATCGCCAGGCCCAGCCCCGTGCCGCCGTCCAGCCTGGCACGTGCGGAATCGATCCGGTAAAAGCGGTCAAAAATCCGCTCCAGATGTTCCGGAGCAATGGCATCGCCGTGGTTGGTCACCGCCAGCGTGACACTGTTGTCTCCTGCGCTGATCGCCACACGTATCTTCGATTCAGCCACTGCATGACGTATCGCATTGGACACGAGGTTGGTGATCGCGCGCTCCACCAGCAAACGATCAGCCATGACGGTGGCTTTGCCCGTAACCTCCACGGCCAAGCCGCGTTCCTCGGCGATCAAAGACAGGTAGTCGGCAACCCGTTGTGCCTCCTGGGCAAGTTCTACCCGTTCTTGATTCAACGGGTCTTCATTGTGGTCGGCGCGCGCGATGAAAAGCATGTCGGAGATCAGACGCGACAGGCGCTCGAGTTCCTCAACGTTGCCTTCCAGGACCTCCTGAAACTCCGCGCTTGTGCGGGGGTGGGATAGCGCCACCTGAGTTCTTCCCATAAGCGTCGCAACCGGCGTGCGCATTTCGTGAGCGAGCTCACCTGAGAAATCCTGCAGCCGCTGGTACCCCGCGTCTATACGCTCCAGCATGCGGTTGAACTCTTCTGCGAGTTCGTAGAGTTCCGGTGGCAGACCGGAGGAAGATATTCGCCGACCGAGCGACTTTGCGCCGACGGATGCCGCCAGGCGATGGAAGCGCCGCAGCGGCGCCAGACTGGTGCGCGCGTTGAGCCAGGCACCCAGCGCGACGACGAGCAGCAACAGCGGCCAGCCCACCAGGGTTGTCTTGATGAATCCCCCCAATAGACGGCGGTCGTGCCGTCGGTCCAGCGACAGGGCGTACTGCACGGTCATCCCGTTGGCAACCGGACTGCTTCCGCGAAGCGTACTCAGCCGCTCGCCGGTTGTCGCCGTCCAGGACTGGATGGACGTTGAGCTGACCGGGAAGGCATCCGGCGCGGACGCGGACTGTGTCGCAATCGGTGAAAAACTGGTCAGGATTTTGCCGCTGACGGGGTCCGCCAGCGCGAGATGCAGGTCGTCGTGACCTATCAGTAAATCGCCGAAGCGGTGTTTGTTCGGGTCGACGGCTTCGAGTGACGGAATCTCGGACAACACATGCATTAGAAGATCACGTTTGCCCAGCAGTTCTGCGGCTGAACGTGCATCAAGCTGGTGTGACAGTGCATAAAATCCGGCAACAATCGCGCCGCCAGTCATCAGAAAGCCAAAAAAGGCGCTGGCCAGCGCGATGCGCGTGGCCAGTGAGTTTCTGGACCGGTAGCTGAAACGCCAGCCCCGTGTCACAACGCGTCCCGGCGCTCAAGGACGTAACCCACGCCGCGCACGGTATGAATCAGTTTTACGTCGAAGGGGTCGTCAATTTTCGCGCGCAGCCGCCGGATCGCCACTTCCACCACGTTGGTGTCCGAGTCGAAGTGAATATCCCAGACCAAAGAGGCAATTTGTGTTCTCGACAGAACCTCTCCGGTTTTCTGGGCCAGAAGGGACAACAAAGCAAACTCCTTGGCCGAAAGGTCAATGCGCTGACCGGAGCGGGTGGCGCGGTGGCGTACCGAATCGATCTCCAGGTCGGCCGTGCGGAGCACCTGCTCCACAGCCGCAGGCTGGCCGCGTTTAAGCAGAGCCTTCACCCGGGCGAGCAACTCCGGAAACTGAAACGGTTTGACCAGGTAATCGTCGGCGCCGAGATCGAAGCCGCGCACCTTGTCGTCGGTATTGCCGCGGGCGGTTAGCATCAGCACGGGCACCTCCCTGAATGTGCGCAACGCCGAAAGAACGGCAAACCCATCAATTCCCGGCAGCATGACATCCAGGACCACCAGGTCATGGTCGCCGTTGGCAGCCGCATGCAGCCCGTCTGTGCCGTTGTGGGCCACTTCAACCGCATAACCGTTTTCCGTCAGACCTTTGCGCAGGTAGTCGGCAGCCTTGGGTTCATCTTCAATCACCAGAATTTTCAAAATAAACCTTGATCGTACATAACGGATTCGTAATCTCCGGGTCAGGGTGGTGTCGCAGCTGGGTTTCTACATTAACAACTGTGATGCAGAGTTTGCATCGCAGTGGCTCCAAGTGTTGGAACCA
>NZ_NCJH01000031.1 GCF_002278925.1 Polaromonas sp. 39-63-25
GAGGGACCCGGACCATCGGGTCGCCTTTCTTTTCCTTAGGTTTCTTTGGCGAAGCAAAGAAAAGTAAGTCGCCCGCCGGGGCGAGTCCCGGCTTGCTGGCAAGCCATAGCAGCTGAGATCAAAGAGGCTTACCCCCGCCCAGCCCGAACGGCTTCATAAGAAACAGCACCTCAGCCCAATATCCACGGGCGCCAGCAGCTATCAAACAGATAGCAACTACGACCCTGTCATTCGACCCGGCTGATCGCCGTCGGCTTGAAGCCCAGATCGGCCGCCTTGCCCTTGCGCCCGCGCGCGGCCCTGGCATTGTTCAGGCTGCGGATCTCCAGCGTCTCCTCGCGCTCCTTGCCGCCGCGGCCTATGCCCTCGATTTTCACGCTGCGGGTGTACGCCGCCGCGCCGGCCAGGGTGTCCTTGGCATCGAGGTCGATCAGCATCAGGCCGCGGCCGCCGGCGGCCTGGGTTTTGAGTTCGCTGATCTCGAAGGTCAGGATGCGCCCGCCGGTGGAGGCGCAGGCCACATGGGTCGCCGGGTTCAAAGGCGCCGTGCCGCTGTTGCCCGAGACATGCGAGGGCTTGCAGATCGCCTCGCCTTCACCGCAGCTGATGAAGGCCTTGCCGGCCTTCAGGCGCGACGTCATGTTCTCGACCGTGGCCAGGAAACCGTAGCCGCCGCTGCTGCTGAGCAGCAAGGTGGCGCTGGCCGGTCCGGCGAAATAATGCGCCGGGTGTGTCCCGGTTTCAAGTTCGATCAATGTGGTCACCGGCTGCCCATCGCCGCGGGCGCCGGGCAGCATGGCCACCGGAATCGAATACACCCGGCCCGTGCCTTTGGTCGCCGTGCCGAATACCAGCAGGGTATCGATGGTGCGGCATTCAAAGGTACCGTACAGGCCGTCACCGGACTTGAAGGCAAAACTGGCCGCATCGTGGCCGTGGCCGCTGCGCGCGCGCACCCAGCCCTTGGCGCTGACGACCACGGTGACCGGCTCGTCGAGCACCTTCACTTCCAGCACGGCTTTTTTCTCGGCCTGGATCAGGGTACGACGCGGGTCGGCAAACTGTTTGGCGTCCGCCTCGATTTCCTTGATCATCAGGCGCCGCAAGGCGGCCGGGCTGCCGAGGATTTCCTCGAGTTTGCCCTGCTCTTCGCGCAAGCCCTTGAGCTCCTGCTCGATCTTGATGGCTTCCAGCCTGGCCAACTGGCGCAGGCGGATTTCAAGAATGTCTTCGGCCTGCCGCTCACTCAGATTAAAACGCGCAATCAGCGCCGCCTTGGGCTCATCGGACTGACGGATGATGGCGATGACTTCGTCGATGTTGAGCAGCACCAGCTGCCGGCCCTCGAGGATGTGGATGCGGTCCAGCACCTTGTTCAGGCGGTGCTGCGAACGCCGCTCTATCGTGGTCTGGCGAAAGGATATCCACTCCTGCAGCATTTGCCGCAGCGTCTTCTGCGTCGGCCGGCCGTCCAGCCCGATCATGGTCAGGTTGATGCTGGCCGAGCTTTCCAGGCTGGTGTGCGCCAGCAGGGTGGTGATCAGTTCGGACTGCTCGATGCGGCTGGTCTTGGGCTCGAACACCAGGCGCACGGCCGCGTCCTTGCTCGACTCGTCGCGCACCACGTCAAGCACGGCCAGCACGGTCTGCTTGAGCTGGACCTGGTCCAGGCTCAGCGCTTTCTTGCCGGCCTTGATTTTCGGGTTGGTGATCTCTTCGATTTCTTCGAGCACCCTTTGGGTACTGACGCCGGGCGGCAGCTCCTGCACCACCAGCTGCCACTGGCCGCGCGCCAGGTCTTCAATTTTCCAGCGGGCGCGCACCTTGAGCGAGCCGCGGCCCGTGCTGTAGGCAGCCGCGATATCAGTGGCTGTCGAGATGATCTGGCCGCCGCCCGGGTAGTCGGGCCCGGCAATCAGCGTGTACAGCTCGTCGTCGCTGAGTTTGGGGGTCTTGATCAGTGCGATGCAGGCATCGGCCACTTCGCGCAGGTTGTGGCTGGGAATCTCGGTGGCCAGGCCGACGGCGATGCCGCTGGCGCCGTTGAGCAGCGTGAACGGCAGGCGCGCCGGCAGTTGCTTGGGCTCCTCGAAAGAGCCGTCGTAATTCGGCACGAAGTCGACTGTGCCTTCGTCGAGTTCGTCGAGCAGCAGGGTGGTGATTTTCGCCAGCCGCGCCTCGGTGTAACGCATGGCCGCGGCGCCGTCGCCGTCACGGCTGCCGAAGTTGCCTTGGCCGTCGATCAGCGGGTAGCGCTGGCTGAAGTCCTGCGCCATGCGCACCATCGCGTCATACGCCGCCTGGTCGCCGTGCGGATGGTATTTGCCGAGCACGTCACCGACCACACGCGCGCTTTTGACCGGCTTGGCGCCGCCGGCGCCGGAAAAGCCCAGCCCCATGCGCGCCATGGCGTACATGATGCGCCGCTGCACCGGCTTCTGGCCGTCGCAGACGTCGGGCAGGGCCCGGCCCTTGACCACGCTGAGCGCGTATTCGAGGTAGGCGCGCTGGGCATAGGCGGCCAGCGATTCCTGGTCAGGCACGTCGGGAGGGGAAGGCGGGGCAGGCGTAAAAAGATCGTCCATCGAGGTTCAAACTGAAAAAAAAGGATGGGGGTCAAAGAGGTGGCCGGACCGATGGGCCGGCTGGCCGTCGCAGGCGATTATGGCCTCACGCGAAACAGCGGTTCCACGTCAGGACACTAGTCGCGTTCGACCCGGAATTCCGGTGCAACCGGGCTTTGCACGACGAGGGTCGGCAGCTGGTTGCCGCGTCCGGTGGCGCCGCCAGCGGGCAGGCTGGACGGCAGTTTGCTGCCGCCCATCATTTCCATCCGGACACGGCCCGAGCGCCGCGCCTCCCCGATCATGCTGGGTGGCTTGAGATGGCTGTAGAGCTGCATCACGGTCTTGACGTAATTTTTGGTCTCGGGATAGTTGGGAATCTTGTTGCCATAACGCTGGACCGCGCCTTCGCCGGCGTTGTAGGCCGCCACCGCCAGCTCCAGCTGGCCGGGAAACAGGTCGATCAGGTAGCGCAGGTAGCGCGAGCCGGCCCGAATGTTGGTTTTGGGGTCGGTCAGCTTTTTTTCGATCGGGGAGTTCTTGTCGGCTCGCACGCCGTACCGTTGGGCCGTGGGCGGCATCAGCTGCATCAGGCCCACCGCGCCCTTGGGCGACACCGCATGGGTGTTGAAGCCCGACTCGGTGGCAATCAGCGCCTGCAGCAGTTCGTAGTCGATGTCATGGGCCACCGACGCCTCGCGCAGCAAGTGTTTGACGGCCTTGTAGTTGGGTGACACATCGAAAAAGGCCAGCAGCTTGGGCGGTGCACCCGGCATGCCATTGCCGTAGGCGCCCGAGGAGGTCTTTCCACCGCGGCTGGTGTCAAAACTTTCGCCGCCGCGAAAAAACAGCTGGTAACGCTCATCGAGCCGCTCGGCCGAGAAATGTGCCACGCCCTGGCCGTCCACATAACCCCAGACATCGGCGCGGGCAGGTGTGCCGGCCAGCAACAGGGCGGCAGCAGCTATCAAAAATGATAGCTGTTTGCGCAATAGCCACAAGGGCTGGAGGCACTTTCGACGTAAAAAATGGCTCATGCCGTGCAGATCCGCAGCTTGCGCATGGAAGTCCTTTAAATATCGATCTCCACGGCATCGCCGTGCAGTTCCATCAGTTCGCGCCGCGCCGCGGCTTCGCCCTTGCCCATCAACTTGGTCACCAGACTCTCGGTCTGCACAAAGTCGAAATTACCGAGTTGCACGGGCAGCAATCGGCGCGTATCAGGATTGAGTGTGGTTTCCCACAGTTGTTCCGCATTCATTTCGCCCAAGCCCTTGAAGCGGCTGATCGCCCAAGCCCCTTCACGCACGCCTTCCTTGCGCAATTTATCCAGAATGGCGGTCAACTCGCCTTCATCAAGCGCGTACGCCTTCGATGCAGGCTTCTTCCCGCGCGCCGGAGCGTCCACCCGAAAAAGCGGTGGCCGTGCCACAAAAATGTGCCCTGTTGCAATAAGTTGGGGGAAATGCCGGAAAAACAAGGTCAGCAGCAGCACCTGAATGTGGGATCCGTCCACGTCGGCATCACTGAGGATGCAGATCTTGCCGTAACGCAGGCCGCTGAGGTCCGGGGAATCGTTGGGGCCATGCGGATCAACACCAATGGCGACCGCGATGTCGTGGATCTCGGTGTTGGCAAACAGCCGGTCGCGTTCGACCTCCCAGGTGTTGAGTACCTTGCCGCGCAGCGGCAGGATGGCCTGGCTTTCCTTGTCGCGCCCCATCTTGGCGCTGCCGCCGGCGGAGTCGCCCTCGACCAGGAAGACCTCGTTGTGCGCCAGGTCCCTGCTTTCACAGTCGGTCAGCTTGCCCGGCAACACGGCCACGCCCGAGCCCTTGCGCTTTTCGACCTTCTGGCCGGCCTTCTGGCGGGTTTGTGCGGCCTTGATCGCCAGTTCAGCCAATTTTTTGCCATAGTCGACATGCTGGTTCAGCCACAGCTCCAGCGTCGGCCGCACAAAATTCGAGACCAGGCGCACCGCATCGCGCGAATTGAGCCGCTCCTTGATCTGCCCCTGGAATTGCGGGTCCAGCACCTTGGCTGAGAGCACATAACTGGCACGGGCAAACACGTCCTCGGGCAGCAGCTTGACGCCCTTGGGCAGCAACGAATGCAGCTCGATGAAACTCTTGACGGCCTGGAACACGCCGTCGCGCAGGCCGCTTTCGTGCGTGCCGCCGGCGCTGGTCGGGATCAGGTTGACATAACTCTCGCGCACCGGCTGGCCGTCTTCGGTGAACGCCAGGCACCACTGGGCGCCCTCGCCTTCGGCAAAACTGTCGTGCGCGGCATCGGCAAAACCTTCGCCCTCGAACAGCGGAATCACAGGATCGGCGTTAAGCGTCTGCATCAGGTAGTCGCGCAGGCCACCCTTGTAGACCCAGGTCTGCACCTCTTTGGTCTTTTCGACCACCAGCGTCACGGTCACGCCGGGCATCAGCACGGCCTTGCTGCGCAGCAGGTGGGTCAGCTCGGCCATGGGCAGAGCCGCCGCCTCGAAATATTTGGCATCCGGCCAGGCCCTCACCGTGGTGCCGGACTTGCGATCACCCTCGGCCGCCTTGCGCGTCTCCAGCGGCTCGGTGACGTCGCCGGCCTCGAACACCAGCCTGGCCACCATGCCGTCGCGGTAGGAGGTAGCTTCCAGGCGTTTGGACAGGGCGTTGGTCACGCTGACGCCGACACCGTGCAGGCCACCTGAAAAACTGTAGGCCCCGCCCTTGCCCTTGTCGAACTTGCCGCCGGCATGCAGGCGGGTGAAAACCAGCTCGATCACCGGCGCCTTTTCTTCCGGGTGCAGGCCGTAGGGAATGCCGCGGCCGTCGTCTTCGATGCTGACGGAACCATCGGTGTGCAGCGTGACCTTGATCTTCTTGCCGTGGCCGGCGAGTGCCTCGTCGGCCGAGTTGTCCAGCACTTCCTGGATGATGTGCAGCGGATTGTCGGTGCGCGTGTACATGCCCGGCCGCTGCTTGACGGGCTCCAGGCCCTTGAGCACGCGGATCGAGCCTTCGGAGTAGTCGTTGGGTAGTTTGGTCGCCATGGGGGGTGGATTGTAGTCCCGGATGATTTTATAACTGGATAAATATACAGTTTTTTATCCGCCACGTTCCGAAACCCATGCCTGGCGCTCATCAATGGCGCGAAAAACTTTCAAAGCAGAACGCAGTGCCATTGGTTACATTCTCCGGATGCAATCTCCAAGCCGAAATCTCTCCCTGGCCCAAGTGCTCATCTGCGGCGCCGCCATCGTCACCCTGTCCATGGGCATACGCCACGGCTTCGGCCTGTGGCTGCAACCAATCACCCAGGCCCAGGGCTGGACACGCGAAACCTTTGCCTTTGCCCTGGCCGTGCAAAACCTGTCCTGGGGCGTGTTTGGCATTTTTGCCGGCATGCTGGCCGACCGCTTCGGCGCCTTTCGCGTCATTGCGGGCGGCTCGGTGCTGTATGCACTGGGACTGGTCGGCATGGCGCTGTCGCCGACCGGCCTGTTGTTCACACTGACGGCCGGCGTGCTGATAGGCGCGGCGCAGGCGGGCACCACCTATGCCGTGATCTACGGCGTGATCGGCCGCAACATTCCGGCCGAAAAACGCTCCTGGGCCATGGGTGTGGCGGCCGCGGCCGGCTCTTTCGGGCAGTTCCTGATGGTGCCGGTGGAGGGTTTCCTGATCAGCGGCCTGGGCTGGAAAGAGGCGCTGCTGGTGCTGGGCGCCGCAGTGCTGCTGATCGCCCCGCTGGCCTTTGGCCTGCGCGAGACCCGCTTCGGCCCCGGCCAGGCGCCGCCGCGTGAACAGACCATCCTGCAGGCGCTCAAGGAAGCTTTCAAGTACCCGAGCTTCCAGCTGCTGATGGCCGGCTACTTCGTCTGTGGCTTTCAGGTCGTGTTCATCGGGGTGCACATGCCCAGCTACCTCAAGGACAAAGGGCTGTCGCCGCAGGTTGCCAGCTACGCGCTGGCACTGATCGGCCTGTTCAATGTGTTCGGCACCTACGCGGCGGGCGCGCTCGGCCAGCGGCTGCCCAAAAAGAACATCCTGGCCTTTATCTATCTCGCGCGGGCCGTCGTCATTGCCGTGTTCCTCGCCGCGCCCCTGAGCCCGGCCAGCGTCTACATTTTTGCCAGCCTGATGGGCCTGCTGTGGCTGTCCACCGTGCCGCCAACCAACGCCGTCGTGGCGCAGATTTTCGGCATCCAGCATCTGTCCATGCTCAGCGGTTTTGTGTTTTTCAGCCACCAGATCGGCTCCTTCATGGGGGTCTGGCTGGGCGGCGTGCTCTACGACCGCACCGGCAGTTACGACATCGTCTGGTACATCACGATTGCGCTGGGCGTGTTTGCGGCGCTGATCAACCTGCCGGTGCGCGAAGCCGCCATCCACCGGCCTGCCGCGGGCCGCCTGCCCCAAGGCGCCTGACATGGCACGCAAGCTCGCCTTGTACCTGCTCGCCATCACGGCCACGCTGGGCGTGTTTGCGCTGTATTTGCGTCCCGATTTTTTGCTGACGCTGGCCGACCAGCTCTGGGCCTGCTTCTAAGCCTGAACCTCAGTCCTCGTCGCGTACCCGGTACTGCCCGACCAGTTGCTGCTGCACCGCCGGCGGCACGACCTCGTAGTGGCTGAAGGCCAGCGTGTAAGCCCCCTGCCCGCCGGTCAGCGCATTGAGCCGCGACTGGTAGGCGGCCAGTTCGGACAGCGGTACCTGGCCCAGCACCGCCAGCGTGCCAGCCTGCAGCCCGCGCGTGCCGCTGACCTGCCCACGGCGCGCCGACAGGTCGCCGGTGATGTCGCCCATGACAGCCTCGGGCGCCGTGATCTCGACATCGACCACGGGCTCGAGCACCACCGGCGACGCGGCGCGCACCGCTTCGATCACCGCCTTGCGTCCGGCCGTGGCGAAGGCAATGTCCTTGCTGTCCACACTGTGATGTTTGCCGTCGTACACCACGACCCGCATATCGCTGACCGGAAAACCCGCGATCACCCCGCCGTCGAGCGCCTGGCGCACGCCTTTTTCCACCGCCGGCATGTACTGGCCGGGAATCGTGCCGCCCCTGACTTGGTCGACAAACTCGATGCCGGCGCCGCGCGCCAGCGGCTCGATGCGCAGGAAGACCTCGCCGAACTGCCCCGCGCCGCCGCTCTGCTTTTTGTGGCGGTGGTGGCCGGCGGCTGGCGTGGTGACCGTCTCGCGGTAGGCGATACGCGGCGGCCGCGTGTTCACCTCGCACTTGTAGACCTCGGTCAGCCGCTCGATCAGCGTGCGCAGGTGCAGCTCGCCGAGGCCGTACACCACGGTTTCGTTGGTCTGTGCCACATGTTCCAGCCGCAGGCAGGGATCTTCATCGACCAGCCGCTGCACCAGGTCCCACATGCGCTGCTCGTCCCCGCGGCGTCTGGGCTCGATGGCCAGCCCGTGCACCGGCACCGGAAAGTCCAGCGGCTGCAGATGAATGTGTTCGTCCTCGGCAGCGTCGTGCAGCACGGCGTCGAAATGGATCTCGTCGACCTTGGCCACGGCACACAGCTCACCCGGCCCGGCGCTGGCGATTTCCATGTGGTCCTTGCCCTGCAGCCGGAACAGGTGGCCCACCTTGAAGGGACGCCGACCGTCGCCGACGTAGAGCTGGCTGTCACGCGTGACCGTGCCCTGGTGCACGCGAAAAATGCCCATCTTGCCGACATAAGGGTCCACGCTGACCTTGAAAACATGGGCCAGCACATGACGCGCCGGGTCGGGCTCGGCTCGCACCGGAACAGCGGCGGCACCCCCTCCGCGCAAAAACTTCGGCGGGTTGCCCTCGGCCGGATCGGGCAGCAGCCTGACCATCACGTCCAGCAGTTCGGCCACGCCGGCGCCCGTGCGCGCCGACACAAAACAAACAGGAATCAGGTGCCCCTCGCGCAGCGCCTGCTCCAGCGGCGCATGCAGCTCCCGGGGATCCACGTCGCCTTCGTCCAGATAACGCTCGACAAAAGCCGGATCGACCTCGACCACCTGCTCGACCAGCGCGCGGTGCGCCAGCGCCACGCTGGAAAAATCGGATTCTCCGGCCGGATTGAAAAAACAGTCCACCACCCGCGTGCCCCCGCCAGCGGGCAGGTTCAGCGGCAGGCACTCCTTGCCGAAGGCGGCCTGGATGGCGGCCAGCAGGCCGGGCAGGTCAATGCCCAGCGCGTCGATCTTGTTGATGATCACCATGCGGCACAAGCCGCGGCCGGCGGCCCAGTCCATCATGCGGCCGCTCATGAGCTCCAGCCCGCTGGCAGCGCTGACGACCAGGGCTGCGGTTTCCACCGCCTCCAGCGCGGGCAGCGACTGCCCGAGAAAGTCCGGCGCGCCGGGTGTGTCGATGATGTGAATGCGCGTGTCCTGGTGCTGCAGGTGGACCAGCGCCGAATGCAGCGAATGCTGGGCGCGGCGCTCCAGCGGATCGAAGTCGCTAACCGTCGTGCCGCGCTCCAGGCTGCCGGGGGCGCCAATGGCGCCCGCCTTGTGCAGCAAAGCCTCGACCAGGGTGGTTTTGCCGCTGGCTGCTGCGCCCACCAACGCCAGCGTGCGCAGGGCCGCGACGGCCGACGGAACCGGATGCATGGGTGAGGACATGGCGCGCTCCTGGGTGCCGGGCGTGGCGTCTGCGCCCGAGGGATTGGCCTGACGCAGACGTACAGCGTAAGGGATAGCCCGCACCGGGGCAAGAGGCCGGAGCAGACATCAAACGGTGGTAGTCTTTCGCCTCCACACACGCAGGGGACAGCAGGGCCATGAAAACCATCGTCATCACCGGGGCTTCCGACGGCATAGGCGCGGAAATGGCGCGTCAGCTGGCGCAGCGCCATGGTGCTGCGGTGGCGCTGGTGCTGGCCGCGCGCAACGAAGCAGCGCTCAATACCGTTGCCTCCCAGTGCCAGGCCAGCGGGGCCGCGGCACTGGTGGTCCCCACCGATGTGTCCGATCCGGCCCAGTGCCGCGCGCTGGTCAGCACGGCCGCCCGGGCGTTCGGCCAGATCGACGCCCTGATCAACAACGCCGGCATGTCGGCGCAGGCCCTGTTTGAAGATGTCAAAACCGACGACTTGGGCTGGTACGAAGACCTGATGCGCATCAACCTCTGGGGCAGCGTGTGGTGTACCCATGCCGCCCTGCCCTACCTGAAGCAAAGTCGCGGCAGCCTGGTGGCGGTCTCCAGCCTCGCCGGCCTGGTGGGTGTGCCCGGGCGCACGGCCTACAGCGCCAGCAAATTCGCCATGACCGGTTTTTTTGAAGCCCTGCGCGCCGAACTGAAAACGGCCGGCGTCAGCGTCACCACCGCTTACCCCGGCGTGGTCGCCACACAGATCCGCTACCGGGGCTTCAACGCCGCGGGCGCGCCCGCCGGCGCCAGCGGCCTCAGGGAAGACGATGCCATGAGCGTCGAGACCTGCGCCCGGCTGATTCTCGACGGCATGGACAAACGCGCGCGCGAGGTCGTGATGACGCCCAAAGGCAAACTCGGGCGCTGGCTCAAGCTGCTGGCCCCCGGGGCCGTCGAATCCATGGCGCTGGCCGCGCTCAAGGACGAGGTCAAACCCCATTGAAAACCGATACCGCCCCTGCGCATGCCAGCCTCACCCCGTCGGCCTGGGTCCGGCGCTGGTCCCACCTGGTGCCCGCCCAGGGCAGCGTGCTCGACGTCGCCTGCGGCCATGGCCGGCACGCTTACTGGTTTCATCAGCGAAATCACCCCCTGACGCTTGTGGATCGGGCGCAGGAAGCTATCGATTCCATAGCAATTCCGGCGGCCTCCTGTGAAGCCGTGGTGGCCGACATTGAAAACGGACTCTGGCCTTTTTCGGGCCGGCAGTTCGACGCCGTGGTGGTCACCAACTACCTGTGGCGCCCCCTGCTGCCCACGCTGCTGGCCAGCCTGGCGCCGGGCGGCGTGCTGATTTACGAAACCTTTGCCCAGGGCAACGAAACCGTGGGGAAACCCTCGCGACCTGATTTCCTGCTGCGCCCCGGTGAGCTGCTGGAGGTCTGCCATGGCCTGCGGGTGGTCGCCTTTGAGGATGGCTTCCAGCAAGGCCCCGACCGCTTTACACAGCGGATTGCAGCGGTCCGGGAACTGCTGTCGCCGGGGACAGTCCCACGCCACTTGATCGACCAGCGCACTGGGTAGAATGCTGAATTGGCTTTACCGCAGCATTGACCCCGGCCAGCGTGCCATCCTTGATACAAAGACATGAAAACCATTACCGGCAGCATCGTTGCACTGGCTACCCCCCTGCATGAAGACGGCAGCGTTGACTATCCGACCCTGCGCAAACTGGTGGACTGGCACATCGCCGAAGGCACCGACTGCATTGGGGTGGTGGGCACCACCGGCGAGTCGCCCACGGTCAGCGTCGAAGAACACTGCGAGATCATCCGCGTGTCGGTGGAGCAAGCCAGGGGCCGGGTGCCGGTCATGGCCGGCTGCGGCGCCAACTCCACCGCCGAAGCCATCGAGCTGGCACGTTTTGCAAAAACCGTAGGCGCCGACTGCCAGTTGCAGGTCGTTCCCTACTACAACAAGCCGACCCAGGAAGGCCAGTACCGGCACTTCACCGCGATTGCAGAAGCGGTGGACCTGCCCATGGTGCTGTACAACGTGCCCGGCCGCACCGTGGCCGACATGCTGCACGCCACCGTGCTGCGTCTGGCGCAGGTGCCCGGCATTGTCGGCATCAAGGAAGCGACCGGCAACATCGAACGCGCGCAGTGGCTGATCAAGGAAGTGCCGGCCGGTTTTGCCGTCTATTCCGGCGACGACCCGACCGCCGTGGCACTGATGCTGTGCGGCGGCCAGGGCAACATCAGCGTGACGGCCAATGTGGCGCCGCGCCTGATGCACGAGCTCTGCGTGGCCGCCATCGCGGGCGATGCACGCAGCGCGATGAAAATCCAGCTCCAGCTGCTGCCGCTGCACAAACACCTGTTCGTGGAAGCCAACCCGATTCCGGTCAAATGGGCCATGGCCCGCATGGGCCTGTGCGGCGGCACCCTGCGCCTGCCCATGACACCGCTTGAAACGGCCAACGAGGCCACGGTCGAAAACGCCCTGCGCGTTTGCGGCCTGCTCTGATTTTTAAGGAAACCCCAGTGATGACATTGCACACGACCAGCGCTTCCGGATTTGTCTCTGCACCACGGCTTGCCGCGGCCCCGCTGCTGGCGCTCGTCGCCGCGCTCCTCCTCTCGGGTTGCTCCTCATTGAGCGAGTCCATGCAGGGCGACAAGGTCGACTACAAAAGCGCCGGCAAAGCGCCCTCGCTGGAGGTTCCTCCCGACCTGACGCAGCTGTCGCGCGATACCCGTTACGTCGTGCCCGGCAGTTCCGTCACGGCCAGCGGCTACCAGGTCGGCCAGACCACCCAGTCCGTGCCAACCGCGGCCCTCACGGTCGGCGACGTGCGCATTGAGCGCGCGGGCACGCAGCGCTGGCTGGTGGTCAACCGCCCGGCCGACAAGCTGTGGGGCCCCGTGCGCGAGTTCTGGCTGGAAAACGGCTTCCTGATCGCCACCGAGCAGGAAAACCTCGGCATCATGGAAACCGACTACGCGGAAAACCGCGCCAAGCTGCCACAGGACTTCATCCGCGCCACCCTGGGCAAGCTGCTCGACAGCCTGTACTCCACCGGCGAACGCGACAAGTTCCGCACCCGCCTGGAGCGCACGCCGACTGGCGGCACCGAAATTTACATCAGCCACCGCGGCATGGTGGAGATGCTGACGGGTACGGTCAAGACACCGCAGAAAAGTGATGGCACGGTGTGGCAGCCCCGCCCGGCCGATCCGGAGCTGGAAGCGGAATTCCTGCGCCGCCTGATGGTCAAGCTCGGTGTCAGCCAGGAGCAGTCCAAGGCGCTGGTCGCCACGGGCCCGGCGCGGCAGAGCGCACGGGTGGCCAATGTCAACAACATGCCCGTGGTTCAGATCGACGAGGGTTTTGAGCGCGCCTGGCGCCGCGTCGGTCTGGCCCTGGACCGCACCGGTTTCACCGTGGAAGACCGCGACCGCGCACAAGGCACTTATTTCGTGCGCTACGTCGAGCCTACCGGCGACAAGAAGGAACCCGGCTTCTTCAGCAAGCTCTTCAGCAGCTCCTCGGCAGGCCCGGCTCCCCTCAAATACCGGATCGCCGTACGCAGCCAGGGCGAAGCGACCACCGTGTCCGTGCTCAACGCCCAGGGCAACCCCGAAGCGTCGGCCAATGCCCAGCGCATCGTGCAGGTCATTGCCGACGACCTGAAATAAGGCGTCGCGTGGAGCCTGTCCGGTGCTGAGGTTCAAAAGCCTGGGCAGCGGCAGCACAGGCAATGCCACGCTGGTGGAGGCGACCGGGTTGCGGCCCAAGCGGCTGCTGGTCGATTGTGGCCTGGGGATCCGGCAACTTTCGGTGCGGCTGGCTCAAGCAGGCCTCGCCGACGGTGACATCGACGCCATCTTCATCACCCACGAACACAGCGACCACATTGGCTGCGCGCGCCAGTTCGCGCGGCGCCACCGGATCCCGGTCTGGATGAGCCGTGGCACCCAGGAGGGCATCGGCCTGCCCGACTTCGACGGGCTGCTCCACACCGCCCGCGATGGGGAGGCGATTGACCTCGGCGAACTGCAGCTCATGCCCTTCACGGTTCCTCATGACGCACGTGAGCCCTTGCAACTCACCTGCACGGACGGCGCTTCCAAACTGGGGCTGCTGACCGACCTCGGCCACGCCACCGCCCACTTGCTGGCTCACCTCGCACACTGCAATGCCCTGCTGCTCGAATGCAACCATGACAGCGACTTGCTGGCCCGGTCGGCCTACCCGCCTTTTCTCAAGCGGCGTGTAGGCGGCATGTACGGGCACCTGTCCAATGCGGCTGCGGGCGAGATTGCCCGCTCGGTCGCGCATGGCGGCCTCAGACAGCTGGTGGCGGCCCATTTGAGCCAGCAGAACAACCGGCCTGAGCTGGCGCACCAGGCCATGACCGAGGCCCTCGGCAGCAGCGCCGAGCTGGTGATTGCCGACGCCGGCACCGGTACTCCCTGGCTGAGGCTGTAAGACAGTTCTCAGACCGCGCTGTGCCCTGTTCCCAACGAAAAAAGCCGCCCGGAGGCGGCCTTTCAGGAGCGAAAAGAATTATTTCGTGGCGCTGGCAGGAGTCTGGGCTTCAGCAGGCACAGGAGCGGACGAAGGCGCAGGTGCGGATGCGTCGGCTGCGGGAGCAGAAGCTGCCTCAGCAGGAGCAGGTGCAGGTGCTGGCGTGACAACGACGGGAGCAGGTGCAGCGGCTTCTTCTTTTTTACCGCAGGCAGCCAGGGCAACCGCAGCGACGATGGCGGCCAAAACGAGGGACTTGTTCATATCGAGATCCTTGATGAATGAGAGAGAAAACTTATAAATTCGTCAAAAAAAACCCCAAACCTGACGATTCGGGGTTTTCGACGGGAGGGCGCGTGACGCGAGCTCAAACTGCCCTGTGAACGAGTATATGCGGGTTTTCACCGCCGTAAAAACCCTCAATTCAGAAAAAGAGCAACGAGAAACCATGGCAAAACTGCCCCTGTCGCCAGCGGAGCCCCCTGCGGCATCGCCCCGCTGCGTCAAATCCCCACTGTGGTTGCCGGGAAGGCCGGACTGCTGCGCAGCAGCTTCTCCGTCAGCCTTTCCCTCAGGGCGACGCGCCGCGCGGCTTCGGATCCCGCCACACCGGTGCTGCGCACGAGGTCCAGCCGTTCGAACACCCAGCCCGGGCTCCAGAAGGCACTGGGCAGGTCGCTGGCCGCCACCGCACCGCTGCCGCGACATTCAACAATGTGGGACCAGGTGCGGCGCCAGGTCACAAACCGCGCGTGCCGGCGCGTCACTTCGTCATAGCTCCGGGCCAGCATGGTCAGTGTGCGGCCCGATGTGGACCAGTCGTTGAGGGATTGCACGACACTGCGCTCGCCCAGCGGCCAGTCCTCAAACGTGGCGTCACAAAGAATGATTTCACGCCAGCCCTCAGCAGCCGCTGCCGCGAAGGCCTGCCGGATCAGATCGGCGAATGCCGGGCGCCCTTCGAAGCGCCCCTGCAGCAGTATGGGCGAAGAAGGTGCGGGCGAAGGATGGGGATCATTCATCATCGGCTCCTTGAAGGCATGAAACAGCAGGTTGACGCGTGGTTCAGCGCCCCTGTGGATGGGCCAGCCAACCGGCCGCATGCCAGTCTGCCAGCAAGTCCAGCGCCGAAGAGCTCGCGTGGCGCAGGTCGGCGGCAGCGAGCCGGCGCTGGTCGGCCAGGCGCCGCATCAGGGTCGCGTCAGCCCCTCTGGCGCGGTAGCTTTCTCCATTGATGAACACATGCTGCGCGTCGTACATCATGCGGGTGCGCGGATCCAGGCTGAGACCTTCCGCGCAGCGCGGGTCCCATCGTCCCGACGGCTCGTCAAACCAGACCGAGGCCTTGGGTTCCGTCAGGCATTCACCGAGCGCACAGGCCAGCGCCAGCGGGTCTTTCAAGGCCTCATGCACTGCCTTTTGGGCAAAGGCGAGCAGGCCTTCGGGCAGGGCCGCGGGTGTTGACGTGGCGGCCTGCGATGGATCGCGGTACAGACTCTGACTGACGGCACCATCGTCTTCACCATCATCCGCAAAATCCGCCAGGCGCTGCAGCAGTTCACCTGCCAGTTCGGCGCGCTTGGGCACCCGAAAGCCAATGGAGTACGTCATGCAGTCCTGCGCCTTGCCGTCGTCCCCCGGGCAGGGTTCTGCCAGCCCGTCATGGGCATAACGCGGCGGCAGGTAAAGCATGTCGCCGGCCTCCAGCACAAACTCCTGCTCGGGCTCGAAGTTCTGCAGGATCTTCAGCGGCACACCTTCCTGCAGCGTCAGGTCTTGCTGCCGGCCTATCTTCCAGCGCCTGCGGCCGCTGGCCTGGAGCAGGAAGACGTCGTAACTGTCAAAGTGCGGACCCACGCCGCCGCCCGGCGTGGCAAATGAAATCATCAGGTCATCAAGCCGGGCATCGGGCACAAAACGGAAGTGCTGCAGCAGTTCATGGGCCCGGCGATCGTGCAGGTCCACGCCCTGTAGCAGCAGCGTCCACTGCGGCCGGCTCAGGGCCGGCAGGCTGCGCGGCCCGAACGGCCCCTGCTTCATGCGCCAGCCGGTGGGCTGCTGCACCACAAGGCGCGACTCCACTTCTTTTCGCGCCGCGAGGTCGAACAGCTCCCTGCGGCTGAGCAAGGGCTTGAAACCGGGCATGGCCTGGCGCACCAGCAGGGGCTTTTTCTGCCAGTGGCGACGCATGAATTGGGCCGGGCTCAGACCGGCGAGAAGGGCAAGGGGTTGATTGACATCCATGGGACAATTGTCCGATGAAAATCACCCCGCAATGCGTTGTTGCCCTGACCTGGACGCTGAAAGATACCCTGGGCGAAATACTGGACGAGCTCGACGAGCCGGTGGAGTTTTTGCTGGGCGGCGATGACTTGCTGGCCAAAATCGAGGAAAGCCTGCAGGGCCATGAGGCGGGTGCCGCGATTGATCTGCATCTGGAGCCTGAAAACGCATTTGGCGACTACGACGAAAATCTGGTTTTTCTCGAGGCCCGCAAGCTGTTTCCGGCCGAACTCGAGGAAGGCCTGACCTTTGACGGCGCCGCCCTGCCCACCGGCGTCAACCCCGACACCCCGACCGATCACATCTACACCGTGACTGAAATTTATCCCGAACATGTGGTGCTCGATGGCAACCACCCGCTGGCCGGCATCGCGATCCGCCTGAGCCTGAAGGTCGAGTCCGTGCGCGAGGCCACCGAGGCGGAAATCGGCCAGGGCTCCATGGGAACCGGGTTTTTCAAGCTTGAATCGCAAGCTCCCGGCAACAACACGCTGCATTAAAGTAGCCCAATAAAAAGCCGGCCTGCTCCAGAGAGCAGGCCGGCTTTAGCTGAAGCCGCAGTGGCTTAACGCATGCGGTACAGCTGGTTGTTCTCGATCTTCACCCGGTCGCCAATACGCAGCTCGCCATAAGAAGGCACGTCATAAGCACGTGTACCGCCGTTGTCCAGCTGGACAGACACGCGGTAGCTTTCATTCACGGGCTGGGTGTTGCGGTTCTTCTCCACGGCATTGCCGGCAACGGCACCACCGACAGCGCCGATCACGGTGGCTGCCGTGCGTCCGCTACCGCCGCCGATCTGGCTGCCCACGGCTGCACCGGCCACGCCGCCGATCACGGCGCCCAGGCCAGAGGTTGTAGCCGGTTGTTGCGTACGCAGGACTTCCACATTGCTGACGCGGCCGTATTCGATGTAATTGCCCTGCGGGTTCTGCGCAGGGTAAGTGGAGGCGGGATAGGTGGCCGCAGGGTAGGTCGAGCCCTGCGCCGGCTGGCTCATGGGCGCCGCGCACGCGGCAAGCCCGGCGACCACAACCACGGATGAAACGACTGAAATGAAACGGGAAGCTTGACGCATGGAAATCTCCTGTGTGTGAACGTTCAGAGGGTCCGCTGCATCCATGCCGTTGAAGACAAGTTGCCTGAGGGCCCTGCTGCATTGATTACACCTACACCGCGCCGTCGGACAGGTGGGGTCCCAGGCTGTTCCGGCGTGGGAGCCCACTGCCGGCAGGTGTAGGAAAAGCCTGACGCTGCGGCGTCTTTGCTCACGCCTTGCCGGTCGAGCCGTAGCCGCCTTCACCGCGCTGGCTGGCCGCCGCGAAATCATCGACCACATGGAACTCGGCCTGCACCACGGGCACGATCACCAGCTGGGCGATACGCTCCATGGGTTCTATCGTGAAGGCCACGTCGCTGCGGTTCCAGGCGCTGACCATGAGCTGGCCCTGATAGTCGCTGTCGATCAGCCCGACCAGGTTGCCCAGGACGATGCCGTGTTTGTGCCCCAGCCCAGAGCGCGGCAGGATCATGGCCGCGTAACCGGGGTTGTGCAGATAGATCGCCAGGCCGGTGGGCACCAGTTGCCAGGCATTGGGCTGCAGGGTCAGCGGCGCGTCCAGGCAGGCGCGCAGGTCCAGCCCGGCGCTGCCGGGCGTGGCATAGGCGGGCAGGTTCCCGCGCAGGCGCTCGTCGATGATCTTCACGTCGATTTTCATGTCACTTGCCTTGTTTGAATTCTTTGGCGGCCTGTTCAGCCAACGCACGCAAGCGCGCCTTGAGCAGTTCCGGAGAGTATTTTTTAAAACGGTAAATGGCCCAGGCGGCGAAAGCGAGCGGCATGGCCACCGCGAACATGCCAGCGCGCGGAACCAGGACTGAGAGCAACTGCAGCGCGATCCAGGCGAGCAGCACCCACTTGCCCACTGTCCACAAGGACGGTCCGGCGGGCCGGCTCGACGCTGCCTCCCCGGCGGCCTCCTGGCGTCCCGGCGTGGCGGCCCCTGGCATCAGGCCGGTGCCCGGCTGCGCGTCAGCCTTCGCCTGCCGGGCAAGGACAGCCGCCGCCGCGGTGGCACTCACTTTTTCCACATACCGGGCAAAGTCGCCGTCGGGCGGGGTGTCAGAAGGTTGTTCCATCGTGCCTCACCCTGCCCGCTTGATCCGGCTGGCGATCTCTGCCACCAGTTGCCGCGCCAGCGACAGCTTGGAGGCACGCGCCAGTTCCCGGCTGCCCTGCGCATCGACCAGCAGCAGGGCGTTGTCGTCACGGCCGAAAGTGGCCGGGCCGATGTTGCCCACCAGCAGCGGCACGCCCTTGCGCAGGCGCTTGGCCTGCGCGTTGTCCTCGAGGTCGTGGCTCTCGGCGGCAAAACCGACGCAGAACAACTCACCCGATACGCCACGCGGCGATTGCGCCAAGGTCGCCAGGATGTCGGGGTTCTCGGTAAAAGCCAGCTGGGGTGCCTGGCCCGAGCCGTCCTTCTTGATCTTGCGCTCCGCGCTGCTCGCCGGTCGCCAGTCGGCCACGGCTGCGGTTGCTATAAAAACAGTAGCTGCTTGCGCCCGTTCCGTAACGGCTTCGAGCATGTTTTGTGCTGATCTGACGTCGATGCGGGTGACGCCGCGCGGCGTGCTCAGGCTGACCGGCCCGGCCACCAGCGTGACCTGCGCGCCGGCCTCGTGCGCGGCGCGGGCCACGGCAAAACCCATCTTGCCGCTCGACAGATTGGTGATGCCGCGCACCGGATCGATGGCCTCGTAGGTCGGGCCCGCCGTCACCAGCACATGCTGACCGGCCAGCACCTTGGGCGTGAAAAAGGCGACCATGTCTTCGAGCAGCTCGGGCGGCTCCAGCATGCGCCCGTCGCCGGTTTCGCCGCAGGCCTGGAACCCGCTACCCACCCCGAGGATGGTCGCGCCATCGCTGGAGAGCTGCGCCATGTTGCGCTGGGTGGCGGGATGGGCCCACATTTCACGATTCATCGCCGGCGCGATCAGCAGCGGCACGGTGGCGATGGGCCGGGCCAGGCACATGAGGCTAAGCAGGTCGTCGGCACGGCCATGCAGCAGTTTGGCCATGAAGTCGGCGCTGCAGGGCGCAATCAGGATGGCGTCGGCCTCACGGCTCAGGTTGATGTGCGCCATGTTGTTGGCCTCACGGCTGTCCCACTGGCTGGTGTAGACCGGCCGGCCGCTGAGCGCCTGCAGCGTCACCGCCGTGATGAACTGCTCGGCGGCCTCGGTCATGACCACCTGCACAGTGGCGCCCTGCTTGATCAGCGCGCGGCACAACTCCGCCGCCTTGTAGCAGGCAATGCCGCCCGACAGGCCCAGCACGATGTGCCGGCCGGCCAGATCGCCGCCTGCTTCGATGGCTTCTTCGTTTGCTTGCTTCGTCATGCTCCGCAATGTACAGGATATGCCCCCACGCTTGCCACTTCGTGTGCTGCGCTGCCCCCCGAGGGGGCTATTTTTCCTAGGGGCGGCCCGTCGGAAAAATGTTTGCCCTGGCCTGGTGTGAGCGTAGACGCATGCAGCCACCCGTATAATCCCCGTTTACCACCTAAGCGAACTTGCGGTTCGTACCTGACATGACCAAATTTGTCTTCGTCACCGGCGGTGTGGTGTCTTCCCTGGGCAAGGGAATCGCCTCAGCCTCCCTAGCAGCGATCCTTGAATCGCGAGGCCTCAAAGTCACTTTAATCAAGCTGGACCCCTACCTCAACGTCGATCCCGGCACGATGTCGCCGTTCCAGCACGGTGAGGTGTTTGTCACCGACGATGGCGCGGAAACCGACCTGGACCTGGGCCACTACGAGCGTTTTGTCGAAACGCGCATGCGCAAGGCCAACAATTTCACGACCGGCCAGATCTACAAAAGCGTGCTCGAAAAGGAACGCCGCGGCGACTACCTCGGCAAGACCGTGCAGGTCATTCCGCACGTCACCAACGAAATCCAGGAATTCATCAAGCGCGGCGCCGGTTACGACACGCCGCAGGCGGTGGATGTCGCGATTGTCGAAATCGGCGGCACGGTGGGCGACATCGAGTCGCTACCCTTCCTCGAGGCGGTGCGCCAGATGAGCCTGCGCCTGGGCGCCAACAACACGGCCTTTGTGCACCTCAGCTATGTGCCCTGGATCGCTGCCGCGGGCGAGCTCAAGACCAAGCCGACCCAGCACACCGCCAAACAGCTGCGCGAAATCGGCATCCAGGCCGATGTGCTGCTGTGCCGCGCCGACCGCCCCATCCCCAGCGAAGAGCGTGAAAAAATTTCGCTGTTTTCCAACGTCCCCGAGTGGGGCGTGATTTCGATGTGGGACGTGGACACGATTTACAAGGTGCCGCGCATGCTGCACGAGCAGGGTCTGGACGGGCTGATCTGCGACAAGCTGCGCCTGAACACGCCCCCGGCCAACCTCAAGCGCTGGGACGACCTGGTTTACGAAACCGAACATCCGAAAAATGAAGTGCACATTGCCATGGTCGGCAAGTACGTGGACCTGTCGGACAGCTACAAGTCGCTCAACGAAGCGATTCGCCACGCCGGCATGAAAAACCATGCCAAGGTCGTCATCGAGTATGTTGATTCGGAAACACTGACGCCGGACAACGTCTCGCGGCTGGCCAAGTTCGATGGCATCCTGGTGCCCGGCGGTTTCGGCAAGCGCGGCATTGAAGGCAAGATCTGCGCGGCGCGTTTTGCGCGCGAAAACAAGGTGCCCTACCTCGGCATCTGCCTGGGCATGCAGGTCGCCACCATCGAGTTTGCACGGCATGTGGCGGGCCTGAAGGACGCCAACAGCACCGAGTTCGAGCCCGACAGCCCGAACCCGGTGATCGCGCTGATCACCGAGTGGAAAGACGAAGACGGCACCATCAAGACGCGCAACGAACAGTCCGACCTCGGCGGCACCATGCGCCTGGGCGCGCAAAGCTCCGACGTGGCCAAGGACACCCTGGCGCACAAGATCTACGGCGACGTGGTCACCGAGCGGCATCGCCACCGCTACGAGGCCAACGTTCACTACCTGGACCGGCTGCGTGAAGCCGGCCTGGTGATCTCGGCACTGACCCAGCGCGAACACCTGACCGAAATTGTCGAACTGCCGCAGAACGTACACCCGTGGTTCATCGGCGTGCAGTTTCACCCTGAATTCAAGTCCACGCCCTGGGCCGGCCACCCGCTGTTCAACGCCTACGTGAAAGCCGCGCTGGACCACCAGGCGGCCGGAAAAACATTGAAAGTCGTGGCATGAAGTTATGTGGCTTCGACGTGGGCCTCGATCAGCCCTTCTTCCTGATCGCCGGCCCCTGCGTCGTCGAGTCCGAGCAACTGCAGATGGACACGGCGGGAACATTGAAGGAAATCACGGCCTCGCTGGGCATTCCCTTCATCTTCAAGTCCAGCTACGACAAGGCCAACCGCTCCAGCGGCACCACCTTTCGCGGCCCCGGCATGGAAAAAGGCCTGGAGATCCTGGCCAAGGTCAAACGCGAGCTGAACCTGCCCATCCTGACCGATGTGCATTCGGAGTCCGAGATAGCCGCCGTGGCGGCCGTGGTGGACGTGTTGCAGACGCCGGCCTTCCTGTGCCGCCAGACCGACTTCATCCGCGCGGTGGCGCAATCGGGCAAACCGGTCAACATCAAGAAGGGCCAGTTTCTCGCGCCCGGCGACATGAAAAACGTGATCGACAAGGCACGTGCCGCAGCGCGTGAAAAAGGCCTGAACGAAGACAACTTCATGGCCTGCGAACGCGGCGCCAGTTTTGGCTACAACAACCTGGTCAGCGACATGCGCAGCCTGGCCATCATGCGCGAGACCGGTGCGCCGGTGGTGTTTGACGCCACCCATTCGGTGCAGTTGCCCGGCGGACAAGGCACCAGCAGCGGCGGCCAGCGTGAGATGGTGCCGGTGCTGGCCCGTGCCGCCGTCGCGGTCGGCATTGCGGGCATCTTCATGGAAACCCACCCGGACCCGGCCAAGGCCATGAGTGACGGCCCGAACGCCGTGCCCCTCAAACACATGAAGGCCTTGCTGGAGACGCTGCTCGAGCTCGACCGCGTCACCAAGAAAAACGGTTTTCTCGAAAACAACTTCCAAGCCTGATCATGACCAGTGCCTACATCATTGCCAACGTGACGGTCACCAATCCGGTGCAGTACGAGGAATACAAGAAGTGGTCCAGCGCCGCCATGCAGGCGCATGGTGCCGAAGTCTGCGTACGCGGCGGCAAGGTCGAAGTGCTCGAAGGCGACTGGGCGCCCGAGCGCCTCGTCATCCTGAAGTTTCCGACGTTTGAAGCGGCGAAGGCCTTTGACGCCTCCCCCGAATACGGCAAAGCCCGGGCCGCGCGGCAAGGCGCGGCCATCATGCGGATGATCATCGTCGAAGGTGTCTGACCCTTCGCCTGCCAGTTTTTAATCTTGATTTGAAAGACCTCCATGAGTGCAATTGTTGATATCGTTGGCCGCGAAATCCTGGACAGCCGGGGCAACCCCACCGTCGAATGCGACGTGTTGCTCGAATCCGGTGTCATGGGCCGGGCTGCCGTGCCTTCGGGTGCTTCCACCGGTTCGCGCGAAGCCATCGAGCTGCGCGACGGCGACACCTCGCGTTACCTCGGCAAGGGCGTGCTCAAGGCCGTCGAATACATCAACACCGAAATTTCCGAAGCCGTGCTGGGCCTGGACGCCAGCGAGCAGGCCTTCCTGGACCGCACGCTGATCGACCTCGACGGCACCGAAAACAAATCGCGCCTGGGCGCCAATGCGATGCTGGCCGTCAGCATGGCCGTGGCACGCGCCGCTGCCGAGGAAGCCGGCCTGCCGCTGTACCGCTACTTCGGCGGCATGGGCGCGATGCAGATGCCCGTTCCCATGATGAATGTGATCAACGGCGGCGCCCATGCCAACAACAGCCTGGACCTGCAGGAGTTCATGATCGTGCCGGTGGGTGCGCCCAGCTTTCGCGAAGCCCTGCGCTGGGGCGCCGAGGTGTTCCACGCGCTCAAGAAAATCCTGCATGACCGCGGCATCAGTACCGCCGTGGGCGACGAAGGCGGCTTTGCGCCCAGCGTTGAAAACCATGAAGCGGCGATTGCCCTGATCCTGGAAGCCATCGACAAGGCCGGCTACACCGCCGGCGACCAGATCGCCCTGGCGCTGGACTGCGCCGCCAGCGAGTTCTACAAGGACGGCCTGTATGTGCTCGAAGGCGAAGGCGGCCTGCAACTGAACGCCCAGCAGTGGACCGACATGCTGGCCACCTGGTGCGACAAGTACCCCATCATCAGCATCGAAGACGGCATGCACGAAGGCGACTGGGACGGCTGGAAAATCCTGACCGAACGCCTGGGCAAAAAGGTGCAGCTGGTCGGCGACGACCTGTTTGTCACCAACACCAAGATCCTCAAGGAAGGCATTGACAAGCACATTGCCAATTCCATCCTGATCAAGATCAACCAGATTGGCACCTTGACCGAGACCTTTGCCGCGATCGAGATGGCCAAACGCGCCGGCTACACCGCCGTCATCAGCCATCGCTCCGGCGAAACCGAAGACAACACGATTGCCGACATCGCCGTCGGCACCAACGCCGGCCAGATCAAGACCGGCTCGCTGAGCCGCTCGGACCGCATGGCCAAGTACAACCAGCTGCTGCGCATCGAAGAAGACCTGGGTGACATCGCGACTTATCCTGGCCGCGACGCTTTTTACAACTTGCGCTGAACACCCTTAGTTGATCGTGGGTAACCGCGTTGTCCCCGCCCTCCTGATTGCACTGCTGGTCATCGTGCATGCGCAACTCTGGATTGGCCGGGGCAGCCTGACCAGCGTCAACGAGATGCAGCGCAGGCTCAGCGAGCAGACCGTCAAAAACGCCCAGGCACAGGCCGACAACGAACGGCTGGCCGCCGAGGTCAAGGACCTGCGGGAAGGACTGGAGATGGTCGAGGAAAAAGCGCGCCAGGAGCTGGGCATGGTCAAGCCCAATGAAATTTTTGTGCAGATTGCGCGCTGACCGCAGCCCGCTCGCTCGCCTCCCTTTTGCTCTGCTTTTGATAGCTGCCGGCGCTTTACCTATAAGGGCTGTAGCCTGATTTGGCTCATTATTTGACCGCCCCGCTTGCCCACGGGCCTGCTTCGCGCCACATCGCCTTGCTGGGCGCAGCAGGTACCGGCAAGACCCGGCTGGCTGGCGAACTCAGGGCGGCGCTGGACAGCCGCCCCTCCCCGCACCCGGCCCTCCTTTCCATCCTGATTGCCGACAACCCGCCGCTGGCGACTGTTCGGCAGGCCCGCGCCGGCGCACCGACCGGCCCACGTGGCTTCGGTTTCGATCAGGTCCTGCTCATGGGTCTGGATCTGCCGGTGCCAGCCGGTCTCGCGGCAGCGCAGGAGGCGGTCGACCAGCAGCTGCGCCTGACGCTTGCCAACGCGGAGCTGCCCTACACCGTGGTTTACGGCCAGGGGCCGCAGCGCCTGGCCCATGCGCTGGGCGCGCTGCAGGGGCTGCTGGACGGCGGCAAGCCGCATCCGCTTGCGGACGATAGCCGGGAGCGCAAGCCCTGGGTCTGGGCCTGCGACACCTGCAGCGACCCGGGTTGCGAACGCCGCCTGCTCAGCGACCTGCTGGAACGCCGGTTGCGCTGACGGCAGCAGGCACGGCAACTACTGCACGGTAGGCGCGGGCGGCAGCTGGCTTTCCTGGCGGGTGAAAATCTGCGCGGCATCGACCGGATCGAAACCGTACTGCGCGCCGCAGAACTCGCAGCCCACGTCGATGCGCCCCTGCTCGGCGATGATGCTTTCCACCTCGGCCGCGCCCAGGCTGCGGAGCATGCCGCTGACACGCTCCTGCGAGCAGCTGCAGGCAAAGGTCGGCGTGCTGGGCACAAAACGCGTGACTTTTTCTTCCCAGAACAGGCGGTGCAGGATGGTGTCGGCGTCCAGGCCCAGCAACTCCTCGCGCTTGAGCGTGCCGGCCAGCATGGCAATGCGTTTGTAGTCTTCGTTGCGGCCGATCTCGTCTTCGTCGGCGCGCTGGCCGCCCTGCAGGTTGCCCTGCCCCTGCACGGGCAGGCGCTGGATCAGCAAGCCGGCAGCGACCTGGCCGTCGGCCGCCAGAATCAGCCGGGTGTCGAGCTGCTCGCTTTGCAGCATGTAGTGCTCCAGCACCTCGCTGAGGTTTTCGAGCTTTTCATGCTGGTCGCCAAACAGCGGCACCACGCCCTGGTAGGGCTGCTGGCCCGGCAGCCGGTCTTTCGGGTCCAAGGTGATCGCGCAGCGGCCCTGGTTGTTGACGTTGACGAGACGGCTCAAGGTGTCGCCCGGCACCACCTCACCGGTCACGGTGGCGGTGGCGCGCAGGCTCAGGTCGGGCTGCACTTCAGCCACGGCCAGCTTGACCGGGCCGTCCCCGAAGATCTGCAGGACCAGCGCCCCATTGAACTTGATGTTGCCTTGCATCAGCGCCCCGGCGGCCGTCATTTCACCGAGCAGCTGCATGACTTCGGGCGGGTAACCGCCGCCGGCCTCGCGCCGTTTGAGGATTTCCTGCCAGGCGTCCGTCAGGCGCACCAGCATGCCGCGCACCGGCAGGCCGTCGAAAATAAACTTGTGTAATTCAGACATCAATCAATCTTTTTGAAGCCGGCTCTGTAACGCCGCGCATTCTCTACATAGTGCTGCGCGCTCATTTTTAAACCCTCGATCTGTTCGGGGCTCAGTTGCCGCACGGCCTTGGCCGGGCTGCCGAGAATCATGGAGCCGTCGGGAAACTCCTTGCCTTCGGTCACCAGCGAACCGGCGCCCACCAGGCAGTTCTTGCCGATTTTTGCGCCATTGAGCACCACGGCCTGGATGCCGACCAGCGAACCGTCGCCGATGGTGCAGCCGTGCAGCATGACCTGGTGGCCCACGGTGACGTTGTCGCCGATAGTCAGCGGCATGCCCATATCGGCATGCAGGACGCTGTTGTCCTGGATGTTGGAGCCCTTGCCCACGCGGATGGTTTCAGTGTCGCCGCGAATCACCACGCCGAACCAGACACTGCTGTCCTCGGCCAGCGACACATTGCCCATGACCTGCGCACTGTCGGCGACCCAGGCGGATTCATGAACGGCAGGGGTCAGGTCGTCGAGTTGGTAGAGGGCCATGGTTCTTTGTGAAGTCGGGGGAAAGGGGCCGCTGGCGCGGCAGGGCGCGGCGGGAAGAGCCCCAATTGTAGGCAGGCATCCGCACCCTGTCTTTGCCCGGCGCTGCCCGCCTGTTGCGCGCTATCGCCGACAATCCAGCCATGACGGCGACACCCGCACCCCCCGAACTGCGCCAACAGGCCCTGCAGGCGCTGATGGAACCCGATCCACAGCAGAAAGTGCTGCTGGCCCAATCCCTGTGGGCGCAGGCAGCTACTCTTTCGATAGCGTATCAAGACCCACCCGAGGCGCCCACCGGCCTGCCCGGCTGCCCGGCCCGGCCCGAGCTGCGCTCCCACCTCGATGTGCCCAAGCGTTCTCCCTTCACCCCGCAGGGGCTGGCCGCCCTGCTGCACGCGGTGACCCACATCGAATTCAACGCGATCAACCTGGCACTCGACGCCGCCTGGCGCTTTGACGGCATGCCGCCCGCCTATTACCTGGACTGGCTGAAAGTCGCCGCGGAAGAAGCCTTGCACTTCAGCCTGCTGCGCGAGCACCTGCAGACCCTCGGTTATGACTACGGTGACTTTCCCGCCCACACCGGCCTGTGGGACATGACCGAAAAAACCGCCGGCGACGTGCTCGCGCGCATGGCGCTGGTGCCGCGCACGCTGGAAGCCCGGGGGCTGGACGCCACCCCCGCGATGCAGGCGAAACTGCGCCGGGTCGGCAGTCCCGCCGCCCTGCGCGCGGTGGCGATTCTGGACATCATCCTGCGCGACGAGATCGGCCATGTCGCCATCGGCAACCATTGGTACCGGCATCTGTGCGGGCAGCGCCAACTCGATCCCGTGGCGACTTATGCTGAACTTGCCGCCAGGTATGAAGCGCCCGCGCTGAGAGGCCCGTTCAACCTGGCCGCCCGGCGCGCCGCCGGGTTTGACGAGGCCGAGCTGGCCCGGCTGGGGACCTGAACCGGGAAACGGCAGCCGCGCGTGGCACGCAAGCCCGCCAGCTTGATACATGTCAATACCCCAGGCTCCGGGGCGGCTGACACTGAATCGGGAATTTTTCCCACGGCGCGAGGGCACGGGACACCGGCAAGCTGGCGCAGGATTGAGTAATATTTCAGCTTCAGACCGTCAAGTCTCCGAGGAGGGTTTGCAATGATCCGGCATCTCGTTCCCCAGATTGAGTCGCAACTCGTGCGCCTGCCGTCGCCGATGGCCGTGCAGTTGCCCGCGGGCCAGGTGCTCGGCCCGCCCGGCGCGCCGGTCAAGATGTCGTTTTCCCACTGGTCCAGCCTGACCCGGCTGCGCGCCGGCCAGATCGGCGCGCTGGCCGAGGAGTTTGTCGAGGGCAAGCTGCATCTGGAAGGCCGCATGCGCGACGTGATGGCCGTGGCCGCCAGCCTGCTGCCGGCCAACCCGGTCCACATCGACGCCGGCTGGTGGAACACCCTGCAGCGCCAGATCCGGGCACTCCGGGCGCATACGCCGGAAAAAGACGCCGAGCAGATCCAGTTTCACTACGATGTTTCTGACGACTTCTACGCCCTGTGGCTGGACCCGCGCCGCGTTTATTCCTGCGCCTACTACCGGGACGACGCCATGACCCTGGCCCAGGCGCAGGAAGCCAAGCTCGACCACATCTGCCGCAAGTTGATGCTGCAGCCGGGTGAGCGTTTCCTCGACATAGGCGCGGGCTGGGGTGGCCTGCTGCTGTGGGCCGCCGAACATTACGGTGTGGATGCCACCGGCATCACGCTGTCGAAAAACCAGCATGCCCATGTGCAGAAAATCATTGAAGACAAGGGCCTGCAGGGGCGGGTCCGCATGGCGTTGCGCGACTACCGCCACCTGGATGAAAGCCAGCCCTTCGACAAGATCTCGTCGGTTGGCATGTTCGAACATGTGGGCCGCGCCAACATGACGGCTTATTTCAGCAAGATCGGTCGCCTGCTGGCACCGGGCGGGCTGGTCATGAACCACGGCATCACCGCCGGCGGGCCGGACAACGACCAGCTCGGCGCGGGCATGGGCAACTTCATCGAGAAATACATTTTCCCCGGCGGGCAATTGCTGCACGTCAGCGACGTGCTCAACCACATGGCGCGCGGCGGGCTGGAGATGGTCGATACGGAAAACCTGCGGCCCCACTATGCGCGCACCTTGTGGGACTGGTCCGATGCGCTGGAAGCCCGGCTGGACGCCGCGCAGCAGGTGCTGGCCACGGGCAGCGGCGGCAGCGAGCGCGGCGAAAAAATCCTGCGCGCCTACCGCCTCTACCTGGCCGGCAGCGCCATGAGTTTCGAGCAGGGCTGGCTCTCGCTGCACCAGATGCTGGCCACCCGCCCGGCTGACTCCATGGCAGACGAAGCCATCAAGGGCGCGCAAAGCCGCTACCCCTTCCGGCGCGACTACATGTTTGCGCCGACTGCCGGCGCGGACAGCGCACCGGGTTGAACCGGTCGCCTTCCGAAAATTATCAATAAAATCAGCCTCCAGCCCTTATGTGGCGGTCGCAGGCAGCTATTGAATCAATAGCACTCCACACCCCGGGCTTCAGTCGACCTTGATCTGCGCCGCCTTGATGATGCGGGCGTTGTTGTCCGACTCCTGCGCAATCTGCCGGCCGAACTCGGCGGCGCTGCCACCCGTCGGCACGTTGTCGGCGCCCAGCAGGCGCTTGCGCAGCTCGGGCGTCTTCAGGGCCAGATTGATTTCGGTGTTCAGGCGCGTCAGCACGGCCTCGGGTGTTTTTCCGGGTGCAAACACGCCGAACAGCGAGCTCAGGTTGGCCGGCGCAAAACCGAGCTCGGCAAAGGTCGGCACCTGCGGCAGGGCCTCCACCCGCGCCGGCGCACCGACGGCCAGCGGCCGCAGCTTGCCGGACTGGATGTGCGGCATCACCGCGCCGCTGAGGTTGGTGGTGATGACTTCAAACTGCCCGCTCAGGGCGTCGGTCAGTTGCTGGCCGCCGCCTTTGTAGGGGATGTGGGTGATCTCCACTTTGGCACCGTGCTGGACCTGCTCGAGCACGATGTGGCCGACCGTGGCCAGGCCCGAGGTGGACCAGCGCACGCTGCGGGGTTTGGCCTTGGCCGCTCCCAGCAGGTCCTTGAAGTCCTTGCCCTCAAACGCAGAAGTGGCCAGCAGCACCACCGGCGAATACATCACGCTGGCGACCGGGGCAATGTCCCGGGCCGGGTCATAGGGCAGCTTGCCCAGGTGCGGGTTCAGCGCCAGCGGGCTGATCGAGGAAAAGCCGAGGGTGTAGCCGTCCGGCGCGGCCTTGGCCACAACGTCCATGCCGATGCTGCCGCCTGCACCGGCCCGGTTTTCCACCACCACCGGCGTGCCCAGCTGCACGGCCAGCTTGTCGGCCAGCGCCCGCGCGATGTTGTCGCTCAGGCCACCCGGCGGGTAGGCCACGACGATGCGAATGGGGCGTGCCGGCCAGGCGGCCTGGGCGATTGAAAACGAAGGAAGCGCGGCAGCGCACAGGGCGAGCAAAGGCAGGGTCAGCAGGCGGCGGCGCGATGGGGTCAATGACATGAATTTTCCTGAGGTGAACATGCAAGCATTTTGCCCCGCGCCGGGTAAGCACTGTCCTTCGGGGGAGATCCTTCGACAAGCTCAGGACGAACGGGAACTCAATAAGCGACCGTGGAGGCTCTCCGTTCAAGCAGGGGCCGCGGGTCCGGCTTCGCCGGCCCGCAGGCGCAGCGGCCCCCTCGGGGGGCAGCGACCCACACGAAGTGGGGGAGCGTGGGGGCTCAATCAGCCTCTGGGGTGATGGTGCGCGTGCAGCGCCTTCAGCCGTTCGCGCGCCACATGGGTGTAGATGGTGGTGGTGGAGATGTCGGCGTGGCCCAGCAACATCTGCACCGCGCGCAGGTCGGCGCCGTGGTTGAGCAGGTGGGTGGCAAAGGCGTGGCGCAGGGTGTGCGGCGACAGCGGCGAGGTGATGCCGGCCCGCAACGCATGTTTCTTGACCAGCATCCAGAACATCACGCGGCTCATGCCGCTGCCCCGGCCGGTGACAAACAGGTCGTCGGTCTGCTGGCCGCCCAGGATCACGGGGCGCGCTTCGGCAAGGTAGTGTTCGATCGCCTGCCGCGCAACCTGGCCAAAGGGCACCAGGCGCTCCTTGCTGCCCTTGCCCATGACGCGCAGCACCCCTTCGTTCATGCCGACATGAAAGGTCTTGAGTCCGACCAGCTCGCTCACGCGCAGGCCGCTGGCGTACATCAGTTCCAGCATGGCACGGTCGCGCAGGCCCAGCGGCGTGTCGATGTCCGGCGCGGCCAGCAGCAACTCGACCTGGGCTTCCGACATGAGCTTGGGCACACGCAGGGCCTGTTTCGCCGACTGCAACTTGAGGGTCGGGTCGGCCGTGATCAGGCGCTCACGCAGGGCCCAGTGGAAATAGCGTTTGAACACCGTCAACCGGCGGTTGGCCGAGGTGGCCTTGGTGGCACTATGGCGCGCCGCGAAATAGCCATGGATGTCGCTTTCCAGCGTTTCATCCAGTGCGCGGCCGCCCTGCTCTTTTGCGCCCAGCCAGAGCGCATACAGCGACAGGTCGCGCCGGTAGGCGGCCAGCGTGTTTTTGGACAAGCCGTCTTCCAGCCACAAGGCGTCAACAAAGGCATCAATGCCGGACTGGCTCTGGGGATTCATACCGTGACGATAACAAATGCGAAAGAAGTGGTTGCGCCCGCCGGGCAGCCCGCAAAAAAAACACCCCGCCAGGCGTGCAGCCTGCGGGGTGTACGTTGCGGCGCGAGCCCAGGGCCCGCTCCGGGTTAGTCGAGCTTGAGCCCGGCGCTGGTGACGACCTTTTTATACACCTCGAACTCGGCCTTCATCTGCGCCGCGAACTGCTCGGGCGTGTTGCCAACGATGATGGAGCCGGTGTCTTCAATGCGCTTGCGCACCGCCGGGTCCTGCAAGGCCTTGAGCGCGGCCGCGCTGACCTTGTCGACCACCTCTTTCGGCAGGCCTTTGGGGCCCATGATGCCGTAATACGCCATGCGGTTGACAGGCTCCAGGCCCACTTCCTTGAAAGTCGGCACGTCAGGCATCACCGCCAGACGCTGGGGCGCGGCGACCACGATGGGGATCAGGCGCTTTTGCTGGATGAAAGGCAGGGCCGAGGGGATGTTGTCGAAAATGATCTGCACCTGGCCGGCCACGGTGTCGTTCAGGGCCGGCCCAGCCCCGCGGTAAGGAATGTGGGTGATGAAGGTGCCGCTCAGGTTCTTGAACAGCTCGGTCTGCAGGTGGCCAATGCCGCCCGTGCCCGACGAGGCGTAAGAGTACTTGCCCGGATTCTTCTTGAGTTCGGCAATGAACTCCTTGTAGTTGCGCGCCGGAAAGCTCGGGTGCACCGCGATGATGTTGGGCGTGGCGGCAATGTTGATGATGGGCGTGAAGTCGGTGGCAGGGTTGTACGGGATTTTCGGGTTGATGGCCGGGTTGGCCGCTGTGGTGGACACGGTGGCCATGCCCAGCGAATAGCCGTCCGGTGTGGCGCGGGCGGTTTCCAGGGCACCCACCACCCCGCCGCCGCCGGCCTTGTTCTCGACGATCACGTTTTGGCCAAGGGCCTTGCCCAACGGCTCGCTGATGACACGGGCCACGATGTCGGTGGTGCCGCCCGGTGCAAAAGGCACCTGCAGCTTGACGACCTTGTTCGGGTAGGACTGGGCCAGGGCGGAACCTGCCGCGGCCGTGGCCAACGTCAGTGCAGAAAGGGTAAGCAGATAACGACGTTGCATAACGATTTTCCTTGCAATAGAAAGTGGACAGCCCCTATCGTAAGCGCAAGCACCGTGCCACCTTGTTGTGGATTACGCATAAGGGCAATCCCCTAGGGACCCTCTGCCTGACTCCCGCCATGCGCGTTCGGGTCCACAACGGGATGATTTGCTCGCCAACACCACGCAGCGTGTGCTGAAGCACACGCAAGGGGTTTGGTGAGGAAAGCGCCCGTTTTGGTCCGAACCCGAAGGGGCGTGGTTTTGCAGGCGATCCGCTTCGTTACAAAACCAGGCAAGGCGTTCAGCCTTGCCTTGGGTTTTGCGCCTCACGGCTCATCCCGCAAAAGCCCCGCCGCGCTCGGCGCGAGTCAGGCAGAGGGTCCCTAGGCTTTGCGCCTGTTGCGGTTATTCTTGCCGGGGTGAATTACGCGCAACTTCTCTTTCCGGATTTTTCCCTCATTCTCTGCGGCTACCTGGTGTGCCGCTACACCGCCCTCAACCGCACGGTGTGGCAGCAGGTGGAAAGCCTGGTGTATTACTTCCTGTTTCCGGTCCTGCTGTTCCAGTCCATCGTCAAAAGCCCGCTGGACCTGGGCGCGGCTTCCAGCCTGATTGCGGCCGGGCTCAGCATGGGGGTGCTCGGTATTGCACTGGCTTATTCGCTGCCGCACCTGCCCTGGCTTGGGGCGCACATCGACAGGCGGGAGCACGCGGCCAGTGCGCAGGTGGCTTTCCGCTTCAACTCCTTCATCGGGCTGGCGCTGGCCGAACGGCTGGCCGGCGCCGAAGGCCTGCTCCTGATTGCCGTGCTGATCGGCGTCTGCGTGCCGCTGTTCAATGTCGGTGCGGTCTGGCCCATGGCGCGCCACGCCAACAGCGGCTTTCTCGGTGCGCTGGTGCGCAATCCCCTGATCATCGCCACCGCCACCGGCCTGGCCTCCAACCTGGCGGGTTTCCAGATTCCGGTCTGGCTGGAGCCCACCGTGACCCGTATCGGTGCGGCCTCACTGGCGCTGGGCCTGATGGCTGCCGGCGCCGGCATGCAGTTCGGCCGGTTGGCCAAAGCCAAAATCCTGGCGGTATCGCTGCTGGCCATCCGCCACCTCTTCATTCCGCTGATCGCCCTGGGCCTGTCCTGGGTGTTTCGCCTGTCGCCGGTGCAGACCACCGTGCTGCTGGCGTTTTCGGCCCTGCCCACCGCCTCCAGCTGTTACGTGCTGGCGGCGCGCATGGGTTACGACGGCGCCTATGTGGCCGGCCTGGTCACCTTGTCGACCCTGCTCGGCATGTTCAGCCTGCCGTTTGCGCTGGGTGTGTTGAGGTGAAATAGGGCCCCCCACGTTCGCTCACTGCGTGTAGCTCTCTGCACCTTGCAGGCCGCCGCTCGCCAGAGGCTTCGCTTCTGTCGCCTGTCCAAACCTGCGCAGGCAGGTTTGGAGCCGCAGGCTCCAGCCCCGAGGGGGCGCTGCGCCTGCGGCCCCTGCTTGAAGGGGAAGTTCTTCGAGGCGCACACGTCTGATCCGATCATCCTGCGCCTGTCGAAGGATGGCGAGGCCCGGCGGAAAAACCAGCCAGGCCCATCCTCAAGGCCGGCCGAAACCGTGACGCTGCAGGACAGCCTGCGCGGGCGGCGACAGGATGAACTGCGCGAGCCGCGTGGCGGCGCCATCCCCGTCCGCGCGCCAGGTCAATCCGTAACTGGCCGCCACCTCCAGCGCGGGCGGCACCGCAATGATTTTCAGGCGCGGCACCTCGCGCTGAGCCACCACGGCATTGGTGCAATAAGTCAGGAACAGGTCGGCCTTGCCTTCATCCATGACCCAAGCATAGGTGCTGCGACCCGCCGGCGCCTTGGGCGAGTCGGCACCGCCCGTGAGCTGCAGCGCCTTGGCCTCGAGCACCCCAAATGCGCCGGGGCGCAGCGTGTCGGCGCGACGAAACAGCGACCAGGCGTAGTCACCCGACGGATCGGCCTTGGGCGTCGAGGTTCCGACGCGGACCCCGGGGCGCAGCATGGTCTCCAGCAGCGCATCCGGGCTGACATCGACCGAAGGCGCCGCCAGCGCACACATCTGGTTGAGCGCAAACACCCGGGGTGCCTGCCAGCCACCGGCCTGTGCGAGGCGCTGCGGATGGTCCACATCGGCCGAGGCGAAGACCTGGGCCGGTTCACCCTTTTCGATACGCTGGCGCAGCAGGCCCGAGGCGCCAAATGTCAGCGCCACCTTCTGGCCGCTTTGCGCCTCGAACTGCTGCGCCACTTCGGTCAAGGCCTCACGCAGGCTGCCCGCCGCGTAGAGCTGAACCGGCACAGGCTGCGCCTGCGCTGCGGAGGCCACCAGCGACACGGCCATGGTTGCCAGGACGCGCTGCCAGTTCACCATCACTTCGTGGCGTTCGGAAAGAACAGCTGCTCGCCGCCAATCTTGTAGCTGGCAATCGCCGCCTGGCCGGCCGGTGAAATCACCCAGTCCACGAATTTTTGCGCCTCGGCCACCTTGACTTTCGGGTGTTTGGCAGGGTTGACCACCATCACGCCGTACTGGTTGAACAGGCGTGTATCACCCTCCACCAGCACCGCCAGATCAGCGCGGTTCTTGAACGCCAGCCAGGTGCCGCGGTCGGCCATCACGTAGGCGCCCGAGCTGGCCGCGATGTTCAGCGCCGGGCCCATGCCGCAGCCGCAGGCCTTGTAGCCGGCAAACTGCGGGTTGTCGACGCCGGCATTTTTCCAGTAACGAAGCTCGGCGGCATGGGTGCCGCTCTTGTCTCCGCGCGAAACAAAGGTGGCGTTGGCGGCACTGATTTTTTTCAGTGCCTCAACAATGTCCTTGCCTTTGGTTTTCGCCGGATCGGCAGCCGGGCCAATCAGCACGAAGTCGTTGTACATGACCGGGTAGCGTTTGATCGCAAAACCTTCGGCAATGACTTTTTCCTCGGCCACCTGGTCGTGCACAAACAGCACGTCGGCATCGCCGCGGCGGCCCATGTCGATGGCCTGGCCGGTGCCCAGGGCCACCACCTTGATATCGATGCCGCTGGCCTGCTTGAAGGCCGGCAGCAGCGTGCCGAACAGGCCCGACTGCTCGGTCGAGGTCGTCGAGGCCATCACGATGGTGTTTTGCTGCGCTATAGAAACAGTAGCTGCCAGCGCAATAGGAAAAAGGGCTGCAACCCGAAAACACTTGAACATCCGGGACCGTGCGGGGGTGGGCTTCATACAAGTTCTCCTTTGACAAACATCTCGGCTTCCAGCGGCAGGGGGCCGTTGAAAAAATCATGGGTGGGCCGGTCGGCCAGCAGGCGACCGTGCTCGAGGTAGATCACGCGGCTGGCCAGGCGTTTGACCTGGCCCAGGTTGTGGCTGCTGAACACCAGCGTCATGCCGGCGTCGGCAAACTCGGTCATCAGGGCCTCCACGTCGCGTTTGGCGCCGGGGTCCAGGCTGGCGGTGGGCTCGTCGAGCAGGAGGACCTGGGGCTGCAAGGCCCAGGCACGCGCCAGCGCCAGCCGCTGCTGCTGCCCGCCTGACAGGGCCTTGGCATTGCGGTGGGCGATGCCCGCCAGCCCGACACGCGCCAGCGCCTGAAGCGCCTGGGTTTGCGCCTTTTTCCAGGGCACGGCCTTGAGCCACAGACCCAGCGCCACGTTGTTCAGGGCACTGGCACGCAGCATGTAGGGCCGCTGGAACAACATGGCCTGACGCGCCGAAACGTCTGAAGACACCGTGCCCCGCGTCGGCGGCACCAACCCGTGCAGGGTTCTGAGCAGCGTGCTTTTGCCGCTGCCGTTGGCACCCACCAGGGCCACCCGTTCACCGGCGCGGATGCTGAGCGCGCAACCGGTCAGCGCGCGGGTCTGGCCGAAGTGCACGTCGACCGCTTTGAGTTCGAACAGCGCGCTCATGATTTGACGGCTCCAGCCTCGGGGACCAGCAATTGGGCCGTTTCGGGCAGCCCGTCATCGAGCCGCTCGCGCCAGCGCCGCACCAGCGCGATCAGCACGTTGAGCAGCAACACCACGGCCAGCAGCAGCAGGCCCAGTGCCAGCGCCAGCGGCAGGTCGCCCTTGCTGGTTTCCAGCGCAATCGCCGTGGTCATGACGCGCGTGAAACCGTCGATGTTGCCGCCCACCACCATCACCGCGCCGACCTCGGAGATCGCCCGGCCGAAGGCGGCGATCAGCACGGTGAGCAGCGCATAACGCTCGTCCCACAGCAGCAGCAGGCTGCGCATGCCCTTGCCTGCGCCCAGCGACTGGAACTGTTCGCCGTGCAGACGGTCGGCGTCTTCAATGGTCTGGCGCACCAGCGCCGTCACCACCGGCAGCACCAGCACGGCCTGCGCCAGCACCATGGCCTGAAAGGAAAACAGCCAGCCGAGAAAACCCAGCGGGCCGGACCGCGACAGCAGCAAATAAACCACCAGCCCGACCACCACCGACGGCAGGGCCAGCAGCGTGTTGAGCACGGTCAGCAGAATGCCGCGGCCGCGAAAGCGCGCCACGCCCAGCCAGGCCCCGAGCAGCAGCCCGGCGCTGCAGGCGATTGCGCAGGCACAGGCGCTGACCGCCAGCGAGCGGAACACAATGCTCGCCAACAGGGGATCCAGGGAAACGATGAGCGAAAACGCCGTGCCGACGCTGTCCGGGAAAGTGTTCATGCAGGAAAAAAGTTGTGACCTTATCGTAGAAGCGAAGGCCGTGGGTCGCCATCGGGAATCACGAGCTATGAAGCAAATTGCATAGCAAAGACGCGCCCGGCCTTGCGACCATAATCAGCACACCCTTCTGCCACCCCATGCACAAAGTCGAACTCTCCTATCTGTTGACGCCCGAGCGCAGCAAGGACACGCTGATCCGCAATCCGCTGATGGACCTGCTGCACGCCGTGCGCGAGCAGGGCTCCATTTCGAAGGCGGCGCGCGCCCTCGATCTGTCCTACCGCCATGTCTGGGGGGCGCTGAAAAAGTGGGAACTGACACTGGAGCGTCCGCTGATCGTCTGGGACAAGGGCCAGCGCGCCCAGCTCACCGAGTTTGGCGAGAAGCTGTTGTGGGCCGAGCGCCAGGCGCAGGCCCGGCTGGCGCCGCAGATCGAGGCGCTGCGCGGCGACATCGAACGGGCCTTCTCCACCGCCTTTGACGATGAGGCCCACGTGCTCACGCTGTATGCCAGCCACGACAGCGCGCTGAGCGCACTGCGCGAACAGGCCGGTGCGCGCGGCCTGCACCTGGACATCCGCTTCATGGGCAGCGTGGACGCGATTGCGGCGCTCAACGCCGGGCGGTGCATGATGGCCGGCTTCCACACCCTGGAGCAGCCGGGTAACAAGTCGGTGGCGGCGCTGACTTACCGCAGCCTGCTCAAGCCCGGCCTGCACAAGCTGATCGGTTTCGCGCATCGCCGGCAGGGCCTGATGGTGGCGAAGAACAACCCGCTGGCCATCAGCGGCATCGCCGACCTGAAGCGGCCAGGCATCCGATATGTCAACCGCGCGGCAGGCACCGGCACGCGGGTGCTGCTCGACGAACTGCTGGCGCAGGCCGGCCTGAACGCGGACGGCATCGAAGGCTACAACACGCAGGAGCCCTCCCACAGCGCGGTCGCGCAGGCCATCGCCAGCGGCGCCGCCGATGCCGGGATGGGCATCGAAGCCGCAGCGCACGAGAAAAACCTCGGGTTTGTGCCGCTGGTCCAGGAGCGTTACCACCTGGTCTGCCTGAAGTCCGAACTGCCGCAACCCCAAGTACAGGCCCTGCTCAAGGAGTTGCAGAGCAGCGACTGGCAGAGGACGCTGGCCGGACTGCCCGGCTACAGCGGCGACCACGCACAAAGCGGCAAGGTGCTGTCGCTGCGGGCGATGTTGCCTTGGTGGAATTACCGGAAAGCCAAGGCTTCCCGCTCTTGAGGATGATTTCTGGCTACAGCCCTTGGTGTGCGCGCGCTGGCAGCTATTTAATTCATAGCAACTACTGAGCACCTCCAGCGTGAAGGTACGCCTGCAAGCCGGGTCTCGCCCCGGCGGGCGACTCACTTTCTCTTGCTTCGCCAAGAGAAAGTAAGCAAAGAGAAGGCGACCCGATGGTCTGGGTCCCTCCGC
>NZ_NCJH01000005.1 GCF_002278925.1 Polaromonas sp. 39-63-25
GAGGGACCCAGACCATCGGGTCGCCTTCTCTTTGCTTACTTTCTCTTGGCGACGCAAGAGAAAGTGAGTCGCCCGCCGGGGCGAGACCCGGCTTGTTGGCACATCTCAAAGCGCGAGTTAGCAAACATGGTCCCGGATCAAGTCCGGGATGACAAGTACGAGGAAGGTTTAGCTATAAATTCAATAGCTGCCTGCGCTCACGGGGAAAGGGCTGCAGCCACAAAACACCAAGATCAAATCTCGATCTTGCTACCCAGTTCCACCACCGAGTTATTCGGCAGGTTGAGGAAGTCCGCCGCGCCGCTGGCGTTGTGGTGCATCTGCGCAAACAGCTTCTCGCGCCACGGCGCCATGCCGCTGCCTATGGTGGGCACCACCACGTCACGCGAGAGGAAGTAGCTGGTGGTCATGACTTCCAGTTCGCAGCCGCGCGTGCGCATCTGTTCGAGGGCCTTGGGCAGGTCCGGGTCATTCTTGAAACCGTAGTGGATCACCACCTGCCAGCAGTTGTGGCCCAGCGACTCGATCGCCAGCCGCTTGTCCATGCCAATCCACGGCACCTCATGGTTGCGCACCGTGACAAACAGGTTCTGCTCGTGCAACACCTTGTTGTGCTTGAGGTTGTGCAGCAGCGCATTGGGCACGGCACCCGGTTCGGCGGTCAGGAACACCGCCGTGCCTTCCACGCGGGCCGGCGGGCTGATGAACACGGCCTCCAGGAAGCCGGGCAGGTCGATCGCATCGGCCCGCAGTTTCTCGTTGAGCAATGCCCGCCCCTGCTTCCAGGTCATCATCAGCGTGAAGATGATCCCGCCGATGACCAGCGGAAACCAGCCACCGGCAAACAGCTTCATCAGGTTGGAGGCGAAGAAGGCGAAATCCACGACAAAAAAGACACCGGTGGCGGACAGGCAGAGCCACAAGGGGTATTTCCAGCCATAACGGATCACATAGAACGTCAGGATGGTCGTGATCAGCATATCGGTGCAGACGGCGATGCCGTAGGCGGCCGCCAGATTGCTCGACGAGCGGAACATCACCACGGCCAACACGATGGTGACAAACAGACCCCAGTTCACCAGGGGTATGTAGATCTGCCCGGTGTCGCGCACGCTGGTGTGCTCGATGTTCAGGCGCGGCAGGTAACCCAGCTGGATCACCTGTTTGGTGACGCTGAAGGCCCCCGTGATCAGCGCCTGCGAGGCGATCACCGTCGCCATGGTGGCCAGCAGCACCAGCGGCAACAGCGCCCAATCCGGGGCCATCAGGTAAAAGGGGTTCTTCACGGCTTCCGGGTTGCTCAGCAGCAGCGCGCCCTGGCCGAAATAATTCAGGGTCAGGGCGGGCATGACCACGGCAAACCAGGCCAGGCGAATCGGCTTCTTGCCGAAGTGGCCGAGGTCGGCATACAGGGCCTCGGCCCCCGTCACGCACAGCACCACCGCGCCGAGAATGATGAAGGTCGTCCCCGGGTTGAACCACATGAACATCACGGCGTAATGCGGGCTCAGTGCCTTGAGAATGATGGGGTTGGTGATGATCTGTGCCGCACCCAGCAGCGCCAGCACGGCAAACCAGACCAGGGTGATGGGGCCGAAAAACTTGCCGATGCCGGCGGTACCGCGCTTTTGCACGGCAAAGAGCGCAAACAGGATCAACAGGGTGGTCGGGATCACGTACTTTTCGAAGGCCGGCGAAATGACCTCCAGACCCTCGACCGCGGACAGGACCGAGATGGCGGGCGTGATCACGCCGTCACCATAAAACAGCGAGGTGCCGAAAATGCCGATGATCAGGAGAATACGGCGCAGTTCCGGCTTGTCCTTGACCGCCTGCGAGGCCAGCGCCAGCATGGCGACAAGACCCCCCTCGCCGTTGTTGTCGGCACGCAGCACCAGCAGCACGTACTTGATCGAGACAATGACGGTCAGCGTCCAGAAGAAGATGGACAGGATGCCGTAAACGTTTTCAGGGGTGAATGCGACGTGCCCGGAGCCGAAGACTTCCTTGATGGCATACAGGACGCTGGTTCCGATGTCGCCGTAGACGACGCCGACGGCGCCCAGGGTCAGCGCCGCAAGTGATGATTTTTTACTGGACACAAAAAAATTCCCGCTTGGGCTGGATCAGTCAGGTGCCAGCGGCGGGAAGGGTTGCCATGAGGAACGCTATTTTGCGCCTCGCCCCGCACTTGGCAAGTCAGCGCAGACCCCTAATCGCGAGAATCCGGCGTTTTGTTGCACTGCAACAACTTGTAACAGCGGCGCGAAGCGGCCGTTTTTTTTGTTCCCCTGGAAGGAGGCAAAATTCGCTCTGTTTTTGATAGCTTCCGGCGCCCGCCCATCAAGGGCTGGAGGCCAAAAGATCCGCAACTGAACAGTTTTGAGCGTCCAAGGTACGCAACGCCTTCCCCGGCGTCATCAGCAGCCGCGGGCAGGCCGGCTTCGCCGGATGCCTCGCGGCGTCCCCTGGAAGGGGAAAAGGCACGACACGAAGCGCAGCGAAGTGAGAACGACAGGGGTGAACAAGCCTCTAGTCGTAGACTTCGGCGTCCGGATCGGTGGCTTCGAGTTCGTAACTGGCGGCCAGCATGGCCAGCCGGCCAATCACGCCGTACATGTAGAAGCGGTTGGGCCCGCTGGAGCCGGGTTTGACGCCCGGTTGCGGCAACCGGCCGCTGTCGGCAAAAGCCAGCGGCACGAAGCTGGCGCCGGGGGCATTGAGGTTCTCGTCGATGCCGCGGTCGGCGTGCACGCGGTAAAAGCCGCCCACCACGTAGCGGTCCATCATGTAGACGACGGGCTCTGCCACCGCGTCGTTGATGCGCTCGTGGGTCTGCACCCCCTCCTGGATGATGACCTCGGACAGCGGCTGGCCGTCCTTGGTGGTACCCATCTTGTTTTTGGTCTTGCGGCTGAGCTCGTCGAGGTCTTTCACGTCGCGCACCGTCATGATGCCCATGCCGTAGGTGCCGTTGTCGGCCTTGACGATGACAAACGGCTTTTCGTTGATGCCGTATTCCTTGTACTTGCGCTTGATCTTGGTCAGCAGCGCGTCCACGTTGGTGGTCTGATCAGCCAGGGGTCCACGCCGAGCAGCTTGCCAAACCGCTTGGACACTTCTTCGTAGGCCTGGAAATGGCGCGACTTGCGCCGCACCGACCAGCCCGCATGCAGCGGCGGCAGCAAATACTGCTCGTGCAGGTCTTCCAGCATGCCGGGAATGCCGGCCGACAGGTCGTTGTTGAGCAAGATGGTGCAGGGGTCGAAGTTTTTCAGCCCCAGGCGCCGGTCGGTGCGCACCAGCGGCTCCAGCGTGATCTGTTCGCCGGTGGGCAGGGTCAGCGTGGTCGGCTCGGTGATGTCCGGGCTCAGCGAGCCGAAACGCACATTGAGCCCGGCCTGGTGAAAGATCCGCTTGAGCTGCAGGATGTTGGCCAGATAGAAGGTGTTGCGCGTGTGGTTTTCGGGAATGACCAGCAGGTTGCGCGCCTCGGGGCAGATCTTCTCGATCGCCGCCATCGCCGCCTGCACCGCCAGCGGCAGCATCTCGGGCGTCAGGTTGTTCCATCCGCCGGGGTAGAGGTTGGTGTCCACCGGCGCCAGCTTGAAGCCGGCGTTGCGCACGTCGACCGAGCTGTAAAACGGCGGCGTGTGCTCCATCCACTCGAGGCGGAACCAGCGCTCGATCGCCGGCGTGGTGTCCAGAATGCGCTGCTCGAGTTCGTTGATCGGGCCGTTCAGGGCGGTGATGAGATGCGGAACCATGGAATCCTCTGGAGAATGGGAAGCAGGGAAAGAGGTTGGGTCGAAATGCGCCGCTTCAAGCCGGACCGTCGTGGCCTGTCAAGGCGGCGAGGCCATCAGCTGAACTTGATGCGGGAAAGGCAGGGGTCACTGCGATGAATGGCAAGAAGGTTGATGCCGACCTGGTGTTGCTGGTAGCCGTATTTTTCAAGCAGCTGCTTCAGTGCCGCCACATCGGTCTTGATCGTCTCGACCAGCATCATGGGCTTGTGGGCTTCGATGGACTGGAGCGCGCCGGCCAGCCCCTCGAGTTCCATGCCTTCAATATCCAGCTTGAGAAAGTCCAGCCGGGACAGCCCCAGGCCATCCACGGTGATCATTTTCACCGCCTGCCCGCCTGCGGGGGAGTAATCGATAGCCTGCCCGATAAATTCATTCCTGGTGCTCTGACGCAGCTCCAGCGAGCCAAAGCTGGCCGGCTTCAGATAGTCAGGCCTGGGAATGGTGATGCTGCCCGCCTCCGCGCCCAGCGCGGCGTGGAGCACGGTGGCGTTGAAGCAGTTGTTGATCGCAATATTGCCCGCCAGGGCATAAAAGACGCGCTCCTGCGCCTCCACGGCAATAACCTGCCCCCAGCCATCCATGTGCCTGGCCCACTCGATGGTGTGTACGCCGATGTTGGCGCCGCCGTCGATGGCCACCACGCCGTCGCCAAACACCTGCCGCCGCAGCGTGAGCATGTCCAGCGCCAACTGCACTTCCTGGGGGTCGAACCAGGAGGTTTCAAAAATCTGGTGTCCGACGCCATAACCCCGCTTTTCATCCACCATGCGGTAGTCGTTGCGGTTGACGATCATGGTCCCATGCCCGGAGGACACCAGAACAAAGGGCAAGGGGCGGAGAACGCGCGTCAAACCCGCACCTCGCCGTTGCCCAGCACCACGTATTTCAGCGAGGTCAGGCCCTCGATGCCGACCGGCCCGCGGGCGTGGAATTTGTCGGTGGAGATGCCGATTTCGGCGCCCAGGCCAAACTCGAAACCATCGGCGAAGCGGGTGCTCGCATTCACCATGACACTGGCCGAGTCGATCTCGCGCAGAAACTGCTGCGCATGCATGTGGTCGCGCGTGAGGATGGCGTCGGTGTGGTGGCTGGAGTACTCGTTGATGTGGGCAATCGCTTCGTCCACACCGGCCACGACCTTGATGCTGATCACCGGCGCCAGGTATTCCTCGTACCAGTCCTGCTCGCTGGCGGGCTGGACCACGGCTTGGGGCACGCCTGCAAGAATCGCCGAGGCTTCGGCATCGCAGCGCATCTCCACCCCCTTGGCGGCGTAGATGGCACCGATTTTCGGCAGGAAGTCAGCAGCGATGCCGCGCGCCACCAGCAGTCCTTCGCTGGCGTTGCAGGGGCTGTATTTGCTGGTCTTGGCGTTGTCGGCCACGGCCACGGCCATGGCCATGTCGCAGGGGTCGTCCACATAGACATGGCAGTTGCCGTCCAGGTGTTTGATGACCGGCACTTTCGCGTCGCGGCTGATGCGCTCGATCAGGCCCTTGCCGCCGCGCGGAATGATCACGTCCACATACTGCGGCATGGTGATCAGGAGACCCACCGCCGCACGGTCGATGGTGGGCACCAGCTGCACGGCCTCTGCCGGCAGGCCGGCGTCCAGCAGCGCCTGGTGCACCAGCGCCGCCAGCGCCTTGTTCGACTCGATCGCCTCGGAGCCGCCGCGCAGGATGCAGGCGTTGCCGCTCTTGATGGCCAGCGACGCAGCTTCGATCGTGACGTTGGGCCGGCTTTCGTAAATCATGCCGAACACGCCGATGGGCACACGCATCTGGCCGACGCGGATGCCGCTGGGTTGCTGCTTCATGCCGATGATCTCGCCGATCACGTCCGGCATGGCGGCGAGTTGCTCGCAACCCGCGGCCACCGTGGCGATGTCCTTGGCCCCGAGCTTGAGGCGGTCCAGCATGGGACCGGCCAGGCCGGCCGCGGCCGCCCGTTCGAGGTCACGCTGGTTGGCCGCCTGCAAAGGCGCAACGTTTTGACGCAGCAAGCCGGCCAGCGTCAAAAGCGCTCTGTTTTTAATAGCTGCCGGCGCACGCGCCGTCTGGGCTGAGGCCGCTTTTGCCTTGGAACCCATGACCGCCATCAGGCCTGCCAGCTCGGCGTCGGTTTCGCTGGTCCGGGTCAGCGTGTGGGAAAGATCAGGCGCGTTCATGCCCCTATTTTGCCCGTATTCATGCGGCGGGGAGCACCATGCTCAGTTCCGGGCGGGCACACCGCGGCGCTGCATCATGTCCTGGCTCATGGCCCGCAGGGCGTCGCCCGTCAGCGTGGCCTGCGCCGCGGGATAGGCCAGCTGGTCCTCGTCCACCAGGTGACGCACGTACAGTGCGGCAAACCGGTTCAGCGCATCGGTCCGGGCGGGGTCCAGCGGCGTCCAGTCCGCAGCCGGGCTGTCGGTGATGGCCTGCAGCACGCTGCGCGCCGCGGGCCAGGCAGTTTCCATGTCGCGGTGGTCCTGCAGCAGGCGCAGTACCAGGGCACGCAGGGCGGCGTCCGGCCCGGCCAGCAGCGGCGGGAACACATGTATCTCCTCGTCCTGGTGGTGCAGGGGCGCGGCGAGATCGAAGTAACGCATCACGTCACGCGCGGCCTGCCGCGCGGCATCGTCGCAGCCGCGCTCCAGCAGGTGCTGCTGAAGGCGTGCCTGCAAGGCCAGCATGCGCTCGACCCGCTCGTGGCAGGCACCCAGCATCTCGAAAGGCGCTTCAAAACCAGCCCCGGGCGCATGAAAGCCGGGCAAGGCCTCGGTTCGCGCACTGCGGCGCACGGTGCCCATGTCAGCCGAACTGCACCGGCTGGCCCTGCGGGTCAAACGGAATGAAAGCGCCAATCTGGCCCTGCTTGATGGACTCGACCATGCGCTGCAGCGGCTCCTCGGCGTCTTCGGTGGTGGGCGCGCGGTTCACCGAGCCCCCCAGCGCAGCCGCAAACACCAGGCCCCAGTTGTGGCCGAACTGGCTGGACTCCTGCACCAGCGCCGCAAACGAACTCAGTTCTTCCGGCCGTTTGTCCACACACATCAGCGGCACCAGCGCGCCGCCCTGGCCGGCCTCAAAACGCTCGCGCTGCACCGGCGTGCTGTCCTCGGGCAGCTCCACGCCGGTGAACACAAACAGCAGGCGCTGCGGCTCGGGCTGGGCCCGGGCTGCCTGCAGCAGGTCATCAAAACTCAGAATGTCCATGAATCCATCCAGTCACAGGGAATAAAAAGAATCCGCGGGTTCGCGCCCCGGCGCGTGCCCGTCGGCCGAAAGGCTGCTTGTAAAATCCGGCGGCGCAGGGCGCAGGCGCGCGGGCTTGCGCGACTGTGCCGTGCCGATGCTGACAAAACACAGCGCCTGTTCGCCGGCCGCCAGGCCAAACAGGGTGCGCAGGCCGGCAGACTTCAGCGCCTTGCCGCTGGTCAATGCCGAACCATACCCCAATGCAGTAGCCATGAGCAGCATGTTCTGGATCGCGCAGCCGGCGGACACGGTGCGTTCGGCCAGATCAATCTCCGCATCGCCGCGCTGGCCATCGACGATCACCAGCATCAGCAGGGGGGCGCGGTGCGCTTTTTCACGCGCCTGCGCCAGCTGTTCCGCAGTAGCCTGGGCGTCGCGCGCCATCAGCGCCGCGCCGAACACCTCGGCCAGCCGCGCGCGCGCCGCCTGCGGCACGAGCACCAGGCGCCAGGGTTGCAGCTGCCCGTGGTCGGGCGCCGTGGCCGCCGCGTTCAGGATCATGCCGAGCTGCTTCGCGTCGGGCCCGGGCGCCAGCAGGCGCTTGGGCAAAATGGTCTGGCGTGACTGCATCAGCGTCGCCGCCAGGATGGCGGGATCGTGGTCAGGCGCGGTAGATAGTGGCAACGGGGCCGGGACGGCAAGCAGGTTCATCATGAATACTCCCCTCAGCCAGGCCGCGCGTCAGCACGCAGGCGGCCATACCAGTTGCCCAGCCGCACACCCCACACCCCCATGACGCCGGCCCACAACAGCGCGGCCGCCAGCAGCAGCCAGCCCGCGAGGGCCGTTTGCGCGGCAGCCGCAATGCGCAGCAGCGTCGCGGCCTGCAGCAGCCAGAACAGTGTCCAGATCAGGTTGTCGGCCACCAGCGCACGGCCGCTGTGGCCACAGGACACCCGCGTGACCATGGCCAGCATCAGCGACGCCAGGCAACCCATGGTCAGCGCATGCAGCGACCCGAGGGCCAACACCGGCGCGTCCTGCGCCAGGCCCAGCCACTGCGAGAGCCCTCCGAGCACCAGCGCCAGGCCGAGCCAGAAAAAACCGATGTGCAGCATGGCGAGCAAACGGTTCTTGAGGCTTTGCACCAGCCCCCAGGCAACAGCGAGCCAGAGCAGCACGCCGCCCGCGGCCAGCTCGAAGGCCCCGCGCGCCCCACTCCAGACCGTGCCCGCCATGCCTTGCAACGGGCCGTCCAGCTCGACCCACACGGCGAGGACCTCGGCCGCCGCGACGGCCAGCATCAGCCACAACACCCAGAACGGACGCCAGGCGTCGATGCGCGGCAGGGCACTGGAAGTGAAAAACGGAATCATGCGATGCGCCACCGAAACGTAGACCACCACCACAAACCCCCACAAACCGGTGAGCATGCAGGCGCGCGCCACATCGGGCCCGCCCAGCAGCAGGCTGAGCGCCAAACCGGCCAGACTCAGGCAGCCCACGATACAGGCCGCGCCCACCGTTCGCGCATGCACCTGGTCGTCGGCCCGGCTGCGACGAACCAGCCCCCAGAACAGCGCCGTCACCCAGGACAGTCCCGCACAGGCCAGCACCAGCCCGGCCAATGCCGTCAAACCATGCAGATGCGCGCCAACCAGACACAGCAGCCAGCCGGTCACCTGCAGCAGCAGCGGCACCCGCAACTGGCGGGACACCAAGGGCTGCACGCCCAGCCATTTGGGCCCGGCCGTGAACAGGAACCCCGCGAAGAACAGCGGAATAAAACCAAAGGTCATGACCGCGCCATGGGCCAGCGAGGGCGACAGCGCATAGGGCAGGCTCAGCACGGGACTGAGGCGGTCCAGCTGCACCAGCGCCCACCAGCTGCCTGCGGCCACCAGCACCACCATGGCCAGGAAAAACCCCAGCCGGTGCGGCGCCAGCAGCAGATGGCTGGCGCGCCAGCGGGGGTCCACCCTGGCCCGCTCGCTGGCCGTGGGTTTGCCCGGCCTCACCCGCAGGGCGATGACCGGGCGCTCACTCATCCGCAAACGCCCAAGTGGCCGCACTGGGTGCAGTAGTCGCAACCATCCTTGCGGATCACCGCGTGGGCGCCACATTCGCTGCACTTCTTGCCCGCCATCACCGGCGGCGCGAGCGCCATGTCGACCTGGGGCTCCACCGCGGGTGCGACGCTGGCGGCGCCCTGCTGGGCGCGGCGCGCAATGATGTTCTGCACCGCATAGGCAATGGCCGCAACTTCCGAGTCGTGCCACAGCGGCACGCGTGTGCCGTCGGTTTTCTCATAGGTGCCGAGCCGCACCGGGCCACGGTCCCAGGCGACCTTGCGCATGTCGCTGAGCGCGCGCTCGAGGAAGCCGCCGCGCGCAGCCAGCGACAGCATGCGCATGCTGGAGGTGATCCACTGCTGCGACTCGCCGCTTTGGCCCACCGGCATGAAAAATTCAATGGCACGTTCGACCGTGCCCTCGCCGCTGGCTGAGGGCACCGGCAGGAAAGACACCACGATGTACAGCGTCTTGTGCCCTTCCTGCGTCCAGTAGTCGACCTTTTCGGCCACGGCCGACAAGGCGCCCTTGGGACGGCTCTCGATCACCGTGCGCATCGGATCCATGGGCACCGGCGCGGCCGGCGCGGCGGCGGGAGCATGGGTTTCCAGCACCGAGCCCAGAATCGCATTGGGCCGGTAGGTGGCCAGGCCCTTGAGTTTGGCGCGCCAGGCCTGCTGGTACAGGCTCTTGAAATCCTCGTAGGCGTAGTCGGCCGGCACGTTGACGGTCTTGGAGATCGCCGTGTCCACAAAGGGCTGCACCGCTTCCATCATGCCAATGTGGCTGTCTGCCGACATCTCGAGCGCCGAAACAAAGTAGGCGGGCAGTTTGTCCACGTTGCCGCCGAGTTCGCGGTACAGGCGCCAGGCATGGTCTTCCACCGCGTATTCGGTGGTGCTGCCATCGGACTCGCGCTTCTTGCGCCGGTACATCCACGAAAACGGCGGTTCGATGCCGTTCGACGCATTGTCGGCAAACGCCAGGCTGACCGTGCCGGTCGGTGCAATCGACAGCAGGTGGCTGTTGCGGATGCCATTGGCACGGATGGATTGCTGCAGGGCCGCCGGCAAGCGGCTGGCAAAGGTGCCCGCGGCGAGATACCCGTCGGCGTCGAACTTCGGAAACGCGCCTTTTTCTTTCGCCAGCGCGACCGAGGCGGCGTAGGCCGCATCGCGCATGGCGATGGCAATACGCGCCGCCATCTCACGGCCCTCGGGCGCGTCGTAGCGCAGGCACAGCATGGCCAGCGCATTGCCCAGTCCGGTGAAACCGACGCCGATGCGGCGCTTGGCAGCCGACTCGGCCTGCTGCTGCGGCAACGGCCAGAAAGTCACGTCCAGCACGTTGTCGAGCGCACGCACCTGGGTGGTCACCGACTTGGCAAAAGCCTCGAAATCAAAGTCCGGCACGCCATTGAAGCCAAAGGGGTGACGCACAAAACGCGTGAGGATGATGGGGCCGAGGTCACAGCAGCCGTAGGGCGGCAAGGGTTGCTCGCCGCAGGGATTGGTCGCCGCAATGTCTTCGCAGTAACGCAGGTTGTTGTCCTGGTTGATGTGGTCCAGAAACAGGATGCCGGGCTCGGCGAAGTCGTAGGCTGAATGCATCACGGTGTCCCACAACTCGCGCGCCGCTACCGTCTGGTAGACCCACAGGCCGTCGGCACGCTGGAACGCACCTTGCGCGATCAGCGGCGCACCGGGTTTGGCCTTGTGCACCAGCTCCCAGGGCTGGTCTTCGGCCAGGGCGTGCATGAATGCGTCCGGCATGCCGACCGACACATTGAAGTTGTTCCAGCGTCCGGGGGTGCGCTTGGCGGTGATGAACTCGTGCACATCCGGGTGGTCGATGCGCAGCACGCCCATCTGCGCGCCGCGCCGTGAACCGGCGCTTTCCACCGTGGAACAGGACTGGTCGAACACGTTGATGTAGCTGCACGGACCGGAGGCCATGGAGGCTGTCGCCTTGACCTCCGCGCCGCGCGGCCGGATGCGTGAAAAATCGTAGCCCACGCCGCCGCCGCGCCGCATGGTTTCGGCCGCTTCACGCAGGGCCTCGTAAATGCCGGGGTAGCCACCGTCATCGACGCCCTGGATGCAGTCGCCCACGGGCTGCACAAAGCAGTTGATCAGGGTCGCCTGGATGGCCGTGCCGGCCGCGCTCATGATGCGGCCGGCGCCTATCGCGCCGGCGTGCAGGTTCTCGAGGAACAGGGCCTCGTGTTTGGCACGTTCCGCTTCCGGCTCGACCGAGGCCAGGGCCCGCGCCACGCGCCGGTACAGGTCTTCCACACCCGACTCGCCGGGCTTGAGGTATTTTTCCTTCAGCACGTCCTGGCTGATGGGCTGGGTGGCCGTCATGTCCTGAGGCCTGCCGAACTGATCGCGTTTCATGCTTGTGCTCCTGCGATGGAGACTGCTGGCCGGATTCCGCCGAGCAGCCATTGCATCAATTCTTGCACCGAACGGATCTGGTCGCCAAACGGCAGGCGGGCAGCACCACGGAAGAAAAGGCCTTTACGCGCATTGCCGTCAAACGCATGGCCGAGCTGCTGGTCGATGCAGAACTGGCCCATGGTGGCCACGCCATCGCGCAGGCCGCAGTGGGCCAGGCAGTCAAACGACATGTTGCATTTGGCCTTGACATGGGCCGCCGCCTGGAGTTTGGGCTCGAGCCGGATGTATTTGTCCAGCCAGGGGGTGCGCACCGCGCGGGCCGGCAGGCCGGCCACACTGACGAACTCCACCATGTCTTCCGGTTTGGCTTCGGCCAGCACCTTCTTGAAGGCGGGATCGGCATCACACTCCTGGGTGACGGCAAAAGCCGTTCCGAGCTGCACGGCCGAGGCACCCAGGGCCTGCAGGCGCAGGATGTCGTCCCGGCAATTGATGCCGCCGGCGGCAATCAGCGGTATTTCACGCTCGATGCCCGCCGTCTTGAAGAATTCCAGCACCTGCGGGATGACCACCTCGAAGTCAAAACGCGGGTCATGCAGGTCCGCAACCTTCGCTGCACCCAGATGACCGCCCGCGAGGCCGGGGTGCTCGATCACGATGGCATCGGGCAGGCGGCCCTTTTTCTGCCACTTGCGCACCAGCAATTGCACGCCTCGCGCGTCGGACAGGATGGGAATCAGCGCGACCTGGGGATAGTCACGCGCCAGCTCCGGCAAATCCAGCGGCAGGCCGGCGCCGACCACCAAGGCATCGGCACCGCTGGCCAGCGCCTGGTGCACGTAATCCTCGTAGGCACCGAGCGCCTTCATGATGTTCACGGCAATCAGGCCGCGGCCTTGTGCCAGCTCACGCGCGCGGCGGATTTCGCGGTCCAGCGCCTCGAGATTGGCCGCATTGATCACGGCTTTCGCATCGGGCTCCTTGTCCAGGTGGCCCGTTTTGGCCATCAGGTCCGGATGCAGGCGCCGCAAGTCCACGGAAGACACCGTGCCCACCCCGCCCAGGCGGGCTACCGCGCCGGCCAGGCCACCAGCCGACACACACACACCCATGCCGCCCTGCACCACCGGAACCAGTTCCTTGCCGCCAATCCGCCAGGGCCGCAGGCCCGAATCGTGGGCAAGTGTCTGCAGTATCGCGGCGGCCGCCGCCGAATCGACACTTGCCTTGACAGCCAGGTCAGTCGCTAATGATTTGTCCATCGTGTTCCACATAAGGTTGGTACGGGCCAGTGCCGCTGTTGGAGGCTATCGCAGCGGGCACAAAACTTCCTTGCCGTACATCAAAGATGTGGATTTCACCGTCCTCAATCACGTAATGCCAGCCATGCAGCGTCAAAACGCCCTTCTCGACCTCGCGCCGCACCATGGGGTAGGCCATCAGGCGCTCGAGCTGCAGCACCACGATGCGCTGTTCGGTGCGGCGCAGGGCCTCGGGACTGGCCTGGACCGGCAGCAAGGCTTCGCTGGCCAGTTTGAGCCAGGCCTGCAGGGCCACAGCTTCTTCGGGCACGCCTTCATAAGCGGCCCGGATGGCGCCACAGTGGCTGTGACCGCAGACGATGATGCGCTCCACATGCAGGCTGAGCACCGCGAACTCGATCGCCGCCGTGGTGCCGTGCAATCCGTGCGAGCCGTCGTACGGCGGAACGAAGGCACCCACGTTGCGCACGATGAAGAGCTCGCCCGGGCCGGCACCGGTCAGGAGGTAGGGCACCACCCGCGAATCCGAGCAGCCGATGAACAGTGTCTTGGGATGCTGCCCCTGCGCCACCAGGTCCTGGAAACGCTGCTGATGCAGCGGAAAATAGTCGGAGTGAAAACGCCGCAAGCGAAGCAGCAACTCGTCCGCGCTTGCAACGCCTTCGGTCATTGGACCAGCGGCGAATCAGCCCCTTCCAGGGCAATGCCTTCGACCTCCGCCTCTCCCACCAGCAGGCTCATGTACTGGTGCAGCGCCCGCGCACGGGACTGCATGGTCAGCAGGGCCGCAATACGCTCGCGCACTTCTTCATAGGCGGGCTGGGTGCCGCTGCGACGCTCCAGCACGTCGATGATGTGAAAACCGAAACGCGTGTGAAACAGGCGCGGATGCACACCGGTGCCGGTTTGCGCATGCTGGAGGTGAAACAGCTCCGTTGCCAGCTCGGGGGCACAGTCGTCCGGCGTGATCCAGCCGAGGTCGCCGCCCTGGGCGCTGCTCGGGCAGTTGGACAACTCGGCGGCCAATTGGGAAAACCGCTCCGGGGACACCCCCTTGTGCGACAGCTCCAGCAAGGCGCGTTCGGCATGCACGGTGAGTGCCTGGACGTTGACACCGGGCGTGACGGCAAACAGGATGTGCCGCACATGCAGCGCCTGGCCCACCAGAAACTGCGCCTTGTGGGCTTCGTAATAACGCCGGCCTTCGTCGTCACTCGGCTGGGGGCTGACCACCTGCCGGTCCACCATGGCTTCGATGATTTCGCGTTCGGCCTGGCCCAGTTCCGGGCTGGTCAAGCCGGTGTGACGCGGCAGCAGGCCTTGCGACACCGCCTGCTGGCGCAGCAGTTCGGTGTAGGCCAGCTCGCGCAGCGTGGCCGTGTCCGGACGCTGACCGGTCGGGTGCAGAGCGATGCCGTTGACGCAGGCGGTGGGCTGAACTGGCTGGGCGGCTGCAGGGCCGCACTGGCAGGAGCCGCTGCCGCAACCCTGGGCTGCAACGGGTGAAGAAAGCGTTTGTGTGGTCATGGAGAGTTCCTGGTTCACGGTGAGGTCAACGGGCACCCGGCGATTTGGCCCGCGGAATGCCCAGGCGACGGCTGCGCACCATCTGGTAGGGACGGAACAGGTAGGCGACCGCTCCGAAGCCGCTCCACACATGCACCAGACGGCTGAACGGGAACAGCAGGAAGATAGTCATGCCGAACACGATGTGGAAACGGTAGGGCCAGGGCAGGACGGCCAGCGCTGCAGAGTCCACCTCACGCAGGGTGAGAATGCGCTGCGCCCATTCGGCCAGGATCAGCATCACGCTGCCATCGGCGTGTCCCCACGAATACGGCAGGGTGATCAGACCCACCACCAGCTGGACCCATAGGATCAGCAGGATCGCGAGATCGGTCCTGTGGCTGGTGTAACGGATGCGCGGATCGAACATGCGGCGGTAAATCAGCATCGACAGGCCGATGAAGCAGATGACGCCGGCAATGCCCCCCGCGTAGATGGCCATGCGCTGCTTGGTCGCTGCGTCCATGAAAAAGCCATACACCGCGTGGGGTGTCAGCAGGCCGACCAGATGGCCGAAGAACAGGAACAGGATGCCCACGTGGAACAGGTTGCTGCCCCAGCGCAGCAGGCCGGTGCGCAGCAACTGCGAAGAGTCGCTTTTCCAGGTGTACTGGTCGCGGTCGAAGCGGATCAGGCTGCCGAGCAGAAACACGGTCAGGCAGATGTAGGGATAGACACCAAAAAGAAATCCGTGAAGTCCGGGGCTCATGCTTGTACTCCTTGGGTGGGTCGTGCCTTGCGTACGTGCGGCACGATGTGAATCGGTTGCGGCTGGTCCGGCCTGGCCTGGCCTTTGGACGAGCAGCCGTCAAAAACCACCGGCTCTTCCCAGACCGCGTCGACAGGTTCTTCCGCCGCGATCTGCACCGGCTGGGCCTTTTCCCCCGCCAGCTCCAGCAAGGCGCCCAGCACGGAGGCATAGGCACTTTCGCGCTGCTGCAGGGCCGCAAAAATTGCATTGAAGATGTGCGCCATCTCGGCCAGAAACTCGCGCGCCTCGCGCGGTGGCTGGGTCGAGGTGAATTCAAGCACCACCGGCAGGAAGTCCGGCATCTCGCCTTCTGCCAGGTACATGCCGGCCTTCTCGTAGGTCTGCGCGAGGTCGATCATGGCCGGCCCGCGATCGCGCGAGTCGCCGTGCACGTGTTCGAACAGGTGCAGCGATGTGGCGCGGCCCCGGTCGAACAACTCGACATACGCCGCCTCGGTCACAAGCGCCGGCGCAAGCGCGAGCGCTTCGATCAGGCCATCCAGCTCGGCCAGCCGCAGCGGCTCCAGGGCACGTTCTTCGTGCAGTGCCTCGCGCAGCGCGCCCAGATGGCTGCGCAGCTCGGCGTCGGGGTAAGCGAGCAGCCGGGCCAGCACACGCAGGCTCTTCGAAGCCACAGCGGGGGTGTTGTTGAAAAGTGCCATGGTTCAGACCTCCACCTTGATGGGAATAGTGCGTTTCTTGTTGCCGCCGAACAGGCTGACGTCGCTGGCGCCGTCGGAGCAGCCGTTGCCGAAGGTGAAGCCGCAGCCGCCGCGCATGTCGAAGGCGTTCTCGGCGTATTCGCGGTGCGTGGTCGGAATCACGAAGCGGTCTTCGTAGTTGGCAATCGCCATGATGTGATACATCTCCTCGACCTCGGCCACGGTCAATCCGGCCTGCTCCAGCACCGCCAGGTTCTGCACCTGGTCCACATGTTTGCTGCGCTGGTAGGAACGCATCGCCAGCATGCGCTGCAGTGAGCGGATCACCGGTGCTGTGTCGCCCGCGGTCAGCAGGTTGGCCAGGTACTGCACGGGAATACGCATCTGCGCGATGTCGGGCAACTCGCCGTTGATGCCGATCTGGCCGGCGTTGGCCGCCGAGGTGATGGGCGACAGCGGCGGCACGTACCAGACCATGGGCAGCGTGCGGTACTCGGGGTGCAGCGGCAGCGCCACCTTCCACTCCACAGCCATCTTGTAGACCGGGCTGCGGCGGGCGCCTTCCAGCCAGGCTTCGGGAATGCCGTCCTTGCGCGCCTGTTCAATCACTTTCGGATCGTTCGGGTCCAGGAAGATGTCGAGCTGGGCCTGGTACAGGTCCTTGTCGTCTTCCACGCTGGCCGCTTCCTGGATGCGGTCGGCGTCATACAGCACCACGCCAAGGTAACGGATGCGGCCCACGCAGGTTTCGCTGCAGACGGTCGGCTGGCCGGCTTCAATACGCGGATAGCAGAAGGTGCATTTTTCGGCCTTGCCGCTCTTCCAGTTGTAATAGATTTTTTTGTACGGGCAGCCCGAGACACACATGCGCCAGCCGCGGCACTTGTCCTGGTCGATTAGCACGATGCCGTCTTCCTCGCGCTTGTAGATCGAGCCCGAAGGACAGGACGCCACACAGGCCGGGTTCAGGCAGTGCTCGCACAGGCGCGGCAAATACATCATGAAGGTGTTTTCGAACTGGCCCACCATGTCTTTCTGGACCTGGTCGAAGTTCGCCAGGTTGGCGTCCTTGCTGCGCTTGGAAAACTCGCCGCCGAGGATCTCTTCCCAGTTCGGACCCCATTCGATTTTCTCCATGCGCTTGCCGGTGATCAGGCTGCGCGGCCGCGCCGTCGGCGTGGCCTTCATTTCCGGCGCCGACTGCAGGTGGTCGTAGTCGAAAGTGAAAGGTTCGTAGTAGTCGTCGATCTGCGGCATGTTCGGGTTGGAGAAGATGCGCATCAGCAGCTTCCACTTTCCGCCCTGGCGCGGTTCGATGGAACCGTCGGCCTTGCGTACCCAGCCGCCGTTCCACTTGTCCTGGTTTTCCCACTCCTTGGGGTAACCGATGCCGGGCTTGGTTTCAACGTTGTTGAACCAGGCGTATTCCATACCGGGCCGGCTGGTCCAGACGTTTTTGCAGGTGACCGAACAAGTGTGGCAACCGATGCACTTGTCCAGGTTCAGCACCATGCCGATTTGTGCGCGTACCTTCATGCTGCTTCTCCCATCTGTTGCACGGCGAACGCGCGCTCGTCATCACGTGGCGTGTCCAGCCAGTCCACCTTGTCCATCTTGCGCACCACGACAAATTCATCGCGGTTGGTGCCTATGGTTCCGTAGTAGTTGAAGCCGTAGGAAAGCTGCGCGTAGCCGCCGATCATGTGGGTTGGCTTGAGCACGATGCGCGTCACCGAGTTGTGAATGCCGCCACGCTGGCCGGTGATCTCCGAACCCGGGGTGTTGACGATTTTTTCCTGCGCGTGGTACATCATCACCATGCCGGGCTTGACCCGCTGGCTGACGACGGCCCGCGCGGCAATCGCGCCGTTGACGTTATAGGCCTCGATCCAGTCGTTGTCTTCCACGCCGATCAGCTTGGCATCGTCCTCACTGAGCCAGATGATGGGCCCGCCCCGGCTCAGCGTCAGCATCAACAGGTTGTCGGTGTAGGTCGAATGGATGCCCCACTTCTGGTGCGGCGTGATGAAGTTCAGCAAGATCTCGGTGTTGCCGTTGGTACGGATACCGTGCACCCCGGCGGTGGCCTTCAGGTTCACCGGCGGCCGGTAGCTGGCCAGGCCCTCGCCGAAAGCCAGCATCCACGGGTGGTCCTGATAGAACTGCTGGCGGCCGGTGAGGGTGCGCCATGGGATCAGTTCATGCACATTGGTGTAGCCGGCGTTGTACGACACGGTTTCCGATTCGATGCCGCTCCAGGTCGGCGAGCTGATGATCTTGCGCGGTTGCGCCTGGATATCGCGGAAGCGGATCTTCTCGTCCTCGCGGTGCAGCGCCAGGTGCGTGTGCTCACGGCCGGTCTGCTTGCCCAGTGCCGCCCAGGCCTTGACCGCCACATGGCCGTTGGTTTCAGGCGCGAGCTGCAACACCATTTCGCAGGCGTCAATGTCGCTGTTGATGCGTGGCATGCCCTGGGTCACGCCGGGCTCGGTCACCAGGCCGTTGAGTTCGCCGAGTTGCCGCACCTCGGTTTCGGTATTCCAGGAAATGCCCTTGCCGCCGTTGCCTACCTTGTTGAGCAGGGGGCCCACAGCCGTGAAACGTTTGTAGACGTTGGGATAGTCGCGTTCGACCACCTGCATCTGGGGCGCCGTCTTGCCGGGCACCAGTTCGCACTCGCCACGCTTCCAGTCCTTGACGTCAAAAGGCTGGGCCAGCTCGCCCGGTGAGTCGTGCATCACCGGGGTCAGCACCATTTCCTTCTCGACACCGAGATGGCCTTCGCACAGCTCGCTGAATTTTTTCGCGAAGCCCTTGTAGATTTCCCAGTCGCTTTTCGATTGCCACACCGGGTCCACCGCGGTGGACAGCGGATGGATGAAGGGGTGCATGTCGCTGGTGTTGAGGTCGTTCTTCTCGTACCAGGTTGCGGTCGGCAACACGATGTCGGAGTACAGGCAGGTCGTGCTCATGCGGAAGTCGAGCGTGACCAGCAGGTCCAGCTTGCCTTCGGGCGCCTTGTCGTGCCAGACCACTTCCTCGGGCTTGCCTTCTTCGGCCCCCAGATCCTTGCCCTGAACGCCGTTGTCCGTACCCAGCAGATGCTTGAGGAAATACTCATGGCCCTTGCCCGAAGAACCGATGATGTTGGAGCGCCAGACAAACATGTTGCGCGGCCAGTTGGCGGGGTGGTCCGGGTCCTCGCAGCTCATCTTGAGCGAGCCGTCCTTGAGCGACTTGACGACATAGTCCTTGGCATCCAGGCCCGCGGCCTGCGCATCCTTGACCACCTGCATCGGGTGGGTCTGCAGTTGCGGCGCACTCGGCAACCAGCCCATGCGCTCGGCGCGCACGTTGTAGTCGATCATGCTGCCGCCGTAGAGTTTTTTGTCGGCGAGTGGGGACAGCACCTCGTCCACGCCGAGCTTCTCGTAGCGCCACTGGTCGGTATGCGCATAAAAGAAGCTGGTGGAGTTCATCTGCCGGGGTGGGCGGATCCAGTCGAGCGCGAAGGCCAGCGGTGTCCAGCCGGTCTGCGGCCGCAGTTTTTCCTGGCCCACGTAGTGCGCCCAGCCGCCCCCGCTCTTGCCGATGCAGCCGCACATCATCAGCATGTTGATGACGCTGCGGTAGTTCATGTCACTGTGGTACCAGTGGTTCATGCCGGCGCCGATGATGACCATGGACCGGCCTTCGGTCTTGTCGGCATTGTCGGCAAACTGGCGCGCGACGGCGATGATCTGGTCGCGTGGCACACCGGTGATCTGCTCCTGCCAGGCCGGGGTGTAGGGGGTGTTGTCGTCAAAGTCGGCGGCAGCCAGTTCACCGGGCAAGCCGCGGGGAATGCCGTATTGCGCGACCTGCAGGTCGAACACCGTCGCCACCAGGGCCGAGCGCTCTTCGCCGGCCTTGCCGAGTGAAATGCGCTGCACCGGTACCGTGCGCACCAGCACATCGCCCTGCTCGTTGTTCTGGAAATGGTCATGGTGGATGCCGCCGAAGTAGGGAAAGCCGACCTTGGCGCTGTCGGCGCTGGGTGCATCACCCTCCATCACCGACAGCTTGAGCGTGACCTCGTCACCCTGGCGCGCCTCCCTGGACTCCAGGTTCCACTGCCCGGCGTCGGCACGGCCATCCGGGCCCCAGCGAAAGCCAATGGCGCCGTGTGGCAGCACGACCTTGCCCTGCGCATCGAAGGCCACGGTTTTCCACTCGGGGTTGTTCGCCTGGCCCAGCTTGCCGTTGAAGTCGGACGCGCGCACATAACGGTCCGGCACCAAAACGGTTTCGCCGTTTTCCAGCTGGTGCTCCTTCAGCATCACGAGCATGGGCAGGTCGGTATAGCGGCGTGCGTAGTGGTCGAAATAGGCCGACCGCGGCTTGCCGTTGCCGCCGAAATAGAAGTCCTTCAGGATCACATGGCCCATGGCCATGGCGACCGCAGCATCAGTGCCCTGCTTGGGGTGCAGCCACAGGTCGGAGAGTTTGGCAACCTCGGAATAGTCGGGCGTGATCGCCACGGTCTTGGTGCCCTTGTAACGGACTTCGGTGAAGAAGTGCGCATCGGGGGTGCGCGTCTGCGGCACGTTGGAGCCCCAGGCAATGATGAACCCCGAGTTGTACCAGTCGGCCGACTCCGGCACGTCGGTCTGCTCACCCCAGACCTGGGGGCTGGACGGAGGCAGGTCGCAATACCAGTCGTAAAAGCTCATGCACACGCCCCCTATCAACGACAGGTAACGCGAACCGGAGGCGTAACTGACCATGGACATCGCCGGGATCGGGGAGAAACCGATGATGCGGTCGGCGCCGTGCTTCTTGATCGTGTGGACGTTGGAGGCCGCAATGATCTCGTTGACCTCGTCCCAGCTGGAACGGACAAAACCCCCGAGGCCGCGCACGCTCTGGTAGTCGCGCCGCTTGGCATCGTCCTGCACCACGGCCGCCCAGGCCTCGACCGGCGGCAAGGTCAAACGCGCCTCACGCCAGTGCTTGAGCAGGCGCGCACGCACCATGGGGTACTTGACGCGGTTGGCGCTGTAGAGGTACCAGCTGTAGCTGGCACCGCGCGAGCAGCCGCGCGGCTCGTGGTTGGGCATGTCCCAGCGCGTGCGCGGGTAGTCGGTCTGCTGGGTTTCCCAGGTGACGATGCCGCCCTTGACATAAATCTTCCACGAACAAGAGCCCGTGCAGTTCACGCCATGGGTGCTACGCACGATCTTGTCGTGCGCCCAGCGGTTGCGGTAAGCGTCTTCCCAAGTCCTGTCTTCGGCGGTGGTGACGCCGTGCGCCCCGGAAAAGGACTCCCTGGGGTTGGAAAAGTGGCTCAGTCGATCAAGAAAATGACTCATTTGATTCTCCGGTAATGCGGTAAAAGCGGGCCCAGCGGCGGGTCAGGGGTTTTTGATCTCGGCGCCGCGGCGCAGGTAAAACCACCAGTTCAGCACCAGGCACAGGGCATAGAAAATGGCAAAGCCGTACATGGCGTTTTCCGGCGTGCCGGCCTTGATCTGTGCGCCTATGACCACCGGGGCGATGAAGGCGCCGTAGGCGGCAATGGCCGAGGTCCAGCCCAGCACCGGGCCGGCCTGCTGGCGGTCGAAGATGACGCCAATCGTGCGGAAGGTGGAGCCGTTGCCGATGCCGCTGGCGGCAAACAGCACGACGAACAGCACCATGAAGATCAGGAAGTACTGCTCGGGCGCGGCCGACTTGTAGGCCAGCAGCATGACGTAACCTACGGCCACGGAGGCCACCACCATGATGGCGGAGATGATCTGCGTCACGATGGAGCCGCCGACCTTGTCCGAGACCCAGCCGCCCACGGGCCGGATCAGCGCGCCCACAAACGGGCCTATCCAGGCAAAGGTCAGCGCCGACGGTGCGTTCGGGTTTTTCAGTGTGTGCTGCATGACGCCGGCGGCGTCCGGCACGTGGCTGATGCCGAAGATCACCGTGATCGCCAGCGGCAGGGCCATCGAAAAACCGATGAAGGAACCGAAGGTCACGATGTACAGCATGGTCAGCGACCAGGTGTGCTTGTTGCTGAAAATGGAGAACTGTTTGGCAATGGCTTCCTTCATCGGACCGAAGGCCGTCACCTTCAACACCATCAGGGTGCTCAGCACGATCAGTGGCATGGCGATCCACATGTTGAGCAAGCCCAACCCGGTAGGTTTGGGCAGGTAGAGGTACAGCCCGACACCGGCCGGCACAAAGGACAGGGTGTACAGCCAGATGATCTTGAGGAAGGCCGGGATCGTGCCGCCGATGGCGGGCGAGACGGTGGTCAGGTTGTTCATGCCGAAGAAGCAGATGACCGACAGCGGTATCAGAGACAGCAGCCAGGCAAAACCGGCGTTCTGGATCCAGGTCGGCGTTCCGGCCGTGATTTTTCCGAGAATCCAGCCGCTGTCCTTGACCAGCGTCATCGATTCGCCTCCGAAACTGCCGAAGATGCCGACGGTCATCACCAGGGGAATGACGACCTGCATGGCGGTGACGCCGAAGTTGCCCAGGCCCGCATTAAGCCCAAGCGCCGTGCCCTGCAGCCGCTTGGGAAAGAAGGTGCTGATGTTGGACATCGAACTGGCGAAGTTGCCGCCACCCACGCCCGACCACAGGGCCATCAGCTGGAAGGACCACAGCGGCCATTCGGGGTGCTGCAGCACGATGCCGGTGCCGATGGCCGGCGCCAGCAGCATCGAAGTCGTCAGGAAGATGGTGTTGCGTCCGCCGGCCAGCCGGATCAGGAAGGAGGCCGGAATGCGCATGGTGGCGCCGGCCAGGCCTGCAATCGCCGTCAGCGTGAAGAGTTCGGCCTGGGTGAAGGGAAAGCCCAGGTTGAGCATCTGCACCGTGATGATGCCCCACATGCCCCAGACGGCAAAGCCGCACAGCAGGCTGGGCACGGAGATCCAGAGGTTGCGGTAGGCAATACGTTTGCCGGTGCTTTCCCAGAACTGCTCGTCCTCGGGACGCCAGTCGGTAATGTCAACGCCGGAACTGGTTTTGGTATTCATGGTGTTTCCTCGAAAAGGGTCTGTTTCAGGCCTGGGCGCCGGACGCGTTCCTGCCCATGACTTCAGTGCGGCGCACCTCGGTCCAGTACATCCAGATCAGCGAGACCCAGACGACGCCGTACATGAACATGAAAGCGCTGGAACGGATGCCCGTCAGGTCCATCAGGCCGCCGAAGATGATGGGCAGCACGAAGCCGCCCAGGCCGCCGGCCAGCCCGACAATGCCGCTGATCGCGCCGATGTTGGCGCCGTAGTCGTCACTGATGTACTTGAAAACGCTGGCCTTGCCGAAGGCCCAGGCGATGCCCAGGATGAACATCAGCGCGGTGAAGGTGTAGACGTTCAGGCCGAGGTGAAAGGTCGCCGGGCCATTGACCGTGAGAATGGTGAAGTCGGTCTGCGGGTAGGACAGCAGGAACAGGCACACCCAGCTCACCCACATCACCCACCAGGTCACGCTGTGCGCGCCGTACTTGTCGGACAGGATGCCGCCAAAGGCCCGCAACACGCCGCCCGGCAGCGAAAAACACGCCGCCAACAGCGCTGCCACGCGGATGTCGAGGCCGAATTCGCCCACGTAGTACTGAACCATCCAGAGGGACAGGGCCACATAACCACCGAACACGATGCTGTAGTACTGGCAGTACTTGAGAACTTTCGGGTCCTTCAAGGCCTTGAGCTGGTCACTGAACTTGACGTGGCTGGGCACCAGGTGCGAAGGGTCGCTGTAGCTGAACAGCCAGAACAGCACCAGCGCAGCCAGCATGATGACCGCATACACCTGCGGCACCATGGCCCAGCCAAAGGCCACCAGCAACACCGGCGCCACGAACTTGTTGACGGCGGCACCCGAGTTTCCGGCGCCGTACACACCCATCGCCATGCCCTGGCGGTTTTTCGGGAACCAGCGCGCCACATAAGGCGTGCCCACCGAGAAGGAGCCGCCGGCCAGGCCGACAAACAGGCCGATCACCAGAAAATGCCAGTAGGCCGTGGCGTAACTCATGAGCCAGATCGCGGGCACGGTGATGGCCATCAGGATCGCCATGACGATGCGCCCGCCGTAGCGGTCGGTCCAGATGCCCAGCGGCACGCGGATCAGCGAGCCCGTCAGCACCGGCGTGGCCGCGAGCAGGCCGAACTCGGTGGCATTGAGGTTGAGCATCTTCTTGATCGGGATGCCGATCACGCCGAACATCATCCAGACCATGAAGCAGACGGTGAATGCCAGCGTGCTGACAATCAGCACCGACCATGCTTTTCTTGAATTGCCCAGTTCAGAGGCCATGTTGTTTCTCCAGACACATGGCATGACTGTCGGCCTTTTGCACCCCCTTGAACATTCTCCTTTGGAACGGGGCGGCGTCAGTTAAAACCGATGGCGGCCCGCGCGACCATCGTTCTGAAGAACTACTACCGGGTCAAGCTGCCCCGGACTTGATCTTTGTCAACCAAGCTCCCGGCCGGCCGCGTATACGGCTGCCTGGACCCGCGAACTGAGCTGCAGCTTGCGCAGGATGTGCTGGACGTGAATCTTCACCGTCGTCTCCGCGATATCGAGCTTGCGGGCAATCACCTTGTTGCTGTCGCCGCGTGCGATCAGCGCCAGCACCTCGCGCTCGCGCGCCGACAGCAGCGCGATGGCCGGCTCATCCTGCAGGCCCGGCACCGGGGCGTCCCCGTTGCGGCCGCCATTGACCGCAGCGACCTCGCCATTGGAGGTCGGCGGGGCCTTGGACCGGAAAGCGGCCACCAGCTTGGTCATCATTTCCGGGCTGACCACCGACTCCCCGTCCAGCACCTTGATGATGGATTCCGACAGGCGATCGAGTTCCACGGTTTTCAGCAGGTAGCCGTCGGCGCCGGCCTGCAGCGCTGCGGACAGGTCGTCCTCGTTCTCGCTCACCGTCAACATCAGGATGCGGGTGCCGGGTGCCGCGTCCTTGAGCGTCGCGATGCCGTCCACGCCCAGAACGCCCGGCAGGTGGTTGTCCAGCAGGATCAGGTCCGGCTTGCTGCGTTCGACGCAGCGCAGTGCCTCACCGATGTCGCCGGCCTCGCCCGCCACATGGAAACGCCCGTCCTGCGAGAGCAGCGCGACGAGACCGCGGCGAAACAGGGTGTGGTCATCGACCACCAGCAGGGCAATGGGCATCGTCATGTCCTCAGTCGCCGTGCGCGCCCGCGGTGAGGGCCGCGACGGCCGGGGTCTTGGCGGCGACGCCGCTGCCGACCTCCGGATGGGGTGGCAGTGTCAGTGTCACGGTGGTTCCCTGGCCAGTCCGGGAAACAATATCGACCACAGCGCCTATGCGCCCGGCACGTTCCCGCATGATGTTCAGGCCGACATGGGACTGCCCGGGGTGCTTGCCGGTGTCGAAGCCGGTGCCGTTGTCGCGCACCACAAAACGCCAGTGCTCACCCTTGATCACTTCAAGTCCCACTTGCGTAGCGCCCGCATGTTTGCGGATATTGGACAGAGCCTCCTGGAGCACATGCAGCACCTGCACCTGCACGTCCGAAGGCAGCGGCAGCCCCTGCCCCTGCACCTGCAACTGGGCAGGAAGGCCCGTCTGGCTCTGGAACTTCTGCAGGGTTTCCTGCAGGGCCTGCTCAATGTCGTCGGTATTGGTGCGCGTGCGGAAATGCACCAGCAGCTCCCGGACATCGCTGATGCTTTCGCGCAGCCCGACGTCCAGTTCATCGAGCGCACCCTGCACCTGGGGCGCCTGCCCCTTGTGCACCGCGCCTCTGAGCAATTGCACCTGAATTTTCAGAAAAGCCAGCGACTGGGCAATCGAGTCATGCAGGTTGCGCGCCAGCAGCGCGCGCTCCTCCGCCACCGCCGCCTCCCGATCCAGGGCATCGGCGCGCAACCCTTCCAGCGAACTGGCCAGGTGGCTGGCCAGCGCATCCAGCAGTTCGATCTCGTCGGCACTCAGCAGGACCGGCGTGCGAAAGAACAGGTTGAACTCGCCGAGCAGGCGCTGTTGCAGGCGAATCGGCACCGTGACCACACTTTCATAGCCCGCCTTGGCGCAGTGGCGCACCGGCGCTTCGTCGTGGCTGAGGATGGGAATCACGCGGGTACGTGCGTCCGGCCGCAGGTTGCCGCAGGCGCAGGCGCCGGCCAGCAGGCTGCGCTCTTCCTCCACCAGCTCCTGCGGGAAGCAGTCGGAAGCCAGCATCAGGTAGCGCTGGTTGGCATCATCGGACCAGCGGACAGCGGCAGCGTCGGCCTTCATCACGGCGCGCACGCGCTGGGCAAAGCCGCGTGCCAGCTCGTCAATGCTGCCGGCCTGGGCCAGAAAGGCGCTGACCTTGTACAGCGCCTCCAGCCGCGCGCGTTGCGCCTCGATGCGCCGCGTCTTGGCCTCGACCTTGGCCTCCAGCCCTTCATAGAGCGACTGGAGGGTCGCCGTCATGTGGTTGAAGCCGGCCGCCACCTGGCCGAACTCGTCCACGGTGTCGACCTCGATGCGCGTTCTGAAATCCCCGGACTCCAGCTTGCGCAAGCCCTCCCGCAGCTGTGCCAGGGGATTGATCACGTACATGTAGCCGGTGAAAAGCATGATGACCGCCCCGCCGATGGCCAGCACCATCATCAGGAACTGGAACAGGTTCAGGATGGCGGTCAGCCGGGACAGGTGCTGCTCGATCACCAGCACCAGCCGGTCGCTGGCGTCCACAAACGCGCCCCCCGCCTTCAGCAGGTCCTGCGCCGCCGGCGCCGGCTCGGCCAGCCACAACGGCCGCTGGGTGCGCCACAGGGACTCGACATCGTTGAAACGCGCCCGCACCTGGTCGTCCCAGGGCACGAACAGCGGCCTGGAAGGGTCGCCCTCGCGCAGCAGGGCCAGGCTCTCATCGAACCGGGCCACCAGCGCCTGCAGTTCGGTGCGTTCCACGCCGGCCTGCACGGCGCTGGCCAGACGCCAGGTCTGCATGCGCATGCGCCCGGCTTCGTTGACGGCGGCGGCGCCGCCTTCGAGCTGCCAGGTCACCCACAGGGTCAGCCCGATGGAGACCAGCGCCACCACCAGCAGGCTGGCCCCGATGCGCATGAGTTTTTTGGAGAGCGAGGCGGTGTGCTGCATGCGCTAGGGCCTGTTCACAGGCAGGCGCGCGCCGCGGGCGGCAGCGGCCGGCGCCGCACAGGCGCTGCACACCATGGCGGCCAGGCGCTGCAGCGCCTGCCAGCCCTCGGCCGGCCAGTCGGGCTGCTTCAGGCCTTTGACGATGCCGTCGACCTTGTGGGCGGCATGCAGCAAATTGGCCAGCGTGGTGTCGCCCATGTGGGGCAACACCCGCTCGAACAGTTTTTCCTTGACACCCCAGACGCGGTTTTCGCGCAGGGCCATCGGCATGGGCCGGCCCGCGCCCAGGGCGTCCTTGACCCGCTTCATGCTGCGAATGTCCTCGCTCAGGGCCCAGTGCACCAGCACCTCCGACTCACCCTCGGACTGCAAACCGTCGAGCATGCGTTGCACGCGCAGGGCCTGGCCACCGAGCACCGCTTCGGACAGCTTGAACACGTCGTAACGCGCGACATTGAGCACGGCGTTTTCGACCTGGTCGAAACTCAGTTCTGCCGACGCCTCCCCGCCGGGGGGGTACAGCAGGCCCAGCTTCTGGATTTCCTGGTGCGCAGCCAGCAGGTTGCCTTCGACACGGTCGGCAAAAAACTGCAGTGTGCGCTGCCCCTCCTCGCCCTGCGCCACGCGCTGGCCCTGCTGCTGCAGGCGCTGCGCGATCCACTGCGGCAGGTTACGGCGGTCAATCGGGTCGAATTTGACCGTGGTGCCAAAACTTTCCAGCGCGCCAAACCACGCGCCCTTGGTCGTCATGCTGTCCAGGCGCGGCAGCAGCACCAGGGTCAGCGTGGTGTCATCGCCCTGCGCGCGTTCGGCAATCTGCTGCAGCGCCACCGAGCCGTCCTTGCCGGGCTTGCCACTGGGAATGCGGATCTCCACGATCTGCTTGTCGGCAAACAGGCTCAGGGAGCCGCCGCTGGCCAGCACCTCGCTCCAGTCGAAATGGGCACCGGCCACGGTGTGCACCGTGCGTTCGGTGTAACCCCGCTCCCGCGCGGCGGCGCGCAGCGCGTCGGCGAACTCCTGCACCAGCAGCGGCTCGTCGCCGTGCAGGGTGTACAGGCTCTTGAGCCCGCGCTTGAGGTGGTCGGAAAGTTGGGCGGGCGCCAGGTTCATGGTGGCCCAAGTTTAGCGGTTGGGGGTTTGGCAGCAAGCCCTCCTGACCTGGCAGGCGTGGTCTGCTGGCGGCATACTCCTTCCCATGACACAACGCATTCGCCTGATTGGCGCACCCACCGACATCGGCGCCGGCACCCGCGGCGCGTCAATGGGGCCCGAGGCGCTGCGCGTGGCTGGCCTGCAGGCCACCCTGGAAGGCCGCGGCCTGCAGGTGAAGGACGGCGGCAACCTGAGCGGCCCGCCCAACCCGTGGCAGGCGCCCGTCCAGGGTTACCGCCACCTGGCCGAGGTGGCCGCCTGGAACCGCTCGGTGCACGAGGCCGTGTTTTCGGCCCTCAGCGAAGGCGACCTGCCCCTCCTGCTGGGCGGCGACCACTGCCTGGCGATCGGCTCCATAAGCGCCGTGGCGCGCCGCTGCCGCCAGACCGGCCAGACCTTGCGTGTGTTGTGGCTGGACGCGCATGCCGACTTCAATACCGACCGCCTGACCCCCACCGGCAACACCCACGGCATGCCGGTGGCCGTGTTGTGCGGGCACGGCCCGGCCGAGCTGACCGGCATAGGCGGTGTGGTTCCGGCGATCCAGGCTTCGGCCGTGCGGCAGATCGGCATTCGCAGCGTCGATGAGGGCGAAAAGCACTTCATCCGGCAGTCGGGCCTGGAAGTGTTCGACATGCGTTACATCGACGAGCAGGGCATGCGGCAGACCATGGCAGCGGCGCTGGCCGGCGTGGATGCACAGACTCACCTGCATGTGAGCTTCGACGTGGATTTCCTCGATGCGATGATTGCGCCCGGTGTGGGCACGGCCGTCAAGGGCGGCCCGACTTACCGCGAAGCCCAGCTGTGCATGGAAATGATCGCCGACACCGGCCGCCTGGCCTCGCTGGACGTGATGGAACTCAACCCGGCGCTGGATGTGCGCAACGGCACTGCCGAAGTGGTGCTGGAACTGGTTGAAAGCCTGTTCGGCAAAAGCACGCTGATGCGCTGAGCTTCAAGAGACCGGCCACATCGGCGCTACCAAATTAATAGCTGCTTGCATCCGTCCTTATTGAGCTAATGCCCGATTTCATCATCTATTCCGCCCTGCAGCGCAGGGCCGCCGCGTCAGATCTCCTTGACGGCTGCCAGACGGCGCAGGATCTGCTGGACGATGTCGCTCTGCATGTCGCGGTAGAGGAGCGCCTCCTCGGTTTCCTTGGCCAGCACCGCGGACTCGTTGAAACTGATGTCGCGCTGCAGCACGATTTCGGCGGGCGGAATCAGCAACTTGCCCTTGAGCGTGCGCAGCTGGAACCTGAAACGCGTGCGCAGCTGGAACTCACGCACCTGGCCCGAGGCGTTGATGCCCACCACGGTTTTTTCACGCTGGTCGAGCAACACGTCGAGAATCACATCCGCCTGGCCGATCAGGCGCGCGTCGCGGATCACCTTCACCGTGCCGCCGGCTTCCAGGTTGCGGTTGAGCTCGGTACCCAGCGTCGAGGTTTCGGCCGCACCACTGTAAATGGTCTTGAAGGCGTAGTTGGGCGCCTTGCGCAAGGCAAATCCGCAGGCACTCAGGCCCCAAGCCGCCGCAGCGGACAACAGGAAAACGCGACGTTGCATGGTGGCTTCCTTCAGACGACGATGTTGACCAAGCGGCCCGGCACAACGATGACTTTTTTGGCCGGGGCGCCGGCGGCCTGCTTGACAAACGCATCGGACGCCAGCGCCGCCGCCTCGATCGCGGCCTTGTCAGCGCCGGCGGGCACGGTGACCGACCCGCGCAGCTTGCCGTTGATCTGCAGCACGAGTTCGATCTCGTCCTGCACCAGGGCAGATTCATCGACCTCCGGCCAGGACGCATCGAGCAGGCCGCCATGGTCTTTGACAAAACCGAGATCCTCCCACAGGGCGTGCGCCACATGCGGCGTCGCGGGGTAGAGGCAGCGCAGCAGGATGCCCATGCCTTCGCGCAGCGCAAACGCCGCGCCGGTCGAGGTCTGGCCCTTGAAGTCTTCCAGCGCATTGAGCAGCTTCATGCTGCCCGACACCACGGTGTTGTACTGCATGCGCTGGTAGTCGTAGTCGATCTGCTTGAGCACCGTGTGGATCTCGCGGCGCAGCGCCTGCGTTTCCTTATCAAATGTGGTTCCAGCCCTTTGCGGGCGGGCACCACCAGCTCCCAATTGCATAGCATCGAGCTTGACGCCGAAGTTCCAGACCCGGCGCAGGAAACGGTAGGAGCCTTCGACACCGGCGTCGTTCCATTCCAGCGTGGCTTCCGGCGGCGAGGTGAACATGGTGTACAGGCGCGCGGTATCGGCGCCGTATTTCTCGATCAGATCCTGCGGATCGACGCCGTTGTTCTTGCTCTTGCTCATGGTGCCCACGCCTTCGTAGGTAACCATGGAGCCGTCCTTCCTGAGCTTGGCGCCGATGACCTTGCCATGCTCGTCGTGCACGTCGTCCACATCGGCCGGCCAGAAGTATTCGACGCCGCCCTTGTCGCCCTTGCGGGAGTAGATATGGTTGAGCACCATGCCCTGCGTCAGCAGCTTGGTGAAAGGTTCGTCCACCTTGACCAGGCCCATGTCGCGCATGACCTTGGTCCAGAACCGCGCATACAGCAGGTGCAGGATGGCGTGTTCGATGCCGCCTATGTACTGATCCATCGGCATCCAGTAGGCCGCGCCCTCCGCGACCATTTTGTCCTCGTTCTTCGGGTCGCAGTAACGCATGAAGTACCACGAGCTGTCCACGAAGGTGTCCATGGTGTCGGTCTCGCGCCGCGCCGGCTTGCCGCAGACCGGGCAGGTCACGCCGGCGTGGAAACCAACATGCTTGTGCAGCGGATTGCCCGAGCCGTCGGGCACGCAGTCCTGCGGCAGCACCACCGGCAGGTCTTTTTCCGGCACCGGCACCGCGCCGTGTTCCTCGCAGTGAATGATGGGAATCGGCGTGCCCCAGTAACGCTGACGGCTCACGCCCCAGTCGCGCAGGCGCCAAGTGGTTTTTTTCTCGCCCAGGCCTTTGGCTGCCAGGTCGGCCGCCACGGCATCGACAGCGGCCTTGAAAACCAGGCCGTTGTACTTGCCGGAATTGATCGCCACGCCCTGCTGCTTGTCGCCGTACCAGTCGGCCCAGGCCTCAAGGCTGTAGGTTTTGCCGGGCACATCGGTGACCTGCTGGATCGGCAGCTTGTACTTTTTCGCGAACTCGAAGTCGCGCTCGTCGTGCGCAGGCACACCCATCACCGCGCCGTCACCGTAACTCATGAGCACATAGTTGCCGACCCAGACCTCGACTTTTTCGCCGGTCAGCGGGTGCGTGACAAACAGGCCGGTAGCCATGCCCTTTTTTTCCTGCGTGGCGAGTTCGGCCTCGGTGGTGCCGCCGGACTTGCAGTCCTCGATGAAGGCCGCGAGTTTCGGGTTGGCCGCCGCCGCGTGAATCGCCAGCGGGTGTTCGGGTGCCACGGCGCAGAAGGTCACACCCATGATGGTGTCGGCGCGCGTGGTGAAGACGTACATCTTCCCGTCGCCGATCAAGGCGCCAGAAGCGTCCTTGATGTCGTGCGTGAACGCAAAACGCACACCTTCGCTTTTGCCTATCCAGTTTTCCTGCATCAGCTTGACGCGCTCGGGCCAGCCCGGCAGCTTGTTGCTGACGCTGTCGAGCAGTTCTTCGGCGTAGTCGGTGATCTTCAGGTAGTAGCCGGGGATCTCGCGTTTTTCAACCACGGCGCCGGTGCGCCAGCCCTTGCCGTCAATGACCTGCTCGTTGGCCAGCACGGTCTGGTCCACCGGGTCCCAGTTGACAACCTGGGTCTTGCGGTAGGCGACGCCCTTGTCCAGCATCTTCAAAAACAGCCACTGGTTCCACTTGTAATAACTCGGGTCGCAGGTGGCGACTTCGCGGCTCCAGTCGATCGCCAGCCCCATCGCCTGCATCTGCTTTTTCATGTAGGCGATGTTGTCGTAGGTCCACTGCGCGGGTGGCACGCCGTTTTTCATCGCGGCGTTTTCGGCCGGCAGGCCGAACGCGTCCCAGCCCATGGGCATCAGCACGTTGTAGCCCTTCATGCGCAGGTAACGCGTGAGCATGTCGTTGATGGTGTAGTTGCGCACATGGCCCATGTGCAGCTTGCCGCTGGGGTAAGGCAGCATGGAGCAGGCGTAATACTTCTTTTTGGACGAGTCTTCGGTGACGCGGTAGGCATCCGCGGCGGTCCAGTGGGTTTGCGCACTGCGCTCAACGTCGAGGTGGTTGTATTTGTCTTGCATGGCGCACGGAAGATGGAAAAAAAATGAAGCAGCCCCTGGCTGCCGGTTGCAGGGATTTTAGGCGCTGGACCGGACTGGCCCCGCTGGAGCGCCTTCAGGGCCGGGTCGCGGGGGCTGGCGTTGCGGGGGCGGGGGCGTTCGCGACGAAACCGATGCGGTTCAGGCCGGCTTTTTGCGCGATGCCCATGACCTCGACGATGCGGCCATAAGGCACGGCCTCGTCGGCACGCAGCTGCACTTCCGTGTCGGGGTTCAGCGCCGCGTTTTGCCGCAGGCGCTGGTCCAGCTGGTCGCCGGAGACCGGCTGGTCATTGAGGAAGGCCTGGCCGGCCCTGTCGACCACCAGCGTGACAAATTGCGGCGCCTCGTTCGGCCGGGCGGCATCACTTTTGGGCAGGTCCAGCTTGATCGAGCTGGCCAGCAGGGGCGCGGTGATGATGAAGATCACCACCAGGACCAGCATCACGTCCACCAGCGGGGTGACGTTGATCTCGCTCATGGGCTGGGCGCCCTGGGTGCGTTCGAGGCGGCCGAAGCTCACGACGCCCTCGCGCCTGCGTCCACTGACTCTTTGCTGCGTTCCGCCGCCTTGCCGCCGGGGCCCGCTACAGCCAGCAATTCCCGCAAATCGTAGGCAAACCCTTCCAGGTCCGCCTCGATGCGGCCGATGTTGCGGCCGAAGATGTTGTAAGCCAGCACGGCCGGGATCGCCACGGCCAGGCCGGCGGCGGTCATGATCAGCGCCTCGCCGACCGGACCGGACACCTTGTCGATGGTGATCTGGCCGGCCGCGGCAATGCCGGTCAGCGCGTGGTAAATGCCCCAGACGGTGCCCAGCAGGCCGACAAAAGGCGCGGTGGAACCGACGGTGGCCAGCAGAACCTGGCCGTACTGCAGCTTGTGCAGCACCTCATGCAGCGCATCGCGCAGGACCCGCGTCAGCTGCTGGGACCTGTCTCCGGCCGAGGCCAGGGTGCCGCCGGCCTGGAGTCGGGTGGCAGCGATCAGGGGCAGCACCAGCGCCTCGCGGTCGAACGCAGCCACCTTGGGCTGGGCCTCCTCGACAGAGGCGGATTGCCAGAACACGGCCGTGCTGCGCGCCACATCGCCGACCGCCCGCTTGAGCAGCCAGGCTTTCCAGACAATCACGACCCAGCTGGCCACCGACATCAGCAGCAGCAGCGCCGCCACCAGGCCGGTCACGGCGTCGCCCTGAATCATCAACGCGAGCACGTTCATTCAGGCACTCACTTCAGGTTCAGCACATCGAACATGTCGTACAGGCCGGCCGGTTTGCCGGCCAGAAAACGCGCGGCCCGCAGGCTGCCCTGGGCGTAGGTGACGCGGCTGGAGGATTTGTGGGTGATTTCGATGCGTTCGCCGGTGCCGGCAAACAGCACGGTATGGTCGCCGACGATATCGCCGCCGCGAATCGTCGCAAAACCGATGGACGAGGGATCACGCTCGCCGGTCACGCCTTCGCGGGCGTAAACCGCGCAGTCCTTGAGGTCGCGCCCGAGCGCGCCGGCGATCACCTCGCCCATTTTCAGCGCGGTGCCGGACGGCGCATCCACCTTGTGGCGGTGGTGAGCCTCGATGATTTCGATGTCGTAGCCGGTGTCCAGGGCCCTGGCGGCCATCTCGAGCAGCTTGAGCGTGACGTTCACACCGACGCTCATGTTGGGCGCCATCATGATGGCGATGTCTTTGGCGGCAGCGGCGATCTCGGCCTTCTGCGCGTCGGAAAACCCGGTCGTGCCGATCACCAGCTTGACGCCGAGTTCGCGGCATTGGGCCAAATGGGCCATCGTGCCTTCCGGGCGGGTGAAGTCGATCAGCACCTGGGAGCCGCCCAAGCCGGCGGCCAGGTCGGCGGTGATCAAAACTCCGCTGGCCTGTCCGAGGAAGGCCGCGGCATCACTGCCCAGCCCTGGGCTGGTGGCCACATCCAGCGCGCCGGTCAGCTGGCAGTCGCCGCTGGTGCGCACGGCCTCGACCAGCATCTGGCCCATGCGGCCGCTGGCGCCGGCCACCGCGATGCGAAGAGGGGCCTGCTGCAACGCGCTCACCGGGTCGGGCTTTCCAGCGGGGGATAGCTGGCGGCCGACGGCGCGGAAACGGGGGGCGTCACCGGGGTGGTGGCGGCCGTCGCGGCCGGTTTCTTTTCAGCGGCCTGGAGCTGCTCTTCGGTCAGCTCCAGCACAGGCACCTTGCCGAGCTTGCGGCGCGAGTCCAGCTTGGCAACGAAGTCCGATTCGCTGGGCATGGCGTCGCCCTCAAACCGCTCGAGGGCATCACCCTTGAAGAAAACCGTGAGCCTGAGCGCCTGCGGCTCCACGCCCTGGCGCTTGAGGGTAAACACATAGTCCCATCGATCCGCATGGAACACGCTCGCCAGCAGCGGCGTGCCCAGCACCTGGCGCACCTGGTCCCGGGTCATGCCGGGCTTGAGCAGTTCGACCTGCTCCTTGGAGACGAAGTTGCCCTGGACAATCTCGACCTTGTAGGGCGTGATCCAGTTGACGGGATTGATTTTGCTTTCGCTCAAGCCCCCGGTCATGCCTTTGCCGCTGCCGCAGGCAGCCAGTCCGGCGCAGGCCAGGACGGCGAAAGCGGCTTGGAGACCGCGACGGTAATTTGCACGCATGGCTGACATAGTAGGGGGGTGTAGCGATATGATTGGCCATTGTAGCGGCAGGGTGCCGCCGCGTACGCGCCTCCCGCCCCCTGAACGCCGAGCCTGCACAGGCCCCGACTGCGGCCCCTTTTCCTCAGGAAGCCTCCCCCATGACCAACATCGACGAACTCAAGAACACCGGACTGAAAGCCACCCTGCCGCGCCTGAAGATCCTGGAGATTTTCCAGGCCGGCAAGCAGCGCCACATGACGGCGGAAGATGTTTTCCGGGTGCTGCTGGAAGACCGCTCCGACATCGGGCTGGCCACGGTGTACCGCGTGTTGACCCAGTTTGAGCAGGCCGGCCTGCTCAACCGCAGCAATTTCGAATCCGGCAAGGCCGTCTATGAAATCAACGAGGGCCAGCACCATGACCACCTGGTGTGCCTCGATTGCGGCAAGGTCGAGGAGTTCTACGACGCGGAAATCGAAAAGCGCCAGCACGCGGTCGCCAAGGCCAAGGGGTTTGCGATCGCCGACCACTCGCTGTCGATGTATGCCAACTGCACCAAGGAAAAGTGCCCGAACCGTCCCGTGTCGCCACGGCATCCGCACCACGGCTGATTTTTGATGGAATTGGGCGGTAGCCCTCGATTGGTGGGCGTAAACAGCTATTAATTCAATAGCAAAATATGAGGTAAGGGTTTCGCACCGGGCCGCTCACGACGTGGGCGAGCGAAGGTGCTCTCAATTCAAGCAGGGGCCGCGGAACCGGCTTCGCCGGGCCGCAGGCGCAGCGGCCCCTGAGGGGCTGGAGCCTGCGGCTCCAAAGCTGCCTGCGCAGCTTTGGACAGGCGACAGAGGCGAAGCGTCCCGCGAGCCGCGGCCTGCAAGGCCTCGGGAGCTACACGAAGTGAGCGACCGTGGGGGCTATTCAGCCGCCCCGCTCCATGGCCTGGCGATGGCGTTCGACAAATTCCTGGTAGGTGTCGATGCCGCGCAGCTGCAGGATGACATTGCGCACCGCAGCCTCGACCAGCACCGCGATGTTGCGCCCGGCCACCACCTGGATGATCACCTTGCGCACCGGAATGCCCAGCACGTCCTGGGTCAGCGGCTCATAGGGGATACGCTCGTACTCGCGCTCCAGCGTTTCGCGCCGCACCAGGTGCACGATCAGCTTGAGCCGCATCTTGCGCCGCACCGCCGTCTCGCCAAAAATCGCCTTGATGTCGAGCAGGCCGATGCCGCGCACCTCGAGCAGGTTCTGCAGCAGTTCCGGGCAGCGGCCCTCGATGGTGGTCTGGTTGATGCGGTACAGGTCCACCGCGTCGTCGGCCACCAGGCCGTGCCCACGCGAGATCAGCTCCAGGCCCAGCTCGCTTTTGCCCAGGCCCGATTCGCCGGTGATCATCAGGCCCACACCGAGGATGTCCATGAACACGCCGTGCATGGAGGTGCGGTCGGCGAAATGTTTGGACAGGTAGGCCCGCAGCACGTCGATCACGAACGCAGCCGATTCCTTCGTGGCAAACATGGGTATCTGGGCCCGCTCGCACATGGACAGCAGCGTGTCGGGCGCCACCTGGCCGTCGGCAATGATCAGCACCGGCGGCTCCAGCGTGACGATGCGCGAAATGCGGCGGGCGCAATCCTCCGGGCTGCCGTTGCTCAGGTAAGCGACTTCGCGCTCACCCAGCAGCTGCACGCGGTAGGGGTGGATGTAGTTGAGGTAACCGACCAGGTCGGCGCCGGAGCGGGCCGCACGCACGGCGACCTCGTCGAAGCGTCGCTCCGAAGCGCCCAGGCCGGCCACCCACTCCCACTTCAGCGCGGCGCGGTGGTCCTCAAACAGGACGTCGGCGCTGACGACGGTGGGCTTCATGCCGCTGGGAAGGAGAAAATCTGCGTCACGGTCACGCGCGCGGGTCAGGGGCTGACAGCGTGGCTGGATTGCCAGGAGGCAATCAGCTGATGCAGCACAGCCGCGTCGGTGCTGGCCTTGAGCCGCTCGCGCAGGGCGCTGTCGCTGAGCAGTTCAGCGATTTCGGACAGGATTTCAAGGTGTTTCTGGGTGGCCGCTTCGGGCACCAGCAGAAAAATCAACAGGCCCACGGCCTGCTCGTCAGGCGCATCAAAGCCGATCGGAGCGTGCAGCTGGAACACAGCCGCCATCGGGGCTTTCAGGCCCTTGATACGTCCGTGCGGAATTGCCACGCCATGACCCAGCCCGGTCGAGCCGAGCCGCTCACGCGCGAACAGGCTGTCGGTGATCAGCGCGCGGTTCAGGCCATGCAGGTTCTCAAACAGCAGACCGGCTTCTTCAAAAGCACGCTTCTTGCTGGTGGCCTCGACACTGACCAGAACCTGGGTAGGGGGCAATATTTGCGAAAGACGGTTCATAACAAGGTGGGGTCGCCGAATTATGCACTTTCACACGCATGGCGGCCATTCGGGCCATAAAAAAGCCGCCTGAGGGCACAGGCGGCCTTCCGGGAGGGGGCGGGCATTTTGCGCCAGCCCGCCGCCTGTGGCGGCGCTTACATCTCCCGCTTGGCAGTCACGTGGTGGTGATCCTGGGTTTTGGTCTTGTAGCGGCCGACCTGGCGGTCCAGCTTGTCAGCGAGTTCATCCACCGCTGCATACAGGTCGGCATGCGAACTTTCGGCGAACAGGTCACGTCCCTTGACATGCACATTGCACTCGGCTCTCTGGCGCAACTCCTTTTCCTTCATGTTATCCACCGTCAACAGAACCTTGACATCCACCACCTGGTCAAAATGCCGGGTAATCCGATCCAGCTTGCTGGTCACGTAACCGCGCAAGGCGGGGGTAACTTCAAGGTGGTGACCGCTGATCGTCAAATTCATAAAGAGACTCCTTTTCCATGACTGGAGGGGGGTTAAAAACACCGCTTTGGCAAGACCTGCCGGGCGGCGGACGGACAACTCTCTTGTTTTCACTATGCGCCCGAACCGGGGCAAACGCAACCGTGCATCGCAACAAAAAATGAAACGGTCGGAAAAGGTCCTTGACCCCCCGGCGGGAACCCGGCGGCGGGCCGGAACAGGTAGTGAAATCCGGGCCAAAATGCCATAATCGCAGCTTGGTCAATACGGAGAAATCCTTGGAAAGCAGCCCCAGTCGCTAGCTTTCAGCACCGCAGACTGACGCCAGCGTCATCCCGGGGTTGAAAGCGATGCCACCATCCACAACCCCGCCAACGCCGGGCAGACGCCTGCCCGGTGCCGGCGCCCCCAAACCGATTGGGAGCCAGTCATGCTCAATATTTTCACGCTCGCCAACGGGCGCCTGTTCCAGGAAGAGATCGAATCGCTGGAGGAACTGTCCCGGTTCCAGCCGATCTGGGTGGACCTGGAGTCGCCGACGCTGGAAGAAAAACGCTGGATCAAGCAGTATTACGGCCTGTCGATTCCCGAAGACGTGATGGACGAGGACATCGAGGAGTCCGCGCGCTTTTACGAAGAAGACAACGGCGAGCTGCACATCCGCTCGGACTTTCTGATTGCCGACGACGAGGAACCCCGCACCGTGCGGGTAGCCTTCATCCTGAACCTGGTCAATGACAACCTCAAGAGCAAGGGCGTGCTGTTTTCGATCCACGACGAAGACGTGCCGGTCTTCCGCCTGCTGCGCATGCGCGCGCGCCGGGCGCCGGGCCTGATCGAAGACGCCAAGGAAGTGCTGCTCAAGCTGTTCGACGCCGATGCCGAATACTCGGCCGACACCCTCGAAGGCATTTACATCGACCTTGAAAAGGTCAGCACCAAGGTGCTGTCGGGCGATGTGACGGACGTGATGGCCGGCGAGGTGCTGGGCGCCATCGCCCGGCACGAAGACCTGAGCGGACGCATCCGCCGCAACGTGATGGACACGCGGCGCGCCGTGAGTTTCATGATGCGCAGCAAGATGCTCAACAGCGAACAGTTCGAGGAGGCGCGCCAGATTCTGCGCGATATCGACTCGCTGGACTCGCACACGGCTTTCCTCTTCGACAAGATCAACTTCCTGATGGACGCCACGGTCGGTTTCATCAACATCAACCAGAACAAGATCATCAAGATCTTCTCGGTCGCCAGCGTCGCCTTGCTGCCGCCCACGCTGATCGCCAGCGTGTACGGCATGAACTTCAAGCTGATGCCCGAGCTCGACTGGGCGCTGGGTTACCCGTATGCGCTGGTGCTGATGGCGGCGAGCGCGGTGGTGCCGATGTGGTACTTCCGGCGGCGCGGCTGGTTGAAGTAGCCCCCACGGTCGCTCACTGCGTGTAGCTCCCTGCCCCCCGAGGGGGCCGCTGCGCCTGCGGGCCGGCGAAGCCGGACCCGCGGCTCTTGCTGGTCTGAAGAGTCCACACGGCTGCCCGGGCAATCCGTTCATTCCGGGTTTCTCGGTCAAATCGGCCGTCAGCCCTTGATTGACGGTCGTCAGTAGCTACTTTATTGATAGCAAAAGTAAAAACCGCTCGACAATGGCCTGCGCGTAATGGCTGGCCACCTGCTCGACAAAGCTCGAGAAATCAACATGCGCGCTGTCATCGGCCCGGTCTGAAATCGTGCGCATGGCGGCAAAGGGCACGCCGTAATCCAGGCAGACTTGGGCCACGGCGGCGCCCTCCATCTCGACGGCCAGCACCGCGTGTCCGGCGCCGGCCAGGGCGGCCTGCAGGGCCTGCGACTCGGCAGAACCCGAGACAAACCGGTCGCCGCTGGCCAACAGGCCCTGATGCACGCGGGCCTGCGGGAAGCGCTGCACAGACCTGCCCGCTTTCACCGGGGCCAGCGCGGCGCAGGCCGCCGCGTAGAGCAGCGCGGTCAGGGCCGTGTCACCGTCGAACCGGGCTTTCCCGTAAAACGGGACCTCGTAGCGCGGAAAAAGCGGCGAGACATCGAGATCATGCTGCAGGAAATCGGTCGCCACCACCACATCTCCGACCTGCACACCCTCGCCCAGCCCGCCAGCCACGCCGGTGAACACCACACGGCCGACACCGAAACGCTCGATCAGCGCCGTCGCCGTGGTGGCAGCGGCCACCTTGCCAATTTTTGACAGCGCCAGCACCACGGGCTGACCATGCAGCTCACCCTGCCAGAAGTCGCGGCCGGCATGACGGGTTTTCTGCGGTCGCTGCAACAGTTCCAGCAGGCCGTGCTGTTCTTCGGCGAGGGCGCTCAGGATGGCGGTAGGGTTCATGGCCGCAAGTTTGCCCGAACTGGTGCCCACTCCTGGCCGCACCAGGAAAAAAAGGCAGCCGGAGCCGCCTTTTTTCTTTCACCTGCCGGGCCTGAGCCGCCTCCTACTTCTTGTCGCGCAACTCCCGGCGCAAGATCTTGCCGACCGGGGTTTTCGGCAGCTCGGTACGGAACTCGACCACCTTGGGCTGCTTGTAGCCGGTCAGGTTGGTCTTGCAGAACTCGCGCACCTGGGCTTCGGTCAGGTCCGGATTTTTCTTGACGATGACCAGCTTGACGGCTTCACCCGATTTGTCGTCGACAACGCCGACGCAGGCGCATTCCATCACGCCTTCCATGCCGGAAACCACGTCCTCGACCTCGTTCGGGTAGACATTGAAGCCGCTGACGAGAATCATGTCTTTCTTGCGGTCCACGATCCTGAAGAAACCGCGCTCGTCGACGACGCCGATGTCGCCGGACTTGAAGTAGCCGTCGGGCGTCATGACCTTGGCGGTTTCGTCGGGCCGCTGCCAGTAGCCGGCCATCACCTGCGGGCCCTTGATCGCGATTTCACCGGGCTGGCCCGCCGGCACGTCGTTGCCGTCGTCGTCGAGCAGCTTGAAGTACGTGCCGGGAATCGGCACGCCGATGGTGCCGGTGAAGGCCTTGCTGTTGGTCGGGTTGCAACTGGCCGACGGCGAGGTTTCCGACAGGCCGTAACCTTCGCAGATCGGGCAGCCGGTTTTTTCCAGCCAGAGCTTGGCAACTGCACTTTGCACCGCCATGCCGCCGCCCAGCGAAACCTTCAGGTGCGACCAGTCCACGGTGTTGAAGTCGGGGTGGTTGGCCAAGCCGTTGAACAGGGTATTGACCGCCGGGAAGCTGTGCACCTTGTGTTTGGACAGCTCCTTGAGTACGGCCGGCAGGTCGCGCGGGTTCGGGATCAGGATGTTCTTGCCGCCGGTGCGCATGCCCAACATCATGTTCACGGTGAACGCGAAGATATGGTACAGCGGCAGCGCACAGACATAGGTCGGCTGCACGCCCGCCGTCATGCCCCCCATGGCCGGGCCGTTCCAGGCTTCGGACTGCAGCACGTTGGCAATCACATTGCGGTGCAGCAGCACGGCGCCCTTGGAAACACCGGTGGTGCCGCCGGTGTACTGCAGCACGGCTACGTCGTCAGGCTTGATGTCGGGCCGCTTGAGGCTGCCGCGCGTCCCCTGGGCCACCGCGTCATTGAAACGCACGGCGCCCGGCAGATTGAAGGTTGGCACCATTTTCTTGACGTTGCGAACCACGTAATTGACCAGCGCGCCCTTGAGCACGCCGAGCTGGTCGCCCATGGCCGTGAGCACCACATGTTTGACGGGCGTATTCGCAATGCACTGTTCCAGCGTGTTGGCGAAGTTTTCGATGATGACAATCGCCTTGGCGCCGGAATCCTTGAGCTGGTGCTCGAGTTCGCGCGGGGTGTACAGCGGATTGACGTTGACCACCACAAAACCGGCACGCAGGATGGCGGCCACCGTCACCGGGTATTGCGGCACATTGGGCATCATGATCGCCACACGGTCGCCCTTGACCAGCCCCAGCCCCTGCCCCTGCAGGTAAGCCGCGAACGCCTGCGACAGGCTGTCGGTCTGGCCGAAGGTGACCTCCTTGCCCATGAAGCTGTAGGCGACGGCGCTGGCGTTTTTCGCAAAGCTCTCTTCCATCAGGGCCACCAGCGAGGCGTACTGGGACGCATCGATGTCGGCAGGAACGCCCGGGGGGTAGGCGCTCAGCCAGGGTCGGTCTATGGTGGATGCATTCATGCTTGTCTTCTCCGGATGACGATTGAACAACTGCCACGGATTGTCGTGGCGCGACCCTCTGCGGGGCTATTGCGTTTTCCCTAGGAAACGGCCAAATCAGAAGGGAAGCCCCTCTAATTCATGTCTTTTGCGTGGAAAAAGCCGTCAACGGTCAACGGTCAACGGATTACTCAATCGCCTTGCCCATGTCCTCGATGACTTTTTTTGCATCGCCGAACACCATCATGGTCTTGTCCATGTAGAACAGCTCGTTGTCCAGGCCGGCATAACCGGCGGCCATCGAACGTTTGTTAACGATGACGGTCTTGGCCTTGTAGGCCTCGAGGATGGGCATGCCGTAGATCGCGCTGCCCTTGACATGCGCGGCCGGATTCACCACGTCATTGGCGCCCAGGATGATGGCCACGTCGGCCTGGCCGAACTCGGCGTTGATGTCTTCCATCTCAAACACCTGGTCGTAAGGCACCTCGGCCTCGGCCAGCAGCACGTTCATGTGGCCGGGCATGCGGCCCGCCACCGGGTGGATCGCGTACTTGACGTTGACGCCGCGGTCGGTGAGTTTTTGCGCGAGTTCCTTGACCGAATGCTGGGCACGCGCCACCGCCAGGCCATACCCCGGCACGATGATCACGGTTTCAGCATTGCCCAGGATGAAGGCTGCGTCGTCGGCCGAGCCGGACTTGACCGGGCGCTGCTCCTTGGCACCGGCGGCGGCCGTACCCGCCTCGCCGCCGAAGCCGCCCAGGATCACGTTGAAGAAGGAGCGGTTCATCGCCTTGCACATGATGTAGGACAGGATGGCGCCGGAGGATCCGACCAGCGAGCCGGCCACGATCAGCATGGCGTTGTTCAGCGAAAAACCGATGCCGGCCGCGGCCCAGCCCGAGTAGCTGTTCAGCATGGACACGACGACCGGCATGTCGGCGCCGCCGATCGGGATGATGATCAGCACGCCCAGCACGAAGGACAGGGCCAGCATCGCAAAAAAGGCCGTCCAGTTGCCGGTGAACATGAAAACCAGGCCCAACGCCAGCGTGGCAATACCCAGCACCAGGTTGACCACGTGCTGCCCGGCAAACGTTACCGGCGCGCCCTGGAACAGGCGGAACTTGTATTTGCCGCTGAGCTTGCCGAAGGCAATCACCGAGCCGCTGAAGGTGATCGCGCCGATGGCGGCACCGAGGAAGAGCTCCAGCCGGTTGCCGGCCGGAATCGCCGCCGTGGGCAGGCCCGCCGCCACGATGCCGAAGGCGCCAGGTTCCGCCATGGCGGCCACGGCGATGAACACCGCGGCCAGGCCGATCATGCTGTGCATGAAGGCCACCAGCTCGGGCATCTTGGTCATCTCGACGCGTTTGGCCATGATCGTGCCGGCGGTTCCACCGACCAGCAAGGCGCCCAGAACGTACACCATGCCGAAAGCCTTGCCGCCGGAGAGTTCCACAATCAGCGCGCCAGTGGTCAGGACGGCGATCGCCATGCCGACCATGCCGAAGAGGTTACCGCGTATCGAGGTGGTCGGGTGCGACAGGCCCTTGAGCGCCTGGATGAAACAGACCGAAGCCACCAGGTACAACAGCGTGACAAGATTCATGCTCATTTGGCCACTCCCGAGCCAGCTGCGTCAGCCGCAACGGTTTTCTTTTCTTTCTTGCGGAACATTTCCAGCATGCGGCGCGTGACCAGGAAACCACCGAAGACATTGACCGCAGCCAGCGCCACGGCGAGCACGCCCATGGTTTTGCCCAGCGGCGTAACGGTCAGCGCGGCGGCCAGCATGGCGCCGACGATGACAATCGCCGAAATCGCATTGGTCACCGCCATCAGCGGCGTGTGCAGCGCAGGCGTGACGGTCCAGACCACGTGGTAACCCACGTAGATGGCCAGCACGAAGATGATGAGGTTGATGATGGTGGGTGACACGGCATCCATGGTCTTCTTCTCCTGATGGGGTGGCGCTGCCGCCGGCCCCTGATAAATGTTTTTTTGAGATCCGCTGCTTACTTGCGCTTGACTTCGCCGCCCTGCGTCATCAGGCAGGCCGCCACGATGTCGTCGTCGAGGTCGATGTTGAGCGTGCCTTCCTTGCTGATGACCAGCTTGAGGAAGTCCAGCAAGTTGCGGGCGTAGAGCGCGCTGGCGTCGGCGGCGACCAGCGCCGGCACATTGGTCTCGCCGATCAGCGTGACGCCGTGTTTGACCACGGTTTTGCCGGCTTCGGTCAGCGGGCAGTTGCCGCCTTGCGGCGCAGCCAGGTCGACGATGACGCTGCCGGGTTTCATGGCCTTGACCATGTCCTCGGTCACCAGCACCGGTGCGGCGCGGCCCGGAATCAGCGCGGTGGTGATCACGACATCGGCCTGGGCCACGCGTTTGGCAACCTCGGCTTTTTGCCGCTCCAGCCAGCTGGGCGGCATCGGTTTGGCATAACCGCCGACGCCAACGGCGGCTTCGCGCTCTTCGTCGGTTTCATACGGCACATCGATGAACTTGCCGCCCAGCGACTCGACCTGCTCCTTGACGCTGGGTCGCACATCGCTGGCCTCGATCACCGCGCCCAGGCGCTTGGCCGTGGCAATCGCCTGCAGGCCGGCCACGCCAACGCCCAGAATCACCACACGCGCCGCCTTGACGGTGCCGGCGGCGGTCATCAGCATCGGGAAAAAGCGCTGGTACTTGTCGGCCGCCATCATCACGGCCTTGTAGCCGGCGATGTTGGCCTGCGACGAGAGCACGTCCATGCTTTGCGCGCGGCTGGTGCGCGGCGCGGCTTCCAGGGCAAACGCCGTCAGCTGGGCGCCCGCCAGGCGCTGCAGGCCGGCGGCGTCAAACGGGTTGAGCATGCCGACCAGCACCGTGCCGGCCTTGGCCAGGCCGATTTCGCTGTCCAGCGGGCAACGCACCTTGAGCACGATGTCGGACGCATAGGCGCCGGCAGCGTCGGTGATTTCGGCACCGACCGCCACATAGGCTTCGTCCGGCACACTGGCAGCCACCCCCGCACCCGACTGGATGCACACGGTGTGGCCCTGGGCCTTGAGTTTTTTGGCCGTCTCGGGCGTGACGGCAACGCGTGTTTCCCCCGCCGTGATTTCGGCCGGTACCCCGATTCGCATGGGTGTCTCCTCGTTGCGTAAGTAGTTCTACGTGAAATTGTCAGCTGTCAGCTAGCTTACATGAGTTTCCCCGGCTTTTTTTTGGGTGCACCCCTCTGGAAGTCCCGCAGGCTACGGTTCGGACAGCTTGCCCACGGATAATGCTGCGATGAATACACGATGGAAACCCAGTGTCACGGTCGCGGCCGTCATCGAGCGCGAGGGCAGGTTCCTGCTGGTGGAGGAACACACGCAGGATGGCCTGCGCTTGAACAACCCGGCCGGCCACCTGGACCCGGGCGAAAACCCGATCCAGGGTTGCGCCCGGGAGACGCTCGAGGAAACCGCGTTTCACTTCACGCCGCAGTCGCTGGTGGGCATCTATATGTCGCGCTTCGAAAGACCGGTGCCCGGCCAGGACACCCCGCTGGACATCACCTACCTGCGTTTTGCCTTTTGCGGCACGCTGGGCGAGGAAATGGCCGGGCAGGCGCTGGACGAAGGCATTGTGCGCACCCTGTGGCTGACGCCCGATGAGATCAGGGCGTGCGCTCACTTGCACCGCAGCCCCTTGTTGCTGACCTGCATGGAAGACTACCTGGCGGGCAAGCGTTACCCGGTGGATCTGTTGACCACCGACCCCAGCGTCTACGACGCCAGACCCTGAACCTCTCGCGAAATCGCCTCACCACCTAAAATGCTGCAATGCACAAGCAACGTATCGTTGTCGGTTTGAGCGGCGGCGTGGACTCCGCGGTGACCGCGTACCTGCTGAAACAGCAGGGCCATGAAGTCATCGGCATCTTCATGAAGAACTGGGAAGACGATGACGACAGCGAGTTCTGCTCGTCCAACATCGACTTTGTCGACGCCGCGGCAGTGGCTGACGTGATCGGCATAGCCATCGAACATGTCAACTTTGCCGCCGACTACAAGGACCGGGTGTTTGCCGAGTTCCTGCGCGAGTACCAGGCCGGACGCACGCCCAACCCCGACATCCTGTGCAACGCCGAGATCAAGTTCAAGGCCTTTCTCGACCATGCGATGCGGCTGGGCGCCGAAAAAATCGCCACCGGGCACTATGCGCGCGTACGGAAAAACGAGACCACCGGCCTGCACGAACTGCTCAAGGGCCTGGACCCGGCCAAGGACCAGAGCTATTTCCTGCACCGCCTGAACCAGGCACAGCTGTCCAGAACCTTGTTCCCGGTCGGTGAACTGAAGAAGACCGAAGTGCGCCGCATCGCCGACGAAATCGGCCTGCCGAACGCGAAGAAGAAGGACTCGACCGGCATTTGTTTCATCGGCGAGCGGCCGTTCCGCGAGTTTTTGAACCGCTACATCGCCAAGGCGCCGGGACCGATCAAGAACGACCAGGGCCGGGTGCTGGGCGAACATGTGGGCCTGAGCTTTTACACCCTGGGCCAGCGCCAGGGCCTGGGCATAGGCGGCGTGAAGGCGCGTGGCGCCGAACTCAAGGCGGTGCAGGCGCTGGGCCAGCGCGGCGTCGGCGAGCACGAGCCCTGGTTTGTGGCGCGAAAGGACATGGACAGCAATACCCTGTGGGTGGTGCAGGGCCACGACCATCCCTGGCTGCTCTCAACGGAAGTGCAGGTGCAGGACTGCAGCTGGGTCGCCGGCGCGCCGCCGGCTGCCGGCACCATGGCGGCCAAAACGCGCTACCGGCAGGCCGACGCAGCCTGCGAGCTGGTGGCGCCGTCGTTGACCCATGCCGCGCTGCGTTTTGACGAACCCCAGTGGGCCGTCACCCCAGGCCAGTCGGCCGTGCTCTACCAGGGCGAGGTCTGCCTGGGCGGCGGCGTGATTGCAGCGAGCAACACACCGGCGCTGCCCTGAGCCCGTCGTCCGGTTTTTTCAATCAAATCAGGGCCTGGCCCTTGATGAATAAGCGCCAGCAGCTACTGATTTAATAGCACTCACACGGTTAACCGGTCAAGGAATCCGTATTTCAACGACCGTGCGCCCCGGCCGGCTTTCGATGGCGATGGCCACGCCAATCGCGCTCGCCCGCTCACGCATGGCCAGCAGACCCTTGCGCGGCGCGGCGGCGGCGTCGAAACCGCGCCCGTTGTCAACGACACGCAGGCACACACCGGCGCCGGCCATTTCAGCCTCGATCGCCAGCGTCGTCGCCTGTGAATGCTGCAGCACATTGGACAGCGCCTCGAACACCATGAACTGCAGCTGGCGCATGGCATTGGCGTCCACCTGGGCCACCGGCTCGAGGGCGCCCACCACCCACTGCAGTTCGATGTCCGACGCCGCAAACCGCGGCTCCAGCCGGTAACGCAGGTTGGCCAGCAGCGAGCTGATGTCGCCCGGCAGCAAATGCATGGCGTCGATGGACAGCTTGAGCTGGTCCAGCGTGTAACGCAGCGTCTGCAACACGTCGTCGGTACTGGCCTTGCCCGACTGCAGCTGCCGGATCGCGGCGCTCAGGTGCGCACCCACGCCGTCGTGCATGTCGCGCAGGATGCGCGTGCGCTCGCTGACCCGCTCCTGCTCGCGCGCGAGTTGTTCGACCTGGCGGTAGGTCTGGCCCAGCTCGCGCTCTTTCTGCGAGATGCGGGAAGACAGGTTGGTCATCAGGTCGCGCGCCTGCGCGCTGACCTCGCGAAAACGCGTGATCACGATGTAGGCCAGCGCCAGCCCGAACAGCATCGAGGAGTAACGCAGCAGGGTGTTGTCGGCGTAGGTCGGGCTGATGCGAAAAACGAACCAGTCGCGCAGACCCACCAGCACATTGACAAAAAGCGCCGCAGCCACCACCCGGTGCGCCGGCGTGGCATTGCGGAGCGCACGCCAGCAGAAAAAGCCGATGAAGCAGGTGAACGTCAGTGCGTAGGCGCCGTACCAGGCCGTCAGTACCTGCGGCGATGCAAACACCAGTGCCCATGCGATCAGCGGCAGGCCACTGGCAAAAAGTGTCCAGGTCATGCGGTTGAACCAGATCGCCGGCCGGAGTTCGGACCAGCCCGCCACCCGCACGGAAAAACTTCCCATGCAGGTCAGCCAGCCTCCCGTCATCATGACCGTCACCATGCCCCAGGCCGGCCAGGGCAGCGGCGGATTTTCAATCAGCACATCGCTGACGCGCACCGTCCAGAACAGTTCGGCCAGCCCGCCCAGCAGGTACATCGGGTCGCGCACAGCGCGGTAGGCCCGCGTCGGGTCGGTCTGCGTGAACCACAAGGCCAGCGCCACCATGCCGACCATGAAGCTGAGCACCACTACCACCAGCGTCCCCGTTGCGCGCCAGTTGTAGTCGCTGCTGTAAAGCCGCCTGACCTCCTCGTCCGGCCCCATCACCGGCGCTGCCAGCCCGCCGCGCCGGCCCACGTCAGCGCGGACATGAATCAAAAGCCGGTTGGACGGCCGCAGGAGATCCGTCGCGACGGGCACAAAACGGGGCACCTTGGCGTAGTCGCCCCCATTGAACTTTGTCAGGTCGCCATTTTTTTCCAGCAGATTGCCGTTGAGCCAGATTTCATAGGCATTGCCCAGCCTCGGTATATAGATGGCATAGGATTTGGCGCTGGTGACCGGCGGCCCGAAGTCAATTTCAAAGGTGGCCGCGCCAGCCAGCCCTGGATGACGCCGGTCCCAGTGGTAGGGCAGCTCGACGCCGGACTGCACCGGTGCCGCACCCTGCAGGGTGATGAGGGCCCTGGCCTGACGCAGTTCCTGCACCTCGGCCCGGGCGCTGCCCCAGCAAAGCAGGGCGCATACCAGCCCACACCAGAGACTGCGGGCGCGCATGTCTTCAGGCCACCACGGCTCAGCGCGCGTCGGCCGCCGACGGCGGCTGCAGCAGGCCCAGCCGGGTCGCCTCGTACACCGCCTCGCTTTTGGAGTGCACCGCGAGTTTGGTGTAGAGGTTCTTGATGTGGGACTGGACGGTGTGCACGCTCACACTCTTGAGTTTTGAAATTTCCGCATAGGAAAAGCCGCGCGCAATCAGCTCCAGGACTTCCTGCTCCCGCACGGATAACAGCGCTCGGCCCATACCAACGGCAGGCGTCTCGTCCGGGCCGCGCACCACCGCCCCGGCCGCAGCAGCGGGGGGGGCCTGGTCGACCAGGTGCAGCGCGCGGTACTTGGCCAGCACCCGGCGCGCGATCATCGGCGAGATCGGCGAGGCGCCATCCTTCATCTCCAGAATCGTGTGTGCAATGTTGTCCGGCGTGAAATCCTTCTGGATGTACCCGAGCGCCCCGGCTTCGACGCTGGACAACACGCTGTCTTCGTCGCCGAACATCGAAATCACCAGCGCCTCGCACGAGGGCCGCAAGCGCCCGGCCAGCCGGATCAGGTCCAGCCCGTTGCCATCGGGCAGCGCCAGGTCCGTCAGCAGGATATCGATGACCTGGCCCTTGTCCTCGATCAGCGCCCGGGCTTCCTCGAAGGTGCCCACGCCGGCGACCAGATGCAGCTGCTCACAGCTAGAGACGCTGTCCGCGAAGAAGTCCCGCGTGGGAACATCGTCTTCAACAATCAGTACGCGCCATTCGGGCATGGGTGAAATCTTTGGAAGGGGCTGCACAGCAGCCGATGATAAAGGCACGCCTCAGGAACAGCAGGCGTGAAAAACCGCTTGAGGCATGCGCGTCAGCCTCCACTGTTAACGCTGTACCTGCCGGATGCAATCCCCCGTTTATGGGGCTGGCCGCGCGCGATCGCCTGCCCTTTGCGGCGACTGACAGGCAACCAAGTCTTTCACCCTTTTCAGACGGGCGCCATCAGCTCTTTTTTTGATAGCAAATCCGTACCTTACAGCACGGTTTCGAGGTAGGTATAGATGTAGTTGGAGCCGCCGTCGACGTTGCCCAGCAGGCGCGAGGCGCCAAAGATCCCGGAACGGTGTGACACGCCGAAGCCGAGATAGGTGTTCTTCAGCGCGCGTGAACCCACCAGGTCGCCCAGGCTGACGTCGATGCTCGGGTCCAGGTAGTTGAGCAGCCGCGAGGTCTGGCGCCCGCGCGCCGCCTGGCTGCTGGACTCGCTGTAGGGCACACGTTGCGCGAGCGACACCCCGAGGCCCAGGCCGAGCCGGGTCTTGACGCGATCGCTCCACGGAAAGCCGTAGTAATAAGCCTTCATGAACGCGTCGAGCTGCAGCCCGTTGGACGCCAGCCCGCGGTCGTCGTGTTGCAACAGGCCGACGTAACCGACGATGTCCAGCGGCCAGCCGTTGAGCTGCTCAATGAAAGGCTTGCCAATCTGCACGCCGGCGATACGTGTCGAGTTGACCTTGGCCGTCGAAGCGCAGGTCAGCGTGATGATCTTGGCCAGGTGGCAGCCGTCTTCCGTGGACTTGCCGTACAGCACCTTGACATGGGTGGGGGAACTTTCTTCGGCCCAGTGCTGCTTGTGGGTGCCGAAATCGTAGGCGGCGCCGAGGAATACCGCGGTCTGCGCCGACCTTCCGACAATCGGGCTGGCCTTGACCTTGCCGTCCAGCACGGTCCGGGTGATGCCGCCCAGCAGGCGCCATCCCTCGCTCAGTTCATAGGTCCCGTACAGGCCCAGGGTGGTGTTGATGCCACTGCCGGGCTCGTAGGCAGGCCGGGTGGCCGTGGCTTCGTCGGGCCGCACGCCGTAGTAATAGTTGTTCAGCCTGGCGTTACGCACCGACACCGTCAGGCTGGGGCGCAGCGCCAGCCGGCCGGAGCGCCAGTCGTAGCTGTAAGACAAGCGCAGTTCGCTGCCCTTTGAAAAGCGGCTGACATCCTGCAGATACTCGGCCTGCAGCGTGCCCCAAGGCTGGCGGTAGCGGTAAGACACGCCGGCGTCCAGGCCGGAGCCGCGCTCGGCCATGCCGGCCAGGCTGGGAGGAAGGCGGTCGTCGGCATAACCTTCGAAGCGCTGGTCAAGAAAAAGATCGACGCGCTGCGTTTCTTCGTCGAACAGCTTCAGCCCGGCGCGACTGCCATGCAGAAACACGCGTTTGCCTTCGTAGAGATACAGCGGCAGCAGGTCATAACGCGTGCCGCCGCCCACATAGGGCGACTGCTCGGCCCGCACGGCGAAACCCAGGCCCGCGCTGCCAGGAGCGCCGAGCAGATCGCTGAGGGGGTCGGTGTTGGCATGGGCCGGCAGTGACACCAACCCGCCGGCGGCCAGCAGGGCTGCACCCAGCAGCGATTGCAGGCGGATCATTGCCGGGGCATTGTTTTCAAGGTGCTTGGAGCTCATGACGGCGCCCTGTGGTTGGCAAAGTTCGATCCTAGCCAACAATGCGCACCCGCGGCAGCCCACACCTGCAAACAAGGCAAGCGCCTACACAGCGCCAAGGCGCCGGTTGACAAAAAACGTTGTTTAAAAATGCATCTGCCCGGCCTGCGCGAGAAGCAGGCCGGGCAGAGGATCGGGAGCAGGGTTTAGAACGGAATGTCGTCGTCCATGTCGTCAAAGCCGCTTGCGGCCTTGGTCGGCGCAGGCGCTGGCGCACGGGGGGCCGGGGCCGGCGCACGCGGCGCGGCCGCCGGACGGGAATACTGGCGTTCGCCGCCATCGCCGTCACCGTCACCGCCGGGCGAACCCATGCCTTCGCGGCTGCCGAGCATCTGCATCTCGCTGGCAATGATGTCGGTCGCGTATTTCTCGACGCCGTCCTTGTCGGTGTACTTGCGCGTTTTCAGGCGCCCCTCGATGTAGACCGAGCGGCCTTTCTTGAGGTATTCACCGACGATCTCGGCCTGGCGGCCGAAAAAGCTGATGCGGTGCCATTCGGTCTCCTCGACCATTTCACCGGCCTTGTTCTTGTACTTGCTGCTGGTGGCCAGCGCAATGTTGGCGACGGCGTCGCCGCTGGGCAAATAACGCACTTCGGGGTCGCGGCCCAAGTTGCCGACGAGGATGACTTTGTTGACGGATGCCATGGCGTGTTCTCCTAATTTTTCACAGTTTAACTGGCTGCGCGGCCAGGCCGGCATCCGGAGCGGCCGCATGCCTGCCGGGCGCCCGCATGGGCCACGCCACCAGCAGCCACAGCAGCATCAGCCCGCCGCAAGCCGCAAACAGGGCTTGCGGCCCTGCGGTTTTGGCCAGCCAGCCGCCCAGGGCACCGCCGGCAAAAAATCCGAGCGACTGCAGCGTGTTGTAGACCCCGAGCGCCGCGCCGCGGGAATGGGCCGGGGCTACCCGTGACGCCAGGCTGGGCTGGGAGGCTTCAAGCACATTGAAGCCGCAGAAAAACAGGAACAGCAAGGCGCCCAGCCAGGCCAGGCTGGGGCTGCCCTGCATCGCCGCGCCCATCAGTCCGAACTGCACCAGCGTGATCAGGCCCACCGCGGCCAGGAACACGGCGCGCAGGTAACCGCGTTTTTCCAGGGGAAACAGCGTCAAGCCCATCACCAGGAAGGAGGCCAGCACCGCCGGCAGGTAGACCTGCCAGTGGTGGTCCTTGTCCAGCCCGGCTTGCACCAGCAACGCGGGAATGGCCACCCACATGGCCAGCTGCACGGCGTGCAGCACAAACACGCCGACATCGAGCCGCAGCAAGGCCGGGTGTTTCAGCACCTCGGCGAGGCTGCCGCGCGGCCGGTTCACATGCTGCGCCGGCTCGGGCGGCACCCACCAGATCACCACCGCGATGCCGGCCAGCGCCAGCAACCCGGTGAAAGCAAACAGCCCGCCCAGGCCGACCTGTGCGGCCAGCACCGGCGCCAGCACCAGCGACAGCGCAAACATCAGGGCGATGCTGGCGCCCACCAGCGCCATGGCCTTGGTACGCACCTCGTCGCGCGTGGTGTCGGCCAGCAGCGCGGTGACGGCGGCCGAGATGGCACCGGCGCCCTGCAGCGAACGGCCAATGATCAGCCAGGTCAGGTCAGGCGCCCAGGTGGCGACAAAACTGCCCAGCGCAAACACCAGCAGGCCGAACACGATGACCTTTTTGCGGCCCAGCCAGTCCGAGGCCATGCCAAAGGGAATCTGCAAAATGCCCTGGGTCAGGCCGTAAATGCCCATGGCCAGACCGACACGCGCCGGGTCGTCCCCGCCCGGATAACGCGCCGCCTCCAGTGCAAACACAGGCAGCACCAGGAAAAGCCCGAGCATGCGCAGCGCAAAAATGGAGGCCAGCGACGCGCTGGCGCGCCGCTCGGTCGCGGTCATGGGGTAGGAAGGCAGGTCGGGGCGGGCTGAAGACACAGAGTAGGGCTGGAAATTTGAAAAACAAAAAAAGGGCTGGCAGGGGCACCTGCGGAAGACAGGGCCTATTGTCTTTGAATTGCACCGCGTTTCATTTGCCCTTGCGCAAGCACGAACTGCGCCCGCACCGGGCGACAGGAGCCCGCCCCATGGCCCCGGAACCCCGAAAAACACACATCGGTCTATGATGGAGGGTTTTGCGGCGCCCTTATACAGTGAACTCTTCCACCGACGGCCAATACCTCGCTCCCACGGCTGCTGAAGACCGTGTGGCAACCGAGCCCGATACCAGCCGCTACCTGGCCCAGGCCCTCGCAGCGCAGCGCATCAGCATCCGCGGCGCGCGCACGCACAACCTCAAGAACATCGACCTCGACATTCCGCGCAACCAGCTGGTGGTGATCACCGGGCTGAGCGGCTCGGGCAAGTCCTCGCTGGCTTTTGACACGCTGTACGCCGAGGGCCAGCGCCGTTATGTGGAAAGCCTGAGCACGTACGCGCGGCAGTTCCTGCAGCTGATGGACAAGCCCGATGTGGACATGATCGAGGGCCTGTCACCGGCGATCTCCATCGAGCAGAAGGCCACCAGCCACAACCCGCGCTCCACCGTGGGCACGGTGACCGAAATCCACGACTACCTGCGCCTGCTGTTTGCGCGCGCCGGCACGCCGTTTTGCCCCGATCACGACCTGCCGCTGCAGGCGCAAAGTGTCAGCGAGATGGTCGACCATGTGCTGGCGCTGCCCGAAGACACCAAACTCATGATCCTGGCGCCGGTGGCGCGTGAACGCAAGGGCGAGTTTGTCGACGTGTTCGCCGAGATGCAGGCCCAGGGTTATGTGCGCTTTCGCGTGGACGGCACGGCCTATGAGTTCGACGAGCTGCCCAAGCTCAAGAAAGCCGAGAAACACAACATCGACGTGGTGATCGACCGCCTCAAGGTGCGGCCCGACATGCAGCAGCGCCTGGCTGAAAGTTTTGAAGCCGCACTGCGCCTGGCCGACGGCAAGGCGCTGGCGATGGAAATGGATTCCGGCCAGGAACACCTGTTCAGCGCCAAGTTCTCCTGCCCGGTCTGCAGCTACTCGCTCAGCGAGATGGAGCCGCGCCTGTTTTCCTTCAACTCGCCGGTGGGCGCCTGCCCGAGCTGCGACGGCCTGGGTCACATGGAATTTTTCGACCCGGCGCGTGTGGTGGCCTTCCCGTCGCTCAGCCTGGCCAGCGGCGCCGTCAAGGGCTGGGACAGGCGCAATGCCTATTACTTCGCCATGCTGGAGAGCCTGGCCAAACACTACAGCTTCGACATCGACACCGCCTTTGAAAAACTGCCCGAGGCGATCCGGCAGGTGGTGCTGCACGGCTCGGGTGAGGAAGACATCAAGTTCAGCTACGTGATGGAGTCGGGCCAGTCGGCCGGCCGCAAGGTCAGCAAGAAACACCCGTTTGAAGGCGTGATCACCAACTTCGAGCGGCGCTATCGCGAAACCGACTCGGCGGCCGTGCGCGAGGAACTGGCGCGTTACCGCAGCCTGCAACCCTGCCCGGACTGCGAAGGCACGCGCCTGCGCCGCGAAGCGCGCCATGTGTACCTGGTGGGCGCGGTCAGCCGCAAGGCGATTTACGAGATCAGCAGCATCACCCTGCGTGAGAGCTTCGACTACTTCAACACCTTGAGCATGGAAGGCGCCAAGGCCGAGATCGCCGGCAAAGTCGTGCGCGAGATCGGCCTGCGCCTGAAGTTCCTCAACGACGTGGGCCTCAATTACCTGAGCCTGGACCGCAGCGCCGAGACGCTGTCGGGCGGCGAGTCGCAGCGCATCCGTCTCGCCTCGCAGATCGGCTCGGGCCTGACCGGCGTGATGTATGTGCTCGACGAACCCAGCATCGGCCTGCACCAGCGCGACAACGACCGCCTGATCGGCACGCTCAAACACCTGCGCGACATCGGCAACAGCGTGCTGGTGGTCGAACACGACGAGGACATGATCCGCGCGGCCGACCATGTGATCGACATGGGACCGGGCGCCGGCATCCACGGCGGACGGGTGATGGCGCAAGGCAGCTACGAGGACGTGCTGGCCAACCCCGATTCGCTGACCGGCAAATACCTGTCGCAGGTCCTGAAGATCGAGGTGCCCAAGCGCCGCACGCCCTGGCTGCCGACGGTGGTCAAAGCCCCTTACCGCGATCCCAAAAAACCGTCGAAGTTTGCGCCCAGCGCGGCCGGCGTCAAACGCGCCGCGCGCGAAGCCGAACACCTGCTGACCCAGGGCGACCTGCAGGCCATCAAGGTCATCAACGCCAGCGGCCACAACCTGAAGAACGTCAGTGTCGATTTCCCGGTCGGCCTGCTGACCTGCGTGACCGGCGTGTCGGGTTCCGGCAAATCGACGCTGGTCAACGACACCCTGTACGCGGCCGTGGCGCGCACCCTGTACCGCGCGCACGAGGAGCCGGCACCGCATGAAGCGATGGAAGGCATCGAGCATTTCGACAAGGTCATCAATGTGGACCAGTCGCCGATCGGCCGCACGCCACGCAGCAACCCGGCCACCTACACCGGGCTGTTTACACCGATCCGCGAGCTGATGGCCGAGATGAACACCGCGCGTGAACGCGGCTACGGCGCGGGGCGCTTTTCCTTCAACGTGGCCGGCGGTCGTTGCGAGGCCTGCCAGGGCGACGGCGTGGTCAAGGTCGAGATGCACTTCCTGCCCGACGTCTACGTGCCCTGCGATGTCTGCAAGGGCATGCGCTACAACCGCGAAACGCTGGAGGTGCAGTACAAGGGCAAGAACATCGCGCAGATCCTGGACCTGACGGTGGAAGACGCGGCCGAGTTCTTCAAGGCGGTGCCGGTGATTGCGCGCAAGCTGCACACGCTGCTCGATGTCGGCCTCTCTTACATCAAGCTGGGCCAGGCGGCGACCACGCTGTCGGGCGGCGAGGCGCAGCGCGTCAAGCTGGCACTCGAATTGTCCAAACGCGACACCGGCCGCACGCTCTACATCCTGGACGAACCGACCACCGGCCTGCATTTTGCCGACATCGCCCTGCTGCTCAAGGTACTGCACCAGCTGCGCGACGCCGGCAACACCATCGTGGTGATCGAACATAACCTCGACGTCATCAAGACCGCCGACTGGCTGATCGACATGGGCCCCGAGGGCGGGGCCGGTGGCGGCACCGTGGTGGGCGTGGGCACACCCGAAGACATCGCCGCCAACCCGGCCAGCCATACCGGGCGTTACCTGAAGCGACTTTTGTAAAGAAACTGGCTGCAGCCCTTGATGGACGGGCGCAAACAGCTATTATTTTCATAGCATTTCACAAGGAGCCGTATGTCGTCGATCACCCTGCGTTTTCTGGCCGAACCGAGCACCATCAACTTCGGCGGCAAGGTCCATGGCGGCACCGTCATGAAGTGGATCGACGAAGCCGGCTACGCCTGCGCCACGCGCTGGGCCAAGCGTTACTGCGTCACGGTGTCGGTCGGCAGCATCCGCTTCCAGCGTCCCATCATGATCGGCGACCTGGTGGAAGTGCAGGCTCGGCTGGCCTACACCGGCAGCACCAGCATGAACATCGCGGTCGAGGTGCGCGCCGGCGACATGAAAACCGGCGAGATGGAAGTCATCACCGAATGTGTGGTGGTGTTTGTCGCGGTGGACCCGAACGGGAAAACCATTCCTGTCGAGGCCTGGTTGCCCGAAACACCGGGCGACATCGCCCTGGCGCAGCACGTCAGGACCCACCTGAACGCCGCACGCGCCGCGCTGCCGGGCGTTTGATGCGGCCCGGCGTCCTGACCGGCCGCGATCTGGCGGCCGCCCTCGTGGTGGTCGTGGTCTGGGGCGTCAACTTTGTGGTCATGAAATTCGCGCTGCGCGACTTCACGCCCTTCCAGCTGGGCGCCGCACGTTATGTGTTTGCCGTGCTGCCGCTGGTGTTGTTTGTCCGGCCGCCCAATATCCCGTGGAAATGGCTGGCGTTTTACGGCCTGTTCCAGGGTGTCGGGCAGTTCGGCATCCTGTTCGTCGCGCTGAAAGTCGGCATGACGGCGGCGCTGGCGTCGGTGCTGCTGCAAACCCAGGTGTTTTTCACCGCGCTGTTCGGCTTTGTGCTGCTGCACGAGCGCGCCAGCCGGCCGTTGCAGGCCGGCATGGTGCTCGCGGCGCTGGGTCTGGCCTGCTTTGCGCTGAATTACCTGGCACCCGCCGACGGCGGCGCGGTTGCCGCCACCACGCTGGCGGGTTTTGTGCTCACGCTGGGCGCCGCCGCCATGTGGGCCATGTCCAACATCGTGGCGCGCCACGTGCAGCAAGGAGGGGTAGCCTACTCGCCGATGGCCTTTGTGGTCTGGAGCAGCATCTTCGCCATCCTGCCCTTCACGCTGCTGTCGCTGGTGTTCGACCCCGAGGCGACGCGCTGGCAGTGGACCCAGGCCCGCGCCTCCAGCTGGCTGGCGGTGGCCTATCTCGGCTGGGTCGCGACCATCCTGGGTTACAGCCTGTGGACCGGCCTGCTCAAGCGCCACCCCGCCAACCGCGTTGCGCCCTTCAGCCTGGGCGTGCCGGTGGTGGGCCTGACCACCGGCATGCTGGTGCTCGGTGAAGCCATCACGCCCTGGCAGTGGGCCGGCATCACGCTGGTGGTGGCGGCGCTGGCCTGCGTGATGCTGGGCGGGATGCTCAAGCCGCGCTGAGACGCGTCGGCCCTGCGGCTGGCTGATTGAAATACGCGGCCAGCAGCTCCAGCGCATGGCGTACCTTGGCGGGCTGCTCGCCGCGCCGCGGCGTCACCGCGTACACCGGCAGGTCAGCCAGTTGCCAACCGGGCAGCACCGGCAGGAGTCGCCCGTCGGCCAGCGCACGGCGGTCATCGTCGCTGACCACAATGCTGATGCCCCAGCCCGCCACACACAAGGCGTGCAGGGCCGTCACCTGCGTGGCCTGCACGCGCCCCTGCATGCGCACCGTCTGGTGCTCGCCGTCCGGGCCCTGCAAGTCCAGCAGCTCGCCGCCGGCCGCGCCCGGCCGGCCGCCCAGCCAGTCGTGTTGCAGCAGGTCTTGCGGCTGCGCCGGCCAGCCCCGCCCGGCCAGATAGGCCGGCGATGCGCACAGTTGCCGCTTCATGCTGCCGAGCTTGCGCGCCACCAGCGTTGAATCCGCCAGCGCACCCACACGCAGGGCGATGTCCACGCGGGCGGCAATCAGGTCGATCACCGCGTCATCCAGCAGCAGGTGCAGCGACAGCTTCGTGTGGGCACGCAGGGGCGCAAGCGCCGTGGCGAGCAGCCCGCCAAAACCGATGGGGGCCGCCAGCCGCAACTCGCCTTCGGGCTCGTCACGCAGACGCGCCAGGGCCTGGTCGGCCGAGCGCGCCGCGGCGACCATGGCCGCACAACCCGTGTGGTAACGCTCACCGGCTTCGGTCAGCGTGAGCCGCCGGGTGGAGCGGTGCAGCAGGGCCAGACCCAGCGACTCCTCGAGCTGGCGCAAATGCTGGCTGACCGCCGACGGTGTCATGCCCAGCTGGCGCGCCGCCGCCGTCAGCGAGCCCGCGGCCACCACCTCGGCAAAAATCGCCATGCGTTTATAGGGGTCCAGTTTTGGCTCTATTGGTTAGTTGAGCTTCACAGTATTAGCGATTTTTGCCGGCTATTCAATTGTTTATGAAGAAATCAGACTACAGGCTTCTTCAATCACTCTGGAGTTTTTCATGAAGATCGCATTGATAGGCGCCACTGGTTTCGTCGGCTCCCCCATCCTTTCCGAGTTGCTGGGTCGTGGCCACCAGGTCACCGTGCTGGCCCGCACGCCGTCCAGACTCCCCGCGCAAACCGGGCTGACCGTGGTGCAGGCCGACGCGCTCGACGCCAAGCAGGTCGCCCAAGCCGTCGCCGGCCATGAGGCGGTGATCAGCGCCTACAACCCCGGCTGGAGCGAGCCGGCCATCCACGCCCTGCACCTGCAGGCCAGCCGGGCCATTGTGCAGGGCGTCAAGGCAGCAGGCCTGAAACGCCTGCTGGTGGTCGGCGGCGCCGGCAGCCTGTATGTCGCCCCCGGTCTGCAGCTGGTGGACACGCCCGAGTTTCCGGCCCAGTACAAACAGGGCGCGCTGGCGGCCCGCGAGGCGCTGAACGAACTCAAGAAAGAAACCACGCTGGACTGGAGTTTTGTCTCGCCGCCGATTGCCCTGGCACCGGGCGAGCGCACCGGGAAGTACCGCGTCGGCGCCGACGACCTGCTGCCCGGCCAAGGCGACCAGCCGGCCGGCATTTCAGTGGCCGACCTGGCCGTGGCCATCGTTGATGAAATCGAAACGCCGCGGCATGTGCAGAAGCGGTTTACCGTCGCTCATTGAACCAAATCGGCCTCCAGCCCTTTAAACACGGGCGCCGACAGCTACTGAAAATATAGCAAACCAGCCCGCTGCAACGCCTGCGAAAAACCTGCAGCAACGCAGCGAGGCTTTTTACAAAGGCCGGCGGCGCGCGAAACGAACCACGGTGACACCGGCGCGGGCTTGGCGCACCGAAGGCATCACCAGCACACAGTCGTCGTAGGGCGTGCTCACAGGCTCGCTGTCGTTCCAGCCAATCACGGTGCCGGCGTGTTCTATCAGCTCCAGCCCCTGGAAGGCGTGGGTAAAACGGAACCGGTCGTTGCACGCCACCACCGGGCCTGTGACTTCCAGCACCCACTGGCGCGGGGCATCTCCTTGCTGCCAGCCCGGCAGGGCGCGTTGCAGGGTCGCCTCGTCCAGCACCCCGGCGGCCAGCAGGAAACGCACACACATGTCCTGGGCCACCACGCGGCTGCCCAGGTCGCCATGAAAGCCGCATTCCAGCAGGAGTGAACAGGCCGCGTCCTCGCCCTGCGGGTTGAGTTCTCCAAAGCGGCCGAAGTCGCGCATGCGCACGCCGTCCTTGTGCCCGGCATCCACCACCACGTGTTCAGGCGCACGCAGACGGCGGGCCAGCGCCAGGTTGCGTGGCTGCATGCCGGCCAGCAGCAAGGGGGCGGCGCGTTCGTGCATGGAGTGCAGATCCAGCAGCCAGTCGGCCTGCTCGACAAAGGGCAGCAAGGCCGCCGCACGCCGGCGCTCCTGTGTGCCACCGACGTGCATGCGCTCGGGCGACCATTGGCGGTTGAGGTCCTCGTCCACGAAGCGGGAGGCATCGTGGTTGGCCGCATCGAAGCGGTCGAACGCGGCCAGGTTGCAGAACGCCAGCGTCAGACGCCCCTGCTTCGGCCGTACGCCGGCCTCGAGCAGGCCCTTGAGCGCCCAGGCGCCGCACAGCTCGTTGCCGTGGATCAGGGCGGTGATCAGCACCTGCCTGCCCGGCAGGCCCGAATCAAACTGCCAGACACCTTCGGTGCCGGTGTTGCCCGCGCGCCAGGCGGCGATGTCCGGCTTGGGCAAATCAAATGGCAAGGCGGTGCTCATTCTTTGATGTTCGCAAACTCGACAATGCGCTTGTATTTGGTGGTTTCCTGGCTCAGGAACCGGGGCATGTCCACATTGAGGGGCGAAACCGTCGAGCCCGAATCTTCCAGCTTCTTGCGCAGCTCGGGCGTCTGCAGGGAATCGTTCAGGGCTTTCTTGAGCTTGGCCACCACCGGCTCGGGCAGGCGGGCCGGTCCCATCAGCGCAAACCAGATGTTGATGTCGATGCCCTTGAGCCTGGGCGTCTCGGCCAGGGCCGGGATGTCGGCAGTCATCGGCGAGCGCCGGGCTTCGGTGGTGCCGAGCGCGACCACCTTGCCGCTGCGGATGTGCGGCAGGCCGCTGGACAGCACGAACACACCGAAGTCAATGTTGTTGCCCAGCAGATCGTTGGCCAGGGGCGCCACGCCGCGGTAGGGAATGTGGGTCATGAAGAGGCCGCCCTGGTCCTTGACCATCTCGCCGGCCAGATGCAGGGCGGTGCCCACGCCGGAGCTGCCAAAACTGTACTTGCCGGGGTTTTGCCGGACCAGGCTCATGAACTGGTCCACCGTCTTGACGCCCGACTTCTGCGAGGCCACCAGCACCATGGGCTGTGTGGCAATCAGGCCGATCGGCGTGAAGTCCTTGACGTCGTACTTGACTGCGCTCGACACCAGCCGGGTGATGGCGATTTCATTGCTGGCGCCGACCAGCAGCGTGTAGCCGTCCGGTGCGGCATTGGCGACCTTCTGCGCGCCGATCGCGCCACCGGCACCGCCCACGTTGTCAATAATCACCGGCACGCCCAGCTTGCGCGACAGTTCGGCGCCCAGGGTGCGGCCAGTGAGGTCGGTGCTGCCACCAGGCGGGTAGGCCACCACGATGGTGATGGGTTTGCTGGGATAGCTGTCAGGCTGGGCGCTCACGCTGGCGCAGGCCAGCAAAGCCAGGGCAGCGCAAACGGCGGTACGGCGCGAAAGAGGCAGGAACGACATGGTTTTTCTTTCAACAATCAGGGGAAGGGAGGTTATTCGGTGATCCTGGCGTAGCATGGGCGGACATCGCGACTCCTGAAAGGACACAGACCTTTTCATTGTCTTGATGGCGGCTTTCCGTTTGGTGCCGTTTCGGCACCGTTCATGGCTGTTTTGGCAACAGCTCAGCGCTGGGCCATCACCTGCCACAGACGTTCTGCCAGCGCGTTCAGGCGGTGTTTGGCGCGGTAAGCCCGCACTTCGAAGCCGACCTCCAGGTGCGCGTCGCCCAGCACCACCAGCTGGCCCTTCTTGCAGGCAGCCGACACCATGGACCACGGCAGCCAGGCCACCCCCAGGCCCTTGAGGGCATATTCGTACACGGCGTCGGCCGAGTCGCACTCGATCACCCGCTGCAGGCGCGGAGCATGCGGGTTGTTGGCCAGATGGTCCTGCACCAGCCGGCCCAGCGCCAGGGTGCTGGCATAGGCCAGGTAGGGCGTGTCGGCCCTTGCGCCGAAGCGGTGCTGCCCGCGCCCCTGGGCATTGGCCCGGGTGACCGGCACCAGCCGGTCCCGGGCCAGCGTCAGGTGCGCGTACTCGCGCGCACTGAGGCGCACGGCCAGCAGCGGGTGATGGTAAATCAGCATGAAGTCGACCTCGCCGCGTTCCAGCATCTGCGCGGTGTCGGTCAGGGAACGGGTCAGGATACGCAGCTCGCCCTCCCCCAGCAGCGGCCTGAAACGCAGCAGCAGATCGGCCGCCAGGGTGCGCGCCAGCGTGCGCCCGGTGGCGAGCGCGACCAGGTTCTCGTGGCGTCCGGCGGCATTGAGCAGCTCGTCGTGCGCGGACTTCAGGTTGCCCACCATCTGCTGCGCGTTGTCCAACAGGCTGGTGCCGGCGGCAGTGAGTGTCAGCGGGGTTTTCTCGCGCTCGATCAGCGTCGTGCCGGCCCAGGCCTCCAGCGCCTTGATGCGGCGCCCGAAGGCTGGGTGCGTGACGTGGCGCAACTCGGCCGCGCGGCTGAAGCTGCGGGTTTGCGCCAACGCCACGAAGTCTTCCAGCCATTTGAGTTGCATCGCTGACCCGGGAGTGGTGGCTGGGCTGCTACCAGAAGCTCAGCTTCGCGCGGCCTGCAGCACGTCCCGCGTCCGGAGGGCTTCACGCCGCGCGGCCTCGGCAAAGTCGTCACCCGACGAGGCGTAAATGATGGCGCGTGAGGAGTTCACGATGATGGGCGCGCCGGGTCGCCAGCCGGCTTTCACGGTCGCCACGGCGTCGCCGCCCTGTGCACCGACACCGGGAATCAGCAGCGGCAAGGTCGGCGCCACCGCGCGCACACGTTCGATCTCTGCCGGGTAGGTGGCGCCCACCACCAGGCCCAGCTGGCCGTTGAGGTTCCACGGGCCCTGCGCGAGCCGGGCCACGTGTTCGTAAAGCAACGGCTGCCCTTCGATGGAGGCCAGGCGCTGGTTCTGCAGGTCGTCCCCGCCGGGGTTGGAGGTGCGGCACAGCAAAAATGCGCCCTTGCCGGCGTGCTTGAGATAGGGCGCGACCGAGTCAAACCCCATGAAGGGCGAGAGGGTCACCGCGTCGGCGCCGTAACGCTCGAAGGCCTCGACCGCGTACTGCTCGGCGGTGCTGCCGATGTCACCGCGTTTGGCGTCCAGGATGATGGGCACCTGCGGTGCCACGCGGCGCATGTGTTCCATCAGGCGTTCGAGCTGGCCTTCGGCGCGGTGCGCGGCAAAGTAGGCGATCTGCGGCTTGAAGGCGATGGCCAGATCGGCCGTGGCGTCCACAATGGCCGCGCAGAAGTCGTAGATCTTGTTGGAGTCGCCCTTGAGCTTGCCCGGGAACTTCGTGGGCTCCGGGTCCAGGCCCACACACAGCATCGATTGGTTCTGGCGCTCAGCCGCGCCCAGCATCTCGAGGAAAGTCATGCAGTATTTTAGAGCCCCCACGGTCGCTCACTTCGTGTAGCTCCCTGCCCCCCGAGGGGGCCGCTGCGCCTGCGGGCCGGCAAAGCCGGACCCGCGGCCCCGGCTTGAACAGACATGCCTCCTACTGCCGCTCACAACGCGCAAGTTCCCTGCCCCCGAGGGGGCCGCTGCGCCTGCGGGCCGGCGAAGCCGGACCCGCGGCCCCTGCTGGTTAAGCCGGGGAGCCTCATAGCTGTCCACTGCAGGATTTCCTCGCCGCCCGGACAATAGCGGCACCCATCACCTTCCACCCCAGCCGCCCATGCAACTCTCACGCCGCCAGCTCATCCTCCTCGTCCTGCTGACCTTGGCCTGGGGCATCAACTGGCCCATCATGAAAGTCGGCGTCGCCGACTTTCCGCCACTCACTTTTCGCGCCCTGTCGATCTGGCTGGGCATTCCGGTGCTGGGCGCGGCGATGCTGCTGATGAAGGTGCCGTTTTTTGTGCCGCGCGAGAAATACCGCGAGCTGTTCTGGCTGGCGTTTGCCAACATGTTTGTCTGGCACGGGCTGATCATCCTGGCGGTCAAAAACCTCAGCAGCGGGCGCGCCGCCATCCTGGGCTACACCATGCCGATTTTTTCGGCGCTGTTTGGCGCCTGGTTCTTCGGCAACCAGCTGCAGCGCCGCAGCTGGCTGGGTGTGGCCGCAGCCGCGCTGGGCGTGTCGCTGCTGCTGTGGCACGAGTTGACCAACCTGTCGGGCCGGCCCATCGGGGTGCTCTGCGCGCTGGCGGCCGCGGCCACCTGGGCCGTCGGCACGCAGAAGCTGCGCAACACCACGATGCCGGTGGCCACCCTGACGATTTCCTTCTGGATGACGGTGATGACGGCGGTGGTGATGACCGGGCTGAGCGCGGCCTTCGAGATGCCGCAGTGGAAGGCGCCCCCGGCCGTGAGCTGGGCCTCGATTCTCTACAACGCTGTGATCATTTTCGGTTTTGCCCACGCGGCCTGGTTTTTCCTGGCGCGCAGCCTGCCGCCGATTGCCTCCACCCTGAGCGTGATGATGATTCCCATCCTGGGCGTGTTCTCGGGCGCGCTGGGCCTGGGCGAGGTCCTGCACTGGCAGGACTGGGCCGCCGTGGTGCTGATGGTGGTGGCGATTGCCTCGGTGCTGGCGCCGCAGCGGACAGCCAAGTGACGGGCTAGCACAGAGGATCTCTTCATACCAGCAGGGGCCGCGGGTCCGGCTTCGCCGGCCCGCAGGCGCAGCGCCCCCTCGGGGGGCAGCGCAGTACGCGAAGCGACAAGCGTGGGGGCTATAGCTGCGCCTGCGCAAGGCACAGGTCGTCCCAGGCCTTGGCCTTGTCGCCCAGGCTGCGCAGCAGGTAGGCCGGGTGGTAACTGACGACCACCGGCACGCCGAGGTAGCGAAACACCTGGCCACGCAGCTTGCCGAGCGGGATTTTCTGCACCTCGGGCACGCTGTCCTGCAGCAGCGACTGGGCGGCAAATTTGCCCAGCGCCAGGATCATTTTCGGCTGCAGCAGTTCGACCTGGCGTTTCAGGTAAGGCTCGCACTGCGCCACTTCCGCCGGGTCGGGGTTGCGGTTGGCCGGCGGGCGGCACTTGAGCACATTGGTGATGAAAACGCTGGTCGAGAGACCGGCCCGCGGCGCGGCAGCGTCATGGCCGCGCTGCAGGCCGATGGCCAGCAGCATGTTGTCGAGCAGCTTGCCGGCCTGGCCGACAAAGGGTTCACCGGCGAGGTCTTCGTTTTCGCCGGGCGCCTCGCCGACGATGAGCCAGTCGACCTGCGGCGCGGCGCCGTCGGCGGCCACTGGCCCGATGCCAAACACCGTGTTTTTGCGGCTTTCGCAGAGGGCGCAGGCGCGGCAGCCGGCCACCGCGGCCTGCAGGGCGGGCCAGTCCATCAGCTCCACGCCGGCAGGACGCGGCTGCAGGCCGGTGGCCGGCCGCGCCACGGGCACTTGGGCCGGCGGTCGCACCGCCGGTGCGGCGGCGGGTGCGAGCGCACGTGCCGGTTCGGCCTCAACATCAAATCGGCCTTCAGCCCTTTTCGGAGGGGCGTCAACAGCTACTGTATTGATAGCAGCATCCGCTGCCACCGGCGGTGGCGATGGCGGCTGCCAGAGGCGCACGCCCATTTCACGCAGCATGGCGCGCTGGCGTTTGTCCAGGTCCAGGCTCACGGCAGCACTTTCATGGCTCGCTGTGTCCGGCTTGCAGTGCCATGCTCATGACCACGGCGTCTTCGCGGGTGGCATTCGCCGCGGGGTAGTACTGGCGCCGGGTTCCGACGTGACGAAAGCCGTAACGCTCGTACACCGCCCTGGCCCGGCCGTTGCTCACGCGCACTTCCAGCCACAGCCACTGCGCGCCCTGGCCGCGCGACCAGAGTGCCAGCGCATCGAGCATCACGCGGGCCCAGCCCTGGCGCTGGTGGGCAGGCGCCACTGTGATGTTGAGCAGATGCACCTCGTCCACACCTTTCATGGCCACAAAATAGCCCAGCAGCTCCGCGCCCGGCCCGCTGCCGCCGGTGAGCACCAGCGCCTGGTAACCGGCCTTGAGCGAATCGCTGAAATTGCCGCGCGTCCACGGGTGCGCATAAGCACTTTGCTCGGCCCGCAGCACCGCATCGAACCACGACTCGGTCATGGGTTCGAACTGGGCTTCGAGGGGTTCGAGAACGGCGCTCATGGCTCATTATCGGCCGGCCGCCGCGGCGATGCCGGCCTTGACGCGGGCGCGCTCTTCGGTGGTCAGCGCCACCTTGTCACGCACGTACAGCGGCAGCGCCTGGCTGGCCGGCACGCCGTGGCCGGCGGCCAGCAGCGCAGGCGCCAGCCGCAGCATGGCCACAGCCGTGGGCAGGGCGGTGAGGCGCGGCAGGCTGTCCGGAAACACCGGCAGGCGCGCCGCGTAGACGCCGAACACATTGCCGGCCAGCAGGTCGTCCGCCGGATCGAGCGGCAGGTTTTCCGGGCGTATCAGGGCGCAGTCGGCCAGCGAGGTCCAGCGCCCGGCGTCGCAGGCAAAACGCTGCACATACATCTCGTCCATGCGTGCATCGAGCAGCGCCGTCACCTGCAGGCGGGTCGCGGCCTGCGGACCTTCGTGCTGGAAGCGGGCCTCTTCGGCCACCGCCATCAGTGTGTCCAGCGGCAGCACCGGCAGGCGCGCCCCCAGCGCCAGGCCCTGCGCCACGGAGCACGCCGTGCGCAGGCCGGTGAAGGAGCCGGGGCCGCGGCCGAACACCAGTGCGTCCAGATCGGCCAGCGCCAGCCCGGCCTGGCCCAGCAGTTCGAGAATCGCCGGAATCAGCGTGCTCGACGCCTGCGCGCCGCCGGGGCCGGTGTGCTGCCAGATGCGCTGACCGTCGGTGAGGGCCAGCGACATGCTGTCGGTGCTGGTGTCAAAAGCCAGGAGTTTCATGGGTTGATGAGTCAAATCAGGCCTTGGCCCTTGTGGAGTCTGCGCTAGCAGCTATCAAATCAGGAGTGGTTGTCGTGATGCGTTGGGCCTGCACACGCACGCCGAACACAATGCCCAGGGTCACCAGCGCCAAGCCGGCGAGCAGGTTCCAGTGCAGCGGCTCGCCGAGGAAGATCACCGCGCCCAGCGCCGACAGGCCGGGCACCACCGCGGTGATCATGGTCGAGCGCACCGGGCCGAAGGACTGAACCATCTTGGTGAAGGTGATGCCGGAGATCACCACCGAGCCCACGCCCTGGAACACCATCTGGAAAACAATCTCACTCCAGGGCGCGCTGGCCAGCCGGGTGGCGATGACGCCCGAATACGCCAGCAGGCTGTAGACCGGCACATAGGTCATGAAGGCAAACACGCTGATGGCAATGGTGGCAGACACCGCCTGCAGCGCATGTTTGCGCACCAGCACCGAATAAACCGCCCAGCAGGTGGAGGCGCAGAGAAACAGCAGATCGCCCTTCCAGACCTGGCTGCCGGCCTGCGTCCAGGCCTGCAGCAGGCTGGCGCCGCCCACCATCACGTCGCCCAGGAAAATCAGGCCCAGGCCGATGGCGCGTACCCGCGTCACGCGGTCTTTCAGGATCAGCACGGCCATCAGGGTGGTGCTCAGCGGCAGGGTGCCGGGCAGCAGCACCGAGGCATGGGCCGCCGGGGCGAAATAAAAGCCGCTGTAGGCCAGGCAGGCGTAACCGACACCGCCGACCAGGCCGATCAGCGCGGTGAGCCGGAAACCCAGTGGCGACAGGCCCAGCCAGCTGGGCGGCGCCAGAGCGGGGCGGCTGTCGCGCGCGCGGCGCCAGACCAGCCAGGCACCCCAAGGCAGCAGCACCATCGCCGCACCGATGAAACGCAACAGGCTGATGTCCAGCGGCGTGAGGCTGCGGTGCGCCGTGGCGCGTGCAATCACGATGAAGGAGGTCCAGATGGCGACGGTCACGATGGCGGCAAGCACACCGACCGTCTTGGGAGAAAAACGCATGGCTTGATTATCCGGGCAAGCGGCCGCTTCGCAGGGCAAGGCCGATAATCAGCCATGCTCCCCTCTCCCCTGTTGCTCTGCCGGCTGGCTGCCGCGCTCGCCCTGGGCCTGGCCCCCGGCTGGGCGCTGGCCCAGAAAGCCGTGCGCGCCCCCAGGCTGGCGCTGCCGCCGGCCATCGCCAAGGCCCTGGTGCGTGCGCGGGTTCCGCCCGACGCCGTCACGCTGCTGGTGATGGATGCCTCGGGACGGCAGCCGCCGCGCCTGGAACACCGCAGCACGGTGCCCATGAACCCGGCCTCGGTCATGAAACTGGTGACCACCTACGCCGCACTCGACGTGCTCGGGCCCGACTACACCTGGAACACCCGCCTGACGATGGACGGCAGCCTGTCGGAGGGACTCCTGCACGGCAATCTGGTGGTGCGCGGCGGCGGCGACCCCAAGCTGGTGGTCGAACGCCTGCAGGCACTGCTGGGGCAGGTGCAGGCCAGCGGCGTGAAGGTGATACGCGGCGACATCGTGCTGGACCGCAGCGCCTTCCTGGTGCCGGCGCTGGACGCCGGCGAGTTCGACGGCGAACCGCTGCGGCCCTACAACGCGCGCCCCGATGCCTTGCTGATCAACTTCAAGTCACTGGTGATGCGCTTCACGCCCGACCTGGCCAATGGCCACGCACGGGTGCAGACCGAGCCGCCCATGGCCGGCCTGCTGGTCGACGACACGGTGCCGCTGGCACGTGTGAGCCGCTGCGGCGACTGGCGCAGCGAGCTGCGCGCCAGCGTGCACAGTCCCGACCGCATCCAGTTCGCCGGCAGCTACTCGTCGGCCTGCGGCGAACGTCTCTGGCCGACGGCCTATGCCGAGCCCGCCACCTTTGCGGCGCGCGCCATCGAAGGCTCGTGGCGCGCGCTGGGCGGGCTGCTGACCGGCAGCGCACGCGACGCCACACCGGCCGAGCTGGCCATGTTGCGCGCACGCGGCACGCTGTCCGGTGAAAAAGCGCCGCTGCGCCTGGACGCGCCCTCGCTGCCGCTGCGCGACATCGTGCGCGACGTCAACAAGTTCTCCAACAACGTGATGGCCCAGCACCTCTTCCTCACGCTGGGGCGCAGCGCCCAGCCGGGCGAACACCCCCAGGGCACGCCGGAAACCGGCCGTGCCGCGCTGGCAGCCTGGTGGAAAAAAATCCTGCCGCGGCAGGAGGCCCCGGTGATGGACAACGGCTCGGGCCTGAGCCGCGTCGAACGCATCAGCGCCGCCAGCCTGGCGGCCATGCTGCAGGTCGCCGCGCAGGGCCGCGTGGCGCAGGACCTGCTCGACTCCCTGCCGATCGCCGGTGTGGACGCCACCATGCGAACACGCGCCACCGCGGTCACCGGGCAGGCCTTCATGAAAACCGGCTCGCTGCGCGACGTGACGGCCGTGGCCGGCTATGCCAACGGCGCGAGCGGTGCGCGTTACATCGTGGTCGGCATGGTCAACCACCCGAATGCGATCGCGGCGCGACCGGCGCTGGATGCGCTGATTCAGTGGGCGGTGCAGGAACGGTAATGCCGCGTTGGGTTGTTGCATCACGCTGCGGCTTGGGTTCGCTATGGACAGTAGGCGCAACTCCCCACTCCCACCCCTAGCCCCTGCCCTCGCCCCGCTGGGCGATGGAGGGGGACTTCATTTGGCTGCGTGTGCTGCGCTCGCGTGCAACCATGACGGCCACTTGACTCCGACATGACGCGCTACGCGCGTCATGTCTCCCCGCACCCGAACCCGTATTTGTTTCCCCCACCCGTCGGGCTGGGCCGAGGAGTGCAGGCAAAAGCGGATCAGGGCTCGCGATTGTTTGAGACGGGAGAGTGCTAGCGAGACCCCGCTTTTACCGAGCACCGGAGGTTGCCCGCAGCGAAGCGAAGGGACCCAGACCATCGGGTCGCTTTTTTCTTTGCTTACTTTCTTTTTGGCGACGCAAAAAGAAAGTGAGTTGCCGCCGGGCAACCCCCGGCTTGCCGGCGAACTACAAAAGACCGCACAGTGCGAGGACGGCGGCCCCGCGAATCAGCTCAGCACCACACTGCTCAAGCGCCGGCGGTAAGTGGCCACGGTCGGATCATCCGGCGGGATCTGGCCGTCGGCGACCTTGACTTTGGGCGGCTCGATGATTTCGAGGATGGACACAAAGGTCTTGCGTGCCAGTTCCCCGTTCCAGGCCTTGTCGCGCATCAGAATTTCCAGCAGCTCGTCCATGGCCGGCACCCAGCGCTGCTGGCTCATGTGCAACTGCGCCAGCGCGTAACGGGTGTCGAAATCCCGCTTGTTGGCTGCAAGCTTTGCATCAAATCCGGCTTGAGCCCCCGCTGCATCTGCGTGAGCAGCTCCTGATTCGATAGCATTGAACCAGTGCTGCAGGGCTTCGAACTTGCGCACGGTCGGCGCCTTGCTGGCCACCGGCGCAAAAGCGGCCTTGGCGTGTTCCACCTGACCATGCTGCAGCAGCAGGCGGATGTAGTCGAAACGGGCGTTGTCGTTGGCCGGGTCGCTGGCGACGGCGGCCTGCAGTTTTTCCAGCACGGCGGCCGGGCTGGTGTCTTCCGGCTCGGCGATGTCTTCCTCGGCGGGTGGCAGCTCTTCGGCCGGCGGCAGGTGTTTGTCGAGAAACTCCTTGACCTTGCCTTCGGGCAGTGCCCCCTGGAAGCCGTCCACCGGCTGGCCGTTCATCATCAGGATGCAGGTCGGGATGCTGCGGATGCCGAAGGCGGCGCCGAGTTGCTGCTCCTGGTCGGAGTCGATCTTGGCCAGCTTGAAGCGTCCGCCGTAGGCGATCTCGACCTTCTCCAGAATCGGGCCGAGTGATTTGCAGGGCCCGCACCAGGGCGCCCAGAAATCAATCAGCACGGGGATGGTCATGGAAGCCGCAACGACTTCCTCTTCGAAATTGGCAATGGTGACGTCGATCATGGTGCTGGACAAATAGGGGTGGGTGAAGGGGTTTTCAACAGGCACAGCGGTGCCGCGCTGGCACGATAGCATGCGGCGGCCGGCCCGGCTGGCCCACCAGCCCGTAAAATCAGCGCTGGCAGCCAACGATTGACCGCACAGCAGGCCCGGAAAGCAACACATGACAACAACGCAAGATCTCAAGCCGCCCCTCGTGGGTGTGGTGATGGGTTCCAGCAGCGACTGGACCACCATGCAGCATGCCGTGCAGATTCTCCAGCAGTTCGGCGTGGCGCACGAAGCGCGCGTGGTCTCGGCCCATCGCATGCCCGACGAGCTGTTCGCCTATGCCGAACAGGCCGGCGGGCGCGGCCTGCAGGCCATCATTGCCGGTGCCGGCGGTGCCGCCCACCTGCCGGGCATGCTGGCCGCCAAGACCGCGGTGCCGATTCTCGGTGTGCCGGTCGCCAGCAACCACCTGCAGGGCGTCGATTCGCTGCACAGCATCGTGCAGATGCCCAAGGGCGTGCCGGTCGCGACCTTTGCCATCGGCAACGCCGGTGCGGCCAACGCGGCCCTGTTTGCGGTGGCCATGCTGGCCCTGCACGACAAAACCCTGGCCGACAAGTTGCAGGCCTTCCGCGCCGAGCAGACCGCCGCAGCGCGCGCCATGACCTTGCCGCCCGCATGAGTTTTTCGCCGATTTTCCCGGGCACCGTCGATGCCGCGGGCCAGCCCGCGACCCTGGGCGTGATGGGTGGCGGCCAGCTCGGCCGCATGTTTGTGCATGCGGCGCAGCGGCTCGGGTATTTCACCGCGGTGCTCGACCCCGACCCGACCAGCCCGGCCGGCCGCGTCAGCCACTACCACATCCAGACCGCTTACCGGGACGAGAACGGCCTGGCGCAGCTGGCTTCACTGTGCGCCGCCATCACCACCGAATTTGAAAACGTTCCCGCCGACGCGCTGCAAACCCTGGCCGTGGACCGGCCGGTGGCGCCCGGCGCGGCGGCCGTCGCCATTGCGCAAAACCGCATCGAGGAAAAAGCCCACTTCACCGCCAGCGCCGGCATGGCGGGTGTGACCTGCGCGCCTTATGCCGTGATCGAAACGTCGGCGCAGCTCGCCGCCGTGCCGGCCGACTTGCTGCCCGGCATCCTGAAAACGGCACGCATGGGTTATGACGGCAAGGGCCAGGTGCGCGTCAAAACCGCTGCTGAACTTGCCGCCGCCTGGGCCGATTTGAAGCAGGTGCCCTGCGTGCTGGAAAAGCTGCTGCCGCTGAAGGCCGAATGTTCGGTCATCGTCGCGCGCGGCTGGGACGGCACCATCACCGGTTTTGCGCCGCAGTACAACGTGCACGTTGATGGCATCCTCGCCGTTACCGCGGCTTATGAGGGAAACATGCCTGCAGCCCTTGCACAGCGGGCGCGAGCAGCTACTGAATCCATAGCTAATCACATCGCTTATGTGGGCGTGTTGTGCGTGGAGTTTTTTGTGATCGACGACGGCAGTGCCGATGGCGCGCTGGTGGTCAACGAAATGGCGCCGCGGCCGCACAACAGCGGCCACTACACGATGGACGCCTGCGACGTTTCGCAGTTCGACCTGCAGGTCCATGCCATGGCCGGCTTGCCGCTGCCGCAGCCGCGCCAGCATTCGCCGGCCATCATGCTCAACCTGCTCGGTGACCTGTGGTTTGACGCCGCCGACCAGTTGCGCACGCCCGACTGGCAGGCCGTGCTGGCCTTGCCGGGCACGCATTTGCACCTGTACGGCAAGCTCGAAGCGCGCGCCGGCCGCAAGATGGGCCACCTCACCGTCACCGGCGCCGACGTGGCCAGCGTCACCGCGGTCGCACGCCAGGCCGCGCAGCTGCTGGGGCTGCCCGGCCTGGACGCCTTGCGATGATTCGGGGCGGCACCGACCCGGCGGCCATTCTGGAAGCCGCACGCGTGATCCGCGCCGGCGGGCTGGTCGGTTTTCCCACAGAGACGGTGTATGGCCTGGGCGCCGATGCGGCCAGTGACACCGCCGTGGCCGGCATCTTCGCCGCCAAGGGCCGGCCCAGCGATCACCCGCTGATCGTGCATGTGGCGGATGCCGCGCAGGTGAGCGACTACGCGAGCAGCGTGCCGCCGTTTGCCGCACGCCTGATGCAGGCCTTCTGGCCCGGGCCGCTGACCGTGATCCTGCCGCGCAAGCCGGGCGTGGCCGCCGCCGCCGCCGGCGGGCAGGACTCCATCGGCCTGCGCTGTCCCGCGCACCCGGTAGCACTGGCCTTTCTGAAGGCCTGCGCCACCGGTGTGGCCGGGCCCAGCGCCAACCGTTTTGGCCGCGTCAGCCCGACCACCGCCCGGCATGTTGCTGAAGAATTCGACGACACGCTGCTGGTGCTCGACGGCGGACCCTGTGAGGTCGGCATCGAGTCCAGCATCGTGGACTGCACGCGCGGCCGTCCGGTGCTGCTGCGCCCCGGTTTGCTCACACGCGCGCAGCTCGAAGCCGCCTGTGGCGAGCCGGTGTTCGACAAGGACGATTGGCAGCAGGAAGAGGCAGCACTCGGAGAAGCACCGCGCGCATCCGGCACGCTGGCATCGCACTACGCGCCCAACGCCCGGGTGCGCCTGATGGACGCCAGCGCGATCCAGACCGCACTCGACGTACTCGGCGCGGAGGCCGCGCACATCGCCGTGTATGCCCGCAGCATCGTGCGCATCAAGTCGGCGCAGGTGCTGTACCGCCGCATGCCCGACGATGCCGCCGCCACCGCGCAGCAGTTGTTCGCCGTGATGCGCGACTTCGATAGCCAGGGCGTCAAGCTGATCTGGATTGAAAACCTGCCGGCCGACCCGGCATGGGATGGTGTGCGCGACCGGCTGCAGCGGGCCGCCGCGAGTTGAGGCGCGTTGAAGTGAGCAAGGCTGTTCCATGTCCGCATCGCGAAACCTCAAAACCCGCCTGGCCTGGTTTCTGGCGTGCCTGTCGGCAGGCACCGCTGCCGGCATGGCGGGTGCCTGGCTCACCGGCAACCCGTATTGGTTCCTCGCCATTCCGGCGGCGCTGGCTGTCGGGTGGCTCTTCGTGGCCAACCCGGACGAGTGCACCCCGCCCTCCACGCACCGTGCCGGCAGGGAACCGGACGACGAAGGTGCCCCCTGAGCCGGCGCCGGCTTCCCGTCGCCTTCGCGAGCCCGCGGCTTGACGCCCGGGCCCCGCACCATGCATAGTGACCCATTCACCCGCTGTTATCCAGGGACACCGATGACATTCTCACTCTCAACACCGCGCACCCATCGCCCCAACACAGCGACCCCTCCAGCGCAAGGCCTGTCATGACCCAACCTCCCGGACCCGTCGCCGTGAGCGCCGTGCCTGCCGTTTCGGTCCTGCTGCAGCAACTGCGTGACGGCAGCGACCGCGCCGCGGCCGAGCAGGAAATCCTGCGCATCACGGCCCATCTGGAGGAGCAGCTGCGCCAGCGCGGCGCCGAGGTGGCCGCCGCCAACAAGGAACTCGAAAACTTTTCCTATTCGGTCTCGCACGACCTGCGCGCGCCGTTGAGCACGATCGACGGTTTCAGCCGGCTGCTCGAGGGCGCTGTCGCCAAGGGCAATGCGGAACGCAGCACGCACTACCTGCAGCGCATACGCCTGGGCGTGGGCAACATCAATGAGCTGATCGCCGCGCTGCTGGCCGTCTCGCGCCTGCTGCGCGCACCGCTGGCGCCGCAGGCGGTGGACCTGGGCGCGCTGGCCCAGGCCGCGTTTGCCGCGCTGCAGGAAGCCGACCCCGCGCGGGTAGCCGACATTACGGTGCAGCCGGCACTTGCCGCGCACGGTGATCCGGCGATGCTCAAGCAGCTGGTCGATCACCTGGCCGGCAACGCGTGGAAGTTCACCTCGAAAAAGGAACGCGCCGACATCGTGGTGGGCAGCCAATCGGGGCAGGACGGTGAAACCGTTTACTTCTTCAAGGACAACGGCGCGGGGTTCGACATGGCCTACGCCGAGAAACTTTTCGGGATTTTCCAGCGCATGCATGTGAGTTCGGATTTCCCCGGCATCGGCGCCGGGCTGAGCACGGTGCAGCGCATTGTGATGCGGCATGGCGGGCGAATCTGGGCGGAGGCCGCGCCTGAGCAAGGCGCGACGATCTACTTCACCTTGCCAGGGGCCTGATCGCCGCTGTTGCGACAGGGATGCATGTGCGCATGCATCACGCTCCGATCCCGTTTCACCCAGGACAGTAGGCGCAACTCCCCACTCCCACTCCCACGCCGGGCAACCCCCCGCTTGCTGGCACACCACAACAGCCAAACCAACGCAGGTGGCTGGCAAACATGGATCCCGGATCAAGTCCGGGATGACAACACCTCAGGCCGCTTCCTTGTAGAAGTAGTCGCGTTTGATGCCGCGCGGCGCCAGCGGCTCGACCGCCTGGTGAATCGCCCCGATGTGCTCCGGCGTCGTGCCGCAGCAACCACCCACGATGTTGACCAGGCCTTCGTCGGCAAACTCGCGCAGCAGGCGCGAAGTCACCTCGGGTGTCTCGTCAAACCCGGTGTCGCTCATCGGGTTGGGCAGGCCGGCATTGGGGTAGCAACTGATGAAGGTGTCGCCGGCCACACGCGCCAGTTCCTGGATGTAGGGGCGCATCAGCGTCGCACCGAGCGCGCAGTTCAGGCCCACAGCCAGCGGCCGCGCATGGCGGATGCTGTGCCAGAAGGCGGTGACCGTCTGGCCGCTCAGGATGCGGCCCGAGGCATCGGTGACCGTGCCGCTGATGATCAGGGGCAGGCGTTCGCCGGAGTTCTCGAAATACTCGTCAATCGCAAACAGCGCAGCCTTGGCATTGAGCGTGTCGAAAATGGTCTCGACCAGCAGCACATCGGCGCCGCCTTTGACCAGGGCTTCGGTCTGCTCGTAATACGCCTTGCGCAATTCCTCGAAGCTGGTGTTGCGCGCGCCCGGGTCGTTGACGTCGGGGCTGATGCTGGCAGTCTTGGGGGTGGGGCCGAGAGCGCCGACCACAAACCGCGGCCTCTCTGGTGTGGAAAATTTGTCGCAGGCAGCGCGGGCAATGCGGGCCGATTCGTAGTTCATCTCGACCGCGAGGTCAGCCATGTCGTAATCGGCCTGGGCCACGGTGGTGGCGCCAAAGGTGTTGGTCTCTATCATGTCGGCGCCGGCGGCCAGGTAGCCTTCGTGGATGTCCTGGATCACGTCGGGCCGTGTCAGGCTCAGCAACTCGTTGTTGCCCTTGACGTCCTTGGGGAAGTCCTTGAAGCGCTCGCCGCGGTACTGCGCCTCGTTCAGCTTGAAGCGCTGGATCATGGTGCCCATCGCCCCGTCGAGGATGGCGATGCGTTTTTCCAGAATGGCAGGGAGCGCAGCTCCGCGGGTGTAGATGACTTGCTTCATACCCCGATTTTAGGACGCCGGCCGAACGTGTACCCACCAAGGGCCAATTTTCCGCAGGTCCGCGCCAGCCGGGGCCGCGGATCTGGCTTCGCCAGTCCGCAGGCGCAGCGCCCCCTCGGGGGGCAGCGTATTACACGAAGTGAAAAGCGTGGGGGCTCTATTTTCCCCTGACAATAGCGCCTACATCCGAGCCCGACCCATGAAACACCTCCAACCCAAAGAAGCCTGGGACTACCTGCAGCAGCACCCCGACGCCCTGTTTGTCGACGTGCGCATGGAAATCGAGTCGCTGTATGTGGGCCGGCCGCCCGGCGTGGTCAACGTGCCCTGGTACGAATACCCCGACCTGCAGCCCGACCCAACGCGGTTCGCCGAAGCAGTTGAACGCGAGGCCAGCGGCAAGGAGCAGCCGGTCTTGCTGATCTGCCGCTCGGGCCAGCGCACGCTGGCCGCCGGCCAGGCGCTGGAGGTAGCGGGTTTTGCCGAAGTCATCAACGTGGTGCACGGCTTCGAAGGTGAGCTCGATGAGCAGTTCCAGCGCTCCACCCTGAGCGGCTGGCGTTTTGACGGTTTGCCCTGGGAGCAGATGTAGCCACGGATTTTTGATCAGATCCGGCCCCGGCCCTTGTCCCACTTGCGCAAATAGCTCCTTTTTCGATAGCACTTTTAACCTCCTCCGCCTTGTCCCTGCCGCACCCCACGCCCCCTCTTTCCCCGCTGGACATCCTGGGCCAGGTCTTCGGCTATTCGGATTTCCGCGGCCCGCAGCAGGCCATCGTCGAGCATGTGGTCCAGGGCGGCGACGCGCTGGTGCTGATGCCCACCGGCGGCGGCAAGTCGCTGTGTTACCAGATCCCGGCCATAGTCCGGCAAAACGCCGGCCATGGCGTGACGGTGGTGATCTCGCCGCTGATTGCGCTGATGCATGACCAGGTCGGCGCCCTGCACGAGGCCGGCGTATCCGCCGCTTTCCTCAATTCGACGCAGACGCAGGAAGAAAGCAGCGCGCTGGAAAAGCAGCTGCTGCGCAACGAGCTGACCCTGCTCTACGCCGCGCCCGAGCGCATCAACACGCCGCGCATGAAAGGCCTGCTGGGCTCGCTGCACGAACGCGGCCTGCTGAGCCTGTTTGCGATCGACGAAGCGCATTGCGTGAGCCAGTGGGGTCATGATTTCCGGCCGGAGTACCGCTCGCTGAGCCTGCTGCATGAAACCTTTCCCGACGTGCCGCGCATTGCGCTGACGGCCACCGCCGACGCGCTGACACGCCAGGACATGATCGAGCGGCTCAAGCTCGAGGACGCGCGTGAATTCGTCAGCAGCTTCGACCGGCCCAACATCCGCTACACCATCGTCGAAAAAACCGACGCGACGCGCCAGTTGCTGCGTTTCATCGAGAGCGAACACGCGGGCGAAGCCGGCATTGTGTATTGCCAGTCGCGCAAACGCGTGGAAGAAGTGGCCGGCATGCTGGAAGACGCCGGCCTCAAGGCCATGGCCTACCATGCGGGCCTGGACAGCAGCCTGCGCCAGCAACGCCAGGACCGCTTCCTGCGCGAGGAGGGCATGGTGATGGTCGCGACGATTGCCTTCGGCATGGGCATCGACAAGCCCGACGTGCGGTTTGTCGCGCACCTGGACATGCCGAAGAACATTGAAGGCTACTACCAGGAAACCGGCCGCGCCGGCCGCGACGGCCTGCCGGCCAACGCCTGGATGGCCTACGGCCTGCAGGACGTGGTGAACCAGCGCCGCATGATAGACACCAGTGAGGCGGCCAGCGAGGAGTTCAAGCAGGTGATGCGCGGCAAGCTCGACGCGCTCCTGAGCCTGGCCGAAGACACACGTTGCCGGCGCGTGAGCCTGCTGCATTATTTCGGTGAAGACAGCCAGCCTTGCGGCAACTGCGACAACTGCCTGGCCCCGCCCAAAGTCTGGGACGCGACCGAAGCGGCGCGCAAGATGCTCAGCTGCATCTACCGCGTGCAGCAGGCCAGCGGCATCAGCTTCGGCGCCGGCCACCTGATGGACATCCTGCGCGGCAAGGCGACCGAAAAAGTGCTGCAGCACAGCCACGACAAGCTCAGCACCTTTGGCATCGGTGCCGACCTGGCCGAGGTGCAGTGGCGCGGCGTGTTGCGCCAGCTGATCGCCAAGGGCATGGTGCGGGTCGACCCCGACGCCTTCAACACCCTGCAGCTGCTGCCCGACGCGCGCCAGGTGCTCAAGGGCGAAGTCAGCGTGATGCTGCGCGAACAGGCGTTGGGCGGCTCGGCCGACCGCCGCAAGGGCAGCAAAAAGGGCACCAAGACCTCGGCCAGGGGCCTGGCCGAGGCGTCGCTCAACGCCGGCGCGCTGGAGCGCCTGGCCCGGCTCAAGGCCTGGCGCGCCGAGGTGGCGCGCGAGCACAACCTGCCGGCCTTCGTCATCTTCCACGACGCGACCCTGCGCGCGATTGCCGAGCGGGCGCCGCAAAGCACGGCGGACCTGGAGGGCATCAGCGGCATCGGGGTGAAAAAGCTCGAAGCCTATGGCAGCGAGGTATTGCGCGTCTGCACCACTGAAGCCTGACCGGCCGGCGCCGCAGCTGCAGCGAACCGCCGGTCAAGCCAGCGACCCCGACAGTCCATGTCAACACCCTCTGCTGCAGGGCTTGCTGCACAATACCGGCCTGTGGGAGCCAGGAAAAACTTCACTGCCGCAGGAGTGCTGACCGCCTTTGTCCGGGCGTTGCTGGCCTTTGTCTGCCTGCAATCTGCCCTGCTGGCCGGCCCTGTGGGGGCAGGCGAGTTGCTGACACTGGACCAGCAGCGCGCCCCGCTCAACACGCTGCAGGCGCTGGAGTTCTGGCTCGATGTGAAAGCCCAGGCCTCGGTGGAACAAGTCGAGGCCGGTGCCCACACCCTCGAGTTTGCGCCGGTTCAGCGCGGCCGGCCCTACGAGCTTGACAACGCGGCGCTTTGGCTGCGTTTTAACGCCGTGGTCCAGAATCCGCTGACACACTGGAAACTGGAGTTGCCCATGTCCGGTGTCGACAAGGTCACTCTGTATTACCGCGACAGTCTGGGCAGATGGGTGGTTCAACAAGCCGGCGACAGCCTGCCCATGAGCGCATGGCCGCAGCCGGGGCGCTATCCGGTGTTCTCGCTGAGCCATGAGGTCGGGCAGCTCGTCACTTATTACCTTCGCGTCGAGCATGCCCGCATCCCCTTCTCCGCGCTGCCGCGCGTGACAAGCGACGCGCAGGTCACCACGGCGCGTCAGCTGGAACACCTGCTGCTGGGCGCCTATTTTGGCCTGGCGGCGCTGGTCACCGTATTGGCCCTGATCAATGCCACGGCCTATCGGGATTGGGGGTTTGCCACGTATGCACTGTATGTGGCAACCTTTGCGGGCTCACAGGGCGCCTTCTCCGGCGTGGCTGGCCTGTACTTGTGGCCGGAGCTGCCGAAGCTGAACAATATTTCCATTGTGCTGCTGCCATTGACGGCCGCCGCCGCAGCCCTCTGGTTTGTCCGGACCGTCACCACCCCCAAGCGCTTTTCGCGGGCGCTGGACTGGTTCATCGTGGCACTGATGGGATTGCTGCCGGCGGTCGCACTCATCGATGCGGCCTTTCCGACCATCGAAAGTTTTGCCCTCCTCAATATCCTGGTCAGCGCCGGCATGGTGGTTGTGTTGATGGTGGTCGGGGTGTCACTGCTTGAAGGCGATCGCCATGCACGCTGGATAGCCCTGGGGTTTTTGCCCATCATTTTGGCCACCCTTTTCCCCTTGTTGCGCAATTACGGCGTGCTCGCGTCCAGTTTTCTCACCCAGAACGCGCTGATGCTGGGCTCCGCCGTGGAAGCGCCCATCCTGTTTTACGGCCTGTTGCGCCGCGTCACATTGCGGCGCGAGTCCGAAACGCGTGCAACGGCCTTGCCCACGACCGACCCCCTGACCGGGCTGGGTACGGCCAGGCTGCTGCTCGGCAGGCTGCGCCAGGCCCTGCGCACTGCCGAGCGTTACAAGCAACCCTGCGCGCTGCTGATTGTCAACCTGAGCAACCTCCCCAGCCTGCAGCAGCAGCACGGCCGCGAGACGGGCGACCGCGCCATGGTGATGGCGGCCGCACGCCTACGCGCCGCCGCCCAGCCCGCGGACACGGTGGCGCGGGTCGGCGACAGCCTGTTCGCCTTGCTGATGGAAGGCCCCATGAGCAGCGATTCGGTGACCCAGGTGGCCACCAAGATCCTGGCCAGCGGCCTGCGGCCCTCCAGAAAGCTGCCCGAGGCCGACCCGCTGCTTTTCCATATCGCCATCGGTTATGTGGCCGAGTCGGCACGGCTGGGGCCGGATCAGGCCCAGGCTTGCCTCAATCGCATGCTGCAGGCGGTCAAGGAGATGAACGACGGGTCGCGCAAGGCGATCCGCCTGATCCATCTCTGATTTACCTTGCGGAGAAATCGGCCGTTAGCGCGCGCCCATGTTGCGTGAGCAGCTATCCATTTCGCAGCATTCGCAACTCACTGAATGAACCCCATGCCGCGAGCGTCACGCACGTCGGGCTTGATGCGGTGCTCGGCTTCGAGCTGCTCCAGGAATTCTTCCACGCTGAACTCGACCGACAAAATATCGGTCTGGCGCTTGACGGCGGCAAAGTCACCCGGGCAGAGCTGGTTCAGGCGGGCCAGCCGTTCGCGCAAGGCAGCGGTCAGCGCCGCAGTGTCACCGGCCAGCGCTTCCGTGACGAACATCTGCTCGCGCTGGAGCGGCGTCAGCGGCATGAACTTGATCTTGAAGGTAAAACGCCGCAGCGCCGCCTGATCCAGGCTCTCGAGCAGGTTGGTGGTGCAGACAAAAATGCCGCTGAAGCGCTCCATGCCCTGCAGCATCTCGTTGACCTCGGTGACCTCGTAGGTGCGTTGCGCGCCGCGCCTGTCCTGCAGGAAGCTGTCGGCTTCGTCGAGCAGCAGCACGGCTTTCTCCTGCTCGGCCTCGGCAAACATGGCGGCCATGTTCTGCTCGGTCTCGCCCACGTACTTGCTCATCAGGTCGCTGGCCTGCTTGATGATCAGCGGGCAGTCCAGCGCCCGGGCCATGTGTTCGGCCAGGGCCGTCTTGCCGGTGCCCGGTGCGCCATAAAAACACAGCGTCCCGTGACCGCGCGCCTTGAGGGCCTCGACGATGCGCGGGACGTCGAAGCGCGACTCCACATGAAGCATGGACAGGTCGTAGGTGGTCACGCTATGCCGTCCGCCGGCGCCTGCCCTGTTGCCCAGCGCCTGGTCGGCGTTTTTGAGCTGGCGCTCGATCAGGGATTCCATGAGCGCCGTGTGGCCGCCGGACAGGACGGCCGCCATGCCGGCGGCATCGGTGCTGGCACCCGGGCTGCTTGCCAGCTTGGCAAAACGCACCGCCGTGCGGATCTGCGCCGGCGTCAGGCCCTTGCGGCCGGTCAGCCTGGCCACCAAGGCGTCGCTGACGGGCACGCCTTCGAGCGTCTTGCGCACCAGGATCTCGCGTGCGCCCGGCGGCGGCGACTTGAGTTCCAGGTGGTAGGCAAAGCGGCGCCGGAAGGCGGGGTCGATCTGCTCGATGCGGTTGGTCACCCACAGGGTGGGCACCGTGTTGGACTCCAGAATCTGGTTAACCCAGGCCTTGCCGTTGACTGACGTGGCCGCCGGCGCGGACAGCTGCTCGGAGCGCGCCATCAGCTGCGCCGCTTCGCTGGAGATCGGCGGGAACACATCCTCAACCTCGTCAAACAGCAGGGCGGCATGGGCACTGCCCTTGAGGAAGACCTGGGCGATCTGCAGCGAGCGGTAGCGGTCGCGCCCGCTTAGCGAGTTGCCGTCCCGGTCGGCATATTCAACTTCGAACAGATCCAGGCCGGCCGCCTGCGCGACCACCTTGGTCAGCTCGGTCTTGCCCGTGCCCGGCGGCCCGTAAAGCAGCACGTTGACCCCCAGCTCCTTGCCGGCCACGGCATTGCGCAGCAACGCGACGAGCACCTGGACATCCTCCAGCGCGAAGGAGAAATCGGCCAGCCCCAGGCTGCTGCGCTCCACCGGCCGGGTGAACACCGCCATCAACTCATTCTGGTCGCGGTACTCGCGCATCAACACCGGTGGGAGTTTTTCACTGACCTTCATGAGGTCGGCCAGGTCGGTGATGTTGTGCTCGGAAATCAGGTTTTCGACCATGCCGATGCGCTCGAGCCGAGAGCCGGCGCGCAGGGCCTCGGCCACCTCGTTGGCTTTCACGCCGGCCACCTCGGCCAGCGCGGCATAGGCTTCAGGCGCATTGCTGACCTTGAACTCCACCAGCATGGAGCGCAGGTCGCGCTGGTAACGCGCCAGCGTGCCATACAGCAGCAAGGCGCGTTCGGCCTGGTTCAGCTGCAGCAGATTGGCCAGGGCGTCGATGTTTTTCTCGACCAGCGTGGACTGCTTTTTGAGCGCGTGGGTCAGCCAGTCGCCAGTGGCCGACAGCACCGACAGCAGGTCCTTGGGCTGGTCCTTGGCGTATTCGTCGAGGTAGAAGAACAGCGTGCCTTCCTCATACGGTCCGCGCCATGCGCCATGGCGACTCATGAACGCGGCATCACCCAGAGCCTCGTGGCCCTGCCAGAACTCGTTGCCCCTGCAGCGGCGGCCCAGGAATTCACGCAGGCGCTGCAAGGCCGGCAAGGGCCACACCAGGTGCCGGCCCGACAGCGACAGAAGACTGTTGAGGTCGCGCCGCACATTGAACTTGGCACCCTGCCGGGCCGCCAGCGTCAGCACAAAATGCGAACACATCAGGTCCAGCACCGGCGCCTCTTTCAGGCCGGGAGAAAGCAGCAGCGGACCATGCCTGTCAGCACTACCCGAACGCTTGCTCATTGAGACACCTCCGGCCTGGAAGAAGGCCACAGCAGTTACACATGCACCCTGATGACGTATGCCTAACCATAACGCAGCTTCATGCCCGATGGAAGACGCTAATTGAATACCCCCGTGTGAATTGCGCCACAAAACCGCGCCACAATCGACGCTTCTCCCGGAGGCCTTTCCCATGCTTGCTTTGACCGATATTGAGGCTGCGGCGCTTCGCCTGCAAGGCCAGTTGCTTGATACGCCCTGCGTGGCGTCCAAAACCCTGTCGCAAATCACCGGGGCGGACGTTTTCCTGAAGTTCGAGAACCTGCAATACACCGCCTCCTTCAAGGAGCGCGGCGCCTGCAACAAGCTGGTGCAGCTCTCGGGCGAAGAAGGCCGCCGCGGCGTGGTGGCGATGAGCGCGGGCAACCATGCCCAGGGCGTCGCCTACCATGCGCAGCGCCTCGGCCTGCGCGCTGTGATCGTGATGCCGCGTTTCACGCCCGGTGTCAAGATCGAGCGCACGCGCGGCTTTGGCGCTGAAGTCGTGCTGCACGGCGACACGCTGGAGGAGTCGCGCAGCCACGCCCTGGCCCTGGCCGAACGCGAAGGCCTGGTGTTCATCCACCCCTATGACGACGAAGCCATCATTGCCGGCCAGGGCACGGTGGGCCTGGAGATGCTGCACGCCGTCCCCGACCTCGATACGCTGATCGTGGCCGTCGGCGGCGGCGGCCTGATCGCTGGCATGGCAACGGCCGCCAAGGCGATCAGGCCCGGTATCGAAGTCATCGGCGTGCAGACCTCGCGCTTCCCGGCGATGGTCAATGCGATCAAGGGCACACACTACCCCCAGGGCAGCAGCACGATTGCCGAGGGCATTGCCGTTGGCACGCCCGGCGTGATCACGCAAGCCATCATTGCGCGCCTGGTGGACGACCTCGTTCTGGTGGAAGAAGGCGACATCGAGCAGGCCATCGTCATGCTGCTCGAAATCGAAAAAACCCTGGTCGAAGGGGCGGGCGCGGCCGGTCTCGCGGCCTTGCTGAAATACCCGGAGCGTTTCATGGGGAAAAAGGTCGGCCTGGTGCTGTGCGGAGGCAACATCGATCCGCTGCTGCTGGCAGCCATCATCGAGCGCGGCATGGTGCGCGCCGGCCGGCTGGCGCGCATCCGCGTGAGCGCGCGCGACGTGCCCGGCTCACTGGCCAGAATCACCGCCACGGTCGCCGATGCCGGTGCCAACATCGACGAGGTGCATCACCAGCGGGCATTTACCATGCTGGCCGCGCAGAACGTCGACATTGAACTGGTGATCCAGACGCGCGGGCGCGCGCATATTGCGCAAGTGCTGGACGTGCTGAAAACCGCCGGCTTTGAAGCCATGGAGCAACAATGATGAGTATCGAAACCCTGCAAGCCTCCCTGCCCGACTATTTTGCACCCTGGGTACAGGCCCTGGGCCTGCAAGTCGCCTCGTTTGACAGCCAGGGCGTAACCTTGCGCCTCCCGCAGAACCCGCAACTCTCGCGGGTCGGTGGCATGCTTTGCGGCCAGGCCATGATGGCCGCCGCCGACACGGCCATGGTGCTGGCGCTGATCAACCATTTTGGCGCGTTCAAACCCTGCACCACGGTCCAGATGAACAGCAGTTTTCTCAAACCCCTGTCGAACCAGGACGCCCTGATCGAAGCGCGCGTGATACGCGCCGGCAAATCGCTGGCCTTTGGGGAGATCGACATTCGCGGCGCCGACGACGGCAAAAGTGTCTGCCGCGCCACGACAACCTACGCTTTGCTCTAGGGGCGTCTTCTAGCGCAGATGTTTGCCCATTTTGGCGGCAAACAGCTGGGTGATGCTCACGCTGCGCCGGCCCGGCACAAGTTCGAAGCCTTCCCCCGCGCTCAGGGTGCCTGGCGTCAGGACCGACAGGTAAAAGCCGCAAAAGCCGCTCTGCGCCATCAGCCTGGAAGCCCGCGCAAAACCCATGGCGGCATTGAATTTGTAGCAGGGCTCGCGCGGAATACGCACCTGAAGTTCGCAGTGTGGGAACCTCAGCACGTCCCCGGCCCACACCTCGCTTTCCAGCAGCCCCTGGAGCGTGAGGTTTTCACCCAGACTGCCAAAAGGCAGGCTGTCGTCCATCTGGTCCAGGCCCTGTTCGCGGCGCGCAGCCTGCCAGAAGGGGTAGTGTTCTGCCGGGTAGGCATAAACGGCTTTTTCGAGCCCGCCATGCACCGAAAGATCGGCCTGCTCATCACCGAGCAGGCCCAGGGGCAACACAGGCACCGGGCCGGTCAAGGCCTGCTTGCCCATGGCCGTGAGCACTTGGCGCCCGCCCATGCTGACGCGCCGGGCGGCGGCAAGTTGCACGGATAGCACCTGGAGCGAGAGGGCCAAGTTCAGTTCCAGCCAATCACATCGAACCCCTTGTCGGCCAGGCAGCGCTGCACATAGGTGCGGTAGGTACTGCTGGGCCGGTCGTTTCGGAAAGCGCCCTGAACCGCACCGGCCGAACCGCCAACGGCGGCGCCGCCTGCACCGGCACGGAGCACCCCTTCCGTGCCCCTTCCGGTGATCAGGGCACCGATAGCGGCGGCCACGCCGCCAGTGGCCGCGCCGACCCCGGCGCCCCGCGCCACCGCATTGGTGTTCTCGGCGGGTGTCAATCCTGCTGCTGCTGCCCGGGCCATGCAGGCATCGGCCTCGGCACGGCCCTGCGCGTCACCTACGCGATGGAGCGTGGCGTTGGGATACAGGACGGGCCGCGCAGACGGGCTGGCCGAGCCGGTGCTGGCGCAGCCCGGCAAGATGCCCAGCATCAGCGCAAGAACAAAACCGCCGCCCCGGCGCGTCAGATCACATTGCATGCTTCATAACTCCAGAGTAGAACTGCAATAACGCTGCCCGAATGCCACCGGACGACTGGAGAACGGCTTTCCGTCCGCTATGCGGACCGCGTCCATCCGGGCGGCTTGCGGCCGTCCGGGCCAAAAAGGTAAAATCATCCAACTTACTTTCCCCCGTTTGCAGGAACCACCATGTCAAGCCCAGCCGATCGCTCCACCAACGCCGCCCACAGCAGCCCCACGCCAGCCCAGGAACAGGACGCCGTAGAAGCCATTGTGCCGCTGATGCCCATCGTGCTGCCGGTCGCTGGCGGTGTCTTGATGTTCCTGCTGGCCTTCATCGCCATTTACATGGCTTGAGGCGATTCGCGGCCAGGCGCGCATTGTTAAACCTGCGCACCTCGGAGCACTTGGCCAATACCGAAGCTCTTGTCAGACTTCAGTTCACCGCACTGAATCAAGAAAATTGATCCCGATGTCGAGGCTTTCGGCGTAAGCGCGACCTACAGCGCCTCGCCTGTATACATGCGGTTCAGGTCTACGCCTCCGCCTCCGCGGCAAACTTACCCACCCTAACACCTGCCAACCCAACGCCACTGGGTTCGGCCTGATGGCTTCGACCAGGCAGCAACGGCGTCCCAGGACCAGCGGCCACACCGTCGAGAGCCACGTAACAGCGCCCGCTTTAGGCGCGCATCGCGTATTTCATCCCTCCAGGTCACGACTGCCCGAACCCTTCCGTCCTATATGCATAAAGTCATGCAAGTTCTGCATATCTTTTGCCTGTAACGTCCATGTAACCCGTGCCGATGTTCTTAAAATGGCTTTTCCGGCAGGCCGTGGAAGCCTGAAAGGCATGCCACAAACTGCTTTTTCGACTTTGACCCCACGGCACATCCAGACTGTGGCCCGCCTGCAGACCAGGACTTGCCGATCGCAGGCCGTGCCTTTTGTCCGGCTGGTCGAAGCCTTGTGTGATGCGCGCCCGCAAGCCTTATTTCGACAAACGCCTCGCGGCCACAGCCCTGCTGTCTGCGGGCCGGCGTTTTCCGAAATGACGCTTTTTAACTTTGGAGCTTTTCGATGAACCACCCCGCGATGCAAGGGCTGAACCTGAACACACCCGGTTATGTCAAGAACGCCAGGCTCATTGCCTGGGTAGCCGACATGGCTGCGCTGTGCAAACCGGACAATGTGTACTGGTGCGACGGCAGCGACGCCGAGTACCAGCGCCTGTGCCAGCAACTGGTCGACGCCGGCACCTTCAAAAAGCTCAACGAAGCCAAGCGGCCCAACAGCTTCCTGGCCTGTTCCGACCCGAGCGACGTCGCACGCGTGGAAGACCGCACCTACATCTGCTCGGCCGACAAGGAAAACGCCGGCCCGACCAACAACTGGATGGCACCGGCCGAAATGCGCAGCACCCTGCAGCCGCTGTTTGACGGCTGCATGCAGGGCCGCACCATGTACGTGGTGCCCTTCAGCATGGGTCCGCTGGGATCGCACATCGCCCACATCGGCATTGAACTGACCGACAGCGCCTATGTGGCGGTGAACCAGAAGATCATGACGCGTATGGGCAAGGCGGTGTTCGACGTGCTCGGCGTCGACGGCGCGTTCGTGCCCTGCGTGCACACCGTGGGCGCACCGCTGGCCGAAGGGCAGAAGGACGTGACCTGGCCCTGCAACAAGACCAAGTACATCGTGCATTACCCCGAGACGCGGGAAATCTGGTCTTATGGCTCGGGCTACGGCGGCAACGCGCTGCTGGGCAAGAAATGTTTTGCGCTGCGGATTGCCTCGAACATGGGCCGCGACCAGGGCTGGCTGGCCGAGCACATGCTGATCCTGGGCGTGACCAACCCCCAGGGCAAGAAATACCACGTGGCAGCGGCCTTCCCGAGCGCCTGCGGCAAGACCAACTTCTCGATGCTGGTGCCGCCAGCCGGCTTTGACGGCTGGAAGGTCACCACGATTGGCGACGACATCGCCTGGATCAAGCCCCATGCCGACGGCAAGATGTACGCCATCAATCCGGAAGCGGGCTACTTTGGCGTAGCCCCCGGAACCAACTTCCACACCAACCCGAACTGCATGGCGAGCCTGGACAAGAACGTCATCTTCACCAATGTGGCGCTGACGGACGACGGCGACGTGTGGTGGGAAGGCATGGAAAAAGACGGCGGCAGTCTGCCGGCCCACCTGATCGACTGGCAGGGCAAGGACTGGACGCCGCAGATCGCGAAAGAAACCGGTGCCAAGGCCGCGCACCCCAATGCCCGTTTCACGGTGGCGGCGGTCAACAACCCGGCACTTGACCCGGAATGGGACAACCCGGACGGCGTGGCGATTGACGCCTTCATCTTCGGTGGCCGCCGCTCCACCACCGTGCCGCTGGTCACCGAGGCCCGCAGCTGGATGGAAGGGGTTTACATGGCCGCCACGATGGGCTCGGAAACCACGGCCGCCGCCGTCGGCCAGATGGGTGTCGTGCGCCGCGACCCGTTTGCCATGCTGCCTTTCTGCGGCTACAACATGAGCGACTACTTCCAGCACTGGCTGGACATGGAGCACAAGCTCGAAAGCCTGGGCCACACCCTGCCCAAGATCTTCTGCGTGAACTGGTTCCGCAAGGACGAGGCCGGCAAGTTTGTCTGGCCGGGGTATGGCGAGAACATGCGTGTGCTCAAGTGGATGATCGACCGCCTCGAAAACCAGGCCAAGGGCCAGGACACCATTTTCGGCATTGCACCGCAATACGCCGAAATCAACTGGACCGGCCTGGACTTCAGCGCCCAGCAGTTCAACACCGTGACCAGCATCGACAAGGCCGCCTGGACTGAAGAGCTGAAACTGCACACCGACCTGTTCAAACAACTCGAACATCACCTGCCGAAAGAGCTGGGGGAGACCAAAGCCGCGATTGAGCGCCGTCTGGCGGCCTGACCGGCCCCCGGACGAGTCCGGGCGCGGCGCATGATCTGCGTTGCGCCCCCAAGAGCCTGTCGGGCAAGCCGCCCGGACGCAAAAAAGCCACCCGACCGGGTGGCTTTTTTTGTGACAACGCAGGCGCGGTAAGCGCGCCCGGCAACTCAGATGTAGTAGCTGGGGTATGCGCGCAACACGCGGCTACCCAAGTCGATGGGTTTGTCTTCCCGCGCCTTGGCCGCTGCCACGGCAACCACAGGCGGCACGCCAGCCACTTCTTCCGAGACTTCCTGGCGCGCCATGGCGACCTGCAGGTCGGCCATCACACGGGGGTCCGCCTTGGCGGCTTCCCACAGCCGGACATCGGCACGCGCCTGGGCAATGGCGCTGGACCAGGCGTCCAGTGCCGCGAGCACACGCGCCGCCAAGTGGCGGGCCGTCCCGGCAAAAAGGGCGATCACGGAGAAGGCAACCGCCCACATGGCAACCCAAGCCACCAGCAAATGGCCTTCGGCCCAGTTCTCGACGAGCTGGTCAGCCACCACCACCATGGCCGCAACGATGGCTGCCAGCAGCAGACCCGCCAAGCCCCGGGTGCTGTCAAAGCCGTTGCGCAGTTGGCGAGCCGCACCCACGGCCGACTCAAAACGTGCCACACCGGGATGTTCGGCGGGATATTTGATGTTGACAAAACTGGTCATGATGGTTCCCCTGATGAGTGCCACCACCGGTATTGGTTTGGGCACAGACGGATATTAGGGTTAACGCTAATGTTATTCAACTTTATCTTTATGATGCAATCTATTCACAACAGTGATAACTCGCGCTGAATCAGGAAAAATCGTGACTCCACCGAACTTCCGTACCCTGGACCTGAACCTGCTTCGCGTGTTTGACGAGGTCATGGCCGAGCGCAGCCTCACGCGGGCGGCGCGCAACCTGTCGCTGACCCAGCCCGCCGTCAGCAATGCGCTGCGCCGCCTGCGCGAGACGCTGGGCGACGAGCTGGTGCAGCGCAGCGGCCAGGGCATGGCGCCCACGCCGCGCGCACTCGCGATCTGGCCGGCCGTGCGCGAGGCGCTGCAACAGTTGCAGGAGTCGCTGATTCCCAGCACGTTTGTGCCCGGCGAAGCCCATTCCACGTTTGTGCTGGCGATGGCCGACGCAACGGCCGCCGAGTTGATACCGGGGCTGGTGGACATCATGGAGCATGAGGCGCCGGGGGTGTCCATCCGCGTGGTGCCGCTGACAACGCGCGATCCGCGCAAACTCCTTGACGAGGAAGCCTGCGACCTGGCGATCGGCTACTTCCCCTCCGTGCTGGCGGACCTGACGGCCCGCGCCCAGAGCGGCGAGGTCATGCCTTTTTTGCACCAGCGGCTGTATGACGGCGAATATGTGTGTGTGATGCGCGCCGGCCATCCGCTGGCTAGCGGCCCTTTCACGCTGAACCGGTATTGCGCTGCGCGCCACATGCTGGTGAGTTTTTCCGGCCGCCCTTACGGGTTTATCGACGAATCACTGGCGTCGCTGGGCCGCGAACGCAAGGTGGTGCTGACAGTCAACCAGTTCTTCACGGCCGGCCGGGTGGTCGCCAACTCCAACCTCCTCACCGTGCTGCCCCGCCACTTTGTGCGGGTCACGGGCATCGCCGAACAGCTGGTGTTGCGACCCCTGCCCTTTGACGTGTCGCCGGTGCATGTCGATGCCATATGGCACCGCCGCGCCCAGCAGCACGGCGCCCATGTCTGGCTGCGCCAGGCCCTGGTGCGCGCCGCCGACAAGGCCTTTTCAGGCTGACGCTGCCGGACGGGGCATCACCCGGCCAAACCTGCGGCCACAACGGGTCGCCGGCGTGAACCTTCAGGGCGTATCAGCGGACCACGCTGAGATAAGCGCGCGCCGCACGGCGCAGTTCCTGGGCCTGCTGCGGGTTGCGGCCGGCCCGGGCTTCGGCACGTTCCATCAGGTTGTGTGCCACGCCGTGAACCGGCGCCACGGCGCGGGGAAATGGAAGAAAACGGAAAACCTGCGAAAGAAGGGTGTACATGTCTTGGCGCCATCCCGTGGCGAAAAATTGCGATACCTCTACATTAAGGGTTTTCCCTAGGGCTGCAAGCCCAAAACAGGCCGATACCCATGCATAAGGCGCATAGTTGGCCTGCCAGTCGGCATAGACGGGCGTTTCCGCTCTCCGGGGGCTCCCTGACCTCTTCCCGGGTTGGAAAATGCCGCCAACCGTTGGCGAAACAGGCTTCCTGCACAATCGGCAGGGTGAATATCCAGCTTCTGTCCGACCTGCACCTTGAATCCAATCCGCATTTCGTGGCCCAGCCCGTCCCGGGGGCGGACCTGCTGGTGCTGGCAGGCGATATCGGTTCCTACCAGCCGGGATCACTGCTGACCGACATGCTGGATGACGACGACTTCGGACTCGCCCGCTTTTCTCCCCTGCCGGTGGCGCAGGGCGGCGCGGCCTGGCCGACGCCGGCTTTTTTCCTGCCCGGCAACCACGAGTACGACGGGCAGGACTTCGAGGCCACGCACACGCGCCTGCGCGAGACCTGCGAGCGGCTGGGCCTGGTCTGGCTGGAACGCGAGACTGTGCAGTGGCGGGGCGTCCGTTTTGTCGGCTGCACCTTGTGGACCGACTTTGATGCGCTGACCGCCACACAGGCGGCCGACGGCAGCCTGACCACGGGCGATGTCCTCAAGGCGCGTGACAAGGCCTTTCGCGCCGCCAATTTTTACCTCCGCAAAAACCACGCCTTCAGGGATGGCCAGCCCATGCTGGCGGACGCCGTGCGCGAACTGGGCCTGCAAAGCCAGGCCTGGCTAAGGCAGGCGCTGGCGATCCCCTTTGACGGCCCGACCGTGGTCGTCACGCACTTTGCACCCAGCCTGCTCAGCGGCGACCCGCGCTACGGCCTGGCGCCCGGTACGGCGGGGTTCTGCAATGCGCTGGACGATCTGCTGGCGCAGGCGCAGCTGTGGCTGCACGGCCACCTGCACTGCCCCAACGACTATGTCAGCAACGGCTGCCGGGTGGTGGCCAATCCGCTCGGTTATGCCCGCAAGGGTGAACAGGATGGATTCAAACCCGATTTGTTGATCAAAATCGGGGTATAGCCCATATCTGGCGGGCGCAAACAGCTATCAAAACAATAGCGATGCCCCAAAAAAAAACTCACATCCCGGGGCTGCCCAGCGTGAAAAAGAAGCGGGCCCCCGCGCCGCGGGCCGACTCTGCCCAGATCTGCCCGCCGTGGCGCGCAATGATGCGCTGGATGTTGGCCAGCCCCACCCCCGCGCCGGGGAAGTCCTGCGGGGCGTGCAGGCGCTGGAAGCTGCGGAACAGTTTGTCGACATGGGCCATGTCGAAGCCCTCGCCGTTGTCGCTGACCACGTAGACGGCTTGCGTGCCTGTTGCCGGCGCCGGCTGCAGGCCAAAACTGACCTCGGTGTGTGTCTGCCGCGACGTGAATTTCCAGGCATTGCCGAGCAGCTCCTGCATCACCAGCCGCAGCAGCATCGCGTCGGCCTGCACCACCAGGCCCTCCTGGATGCGGATGCAGCGCGCGCGCGCGGGCTCCTCCAGCTGCAGGGTGTCCATCACACTGTGCGCAATGGCACTGAGGTCCACCGCCTGCACGCGCAGCTGCACGCGCGACAGGTTGGCCAGCGCCAGCAGGGCTTCTGTCAGCTCCCCGGCCTGCCTCACGCCGGCCTTGATGCGGTTGATGTAATGCCTGGCGCGGTCGTCCGTCACCCGGCGCTCAAGCAAACCGCTGAAGCCGCCAATCGCAATAAAGGGCTGGCGCAGGTCATGGGCCACCGAGTGGGCAAACTCCTGCAAATCCCGGTTGGACGCTTCGAGCTGGGCGGTCCGCCGCCCCACCCGTTGCTCCAGCTCGGCGTTGACCAGTGCGATGCGCGCTTCCGAACGCTTGCGCTCGCTGATGTCGCGCAAGATAATGTTGGCGCAGGGCGCGTTGTTCGAATCCAGGAAGATCGACGACGACAGCTCGCACTCGAAGGCGGTTCCGTCACCGCGCAACATGCGCAGCTCGCCGCGCGTTTTTCCTTCACGCTGGCGTTCGTCGAGCAGGGCCTGCAAGCGTGTGTCGCCGGGGTCGACCAGCCCGCCCCGGCCGCGCTCGCGCAACTCCCCCACACTCATGCCAAACAGCTCACAGGCGGCGGCGTTGGCGTTGAGCACCTGTCCATCCGGCCGGGTTTGCAAAATGCACTCCAGGCTGGTTTCAAACAGCTGGCGAAAATGCTCCTCGCTGTTGCGCAGAGCCAGCTGGGCGGTCTGGCGTTCGGTGATGTCCATCAGGGTACCCGCCATCAGCGCCGGCTGGCGGTCGCCGCCCCATGCACAGACGCGGCCGCGCGACAGCACCCAGATCCAGCGGCCGTCCTTGTGGCGCAGCCGCAGCTCGCAGTCAAAGTAAGGCGTCCTGCCGGCAAAATGCTGCTTGAGCAGTCCATCGGCGTGGAGCAGGTCCCCGGGATGAGTCAGGTCGCGCCAGGTCTGGATGTTCAGGGGCCGCATCCCATCGAGCGTGTGGCCGGTGATGGCAGCCCAGCGTTCGTCGAAGCGGGTTTCCCCGGTCTGCACATTCCACTCCCAGGTGCCGACATTGGTCCCCTCCACGATGCTGAGCAGGCGCTGCTGCTCGTGCGCCAGGTCCAGCGTCATGCGCTGGGCCACGGACAGCGCCCGGGCCCGGCTGCTGCCGAGCAGCCAGAGGCACAAGGCCAGCAGCAGGCTCAGCAGGCCCCCGCTCAGTCCGAGCAAGGCCGGCATGAGGCTGGTCGCCTCGGCTTCAAACGCAGGCGTGGTGCTGACACGCAGGGTCAGGGTGCGGCCACCGGCCAAAACCGGCCGGGAAGTAGAAAAACGATGCTGGGCGGCGTGGTCCGACACGGGGTCCCTCCGGCCCGCCGCCAGATGCCCGTCGAGACCGTACACCAGCGTCTGTGCGTTCAGCGATTCGCCATCAAAAAGCTCGAAATCTGCCTGCCCCTGGGTGGCCTCGGCCGCCCCCTGCAAGACCTCGCTGACCAGCATGGGCGCAAACAGCACCCCGGTCAGGAGCGCCTGGCGTTGCACTGGCGTGCTGGGGTCCTCCCCCGTGCGGTAAACCGGCAACAGGTAAACCCACCCCGGGCTTTGCTGCTGGTCCTGCAGCAGGGTGGTTTTTCGGGTCAGGGTAGGCTCGCCCGTCGCCACCGCACGTTCGATGGCCTCGCGGCGTACCGGGTCTGCCCCGACGTCCAGGCCCAGCGCCGACTGGTTCCGGGCCTGGGGTTCCATGAACTTCACCACATACAGGTCGGGCGCACTGCTGGTGGTCGGCGAGCCGGGCATCGCGGTGACGGCAAAGGCGGGCTCCTCGTCGGCACGTTCGGCGGCCACGAAACGATCCAGATCCTCCCGCAGGACCCGCGCCATGAAACCGAATCCGCGCACGCCCGGGAAATCGCGCCCCACCTGGCTGAACTGCACATAGGCGCGAAACTCGGCCCGCTCGACCGAGTTGCTGGCCGCATACACACCGGCGGCGCCGCGCAGACCGAGCAACGGGGCGTTCAGGCGGTCCTGCACATCGGCCTGGACACGGTCGGCCAGCCGGTCGAAATGCTCCATGGCCTGGCTCTGAAACGTGTTGTTCACCCAGAAAACGCCAGCCCCGGTAAAAAGCAGGCCAAGCACCAGGGCCAGTCCCGCCATAGCCATCGCCAGGCGCCGGCTTCGGATGGACTGGGAATCCGAAGACGCCAGCTGACGGGTCATGGCCGGTCCGGCCACACCCGCGAGGCGCGGGCGCCCAGGAGCCTGTCGGACGCCGATCTGGCCGGGTTCATGCGCAAAGCGGGCGACTTCATGGGTTGGAACGGGGTTTCCCCCGGCAGGAAGGCTGACCCACGGGGAGCAACAGACACAAAAGAGTTACACAATGTAATGCAAATCCCGGCTTTTGCGAATACTGCCAGGACAGTCGGATTTGCAGGTTTTTAACGCGCGCAAAGCCCCTCGAAGCACGAGCGAATCACCAGCTCAATGATCTCTTCATCGCTGTGCTGGCCGCCGGCCCGCAGAAACTCCAGCACCGGGTCGCAGGCGCGGGCGTACAAGGTGTAGAGCACCATGATCGGTGGAATGTCGGCGCTCAGGGATCCGTCTTTTTGCGCACGTTCTATCCAGCCGCCGATCTGGTCGCTGACAAGCACCAGTCCGTCGAGGTAGGCCTTGTTGTTCATCAGCGTGGTACGCAGGCTGGAGTTCTGGTGCGGCAGCGAAGGCATTTCGCCGGCCAGCTGCAATTGAAGCATCCAGCGCACCATCGCCTTGAGCTGCGCCAGGGGCTGGGCGTCCGGGGGCAAGCTGGCCAGAAAGGCCTGCGCCAGCCCCACCACACGTACCATGGCCGCCGCGGCCAGGTCTTCCTTGCTGGGGAAATGCTTGTAAAGACTGGCCTTGGCAATGCCCACATCGGCCGCCACCTCGTCCACCGTCATCAGGTCAAAGCCTTTTTCCGCCAGCAGCCGGTTGACCGCCTGCACAATGGCGTCCTCCCGGGCGGCCAGCATTTGCGCCTTGAAAGAGATTTTGGGGCCGCCATGCACGGCGGGTCTGGCCTTGAGGGCCGGCGCGGTAGAAGGGGTGGTGCTCATGCCGATATTTTAGCCGCTCGCGTCTGAATCGGTAGTAGCCGCTTTATTTTCTACCTCACGGTCACAATAGAACCTTCAGGTCTCGGATGGTTTGTTCCCAATGGCCGTGCCTTGCCTGGTGGCGTCATGTCTCTTGCGCAGTTCGGATCCTGTTTGTTCTTGATGGAGCACGAGACTCGCAGTAGTGATCAACCGGCAGGGCCGACGTGCTGGCCCGCACCGAAGACGCATTTGACGCCGGCAAGGCGGACAAGCTGCGTGAAGCCTTGCAGCCGCAGGACGCTCAGGAGGCGTCCAAGCCCCCGGCCGGAGCGTCACCCAGGGTGAAATAGAACGCGGCCCCGTGCCCCGGCGCGGACTCGGCCCACACCCGCCCGCCGTGCCGCGTGATGATTCTGTGCACCGTCGCCAGGCCAATGCCGGTTCCGGCAAACTCCGAGACGTCGTGCAGCCGCTCGAAAGCGCCGAACAGCTTCTCGGAATAGGCCATGTCAAACCCCACCCCATTGTCCCGCACCACATACACCGCCTCACCGCCAGCGCTTTGCTCTCGCCTGAACGCGATCAGGGATTGCGGCTGCTGGCTGCTGAACTTCCAGGCATTGCCCAGCAGGTTGTCCAGCACCTGCAGCAGCAGGCGCGCATCGCCCTGGGCCAGCAGTTCCGGCTGGATGTCGAGCAGGGCCGCGCGGCCGGGGTCCCTCTCGCGGTAACCCTCCAGTATCTTTTGCGCCAGGGCGCTCAGGTCAACGGTCTCCCAGCGCAGGCTGGTGCGCGAGACCTGGGCCAGCGACAGCAGGGCGTCGATCAGCTCACCCATCTGCACCACGCCGGCCCGGATGCGGGCCAGGTAATGCCTGCTGCGTTCGCTTGCTGCGCCGCCCTCCAGTTCCCGCACGAGCAGGGTGCTGAATCCACCAATGGAGCTGAGCGGTGTGCGCAGGTCGTGCGACACCGAATAGGAAAAGGCCGCGAGCTGCTTGTTGGCAAACTCCAGTTGCCCGGTGCGCTGCTGCACCCGGTCTTCCAGACTGGCATTGAGTTGCAGGATTTCCTCGCGCGCCCGCTTGCGCTCGCGGATGTCGGTGTTGATGCCCAGCACGCCGTTGACCCGGCCTTGCGCATCACGCACCACGGTCCAGCGCGCCTCGATGCTGATGGGTGAGCCGTCCCTCGCCACCTGCTCGAGCTCACCGCTCCAGTCGCCGTCGTTGGCCAATGTCTGGTTCATGGCGTCGATCAGCACCTGGGGGCTGCGGTACATGTATTCGTCCATGGTTTTGCCGAGCACCTCGTCGGAGGTCCAGCCGTAGAGGCGCTCGGCGCCCTTGTTCCAGAAACGCAGGGTTCTGTCCAGGTTGCGCACCATGATGGCGTCCTGCGCACGGTCGAGCAGCGAGGCCTGCTCGCGCACCTGGGCCGCCGCCAGGCGCGCCGCCTCCTGGCTGCGCTGACGCTCCAGCCGGGCGCGCAGGCTGCCGATGCCAAACGCCAGGTTGTCAGCCATGTCCTGCAACAGCTTGATTTCATCGCCAGCGAGTTTTTCCACCGAATCCGAGTACAGGCCCAGCAATCCGAAAGTATGGTTGGCGTCGCGCAGGGGCAGGAACACCGCACTGCGATAGCCGCACGCGGAGGCAATATCGCTCCAGAAAAACTGGTTGGCACCCTGCGTGATGTCTTCACTGACGCGGGGCTGTCCACTGCGTATGGTCTGGCCGGCCGGCCCGCGCCCGGTCTGTTGCTCCTCGTCCCAGGTCAGCTTGATGGCCGACAGATAGCCCTCTTCATGGCCCGCATGGGCCATGGGCTCGATGCTGCAGGCCGCATCGTCCCGCGCGTAACCGACCCACGCCATGCGGTAGCCACCCACCTCCACCGCCAGCCGGCACACCTGCAGCAACAGATCGGCTTCGTCGTCGATGCGGGTCAGCGCCTGGTTGCAGCGGCTGAGCATCTGCAGCGCCCGGTTGGTCCGCGCCAGTTCGCGGTCCGCCCGTTTGCGGCCGGTCACGTCACGCGCGGTGCCGACAATGCGCTCCACCGAGCCGGCTTCATTGAGGACCGGGTAGGAACGGTCGCGAACCCAGCGGACCTCACCATCGGGCCGGACAATCCGGTATTCCACATCCGTGACAGCACCCGTCCCCTGCCGGTGTTTGGTCTGCGCTTCCGCATCCCGGTCGTCGGGATGGATGGACTCGCGGTAGGAGTCGGGTGCCGCGTACAGTTCTTCCGGGCGACGATGCCACAAGGTCTCATAGGCCGGGCTGATGTAGAGAAAGCGTCCGCTGGCAAAGTCGCGGTTGTAAAACACGTCCTGGATGTTTTCCGCAAGCTCCCGAAAGCGCGCCTCGCTGCCCAGCAGCGCCGCCTCGGCGCGCGCGCGCTCGATCGCAATGCGGGCCAGCCGCACGGCCGTGTCCACCAGGTCCTGGTCGGCAGGCTGGGGGGTGTACGGCGTGTGATGGTAGATGGCGAAGGTGGCCAGGACATCCCCCGCTGCAGAAAGAACCGGCGTGGACCAGCAGGACTGCAGGTCGAATTCGCGTCCGAGTTCGCGGTAGTTGCGCATCAGCGGATCAGCGGCCCAGTGCTCCACCACGACCGGCTTTTTGCGGAACGCCGCCGTCCCGCAGGCGCCAACACCTTCACTGATCTCCAGCCCGTCGATCTGCCGGCTGAAGGCGGCCGGCAGGCTGAGCGCCGCGCCATGGCGCAGGTGAGTGCCCTCGCGCAGCAAAATCGAACACAGGCTGTCGGCGGAACGGCCCTCGATCAGGCCCACGATGGCCTCCAGGGACTGCGACAAGGGCACGCCGTAGGCAATCAGCTCCAGCACCTGCTCCTGGTCATGGACCAGCTGTTCGGAGAACTTGCGCTCGGTGATGTCGGTAAACACCACCAGCCCACCCACCAGCTGCCCCGCCTCGTCGTGCAGGGGCCGGACATTGTTGCGCAGTACATGGTCCCTGGCGCCGGGCCGGCGCAGCAGGACATCCCAGTTGTCGACGCTCTCGCCGCGAATGGCCCGGCTCAGCGGCCGGTTCTGCGGCGCACACACCGTCTTGCCGTCCAGCAGCAGCACCTCGTGGTCGGCCCGCAATTGGGCCAGCGTTTTGCCTGCCACATAGCCTGGAAAATACTTTCTCGCGGCCGCGTTGAACAGCAGGAAGCGACCTTCGACATCGATGGCCAGCACCCCTTCACTCATGCTGTTGATGATCAAGTCCAGCATGCCGCGCTCCTTGCCGATGCGCGCCAGCGATCCGTCACCCTGCTGGCGACTCAACTCCAGCGATTCGGCCATGCGGTTGAAGGTTCGTGCGAGATGTCCGAGCTCTCCCTGGTAAAGCGGACTGAGCTCAACCCGGGCCGCGAGGTTGCCGCTGGCCAGTTCGTCGGCTTCATGCACCATGGCGTTGACCGGGTTGACGATCAGGCGTTTGCCCATGCCCCAGGCGCAGGCCATGCCGAACAGGCCGACGACCAGCAGGACACCCAGTTCCAGCGCCAGCGCTTTCGCCGGTTCAGCGGCGATCAGCGCGCGCGTCATGCTCACGGCCACAAACAGCGCACCGTCCGCCGTGCCGCTCACCGGGGCAAAGGCGTATACACGCTGCTCCCCGCCGGCATCCGGCGCCTCCTCGACGCCTACGCGCGGGGCTTGCAAAAAGGCCCGGATGGTTGCATCGGTCTGCAGGCTGCCGACCGCGCCGGCAGTTGCAGGCTGAGCGGCCAGGATGGTGCCTTTGCGGTCGGTCAACACCACGCTGGCCCCTGCCGTCGGCGCCACCTGCTCCAGCAGGGACGCAAAGGCCTGCACGCTGAGCGCGACAAAAACCACCCCGCTCAGCACACCGGCGTTGTCATGCACGGGCGCCGCAAAACCGATGCCCGGCTGGCCGCTGCGCCTGCCCACGCCATATTCGCCGATTGAAAACTGGCGGCTGGCCATGACCCGCTTGAAAAAAGGCCGGGCGCTGGCATCGGTGCCCACCAGTGCCGCTTCGGAGTGACACAGCACGGTGCCGTCGAGCGCCACCACCCCCAGATCGGCGTACTGCGGATGCATCCCCTGCAGGTTGCGCAGGTATTCGTTGCACAGGCCCTGCAGCCGGCCCTTGACCGAGGGCGCACTGGCCAGATCGCCCAGAAGCTGTTTGATCGCTTCGATTTGCGGCTGCTGGCTGGCGGCTGTCAGCAGCGCCTGGGACCGCAGTGTGGAGCGCGCCAGCTTCAGGGCATCGCTCTGCTTGCTGGTTGCCGTCCAGGCAAACAGGCCAAGCACCGGCAGCAGCGCCACCACGACCAACAACACCAGACGGGCGCGAAGCCCCAACGAACTGACCATTCCATTCCTTTGCGCCTTCCGCTGGCCCGGAGCCCTTGCGGGCCATTCTTCACTGCAGACCCTGGCCCCGTGCTGCGAAGCCGGCACTTTGAGCCCTGTGTACTTTGTACCATCGTAGTACTTTGGCTTGCGCATGGCCACCCGCTGGTCACCCGCCCGCCGTCCTCCTACACCCGGACGCAGAACAGGCTGACAAAACGCCTGCGGGTGAAGCAGCAAAGTGGTCGCTCAATCCCTTGTTGCAACAGAAAGAACGCCTGTGGCCAGCCCGCTTCCTGATCCGTCCAAACAGCCCAGCCCGTCCGCGCGGAAGCAGGCCACCGACCAGCCCGGCCAGAGTGAGGGCATGCCCGTCAAGACACCGGCGGCAGGACGCCCGCGGCCCGGGCGCACAGAAACGCCTGCCGATGCATCGGACGAAGCCAGTCTCGCACTGCCGCATGAGCGCGACCAGTCCATCGACATGACCGATGCACAGGCCGATCCGCAAGTGCAGCAAGCCAGTCGCGACCTGCGCCGGGGCCTGCAGGACACCGGCAAAAGCGTTCCCATGGACAAGGCCTATGACCGGCTCAAGCGCTGAAGACAGGCATTCTGGCGCGGGTCACTGCTACTGATTTCATAGCTATATACGCCCATTGCAAAAGGGCTGCAGCCCGTTTTCATCATAAACAGAGAGGCGAAGGCACGGGCGGCGAGGCCCGGCGCAGGGCGTCAGGGCGTGCGCGACGACACCTCGGGCGCGCCCACCGGCACACGCTCGGTCATCCAGCGCAGCAGGTCCAGCCACATCTGGCGCATCTCGGCGTCCAGCGGTGTGCGCATCGCATTGGGCAGTTCAATGGTGACCACCGGCACCCCTTTGTGCACACCACCGTAATTGCCCAGCGAGCCCGGGAAAATACCGACCTGGTCCAGGTACAGCCGCCCCAGTTTGGAGGGCGGAACCGACGGCCCGTCGAAGTCGAGCACACCGTAGGGCGCATGAATGCTGACGATCAGGTGGGGCTTGAAGCGCTGCATCTCCTGATGCAGAAAGCGCGACTCCGGCTCGGACAGGGGCTTGGTGCCCGGCCAGCGGCGCGGATCCTTGCGGGTGCGTTTTTCCCAGTACACCTTGGCGTCACGCTCCCAGAACGGCGTCGGAAAGTTGCGGTTCAGATCAACGCCGTTGGCGTTGACGCGGCGTGGCGGGCTGGCCAGCAGCCCGTCGGGATTGAGGGCCGGTATGAAACGCCAGTGAATGGCTTGCGACCAGGGCGCCGCGGCTTCCTCGGCCAGGCGGATCCAGTGCAGGGCCACCGAGGCTGACGACAACTCGTCGCCATGAATCGCGCCCAGCACCAGCACACGCTGGCGCACATCCTCGGGCTTGATATCGCGCATCCACAGGGTCTGCCCCTTGACCGAACGGGCGGCCGTGGGCTGCAGCTGGGCGGCCTCGCAGAGGTTGCGCCTGAGATTCGGAAGCTTGCGAACAAAATCATCGCAAGGCCCCGCAGCCTGTGCGCCAGTCGCTATCAATAATGAAGCTGCCAGAAGGGCCGCGGTGCAGGTTAAACGCATGCCGTGATTTTACGCGGGGCATTGGGGTAAATTAGCCCCATGACGCCTCCCACTGCCTTGCGCCGGGCCAGCCACCCCAGTTTTTCAACGCGCGAGTTCCGTGCCTGCCTGGGCATGTTTGCCACCGGTGTCACGATCGTCACCGCGCGCACAGCCGGCGGCGAGCTGGTCGGGCTGACGGCGAACTCCTTCAACTCGGTCTCGCTGGAGCCGCCGCTGGTGCTCTGGAGCCTGGCGCAGGCGGCCGGCTCCATGCCGGCGCTGAGTACCGGCTCGCACTACGCCATCAACATCCTGGCGGCCGACCAGAAAGGACTGGCCGAGCGTTTTGCGGCCAAACGCGAAGGCCGCTGGGAGGGTGTCGCCTGGACCGAAGGTGCCGGCGGCTCGCCCTTGCTGGCCGGTGCTGCGGCCACCTTTGAATGTTTCAACCGCAGTCGTTATGAAGAAGGCGACCACGTGATTTTTGTCGGCGAGGTCGAACGTTGCAGCCACCGCGCCGGCGCGGCGCCGCTGCTGTTTCACGGCGGCCGCTTCTACACCGAGCATCCGCTCTGACAGCACCTGCTGCAACCCACCGCCACGCATGACGTCACGCAAGACCCATCTCGACACCCTCGCCATCTCCCTGCTGCTGGCCTGCTGCCTGTTCTGGGGCTTCCAGCAAGTGCTGGTCAAGGCAACGCTGCCCGAAGTGGCGCCGGCCTTCCAGGCCGCCATCCGTTTTGCCGGCGCCACCGTGCTGCTCGGGCTGTGGTGCGCCTGGCGCGGCGTCAAGCTGTTCAGCGCGGATGGTTCGCTGCGCGCGGGGCTGCTGGCGGGCTCGCTGTTCGCGGGCGAGTTTGCCTGCCTGTATCTGGGCCTGCAGTACACCAGCGCGTCGCGGCTCACGGTGTTTCTCTACACCTCGCCGTTCTGGGTGGCGGCCTTGCTGCCGATCTGGGTGAAGTCCGAAACGCTGCGGCCGTTGCAGTGGGTGGGCCTGGCCTGCGCTTTTGCGGCAGTGGCCTTTGCGTTGCGCGAGGGTTTCAGTGCCGCCGGTGCGCCGACCTGGGTCGGTGACGTGATGGCGCTGGTGGCCGGCATGTTGTGGGGCCTGACCACGGTGGTCATCCGCGCCTCGTCGCTGGCCAGGGTCTCGCCGGAAAAACTGCTGTTCTACCAGGTGGCCGTCAGCACCGTCACCCTGCCGCTGCTGTCGCTGGCACTGGGCGAGCGCTGGTCCTGGAGCTTCAGCCCGTTTGCCCTCACCTCGCTGGTGCTGCAGACGGTGGTCGGCGCGTTCGCCAGCTACCTCGCCTGGATGTGGATGCTGGGCCGTTATCCGGCGACCAAAATTTCCGTCTTCGTGTTTTTGACGCCGCTGTTTGCGCTGCTGTTCGGTGCGCTGTGGCTGCACGAATCCGCCACGCCCAGCCTGCTGGCGGCGCTGGTGCTGGTGGCGCTCGGCATCGTGCTCGTCAACCGCAAGCCGGCCTGAGCCGACCTGCGCTCGCAGCAAGCCTCAGGCGGCGTTGGCGCGCTGCTCTGCAAACGCAACGTACCAGTCCAGGCAACCGGGGTTGGCCATCGCGTCACGATTGACCACCTTGTCGATCGGCTGGCCCAGCAGCAGCTTCTTGATCGGCAACTCCTGCTTCTTGCCCGACAGCGTGCGCGGGATCTCCGGCACCTGGAAAATTTCGTTGGGCACAAAACGCGGGGACAGCGCTGTCTTGATCGCGTTGTTGAGCCTGGCCTTCATCGCATCGTCCAGGGCCACGCCCTCGCGCAACACCACAAACAGCGGCATGTAACTTTCGCGCCCCAGGTATTCCAGGTCCACCACCATGGAGTCGATCACCTCCGGCAGCGCCTCGACCGCGCTGTACAGCTCGCTGGTGCCCATGCGCAGGCCGTGGCGGTTGATGGTGGCGTCGGAGCGGCCGTAGATGATGCAACTGCCCGAGGGCGTGATCTTGAGCCAGTCGCCGTGGCGCCAGACATTGGGGTACATGTCGAAATAACTCGAGATATAACGCGCGTTGCCGGTATCGCCCCAGAAGTACAACGGCATCGAGGGAATCGGCTGGCTGCAGACCAGCTCGCCAACCTCGCCGATCACCGGCTGGCCCTGCTCGTTCCAGGCCTCGACCGCGCAGCCGAGCAGGCGGCACTGCATCTCGCCAGGCACCTGCGGCAGCTCGCGGTTGCCGCCTATGAAGGCGCCTGCGAAGTCTGTGCCGCCGGAAATATTGCACCACCAGATGTCCTGTTGCGCTTCGGTTTTGGCAATGCGCCTGAACTGCTCCGTGCCCCAGGTCTGCGCCTCGGGCGACAGCGGTGAGCCGGTGGTGCCCAGCGCGCGCACGGACGACAGGTCGCCGCAGGTCGACAGGTCCACGCCGGCCTTCAGGCAGTTGGCAAAAAAGGCCGCGCCGGCGCCGAAGAAGGTCACGCCCAGTTTCGCGCCGAAGCGCCACAAGGTGGTCCAGTCCGGCTTGTCCTTGCCGCCACCGGGGTTGCCGTCGTAAATGCAGCAGGTCGTGCCGTTGAGCAGGCCGCTGACCTGGGCGTTCCACATCACCCAGCCGGTGGAGCTGTACCAGTGGTAACGCTCACCGAAAGAGTTTGCTTCGTAGCTGCAGCCGATGTCGTTGTGCAGGGTCTTGAGCGCCAGCGCCACCAGCACGGTGCCGCCATGGCCGTGCACGATGGGTTTGGGCAGGCCGGTGGTGCCGCTGGAATAGACGATCCACAGCGGATGGTCGAACGGCAGCCAGAGCGGTTCAAACGCCGAAGTTTCGGCATCATTTCGGGCTGTAGCGCTTTCAAACCGTGCGCTGTCAGCTATGGAATTAGTAGCATCGAGGTTGTAGTGGACGATCACGTGCTGCAGCGAAGGCAGGGCCGCACGGATCTCCGCCACCACCGCCGTGCGGTCGATGTCGCGCCCGCCGTAAGTGACGCCGTCGCAGGCAATCAGCACCTTGGGTTCGATCTGCCGGAAGCGGTCCAGCACGGCATTCGTGCCCATGTCGGGCGCGCAGATGCTCCACACGCCGCCTATGCTGACCACCGCGAGGAAAGCCACCATGGCCTCGGGAATGTTGGGCAGGTAAGCGGCCACGCGGTCGCCCGGCAACACACCCTGGGCTTGCAGGTGCAGCGCCAGCGACGCCACCTGGCGGCGCAACTCGGGCCAGCTCAGCTCGCGCGGCGGCGCGCTGTCGAGGCTTTTTTCGTTGTGGCTGAGCAGCGCGGGAAAGCCCGCCGCATGGGCGCGATCAACGTGCCGGAACACTTGCTGCGCGTAGTTGAATTGCACCCCGGGAAACCAGCGGGTCCCGGGCATTTTTGCCTCGACCAGCACGTCGGTAGCGGGCGTGGGCGATTGCAGATCAAAGTAGTCCCAGATGCTTTGCCAGAAAGCGTCCAGGTCCGTCACCGACCAGCGCCACAAGGCGTCGTAATTGTCAAAAGACAGCTGGCGCGTGTCGCGCAGCCAGTTCTGGTACAGGCGGATTTGGGGGATGTAGGGGGCGCTCATGGGGCGAAAGCTTAGCAGGCCACCCCTCGCGCAAGCATCCACCTTGGCGACAGGCGCGGGGGGTACCGCCGTCGCAAAAGCAAAAGGCCGCCCGCAGGCAGCCTTGGGGCGGGTCAGGACCCGCTACAGGGCCGCATCAGGCGTGCGTGACGCCCGATGCAACCGCCGCAAGACACCTCCCTTACTTGGGCGTGCCCATCATCATTTCGACGTCGGTCATGGGCACCATGCCGTTTTTGGCCGGCTTCATGCTTTTCCACATGGCGGTTTGATAGCGGTTCCACTCCCTCGAGGAAACCATGCCGTCGCCGTTGGTGTCCATGCTGTTCATGGCGGTGTTGTTGAGCTTGGCGTCCACCTTCATCTCGGCCTTGGCGGCGGGCGTGCCACCGGCGGCGGAGGGGTTGATCTGCGCATTGGCAGCAGCGCCGCCGGAACCGGCCACGGGGTTTTGGGCGGACAGCGTGGAACCATTGGCCTTCTTGGTGTCGACGTTCATCTCGGCCTTGGCCGCAGCTTTGCCGCCCGATGCGGACGGGTTGATCTGCGCGTTGGCAGCAGCGCCGCCGGAACCGGCCACGGGGTTTTGTGCAGACAGGGTGGAACCATTGGCCTTTTTGGCGTCAACGTTCATCTCGGCCTTGGCCGCAGGTGTGCCGCCGGAAGTGGTCGGGCTGGCTTGTGCGGAAGGCGTGGCAACCACGCCAGCGGGTGCCTGGGCAAAGGCAGCGGTACAGGCCAGGGCGGCCAGGGTCAGGACAAGGGATTGCTTTTTCATGGGGGCTCCAAAAATGTAAGAGCGATGTGCTCAAAGTCATCTTTGTCTGGCCGGCATACCCCCGCTGTAGGATGAACACCGTGGTGACCGTCAGGGTCTGTCGGCTCCCGGGCGTCGCGAATCAGTCAAAAATGTGCTCGGCAACATAAATCGCACAGTCGTGCTAATATTTGCGCCATGGACGCCAAAACCCAGAAAAGCGAGATGACCCGCGCCGCCATTGTCGGTGCGGCGCTGGACCTCGCGTCCGCAGAGGGACTGGAGGCCATCACGCTCCAGGCTGTGGCCGACCGCCTTGGTCTGTCCAAGAGCGGGGTGTTTTCACGCATCGGTTCGCGCGAGGCCCTGCAGAAAGCGGTGATCGACGAGTTCGGAAGACGATTTCTGGCCGATGTGTTTGTCCCCGCCGTGCAGCAGCCCAAAGGCCTGCCGCGGCTGAATGCCATTGTGCAGCGCTGGATTGTGCGCACGCGGGACGTGGAGGCGCATACCGGCTGCGTGTACAGCGCCGGTGCCTTTGAGCTGGACGACCGCGAAGGCCCGCTGCGCGACCACCTGCACGGCGAGATCACGCGCTGGCGCGCCGCCCTGCGCCGCACCATCGTGCAGGCCGTCGAGAAGGGCGACCTCCGGTCCGATACCGACCCCGAGCAGCTCGTGGCCGAAATCTACGCCCTGATGCTGGGCCTGATCCACGACACGCGCTTCCTGCGCGACTCCCGCGCCGCAGAACGTGCGCAGGCCAGTTGGCAGCGCCTGGCCAGAAGTTACCAGCCATGAGTTTTGTCAGCCCCACAAGGGCTTTTTGTTGGTCAATGTTTCGCACAACCGTGCGAAGAAAGGGAAATGCCATGTTCTTCCTGTTTGCAGTCATCGCCGTGTTTGCCGGCGCCCATGCGGTTCGCACCGCCCTCGCCTCGCTGCGCTCCCTGCCGCGCAGCAATGAAGACTGGATCTGGTACTGATCCGGTAAAGCACCAAGGAGCCTTTCATGACACGTACATCACTTGAAGCCACTGCCGCCTACTACAACGCCAGTCCCGTGACCCGGCTGTTCCGCTGGGGCCTGGGCGCCTCGCAGCGCCTCTGGCCGGCGCTGGCCGTGCGCGCCGCCTACCGCCTGTTCGGCACGCCGCTGCCGCCCCGCTGGCTGGGCCGCCGGCGCGCCTGGGCGCCGGACTGGCGCATCAGCAGCTGGTCCTTCGAAAACGCCAGCCTGACGATTTATGAACGCCCGGCGGCACCGCATGGCCCGCTGGTGCTGCTGGTGCATGGCTGGGGCGGGCACGCCGGCCAGATGCTGGCACTGGCCGACACACTGCAGGCGCAGGGCCTGCGGCCGGTGATTCTTGAAATGCCGGCCCATGGCCGCAGTAGCGGATCGACCAGCAACCTGCCGCAGTTCGCGCGCGCCATCGACTACACCGTGGCGCGCCTGCAGCAGGCGGGGCACCAGGTGCAGGCGCTGGTCGCGCATTCGCTGGCCGCCAATGCCGGCGCCTACGCGGCCAGCCGCGGCCTGCCGGTCGGCAAGCTGGTGCTGCTGGCGCCCCCGGCCTCGCCGCATGAATACACGCGGCTGTTTGCACATGTGTTCGGCCTGCGCGAGTCCACACGTGCGGCCATGCAGCGGCGCATTGAAGCGCGCGAAGGCATCCTGATGCCGCAGTTCGAACCCGCCGCCGTCGGCCCGCGCATCGCACAGCCCACGCTGGTGGTGCATGACCGCAATGACAGCATCAACCGCTTTGCCGACGGCGTGGCCTACAGCCAGGCCATCACCGGCGCCCGGCTGCTGGCCACGCAGGATCTCGGGCACCGGCACATCCTGAAAGACGCCGGCGTGCTGCGCGAACTCGCCGCCTTTCTGGTCTGAAACGCGCGACTGCGCCGCAACACCCCTTGTGCGGCATGCCCATTGCTTCTAGGATGGCGCCACTTACAAGGAGCGGTTGATGGGAAATTCAAAAGGGTTGTTCAGCTGGACAGAAAAAAGCAGCGCGGTATTGCAACAGGGCGGCGTGATCGGCCCCGATGAACGCCTGCCCTGGCCGCAAACGGCGGTGATGGGCGTGCAGCACGTGATTGCGATGTTCGGCGCCACGGTGCTGGCACCCATCCTGATGGGGTTCGATCCGAACATCGCCATCCTGATGAGCGGCATCGGCACGCTGATCTTTTTCCTGATCACCGGCGGCAAGGTGCCGAGTTACCTCGGCTCGAGTTTTGCCTTCATCGGCGTGGTGATCGCCGCCACCGCCTACGCCGGCAAGGGGCCCAACCCCAACATCGGCGTGGCACTCGGCGGCATCATTGCCTGCGGCGTGTTGTACACGGTTATTGGCGCCATCGTGCAGGCCGTCGGCACCGGCTGGATCGAACGTTTCATGCCGCCGGTGGTCACCGGCGCCGTGGTGGCGGTGATCGGCCTGAATCTGGCCGGCATCCCGATCAAGAACATGGCCGCCAGCAACTTTGATTCGTGGATGCAGGTCGTGACCTTTGTCAGTGTGGCACTGGTCGCAGTGATGACACGCGGCATGGTGCAGCGCCTCTTGATCCTGGTCGGCCTGATCGTCGCGACGCTCATTTATGCGGCGCTCACCAACGGCATGGGGCTGGGCAAGCCGGTGGATCTGTCGCCGATTGCCAATGCCGCCTGGTTCGGCCTGCCCGGCTTTGCCGCCCCGGTGTTCAGCGCCAATGCCATGCTGCTGATTGCGCCGGTGGCCATCATCCTGGTCGCGGAAAACCTCGGTCACATCAAAGCGGTGACGGCCATGACCGGCAAGAACCTCGACCAGTACATGGGGCGCGCCTTCATCGGCGACGGCGTGGCCACCATGGTCTCGGGCGCTTCGGGCGGCACCGGTGTCACCACCTATGCCGAAAACATCGGCGTGATGGCCGCGACCAAGATCTATTCGACGGCGGTGTTTGTGGTCGCCGGCCTGATCGCGGTGGTGCTGGGCTTCAGCCCCAAGTTCGGCGCGCTGATCCAGGCGATTCCGCTGCCGGTGATGGGCGGCGTCAGCATCGTGGTGTTCGGCCTGATTGCGGTGGCCGGCGCCAAGATCTGGGTCGACAACAAGGTCGACTTTTCCGACAACAAGAACCTGCTGGTGGCGGCCATCACGCTGGTGCTGGGCACCGGCGACTTCACGCTGAAGTTCGGCCAGTTTGCGCTGGGCGGCATAGGCACCGCCACCTTTGGCGCCATCCTGCTGTACGCCCTGCTCAATCGCAGGAAGTAAAACCAGGCAGCCCGTGCCCCGCCTGCGCGGGGCCTATTTCGCCTGCGCCTTGGCCAGCGCGGCCTTGGTGGTGGCCAGCTCGCGTTCCACATCGGCACGTTCGCCGATTTCCTGCTCCAGCAGCTCGTTGACATGCGCGAGGTCGGCGGCGGACTCCTGGATCTTGCCCTCCAGCTCGCCTGTTTTCTCCAGCGCCTGCGCCACATCGCCGGTCTGGATATGGTCGGGGATTTCCTGCTTGAGTACCGCGTTGATCACAAACAGCTCGGCGCTGGACTGTTTCACGGTTTCCTCGACAGTTTCGTTCCGGTCCAGCGCACGTGCCAGTGGCGTGTCTGCGGAAGGGGCGGACTGCGGGGACGGCTGGGATGGCTTGGACATGGTGAGCACCTGGAGGGAAACGGGAATGATCTGGCGACAAACGGCGCCCGGGGGCACGCAAGGCCGCCCGACCCCTGAAGCCCCTATGGTAACCAAGTGCCCTTCCCGGGGCCAGCGATGTCCCCACCGCCATCAGGCCTCAGGGCAAGCTGGAAAAGGCGGGCCGGTTCGGGAGGATGGCGCTCAGGGCGCCGTTCCCGGCGTTGCGGGTGCGGGCGTACCGGGCTGGCGGTCCGGCCCGGAATTGAAAATCCTGCCCAGGGTGGCGCCCAGACGCGCACCGATGGCCGTGCCGATGCCGGGCAGCACCGCCGTGCCCAGCAGCGCGCCGGCCACAGCACCCTTCGGCACCGACACGGCCACCTTGTCCACCGGCCCGCTGAGCACCAGCGGCACCCCGACGATGCCGTCCACCAGATCCACCGCAAATTCGGCCTCGATCTGCCGGTTGGCCAGCCGGGCCTGGCCGGACGCACTCAGGGCGCCCGAGCTGGCCTTGATCCCGGTGAATTGGGTCACCATGCCGCGCGGCGTGTTCTGGGTGTCGAGCTGGCCGGACACCGCGTCGAGCGGCGTCTGCCCCGCATGTTCCTTGCCGAGGCTGCGCACGGCCCGGTCCAGATCGAAGCGCAGCAGGGTTGAAGCGCCCATGGTGAACACGGTTTTTGTATGCAGCGACTGCGCCAGTCCGACCAGGCTGTCCCCCTGGGCCGACAGCACGGTGTTTCCCGTGGCCTTGCCGGCAATGACCGGCTTGCGGTTGAAGGCGGCCACCGCGCTCGCCACGTCAACCCCGCTGGGCTGCAATTGACCGGCCAGCACCAGGCGGCCGTCGGCACGGGCCTGCAACTGAACCTCGCCATGGGCCGTGCCGCCGCCGACGTTGATACGTGTGGCCCAGCGGTCTTCCTGTCCTTGCCGGGTCAGGGTCAGATCGGTGGCCGGCGTGAAGCCGGGGCGCCGCAACACGGCCTGGCGGGGTCGCCAGCCCGGGTCAAAGTCGATCTCGCCGTCGTACACCACCGCCACGCCATGGCGCGACAGCCAGGTCAGGTCGCGAAACACAAAACGCGCCAGCGGTATGGCCACAGCTTCCACGGTTTCCACAGCTTCCGCAGGGACGCCGCGTGACGTCGCGTCCAGCACCCGCAAGGACAGTTGCGGCACGACCGCACCATCGAGTTCCACGCGGTCCAGGATCACACGCCGCTGCAGCAGGGCCAGCAGGTCCGGATAGGCGGCGAGCTTTTTGACCGTGATGGCCTGCGGCTGGTCGGTCGCCACGTCCTCCAGCACGATGGCCGGTACCGGCAACAGACGCCAGTGCAGTGCGCCCAGCCGCACCGGCACGCCAAGCCGGGCCTGCAGCTCACCGGCGGCGTGGGCGGCCAGATCCTCGTCACTGGGGATGAACCACAGCAGCGCCAGCCACACCGCGCCCAGCAGCAGCACCAGGCCACCTGCGGCCACCATCCATGTTTGTCTGCGTGCCATGCTGCCTTCCGCCGTTGTTGCACCGTCTGCCATCTGCATCTGCATCTGCCATCCACCTTCCTGAGCTTAAGAGGCTGGCCGCGCGGCACTTGTAGGCCGCAATCTCTTTATAGTCTGGGTTGCATACCCTTTTGACGCCCTGTGGAACCACGATGCCTATCTGGAAACAACCGATTTCTGTCGAACTGCTGACCCTCAACAACGCCAACAGCGCCGTGACGCACCTGGGCATCGAATTCCTGGAGGTCGGCGACGATTTCATCCGGGCCCGCGTGCCGGTCGATGAACGCACGCGCCAGCCCTATGGCCTGCTGCACGGCGGGGTGTCGGTGGTGCTGGCTGAAACGCTGGGCTCCTGCGGCGCCGCCTTTGCAGCGCCCGAAGGCCACCGCACGGTGGGCCTGGACATCAACGCCAACCATCTCAAGGGCGTCACCAGCGGCTGGGTCATCGGGACCACCCGACCGGTGCACATCGGCCGCAGCACCCAGGTCTGGGCCATCGAGTTGACCAACGAGGCCGGGGAGCTGACCTGCGTCTCGCGGATCACGATGGCGATGCTGGCCCCGCGTCAAGAGTAAAATCGGGCTCCAGCCCTTATCGGACGGGCGCAAACAGCTATTAATACGATAGCAAATGAGCGTTTCAGTCCGCGGCCGTCCGGGCCATGCGTTCGCTCTTCCAGTACACGTCGTCGCCGCCGTTCATGCGGTTGAGCACGCGCGACAGCACGAACAGCAGGTCGCTCAGACGGTTCAGGTACTGGCGTGGCGACTCGTTCAGCGTCTCGGCCTTGTCCAGGGCCACCACCGCGCGTTCGGCGCGCCTGGCCACGGTACGGCACACATGCGCCAGCGAGGCAGCACGCGAACCGGCCGGCAGGATGAACTCCTGCAGGCGCGGCAGGGTCGCGTTGTATTTTTCGAGCGCCGCATCAAGCAGCGCCACCGCTTCGGGCTTGAGCAGTTCAAAACCGGGAATCGACAGCTCACCGCCCAGGTTGAAGAGCTGGTGCTGCACCTCGACCAGCAGTTCGCGCACGTCGGCCGGCATCTCTTCACACAGCAACACGCCGATCTGCGAGTTCAGTTCGTCGACCTCGCCCATCGCATGTATGCGCAGGCTGTCCTTGGACACGCGGGTGTTGTCACCGAGCCCGGTCGTGCCGTTGTCGCCGGTGCGGGTGGCGATCTGAGTGAGTCGGTTGGCCATGGTAAATATCCGGCAGGTTACGCCGGGAAAGAAGATGTTGTGGAGCGACCGATGATGTCAATGAGGCAACAGCGTGCAAGAGTGCTGGCCGGCGCGGGCTCCCTGCGCTGCAATGACAGCTTCTTCAACTTCAAGGACCTGTCTCGATGACGTCTGCTTTTCATTTTATTCCCAACTTCGAAATCCGCAGTGTTGCGCTGCTCGCCGCGCTGACCGTCGGCGCCGCGCTGGGTGCGCATGCCCAGGGCGCCGACAGCGGCGGCATGAAAACACCCCGTGGCGCGGGGACGCCCGCCACCCAGGGCACACCCTCGCCGTCCGGCCCCACCAACCAGGAGGTGGGCGCTGCCTTCATCCGTGCCGACGCCAACAAGGACGGCAAGCTCAGCCGGCAGGAGGCTGTGCGTTTTCCAGCCGTGGAACAGCGTTTTGACAAGATCGACACCAACAAGGACAAACTGGTGTCGCGCGAAGAGTTTGAAATCGCGCTGAAGTCCTGACGGAGGTGGCCAGAGAGCCCGTGGGGCGCCGGATGGCCCCCCATGGGCTAGTGACTCGTCGTAAACTGGGGCTTCCGACCGGAGACACCATGAACGCCCCCACCCATCCCGACCACCTGCTGCCCCAACTCAATCTGCGCGCTGTGCCGCAGGCCCTGATCGAGGCCCTGAAAGAACGGTTTGCCGAGCGCTGCTCCACCGCCCTCGTGGTACGTGAGCAGCACGGCCGCGACGAGTCCTCGTTTGCGGCGCCGCCGCCAGCGGCCGTGGTGTTTGCCGAAAGCACGGCCGACGTGGCCGATGCGGTCAAGCTGGCCGCCCAGTACCAGGTGCCGGTCATTCCCTTTGGTGTCGGCACCTCGCTCGAAGGCCATCTGCTGGCCGTGCAGGGCGGCATCAGCATTGACGTGAGCCGCATGAACAAGGTGTTGTCCATCAATGCCGAGGACCTGACCGTGACCGTGCAGGCCGGTGTCACGCGCAAACAACTCAACGAAGAGGTCAAGAGCACCGGCCTGTTCTTCCCCATTGACCCCGGCGCCGACGCCACGATAGGCGGCATGAGCGCGACGCGCGCCAGCGGCACCAACGCCGTGCGTTACGGCACCATGCGCGAAAACGTGCTGGCGCTGGAAGTGGTCACCGCCAGCGGCGACATCATCCGCACCGGCACCCGCGCCAAGAAGTCATCGGCCGGCTACGACCTCACGCGCCTGATGGTGGGCAGCGAAGGCACGCTGGGTGTGATTACCGAAATCACCGTCAAGCTCTATCCGCTGCCTGAGGCGATCTCGGCCGCGATCTGCTCCTTCCCGAGCATCGAGGCGGCGGTGCGCACCACCATCCAGATCATCCAGCTCGGTGTTCCGATTGCACGTGTCGAGCTGATCGACGCCAACACTGTGCGCATGGTCAACGCCTACGCCAAGCTCGGCCTGCGCGAGGAACCCATGCTGCTGATGGAATTCCACGGCTCGCCCAACAGCGTCAAGGAGCAGGCCGAGACCGTGCAGGAAATTGCGACCGACATGGGCGGCAATGCCTTTGAATGGGCCAGCACGCCCGAGGAACGCACCCGCCTGTGGACCGCGCGGCACAACGCCTACTTTGCGGCGATCCAGTCCAAGCCAGGTTGCCGCGCGATCTCGACCGACACCTGCGTGCCGATCTCGCGCCTGGCCGACTGCCTGCTCGACTCGGTCAGCGAAGCCGATGCCAGCGGCATCCCCTACTTCCTGGTGGGCCATGTGGGCGACGGCAACTTCCACTTCGGCTACCTGATCGATCCGGACAAACCGGAGGAACGCGTGGCCGCCGAAGCGCTGAACCACACGCTGGTGGCACGCGCCCTGCGCCTGGAAGGCACCTGCACCGGCGAACACGGCGTCGGTCTGCACAAGATGGACTTTCTGGTGACCGAGGCCGGCAACGGCGCGGTGGACATGATGCGCACCATCAAGCGCGCACTGGACCCGCACAACATCATGAACCCGGGCAAGATCTTCACGCTGTGAAAGCCGCGGTGGCCTGACAGCGTCACCGTGCCTGCGACGCGCCCTCCAGGCAACCTCAAGTCGCTATTAAATTCATAGCTGCGTGCGCCCGATCACCGGGGGCCGGATGCCATTCCGGCTTGAAATAAATGGCCCGTCGCGGTAATCTAGGGTCTCCTCATGTTTCCAACACGGGAGCCCGCATGAAAACCCTGTCCGCCCTTTCCCTGCTTCTTGCCGCTGGCCTGCTGGCCGGTTGTGCCGCGCCCCGGCAGCCCCTGGTCAACTACGGCCATCCGGCGCTGAACCAGGTGGCGGCCCAACAGGCCGCGCCCGCACTTCAGAACGATGCGGGTCGCGTTGCGACCGGTGCGGTGATCGGCGGCCTGGTGGGCAGCCGTTTCGGCCAGGGCAACGGGCAGGTCGCTGGTGCCGCCATCGGTGCGGCAGCGGGCGCCATGGCGGCACAGGGCGGCTACAGCAACGAGGCGGCCGGCGGCGCGCTGATCGGCGGGCTGGTGGGCTCGCGTTTTGGCGGCGGCAACGGCCGCACTGCCGCGGCGGCCCTGGGTGCCGGGCTGGGCGCCTGGCTCGCCGTGCCGCGGGAATAAGGAACAGGAACAGAAATCAAGCCTCCCCGCCCGAAAAAAAGGCCAGCGACGCTGGCCTTTTTTGATGATTTCAACCCTTCAACCGGCAAAGGCCGCTTCCACTTCGCGGCGGAACACCGGGTCGCGCGGGTGGGCACCGGGCTCCATCGGACCGGCCTCACCAAGCAGTGACAGCGGCGCCAGCGAGCGGCCCCAGTAGAGCTGGCACGACGGGGTATTGACCAGCCGCGTGGCGGCGCCCTCGGTGGTGCTGCCGCCGCTGTCGAGCGCCACCTTCAGGGTGCCCGCCGTGGATTTCTGCGCTCCGGTGCCCAGCCAGACCGTCGCCGGCAGTTGCTCCCACTCGCGGATGTCGGCCTGGGCCTGCGTGGCATTGGCCACGCCCTGCGCCACCAGGCCGGCGAACAGCCCGATCATGCCGATGCCAGCGGCGTCGCGGTTGCCGGTGCTCGCCGCCGCAAGCAGCCCGATATCACCTACCGCACTGGCCACCGTCGCCACGCCTTGCGCGCCCTCCTTGAACGAGGCCTTGCCGTTGAGCACACCGTCGATGGGCCGGCCGCCGCGCGTGGTCGCCTGGAAGCCGAGGTCGGCACCCATCACAAAGCTGCCGACGGCGCAGTCCGAACCGCCGGCGGCGGTGCAGGCGTTTTTTGCGGTCTGCACCGGCAGCTCATGGGACTGCCACTTGAGGATCTCGCCCGACTTGCCGCTGCCGTATTTGTAGGGCGAGCGGCCGCTTTCAAACAGCACCAGCACCGGCTGGTCGACACGAACCGTGCTGTAGTTGCTGTCGCCCTTGATGGCCTGCTGCAGGAAGTCCTGGGCCATGCCGGTGTTGCCGTCGCAGTAGCTGGCCCAGCCGGCCATGAAAGGCATCAGGCCGAAATCGCCGGCGTACTGCTCGGCTTCGGCCACCGTGTCCTGGTAGTCGGCCTGCTTGAACAGGGCCCGGGCGTTCTGGAAGTCGCCCCTGGCCGCATACACCAGGCCGCGGTAGAAATGCGCCATGGCGCGTTCATAAGGCTCGCCCTTGTAGTCCTTGATTTTCTCGGCCGTCCAGAGCGACTTGGCTTTTTGCGCCTCGGGATTGTCGGCGTAAATCATCTCGATGCGGGTGACGGCGGCGTCGAACGCCTTTTCCGCCAGTTCGATGTCGCCCAGCGACAGGGCCGCCATGCCGATGCGCTGGAAGTTCAGCGTGGCGTTGCGCTCGCCTTCGATGTACAGGCGCTGGAACAGCGGCCGCAGTTCGGCGCTGGGCATTTTTTCGGCAAACACACTGGCCGCGGCCAGTGTGTCGGGCGGCACCGGCGCGGCCGGCGCCCAGCGCTTGGCGGGTTTGGCGCCCCCTTGGGCGGCGGCCTGCGCCGCCGCCTGTTGCTGGGCCGGCTGCAGCGGTGCCTGCATCAGGCTCTGGAACATGCCGCCAAACTGGGCGTGCGCCGGAGGTACCAGTGCCGCCGCCAGCAGCGCGGCAGCGGCAGCGCCACGGTGGGTCCTGAAGAACGAACGCTTCATCATGAAACTCCCCTGCGGGTGCGGTTATCGGGCCAATGCCTCGCCAAGCCGGGCCAGGGTCTGTTCGGCCACCAGCTTGCCGGTGTCGCCCACGGTGACGGGTTTGACGATTTCGCGGAATCCGCCGCGCGGGTCGGCCTCGAAGCGGGGCGCGGGCTTGGGCGCGTCTTCGGTCGGGCGGCCGTTCATGTAGCCCTCCGCCAGCACCACACCGTCGGCCAGGCGCTTGATCGACACATAGGTGGCCCAACCGGTCGGCGACGCTGCATCGCGCGTGTTGAGCACTTCCATCAGCAGCCTGGCGTTTTGTGTCAGCGCATCGGTTTCCACCTGCTGCGTGTCGAGGCTGCCGCCTTTTTGTCTGGCCGCGGTGGTGCGCATGACCACGTTGCGGTCCACCAGCCTGACGCCCGACGACGCGATAGTCTGCATGAAGGCGCTGCGCATCTGCAGGTCCACCCGCTCGACGGGGCCGCTGCGTTGCGCCTGCTGGCTCCTGACCTCCTGCGAGGTGATGGTAGTGTTGCCGACCACCGCGCCGCTGACCTGCGCCGCGGCATAACCGGGCACCCGCACCGCCTCCGCGCTGGAAACGCCGGCGCGCAGCGTGTCTATGCTGACCTGCGACGCGCTGCCCTGCTGCAGTACGTCGGTGAACTCACGGTTCCACAACACCGCAATCGTCGGGCGGCCCGCGCGCGCGTAAGCGCTGCTGAAAGCCGCGCGGTTGAACTGCGGCCCGGTGGTAACGACCACCGGGGGCGGCGTGAGCGTGTCGGGCATGTCCCGGCGGTAAGCGCTTTCAGGAATGACGGGGGCCGGGGCCTGCGCAAACGCAGCGGCAGCCAGCACGGCCAAGCCAAGGGACAGGGCGGGACGCTTCATGGAGAGCCTCTTGAGGTGGAGCGACGGTCAGCCGGCTTTTTATTTGAGCGGCACCTGGTAGGTCTGGCCCGGCGCAAACTGCGACTGGCCGCGGTTGCCGTCGTTGATGTCCACCGCCACCTTGTCGGTGGCCTGCGAGATGGCCGACTCGCCGTAGGTGGCCTGGCCACGCGGCGCCAGGAACACGGTTTTCCAGGCGCTGGGGGGCTCGCTCTGGCCGCGGTTGCCGGTAAAACGCGTGCGCATGGTCAGCACCACATCGACATCGGAGCAGTTGTAGACCGTGGTCTGCACGGCGGCCAAGCCGGTGCCGGTGCGCGAGGTGGAAATCTCCTGCACGCCGATGACCTTGGCGAGTTCGGGCGAAAGCACGGCCACCGACACCAGGTGCGGCGCACCGGCCTGCTGCTCCCAGGTCCGGCAGCCGGAAAAGGTCGGAGGGGTGGACTGGGTCGCGGCGCAGCCGGCCAGCACGGCCGCGGTCACACCTGCAAGAAGAAGACGGATCATGCGCAAAGCTCCCTGTGGTTCTGGTCAGCGGTAAATCACGTCGTCGGCTGCGGCACGGGCAAATTCGTAAATGCCGCTCCAGACGATTTCGCCGGACTCCAGGTCCGTCATTTCAAAGGCGATCTGCGTGTAGCGCTGGATCATTCCGGTCTTGGTGTTGCGGCTGTCGAGCGAGCCGATTTTTCCGGAGAGCCGGTAATCGGCGCCGAGCTGCGCCTTGGTCAGGCCGGTGGTACCGACATCGGTGGTGCCGCTGCGCTTGAGCGCGCGCTCCTGCTCGATCATGGCCGTGTTCTGGCGGTTGATGAACTGCATGCGCGAACGCGCGGCGCGGTTCAGGTTGACCATCAGGCGCTGGGTGATCAGGTTCTTGTTGATCGCCTGCGAGCTTTCATTGACGAAGTACTGGCTGTCGATGATGACGCGCGGGCGCTTGCCGGTCTCGGCAAAAATCTGCTCGGCCAGCATGTCGCGCATCATCTGGTCGGTCATGGCCAGGATGTCCTGGCTTTCCACGCCAACGCCGGACACCGGCCCCTTGCGACCCGGGTCCACATCCATCGACGACACGCCGGTGGCGTTTTGCAGCGGCGGGTTGGTCTGGCAGGCGGCGAGGCTGCACACCAGCAGCAACAGCGAGGCGGTTTTGGCGGTGGTTCTGGTCATGTCCGGCTTCTTTCCTGGCAACGGCGCGCGGCGCCGGGTATGGCAACCAAACGCAAACAATTTTGTACAAAAGGAGGCTCTTGTTTACAAAATTAGTATCGCTATCACCGAAAGCCGGCACCATCCCATAAATTGGGGGCAGGTAGCCCTCGCCCCGCGCTGCAGGGCAATACCGGAGAAGACGCTAAAAAGGGGCAGCCTGCCGCCGCCGGGCCGGCTTATTTGTTGCCGCGCAGGCGCTCGATCAGCCCGTTGAGCTCGTCCATGGAGGCGAACTGGATGGCGACTTCGCCGGTGTCCTCGCGCCGGCCATTGCGTTTGACCTGCTTCTTGACGCGGACTTCGACGTCGGCCATCAGCAGGTCGGCCAGCTCTTCTTCCACGCGGCGGGTGTCGCGCGACTTTTCCTTGGTGTTTTTCTGCGGCTTGAGCGAAAACTCGGCGCTGAGCTTCTTGACCAGGCTTTCGGCCTCGCGCACCGACATTTTTTTGGCTGCAATCTGGTTGCCGGCGGTGATCTGCGCGGCCCGGTCCAGCGCTAGCAGCGCGCGCGCATGGCCCATGTCGATGTCGCCGGCCATCAGCATCGTCTGCACCGGCTCGGCCAGGTTCAGCAGGCGCAGCAGGTTGGAGGCGGCGCTGCGCGAGCGGCCTACGGCCTGTGCAGCCAGTTCGTGAGTGAGCCCAAACTCCTTGATTAACCTTTGCAAACCCTGGGCTTCTTCCAGTGGGTTGAGGTCTTCGCGCTGGATGTTTTCAATCAGCGCCATGGCCGCGGCGGACTCGTCGGGCACGTCGCGCACCAGCACCGGCACGCTGTCCAGGCCGGCGATTTTGGCCGCACGGAAACGGCGCTCGCCGGCAATGATTTCGTACTTGCCGTCGTTGGCGCCGCTGGTCAGGCGCCGCACCAGAATCGGCTGCATGATGCCCTGCACCTTGATGGACTCAGCCAGTTCGTAGAGCGCGCCCTCGTCCATGCGGGTGCGCGGCTGGTACTGGCCGGCGACCAGGTCGGTCAGCAGCAGCGAGGCCGGCTGGCCGGGGCTGGTGGCGCTGCTGTTGCCCTTGTCGGCGTCCCCGGCTTCGCTGACCTTGGGGCCCAGCAGGGCTTCGAGTCCGCGGCCCAGGCCTTTGGGTTTTTTGGTGACCATGGTGTCTTGTCTTTCTCTGGTTCAGATAGGGTGGCGAAGCGTCAGAGACGTATCAGCCGCATGAGTTGTTCGTGGGCCTCGGGCCAGTCGGCCAGGCCGCTGGCGGCATTGAGGTGGCCGCGTGCACCGGCGTCGATGGGCCTGGCGCCCCAGGCGGCGGTGAACTGCGCCGCCCGCGCGGGCGCGCAAAACGGGTCGTCACTGCTGGCAAACACCACGGCCGGAAAAGGCAGCGGCTGCAGCGGCACCGGCGCCCAGCTGCTGAGCATGGGGCGGATGTCCTCGCGCTCCACGTCGGGCGGTGCAACCAGCAGCGCGCCCTTGACGCGCTGCGTGTTTTTCGAATGGGTGGCCCAGGCCGCCGTGTGTATGCAGCCCAGGCTGTGCGCCACCAGCACGGCAGGCTCGTCGCAGGACAGCAGCACCTCTTCGAGCCGTGCGATCCAGTCGCCGCGCAGCGGGTGCATCCAGTCGTGTTGCTCCACACGCTGGTAGCCGTGCGCCCGCTCCCAGCGGCTTTGCCAGTGGTCGGGGCCGCTGTTTTGCCAGCCGGGGAGGATCAGGACGTTCGAGGACTTCATGCCGGGAAAAGCAGGTTTACTATGGTTTTGATAGCTGTCAGCGCACGTCGCACCTGGGCTGGAGGCCGATTTGGCTTGAAACCCGGGCCATCACATGGCCTTGATGCGCTGCACCATCTCTTCGGCGAAGGTGACGAAAGCCTGCGCGCCTTTGGACGACGGGTCAAACACCACGCCGGGGAGGCCGTAACTCGGCGCTTCGGCCAGGCGCACATTGCGCGGGATCACGGTGTTGAACACCTTGTCGCCGAAATGCTCTTTCAGCTGGTCGCTGACCTGCTGCTGCAGGGTGATGCGCGGGTCGAACATGACACGCAGCAGGCCGATGATGGCCAGGTCCTTGTTGAGGTTGGCGTGCACCTGCTTGATGGTGTTGACCAGATCCGTCAGGCCTTCGAGCGCAAAGTACTCGCACTGCATGGGCACGATCACGCCGTGGGCGCAGCACAGGCCGTTGAGCGTCAGCATCGAGAGCGAGGGCGGGCAATCGATGAGCACGAAATCATAGTGCTCGCCGACATCCGCCAGCGCCAGCTTGAGCCGCTTTTCGCGGCGCTCGACATCGACCAGCTCGACCTCGGCGCCGGCCAGCTCGCGGTTGGCACCCAGCACGTCGTAGCCGCATTTCTCGCTGCGCACCCGCGCCTCCAGCACCGACGCGGATTCGAGCAGCACGTCGTATACCGTGAGTTCGAGCTTGCGCTTGTCCACGCCCGAACCCATGGTGGCGTTGCCCTGTGGGTCCAGGTCGATCATCAGCACGCGCTGCCCGACCTTGGCCAGCCCCGCCGCCAGATTGACCGTGGTGGTGGTTTTGCCCACCCCGCCCTTTTGGTTGGCAACGCAGAATATTTTGGCCATGTTCTTCTTTGGGTTCTGGGGATCGGAAGGTTTACTTGGAGATGGCCAGCTTGATGCCGAAGCCGATGAGGAACACGCCGGCCGCCTTGTTCAGCACCGCGGAAATTTTCGGGTTGGCGCGGATGCGTGCAGCCAGAAAGTAGGTGATCAGCACCGAGGTCAGGCCGTACAGAAAGGTGAGTCCCGCAATGGTGGCGGCCATGACGGCAAAGGTCTTCAGGCCCTGGTGCCGGGCCGGATCGACAAACAGGGGAAAGAAGGCCATGTAGAAAACGATGGCCTTGGGGTTGAGCAGGGTGATCAGGAGGGCCTGGCGGAAATAGTGGCGCGGCTTGATCTGCAGGATAGGGGCATCGCCGGGCTTGGCCAGCAGCATCTTGAACCCGAGCCAGGCCAGGTAAACCGCACCGGCCCACTGCACCGCATGAAAGGCGGTCGGGTAGGCGGCCATCACGGCCGACACGCCGGCCACCGCGGCCCAGAGCAGCACCTGATCGCCGGCGATCACGCCCAGGGTTGCGCCCAAGCCGCCGGCGATGCCGCCCTTGCTGGTCGAGGTGATCAGCGCCAGGTTGCCGGGGCCGGGAATCAGCAGAAAAACAATGATGGCGACCACAAAAGCGCCGTAGTCGGCAACGCCGGCAAATGAACCCAACATGGAAAACCTCCGAAAAACAGAGTTTTGAGTTTACGTCAGCGCACAGGCTGAAAATCTGCCCGCCTCCGTGATCCGCGGCGGATGTGCAGATTTTTTGCCCGGGCTGTGGGCTAAACCGCGGTTTTGGGTCGCAGCCAGAGCAGACAACGCTCGGCGGCCAGCCCGGGTACGGCCAGTTGTTCCACGTGAAACACTTCCACCGTAGCCGGCAGGGCAGCGATTTCGTCCGCCGGGTGTTTGCCCTTCATGGCCATCCATACGCCGTGCGGCGCCAGCGCCCCGGCCGACCATTGCGTGAAGTCAACCAGCGACGCAAAGGCGCGCGAGCAGATCACGTCAAAAGGCTGGCTTATCGTTTCCACCCGCGCGTGCAGGCCGGTCAGCTTGGGCAGCTTCAGGGCCAGCGCCGCCTGTTTGATGAACGCTGCTTTCTTGGCCACGGTATCCACACAGGTCACGGCCACGGCCGGGCAACAGATGGCAATAACCACGCCCGGCAAACCGGCGCCCGAACCAACGTCCAGCAGACTGGCCCCCTGCGCCAACCCGGCTTTCTGCAGATGTCGAAGCAGTGGCCAGATGGCCGCCAGGCTGTCGAGCAGGTGATGCGTCATCATTTCCGCCGGATCACGCACCGCCGTCAGGTTGTAGACCTTGGTCCATTTGGCAATCAGATCCAGGTAGTCCAGCAACTGCCCCACTTGTTGATCATCCAGGTCCAGCTGAAGCGCCTTCAGTCCGGCGCGCAAATCCTGTTCACCGCTGCGCATCAGGCTTCGGCTTGTTCGGCAGGTTTCAGGGGAACCGTGTTTTTCCAGAGGTTCTTCTTCAGGTGCACCAGCAGCAGCGACACCGTCGCCGGCGTGATGCCGGAGATGCGCGAGGCCAGGCCCAGGGTTTCGGGCCGGTGTTTGGCCAGGGTTTGTCGCGCCTCGAAACTCAGCGCCGAGACCTGCAGGTAATCCAGGTCGGCCGGCAGCTTGAGGTTTTCGTAGTGCGAGGCACGCTCCACTTCCGTCTTCTGCAGGTCGATGTAGCCGGCGTATTTGACGGCAATCTCGATCTGCTCGATGACGCCGGCCGCCATGTCGGCGGCCTCTGTTTCACGTGAAACACCCTCCGCGGGCGATGCCAGTTCGGGGTTCGCATACTTGCCGCCGTCCAACGACATCAGCGCCGCGTAGTTCACGTCGGGGCGGCGCAGCAAATCAAGCAAGGTGTACTCGCGTTCGATGGCCTTGCCCAAGACACGTTCAGCCTCGGCCAGCGGCAGGTTGCGCGGGTTGACCCAGACGGAGCGCAGGCGTTCTGTTTCACGTGAAACAGCGTCGCGCTTGCGGTTGAAGGCATCCCAGCGGGCATCGTCCACCAGCCCCAGCTCCCTGCCCTTTTCGGTCAGGCGCATGTCGGCATTGTCTTCGCGCAGCATCAGGCGGAACTCGGCCCGGCTGGTGAACATGCGGTAGGGCTCGGTCACCCCCTTGGTGATCAGGTCATCCACCAGCACGCCCAGATAAGCCTCGTCGCGCCGCGGCAGCCAGGCCTCTTTACCCTGACACTGCAGCGCGGCATTGATGCCGGCAAACATGCCCTGGGCCGCTGCTTCCTCGTAACCCGTGGTCCCGTTGATCTGCCCGGCGAAAAACAGCCCGCCGATGGACCGGGTTTCAAAGCTGGTTTTCAGCGCGCGCGGGTCGAAGTAGTCGTATTCGATCGCGTAGCCCGGGCGCAGGATGTGGGCATTCTCCATGCCGGCCATGGAGCGCACGAGGTCGTACTGGATGTCAAACGGCAGGCTGGTCGAGATGCCGTTGGGGTAGATCTCGTGGGTGCTCAGGCCTTCGGGCTCCAGGAAAATCTGGTGGCTTTCCTTGCCGGCAAAACGGTTGATCTTGTCCTCGACACTCGGGCAGTAGCGCGGGCCCACGCCGTCGATCTTGCCGGTGAACATGGGGCTGCGGTCAAACCCCGAGCGGATGATCTCGTGGGTGCGCTCGTTGGTATGGGTGATCCAGCAAGGCATCTGCCTCGGGTGCTGGATGCGCCCGCCCATGAAGCTGAACACCGGCACCGGCCCGGGCGTGCCACCCGGCATGCCGTCGCCCGGCTGCACCGTGCACTTGCTGAAGTCGATGCTGCGCCCGTCGATGCGCGGCGGTGTGCCGGTTTTCAGGCGGCCTTGCGGCAGCTTGAGCTCTTTCAGACGCGCGCTCAGCGACACCGCCGGCGGATCCCCCGCCCTGCCCGCCGCATAGTTGTTGAGCCCGACATGGATCTTGCCGTCCAGAAATGTCCCTGCCGTCAGCACCACGGTGCGCGAACGGAAGCGGATACCGACCTGCGTGACTGCCCCGACGACCCGGTCGCCCTCGACCATCAGGTCGTCGACGGCCTGCTGGAACAGCCAGAGATTGGGCTGGTTTTCGATCATGCGGCGGATCGCCGCCTTGTACAGAATGCGGTCGGCCTGCGCCCGGGTGGCACGCACAGCCGGACCCTTGGAGCTGTTGAGGATGCGGAACTGGATGCCGCCTTCGTCGGTGGCCAGCGCCATCGCGCCACCCATGGCATCGACTTCCTTGACCAGGTGGCCCTTGCCGATGCCGCCAATCGAGGGGTTGCAGCTCATCTGGCCCAGGGTCTCGATGTTGTGCGTCAGCAGCAGGGTCTTGCAGCCCATGCGGGCAGCGGCCAGCGCGGCCTCGGTGCCGGCATGGCCGCCACCGACCACGATCACGTCAAATTCTTGCGGATATACATAAGGCGAGTGCATCACGCCTCCTTCAATAAAGCAGTCGTCAGGCGAGGTGCCTGCACGCCCTGGAAAAGACCGGCCGGGCCGGAGAAGTCAGCAAACAGCTTGCCGCTTTCACAGGACGAAAAGCATGATTTTATCAGGGTGCCTCTTTTTTGTGCGGCCGGCCCCCAACAAGGCCAATGCCATTCCTTCTACCGGCAAGGCAAACTGATCGCTATGATTTTAATAGCTATTCGCGCTTACCTCATAAGGGCTAAACGCCTAAATCCTTGATGGCGCAGGCGGACAGCAGCGTTCCGGCCCGCCAGGCGCGGCACGCAAGCACAATAGAGGGATGAAACTTCTGATCTTCGCCGGCAGCACCCGGCTCGCCTCCTTCAACCGCAAACTCGCCCATGCAGCCGCCGATCTGGCGCGCGCCAGCGGCGCCGACGTGACCCACCTCGAACTGGCGGACTTTGACATCCCGATGTACAACGCCGACCTGGAAGCCAAGGGAACACCAGCCGACGTCATGAAGCTCAAGCAGCTGATGTTCGAGCACCCGGCCTGGATCATCTGCTCACCCGAATACAACGGCAGTTACACCGCCCTGCTCAAGAACACCATCGACTGGGTTTCCAGTCCGGTCAAGGCCGACCCGGCCTGGCAGGAAGGTTTCAAGTCCTTCAGCGGCAAGGTCGTGGGCATGCTCAGCGCCTCGCCGGGCGCGCTGGGCGGACTGCGTTCGCAAAGCCACCTGGTGCCGCTGCTGCTCAACGCGCAATGCTGGGTCGCGCCCCAAGCCTTTGCGCTGGGCCATGCGGGTGATGCGTTTGACGCCGATGGCAAGCTGGTCAACGAAACCCATCGCAAAAACGTACAGGCGGTGATCGACCAGGTTCTCTTTGCGAGCAGCCGACTCCATGCTTGAATTGGCGTTCAGCCCTTATTCCACGGGCGCCAACAGCTTCCTTATTAATAGCAAAAGGCATTTGTGAACTGCCGTCCTGGCTGCGGTGCCTGCTGCATCGCCCCCTCCATCAGCTCCCCGATTCCCGGCATGCCGCAGGGAAAGCCGGCGGGGGTACGCTGCGTGCAGCTGGACGAGGCCAATGCCTGCCGCATCTTCGGCCAGCCCGACCGGCCGGCCGTGTGTGGGCAGCTGATGCCATCTGAGGAGATGTGCGGGGACAGTGCCATTGTTGCGATGGCGTGGCTGACGTCACTGGAGCGGGCGACGGCACCGAGCCTGGCATCGGTGGCAAGCCCCGGCGAAATGGCTTGCTAGCGAACTACAAACCAACGAAGCACGAAGCAGTAAGCAAACATGGATCCCGGATCAATTCCGGGATGACGGATCAGAACGGATAGTGCCGCGGCGTCGTCTGTATCGTGATCCAGCGCAGCTCGGTGAACTCGGCCACACCCGCCTTGCCGCCGAAGCGCCCGATGCCGCTGCCCTTGACGCCGCCAAACGGCATCTGCGCCTCGTCATGCACCGTCGGGCCGTTGACGTGGCAGATGCCGGAGTCGATGCGCCTGGCCACGTTGAAGGCGCGCGCGATGTCGCCGCCGAACACCGCGGCTGACAGGCCGTAGGCGTTGTCATTGGCACAGGCCACGGCCTCCTCGACGCCGCTGACACGCACCACACACTTGACCGGGCCAAAGGTCTCTTCGTGGTAGATGCGCATCGCAGGTGTCACATGGTCCAGCACGGTCGCGGGCATCAGCGTGTTTTCGGCCTTGCCGCCGCAGGCCAGCTTCGCGCCCTTGGCCAGTGCGTCGTCGATCAGCGCATTGCAGTGCTCGACCGTGCCCATGCCGATCACCGAGCCCAGCACCACCGGCTCGGGCTTGCGCGGGTCACCGAGCGGCAAGGCGCTGGCCTTGGCCGCGAACTGTTTCACAAAGGCATCGGCGATTTTCTGGTCCACGATGATGCGTTCGGTGGACATGCAGATCTGGCCGCTGTTGGCAAAGCTGCCGAAGGCGGCGGCGTTGACCGCGTCGTCGATGTTGGCGTCGTCGAGGATCACCAGCGGCGCCTTGCCGCCGAGCTCCAGCACCACCGGTTTCAGGTATTTCGCGCAGGTCATCGCGATGATCTTGCCGACCTTGGTGGAGCCGGTGAAGTTGACGCGCCGTACCGCCGGGTGCGCCACCATGGCCTCGACCACCGCGCCGGCATCAAGCGGGGCGTTGGTGATGTAGTTGACGACACCGGGCGGAAAGCCGGCGTCGGCAAACGCCTCCACGATCAGCTGGTGCGTGCGCGGGCAGTTTTCCGAACCCTTGAAGATCACCGTGTTGCCGCAGGCCAGTGGCGTGGCAATGGCACGCACACCGAGAATGACCGGCGCGTTCCACGGCGCAATGCCGAGCACCACACCGGCCGGCTGGCGCACACCCATGGCCAGGCTGCCGGGCACGTCGGAGGGAATCACCTCGCCGCTGATCTGCGTGGTCAGCGAGGCCGCCTCGCGGATCATGCCGGCAGCCAGCATCACATTGAAGCCCGCCCACATGCCGGAAGCGCCGGTCTCGGCGGCCACGGCTTCGATGAACTGCGGCGTCTTCGCCTCCAGCGCATCGGCCGCCTTGAGCAGCAGCGCGCGGCGCGCGCTCGGCCCGGTTTCGCTCCAGGTCTTGAAGGCTTCGGCGGCGGCTTCGACGGCCATCACCGCGTCGGCCGGTGAGGCGGCCGGTGCGCGGGTAGCGACGCTGCCATCGAGCGGATTGCGGCGCTCGAATGTGGCGCCTTTTTCAGCGGTGACCTTCAGACCGTTGATCAGCATGGACATGTCAGACATGATGTTCTCCTTGGAAATTCGAAAGGTGGATGAGTTCTCGCCGGACGCTTATCGAAGGGCTTCGACAGGCTCAGCCCGAACGGGTTTGGATGCAATGGTTTGCGCGGGCGCCGCCCCCAGATAGGCTTCGCGAATGACGGTCGAACGCGCCAGCAGCGCCGCCGGCCCGCTGGCCACCAGCGTGCCGCGCTCCAGCACATAACCGCGGTCGGCCACGGCCAGCGCTTTCTTCACGTTCTGTTCGACCATCAGCACCGTGGTGCCGGCGTCGGCGATGCGGCGTGTGATCGCCAGCAGCTCATCGACCATGCGCGGCGCCAGGCCCAGCGAGGGCTCATCGAGCATGAGCAGGCGCGGCGCGCTCATCATCGCGCGCGCCACCGCCACCATCTGCTGCTCGCCGCCGCTCATGGTGCCGGCCAGCTGCTGCGCGCGTTCGCGCAGCTTGGGAAAATCGTTGAAGGCCTGCTCCAGGCGCCGGGTGCGTTCGGCCTTGGCGACCAGCCAGCCGCCGAGCTCCAGGTTTTCAGTCACCGTCATCTGGGGGAACAACTGCCGGCCTTCCGGTACCAGCGCCATGCCGCCCTTGACGATGTCACTGGTTTTTTCGGGCAGCGCTTCACCGTTGAGCAGCACCTCGCCGCCGCGCGGAATCAGGCCGGACAGCGCCTTGAGCAAGGTCGTCTTGCCGGCGCCATTGGGGCCGAGGATGACGGTCAGGCCGGGTTTGATCTCCAGCGTCAGATCGCGCAGCACCAGGAAGGCGCCGTAACCTGCGCTCAGGCCGGCGACTTTGAGATGCGCATGCGCGGAGCCGCCGAGCACGAAGGAAGGGGCATGCCACATCATGATGCAGCTGCCTCCCTAAATATTGTGGTCAAGGCCACACCGCGGCGTCGGCAGCAGGCAGCATTGCGCTGGTCGATCCCGCTGCGCGGGGCCCTCGCCCTTCGCTTCATACAGCCTCCCCCTCGGCTTCCACCATCTCATCCCCCAGATAGGCTTCAATCACCTCTTCATTGCGCACCACCTCGGCCGGCGTGCCGTCGGCAATCTTGCGGCCCTGGTGCAGCACGATCACGCGCTCCACATGGCGCAGCAAGGTTGTCACGGCGTGCTCAATCCACACCACCGTCAGGTCCAGTTCGTCACGCATGCGGCGTATCAGCTGCGCCATGTTTTCAATCTCGGCTTCGGTCAGGCCGGCCGCCACCTCGTCGAGCAGCAGCAAACGCGGCCGCGTGGCCAGCGCCATGCCGACCTCGAGCAGGCGCTGCTGCGACGGGGTGATGGCGCCCGCCGGCAAGGCCGCCTGGGCCTGCAGGCCGATCAGTTCAAGAATGCTGGTTTCGTCGCGCAGATGCCAGGAGCCCTTGCGCGTTCGCCCGGCAAACTTCAGTCCGAAGTCGATGTTGGCGGCAACGCTCATGTCGGGAAACACGCGCGGCGTCTGGAAGGTGCGCGCCACACCGGCTGCCGCATAACGGTGCGGCCCCTGCCCCGCGAGATCGCGCCCGGCCGCCAGCAGCTGTCCGCCGGTCGGGGGGATCACGCCCGAAATCGCATTGAAAAAGGTGGTCTTTCCGGCGCCGTTGGGGCCGATGATGCCGACCAGTTCGCCGGCATGGAAGTCGGCGCTGACGGCATCGACCGCCGTCAGGCCGCCAAAACGCACCGTGATGTCACGCGCCTGCAGCAGCAATTCAGCCATTCTTGCGCTCCTTGCGGCTCAGGCCACGCGCCCAGCCGCGGCTGTCACGCCACCAGCCGCTGAAGGTGGCCCAGCGCAGCGAGGCCAACCCGCCCGGCAGGTAAAGCACGCTCAAAATCAGCAGCAGCCCCAGCGACATCATGTAGACCTGCGGCGCCTGCAGGCGCAGCGTCTCGGCCAGCACGCTGAACACAATCGCGGCGATCAGCGGGCCCCACAGGGTCATCGCACCGCCGATCAGCGCAATCAGCACGGTCTGGAAACCGATGAAGGGGTTGAACACCGTGTGCGGGTCAATGTAGGTCCAGCGCACCGCCATGGCCGCACCCACGGCGCCGGCAAACGCGGCGGTCATCGCAAAGCCGGCCACCTTGATCAGCCGCGTGTTCACGCCCAGGGTCTGCGCGCGCTGCTCGTCGGCGCCTATGCCCATCAGCGCCAGGCCGAAGCGGCTGCGCCGCACGATGATGGAGACCAGCACCGCGAGCACGGCGAGTGCCAGCACCGTCAGGTAAATCGTGTCGCGGTCGGGTACCACGGTCAGCACCCGGCCCACCGTGCCGGTGACTTTCTTTTCAAAGTAGGTCACCGCATGGCGGATCAGCTCGGTCATGCCGAAGGTCAGCACCGCAAAGTAAGTGCCGCGCAAATGCAGCACAGCCGCGCCCATGATCACAGCCACCACCGTCGCAATGCCGGCGCCCAGCGCAATCGACTCGAGCCAGGCCATTTTTTCCAGCGCAATCGCACTGGTGTAGGCGCCGATGCCGAAGAAGGCCGAGGTCGCCAGCGAGAGGTAACGCGTGCTGCCGCAGAACAGGCCCCAGCTCGAGGACAGCGCCACGTACATCAGGCAGGTCAGCGCCATCGAGACGACAAACTCGCTGCCGTAATGCGGCAGCGCCAGTGCCCAGCCGGTAAAGGCCAGCAACAGCAGCAGGTCGCGCACCAGAATCTGTTTGTCTTTCATTCTTCTTCTACTTCGCAAACAGGCCGCGCGGCCGCAACAACAGGACCGCAATAAACACGCTGTAGGACAGCAGCGCCTTCAGCGAGGGGTTCGTGAAATGCATGCCCAGCGCTTCCACCACGCCCAGCAGCAAACCGCCGGCCAGCGCGCCGCTCATGCTGCCGAAGCCGCCCAGCGTGATGACGATGAGCGCGGTGACGGTATAGGGCTCACCCATGGAAGGCGTGATGGTGTAGGCCATGGACAAGAGGCAGCCGGCCACACCCGACAACCCCAGGCCGATGCCGAACATCAGCGGATGCAGACGCTGCGTGTCGATGCCCACCAGCTGCGCGCCGGTCGGCGACTGCATCAACGCACGCACACCCTTGCCGAGCAGCGTGAAGCGCAGCAACGCAATCAGCGCGCCACTGAACAGCAACGCCAGGCCGAACACCAGCACCTTGTTGCCGGCAAACTGCGCCTCGCCGATCTTCACCGGCTCGGCCAGGTAGTCGTAGCCGCGCAGGTCGCCGCCCCACATGAAAGAGGCGAAGTTCTGCACCAGGAACATCAGGCCGAAGGCCACCATCAGGCCGCGCGCCTCGAAGATGTCGAGGTTCGGCGATGTGATGGTCAGGCGCCGGAAGCACAGCTTGTGAATCACCAGGCCCAGCGCCATCAGCGCCAGAAAGGACACCGGCACCATCAGCAGCGGCGAGATGCCGAGCGTGGTGTGTGCCATCCAGGTCAGGTAGGCGCCCAGCATCAGGAATTCGCCGTGCGCGATGTTCAGGATGCGCATCAGCCCGTACTGCAGGTTCAGCCCGAGCGCCACCAGCGCGTAGATGCCGCCGGTGATCAGCCCGGAAGCGATCAGTTCAAGCCAGGAAAAAAGTGACATGGTGAAAAAGGCAGCCCCGTTCGCACCGAACCTGTCGAAGTGCGCGGGGCGGCTTCGACAGGCTCAGCCTGAACGGGGTGGTGTTGGCAGGTCGGAGAATTTATTTCCAGGCGGGCTTGACGAGGCTAAGCTTGGCAGTGGCCACCTTCTGCGGCCACACCACCTCGAACTCGCCGTTTTGCCACTGGCCCACGGTGCCCGGCGTGGCGGTGTTTTCACTGCCGGTGAACTTGATGTCGCCGATGATGGTCTTGTGCGTGTTGCCGGCGATGTAGTCGCGGATCGCCTTGCGGTCCAGACCGGACTTGGCCACGGCCGCCTGCAGGATCTCCAGGCCGGCCCAGCAGTGGCCGCTGGCCCAGCGGTCCGGCTCCTTGCCGCCGAATTTCTTGGTGTGTGCATCGAAGTAGGCCTTCGCGCCCGGGCTGGTCTTGCTGTTCCACGAGCCCATGCCGAGCACGCCTTCGGCGCCGGCCGGTGTCATCACGTTGCGGTAAAGCTGGAAAGCCGTGCCGACCGAGGCATAGTAAAAGCGCGGGTTGAAGCCGATTTCCTTGGACTGCTTGCTGGCCAGGATGGTGTCGGGCGGGTAGCTCAGGCCGATGAAGGCCTCCGGCTTCTTGTCCTTGATGGAGCGCAGCACCGGCGACAAGTCCTTGATGTCGCCGGGGTAGCTTTTTTCTTCCACCACCTGAATGCCGGTGCTGCGCAACGCGACCTTGAGCGCCGAGAAATTCTCCAGCCCAAACAGGTCGTCCACATAGATGACGGCCACCGTCTTCACGCCATTGGCCACCAGCATGTCCACCAGTGCGCCGACCATGCGGTCGGGCTGCTGCAGCAGCAAAAAGAAGTTCGGCAGCTTGAGCTCGACCAGCTTGCGCGACAGCGCCGTCGGCGCCAGCACCGGGTAACCCATGCGGTTGGCCAGCGGCGCGATCGCGAAGTTGGCATTGCTGCCCCAGGGTGGCAGGATCAAATCAACCTTGTCGCTGCCCATCAGTTTTTCATACGAACGCACGCAGGTCTCGATGTCGCTGCGGTCGTCGGAGCTGATCAGCTCGATCGGGCGTTTCGTGCCCTTGACGTCCAGCCCACCGGCCGCGTTGACCTGCTCGGCCCAGAGCAGGTAGTTGGGCTCCTGGCTGACCTGCGCGCCGCCGGTCCACGGGCCGGTGCGGGCAATGGCGTAGCCGATGCGCACCGGGCCGGCTTGGGCAAACAGGGAGGGGGCAAAGGCGGCGGCGCCGACGGCGGCGGCAGCGCCCTTGAGCAATTGACGCTTGGATGTCTGGACCATGGTGTCTCCTGTGTAGTCGCCCTGAAGGGCTGTTGGAACCCGCATGATAGGCAGACACCGGACCGGGCGCTTTGCTTTGCGCGCACAAAGCAGTTGACGGTCAGCGCACGGCGATCCGGGTTAACCCTTGACCCGTAACTGCAACAGGACAGGGCACAACACCCATAATCTTTGCCATGGGCCGAGCCCACAAAAACCGGAGACAAGCATGACCGCGGCCACCCTGGTATCGACCAACGACTTCGCCCCGCGCGAGCGCGCACCGGTGTGGCGCGACTGGATCTGGAAACATTTCGGCGGCCTGGAATCCGACCTCTACGGCGACACCGATTTCGACGGCGAAATGATGTCTGCCCAGGCGGGGGACGTGGTGCTGACCCGGCTGGAAGCCAACCGCCACCGCGTCGTGCGCACCCCGGACATGGTGCGCGCCAGCGATGCGGGTTACCTCAAGATCGTGGCGCCGCTGCAGGGCCGCGCCGGTGTCGAGCAGATGGGCCGGCGCGCCTGGGTCAGCCCCGGTGCCTGGACCATTTACGACACCACCGGCTCCTACGCCGTGGACAACCCCGAACGGGTGGAACACCTGATCGTGATGCTGCCCAAGGCGCAGCTCATCGAGCGCGGCCTGCCGCTGGAGAACCTGATGGCACGCCACGTGGGCGGCGCCAGCGGCATCGCCCGCGTGGCGCTCACCACCATGCGCAGCACCTACCAGGAGCTGCCCAACATGAGCGCGGCCGCCGCCCGCGGTGCCGGCGAACTCATCGCCCAGCTGGTGCGCCTGTCGCTGATCGAACTGGCCGGCCAGGCCACAGCCGTGACGCAGCGCGAAGCCCTGAAGGACCGCATCCGCGCCTACGTCAGCACCCGGCTGCGCGACCCGGCCCTGTCCATCGAGCAGATTGCCCACGCGCTCAACTGCAGCAAGCGCCACCTGCACAACGCCTTCGCCGGCGAAACCGACACCCTGGCCAGCTACATCCTGCACCTGCGCCTGCAGGCCTGCATCCGCGAGCTGCAGCAAAGCGGGCCCCA
>NZ_NCJH01000032.1 GCF_002278925.1 Polaromonas sp. 39-63-25
AATCCCCAGGGCAGCCTCAAACAGCTTGGCAGTCATCAATTCACTCGTCCAGGTTGATCAAATTGGCGTTAGCTTACCCACTCAGATTTCAAGAGAGGCGTTATTGTCTTTCTCCTATGCCATAGGCCAGCCAAGAACTCATAAGCATCGCCTGCAAGTGCGGGGACTGCAACAAAGAGCCCAGGCGCCGCGAACACAAGAGCCACCGGCCAAGACCACCCCCACACATCCATGGCGCCGAAGAACGCGCCCAAAGTGATTGGGAGCATGAACCGTAACGTGAACGCGGCGACGATGGCGCCGATGGCCCACCACTTCCCCATGTGATATTCAATGCCCTCGAAGCCTGCCACGAACTGCAAAATGGCATAGGCCAAGATAACTAAAACCCCGGCCACCACCGCTATTGTTTTCATTTTTCGCTCCCTTTTGTTGCTCGCTTTGCTTGCGCACACCCTGCTTACATGATGCAGGCCTCGGCGGGCATTTGGTTTGCACCATTTAGCAGCCAGCATAGTTCTTTCGTCCGCTTTTTGTGATTGTGTATGTGCCGCCGCGCGGGCCTGTGTAGCATGTCGGACCGCCTGACGGTGTGGGCGCAGCCTGACGAGGTGCTGCGGCAGCGCTTGCCCCTTTGGAGTCGTGGCAGTGGTAGTCGCCGGTTTTACGGTTCGTGTGGCAGCCCTGCGCATCTGTACCGCCAGAGTGAGCCGCAGCAGATCCGCAAATCACCAGCAACGCCAACGCGCAGAACAGTTTCATGGTGTCTCCAGACTTTGTCACATATGGTGACATGTGGCGACGCATATTGCCTCCTCCGATTGAGGGAAGGGTTAGCCCCATGAGGTGCCGTGGCACCATTCAGGCCAAAGGGGTGCGTAATGATCGAAACGTTATTGATGGGATTTCTGAACCGGCCGTGGATCGCAAGCTTGCTAGGCCAGACACTCGTAGCACTAGGAGGAGTGATGATGATGTTGGGAATTCGTGTGGGTCGCATCGGCCAGCGAATTGCCAGGATTTTTGATCGTCACGGGCTGGAAGCGCCAGATGTGATGAGCAGTTTCCCCTGGTGGTTGCGAATGCTGACGCCAGAGACAGTTGGACAGTGGATAGTTGCGGCACTCGTATTGGCCTCGGGCGCCTACTTGATCTACTTTGGCAAGTGGGCCAGAAAGCAACTGTACAGATAGACGGAATGTGTCGCCGGGCGAGACACCGGGGGTGCCGCCACCTGCGGAAGGTGCTTCAGCAATAGAACCTATGTCACGGCGACCGGAGTCGCGGGCCGCACGAAATCGATGTCCAAAACCATGTCACTGTGCTCATACATGGACGCGCGAATGTTTTGCTTCAAAGGGGCCAGATAGAGCTGTGCCCCCTCGCGCCGGGCGAATTTCATTGCTGGCACAAAGTCACTGTCACCGGTGACCAGCACAATCAGTTGTACCTGCTTCTTGAGCGTCAGAGCCGCAATATCCATCCCTATGCGCATGTCCACCCCTTTTTGGGTAATGCTTGGCTTGAGATCGGTATGGCGAATTTCAATCATGTCACCGTTCGCTTTGTTCAGCTTTTTCTGCGTCAACTCCCACCCGTTAAAACTCAATTCCCCAAGTCTTAGCGCGACGTATGGCAGCTTGACTAGCTGATCAAAAAGCTGTTGTGAGCGTGTAGCGATGGGCTGATTTGCAAACTCGATTTTCCCGCCGCTCAGCGGCTTGTCGTGCGCAGTTTGCAAAGGGACAGAATCGTAGTAATACACTCGGTGCAGACGCAGCCCCTCTAGCAATGGGTAGTGGCAAATCGCTGTGATGAGGGCTTCGAAGTCGGCAGCATTGGCCGGCTGAATAGAAGTTCCGATCTTGCGCTTCGCGAACCCGCCGTCGATAAGAATCGCGTACTGATGCATTTGGCCCGCCCAAAAAAATTGGCCGCCAAACAGGTCGAAGGTCGAAGCCTTCTGTTATATGTCACCTGTAGGGCAGCCGTCTCTTATCGAGAAGCCAACTGTATGCGTTGTGCCTTGTGGATATTGTGGATAAGTTTACTTTTTCAAATTTTTTTGCCACAAATTCACGAAATAACCACAAATCGCTATCGTTTAAATAGCAATCATTTGAAGGCCAGCTTAGCGCGAGCTCAGTTTTTCGCCTGTAGGAGCGCGCCTCGAATATCTGAGAGTGCACGCGTTTGCACCGTTGGATATACGGCTAGCCGAAAGGTTGCGTCCCGGTTTGCGCTAGATTTTGCACCATTTCGGTGCAAATCACCCCAAGGTCAGGCCATTTTTAGCAAGCGCCCTAGCCTTCTCCTGCAACTTCCAAGTGATCGACCAAGCATGCAGGGGCTTCCAGCGCCCCTCTAACCTGTAATCCTAAGCGGGTGCGGTGCCAGTGGTGGACATAGAAGTCATAGGCCAAGTTCGACATTGGCAGCATGGCTGCGGCTTCGTCACTGAGCGCTCTAACCGCATCGGAAAACTTCTGGCACCAGGTGTTCTTGGCTTCGGTGGTCGCCGGAGGCAGGTTACGTAGGCAGCCACGTTCCGCAGGCTGTACCCATCTGAGCGACCTCCAGCGTCTTCCGGCCGAGGCCGAAGTACAGCAGAAGCCTCATTCCGCCCCTGCGTAGGCCGACCGACGACAGCGTAGTGCTCGTAAATGCGGCTGTGCGTGGGATTGAGGCGATCTATCGCCCAGGCTTCAACTTTGCGAAGGCTGGCGTGATGCTGCTCGATCTGCAGGACGGCGGCGTCGAGCAGGGAGAACTGGATCTAGAGCCCGAGCCACAGGCCTGCGGTCATCTGATGGGCACCTTGGACAAGCTCAACGACCGTTACGGCCGTGGAACGGTGACGCTAGCTAGCGCCGGCCTGAGAGGACCGCGGTGAGATTTTGAAATGAAGCAAAACCTGCTTACGCCGCAGTACACGACGCGCTGGGCGGACTTGCCGGTGGCGAAGGCTTGAATGCATGGATACCTGGTTTCTTTTTCCCGGCTGTTGGGTAGACTCAGACCTCAACAGGAGGCTCCGTGTCCAAAACTTTCCTCAAGATACTGGTCGGTTTCGCGATCGGCGCCAGTGCGACGGCACCCTTTGCTCAGACCATTGCAACCGCCAAATTTGCGGACACGAGCGTGAACCTGGTGATACCAAAGGGTCACTGCGTGATTCCGCGCGATGACGAGCTTGGCGCGCTTCACTACAAAATGCAGGAAGACGGCAACCGCGACCGCAACAAAGTCGCGATCCTGTACGCCAACTGCCGGGAATGGGCACAGCGCAGAGCCAACCCGGCACTGCTCCTGCAAAACCATGGCAGTTATCTCTTTCAACTGACTCAAGGCCAGGAACTCTTGCTTCCGGCTGGAACCACGAGGGCTGATGTTGTTCAGATCTACGTAGACCATGAAATTAAGACCGGCGGTGGGAGCCAAGACATAACTGCGCGCCTAAAAGAGAAGCTTACTAACTCCAGCGTCCCGACCCCATCACTCCAGGGCAACGTCAACCTCGGCCTCATCGACCGGGATGAGCTCGGAGCCTATATTGGCGTAGGAGGAACTTTAGTCTACGAAGGGAAGCCTGCTCGATTTGTGGGGGTCGTCGGCGCCACCACCACGCGTTCAGTGCCGGTATCAATCAATCTGTACGGCCCGGCTGCCAAAGGCAATCCGTTTCGGGAGCTACTTGCCCGCCAAAAAGAGATGGTTCGCCAGTTCGTTGCCGCTAACGAGTGAGTTCAACCACGGCGTGAGTCGGCTTTGATATCATTCGCTGCGGGATGCCTCATTGCCAGATACCACGAAGTAGGTGAGCGGCGTTTGCCATTTTTCGCATGTTCTCCCACATTTTGATACGACTGACGTTATTTTCGTGGTGAAGCTGCTCAACGACGCCAGCTATCTGCGATATAGGCGCCTCATCTAGGAAGGTGCGAACATGAGGCGCATAGTCTGGTGGGTTAGTTGCAGTTAAAAATGCAGCACGTAAATCCTCGGCCTTTATTGAGTTCCTATAACTTACGCTCGCTGTGATCGCGGCCGCGTCTAGTGCAGATTTCATTCTGTCCATTTGCCGTCTGGTCGGCCGTGGGTTCGAAATGTGGATATTCAGTCCCAGTTGTGCAGTAATTCGTATTGCCACTGTGAACCGCACCGGGTTTCGTGGAGGCAATTTGGTTTAAGTCAGGCCGCCACAGTGGTGGTCTGACTGGCGAGTTGCCGGTAGTAGTTTGCCTCAGCTTCTGCGGGCGGAATGTACCCGATGGGCTCAAGCAGTCTGTGGTGGTTAAACCAGGACACCCATTCGAGGGTGGCCAGCTCCAAGGATTCCTTGGTTTTCCACGGTGCCCGGCGATGAATCAGCTCGGCCTTGTACAGGCCATTGATCGTCTCGGCCAGGGCGTTGTCATAGGAGTCTCCCTTGCTACCGACGGAAGGCTCGATGCCTGCCTCGGCCAACCTCTCGGTGTAGCGAATGCTGACGTATTGCGCCCCGCGATCCGAGTGACATATGAGGCTGCCGTCGCGTTCGGGCTGGCGGGCATACAAGGCCTGCTCCAGCGCATCCAGAACGAAGTCCGTGCGCATCGAGCTGCTGACCCGCCAACCGACAATGCGCCGGGCGTACACATCAACGACAAAGGCCACGTACTGCCAACCTTGCCAGGTCGATACGTATGTGAAATCACTGACCCACAGCTGATTGGGGCGCTCGGCATGGAATTGCCGATTGACGCGGTCCAGCGGGCATGGCGCCTTGGCATCGCTGGTCGTGGTGCGAATCACCTTGCCCCGAATCACGCCTCGCAATCCCAGGCGGCGCATCAGCCGCTCGACCGTACAGCGCGCCACGACCGTGCCCTCGCGCGCCAGTTGGCGCCAGACCTTTACGGCACCGTAGACCTGCATATTGGACAGCGCCTGTGTGGCTCTCGCAGCAGCGCCGCATGGCGCCGATAGCCCGACGGGGCGATCTGCAATACCTTGCAAATCGGCTCGACCCCGAAGGTATCGCGATACTTGTTTACGAACTCTCTCAGGACTTGATGCGACGGTCGAGCTCCGCCTGGGCGAAAAAAGCGCTGGCCAGCTTGAGGATCTCGTTGGCCCGGCGCAGTTCTTTGTTCTCACGCTCCAGTTCCTTGACCCGTTGCGCCTCGCTGGTCGTGACGCCTTCACGCACCCCCGCGTCGACCTCCGCGCGTTTGATCCAGTCCAGCAGCGTTTGTGGCACGCAGCCGATCTTGGGCGCAATCGATTCCACTGCGGCCCACAGCGATGGGTATTCCCCGCGGTGCTCTTGCACCATGCGCACTGCGCGCTCACGGACTTCGGGAGAGAACTTGTTGGACTTATTCATGGCTTCATCATCTTAAGAGTTGAAGCCTCCACAAAACCCGGTGCGGTTCACTGCCCAATCAAGCTTTTCAATCGATCCGTTTTCCAGTTGCTCCACTGTAGTCGGCAACAGGCCACACAGGTCGGCAACGCGAGCCTGAGTTAAGCCCATGTCGGAACGGCGGGTACGAACCGCTAAGCCTATCTCGGCAAATTCATACATAGGAGCGGTAGAGGACCCTGGGCACGCGCCTCCACGGATGCAGCACACCATCGATGTCGAGAAAGAGTGTCAAGACGCTCAAAAACAGGAGTTACCACCGCACGCGCGAAATCTCTTCGTCCACCACTTCGAGGAATACGTCGGCCCTTTCCTCGGGCGTCAGCGTGTCATATTTGGGCGGCATACCGCCCAGCAGCATTTCAATAGCGGTCAGTCCGGCGTATATCTTTTGCGGGCTCCGCAGGAAACTCCAGAGCAAGGTCGAATTCACGTCGGCTTCTAGGTATTTCTGGATGGCTTGCTTCAGCAGCGACTTGTCCAAACGTTCGTCGATCTGAAACGCAGGGTAGCGTCGCTCGTCGACTCGCTTTGGCGACGAAAGGAAAATAAACTCGCCGGCGACCGCGCGTTCATAAACCGCTTCCGGCGAGCACTTCAAATGCTCGGCCATTTCATGCGCGGTCAGCACACCATATAAGTGGGCAGGGTCGCCGAGATTCTGGCTATTGATGATTGGAGGGAGGGGGTCAATGCCGGACGCTGCTTCCCCCTGGGGCATATGATCGATACGCCAAGGGGCCCGCACTCTAAGCCACATACCCAGCGTCGCCTGCAAGCATGTTTCGCATAAATCGATTTCTACTCGATTCCCATCACCAAAAACCGAGCCAAAACCAGCGTCGAATCCAATGGACGTCATTTGTTCGAAACCGGGCTCGATGCGATGGACTTGCTTGCCACATCGATCGCATCTGATCTGATCGACCAGGCTGACTGCCCCAATAACTTTAAGCTGCATAGAATAATTCCTAGCGAAATTGCAAACAGCTAACCTGATGCGCCGGTATGCAAAGAATCAATCAGACGAATAACGTCATCCGCCTGGCCTGCGGCCACTGCCTGCTCCGCGGTTTTATGACCAAATGCTGAAAGCTGTTCTGTTCGGAACCAATGCAGCGCTTTCGGCAAATCGCCGCCCGATACCTCATATGCCGCTTTGATGGCACGGAGGTTCTCCCTGCGGTGCCTTTGGAAGTTGGCCGCGCTGGGGCCTTGGCGATCGAACTCACTGGCAATCGCATCGTCCTGTATCGTGTTCATATGTCACCTCCTTCGCCGCACTGGCTTAGGTCGAGCTCAGCGAGAAAGAAGTCGTCCTCATTCAGTTCGCTGCTTATTCCCACTATGCGACTGACGATCTCTCTCTCGACAGCACACTGTAGAACCTTGATCGCTCGCGCAAGGCCAGCTTCTGTCATTTGGAATTGACCGTTCGCGTGGTACTTCGTACCGGGTCGCATCAAGAGTTCACAAACTACATAGAGTGAAGGGGCAAGAGGTGCGTCCAGCTCCCCACCCTCCATAGAGAGACGCTCAACCATCCTTAAATCTCTTGCGAGACAAAGAAGAACTGTCTCTTTAAGTGCGGAGGGGTATAGCAGGTGTTGGGTGTCAGACGTTGTCAGGCGCGTCAACTCCTTTAGGCTTGTCGATGCTTTAGGGCGAAGAGCTTCAAGCATGGGCATGGGCGGTCCTTATGTACTCGATTTGATGCGTTAAAAGCTGTCTATAGACACGTGTCAAAAGTATACCGTTTTGCGATAGTCGCGCCAGATGCGACCAAGCAAAAATCAACCGTTAATGCGTGCTTTAGCCATCGAGATTAAGGCTCGTCGTGTGGAGTTGAATATGAGCCAGGAAGATCTCGCTGGAAAATGCGACTTGGATCGGCCCTACATCTCACTAATCGAAGTTGCGCGCAAACAACCAACAATAAGTGTGTTGCTCAGGCTCTCTGAGGGACTGGACTATGCGCTCCCCGAAATGATGAAAAGGGTTATGAGCCGATATCTGGTGGAGTCTTAGTAGGCTATAAAGGTTTTAGTCGTCGGGCCAGCCCCATACTGCCTCCAGTGCCCTCCCTACGCTCTGGAGCATACGAGCGACATATATCCAAGTAGTTCTCTGTTAGCGATCCCATCCAGCGCGCCAGAGCGTATTTTTTCGTGTAATGAGAGCAGAAAACCCGAGTAAATCCATCTCGCTTCTGAGGTCGACCGTTCGATAAGGCGAAATATAGGTACTTTTGTAGCGTTCTATCTACCGCGACGAGTACTACACCAAGGACGCCTGTAAGGAACCCGGTGTGGCCGAGGTCATCATCAGCAAGCAGCGTAACGGCCCGACCGGCACCGTGAAACTTGCCTTCCAGAACCGAATTACCAAATTCTCCAGCCTGCAGGACGATTGGCCTGATCGGAACCGGCCTGGTGATTGACTGGGGCAGGGCGAGACGATTGGTCGTGATCACTTGCCGAATCCAGACTAGTCAGCGATAGTTTGAACGTTTTCGCATTTCGCGACGACGCATGCTTCATGCATGCCCAAATCACCCGACAGGGCTTCCCCTGTTGGGGTAGCTCCGTCTGGTGTAAGCCAAGGAGCTACTATGAAAAGTGTCTTTCTGGCTTTGGCCCCCGGACTTGCATGCGCAATTCTGGGATTTGTAGTTGAGGTCGGACCTTACCTGGTGAAGAACGTCAAAGCATTCATGCAGCGGCGTGCTTCTGTCGACAATCTGCGAGACGTTGTCAAAGACATCGCAAACGTCGGTTCAGCAGTAGGTGGCTTGCTTGGTTACAAGGAGAACTCTCCCGAAACCTTCATCGCTGCCGCAGCCTGGTATCTCATCTTTCTGCGCCTGAGCTTCGCACTCGCATTCCGCGTGCACGAGCTGGAACAGGAATCTGAGGAACGGCGGCCTCGTAGACGGAACAGGAGGGCTTGAAAAAGTCCACCGGTTTCTTATAATGAGGTCATCAACATGCCTGAACTTGGACCCACAATGAGTGAAACCTACCTCACATATTTCAACGCCTTCCAGGTGCTTGGGATCATTGCGGCGCTCTTCTTTGCCCGTTGGGTAGGGAAGGGCAACAAACGGTTGCATCAACGAAACCAGGAACGAAACAGGTCACGTCTCAAACGACACGCCGAAGCCTAACCAAACTTGCCGCGATTCAGCGGCATTTTTTTTACCAACCCACGGGGGGATCTCTCCCTCCGGGGGGCGATTCCCCCATATTTTTTGGGAAGAATCAAATGCAAAGTCAGCCAACGACTTTCACGATGCTGGACCTGTCCACGGCCCACCTCAAACCCGAAACACGAACCCTGCTGACCCAGGACCTCGTGGACGGCGCACTCATTTATCCAAAAGGCCCCTGGGGCTGGTTCGTGCATGTGCCCACAGAAACCGACGGACTCACCATTAGTGATGAAGTGCCGGCAGACCTCAAGGCCTGCATCCAGTACGCCCAGCGGCATCAGCAGAACTGGCTGATGCTGGACTGCGACGGCACGGTGGCGTCTGAACTCCCCGTCTACGGTGACGTTGAGGAAGCTCCGGTGGCCATCGCAGTCGCGACATCATCCGGCGGCCGGCAAGTTGCGCGTACTCACGCGCAACAGGCAAATTCGAATCCGGTGCGGGTGACGGCGCAAGCCGCACACACGCCCCGCCCAGACTGAAGCCCGGTAGGGCTGGTCAACTTCGACATAACAACAAGGCTGGTAGCGGAGCTGTGCATCGCGCATAGCTGCCGCATACCCACATAAATATGAATCAAATTCCACAAGAAACCTATCCGGTCAACGGGCACCTCCTGAGTAAATTCTCCCTGGAGCTGCTCGCCAATGACGCAACCGATCTTGTTCAGATTGAGACCCACGACGGTTTCCTGGTCAAGGTCCTGCCACCCGAACAGGACTTCGGCGAAGGCCCGCATGAGATCCAGGAGCTCATCGGCATCGCCCGGAAGGCTGGCAAGGAGTGGGTTCACATTCACCACATCCCTGCAGGTCTAAGTCACGAGTACCGCCACCACCAGTGAGCGGTCCCAACAACAATGCGTTATCCCGCCCGTGGAGATCCCCACACCGTGATGACAGCTGGCTCAATGAGCTGGTCACCCCAGAAACACCCACAGCCCCGTACCCGTCACATGACAGGCACGGGGCTTTTTTTTGGCCCAGCGGGCAGAACTTCAAGAATTTAGGCAGGGGTCAATGCAACGACACCGAAGTGCCGCGCTGCAGTTCCTGGTCATGCCTTCCGAATCGCTATGGGACTCTCCAACTGCATGCCGATAATCGCCCTCGACATCACCCACGGGCGATAGCCGGGCTCGTTCCGAAGCGCTGCCTCTGCCAAACTGGCCTTGACGATAGCCTGGGCGTATGTCTGACCCGTATGCAATATCGTTTTCACTTCAGAGCGTTGAACCGAAAAACCCTGAGTTCGGTAGACGCTGTATCGTGCGACACGTCGCCATTCATCAGTCAACTTTGTCAAATCAGGCATTTCACTTCCCTTTGACGTACGCGATTCGGCTGCCGCGCTACTCGGTTCCTTGCTTATCGCCATAGTGATTTACTTCTCCCCTCGCTCGGGCGATGAAGTTGATTGCCCCCTTCGTTTCGCCCCACCAGATTACCCCCGACCGGGACCTTCGCATCACGGTTCATTCATGCGACGACCCGGTGCTGCTTAAAAAATAGGATTCCTAGCTCCGCCCGCATGGGTAAAGGCTTTGGGTCACATGAGGCCCGACTTATCCACGCGAACAGATGGATAACTCTCGCCAAAAGCATCACGGAGCCGAAAACGGCCCGGTGTCAAAGCGCTCCTGTGGATAACTCGCTGAAGCCACATTTGACGCGGCCCCTGCGCTCCTAACGAAGGCTTACCGCCTCCCGAAACATCCGGACAAGTAGCTTGACCGAAGAAGCGATGCAATCGACGTGGCCAACAGGACGCGGCTCGCCGCGCATGCCCAACACATCAATCATTTCATCGAGCCTGACGTCGAGCGCCGGGATGTTCGCGCCACGCTCACGGAACAGGTGCGCGTCTGCGCTGGGTGTGCGGTTCAAAAGCGTTGCCTTGAGCAGGTCGCGTGCAGGAGCGAAGTCCAGCATCCAGTGGCGCCCATTGACCGGCACAATCGGCTCAGGGACGTAGTTTTGCCGGAAGTCTTCCGACTTGATTTCCAGGGAAATTACTTGGTTCATGACAGACCCTTTCGCAATGAATTCTGTTTCTGTAGATACAGGTTCTCATAGTTTCACTTCCCGTCAACCCCCCAAGTCGAAGGCTTTTCCAACTCATCTGCGCATGTTCATCAGCGTCGGCGTCAACCCCCACCACACGTACGGCCTGCAATTGATTCCTATGCCAATGTGAATATTGCTTTTGCATCACACCCCGCCCAGATTGCAGGGCAAAAAAAAGGCCGGATCTACCCGGCCTTTCCTTTCTCCCAACTGCGCGACTCATTCAACATAGGCGGGTGGGGCCGAATTAAAGTAGTCAGCCGAAAGCCCCGTCTGCTCGACGAATGCCATGCTCTCGGCCGCTGTGTCCTTCTGCGCCACGACCCGTACCGGCGCACTGGCAGGCACTCCCGCGGCCGCCGAAGTTCGCTCCGCCGGAATTGGGCTTGCGCTTGTAAGGTAGGGGGGAGAGGTTCCATTGAAGTACCGCTCAAACTGGATGCCAAGTCGCAGGAGGTGAATCACCTCCCTGGCCGGGCGCTTCGCACCGCCAAGACGGGCAAACAGATCGGGCATGTCCCGGTCGATCAAGATCCTCAAACGGATTTCTCGGTCATCGGTCGCTGCGGAAGACATTCAATCCCCCTTCAAGCCCGTACCGGCATGGACATGATCTCGCCGGCGACATGAAAGCCCTTGACGTTGGCAAACACCGGGTCGTCGTCCATGGCCATGATCGGAGCGAGCTTGGGATAGCGCTTCGAAAAGAAGTCGTGGTAGACCTTCGCGCCGCCGCCAGTGAAAAGGATCGTGTCAAGATTGTCCAGCGAACCGAGCTTCGCGACCATCTTGTCAGTCGACTCCTTCAACACGGCTTCAATCCCGGTAGCGAAATTCGACAACTCATAGGTCTGGCCGCCGGTCTTGAATGACGGCGCATTCTCACGGATTGCCTTGTCGATCCGCTCAATGATCTCGAAGTTGTCGCGCCAGGTCGCGTCAATCTTGTCTGCCACTGCATAGGCACAGGCGAGCATGCTCTTGGGATAGGCACCCGACCGTTGCCAGTTGGGCAGGCGTCCACGTGCGACATACCAATCAAGGGTGCCACCGCCCGGATCTACCACCAGTACCCAGCCATCCTGAAACGTTTTCGTGTGATTGGCGGCATAGCTGACCAGTGCGCCCTGCGGCTGCACAATGACCGAGGCGCGCTCAACCGTGATGCGGCGATGCGCGCCCGGGTGAACTGGATCGGGAAGAAGATGCTCGCCCATGGCACGCTTGGCCAGCTTGTCCCTGTTCTCGCCGAAGGTGTTGAGCGGCAGGCCCAGCACCAAGTGCCGGATCACCAGTTCTGACTTCGCCTGCGCATCCTGAAAAATGTAGTGCAGTGCCCCCCGCATTAGGGCGAGATATTTGTCTGTCTGGCTGTAGTCCGCAAGAACTTCACGTGGCTCGCGTCCGGAGCTATACAGGATTGCGTCGCGACCGACAAAGTAGTTGACGTCCTCGACGGCCACAACGCAGCCGTCGGGCTTTCCGTGAAGGGCGCTTTGGGGTGTCAGTCCTGCCGGCAGCCGCGGTGCGAGGCTGGGGAAGAGGGCGGTCGCAATGGTGCTTGAATCACCAACCAGTTTGCGGCCGAGGGACAGCTTGATAGAGAAGTAGCCAACGTCAATTGCTCGAACGTCGACCACCACAGGGGTGTCGGGTTTCATGGACTCTCCAGATAAAGGCAACACAAGTCGTGTTGACGCAAATGGTAGAGGCGGGTCCAGCGCGCCGCAAATGATCGTGACCAAAAAAAGCCCAATAGTGGCCAATCCTGTCCACGACAACGCGGCGGTGCGTAATTCGTTGCCGTGAACGCGGGCAACGTGGACGCAGACAGCCCAATTGCGGACACTTCTGTCCATTCGCCTCCCGCAATCGCATCGCTCGACCGACGAAATGGACGCAGAAAGCCCACGGGCGGACGTTCCTGTCCAATGCTGCGCAGCGCACCACGAAAAGTGCAGCCGGCCGAGTAGATCTGGACACAGAAAGCCCGAAAGTGGACATTCCTGGTCAATGAAGCGCTCTCGACCGTAGTTCCCCAGAGCGTGCTGATCCGCTTGAACCTGCGTCTGCCTGAGGCAGACCACCACTATCAAGGCTTCGCCGTTGGAGCGCAGCTTTCAACCGGCTCGCGAGGCCTACGTTTGGAGTGCGCCAGGACGACCGACACTGCAGGGCCGATCGTCTTGTCCACAGGCCAACTCACGGCGCCATGTCATCAACTGACTCAAGACTGAGAGAACACGGACCCCGCGCCCGTATTGGTCCTGCCTGGACCCCTAAGCCCCTGAGGTTCACACTGAGCCGAAAGTTGACTCTGTGGACAACCGCTCCATCCCCGCGTTTTGTCCACAATCACTTGCACGACAAAAGCAAACGAAGTACATTTCATCCGTGCTGGCAATTTGCCAACTCGCTGTCCCAGTGGCAGCATCCATCAAAGTCCAACTCCACATGTGAATTGGCCCCGCTTGTCGGGATCGCTGGTAGTCGTAACTACTTCTGTCCCACGGACAACATCGCTCAACAGAGCAAACTCAGCTTAGTACTCACAACGCAAGGCGCGTTCTGAATCTTCGCGAGCAATCGCACGGGTCGAATACACCCAAAGCCTCGGAAGTCATCGACTGTCCTTGGAGGAAGTGCCGTTCAAACGAACAGCGCTCACTAGCAAACTCTTCAGCGCCCGAATCTGGGCCCGCCATCCTTAGCTCCTCTGGTGAGGGCGATGGGCGGAGCCGCGTAAGCGGTTAAAGCGAATTCAATTCCACGTTCCAACCATCTACTCCCTGGAGGCCTTAAGGCACTCGCAGCGAGATGCGCTATCCGCCTGTCCATTTGAGGACGGGAGCCTTTTGAGGCTTACAAGGTGATAGCTCATAAACAGATGACATTGGGGTGCGCAACGTCAGTGCGTACTGAGTGGGATCAAGAACACCGGCGAGAGCCGGATGAAGGTTGGCTTCCTTAAAAGCCCTGGCTGATGCCAGTAACCCCCTGTGTCGCCCGTTCTCGCGGCACAGGAGACTCCGAAAGGAGTTGCCCCCCGGTCGCAACGGGATAGGCAGGAGAGTTTGCTAACGATCCGTGCGAAACAACTGACCTTTCATGCCCGCCTGGGGCCGCAACAGCCAGGCAACCCATCACCAGCGCGCCGTAGGACGAATCCTGCGGGGGACCAGCGCACCCCAAACCGACTTCACCGCGCCCGGAGGCACAGCCACGTCACGCAGCTGCACCTCATCGGCTCTACCTATGCGTGCGACGAACACAAGCCATTTTTGGCAGCTCACCCGACGTTTTCAGCCGCGTCGATGTGAAGGGAACCCGGCTGGCAGGAGAAAACGATGATTGAATCAATGTTGACGGAAGCGCAGGAGCTGTGCCGTGCGATCGAGCAGCTGCCCGCGTCCGCGCAGCAGACTGCAGCCCTCCTGCTGGCCTTCGGCTTGGCCCAAAGGCTCAGCCTTTTGCCACCGGAGGATTCTGAGGGGCACGGGCGCCGCGCGTCCGCTTTCGAGGCGATTGCTGGAGAGCGCGTCTACCAGGACGCCAAACACGGGACCGTCGTGGCCAACCCTCATGAGGTAGGCACCTGGTTGATGCTCATCAGCGTGCATCTGCGCCGGGCCCAGGACGCGTTGGCCAGCGCAGACCACCCCGGCGGGGCACTGGATGCCTTGAGGAAGGTCCTCGCAATCGGGACCGCCTGCGGAGAACAACATGGCTTGCCGGCCCGCCGCGCCCAGGTCTCCTCTCCCTTGGGACACCCCGCCAATTCGGTACCGTCCGTATCTCAGCGCCTGAACCCAACCCTCTGCGATGCAGCCAAGGGCTGAAATGATGCGCAAGCAACGCCATGCGCTCTGCAGCCATGCCCGATCGGCGGGGGGAGACTCCACGGCCCCCCTCGCGGCGCGGATCCACTGCCTGCCCCAGCCGGCGCGCCAGATCATCAGCTTGAGCGCCCATTGGCTCGAAGTGACCGACAAGGCACCGGTGCAGCACGTTGCGACCCTCGACCCCCGCTCGATCTTCGATGCCCTGTCCGCCGGCAAAGCTGTCATCTGGCAAGACTGGACCCTGAGGGCCAGCCCGCCCCGGGCCAGCGCCGACGACACCGGCGCCATTCGGTGGGCTCCCGCCATCTGGGTCAGCTCTTCAAAAGGATTCAGCCCTTTCCCGTGTATGGATCTGGAAAGCGTCGCCCAGGCCTGCAGCTTCATTGCCCAGCGCGAAGCCCGCGTCCATGCGCAGGCCCAGATCGAATTTGACGATGAACCGTGCTACTGACCCCTGACACACGAAAGGACGCGAGATGAGGCACGAACTGCGAGAGCTGCGCACCGACCACAGAACGATTCCGTTGGACCTTGCTGGCGATCAGCTGGGCGCCGGCGGCCGGGAGCTCACAACGCGCGAGATCAACCGGCGCATCCGCGAAGAGGCGCAAGACGTCAAGCGCAGGGAGAAAGCGGCCAGCAACGCGGCAGGCGCGGCCATGGGCGTCCTGGCCCGGGTCCAGAAACGCCACCCTGACAACCCCAAGGCCCAGCTCGCCATGTTCTTCGGCGAATTTGTCATCAAATCCGGTACCGGCCGCAAGCGCCCCGTGTCCGAGCGAACCTGCAGCGCCTACAGCGACGGCATGATCCGCATGATCGACGACCTGCGCGCCGACCGCGCCGCCGTGCGCAACCTCGGTGAGATCGGCAAAGCCCATGTCCTGCGACTCATCAGGTACTGGCTCGCCCAAGGGCAGGGCAGCGGCACCATTCAGAACAAGATATCCATTCTGAGGAGGTTCCTGACCTTCATAGGAAAGGAAAACATCGTCCCCAAGGGTCATGACCTGCGCGCCTGGCTCAACCGCGAGGGTGTCGAGGTGCCCAACTGGCGGCATACAGTGGCCACCGAGAGCCTGGCCTGGGACCAAAACGATGTGGATCTGCACGAGGTGCTGGAAAAGCTGCAGCGGCGCAGCCCCCTGACCGCCATCCAGCTTGAAGTACAGGCCGCATTTGGCCTCCGGATGAAAGAGTCCATCCAGCTCAACCCGGCAGCGGCCGATGAAGGCCATGTCCTGCGCATCGTTCACGGCACCAAGGGCGGCCTGCCGCGCGACGTCCGCTTTGAGGACGATCCAGCCATGCGCCAGTGGCAGAGAGACGTGATCGAGCGCGCCAAGCTCTATGCCGCCCGCAACAGGAAGGGCACCCTGTCCGAACAGGGCAGAACCCTGCTGCAGAGCAAAAACCACTTCTACTACCAGCTCGGCATGGTCGGCGTGACCCGCGCCTCCCTGGGCGTGACAGCCCATGGCCTGCGCCACCAGTACGCCGCGCGCCGCTACGCCAGCATCGCCGGCATGGCCCCGCCCGTGCACCGCGATGCGCCCCTGCAGGTCACCCAGGCCATCCGTGACGCGGATCTTGAGGCGCGCACGCAAGTCAGCCGCGAACTCGGGCACTTCCGTGCGGACGTGACGCAAGCCTATGTCGGCTCCCTGCCCATGCTCGAGCGCAGCCGCAAGGCCCGGATCGTTGACTGGATCCAGCGCACGGAAGAGAACACCGAGTTCCAGCGCACCGTTCGCGCAGCTGGCCTGTCTGCTGTCTGGCTCGGCGGCCGCTTCGCCCTGGGCCTGGAAGTTGATGCCAACGAGAAGCTGCGTGTGATTGTGCGGACTGAAAACCTTCGCCCGCTGGAAACCAACACCCGCTTTGTCCTCAAGCAAAACCTCCTTGAGCTCTACGGCCGCCCCGTCGATCTCAGCGAGCACCACGACGAGTCGCCCCCGGACGATGCCCTCGAAATCATCATCCGGTGAAAGGCCAGCCCCCTTACCTGCCTGCCTACCAGCTCCTCACGAGAAAGGGCGACAGGGAGAAGGGCGAACCAGGTGACCAGAGCGATCCAGAACACCCCTACCCAACCTCCAGCCCCAGCCCCACAGAACGAATAACACCATCCCAGCGCGAAAACCCGCCCTCAGATGACGTAACGCCATGCCATCGCCTCCAATGCCGCCCATCCACCGCTCGCCTGGTGTTTGCCAGGTATTTGCCAGGCGAACCAACGGCATTGACAGAACCCCCATCGGTGAGAAGCTGAATTGATCACCCCCGAACGAATATGAACCTCATCAACATCCTCGCGCAGATCGCCTTTACCTGGACAGGCGCCATGGGCTGGCACCTGTGGCGCATCGCCATCGGCAGGCCCGCCTACCGCTGGATCACTGACACCGGCACCAGCGACCTTTCGTTCCTGCTCGTGTTCCTCATCGCCTCCGCCCTGCGTTGGAGCGTTGCCCACGGCTCCGAATGGCTCGTATTCCTTGCGTCGACCGTCGCGACGTTGTTCGTGCTCGGTGCGTTCACCTTGCGCAGCACCCGAAGCGACTCTCTTTTCTGCGCGGTCCTGGGCGCCCATTCGCTGGTCGCCTTCGCGAGCACAGCCGCCACCGTGCTCGGCCTGATCGAATCCCCACTGGGCCTGCATCCGGCTGGGTTGGTGTCCTTGGTCGTCGAAGTCACCCTGTATGCAGTATGCGTATTGCAATTTTTCCGCGAAGAACCGGCTGTCCGCAAGAACGGCTACGGCCGCGAGCGCGTGCGTCCCTACGTTTGACGCCTCCCCCCATATATCAACTCCAGCACCTCCAACAAGGAAACGTCCCCATGAAAACGAGAAGACAAAACCCCGCCGCCCCTGCGCCGGCGCCGAAGGGTGGGCCCGCTACCGGCACCGTGGCTTCGTGGCACGAGCAGCCGTGGGCCGAAAAAGTCCCGTATGAACTCGCGCAAAGCCTGAACAACCTCGAATCGGATGACAAGGCCCCGCCCACACTGGCCATGGCCGTCGAGGAGGCCGCCTACATCATCGGCCTGCATTCCGAATCCGGTACCGAATCGCAAGCCATGCTCGCCGGTGAACGCGGGCGCGAGGCACGCACCGAGGCGAAGAAAACCATCCGCGATTGCGAGGCGTTCATCAAGCGCCACAAAACCGAGCCCCAACCCTCATGAGCACCACCACCATGTCAGCCAGCCAATTCACCGCCCCCGGCTCTGCGCCCGTGCAGCGCAGCAACCGCCCCGATGTGCGAAACCCCATGCTGCGAATGCCCGAAATCGCAGAAGGCTGGGCCGCCCTGCCGCCGGACTCCCGCGCCGCGCTGGTCGGCTTCCTTCAAGTCATCAGCAAGGCATCGCGTGCCCACGGTGCCCACCACATGGAAAAACGTAAGTTCCAGTCTGGTGCGTACTGGATGGCCAAGGCCGTTGACTCGCGTCACCTTGCACTTGCTGCACGCCATTGGGAGACTGCTCGGCTGCAACCGGACTCACAAGCGAGGCAGGGCGCGCCTGCGCAGATCTGCGGCAAGGTCAGCGACGGCCACCCCTGCCGCATGCCGGTCGGCTCAGGCTGCCCCGATTGCACGGTTTCCCTGCACGATGTGCCGGAGGGCTCATGAGCAGCACCAGCCACTCTCGGGCCACCTACCTCACCCGCGAAGACGCCCTGCAGCTGCTGGCCGTGCGCAACCACTTGGGGCGCGGCAACCTCGACAAGGCTGTGTTCGCGCTGGAAGCCTTTGCTGATCCCGCCATGACAAGAACCAATGGCTGGACCTGGATCGAGGCCGTCGCCGGCGGCGGCGCGGAGCTCTTCGCCCCGGCCGATGGGCAGGTTGCCCGCCCGTCTGCCCCCTCGGCCTGCAGCTGCTCGGTTGCTGACCATGGCGAGCCAGCCGGCGAGGCCGGGCAGGCGCAGGACCTGGGTGTCCAGCTCGTGCGGCGCGACCTGCAGGAGGTGTGGGCCGGATTTGACGACTTGCCCCTTGTTGGGCCCCCGCAAAGCTGGCCCCGGAAGCCCTTCGCCCGGATCCGCTGGAGTCAAGACGACGGTGACCGCGCGGTAGGCCTGCAGGGCGTCGCCGGCTGGACCCTCGGCGAAGAACAACGCGGCACTTTGCTGCACGACATCATGGAGAAGGCAAATCTTGCGACCTCAACATAACCCGCCCACCTCCGGCCGGCCAGCTGGCTCGTCAGCCGTGGGCCTGCTGCAGCTTGGCGCGCAGGACCGCGTCATCACCTGGAACCACCTGGGCTACGGCCAGCATGCCGAATGCGCCGTCTATGTCGAATGCCTGGACCATGCCGCCGGCGTCATCCACTGCCTGACCGCTTCCGGCAATGCAAGGAAAGTTGCGTTTTCAGACGTTGTGGATGTGATAACGACATCCACCCCGATCACATTCACCGTTCCTCAAGCCCTTTGGAGCCTTCATGCGTGTGACCCTGCCTACCTGGGCCGGCCAGTGCGCCCGGTCGCCGTGGCGGTGGCTTCCAGCGGCAGGGTGCAAGGCCTTGTCCTTCCCAAGTTCCCCGGGGCGCGTCCCGGCGAGCACCTTCACCTCGACTGTTCTTCTCATCAGCTGGGCCTGAGCGACAAGCAGCTGCTCCAGTCCTTGCCGTCGAGCGGATTCAACCCCAAGCGAACAGGCGATCCCGAGGCTGGGCGCAATCGGGCCTACCGTACGGCAGCTGGTCGCGTCCGCGCCTGGCTGACCACGGTGGGCGGCGCGGCCGTCGCAACCTTGCCGCTCGACCCGAGCTTGCGGCGCAACGGGAAGCTACTCGTTCCTGCCGGACTGGGAGGTCGTCATGACGAATAGTACGGCTGCACAAGAAATCGGGGAACTCAATCTGACGTACCTGTTGCTGGCGCAGCGTCTGCTCCGCGAGGACTGCGCCTCTGCCATGTACCGGTTTGGCTTCAGCCGGGAAATCGCACAGGCGATCTCGAGCATGCCGCTGGCCAAGATCATGCAAATGGCGATGTCCGGGATGGTGTTGTGCCGCCTCCGGCTGGAGGAAACCGCGGTGTTTGACGCACTCATCAACGATGGGAACATGGCCGCGATGCACCAGACCCATGTGGCCATCGTCCTTGCCGGCCAGCCGGTCGACGATGTAGGGCAACCGAGAAAGACGCCTGCCAAACGCCGACAGGCCGCCTGACCCGCCAAGCGTGGGCAGGCTGGCGCGATCGGGATTTCTCCTGTTCGGGGTTGTTCAACATGGATGAAAGAAGCAGTGCAGGGGAGTTGACAGCCCGCCCAAGCATGAGAGCCTGTTTGAACTGGCCCCTAAAGGAATCACCAGGTTTTGCCGTTAGCCAAAGGCTAGCTTTCAATCTTCACAACAGGATCTTCATGAAATCGTTCTCTGCCTCCTCCCATGCCAACACCCGCATCCGCTCGGTCGCACTGGCCGTGTGCCTGGCCGCCGGCGCTCTCGCGCTGCAGGGCTGCGCCACGACCGGCGGCGGCGCTGCCGCATCCGAGCAGCCCGACTACTCGTTCATCGTCAAAGGCAAAACCACCAAGCCCCAGCTGGTGGAAAAGTTGGGCCAGCCCAGCCAGTCCACGATGAGTTCCTCCGGCAATGAAACCCTCGTGTGGGAATCCTCGACGGTCTCCTGGGACCCGAAAACCTTCATTCCCTACCTCGGCGGCGCTCTCGGCGGCTCCAACGTGAAAAGCTATGCGCTGTCCGTCGCGCTGGACCGCAAAGGCGTTGTGACCGATTACACCTTCAACAGCGGAAACAAGGAAAACAAGTTCCGCTTGTAAGGCGAAAGCTCTCATACAGGCCGGTGGGGAAGCTGCAAAAATCGCAGCCGACCCACCGGCCTTATTTCATTGGCAAAATCCATGACTTGCGTCAAAGGGTGCGCGCCTTTTGAAGTGACCCTACAAATGTCACGCCATTCACACTCGCATAAGAAAAAACGTTTCTAATCGGCGCATGCCTTGAGTAGGGCGACTCGCAGTACGCCACCGTTCTTCGAGTCGAAAGTACCTCGTTGCTTCGCAGGCCCAAGCGCCTGTTCTGGCAATAATGAATCGGGGTCACTACATCCAACCCAATCGGTGCCTCCGAAAAGTGCTTACGCCGGCGCGCATGACCAAGCCGCAGGTCCTGGACAACAGGAAACCGCCGCCATGCGGCCATTCACACATCATCGAAAGCGAGTTCACAAATGCATGCCGATCGAGTAGTGACAGCGGGCCATTCGCCTGCCCCAAGTTCCAGCGACAACGAATCGTCCCAAGCCAGCAGCGGCCATACGGCGCTGGTGAGCAAACTGGTTGCCTACTTGAAGGAAAGTGGTCGCCAGACGTGGGAAGACGTGAAGTTCAAAGTCTTCGCCGCGGCCGAAATGATCAACTGGTCCACAAGCACAGACATCGAACCGGTGCACGCCGACGTGTTCTCGCTGCGACAGACTCAGGACAAGGCGCAGGCGAACCCATGCGTCTACCAGGTGGTGGTCACCCGCTCGGACTTTCTCGCCGCGATGGCACAGCGCCAGCAGCGCGCCGCCTGTGAGCTGATTTCCGAGGGCTTCTACTTCGTGGCACCCGTCGGGGTCGTGTCCCCCCAGGAGCTGCCCGCCCCGTACGGTCTGGTCACCTCCGACCAGACCGGCTTCACCGTCGTCAAGGCTCCGGTGTTCACCAAACACCTGCTGCAGCCGCTGCAGCCCTTCGTCGCAGCTTCCTGACCGGCGCCTACGGCCGCTGGCGGGTCCTGCGGTATCACTCGCGAGACCTTTGGCCACGACCGTTTGACGCGGTTTGGTGCCTCTGGTCAAATCAAAAAGCTTTCGGCATAGGCCGATTTCGCTGACCCAGTCAGCCTTCACCTTGAGTCGCAGCGCAACGCTGTCGGCTCGCATATCTCAACGGCTCAACCGAGTCGTTCGTTTCAACCCACCGGGGCACTCCCCGTTGGGGCGGTGCTTCGTCTTAAAAAGTCGAATCTCCAATGAAACTTCTTCTCAAACAACTTTGCATGATCGAGTCGATCTTGCCGTTCCTCGCCGTGCGTTCGCTTTTCGCGGCCTGGGAAGGCGAATTCACCTGCGATCCCCAGTACTGTCGAGTTGTGGACGGCACCGTCGAAGGCACGCATCGCGATCTGTGGCTTCCTGGCGCGGATACACCGCTGCTCAAGGCCACGTATGCGGGCGACAAGCTCAGCATCGCCCTGGACACTGGCCAACGCCTGCCGGATGGCATGTCGGCCCTTCTGGTGGCGATGGGGCTGGTTTTTCGCGGCGGCGAGAGCGGAACTTCCACTCACACCCCCTTGGATGCCGAAGAGCTCTACACCCGTGCTCTGGATCTGGACAACACGTGGATGGTGCTGCGCCGCATGGCGCCGAACCACCCCACGAGCGAGGATCTCGTGCGCAATGCACAGGTGCTGCTCGAGCTGGCCAACGCCTGGCATGAAACCACATTGGCAATTGGCAACACCGGCGGCTCGCCGGCGCTGGAAAAGCAGGCCGCCCAGCTGATGGCGAAGGCGGATAACTTCCATGCGCTGAACATCCCCGGCCTGGAGTCCCTGAAACTTCTGCCTGACTACCGGGGCTCCGCGCTCACGGCCATGTTTACCGGCCGCGACCACGAGAGCCTGGTGTGCAGCGTGAAGCTGGACTGGGCAACCGGCAGAATTGCGTCGTCAGGGCCTCAAGCCCCGAAGCGCAAGCCCGGCAAGTTCGATGTGCGTCCTACGCGCGTGCCCCAGAACATCCTGGACGTGCTCGGAGGTGTGGTGATCGAGGGACATGAAGTCTCCATCACCCAGCGGCTGGCCAGCGCGTTCTACGCAAAGGTCAATGCGTTCATGCAGGACATCGGCGGCAAGTGGTCGACATCGAGGCAGGCGCACGTCTTTGAGGACGATCCGGCTCCGGTGCTGGAGGAAATCCTCCGGACAGGGGAGGTTTTCACTTCCAGGGAATATGAGTTTTTCGAAACTCCTGCGCCGCTGACTGCTCGGGTTGTCGCGAAGGCCTGCCTTGAGGCAGGAATGAAGGTGCTTGAGCCAAACGCTGGTGGTGGGGCGTTGGCCATGGCAGCAGCTGAAATTGTCGGGCGTGAGAACGTGACGTGCTATGAGTTGATGGGCCGAAACGTCAAGAAACTCAAGGCATTGGGCTTCCAGCTCGACGGGCCGCGGGACTTTCTTGCGATCACGCCTTCGGAAATCTACGATCGCGTGCTCATGAATCCGCCGTTCGCGCATTTCAGGGACTCCGACCACATAATTCACGCTTTCAAATTCCTTCGGCCTGGCGGCGTCCTGTCAGGCATCGCGTCAACTACGTGGCAAACCCACGATACGGCACCCGCGCGGAGGTTTCAGGCGTTCGTCGCAGCTCTGGGAGGGGAAGTCGAACAGGTACCCGCCGGCGCCTTCAAGGCGTCCGGAACTGATGTGCCGACAACAATGTTGTTGCTCAGAAAGCCAGGCGTCGCGGTGGCGCGCGCTCTGGACATCGAGGTGGCAGCTCCGCAGCAAGCCCCTGCCCAGGTGTGCTTGTTTTAGAAAACACATTGCAAACCCCGTCCAGCATCCGCTGACGGGGTTTTTGCATTTGTGGATATCCGTTTCTATTCTGAGCAATTAAAGTCGTAAACAGCCGACTAGCATTCATGCGCCTTTGCGGTGTACCAAATCAACAACACTCAAAGCCAAAGTCGTAAACACATTGGCGCGCTGCGTCATCCAAAGGCATGCGGGCCGCGCGATCAGTGGAGCGGTGGAGCTGAAACAGGTATTCGGCTGGCTGTCAATTGGAACGGCCATATCCGGCTTCATCGGGCCGTTCGCGGCGGGGCTGTTGATCGATCACGCGGGTGCCACCGCCGGCAGCACTACGGGCTACAGAGCAGCCTTTTTATTGATGGCGATTTTTCCGCTGCTGTGTTGGTTGCTGTTGCGAAGCATGACCGTGTTGCCGCTTACCGGCGTGCCGAAGGTGAGTAAAAACTCGATCACGCCGGCATCGCTGGCACCGTGCACGAAGCCGCGGGCCCTGTTGTCACCTGAATGGTTTCATTTTCACCGAGTGCAACTTAGAAAAAACGCCGAACAGGGGCTGCGTATCAAAGTGATGCGCCATCCACAACCAAGCGCCTGGGCGCCCCGCTCCGATCACCATAAACGCATTCGGCGCACTTGACCGCTTAGTGCGGCAAATTCTCGCCAGCGTCAGCCGGTCGACCGTACTCATCCGGAAGTTCCCTTCGGGATGCGTGTGCCATTCTCCGAGGTAGACCTGTCGGCCTTTTGATTGCAGAAAAAGCTCATCGAGCTGGTCACATTGCCATTCGTGGTCGCTGTGGAAGCTGTAGCGGTCGTGAACTGCGTTTGGACCTGGCCCAATGGCGCTCTCGATGATCTGACTCACTCCACTTCGATAGCCGACAAGTATCCCTCCGGTTTCCAGCGGATATTTATCCGCGGACGCCGCCTCAATGGTGGCGAGCGCATCGACTGAAAGCCAAAGGTCAAGCACAGGCGCTACAGTCCGGATGTCTGCTCAGCGAGTAGGTCGTCCAACGGCTTTCGATCCGGCGATTTGCCGAGAAGAAGTCGCCTACCGCCACATCCCATTCGAAATCTGATGTTTGCCCTTCGCCATCATCTTGCGCAAGCAACGTAGCCACCGCCAGACGGGACGCGAGGATAGACACCTCATCGCTGTCAATACCTGCCGCAACGAAGGTTGGGTGTGTGCAGCCCCTTGGTTGTATGTCCAAAGCCCCATTGTCTGCGGGATACCTAATTTCCCCTGCCGACATAGCATGCTGAAAGCAGTGCCAGCATCCTTGAGTTTCAGTCGGATTCACACGGCCAACGACTCCGCCAGCGGCCCCCGGTGTGGTCGAGAGCCAGACGTACGCCTTGCCTTCTACTCGTGACATGTCCGCAAGCAGGTGGTTAACGCGGTAGTTCGCAGTCGCATCAATGACGAGATCCACCTGTCGCATCTCCTCTCGAAGGAAGTCATAGTCGCTGAACGGCAGTCCGTTGGATGGATTGATCTGCTGAAAGCCACCGATCCGAAACGTGCTAGCAGTGACTTTCGTACGGGGGTAATCACTCGCGACGTGGTGTGCAATGACTTCCGTCTTCGGAAATCCCGCGAGTTCCCACCCGAAAGCCCACCGCACGCTGTTTCCTGCTTGAAGGTGATCTGTATCCACTAAGCGCAATTCTCGGATGCCGCTTTTTGCCAGTTGCATCGCCAGCGGAGAGCCTATCGCCCCTGTCCCTACTAAAAGCACCGACTTTGAGCGTAGCGGTGCAAGCGCGGGCGCGCGCTTTAGGAGCGAATCCTCTCCAGCCCAGTCCGCACGCACTAGGCCGTATTCAATAGTCGGTGCGGTCGGGGTGCGTCCATGGCGTCCAGCTTTATTTACGCGAAGCCAAAGAAACAGCCAGTCCTCAGCAGCTTGCCTCCATTCCACTTGATCCGCATATAGGAAACCGACGGTGATCTCCTCGCCTGCCTTCGCATGGTGCAGTCTTTTTTGGAGTGCCGGCGACGTCTCTAGAGCCAGGTTGTACAGCCGCTTGCGAATCTCGTCGTCCGTCCCTTCGCCAAGTTCAGGACGGCCCTCTAGTCGAATCCATACCCCGCCGCTACGTTGTTTGAAAGCGAGCATCTGAACGGGATAATCAACCAGTGGAACACCAGCGTTGTCACTAATTTGCCGCAGTACTGTGATGATGCCCGGCTGCTTTTCCCCTCGCACACGGGAATCCAGAAGAAGAGTTCCGGACAAGATGCCTGCTGGCGGCAACTCATCAGGAACTATGATCGCCGAGCGTTCCATGTACGGTAGAAAGTTCGACAGCGGTTCCCCGACGTGCTCTTCATTCGCTGCGACGTAGTCCGGAGCGACTCCAGGTCGTGTGACTCCCTCAAGAATAGGCAGTTGCTGCTCAAGCAAACTGGCGAGAGTGTCTTGCCCGGGGTGCCATTCGTCACCGTCCTGTGCGAGCAAGCATAGGTAACCTCCGGGATTGTGGTGCCTCGGAAGCTTCATACCGCTGAGACGGACGTGCGGCATGAAGTAGGGATAGCTGTCCGGGTAAAAAGCCACAAGCTCGCGTTCTCCACCGCAGAACTCGACGATGATTGTCACCACGAGACGACCCAGCTGGAACTGGTCCTGCTGTATTGACCAAGGCTTGCCCCAAGCGTTCAGTGCTGCTTTTTCAGCCTCCAGAGTACTCGGGTACCGAGTCCACCAAGGCTCCATTGTTAGCCGACCGGGCGGTGATGCGGGGGTTTGGGAGCGCCGCTTCCCGGATTGGGCACATTGGTTGGGGGTCCTGGTGGGACGTTAGGATGCGGTGGGTGCTCTGGGTTACCTGGGTTGCCTGGGTTTTGAGGCTTATTCATGCTGGTCCTTTTTGGGTTCAATGTGAGAACAGATCCTATCGATGCCCGTGGCGGAGTGCGCCCTCCAATTGGAGGATGCCCTCGCAGTATCTCTATTTGTCAGCTGGGCGGGTATTGAACTCGCGCCCTAAGTTTCTGCCGGGTACCGTTCGCTCGTGAGGACGATCTCATTGTTGGCCGCCTTCAGGTTGAACATGAACTGCGTGCCGCTGCGCTTCAAATCGAAATGGGTAGACATAAAAATCCTAAACGTTGAGAAAAATGGGCTTGACCGGAAACAAGGCATGGCCACCATTGCTGGCACCCATGCCCTGCCTCACTCACTTCACCGCTTGCTGTTCGGCGTCCTGCTCACGGGCACCCAAGTGCTTCCGGGAGTGGATGTCGGGGGCAAGGGCCTTTTGTCTGGCACTGCCGCGAAGTTGTCACGGGCCCCGCCCCTAGGTCCAACTTCGCGAAAAATGCCACCACTATTGCCGGTACTGGTTCCGGGCTTCTTTCCTGCTGTCATATCGTTTCCTTTTTTCAACAGCACTAACGCCCCGGTACGTAAAACCCCGCAATTGCCAAGCCTTGGGGGCTTGGGTTACGCTCAACGTTCCTAAACGTGAGTTGGGGGCAGATTTCGCCGGTATCGGTACTCTGCCAAGGCTGCCTAGAGTTCGTACCTCTAGGTGGCCTTTTTTTATACGGCTATTTGCATTCTGAGGTTGGAACCTGATTCAAGCATATTCGCCTGATTTGTGCAAAACATGGTTGACTCTCCAAAAAGTCTGATATGCTCTTTTGTGCAAAATCAGGTAGGAGAAAAGAATGGCAGAGCAGACAGGTTCCGGCGCATCACTTGCAGACTTCATTTGGAAGAATGCTGAAGACCTTTGGGGCGACTTCAAGCACACAGACTTTGGCAAGGTCATCCTGCCATTCACCTTGTTGCGGCGTCTGGAATGCGTTCTGGAGCCGACACGTCAAGATGTCCGGGATGCCAATGCGCTCCACAAGGACTCAGGCATTGACCTTGATCTGATCCTGCGCCAGTGCACGCGGTTTTCGTTCTACAACACATCTGAATACGCACTGGGCACGCTGGGTGGGACCAAAACCCGGCAGAACCTTCAGGACTACGTTGCGCACTTTTCGGACAACGCCCGAATCATCTTCGACCAGTTCGACTTTTCCAATACGGTAATCAGGCTGGATAAAGCTGGGTTGCTGTTCAAGATTTGCAAGAACTTCGCCGGAGTGGATTTACACCCGGATGTGGTGCCCGACCGGGTAATGAGCAACCTCTATGAACATCTGATCCGCCGCTTCGGGGCCGAGGTCAATGAGGGCGCCGAGGATTTCATGACGCCACGCGACGTGGTGCACCTGGCTACGTCCCTGCTGCTGGACCCCGACGACGCCCTGTTCGAGTCCAATCCAGGATTGATCCGCACGCTTTATGACCAGACATGCGGTACCGGTGGATTCATCTCGGACGCCATGAACCATGTGGCTGATTACGGCAATCGCTTCAAGGTGCCGCCAGTCATCATTCCCTACGGTCAGGAGCTAGAGCCGGAAACCCACGCGGTGTGTCTGACTGGCATGCTGCTGCGTACACTGGAATCTGACCCAGGGCGCGACCTGTCCAAAAACATCAAGTTGGGAAGCACGCTTTCCAATGACCAGTTTGCTGGCCAACGGTTTCACTATGGCGTATCCAATCCCCCCTTCGGCAAGAAGTGGGAAAAGGACCAGAAAGCAGTAACGGACGAACACAAGGAAAAGAAGTTCGACGGACGATTTGGCCCTGGACTGCCGCGCATCAACGACGGCTCCATGCTGTTCCTGCTGAACTTGGCCAGAAAACTCGAATTGCCTGAAAACGGTGGTGGTCGTGCTGCCATTGTTTTGTCTGGCTCGCCCCTGTTCAATGGTGGCGCAGGCTCCGGTGAGTCGGAAATCCGCCGTTGGTTGCTGGAAAACGACCTGGTGGAGGCCATCGTGGCACTCCCAACGGAAATCTTCTTTCGCACCGGCATCGGCACATACCTGTGGATTCTGTCGAACAAGAAGCCTGAGCACCGTCGCCAGAAGGTTCAGTTGCTCAATGCCTCTGACCTGTGGACTTCAATCAAGAACGAAGGTAACAAGCGCAGGATCATCAGCGATGAGCAGATCCGCCAAATCGTGGACCTGTATTCAGCAGCGGAAGACGGTGAACACAGCCGCATGGTGGACTACCGCGTTTTTGGGTATCGTCGCATTAAGGTGTTGCGTCCCCTTCGGATGGCGTTGCATATCAATGCCGAGTCGATTCAAAAACTCAAGTCAGAAAAGGCTTGGGCAAAGCTCACGGCAGAGCAACAAACCGCATGGATTGATGCCCTGCAGCCGCATATCGGATTGAGCCAACCTTTTTCTTGGGCCGAGTCCTTTGTAGCTGAGACTGTGCAAACTTCACAGACCTTCGGCAAGGGCGGTAAACCGCTTGTCAAAGCACTGATTAATGCCTTTGGCGAGCGCGATCCTGCGGGCGAGGCGGTGCTTGATGCCGATGGGCAATTCGTGGCAGACCCTGATTTGTCCGATAACGAGAATGTACCGCTCACAAAAGACATTCGTGACTACTTCGCTGAGGAAGTGTTGACTCATCTACCAGATGCCTATATCGATGAGACATTCCGTGACGACACTGACAAAGGCATTGGCCGGGTTGGCTATGAGATCAATTTCAACCGCTTCTTCTACCAGTACGTGCCGCCGCGAAAACTGTTTGACATCGATGCGGACCTTAAGCAGGTGGAGGCGGAGATTGCAGAGTTGCTGGGTGAGGTGACCGAATGAAAATCACCAGACTCGAACGCTTGGCGCAATTACAGCGCGAATACCATCGTTCCCATCAATGGCGATTGTCTCAGGGTGGACTGTACATTCCGCACTCCTATTCCAACATGATGCCGAACAGTCTCTCGCATTGGGATGATGTTGGCTTCATTCTCAACGGTCGGAGAATCATTGTCTGGTGGCAACACCCGCGACATGTCTATGCCAACGCGCTGGAGGAAAAAGCCTGGCAGGAAGTAGGCGATGGGCCGCGTGATAATTGGCTTCTTGACGGAGCCACAAAGAACTACGAACGGGTTGGCAGGTCACGTAAGAAGCTGGTGAGCTATACCAGCCGTGATCCTTCAGCAGCACAAAGGCAGCACTACGATTTGCTGAATGCGACGAGTGCCCGCCTGTCCTCTGAGGGGATCGATTTTCACTACTGTCCGGTTAAAAGTTGAACAAAATCAATTGGTTAGTGTCGGTTGGTAGTTCGGTTCCAGAGTTATCGGGCTGCAAGGCGCATGAAAGCTGG
>NZ_NCJH01000006.1 GCF_002278925.1 Polaromonas sp. 39-63-25
CTCGACAAAAGCGGGGTCTCGCTCGAACTCGCCTTCGGCTCAGACAATCGCGAGCCCTGATCCGCTTTTGCCTGCGCTCCTCGGCCCAGCCCGACGGGTTGGGAGAAATACAAATACCAATACCAATTCGAGGAGGCGAGGACGCGCTTTGCGCGTCCTCGCCGGAGCCCGACTGCGTACCCGAACCCGCTCCCGACCCCACCACCCTTCTGGCTGCGCCGAGGAGCGGAGGTCCAGCCGGATCAGGACGGGCGATTGTCTGAGCGAAGCGAGTTCGAGCCCGGCCCCGGCTGGACCGAGCACCGCAGGTTGCCCCCGTAGCGCAAGCGAAGGGGGTCGCAGACAGCAGGGTCGCCTTTCTTTTGCTTCCTTTTCTTTGGCGAGACAAAGAAAAGGGAGTTGCCGCCGGGCAACCCCCGGCTTGCTGGCCAACCACCAAAGCTATCCACACCAAAAAACCAATCACCCATCAGCCAGATATTCACAACGATAGAGTCCCCACCCCAAACCCGCAGCAGCACCAGGCTCCCCCGGCAGTTACCATGTCGCCACAACAACACTGCCGGCAGCCTGATGCCGAGGAGGGAAATTCATGCAACGCATCGTCATCGTCGGCGGGGGCGCAGGCGGGCTGGCGCTGGCCACGCAACTGGGCAAGCGTCTGGGCAAAAGGGGCCAGGCTGAAATCACGCTGGTGGACGCCGCACGCACCCATGTGTGGAAACCGCTGCTGCACCAGCTGGCGGCCGGCAGTTTTGACACCCACGCCGAGGAGATCGAGTACCTGGCCCAGGCGCGCTGGAACCATTTCAAATTCCGCCTTGGCCGACTGGAGGGTGTGGACCGTGCCGCCAAGACCGTGCAGCTGGCCGCCAGCCACGACGAGGCCGGGCGCGAGATCACGCCGGCGCAGCAGCTCGGCTACGACACGCTGGTGATTGCGGTGGGCAGCCAGACCAACGACTTCGGTACCCCGGGCGCGGCCGAACACACCATCAAACTGGACAGCCCGCAGGCGGCCAAACGTTTCAACGACCGCCTGATCAATGCCTGCATACGCGCACAGGCCGTGCCGCGCAGCGCCGGCAGCGGCCGCCTGACGGTGGCCATTGTCGGCGGCGGTGCCACCGGGGTGGAACTGGCCGCCGAGCTCCATGCCTCGGCCAAGGTGCTGGCCAACTACGGCTTTGACCACATCCACCCGGAAAAGGACTTGCAGATCGTGCTGGTCGAAGCGGCGCCGCGCCTGCTTGCGCAACTGCCCGAGCGGCTGAGCGACGCGGCCCTGCGCGAACTGCGCAAGCTGGCCATCGAGGTGCACACCAATGAAAAAGTGGTGGAAGTCACCGCGGACAGCCTGAAGATGGCGAGCGGCAAGGTGATTTCCTCCAGCCTCTCGGTCTGGGCGGCCGGCGTGAAGGCAGCGGACTTCCTCAAAACCCTGGGCGGCGATGCCCCCCTGGAGACCAACCGGCTCAACCAGCTCGTCGTCAGCGGCAACCTGCAGACCACGGATGCCAGCATCTACGCCTTCGGCGACTGCGCCGCCTGCCAACAGCCCGACGGCACCTGGGTGCCGCCGCGCGCGCAGGCCGCCTACCAGCAGGCCATGTACCTGGTCAGGGCGCTGCCGCGGCTGCAGCGCGGCGAGCCGGTTTCCCCCTTTGTGTTCCGGGACCAGGGTTCGCTGGTGTCGCTGTCGGAGTATTCCTCGGTCGGCAGCCTGATGGGCAGCCTGACCAAAGGCAGCTTTTTCATCGAGGGGCAACTCGCCAAGATCATGTACTGGGCGCTGCACAAGCAGCACCAGCTGGCGCTGGGCGGCTGGAAAAAAACCGCCCTGATCACGCTGTCGGAAATGATTGACCGCACCTATCGTCCGCGCATCAAGTTGCACTGATAATCAGACCACATCCCCATCAACCCACCGGAGAACGCCATGGCAAAAGGACAGCAAAACAAGGACAAGATGGTCAAGAAGCCCAAGAAGGACACGGCCCCCCCGAAAGCGGTGTCGCCCGATGCGGTGCGCCCGACCGTGGTCACGCAAGTCCCCCTGCGCGGCAAGCTGAAAAACAAATAAGGCAGTGCCCTCTTTACCAGCCAGGGCCGCGGAACCGGCTTTGCCGGGCCGCAGGCGCAGCGCCCCCTCGGGGGGCAGCGAAGTACACGAAGTGACGAGCGTGGGGGCTCCATGACAGACCCGTTGCACGGCGTCACGCTGGAAGCCATGGTCACCGCCCTGTCGGACCACTATGGGTGGGAGGAACTCGGGCAGCGCATCGCGATCCGCTGTTTCACCTTCGAACCCAGCGTGCCGTCCAGCCTGAAGTTCCTGCGCAAGACCCCGTGGGCCCGGGACAAGGTCGAAAGCCTTTACCTCTTCATGCTGCGCGAGCAGCGGCGTGCCGCCCCGACCGTGCACAACTTCCCGCCACCCAAAAACTAAGCTGCCATCGGGTTGGCGAACAGCAGCATCATGGCCACGCCGACACCGATCAGGAAGTTGGCATCGATCAGGCCCGCCAGCAAAAACATCTTGACCTGCAGCGGCTCCATCAGTTCGGGCTGGCGCACCGACCCTTCGATGAAACGGCCGCCCATCACGCCTATGCCCAGGCAGGCGCCAATCGCGCCCAGGCCGATCATCAAACCACATGCAATCGAAATGGCACCTGCATCACTCATGATTTTTCTCCTTCAAGGTACTTGCTGATGGGTCCATCATGAATGCAGGTCGGCCGGAGATCCATGACCTTGCAGGTAATGACGGTGCGAGTGGCTTCGACCTCGTCCATGCCGATGCCGCCGTGCTGGTGCTGGTCAAACCCGCCGGCCTGCTGGCGGTGCCGGGCAAGGGCGAGGACAAGCAGGACTGCCTGAGCGCACGCGTCCAGGCAAGCTACCCCGACGCGCTGGTGGTGCACCGGCTGGACATGGCGACCTCGGGCCTGATGTTGATGGCGCGCAGCATCAGCATCCAGCGTGCCCTGGGCGCGCTGTTCGAACGCCGCGAGATCCACAAACGTTATATCGCCGTGGTCGATGGCCGGCCCACGGCCACACCCGGTGCCGGTCCCGGGGGCTGGAGCCTGATCGACCTGCCCATCGTGGTGGACTGGCCGCGCCGGCCGCTGCGCATCATCGACGCCGAACGCGGAAAGGCCAGCCAGACGCGCTGGCGGGCCGTGGCGTTTGACGCGCCCAGCCAAAGCACCCGCGTGGAACTCGAGCCCGTCACCGGCCGCTCGCATCAGTTGCGTGTGCACCTGCAGGCACTGGGCCACCCGATTCTGGGCGACAGGCTGTATGCGCCCGAGGACGTGCAGGCCCGCGCGCCCCGGCTGCTGCTGCACGCCTGCGCGCTGGGTTTTGTGCACCCGGTCAGCGGCATGGCCCTGCAGTTCGACAGCCCGGCGCCGTTCTGACCAGGGCGCCGGGCCGGAACTTCAGCGCCTGCTTCGCATCCCATGCTGATCACCGGAGACCGTCGATGCGCCCTGCCTCACCACCCCTTTCCCCCGCCGCCGTGCTGCGCCGCCGCACCGTGGCTGCCGCCCTGGTGGCAGCGCCTGTGCTGTGGCTGGGCCCGCGCGCCCAGCCGGCCGCCAGCCGCCGCGCCACACCGGCGCAAACCGAAGGACCGTATTACCCGGTGGTCCTGCCCCGGGACAGCGACCATGACCTGCTGCGCAACGGGGCGCTCAATTACCCCGAAGGGCAAAGCGCCTGGATCGAGGGCAGCGTCAGCGACCTGGCCGGCAAACCCGTGGCCGGCGCGCAGGTCGAGATCTGGCAATGCGACCACGCTGGCCACTACCATCACCCCGGTGACGGCGACCGGGCCGACCGCCGCTTCCAGGGCTTTGGCCGGGTGACAGTGGATGCCGAAGGCCGCTACCGCTTTCGCACCCTGCGCCCGGTGGCGTATGCCGGGCGCACACCGCACATCCACGTCAAGGTCAAACTCGGACAGCGGGAACTGCTGACCACCCAGCTGTATGTGGCCGGCGACCCCGGCAATCCGCGCGACTTCCTGTGGCGCAGCCTGGGCGAGGCCGACCGGGCTGCCCTGACCGTGCCCTTTGCGCCGGGCAGCGACGGCCTGCAGGCCCGCTTTCCCATCACTCTGGCCGCCTGAATCGCCGGGACACGGAACGGCGTCACCGTTTGTCGGTAACATTGCCAGCCATGACCCAACACCTATTTATCCTGACCGGCGCCTCCCGCGGCATGGGCCTGGCCATGGCGCGCAAGCTGCTCATGCCGGGCAACACACTTCTGTGCATTTCACGCAAGGCCAATGAGACGCTGGCCGCGCAGGCCAAAATCGCCGGCACGCCGCTCCTGCAGTGGACGCTGGATCTGGCGCGAAGCGCGGACGCCAGTGCGCGGCTCGAACAATGGCTGCGCGAGCAGGCCCACGCCGGTTTTTCCAGCGCCGTGCTGATCAACAATGCCGGCATGATTCCGCGCATCGGCCCGCTCAGCGACGCCGACGCCGACGACCTGCGCCTGGGGCTGCGTGTCGGCCTGGAAGCACCCATGCAGCTGACCGCGGCTTTTCTGCGCGCCACCGAAAGCTGGCCGGCGCGGCGCAAGGTGCTCAATATTTCGTCGGGACTGGGACGCAAGGCCATGGCCTCGCAGTCCATCTATTGCGCGGCCAAGGCCGGCATGGACCACTTCACGCGCTGTGTGGCGCTCGAAGAAGCGCTCAAGCCCAACGGCGCAGCGGTCTGCTCGCTCGCGCCTGGCGTGATCGACACCGACATGCAGGTCCAGCTACGCAGCGCCGACGCGTCGGCCTTTCCCGACCAGCACAACTTCATCAGCCTCAAGGACAAGGGCCAGCTCACGTCGCCCGACGAAGCCGCCGCGCGCATCCTGGCCTACCTGGCCCGGCCGGACTTTGGCAGCCAGCCGGTGGCGGATGTGCGCGACTGATTCCAGAACGCTACGGCTTTGATAGCTGCTTACGCTTTCAAGCCATTGGCTGAGGGCCTATTTCGTTCGCAAGCTCTCGGCGGGAATTTTTTCGGCGTCACGCTGCGTCTGTGGTCCGCTTTGGACAGTAGGCGCAACTCCCCACGCCCTCCCCTCGCCCCGCTGGGCGATGGCGGGGAGCTTCATTTGGCCGCGTGTGCTACCGCCGCGTGCAAACATCACGGCCGCGTAAGACCGACATGACGCGCTTCGCGCGTCATGTCTCCCCGCATCCGTTGCCGCATTCTTGCCCTACCACCCGTCGGGCTGGGCCGAGCAGCGCAGATGGAGGCGGGATCAGGGCCGCAGTTGTCCGAGCGCAGCGAGTTCTGCGGACCCCCGCCGCAATCGAGCAGCGCAGGTTGCCTGGAGCGAAGCGGAAGGACCCAGACAGTCGGGTCGCCTTTTCTTTGGTGACTTTCTTTTGGCGACACAAAAGAAAGTTACTTGCCGCCGGGCAACCCCCGGCTTGCAGGCAAACTGCAGCGCTTCAAAAAAATGAGTAGTGAGCAAACACATGGATTCCGGATCACGTCCGGGATGACAGCCTGAAAGATGGGTTGCTATAAACTTAATAGCTGTTCGCGCCCACCGGGTATGGGCTACAACCCGATTTAATGCCAAATCCGGCAAGATCAGACAGTCCCCCGAGCGAAGGACTCAGTCGCGCACCACCAGAATCGGCAAGTGCGCATGCGCCAGCACCTGCGCTGCGACGCTGCCGAGCACGAGCTTTTCCAGTCCGCGGCGCCCGTGCGAACCCAGCACGATCAGGTCGGCACCGACAGCACCGGCGGTCTCCAGAATGCCGCGGTAAATCGCGTGGCCTTCGATGATGGAGGCCTTGACCGTCACACCTGCGGCTTCCAGCACCTGCGTGGCGCCCTGGAGGGCTTCGTTGGCTTCCGCCGTGGCCGCCCCGAGGTACTGGGCCTGGCCGTAGGCGAAATCGGTGCCGACCCCGCTGAAGGCGTAGGGATCGATCACGTAGATCACCGTCACCGTGCTTTTGAAAGCCTGGGCCAGCCCGCAGGCCTTCTCGACCGCCATCATCGAGGTGGACGAGCCGTCGACCGGCAGCAGGATGTGTTTGAACATGATCAGGCTTCCTTCAGAAAAACGCACTCGGGCCGGGACATCAGGGTTCGATCTTCACACCCTTCCAGAAAGCCACATGGCCCTTGATGTTGTCGGCCTCGGGTTTCGGGTCGGGGTAATACCAGGCGGCGTCGGTGTTCATCTCGCCATTGACCAGCAGCGAGTAGTAGCTGGCCTGCCCTTTCCACGCACACATGGTGTGGTGGTTGCTGAAGGTGATGTAGTCGCGGTTGAGCGAACTTTCGGGGAAATAGTGGTTGCCTTCGAGCACCACGGTATCGTCGCTTTGCGCAATCACTGCGCCGTTCCAGATAGCCTTCATGTCGCTTCTTTCATGGGTTGCCGGGGTCCGCCGTGTGCGGAGGGGGAAAAGGATAAAAAGGGGAAAGGGGGTTGCCTGCCAACAATCTTCGCACACTCTGCAGGGAATGCGAGGCCGGCCGGGAAAAGGAAAAAGACAAAAAGAAAAGCGTGATGGTCACCCATCACGCTTTGACGCAGTTCTGTGCAGGATCACGCCGCCGCAGCGGCGACCCATCAGGCCATGCGCAGGTTGTTGCCTTCAACAATCACGCGGGAGCCGACGGGAATCGAGCTGGACACTTCCACGGTGCGGACAGAACCGTCGTTCATGCGCACACGCACCTGGTAGACGGTGACCTTCTTCATGTTTTTCTCGATCTGGTTGCCGGCAAACGCACCGCCGGCGACGCCCAGCACCGTCATGGCCGTCTTGCCGCTGCCGCCGCCCACCTGGTTGCCCAACAGGCCGCCAACCACGCCGCCCGCAACGGTGCCCAGGCCGACGGTGGTGTTGCCCACGGCGACACCGTTGACCTCGCCCTGGCGCTGCACGGCCGTCACGGCTTCCACCGTGCCGCAGTCGGCGCAAACCACGGGCTTGGGTGCCGGTGCCTGGGCCACGACCGCAGGCCGCGGCTGGACGACCGGTTTGGCCGGCGCCGGCCTGGCAGTGGTCGTACTGGTCGTACCGTTACTGGCCAGCTTGGCCGGGGTGCTGGTCGTTCCATTGCTGGCCAGCTTGGCAGCCGTGCTGGACTGTGTTGTGGGGGCTTGGGCCTCGGTGCCGCCCGGCTGCGCATCCGAGCGATTGACCACCAGCGCGGCGGCGAGCGCCATCACCGTGACCCCGAGCACGGCCACAATCGCGATCAGCGATTTGCTGTGCTGCATGCGTTGCGAAAAGGCGGGCTGGCTGCCGGGGGTGGCTGGTGTCTGGTTATTTGTATCCATGATGGGTACTCCTTGGTTGAGCCTCAGTTGTAACCAACTCATGTGAACGCGGATGTAGGACGACGTGACATTCGTAAGGGAAGGTTAGCGCGACCCATCTCAAAGCGTGCGTTATTGCGCACTTGCGAACAGCTTCACCCGCGGCTCACCGCGGCTTGACCTGCGCTTTACACGCCGCCGTGCGGGTGGGTCGGATCAATCCACAACACCTGCTCGGGCTTTTCGGCCGGCGCAATATCGAGGTTGATGGCCACCGCCTCGCCGTCGCTGCGGCAAAGCACACACTCGAGCAGTTCGGTCGGACTCGCGTTGATTTCCTGGTGCGGCACATAGGGCGGCACATAGATGAAGTCGCCCGGGCCCGCCTCGGCGGTGAACTCCAGATGCTCGCCCCAGCGCATGCGGGCACGACCCCTGACGACATAAATCACGCTTTCCAGATGGCCGTGGTGGTGCGCACCAGTCTTGGCGTTGGCATGGATGGTGACGGTGCCGGCCCAGAGTTTTTGCGCACCGACGCGGGCGAAATTGATGGCCGCCTTGCGGTCCATGCCGGGCGTGGACGGCACATTGCCGTCCAGCTGGCCTCCGGGGATCACGCGCACACCGTCGTGTTTCCAGTCGGTGCCTTCGGGCGCGTGGCTGTGCCCGTGAGGATGGCTGTGGCCGGTGTCGTGGCTCATGGTGTGTCTCCGAGAAAAAAACCAGTTTCTAGTCCAGCAGGGCAGCGTACACCAGGCTGCGAAACAGCGGCCGGTAGTGGTCGCGCTGGTTGGGCGCCTGGATCATCAGCACGGCATACAGGTCTTCGGCCGGGTCCACAAAAAACGTGGTGCCGGCGATACCGCCCCAGTAGTACAGCCCCTTCGAGCCGGGCACGGACGCGATGCCGGTGGCGGTGCGCACGGCAAACCCGAGACCGAAGCCATAGCCGGGCGGCAACACGTCACCCGTGACGGGGATGGCGCCCAGATGGTCGGCGGTCATGAAGTCCACGGTACGCGAACCCAGCAGGCGCACGCCATCGAGTTCGCCCCGGTTGCGCATGAACTGCAGAAAACGCGCGTAATCCATGGCCGTGGACAACAGGCCACCGCCGCCGCTTTCCATGGCCGCCGCACGGCGCGGCTCCAGCACGCGCATCGGCACGCCGCCGTCCGGGTCGTGGGCAAAGGGCTCGGCAATACGCGGGTGATCGGTCTCGGCCACCGAGAAACCGGTGTCGTGCATGCCCAGGGGAATGAAGATGTGGCGGCGCAGGTACTCGCCCAGGGTCTGGCCGCTGAGCACTTCGACCAGCCGCCCCAGCACGTCCGTCGCGCGGCTGTATTCCCAGACGCTGCCGGGCTGGTACATCAATGGCAAACCGGCCAGCACCCTGGAAAACTCCGCGTTGCTGCGCTCGCGCGAGCCCATCTGCAGCCTGGCGTACTGGCGCTGCACGTCGGCGTTTCCCAGAAATTCATAGGTCAGGCCGGCCGTGTGCCGCAGCAGGTCCTGCACGGTGGCGGGCCGGTGGACATCGTCCAGCGTCACCTGGCCGTTTTGTTCCACCGCGACCTTCTGGTTGGCAAATTCCGGCAGGTGCCTGGCCACCGGGTCACTGAGCAGCAACCTGCCCTGCTCCACCAGCATCATCACCGCGACCGACACCACGGGTTTGGTCATGGAGTAGATGCGGAAAATCGAATCACGGGTCATCGGGCTGCCCGCAGCCGGGTTCTGCCGGCCCAGGCTTTCGAACAGGGCCACCTTGCCGCGGCGCGCCACCAGCACCACCGCGCCGGGCAGTCGCCCGCGGTCAATGTCGGCCTGCAGCACGGCCAGCAGGCGCTGCAAGCGGTCAGGGCACAGGCCCACCTCGGCGGGCGCGGCAAAAGCCAGTTCGGTCATGCTGCCCGCCTCAGGCGCCGTAACGCTCGCGCGCCAGCGCCGCACCCTGGGCCAAGGCCTGCAGCTTCTTCAGGGCCACGTCGCGGTCCATGGGCGCCAGGCCGCAGTTGGTGCAGGGCAGCAGGCGGTTTTTCGGCACGTACCTGAGGGCTTCGCCGATGGTGTCGGCAATCTGCTCGGGGGTTTCAATCTCGTCGCTCGCCACGTCGATCACACCGACCATCACGTCCTTGCCTTCGAGCAGGGCCATCAGGTGCGGCGGTACATGCGAGTGGTAACACTCGAGGCTGACCTGCTGGATGCTGCTTTTCGCCAGCGCGGGAAGGATTTGCTCATACTGGCGCCATTCTTCGCCCAGTGTTTTCTTCCAGTCGTCGTTGGCCTTGATGCCGTAGCCGTAGCAGATGTGCACCGCCGTCGTGCAGGTCAGGCCCTGCGCGGCACGCTCGAGCGCCTTCACGCCCCACTCGGCGGCGTCTTTCATGTAGACGTTGAAGGCCGGCTCATCGAACTGGATGATGTCCACGCCGTCGGCCTGCAGCGCCAGCGCTTCCTGGTTCAGCAGCTCGGCAAAGGCCATGGCCATCTTCACGCGGTCGCCATAAAACTGGTCGGCCACGGTATCGACGATCGTCATCGGTCCGGGCAGGGTGAACTTGATCTTTTTCGTCGTGTGGGCGCGCAGCAGCTGCGCCTCGGCCGCATGCACACGCCCCTTGAGCTTGAGCGCGGACACGACCTGCGGCACCATGGCGTCGTAGCGGTTGTTGCGTATGCCCATCTTGACCTTGTGCTCGAAGTCGATGCCTTCGACCTGCTCGAGAAAGCCGTGCACAAAATGCTGGCGCGACTGCTCGCCATCACCAATGACGTCCAGGCCGGCATCCTCCTGCGCCTTGATCCAGAGCAGCGTGGCATCGGCCTTGGCCTGGGCCAGTTCGGCGCCTTCGGCCTTCCACTGCGGCCAGAGTTTGTGGGTTTCCGACAGCCAGGCAGGTTTGGGCAGGCTGCCGGCAATGGTGGCGCTGAACAGGGGTGAAGTCATGGTGGGGTCCTCGGGTTGTTGTCTGATGGGGTTGTTGTCTGATGAAGTGATGGGTTCAGGCCTGGCCGGCCGGAGGTGGGGTGCTGCCAAACGCCTGCGCCAGCAACTCATAGGAACGGCGGCGCGCCACCGGGTCATGCGTCCAGGTGATGACCACCAGCTCCTCTACCTGCAGGCTGTCGGACAGCGCACGCAGCTTGCCGGCCACCTGCCCGGCACTGCCGACCAGCGCCGTGCGCCGCAGCCGTTCGGTCTCGGCCTGCTCGGCCGCGCTGTAGGGCCGCTGCGCGACTTCCGTCGGTGACTGCAGCGGCCCCAGCGCGCCCTGCTGGCGGTCGATTTTCCAGCGCTCGCGGCTGGTGAAAAGCTGCCAGGCTTCGGCTTCGGTCTCAGCGGCCAGTGCCCACACACACAGTGCGGCCTGCGGCTCGGGATGTTGCGGGCTGGGCCGGTACAGCTCGCGGTAAATGGCCAGCGCCTCTTCGGCCCCCTGGCCGTCGGTGATGAAATACGCAAACGCATAAGGCAGGCCGTAATGCGCCGCCAGTTGCGCGCCGTAGTTCGAGCTGCCCAGCATCCACAGCGTGGGCGCGCCCGGCCCGGTCGGGTTGGCAGTCACGCCGCGGCCCGGGTGGCCTTCGGGCAGATCAACGCCGCTGACCCAGGCCTGCAGCTCGCGCACCTGGCGGGGAAAATCATCGGCCGCATGGCGCGCATTCGGGTTGAGCAGCTGGGCGGTGCGCCCGTCCGAACCCGGCGCACGACCGACACCAAGGTCGATGCGGCCCGGGGCCAGCGCCTCCAGCACGCGGAATTGCTCGGCGACCTTGAGCGCCGAATAATGCGGCAGCATCACGCCGGCACTGCCGATGCGAATGCGCTGCGTGGTCGCGGCGATGGCGGCCATCAGCACCTCGGGCGCGCTGCCGACAATCGTCGGGTGGCTGTGGTGCTCGCTGACCCAGAAACGCTCGTAACCGAGGCCCTCGCAGTGCTGAGCCAGCGCCAGCGTTTCGCGGATGGAGGCGTCTTCGCTGCGGCCGGTGACGGCAACGGACTGGTCGAGAACGGACAATCGGATCATGCATGAACTATAGCCAGCCTGAGGTGCCCGGACACGCGGGCGGACAAAGGTCTGTTCCAATAGGGGGTTACCACCCGCCCCTCACCCAACCAGCAGACCCCCATGGCACTCAAAGCCACCATCTACAAAGCACAACTGGCCATTGCCGACATGGACCGCGGCGTCTACGCCGACCACAACGTCACGATCGCGCGCCACCCTTCCGAGGCCGATGAACGCATGATGATCCGCCTGCTGGCCTATGCCCTGAACGTGACGGCCGACGACAACAAAGGCAAGCTGGAGTTCGCCAAGGACCTGTGGGATGTCGACGAGGCGGCCCTGTGGCACAAGGACTACACCGACCAGATCCTGCACTGGATCGACGTCGGCCAGCCCGACGACAAGCGCCTGATGCGCGCCGCCGGACGCGCCGAACGCGTCACCGTCTACAGCTTTGCCAGCAGCACGCCGGTTTGGTGGAAGACCATCGAAAGCAAGCTCACGCGCGCGGCCAACCTGGTGGTCTGGCAGATCGAGGCGGCGCAAAGCCAGGCGCTGGCCAGGCTGGCCAACCGCACCATCCAGCTGCAGGTGACGATTCAGGACGGCACGGTCTGGATGAGCACCGGCAGCGAGTCGGTCGAGATCACGCCGATCCGGCTCACGGCTGGCGGCTAGAACTCACGCCGTCAGGATGCCTCGCCGGCCTGCTGCTGGTAAGGCGGCAGCCGGGCACCGCAGTTGAAGCAGAAATTCGCATCGGCGGCGTGGCCTTCGGTCAGGCATTCGTGGCAGGTGCGCGTGGTCGGCGCCTGGCCAGAATGCATGCGGCGCTGCGCTGCCATCTCCGCCGTCACGATGCCGGTCGGCACGGCCAGAATGCCCCAGCCCATCAGCATCATGAAAGAAGCGATCAACCGGCCCAGATCGGTCTTGGGCGCGATGTCGCCGAAACCCACGGTAGTGACGGTGCTGATGGCCCAGTAAACCGAGGTCGGAATGCTGGTAAATCCGTTGGTCTGGCCCTCGACCACATACATCAGCGTGCCCAGGACCAGTACCACCATCAGCACGGCCGACAGAAACACCAGGATCTTGCGCCCGCTGGCGGCGAGGGCACTCACCAGGAACTGGTATTCCGCGACATAGGCCGCGAGCTTGAACACCCGGAATATACGCAGCAACCGCAGCACACGCACATCGATGAGGGCATGCAGCTCGGGGACAAACAGCGCCAGGTAGGTCGGCAATACAGCCAGCAGATCGATGATGCCGAAAAAGCTGGTCGCGTACTTCAGCGGCCGGCGCACACACAGCAGGCGCGCGATGTACTCGACGGTGAACAGCAGCGTGAAAACCCACTCCGCGGAGGTCAGTGCGTGGCCATAAACCAGGCGCACGGCCTGCACGCTGTCAGCCATCACCACGGCAATGCTGAGCAGGATGACGGCGATCAGGGCCTGGTCGAACAGGCGTCCGGCGCGAGTGTCCGCTTCAAAAATGATGGTGTACAGGCGCAGCCGCCAGCCGGCCAGCGGCTTGTCGTGCAAGGGATCAGAGATGGGCGGTGAAGGTTTTTCCATGAGCGCAAGCAACGCCTCTGGAGCGTCGCACCTGTTCGAAGTCCGGGAGACGAACCTTAACCGATGTTGCCGGGCATGGGCTCCGGCTTTTCCAGATTGCTCTTGTTTTGATAGCTATCTGCGCCCGCCCGACAAGGGCTACAGGCACTTTTCATGCACAAACTTCAGGCGGTGGCGACTTCCGCCTCCTGCAGGGTCCGCCACATCACCTTGCCCGAGCCGCTTTTCGGCAGGGCATCGACAAGCTGCACAACACGCGGGTACTTGTAGGCGGCCATGTTCTCCTTGCACCAGTCGATGATGTCCGCCTCGCTGACCTGCCCCTTGTGGCTTTGCCGCAGCACCACCACCGCCTTGACGGTCTCGCCGCGGTAGGCGTCGCGCGTGGAGATGATGCAGGCCTCCTGGATGGCCGGGTGCTTGAACATCAGCGCCTCCACCTCGGCCGGCCAGACCTTGAAGCCCGACGCGTTGATCATGCGTTTGAGCCGGTCGGTGATGAAGAAGTAGCCCTCTTCGTCAACGCGCCCGAGGTCGCCCGAACGGAAGAAAGATTTGCCGTCGATCTCGATGAACGCGGCGGCGGTGGCCTCGGGCCGCTTCCAGTAGCCTGAGAAATTCTGTGGCCCGCACATGATGATTTCACCCTGCTCGCCCAGCGGCATTTCCCCCAGGCTCAAGGGGTCGATCACGCGCGCATCCACATTGAGAAAAGGCACACCCAGGCATTGCTGCTTGGTGGCGTCGGGCGGGTTGCTGTGCGAGGGTGCGGCGGTTTCGGTCAGGCCGTAACCTTCGGCAAAGCGCAGGCCGTACTGCTCCCACAGGCGCTGGGCCACGGCCTGCGGCATGGCCGCGCCGCCACCGCCGATGTAGACCAGGCTGCTCAGGTCGAACTCCGCGAAGTTCGGGCTGGCAAGCAGGTCGATCACCATGGTCGGAATGTTGGTCCAGTGCGTGACGCGCCATTTGGAGATCAGCCGGCCCGCCAGTTCGCGGTCCCAGCGCGGCATGATGACCAGCGTTGCGCCGCCGTAGATCGAAGCATGCATGACCGAAACCATGCCGGTGATGTGGAACATGGGCACGACCGAAAGCACGGTGTTTTCCGGCGTGCTGTTGCCCCACAGGCAGCTGGCCACCGCGTTGTGCATGATGCTCGCATGGGTGTGCATGCAGCCCTTGGGCAGCCCGGTGGTGCCGCTGGTGTAGGGCAGCACCGCCAGGTCCTGCGGTGTCGCCGTGTGGTCGGGCAGCCGGCCCTGCGCGCCCTGCGCCAGTGCCTCGGCCCAGGACGTGACCTGGCAATCACCGGCCGCGGGCGCCGGGTGCTGCGTGCCCAGCCACTCCTGCCAGGCCGGCGGCAACGCGGCCGCCTCGGCCTGCACATCAAAAGCATCGCTGTAATGCGTGACGATCAGGTGTTGCAGCTGCTGCCCGGGCGGCAGCTGGACATTGGCCTTGACCAGTTCCGGTGCCAGGTCCGCCGCGGTGATGGCCACCCGGGCGTCCGGGTCGGTGATGTAGTGCTTGAGCTCCTCCGCGCGGTTCATCGGGTTGACCGGCACCACCACGGCGTCGGCCCGCAGGATCGCAAAGTGGGCAATCACCCATTGCGGGCAGTTCTGCATGTCCAGCACCACCCGGTCGCCTTTTTTGACGCCCATCTCATGCAGTGTGGCCGCCAGGCGCTCGGCTTTGTCCAGCACCTCGGCGTAGGTGAAGACACGTCCGAAAAACACCAGTGCAGCCTTGTTCGGGTAACGCAGCGCGCTGACCGCCAGGTTGTGCCACAGCGAGGTGGCCGGAGCCGAGATGCGGTGCGGCAGGCGCTTGGGCCAGACCTTGTAATGCAGGTCATGGGGAGGGGCTGGATGAGTCGCTGCCGGTGCAGCGGTGGGGTGGTCGGACAAGTCGGGGCTCCAGTTTCACTTCAGGCGGGCCTCCAGCCTACCCCGGCTACGCTGTCATTGCATCGGGGAAGCTCCGTATAAAAAGCTGTCGCCTCAGCGACCGAGCCTGACCATGATGAAGCCGGAGACCTCTCCCCGAGGGGGCCGCCAGAAAAGCACAACAACAACCACACGGAAACACCCTGTCACGTCTTCGCTCCCCTCCTGCCCTCCAATGACGTGTGGCAGCCCGGCCGCGTCGGCGAAACGATGTGACCGTACCGTCCGGTGCAGGACCGCGCTCAAGCGGCGCGCGTTTGCCGCCATCCGGGCACAATCAGCGAATAACCAGACGGCAGTCACTCTGTTTTTGATAGCAGTCTGCGTCCGTCTGTATTGGGCTAAGGCCCTGTTTTATTGATTATTTCCAGCACCTGCCCCGTGTACGTCAAACGCCCGGGTGCTGTCTGCCCACCTGCATCCCATGCCGCCTGTTCTTTATCTCTTCGCCCTGTGCAACCTGGTCATCGGCAGTGGCGCGTTTGTGCTGGGCGGCATTCTGGTGCCGCTGAGCGAGTCGCTCCACGTCAGCCTGGCCGCAGCCGGCCAGGCCATGACGGCCTATGCGGTGTCCACCGCGCTGCTGGCGCCGGTCTTGATCATTGCCACCGCACGCTGGCCGCGCAAACGTGCCGTGCAGCTGGCGCTGGCCCTGTTCGCCGCCGGCTGCCTGGTGTGCGCGCTGTCGGGCAACCTCGTCATGCTGCTGCTGGGCCGGGTGCTGATGGGCGCCGGAGCGATGTTCAGCGCCGCGGCTTCAGCGCTGGCTGTCAGCCTGGTGGCGCCGGCACTGCGCGGCCGGGCCCTGTCCATCACCTTTCTGGGCATGAGCATCAGCTATGCGGTGGGCGTGCCGGTCGGTGCCTGGCTCGGCTTTGAATACGGCTGGCGCGTGCCGGTCTGGCTCTCGGCCGGCGCCAGCCTGGCGGCTCTGGTGGCGGCCAGCTGGCTGCTGCCCGCCAACATGGCTTCGGCCGGTGCCAATTTTGCCGGCTTCGGCGCGGCGGCGCGGCAACCGGCCGTGCTGCGCACCTGGCTGCGCACCCTGCTTTATTTCGTGGCGATTTTCAGCGTGTTTGCCTACATCGGTCCGGTGCTGCAGGCGCTCAACACCATGAGCTCGACGCAGCTGTCCATCACGCTGGCGGTGTTCGGCCTGGCCGGGGTGGCCGGCACGCTGTCGGGTGGCTGGGCCAACGACCGCTTCGGCTCACTACCGACCATGCGCGTTCAGCTGGCCGTGCTGGTGACCACCATGGCCGTGCTGCCGCTCACGCGTGGCCATCTGTACGCCACCATGGCGACACTCGTCGTCTGGGGCATTGCGGGTTTCGGCGTGATGGCGCCGCAGCAAAGCCGCCTGGCCGGCATGGCACCGGCCCAGGCGCCGCTGCTGCTGAGCCTGAACGGCTCCATGCTGTATGTGGGCACGGCACTGGGCGCCGTCATCAGCGGCGCCATGCTGGACCACCTTCACCTGTCGCAACTCGGCTGGGTCGGCGTGCCCTTCGGCCTGCTGGCGTTGCTGACGCTGGTTTTTGAACCCGCGCATGTGCGGCCCGTGGCCGACACCACTGCACACTCCGCCTGAAAGAACACGCCATGACCACACCCTCTTCCGCACTATCCCTGATCTACGTCGGCGACCCGATGTGTTCCTGGTGTTACGGCTTTGGCGTGCCGCTGGGGCAGTTGCTCGAACGTTTCCCCGAGCTGCCGGTGCAACTGGTGCTGGGCGGCCTGCGCGCCTACAACACGCAGGTGATGGACGCCGCGCTGAAAGACAAGCTGCGCAACGCCTGGGCAGAAGTCGGCAGGCGCTCCGGCCAGCCGTTTTCACAGGCGCTGTTCGAGCGCGAGGATTTCATCTACGACACCGAGCCGGCCTGCCGCGCGGTCGTCACGGTGCGCCAGCATGCGCCGGCGATGGCCCTGCACATGTACCACGCGATCCAGCAGGCCTTTTATGCCGAAGGACGCGACGTCACCAAGGCAGCGGTGCTCGGTGAAATCTGGGACGAGGTGCATGGCCGCAGCAAGGAAGCCTGGGGCCACATTGATTTTTTGCGCGACTTCGAGAGTGAAGCCATGCGCCAGCAGACAAGAGACGATTTTGCGCAGGCGCAGCGCTGGGGCATACGCGGCTTTCCGGCATTGCTGGCCGTGCGTGATGGCCAGGCCCAGTTGCTGGCCAGCGGCTACACCGAGGCCGATGTGCTCATCGAGCGACTGGCACCACTGGCCAACCCGCCGGACGACACACCCTAGACATGGCGCTTTTTCGGCGCCGGTTCCGCCGGGACCGAGGCCTGCGCATCGGCCAGCTCGTGCAGCGCTTCGATGATGTGGCAGTGGGCGTCGGTTCCGTCGCAGCGGTTGCGCAGCGCCTTGAGGTCTTTTTCCAGCGCCTTCAATTCCGCCAGCCGCGCGCGCACATGGCCCAGGTGCCCGTCCAGCGCGCCGCGTGCGGCCGCGCAATCGGTCTTGTTGTTCAGGTCCAGCCCCAGCAGGGTACGCACCTCGGCCAGCGACATGTCCATGGCCCGGCACAGGCGGATAAAACGCAGCTGATGCACGTCGCCTTCGCTATACAAACGATAGCTGTTGTCGCCCCGTCCGAGCGGGCTGAGCAGGCTTTCCTTCTCATAAAACCGGATGTTCGCGGGGCTGACGCCGCTTTGCCGCGCGGCTTCACCGATCTGGTAACCCCTGGGCGCGGAGGGACTTGATACAGGCATCGCTTGACCTTGAAGTGACTTGAGGGTTTCCAATCATGCCATCAACCCGATGTTTCTGGAGAACCCCTCGATGTCTGCCCACTGCTGCGACCACGACGCCACCGCCGCCCAAGCCAACAGCCCGCGCTACCGGAAAATTCTCTGGATCGCGCTGCTCATCAACTTCGCCATGTTTGCGCTGGAAATTGCGGCGGGCTTTCGCTCCGGCTCGGTGTCGCTGCTGGCCGATGCCATCGACTTTTTCGGCGATGCCGCCAACTACGGCGTGAGCCTGGCGGTGTTGTCCCTGGGCCTGGTCTGGCGTGCTCGCGCGGCGCTGCTGAAGGCTTCCAGCATGCTGGCCTTCGGCGTGTTTGTGCTGGTGCGGGCATGGTGGGCGGCCAGCCAGGGCGGTACGCCCGAGGCCTTGACCATGGGCGCGATCGGCCTGCTTGCCCTGATCGCCAATGTGTCGGTCGCTGCCCTGTTGTATGCGTACCGGGAAGGGGATGCCAACATGCGAAGCGTCTGGCTGTGCTCGCGCAACGACGCCATCGGCAACCTGGCCGTGATGCTGGCCGCGCTCGGCGTGTTCGGGACCCAGAGCGCCTGGCCCGACCTGGCGGTGGCGGCGGTCATGGCCAGCCTGGCCATCTGGGGCGGCTGGTCGGTGATGCAGCAGGCGCGGCGCGAGTTGCAGGCCGGCCGCTTGTCCCAAAAGCCGGTATGAACAACCTCACGCCCGCGCAGCGCCGCCGGCTTTTCATGGCGCTGATGCGCAGTTTCAGCACGGCCGACTCTGCAGACGTCGCTGATCGCTGGGCCTGGCTCGAAGCCGCGCATGTGGTCGGGCAGCAGCAATTCGCCCTGCACTGGGCCTCGCATACGGCGATGCTGCGCTTCGCGCTGCAAACCCGGGACTTGGGCGAGGCAGCGGGGCAGGTGCAGCGCCTGGCCCTGGTCCCGCTGGGCCACCTCCTGCGGCGCCTGCCCGCCGGCAACAGCGACCGCGCCACCGTCAGCGCGTTGGCGCCCATGCCGGTTGATGCGCGTTTGAGCCGGCTGATCCGGCAGGCTGCCGAGATGGCCGAATCGCGTTGCTTTTGAACTTTCCGCCTGCCGCCGTATCATCTACCTATGCGCCGTCCCTTGTTCATTGCCATGATCTTCCTGCTGCTCCTGCGCGGCTGGGTGGGCGATGCCATGGCCACTGGCATGGCCGCCGGCCATCTGCAACAAGTTTCTCCCGCTACAGAATCAGTAGCTGCGCACGCCCATGAATCATGGGCTGACGACCATTTTGACCATGACATGGCAATGGAGCCGGCAGCATCCATGACGCATTCGGCGACTCCTCCGGATTGCGCAGGACACGCCTCCGGCCAGACTTCCGACCCCATGGGCGCCACCGGGCACTGCGACTCCTGCGCCGCCTGCCAGGCCTGCAACACGGTGGCGCTGTCGCCGGTGACAGCCAGCACTGCCTCCCTTGCCGTTTCCCCTGCACTGCCGCACTCGCCGGCCGCGCAATTTGCCAGCGCCTTCGCGACGCTGGGCCAAAAACCACCCATTTCCTGACCTCCAGGCCCGTAGTGGGTCTGTACTTGTCATCCGGCACGGGCAGCCTGCCCTTTTTGCCGGATTCGCGCGATTTTTCCTATCGCCCCGCTTGTCCCTCAGGAGATTTTTGTGACCTTCCGTATCCTTTTTTGCATGCTGCTCCTGCCGCTGGGCAGCGTCCATGCGCAGGGCGCACCGGCCCCGCAGGCCGCCGACCCCGCGGCGCCCGTGCCGACGGTGAGCTACCGCTCCGTGTTTGCCGACCTGCCCACCGGCGTGGAAGCTGGCCGGGAGGACTGGAAAAAAGCCAACAACGACGTCGGCCGCTTCACGCGCGGCCATATCGACATCCTCAAGTCGGAGCAGCAGCAGGCAGCGCCAGCGGCCCCTGCGGCCACGCCGGATACCGCCCCACCTGCGGCGGCCCATCCCTACAAACATTGAGCTTCACCATGCTTTCATTCCAGAAATCCGCAACGGCCCTGCTGGCGGTCGCGACACTGGCCGGCTGTGCCAGCCTGTCGCCCGACGGCAACCAGACGGACATCAACACCCTGACCGCCGGCAAGACAGCGGGCATCAACGCGCCGGTCGGGCGCGGCGACAGCGCAGAAACCCGCGACGCGGTGACCCGGCTGCTGGCCGGGCCGCTGACCACCGAATCGGCCGTGCGTATTGCGCTGCTGAACAACCCGGGCATCCATGCTTCCATGGCCACGCTGAACATCAGCGATGCCGACCGTGTGCGCGCCGGCACGCTGCCGAACCCGCATTTCTCGATTGGCCGTTTCGTCGAAGGCAGCAAGGTGGAGATCGAGCGCGGCATCGGCTTCAATGTCATCGGCCTGCTCACCCTGCCCTGGCGCGCCAAATACCAGAACCAGCAGCATGAGGTGGCCAAACTGCAGGCGGCGCAGGAGGTCGTCAAACTCGCATCTGACACGCGCAAAGCCTGGATCAACGCCGTCGCCGCCCAACAGACCGCCAGCTACATGAAAGATGCCAAGGAAGCAGCCGAGGCCAGCGGTGAACTGGCCCGGCGCCTGGCACGTGTGGGCAACTGGAGCAAGCTGAACCAGGCGCGCGAGCAGGCCTTTGTTGCCGATGCCGCAGCGCAGCTGGCACGCAGCCAGAACGCAGCTTATGCCGCACGCGAAAAACTCATACGCCTGATGGGCCTGTGGGGTGCACAGACGCAGTTCACGCTCAGCGAGCGCTTGCCGGATCTTCCGAAAACCATTGCCGACATGCCGGACATCGAGGCTAGAGCCCTGCGCGATCGCCTCGACGTGCGCGCCAGTGTGGCGCAGGCAGGCTACGTCGCCGACAACATGGGCTTGACCCGCAGCACAGGCTTCATCAACGCCCTCGATGCCAAATACTCACGCAACACCACCTTTGACAACGCCACCGGCGACAAGGAGATCAAGCGCGGCTGGGAGCTGGAGTTGCCACTGCCGATTTTTGACTGGGGCGGCGCCAGCAACGCACGCGCGCAGGGCCAGTACATGCAGTCGGTCGCGCGTGTGCGCGAGACGGCCATCCAGGCCCGCTCCGAGGCGCGCGAAAGTTACCACGCCTGGCGCACCGCGCATGACCTGGCGCTGCATTACCGCAACGAGGTCGTGCCGCTGCGCAAGTTCATCAACAACGAGCTGCTGCTGCGCTACAACGGCATGCTCTCCAGCGTGTTCGAGCTGCTGGCCGATACGCGCACCAGCATCACGGCGGTCAACGCCAGCATCGAGGCGCAGCGCGACTTCTGGCTGGCCGATACCGACCTGCAAACCACACTGACAGGGACCTCCGCCGGCATGGCGCCCCTGGCCGCCGGCGCTGCTGCCGGCAGCAGCGACGCCAAAGGACATTGACATGAACATCAACAACGAACGCAGACGATTTTTTGCCGGCGCAGCCGCTGCCACAGCGACTGCGGTGGCCGCCAGCGCGGTCAGCCGCGTTGCCATGGCTGCCCTGCCCGAGCCGGTGCTGCAGGGCAAACCCGACACCATGCCGCCGCTGGTCCCCAGCACCGGCCGGCCCTACAACCCGGTGGTCACGCTCAACGGCTGGACGCTGCCCTGGCGCATGAATAGCGGCGTCAAGGAGTTTCACCTGGTGGCCGAGCCGGTGGTGCGCGAGATGGCGCCCGGTTTCAAGGCCAACATGTGGGGCTACAACGGGCAAAGCCCCGGCCCGACCATCGAGGTGGTGGAAGGCGACCGCGTGCGCATTTTTGTCACCAACAAGCTGCCCGAACACACCAGCGTGCACTGGCACGGTCAACGCCTGCCCAATGGCATGGACGGCGTCTCAGGCCTGACGCAGCCGGCCATTCCGGTCGGCAAGACTTTTGTCTACGAGTTTGTCGCGCGGCGGCCCGGCACCTTCATGTACCACCCGCACGCCGACGAGATGACACAGATGGCCATGGGCATGATGGGTTTCTGGATCACCCACCCGAAGGCGAAACACCCGCTGATCGACGAGGTGGACCGCGACTTCGTGTTCCTGCTCAACGCCTACGACATTGACCCCGGCAGCATGACACCCAAGATCATGACCATGACGGACTTCAACCTGTGGTCGTGGAACAGCCGGGTCTTTCCGGGCATCGACACGCTCAATGTGCGCAAGGGCGACAAGGTGCGCATACGCATGGGCAACCTGACCATGACCAACCACCCCATCCACCTGCACGGCCACGAGTTCATGGTCACCGGCACCGACGGCGGGCCCACGCCGAAATCGACACGCTGGTACGAGGTCACCACCGACGTCGCGGTAGGCCAGATGCGGCAGATCGAGTTTCTGGCAGACGAGGAAGGCGACTGGGCCTTCCACTGCCACAAGAGCCACCACACCATGAACGCCATGGGCCACGATGTGCCGACCATGATAGGTGTGGACCACCGCGGCCTGATCAAGAAGCTGCAGAAGGCCGTGCCCGACTACATGGTCATGGGCGAACGCGGCATGGCCGACATGGGCGAGATGGAGATGGAAATCCCCGAAAACACCGCCCCCATGATGACCGGCACCGGCCCCTTCGGCCCGGTCGAAATGGGCGGCATGTTCAGCATGCTCAAGGTGCGCAAAAACCAGAAACCCGGTGACTACAAGGACCCGGGCTGGTACAAGCACCCGGCCGGTACCCAGGCCTATGAATGGACGGGCGCATTGCCCGACGCGACGCGGCCACGTCTTGGCAGCAAGGCCATGCCGGCGACCTCACCGGGCCCCGTGACACAGGTCCAGATCCGCAAACCTTCCGGCCATGCCGGCCACTGATTCAAAGAACACCCATGACGACACGTTTTACTCTCAAATTGATAGCTGCCAGCGCTTTATTGGTGGGGGCTGGAGGCACATTTGGCCAACATGTTCACGCGCCCACGCACAATGCCAGCCCTTATGCCGGCCAGCAGACCCGGGAGATCAAGACCCTCTCGTCTGCCCAGACCGCCGACCTGCTCGCCGGCAAGGGGATGGAGCTGGCCAAGGCCGCCGAACTCAACGGCTACCCCGGGCCCATGCACACGCTGGAGCTGGCCGCGCAACTCGAACTGAGCGCTGAGCAGAAGCAGGCCAGCGAAGCGCTGATGAACCGCCACAAGGCGGAGGCCCGAGACCTGGGCGCGCAACTGGTGCAGGCCGAACGTGCGCTGGACCAGGCTTTTGCGTCGCGCCAGATCGATGCGACCCGGCTGGCGGCCCACACCGACAGCACAGGCCGGTTGCAGGCCTTGCTGCGCAAGTCGCACCTGGACACCCATCTGCAGCAAACCGCGCTGCTGACACCGACGCAGATCTCCCGTTATGCGCAACTGCGCGGTTATGCCGGGCCTGCCGACAACGCAGCGCCGGCCGCCGCCTCCACCCACAAGCACTGATTTGAAAGAGACATGTTCATGAAAAAATTTCACCCTCTCCTCGCCGCGCTGCTGCTCGCGGGCACCACCACCTTGAGCCTTGCCCATGGAGACGATCCGAAAACGCACAAGGCAGCTGCAGCCATCAAGGAGCAGAAGGAATGGGGCATCGCAGGTGACGCCAGATCGGTCACGCGCACCGTGACCCTGACCATGGACGACAACATGCGTTTCACGCCCGACAAGCTGGACTTCAAGCAGGGCGAGACCGTGCGTTTTGTCATCCGCAACAAAGGCAAGCTGCTGCACGAGCTGGTCATCGGCACGAAAAAGGAGCTCGATGAACATGCTGCCCTGATGCTGAAGTTTCCCACCATGCAGCACGATGAACCTTACATGGCCCACGTCGGCGCTGGCAAGCGCGGTGGCCTGATCTGGACCTTCAACCGCGCCGGCGAGTTCGACTTTGCCTGCCTGATCGCCGGCCACTACCAGGCGGGCATGATCGGCAAGATCAGTGTCACCGCGGCATCCCGTTAAACATCACTCCAGGAGAAATCATGCAAAGAAGATTTTTTATTCAAACCGTGGTCAGCCTCGCCGGCACTTCCCTGCTGGCGCCTGCATTGATGGCCCAGACCCGGCCGCAGGTCGAAGTCTGGAAAGACCCCAACTGCGGTTGCTGCAAGGACTGGGTGATCCACATGGAAGCCAACGGTTTCGATGTCAAGGTCCACGACAGCGGCAACGCCGCTGCGCGCAAGCGGCTGGGCGTGCCCGACAAGCTCGGCTCCTGCCACACCGCACTGATCGGCGGCTACGCCATCGAAGGCCATGTGCCGGCACGCGAGGTGCATCGCCTGCTCAAGGAACGCCCGGTTGCCGTCGGTCTGTCGGTACCCGGCATGCCGGTCGGCTCGCCCGGCATGGATGGCGCCATTTACGGCAACCGAAAGGACCCGTATGACGTGGTGCTCATCAGCCGCAGCGGGACGACCCGCGTTTATCAAAGTTATCACCGCGCCTGAGCGCATTCAAGGGAATTGACATGAAACACTTCACCACACTGATCGCCACCCTCGTGACCTCGGCCGCGTTCGCGCAGGCCGCCCTGCCCGTCTCTGAAGCCGAAGTCCGCAAGGTCGACAAGGACGCCGGCAAGATCACCCTCAAACACGGCGAAATCAAGAACCTGGACATGCCGCCGATGAGCATGGTGTTCCAGGTCAAGGACAAGGCCCTGCTCGACAAGGTCCAGGCCGGCGACAAGGTCAGCTTCACGGCCGACAAGGTCAACGGTGCCTATACGGTGATGTCGATCGAGCCGGCCAAATAGACACGAGCTCGAGGCCAGCGAGTGCCGGAAAGCCGTATTCGCATTGGCAGGATTGATACGGGTCTTCAGTGGCGTGCTGCAATGGCGCAACCGGTTTGCGCCCTGCCCACTCGGTCCGGCGCTGCGCCGAGCCTGCATGCGCACCCGGAAAGTTTCACCCCGGGTATAGGGTGTGAGCGCGGTGATCTATCTCCCGGGTGGCTGGTTTGCATTCATTCAGCCGTGGCTGGACACGTTCTGACTGTGCTACCTGCGACCCGCTTTCTCACAGGTCACGCATCAGCCCTGAAATCCGGCCCAGGCACGTCACGGTCTCACGCTGACCCCGTTGGGCCCTTTGCCAACGAGTACGGTTGCCACCACACTGCGCTTCCTGATATCGATCACCGACATGGATCCAGCGTAGGTGTTCGTGATGTACGCGTACCGTCCTTCCCGGTCCATCGCCACGCCGTGGCTGCCGGATCCGGTTTCAACGGTCTTGACCACCTCGAAACTTCCCAGATCAATCATGCTGACGGTCTTTCCGGGTTTTTTGCGCGTGCCCTGGTTGGCAACAAGCAAGGTGGTGGAATCCGGCGTTGCGAACAACTGAATGGGGACCGTTCCGACGGCGATCCTGCGCAAGACCTTGCGGGTGGCAGGATCGATCACCGCAACCGCGTTTTCCACGGACAGTGAAACAAAAGCCAGACGCCCGTCGGGTGTGAACCCAACCTGGGCAGGGCCTTTGCCCACCGGTATTTGCGTCACTTCTTTTTGACTGGCCGTATCCACCACGGATACCGTGCCCCCCTTGAGGTTTGCCACATAGGCCTGCGTGCCGTCCGGGCTGAATCGAATGCCGTGGGGAAATTTCCCGACCGCTATCGTTGACACCGGGCGTTGCGTCGAGGCGTCTATCACGCTCACCGTGTTGTCGCCGCCGTTGGTGACGTAGGCAAAGCGGCCATCCGGTGTCAGCACAACATGCGCTGGATGCAAGCCTACCCCTACTTTCGAAACCACCGCATCGGTCGCGGTATCAATCACCCAGACGGCACCAACACCCATGGCCTGATGTTCGTCCTTGCCCATGCCTTGATGCGCAGCAGCATCTGCGACAGGCTCCCCATTGTTGGTCACCCACAGCCGCGTGCCATCCGGTGAGACTTGCACGTTGTGCGGCTTTGCGCCTACACGCACCTTGGCGAGCGTCTTGAACGACGCAGCGTCCAGCACGCTGACCGTGTCGGCCTCCTCGTTCGCTACATACACCTTGTCTGCCGCCAAGCAGACACCCGCGACACCCCATCCTGACAGCATTGCCGCCATCACCAGCCAGTTTCTGATTCCAGACATGATTACTCCTTGTTAAAAATCCCGTTGCATCCCGGGCCATGCGTGTCACGCACCACTCTGCGTAAGCTTGGCCCAGGAGTTTTCCCAGCCAGCGCCCTGCCAGGCCGGTTGGAGCGCTGTAGTCAATCCAGACACGCAAGCGGGTACCGGTGGCAGCCGGGGAAAGTTCGAATCCCATGCGGTACCGTCCGATCACCAGCACGCGCGGCTGATCGCGCGTTTCCCAGGTTCTCCGGACAGGAGGCTCATAGTGGGTAACAGCTTCCTCCACATGCAAAGACACACCGAGAACCCGGCCTGTCATGCGTATCACTGATCCGACCGCCTGGCCCCGCTGGCTGTCGAACTCAGTTTTCATCGTTGCGCCCGCCATCATGAGAGACCGTTTCTCCATGTGCGCGGACAGCCGTCTGATCGTCCAGCCACGCGAAGACGGCTGCGGAATCTGCGGCAATCCCGACCAGCGCTTCCCGATGAAGCTGGAACGGTGCACTCATGCACGGTTGCTCCGCGGGCCATGGTGATGCGTGTTCAGTCCCATCCCCTTAACCCGCACCTTGGTTCGTGCGCTCCGGCTCGTCTCGCCGATGCTTATGGCCGCCATGGCCGTGTCCATGCATCAGGTGCATCAGCGGGCAGGCCAGCAAAAGCAGGTACGGCCAGTAGCCCAGGACATGGCCCCAGTGCTCACGCAGCAGGTAGAAGCCGGCAATCAGGGCGGCCGTTGCGACCGCCATGCCGGCAGGGCGACGCCAGAACGAAGGCGCCTGTCGATCATTGTCAAACGGGTCCATGATGACTCTCCTTCAAAGTAGCCAGCGAAAAATACGGGGGGCGGATTCACCCGGTCGCACAATCCTGAGTTCAATCACGCCCGGTCGTGGCGCCGGAACATCGAAGGTCAACACCCCTTCGCGGTGATGGCCGCCGGCTGGTGCGCCCTGCCAGCTCGAAGGCTTGAATGTGCGTCCCTCGTCGGTCGCCAGGGTGGCGCTGCGGGTCAGGTCATCGCTCAGGTCAGCACTGTGCGTATCCAGCACAACCATGAACTCCCACCGGCTGTCCGGGCTTCCGAACGACTTCGGGGTCACCTTGATCGTCACGCCCTGATCGCTCGTCGACCGTGTGGCCATCCCTTCAGGACTTGCCTGAGCCATCACACCCCAAGGCACTGTCGCCAGCACAAGGCCAGCGCAGGTCAGCGCACCAGCGAACAAGCTACGCCGACTCAATGGGCAGTCTCGTGTGTCAAACATGTCGATCTCCTCAGGAAATAATCTGTGCTGAAAATGCGGCGTACTGGCGTAAAGTAAACGCAGGCGTAGGCGCAACGCGCGTCCCCAAGCCCAATCACCTGGAGATGGCGCCCTGGAACGGAAGTGGACGGCAGGTATGCGGAGCGCGAGGTTCCGGGCCAGCCGTCAGAAGGCGGCTAAAGTGCCAGCCGTGAATAGCGGACCCGGATGGGCCGCTCGGGTAAGGCGGGCTGGACGTCGTCCATTCGCCAAGTCGTCGGAGCAACAGGCGTTGCCGCTGTCCAGAGAATTGACATGAGAGGCGCCGGGCCAGGATCTGCCTGGGTCGCCGTCAAGTCCCGCTTGGGCAAGGAATGCGCGCCATCGTCGCAGGCCTTCAGGCACGGGGCCTTGGCAACATGCGAGTCGTCGTGGTCAGCCACAACGCCCGCATGACCTGCGGAGACAAGGGGGGCCTGCACGGTTTCGGATAATTCGAAGGGTGCAGCGTGGGTGTGCGTGACGCGCGCTTCCAGCAAGCACGCATTGGCAACCCCTGAAACCAGCGCAAACAGCCACCCCAGCAACACCAGGAATGCGGTGCGGCGTTTGGTACGGGTGTTGAGAGAAAGCTTCATGGAGGTACAGGTTTCGATTCGTTCATGCTACCGGGGTCCCGCGATGGCTGATTGATATGCATCAAACAGTTGAGGCATGTGGGTACGTCCCTCCGCTGCCACCCTGCGGGATTCTTGTGCACATTCCTGCCCGGCTTTTGCGTTTTCGTGCAGGCGAGACCGAGACCGTTCGATCCATCGAACCCCCACATGATGTCGCCATGCAAACAGCCATACGTCCTGCGGTGCAGCCTCGGCCGCTGATCGGCGGCGTGATCACCGCAATGGCACGGGGCTTGATGTAACGCAAGCGGCAGGCCATCCCGTTCGCCGAGGCTGCGGCTTGCGGGCCGGGGTGGCCGATTTTTGCGCTACCCTGACGGCAACAACCTGCCCTTCCCATGACCGCCAAGACCCTCTCCTCACACAGCGGGCCTGCGCCCGCCTCTCCACTGTGGCATGCCTTGCCGGCCGGCGAGGTCCTGGCCCAGCTGGCTTGCGACCCCGCCGTCGGGCTCAGCGCCGCAGACGTGGAGCAACGACGCGCGCGCGAAGGCGCCAATACCCTGCCCGAAGCGCAGCGCCGCTCGATGCTGGCCGTGTTTGCGCGCCAGTTCAGGAGCCCGCTGATCTACATTCTGTTTGCCGCCGCGGTCCTGGCGGTTGCGATGGCGCATTACGGCGACGCCGTGGTCATCCTGGCCGTGGTGCTGGTCAATGCCGTGGTCGGCACCTTCCAGGAAGGCCGCGCGGAACGCTCGATGGCCTCGTTGCGCCGGCTGGCGGCGCTGCGGGTGCGGGTGTTACGCGACGGGCAGGAGGCATTGGTCGAGGCGCGTGAGCTGGTGCCGGGCGATCTGCTGCTGCTGGCCGCCGGCGACGCGATTGGTGCCGACGCCAGGCTGATCGAGGAAGCCCAGTTGCAGGTCGCCGAGGCCGCACTGACCGGCGAGTCGGTTCCGGTCAGCAAGGCGGTGGCGCCACTGGCCGAGTCCACCGGGCTGGCGGACCGCCGCAACATGCTGTTCTCCGGCACCTATGCCACCGCCGGCCGCGCGCGCGCGGTGGTCGTGGCCATCGGCAGCCACACCGAAGTCGGCCGCATTGCCGGGCTGACCGAAACCGCAGCCGATCCCCAGACACCGCTGGAGCAGCGCATCGCGCAATTTGGCCGCGCGCTGGTCGTCGCCGCGCTGGTGCTTTTTGTCGCGGTGGTCGCGCTCGGGATGTTCCGGGATCTGCCGCTGGCCGATGTGCTGATGGTGGCCATCAGCCAGATGGTGTCCATGGTGCCCGAAGGCCTGCCGGTGGCCATGACCATTGCGCTGGCCGTCGGCATGCAGCGCATGGCGGGGCGCGGCGCCATCATCCGCCGCCTGTCGGCCGTCGAGACCCTGGGTTCGACCACCGTGATCTGCACCGACAAGACCGGCACACTGACACGCAACGAAATGACGGTCAGCGCCTTGTGGCTGCCCGGCGGGCTGGAGGTGTCCGTCAGCGGCACCGGCTATGCGCCCGAGGGCCGGTTGAGTTCCGATGATGCGGCCCTGCTGCCGCTGCTGCAGGCTGCCGCGCTGTGCAACGACGCGCAGCTGCTGCCACCCGAGGAGGCGCGCACGCAGTGGTCGGTGCTGGGCGACCCGACAGAAGGAGCGCTGAAGGTGCTGGCTGCCAAGGCGGGCATCAATCTGGAACAACTTGCCCGCGAGGCGCCGCGCGAGGCCGAACTGGCCTTCGATGCCGACACCCGCATGATGGCCACGCGCCATCGCTTCGCCGGCGCACCGCGCCGCGTGTTCATCAAGGGCGCGCCCGAAGTGCTGCTGCACCTGTGCGCGGCCGACGGAACGGCCGTGATCCACGCGGCCCGCGCGGCCGCAGACGCCATGGCCGCACGCGCGCTGCGGGTGCTGGCCTTTGCCGTGGTGGAAGACGATGTGCTGGACCCCGAGGCCGGTTTCGACGCGCTGGCCGGGCGCGCCCACCTGCTCGGCCTGGCCGGGCAGATCGACCCGCCGCGCGAGGAGGTCAAGGCCGCTGTCGCCGAATGCCGCGCGGCCGGCATCCGGCCCGTCATGGTGACCGGCGACCACAAACTCACCGGCCTGGCGATTGCCCGTGAGCTCGGCATCGCGCGTGACGGTGACCGTGCGGTGGACGGCGCCGAGCTCGAACGCATGAACGAGGCGGACCTGCGCGACGGGCTCGATCTCATTTCCGTCTTTGCGCGTGTGCATCCGGCGCAAAAGCTGCGCATCGTCGAAGCCCTGCAGGCACACGGCGAGGTGGTGGCGATGACCGGCGACGGTGTCAACGACGCACCGGCGCTGGCGCGCGCCGATGTCGGTGTGGCGATGGGCATCACCGGCACCGAGGTGGCCAAAAGCGCGGCCAAGATCATCATCACCGACGACAACTTCGCCACCATCGTCGGCGCGGTCGAGCAGGGGCGCGTGGTTTACGGCAACCTGAAAAAAGTCATCCTCTACCTGTTCGCAACCTCCATCGACGAGGTCGTGGTGCTGCTGCTGGCCCTGCTGGCCGACTACCCGCTGCCGCTGGCGGCGGTGCAGATCCTGTGGATCAACATCGTGACCGAGGGCACACTGACGGTGAACCTGGTGATGGACCCCCCCGACGGCGACGAGATGAAGCGCACACCGGTACCGCGCAACGACAGGCTGGTGGACCGCGCCATGCTGGGCCGGGTGCTGCTGATGTCGGCCACCGCCGTGCTGGTCACCTTCGGCTGGTTCGTCTGGCGGCTGGGGCAGGGCTTGCCGATTGAGCTGGTGCGTACCGAAACCTTCACCGTGCTGGCGATGTGCCAGTGGTTCAACGTGCTCAACTGCCAGTCGGCCACCCGCTCGGCATTCCGGCTGGGCCTGCTGAAAAACCCCTGGCTGCTCGGCGGCCTGGCCCTGAGCATCGCGCTGCAGGTGCTGGTGCTGTATGCCCCGTTCATGAACACCCTGTTCTACACGGTGCCGCTGGCGCCCGCCTCCCTGCTGCCCTTGCTGCTGCTGGCCAGCAGCGTGTTGTGGGCGGAAGAACTGCGCAAGTTCGTCGTTCGCCTGCGCCAGAAGCGGACCGCATGAGCCTGCTCGTACTCGTCCCGCAGTTCCTGCTGTGTGCGGTGCTGATCGCCGGCGCGGGTTATGTGTTGTGCCAGAGTGCCGACCAGATCGCCAAAGCCACCGGACTCACGGGCGGCTGGATGGGCCTGGCGCTGCTGGCCACCGTGACCTCGCTGCCCGAGCTGGCCTCGGGCATCAGCGCCGTCACGGTCATCAATGCGCCCAACCTGGCCGTAGGCAATGCGCTGGGCGCCTGCGTGTTCAACCTCGTGTTCCTGGTGGTGATCGATGCCTTGCAGCCGCGCCAGCCGATCTACCGCCATGCCAGCGCGGCGCACCTGCTGTCTGCCGCCTTTGGCGTGGTCATGCTGGGCTTTGTCGCCATGAGCCTGCTGCTGCCTGCCGCCACACCGGCCATGCTGCATCTGGGGCTGTACAGCCCGGTGCTGCTGGCGCTTTACCTGCTGGCGCTGCGCAGCGTCTTCGGACACGAGCAGTCGTTGCGGCAGAAGCCGGATCGCGATGCGACCTCCGGACCAACGCCGCCACTGAGGCGGCAGTGGATCCGCTTCGGACTCGCAGCGCTGGTGGTGCTGGCGGCCGGCAGCTGGCTGCCCGCCATCGCCGACCAGCTGGCCCAGGCCATGGGCTGGAGCCGCAGCTTTGTCGGCACGCTGTTCATGGCGCTGGTGACCACGCTGCCCGAAATCGCGGTCACGCTGTCGGCCCTGCGCCTGCGTGCGCTCGACATGGCCATCGGCAACCTGCTCGGCAGCAACCTGTTCAACGTGACCATTCTGGCGATCGACGACCTCTTTTACACCCGCGGCCCGCTGCTTGCCGACGCCGCACCCGTGCATGCGGGCACGGCGGTCGCCGCCGTGGTCATGAGCGGGCTGGTGATGATCGGGCTGGTGATGCGGCCCCAGGGGCGCGTATTGCGTTTTGCCAGCTGGGTCAGCGTGGGCCTGCTGGCCACCTACCTGCTCAATGCGGTGCTGGTGTTCCTGCACGGCGGCTCCTGACGCTATCAATAATCTAGCTGGCGGCGCAGATGGAAATTGGGCTGCAGCCTGTTTTTATGCTGAAAAGGACATGCCCGCCGTAGTCTGGGCGGGTCCATGTTAAGGTGCCGGCATGCCAAAAACCATACGCTACACCCTGCTGTCGCTGCGCGATCTGGCCGTCTCTGCCGGCCCCTTCGTGGTGCTGGCCGCCACGCTGCTGGTGCTGGCCTATTGGTGGCTGGACCCGAACCCGCCCAAACGTGTCACGCTGGCCACCGGTCCCGCGCAAAGTGCGTATGAGGAATTCGGCAAACGTTACGCCCGCATCCTCGCCAAAGACGGCATCACCGTGGAGCTGCTGCCCTCCGAAGGCTCCGCGGCCAACTTGCAGTTGCTGCGCGAAGGCAAGGCCGATCTCGGTTTTGTGCAGGGCGGCACCAGCGCCACCGATGTGGACACCGACGAGGATCTCGAATCGCTGGGCAGCCTGTTCCTTGAGCCGGTGTGGCTGTTCTATCGCGAAGAGGCCGCACGCAAAGTCGCGGCGGCACCCCCCGGCAACAGCGGCCAGGGCGCGGACGCCGGCGCGGTGCTGGCCTCGCTGACGCAACTGCAGGGCCTGCGCGTCAACGTCGGCACGCCCGGCAGCGGTGTGCCCAACCTGATGAACAAGCTGCTGGAAAGCAACCGCATCGAGCCCGGCGCGCTGAAGATTTCCCAACTCGAACAGACCCCCGCCACCGTTGCCTTCCTGCAGGGCGAACTGGACGCGATTGTGTTTGCTTCGGCGCCTGAATCGCTGATGGTGCAGATGCTGCTGCAGACACCGGGCATCAGGCTGATGGACTTTGCCCAGAGCGAAGCCTACTCCCGGCGCTTCGCCTTCCTGAGCCCGGCCGTGCTGCCGCGCGGGGTGGTGGATCTAGCCGGCAACATTCCGCCGCAGGACGTGCGCCTGGTCGCGCCCACCACCACCTTGCTCACGCGTACCAGCACCCATCCGGCGCTGCTGCAGCTGTTTGCGCTGGCCGGCAACGAGATCCACGGCAGCGCCGGCTGGTTCAAGCGCGCCCGCGAATACCCCAATGTCAAGAACAACGAACGGCCGGTGGCCAAGGAAGCCGAGCGAAGCATCCAGGCCGGCGCGCCGCTGTTGCAGCGCTACCTGCCGTTCTGGGTGGCCAACCTGGTCGAGCGCATGTGGCTGGTGATGGGCATCATCATTGCGGTGCTGCTGCCGCTGTCACGCATCGTGCCACCGCTTTACGAGTTTCGCGTGCGCTCACGTATCTTCCGCTGGTACGGCCAGCTGCGCCATATCGAGATGCGGGCGGAAGAAACCGGGGGCACCCCGGAACTGCTCGAAGAGCTGAACCAGCTCGAACGCCGCGCCGAAAAAATCAGCGTGCCGCTGTCCTACGCCGACGAGCTTTATGCGCTTCGCAACAATATCCAGCTGGTGCGCCAGAAGCTGCAGAAACGGTAGCCGTATTGTCCTGTCCTGGTCGATGCCGTCACATCCCCTGCTGGACCGGGCCATCGGCAGGCCAGCCATCGTTGCGCAAAAACGCGGCGCAATCGGCCGGCAGCAGGGGGCGGGCGTACAGAAAGCCCTGCGCGTCGTCGCACTGCAGCGCCTGCAGGAACTCCGCCTGCGCCTCGGTCTCGACGCCCTCCGCGATGACTTTCAGCCCGAGGCTGTGGCCCATGCTGACCACCGCCTGGACGATGGCCCTGCTCTCCTTGTCCCCCGGCAACGCGCTGATGAATGACTGGTCGATCTTGAGACGGTGGAGAGGAAAGCGTTTGAGGTAGCTGAGGTTCGAATAACCGGTACCGAAGTCATCAATGGCGAATTTCACGCCTAATCTGGCCAGACTCATCAGCTTCTCGCGCACGACGTCTGTTCCCTGCATGACGATGCTTTCGGTCACTTCCAGCTCGAGATGGCCCGGCTCAAGCCCGGTCTGCGCAAGGATCTGCATGACCGTGGCAACAAAAGTGGGTTGCCGAAACTGCGGCGCGGACACATTGACCGCCAGGGTCCCGCATGCAATGCCCTCCCGCACCCATTGCGCCTGCTGCAGGCACGCGGCCTCCAGCACCCAGCGTCCAATTGAAACAATGAGGCCGATCTCTTCCGCAATGGGAATGAAGTCGTCGGGCAGCATCTCGCCGTGGACCGGATGTTGCCAGCGCACAAGTACTTCCACGCCGACGACCGCCAGCGAACCCAGTGCCACCTGCGGCTGGAACTGGAGAAAAAGCTCGTTGCGCTCGATGGCCCGTCTCAGGTCGGTTTCCAGCATGAGACGCTGGCGGGTATGGGCATTCATCTCCTGCGAATAGAACTGGTAACGGTCCCGCCCCATTTCCTTGGCGGCATACATGGCAGCGTCGGCGTTGCGCAGCAAGGTATCCATGTCGCTGCCGTTGTCCGGGTAACACGCGATACCGATGCTTCCGGTCACGGACAGTTCCACCCCCCCGACGGTCACCGGCTCGGCGATCGACGCGATCAGCTTCTCGGCGACCCGGGCTGCATCCCTCTCGCTGTCGACTTCCGGCAGCACTACCAGGAACTCGTCCCCGCCCTGCCGGCTCACCGTGTCGGACGCCCGTACAGCGGCGCTCAATCGGTGAGCCACTTCCTGAAGCAACTTGTCCCCAAAATCGTGTCCGAACGAATCGTTGACGTTCTTGAACCGGTCCAGATCCATGTACATCACGACAAGCCGTTTCCCCGAACGCTGCGCCTCTGCCAACGCAACCGAAAGGCGGTCCTTGAGGAGCGCCCTGTTGGGCAGGTCGGTCAGGGGATCGTATTGGGCGAGGTGCGCCAGTTGTTCTTCCCCACGGTTTCGGTCCATGGCCGTGGCAAGGATATTGGCAATGCTCTGCAGAAAATCGAGATTGTCCGCACTGAACTGGCGCGGTTCGCGCGAGTACACACCGAGTACGCCGCACAGGCCCTCGCTGCCGACGATGGCCACATCCAGACCGCTGACGATGCCGTGTGCACGAAGAATTTCAGAAGCCGGATCCTGCGCGTCGCCGGCGTGGCTGTCGATGACCCACGATTGGCGCGGCGAAATCCCCCCGGCAAGCCGGACATTGACATCATCCAGGCCGGAGATGCGCCGACCCACCCAGTCGGGACCCCAGCCCACGCCCGCCTTCAGGACAAAAGATCGGTCGCTGGGGACGAGTTGCATCACCTTGCTGTACGCCACGCCGAGGCCCTGGGCCATCGCAGCGGCAGCCCCCGCAAACAGGTGGTCAGGGTCAGCCTCGGAGAGCGCAGAGCGGCCCAGCGACGCGATGATCTCCTGCTGGAGAGCCCGATCGCGCAATGCCTGCTCGTCACGCTTGCGCGCTGAAATGTCCTGCACCGAAATGGCCAGGCCGTCGCGCAGAGGCACCGCCTGAAACCGCATCCACCGGGGTCCACCGGGAAGGGCATTGGTCTCGGACTCCCCCTCTAAAGGCGACCCTGTCATGGCGGCGCGCAGGAATTTTTCCAGGACACCGCTGCCCTTGTCAAAGGGCAGGATTTCAGCTGCCCTTTTCCCGATGAATGTGTTCGCAACCTCGCCAAACATGGCCTTTGCGCGCCCGTTGGTGTGGGTGCACTCCAGGTCAACCACCTGGCCTGTCTCATCCTTGAGGCTGCGGAAGAAAAACAAAACGTCCACGGTGGCATTGGACGCGGCGCGAAACAGATCTTTCGCGCCCACCAGGCTGGATTCCAGCCAAATGCGCGTTGCATTGGCTCGTTGCACAGCAATCGCCAGTGCAAGGTGTTTGACGGCCTCCTTGAGAAGAACAATTTCCTCCACGTCGAAGGCGTCTGCCTCCTGCGCACAGATGCTGACGGAACCGATCAGGGCGCCATCGACAATCAACGGAAAGGAAGCGCCTGAAGCAAAGGAATGTTGCCCGGCAAGATCGCGAAGCGCTTGCGCTGTCGTTCCGGAAAAAATGTCACGGATAACGACTGGATCATCACTGGAGGCAACGTTGCTGCCGTAGGTCTGGCGCAATGCCCTGCTCCACAGCACTTGCAGGATCTGCGCGGATGGGGCGTCCAGCCCCCATTGGGCAACAGGCTCCTGGCGATCGCCCGCGCCCTGTGAATACGACACCCAGGCCAGCCGGTAGCCGCCACCGTCCACCAGCGCACGACAGGTGTCCTCGGCCAGCGCGATGTCGTCCTTCCCGCCCGCCCGCTCCCGGGCACCAGCGGCCAGCACGCGCAGCGCCCGGCTTCCGCGCAGGGTCTGGCGCAGGGACGACAGCGACTGCGCCATGTCGTCGAAAGCAGCTGCCAGCTGGCCGAACTCATCGCTCGAGTGGTTCAGGCCACTGCGGGCGCTCACGTCCCCCTGCCCAAGACGGCGGGCCGCTTTCGCCAGGGCCTCGACAGGCCTGACCAGAAGCCGGTTGCCCCCCCAATAAATCGCGCCGAAAACGCCCGTCAGCAAGGCGATGGCCAGCCCCAGCGCCCAGGAAAATTGCTGCTCCACGAGCCCATCGGCATATTGCCTGGGAATACCGATCCAAAGCAGTATCGGTCCGCCGGTGGTTTCAGCGAATCGCGTCACGGCAACAACCCGCTTCTCGCCGTCGAATCCAGTGTCCTCGGCGACCTGTTCCTTGCCCGGCGCAATCAGTGACTTGAAGAAGGACGTTTCCGTTATGCGCCGACCGGCCCATCCCTCGGGATCAGGAGAATGGGAGAGCACGGTTCCATCGGCGGCGATCAGGCCGATCCGGGACCCCGGGGGAAAACGGTCACTGCCGATTTCGCTGTTGAGCCAGGCGAGATCGAAAACCACCATCACCACACCCAGGACCTTGTCGTTGTTGTCCCGTATCGCCATGTAAAACGGCAAGCCCAGTCTTCCACTCATGCCGGCGGGGCGTGCTTCTCCGACAACGACATTCGGGGTCAGGAGCGCCCGATGAAACTCGGGATGAGCACTGAAATCGACCTCCGGGTCATTCTTCAGCGTACTGCAGACCGTCTCGCCGACAGGCAGGATGAGCAGCATCTTGGCGATGTGCCTGGCTTCCCGCATGCTGTCGGACAGCTTGCGCAGACAGGTGGACGAGACGGTAAGCACCGGCCTCTGCGAGGCTTGTGCGAGGCTGGTGGCGAGCAACCGGGTATGCTCGATGACGCCGGTTTTCTGGAGCACTATCACAGCCGCCGCATCGCGGACACGCTGGCGCATTTCCTGGAGATGAAAATCCTTGTCGCTGACGGCCTGATACCCCAGGAGACCCAGCAAGAAGGCAAACGGGACGCAGACCAGCAGGAGGACGCGACCTCTCAGCGAATTCAGGAACGGTGACAATGCCCCAAAGCCCATCGATGCCCGCCAATCAGGTAAAGCAATTCACCGAAGGGAAAACTGCGTTATCCGACAGTATGCCGGACAGCGGGCACGGCTCCCATGCCCGCGTTCAGCAGGGACTATTTGATCGCCGGATTGGCAGACGCCTGCGGGGCCGCGGCAGCTGCCGCCTGCGGCGCGGGTGGCAGGCGCTTGCCCTGCTCTGCGACCTTCTTGTTGAGTGAAATGATCTGCATTTGCGTGGCGACGAGGACCGCATTGGTGCGGTACAGCCCGATGAGGGCGAGGACGAGCGCAAGCAGCGCGATCGTGAAACCGGCCGTTGTCCAGATAGGGAGATTTTTCGGGTCGATGATAGGTTGGTCGTTCATGAGAAGCTCCTGGTTAAAAAAATGAAAGGTCAAAAAGCCGGTTGAAAAAGTCACTGATTGAGCGGCCCCCCTGATGGACTTGCAGCCGTCAACTTGACTGGCACCTGCGCGTCCGCCACAACCGCCGCTGCAATGCCCGGAAAATCCTTGCCAAGCAACACGCGTACGCTGGCGTTGCGCTCCAGAACAGGCACGCGCGCCAGCGGCAACTGCGCAGGCAGACCCGCGTTGACATCGCGCGCCACCTGTTCGGCGCCAGCGACGTACTCGATGCGCGAAGTGACCACGCCGTAGGGTTTGTCGTTGGTGAGCCGCGGACGCTCCATCCCGTGCGGTGCAAGCAGGTTCCAGACCCGCTTCGCAAGCCCGGTCGCACCATTTCCGTTGGCAATCTCGATGCGGGCCTCGGCCGCAATCCTGTTTGCCGTGGCAGCCGGGGACGGCACAACCGCGACGCTGCGCGGGTAGACTTCGATACGGTCTTGCGCGGCCGCAGCAGTCCGGGTGCCGGCTGCAGTTGCCGTTGCAGGCTGCGCTGCCGTGGAACTGCGCAACGCCCACATGCCGTCGGAGATGCGATCAAGCCGCATCGTCACGTCGGGTACAGGGGCGGACGCAAGCGCCTGCGCTGGCGCGAGGACCACCGCGACCGGTTGCGCGGCTGCCTGGGGAACCGTGGGCCGCTGCACATCGGTGCGCAGGCCCAGCCTCTCCCGCGCCACCGCCAGGTTCGCGGTGATCAGGGCATCCTTCGGCGCCAGCGCGAGGGCACGCTCAAACGAGGCGAGCGCCTCTTCCAGCCGCCCACTGCCCATCAGGTGATAGCCGAGATTGTTGTGTACGCGCGCCGTGTCGGGTGCGATCTCAAGCGCAGCCCTGAGCTGCTGCTCGGCAAGCTCCGGTCGCCCCTGCTGCGAATAGGTCACGCCAAGCGCGTTGTGCGCGTCCACATGGTCCGGGTTCGCCTTGAGCACCTGACTGTACGCAGCGATCGCCTGCTCGTAACGGCCCTGTCCCTGAAAATAGCGGCCCGTCTGGTACAGGGCCTGTGAATCGGCGCCATGGCGCACAGTCTGCATGGGCCGAACATAGGGCCCGGCGAATTGCTCCTGTCCGGGCGACGCGCAACCCATGACGGCACCGGCGCCGACGATCAATGACACGATGGTCCTGAACCTGGGCATGGTGACCTCCTGTCGATCCGCCTTGACGCAGGCATGGGCCTTCCGGGGCGGCTGGGAACGCGCGTGAGCATGGGAGTTCATGGTGTTTTCCTTGGTTATTGGCCGGTAAGTCGGGGAAGCAGGATCCGGTACACGCTGATCACCGCCGGCCCGAGCAGAACCGTGAGCAACGCAGGAAATACGCAAAAAATCAGCGGCACCAGCAACTTGACCGGGAGCTTGGCGGCAGACTCCTCGGCGATCAACCGCCTTTTGGTTCTGAGCGTCTCCGAATGCACCCGAAGCGACTCGGCGACACTGGTACCGAAGCGATCGGCCTGCACAAGCGTCGCGACCATCGCATCGATGTCCTCGAGCGATACGCGCAACGCAAGACTGCGCAAGGCATCGGCACGCGAGGCGCCCGCACGAAGCTCAAGGCTGACCAGGTGAAACTCCTCCGAAAGCGCAGAACTCTCCAGCTCCATTTCACGTCCCACCCGCTCGATCGCGGCGTCCATGCCCAAGCCCGCCTGTACGCAGACACGCATCAGGTCGAGCGCGTCCGGAAATGCCTCGAACAGTTCGCGTTGGCGGCGCGAGATGATGTGCGCCAGCACGACATTCGGCAGGTAGTACCCCAAGGCCGCCAGAAAAACCAGGAGGGCGAGCAGCGGGGTCGCCTGGAGTTCGACCGGGAAGGTCCAGACGTAAAACAGCTGCACGGCCGGAAGTGCGAAGGTCAGGACAGTCTTGGCGCCGAAGTAGGCAATGGGTGCTGTCGTCGTGCGGAATCCCGCGTTGTAAAAGCGCAGGCGCAGCGGAGATTTTTCCCAGGCCCCCTTGGGCAGCGAAGGCCTCGCAAATGGCGTCAGCCAGCGTGCAACAGCCCCCGACAGCGATGCCGCAACGCCCGGCCGCGGCGATGAATCCGGATGGGCACCACCGAGCGCCTCGACACGTTTGTCGAGTGCCGTTGGCAGCAACTGGCGCAGGACCAGGTAGCAGATCAACGCGACAATCACAAACACCACGGCGAAAAAGACAGGTTGGAAATTCGTCATTTTTATGTTCCTCCGTCAGATGCGGATCTTCACCAGCCGCCACATCCACCAGACGCCCACCAGCATGAGGGCCAGCGCGATGCCGACCATGCGAAGACCCAGCGGATCGGTCCACAGCTTCGAGATGAATTCACGATTGACCAGGCTGATCGCGGCCGCCAGCACGAACGGCATGAGCGTGAGGATCCATGCCGAAATACGTCCTTCGGCCGAGAGAACCCGGATGGTTCCGACCAGCTTTTGCCGCTCACGGATCAGCGCCGCGATGGACGTGAGGATCTCGGCGAGATTGCCGCCGGTCTCACGCTGGATCACGACTGCGATCACGAAGAAGCGCAGATCTCCACTGGCGACGCGCGAGGCGAGGTTGCCCAGCGCTTTCTCTGAAGGAATCCCGAAGTTGATTTCATCAAAGACCGTATGGAACTCCTGCGCAATCGGCTGCGGTCCTTCGGTACCCACCAGGTGCAGCGCGCTTGAGAAGGCGTGGCCGGCCTGCATCGCGCGGGCCATCAGGTCGAGCGCATCGGGCAACTGCTGCTCAATGAGGCGCATGCGTTGCATGCGGCGGCGCTGGATATAGCCAATCCAGAGAACGATCGGAAGCATGGCAGCGCCCGCGCTCAACAACAGAGGCAGTCCGGCGAGCGCAAGCACCATGCCGACGGCAAACGCAAGTCCGGCCGCGATGCCGAGTACCTCCGCCACACTCAGGTTCATTCCGGACTGCACCAGAAACCGGTCGAATACATGAATGCGCGGCAGCTTCAACAGGAGATGCTCGATAGTGGAAACATCGCTCAGCAGCCGCTTCCTGACAAGCGGCGCCGCAACACTGTCGTTGCCCGTGGCGGAAAGCGACTGCAGGCGCTGCTGGATACGGCGCGCCTCGGGACCGCGGTAAGCGTTCCAGGTCAGATACAGTCCTTCCAGGAACAGCACCACCGCGAGGAAGGCAAGCACCACAAAAATGGAGTAGAGCGGATCCATGGCATCAATCCTGGTAACGGGCCGGATCGAAGAGATCCTCGGCCAGCCCGATTCCACGGGTCAGCAGCCGCTGCGCAAACTTCGGCCGGATGCCGGTGGCGCGAAAGCGCCCCTGCACGGATCCGTCCTGCGTGACGCCGGTCTGATCGAAAAGGAAGATCTCCTGCATGGTGATGATGTCGCCTTCCATGCCTGTGATCTCCTGCAGGCTGGTGACCTTGCGCCGGCCATCGGAAAGGCGTGAAATCTGAACCACGACCGACAGCGCCGAACTGATCTGCTGGCGCATGGTGCGCGGGTTCGCCTGCATGCCTGTCATGCCAAGCATGTGCTCCAGCCGGGTCAGCGCGTCGCGCGGCGTATTCGCATGGACGGTCGTCATCGAACCTTCGTGACCGGTATTCATTGCCTGCAGCATGTCAAGCACCTCGGCGCCCCGCACCTCGCCAACAACGATCCGGTCCGGACGCATGCGAAGGCTGTTCCGGACCAGGGCGCGCTGGGTCACCTCGCCCTTGCCCTCGATGTTCGGCGGCCGGGTCTCCAGCCGCACCACATGCGGCTGCTGCAGCTGCAGCTCGGCAGCGTCCTCGATCGTGACAATCCGCTCGTTGGGCGGAATCGCACCGGAAATCACGTTCAGCAGCGTGGTCTTGCCGCTTCCGGTGCCCCCCGAGATCAGCAGGTTGATCCGGCCCTTGACCAGGCCCGTGATCAGGTCAGCCATTTCCTGCGTGAGGGTGCCGAACTTGAGCAGGTCTTCCATGGTGTAGGGAACCACCGAGAAGCGGCGGATCGACAACACCGGGCCATCGAGCGCGAGCGGCGCGATGATGGCGTTCACGCGGGAGCCGTCCGGCAGGCGCGCATCAACCATGGGACTCGACTCGTCAATCCTGCGTCCGATGCGCGAGACGATCTTGTCGATGATGCGCATCAGGTGCTCCACGTTGTCGAAATGCACGTCGGTGGCCTCCAGCCGTCCGCGCCGCTCGACATAGACCTTGCCCGGGCCGTTGACCAGGATGTCCGAGATGGACGGATCGGCCAGCAAGGGCTCGATCGGCCCCAGTCCCATCACCTCGTTCTGGATCGATTCGACGATCCTGCGGCGTTCGCTCTCGTTGACGGCTATGTGGCCTTCGTCGAGCAGCCGTTCAGCGAGAACCTTGAGCTCGCCGCGCAAGCGCTCGGGCGGCATGCTCTCCATGGTGCGCAGATCGACCAGCGACAGGATTTCCTTGTGGATGCGCGACATGATCGATGCCGTGCCGCGCAATGAGTCAAGCGGCATTTTCCCGTTGTCCGCGGGCTTCGCCGCGATCTCCGGCTTGACTTGTTCTATTTTTTCCCTGAGCGACATGATTTTCCCTTTCGTTGCCTACGTACCTTCGATCAGCCCTGCTCGCCGAGTAGTCGGCCAATCCAGCTGTGCCCACTCCCCGCAGGCTTTCCGACAAGCTCGTCAGCGATCTCGCGCAAGCCGCGCACGACCGGATTTTTGGGATGGGCCTTTGCCAGCAGAACGCCGGTATTCAGCGATTCGGACACCTCGGCAAAGCTGTTCGGAATCGTGTAGTCCACCTTCAAGCCGATCGTCTTTTCAATCTGCGACAGCTCGATCGCGACATGCTTGTCGTAACGATTCACAATCAGGCGCAACTTGCTGTCCGGGCAATCGAGCGAGCGAAGAATGCCCAGAGAGCGCTTCAGGTCACGCAGATGCGGCACCGTGGCTTCGAGCACTACAAAGATGAAATCGGCCATGTCGATCGCCTTCATCGACACAGTCGCATCGGGTGTGCGCACCAGGTCGATGACCACGAAATCGTGGTGTTCACGCGCGACCTCGAGCACCCGGCCCATCTGTTCGGCCGTGACTCCGTATCCTTCTTCCGGACCGTCTGGCGCCGCGAGCAGAAACAGGTTGGGTGCAACGTTGAGCATGCTGGCGGCGAGCAGCTTTCCGTCCAGGCGGCTGACCTGTTTCGCGACCTCGCTGATATTCGTCTTTCCGTGACTGTCGCTCATGAAGAACGAAGCTTCGGCCAGCACAAAGTCAAGATCGATCAGCGCGGTCCTTTTCTGGTGCGCGGTGGCGAGCAGGTAAGCCAGATTCGTGGCGAGAACTGTTGCCCCGCTACCGGGCTTGACCGACATGAACGCGATCACGCGGCCCCGACCTGCCTCAGACGGGACCGCCTGCTGGCGCTGCGCCACGTGCCGCAACGCGTCTGTGAGTTCGCCCGCTTTGGGTGGCGACTGCAGCACCTCGCGGACGCCGGCCCGCATCGCGGCGATCAGCACGTTGGCATCCCCGCTGGTGCTGAGCATGATCACCGCGAGCGACGGATGCGTTCTGGTCAGCGCCTCGAGCGTGACCAGGTCGTCGCCGGGCTCCGCGCCCGCGCTGTCCACAATCAGGAGGTCGCCGCCCATATCGGCGAGCAGCGACGAGAGCGGCTGGTTGCCTTTTCGCAACAGCGCCTGCGCGACCTCGTAGCCCTCGGCTTCAGCAGCGCTGCGAAGTTCTTCGAGCAAGCTCCCGGTTCTGGAAATGATGGTTGCTTTCATGGCGTGTTGAATTTCATGGTCAAGTGGCGCCAAGGGCCTCTACTGGATAGGTCGTGGAGAAAGGCGGCATCGGAATCGTCCCGGGCAGGAAGAACACCAGGGGCCGGAACGCATGGTTGACGCTCACCCGTACAAAACGACAGGTGCCGCGCACACAGGCAGCGCCCGGAAAGTTGCCGTCGATCGAGTATTCGATGGCGACGTTGCCGGCTTCAAGCTCGGGCATCATCAGGCGCATCTCGGCAAGCACCGCGGCCGAGTCGCCGACCGCGACAATCGCGGCGGTACGTGCGCCGCGCCGCGTCGCGTCCACGGCCGAATTCCACTTGAACAACGCGCGCCCGAACTCGATCAGCCCGAAGAGAAGAAAGATCACCAGAATCACGACGAGCGCAAACTCGACGGCGGCAGCTCCGCGCTGGCGCTTCATGACGCCCCCTGCCGCATGGTGCTCGAAATCGGACCGAACACCATGTTCGTCACCACAAGTGGAACGAGCGACGAGAACGGAAACCCGGTGACCGTGACGCGCACCAGGTCAATGGCGCCGTGGCCGGTTTCGACGCCCGCCTCGTAGGTGATCTGGACCATGCCGGCTGCCATGCCCGGCACCAGGGCTTCTCCGCCGCACCCGGTTTCTCCATGAACCGCGAGGCAACGCGCCTGCGCTTCACCCTCCCCGCGCGACTGCATCGAGAGGTAGCGCGACGCGTCGCGCGTCGACTTGAGCAGGCTGTTGTAATAGTAGAAGGCGCGCCCAAGCTCGGTCATGCCGAAGGTCATGATGACCAGGGGTATCAGCAAGATGGCCAGCTCCACCGCCGCCACACCCCTGAATTTATGGATGGCTTTCATCTCGACCGTCCTCATTTCACCAAGGCCGGTACGGGCGGGCCGAAGTCGCCGGGAAAGCCTGCAGTCCCGCAGGCGCCCTGACTCATGAGCCCGCGATACTCCAGCTGGACGTCGTTGCCGGGATCGTCGATCGGGCTGGTCATGAAGGCGCAGGCATAGTCAAGCACCGCCATGTTCTTCTTGTTGGGCGCCCATTGCTGGCAGGCGATGACCGGCACAAACACCATCCGCCTGTCCTGGCCTTTGCTCGCGTGCAGCGACTGGGCGAGCGGCGCAGGGTTACCCGGAAGGTTCACCGGTTTTCCGTTCTTCTCGACGAGCGCCGAGGGGTTGTAGGGGTCATGCGTGATGTTCTTGCGCGGCAGATAGTCGGCATAGGCGTTCTGGGGCGGCGGTGCGGGCCAACTGCCCGGAATCGTGACGCCCTTGTTGTCGGTGCGATCCGGTGTGTAGGCATAGCCGGTGCGATCTGGCGGATACAGGTCAATGTCGTTATAGGGGCTCGCGTAGAGGCCGAAGCGCGTGTTCCAGGCCTTCGCGACGCCGGTCGTCACGCCGGGTTCGGCGTCGACGCGGTTCGGCCCCAGGTTGCACATGCCCGCTCCCGCCAGAATTTCGCCGAGATCGCGCCCACCCTGCTCACCTTCGAAGCGGATCCAGTCGTAGTTACCCTGCGTCGCGCTTCCCGCGGACAGCCGCCCCGAGTACCAGGTGCCGGTGACAAAGCCGAGGTTCGGCGTGCCGGGTGCCGCTGTGCTGCACATCGCGATCGGGATCGCGCACATGCTTTGTCCGCCAACCGGTCTTGCGACGGCCTCGGCGCTCAGGCTCCAGTCCGTCACGCCCGTGATCGCCATGAACCAGAGCACGATGCTCTTGAGATTGCTCTCGTGCGGTGCGCAACGCACGTATCTGGTTTGCGGCGTGATCACCCGCGCGAAAGGTCCGTCCCGGGCCTCGCTGAAGGTCACATCGGCGTCCTGGATGTCGACCGCATCCTTCTGCAGATCGACCCGATTGCGGTTGCCCACGGTCCTGGCCGCCGACGTGGCGCGGTCAAGCGCGCCGGCGCTCAGGTCATTCAACTCGCGCGCGCCGCTGAGCGCACAGGCGTCCGCGGCGTTCTGCAACTCGCTCTTCGCGACGTACAGATGCCCGATATCGAGTACCAGGCCAAGCATGAGGACGAGGGGAATCACCGCAAGAGCGACGAGCACGGCCACCGCACCCTGCTGGCGGCTCCGTGGCTTTTGCCCCGTGCAGTGAACACGTTCGTTGGTCATTTTCTGCATTCGTGAAGGCTGAGCCCAAGCGTTCCGTTATTGCCCGGAGGTGCCGCTACCGACACCGATATTGAGCACATTCACGGGCGCTGGCGGAACGTCGAAGGATTTCTGGTAGCGGTCTATCGACGATTTCGCAGCCTGGCCATCTGCCCCGGCGGCCGGACGCGGACGCGAAGCGGCATCGGGGTCGATCACCTGCTGGGCCTGCGCGCGCCTGACGGCCTGGCCGAAGTTGGCGTCAACTGCCGAGGGATAACTGACGCAGCCGGTCGATAGAACCGCTGCAATCGCCAGAAGGATGGGGGTACGCATGGGGAGACTCCTTGGTGGATTTTTCACGTGTTGGCGATTCACTTGAGCTGAAAACCGCCGGACTGCGCACCGGGTTGGGCTGCAGGTGGTTCAGAGGCTTGAGGCTTTGCCTCGCCTTCCAGTCTGCCGCCGAGGAAGAACTCGCTGCGGCTGGGCTGGATGAAGCTGTCAGTCGGCAACGCGTAGTCTTGCGGCAGCGGCTTCACCAGACGCGGTGTGACGATGAACAGCAACTCGGAGCGATCCGTCTGAAACTCGCTGCTGCGGAACAAGGCGCCCAGAACGGGCACTTCACCCAGAACGGGGAACGCCTTCACCGCTTCCGTGACATTGCTCTTGATCAGGCCGCCGATCGCGAAACTCTCGCCGTCACGCAACTGCACCGTGGTCGACGCACGCCGTGTCGTGATGGTGGGCAACACGCTGGTCTGCCCTCCCGTCCTGACCGTGGTGCCTACCTGGGACAGCTCGGAAACCTCTGGCGTGACACGCAGGTTGATGAGGCCATCTTCAAGCAGGGTCGGCGTGAAGCGCAAACCCACACCAAACTCCTTTTCCTCCAGCGTGACCGTGGCCGCGCCGCTTGCGCCCGATTGCGGCACCGGGATGAAAATCTTCCCGCCCGCCAGGAAGGCGCCTTCCTGGCCGCTCATCGCCATGATGGTCGGCTCGGCAAGAATCTTGACGAGACCGTTCCTGACCTCTGCATCGAGGGAAAGCGCCGTACTGCCACTCGCCCGCGCGGCAGTCAGCGAGCCCGCAGCACCGGTCAGCAACTGGGTCAGCAGGGTAAAGCGGGTATTGCCGATGCTGCGCGTTGCGTTGAGCTGGGCGCCGAGCTTGTCCAGCAGGGTTTTCGACACCTCCGCAACCTTGACCTCAAGCATCACCTGCTGCGAACCCTCGACCCTCAGCAGGTTCACCACTTTCTTGCCTCCGCCATAGACTTCGGCGAGTGCGACCAGGCGCTGCACCTTCATGGGGTCGCTCACGCGACCACCCAGCACCACCGAGTCGCCCAGGGATTCGACCGTCACTGACGTTTCCGACGGAATGAATTCGTTGAGCCGGCTCTTGAGCGTGGCCGTGTCGACACCGACCACCACGTCCATGATCGTCGTGGGCCCACCCTTGGTCCATACGAACACGTTGGTTGAACCGATTTTCCGGCCAAGCAGGTAGACCTCTTTCGGGTTGATCAGCATCACGTCGGCAATGTCCGGATTTCCGACGGACAGCCGCGCAGCGTCGGCGGGCAGACGGATCAAGGCCGTTTTTCCGACCGTCAGGCGCAGTGAAGGCGCCACTTCGGTTGGACCGGCGTAATGAGCGTTCTGCGGCGTGATCGAGGCTGGCGCTTTGGAGACCTGCGCCGCCACCGGGGGCGCAGCCGCCGGAACGGCCACAGGCTTGGCGGGTGCGACCGGCCCGGCCGCGAACGCCGCCGTGCAGAGCAGGCAGGCGAAGGCCAGCGCAGTCATCGCAAGCGGTGACGAGCGCGAGGAAACAGGGGCAGCTTTTCTATTCATGATGTGCTCGCAATTTACGTTAGGGGTCAGGCCACGGGGCGTCATTCGGTGCTTCTCTTCAGGCCGCGAATCACTTCAACCGTCTCTGGCGCAGGCGCCACGACGGCTCGCCGCACTGCCGGCGTTCCGGACTTCGCCACCGGTTTTGGTGCAGCCCCTGCGTTCGGATCTCCGAGGCGCTTTTCCACGGCAGCGGGCCCCTGCTTGAGCAGATCGTTCTTGCGCGCGCCGGTGGTTGTGACGCTGGCTTTGTCGCTCTGGCTGCGCAGCACCAGCGAAAGGGAGCCTATGCTGCGTGCGAGGTCAATCTGCTCGGCCTGCTGCGGCGTCACTTCGAGCGTGACCGCATTCACCACGCGCGGCTTGGTGTCGCCGGTCGCAACGTCCTGGGCGACGGCAAGCACGAGAATGCGCTCAAGCACGATCTTCGAGACCGGGCGATTCGCGTCATCGGGGGTGTTCACCATCACGTCAACATAATTGCCCGGCAGCGCGAAACCCGCGACGCCAACAATCTCGTTGACCTTGACCGTGATTGCGCGGTTGCCCTGGCCGAGCACGGCCGAAAGGCCGCCTTTCTCGCCCGGAGGCGCGAGCCTGGCAGCGACGATAGGCTCGCCGCGCAATACCTGGGTATTGATCACGCGCTCGTAAATTTTCTCAGGCGCGGAAAACGGCTCCTTGAGCGAAGCGCCCGCCGGCCAGTCAACGAGCTGGAGCATGTCGGCGCGCAGCCGCGTGCCGACCTCGAGGTCGCGCGCCGCAACGACGACCTTGGTCGTTGCGATACTCGCCTGCCGGGCGACCCATTGGGCGGCGACCATGACGGCGACGGCTCCCACCACGATCGAAACCAGGATGGCCAGCAAGGGCCTTGCGTTCTTCATATCATTGATCCTTTCTTGTCTTCATGGCGCGGCGCTTGATACGCTTGCACCTAGAAAACGTTCTTCCAGCCAAACTTGTTACTCAGCAGCCCATGCGCGACCGCTCCAGCGGCTATCGCGAAGGCATAGGGAACACGAACTGCACTCACAGGGAAATCGCCATCACGCGGCAAACTCCCGCCCGCCACCCGGCCCATGCCAGTGGAGAGTCCGGTGCGAAGATTCATGAGCACCGCGCGGAGACTGCGCGTACGGATGGCCCAGACCAGCGACATCAGGCCGCCCGCGAGAAAGGTCACCAGAACAACACCAAACACCCCCGGAAATCCAACGAATGCACCGACCGCCGCGAGCAGCTTCACGTCGCCCGCCCCCATGACCCGCAGAAGGTAAAAGGGCAGCAGCACAACGAGACCTGCCACCAGCCCGGCCACCGCGTTACCGAAACCTGTGCCACCGGGAAACACCGAGAGCACCATGGCGGCCACCGTCCCGAACAACACGACCCGATTCGGGATGCGCCGCACCGTCGCGTCTAGCCACACGGCTACAACGAGCATGACCGCGTACGCGGCAAACCACAACGCGTGGGTCAGGTCGGGATTCATAGCCCATCCAAACAACTTGCCGGGTTCACGAAACAAGCCGCCAGCCTGTCATACACGGCCCCAAGCGACGTGCCGACCACCACGAAGCCGACAACAATGACCAATGCGATCAACGAGGCCACGAGCGCATATTCGATCGACACTGCCCCCTGCATTCGCACCGACAGAAACGGCAAAACCCGCTGTTGCGGAAAAGTGGGCCGCAGTGCGCTGTGACGATGTTTCATGGGTCGGTGGGAATGAGGGACCGTGACGCAATCGGGCCGTTTACAGAGCGCAGCTGGCAGGCGTCTTGATGCAGGTCGCGATGGCAGTGAACAGATCATTGATGCTGGTGCCGAGTGCCGTGGCGCCTGCAATGATCACCACGGCGATCAGTGCAGCAAGCAGACCGTATTCAATGGCAGTGGCGCCGCTCTCGTCGGCAATGAAGGTTTTTACGAAGTTTTTCACTTGGGTTTCTCCTGAAGCAATGAAATCAAAAATCCCGCCCTGGAGGCGAGTACCGGATTTGCACAGGGTCGGGATTTGCCTTTGGGGCTTCTCCTTACACCTTGTTGCAGATGCGACTTTGCGCCTTGCATGAAAACTTTTGATTGATAAAAGTCAATTGGAGGTGTGTATGCACACTTTTGGGGATCCAGGGCTCAACGTCGCCCGGCGAGAAGCGCGCTTCGGATGGCCAGTGGTTTGAGGGGTGATTTTTCAGCCACCATGCAGTGAAAACACCGCAGGGTGCGGTCCACAGGGACATGAGGACGATGGGGGTACTGGAAGCCGCTGTCGCTGCAGGATCTTGCGCAGGCTGCGCTCACACCCCATGCGTTGCGCGATTGAAACTTTCGTTCAAACATGGCTCGCACCCGCGTTTTTCTGCGGTCATCCACGCCTTGATTCGGAGTTGAGGGTTCGGAGCCACTGTGGTAGCCCGACAGTGCTGCGCGGCACAAAACTGTCTTGCCCAAACGGCCTTGACGGGACACGGCTCACAAAAACAATGCTTGCCGGAGGCGTGATCGAACTGCTGTGCAAGTTCCTCAGTGGACAGGCTGCTCGTGTTGAGCCGTTCCCGGGGAACAGACCGGATTCCTGGCCACCTTTTCAGGACGCGGCGCAGGGGTAATTGCAGCAGAATTTTGGCAGCAGGGGCCGGGGGGAAGCGGGGGCCGGGAAATCAGCCGCCGGCAACCATCGGGCATTCATGCATCGGCACGGGTGTGGAGAACCCGGTCGACCGCTTTACCTCACAGCCCCAGCGCCTTCCAGCCTGTGTGACCCAGCTTTTCCAGCGTCTGGATGTTGACGTCGAAAATGGCATCGGCCTCGGGGAAGGCCTCGACCGCACGCTCCACGCTGTCTTCGCGCAACAGGTGCAGGATGGCAAACGGTGCGCGGTTGGTGAAGTTGCCGATGTCGTCGGGCTCGGTGCCCTCGAACTGGAACTTCGGATGAAAACTGGCCAGCTGGATCACCCCTTCAAGCTCGTGCTCGTCCACCACACCTTCGGCAATTTCCAGGAAATCATTGAAGTCCAGGAAGTCATCGAACAGCGTGGGATGGATCAGCAGCGTGGTGTCGATCTCTTCGGCCGGCGTGGCCACCAGCAGGTCGAGTTCCCTGTCGAGATCTTCGAGCAGATCGTCGGCATGGCGCGCATGGCTGACCACCAGGCGCACCTGGTTCTTGACATACACCGCCTTGGCAAACGGGCACAGGTTCAGGCCAATCACGGCTTTTTCGAGCCAGTGCCGGGTCGCCGCAAGGATCGCTTCGTCAGTCACGCCCACTCCAGCTCTCGATCCAAGCAGGGGCCGCGGGTCTGGCTTTGCCAGCCCGCAGGCGCAGCGGCCCCCTTGGGGGGCAGGGAGCTACACGCAGTGAGCGACCGTGGGGGCATTAGCATCACCGTGGGGGCTCAGTGCAACGCTTTAAACCGCATGCGTTTGGGCTTGGCACCCTCTTCGCCCAGACGTTTCTTCTTGTCGGCTTCGTACTCCTGGTAGTTGCCGTCGAAGAAGGTCCACTGACTGTCGCCTTCGGCCGCCAGGATGTGGGTGGCGATGCGGTCCAGGAACCAGCGGTCATGGCTGATCACCATGATGGAGCCGGCGAATTCGAGCAAGGCGTCTTCCAGCGAACGCAGCGTTTCCACGTCGAGGTCGTTCGAGGGTTCGTCGAGCATCAGCACGTTGCCGCCGGCAATCAGGGTCTTGGCCAGATGCAGGCGCCCGCGCTCGCCACCGGACAGGGTGCCCACGCGTTTTTGCTGGTCGGCACCGTTGAAGTTGAAGCGGCCTGCATAAGCACGGCTGGGCATGGTGAACTTGCCGACGGTCAACATGTCGAGCCCGCCGGAGATGTCTTCCCAGACGGTTTTTTCGTTGGCCAGGTCGTCGCGGTGCTGGTCGACAAAAGCCATGCGCACGGTCTTGCCGATCACCACCTCGCCGGAGTCGGGCTGCTCCTTGCCGGCGATCAGCTTGAACAGCGTCGACTTGCCGGCGCCGTTGGGGCCGATGATGCCGACGATGGCGCCGGCCGGAATCTTGAAGCTCAGGTTGTCGATCAGCAGGCGGTCGCCGAAGGACTTGCTGACGTTCTTGAACTCAATGACTTCATTGCCCAGGCGCTCGGCCACGGGAATGAAAATCTCCTGGGTCTCGTTGCGCTGCTGGTATTCAAAGTCGGACAGCTCTTCAAACCGTGCCAGACGCGACTTGCTCTTGGCCTGGCGCGCTTTCGGGTTCTGGCGCGACCATTCGAGCTCTTTCTTCAGGGCCTTGGCGCGGGCTTCCTCGCCCTTTTGCTCCTGCGCCAGGCGTTCGCCCTTTTGCTCCAGCCAGGTGCTGTAGTTGCCTTTCCAGGGGATGCCGCGGCCGCGGTCCAGCTCCAGAATCCACTCGGCAGCGTTGTCCAGGAAGTAGCGGTCATGGGTGATGGCCACCACGGTGCCGGGGTAACGCTGGAGGAACTGCTCGAGCCAGTCCACCGATTCAGCGTCCAGGTGGTTGGTCGGCTCGTCGAGCAGCAGCATGTCGGGCTTGGACAGCAGCAGGCTGCACAGCGCCACGCGGCGTTTCTCGCCACCCGAGAGGACGCCGACCTTGGCATCCCAGGGCGGCAGGCGCAACGCGTCGGCGGCGATCTCGAGCTGGTGTTCGGAGTCGGTGCCCGAGGTAGCGATGATGGCTTCCAGGCGCGCCTGCTCGGCGGCCAGCGCGTCGAAGTCGGCATCGGGTTCGCCGTAAGCGGTGTAGACGGCTTCGAGCTGGGCCTTGGCGGCAAACACCGCACCCATGCCGGCCTCCACGCTCTCGCGCACCGTGTGCTCGGGGTCCAGCTTGGGCTCCTGCGGCAGGTAACCGATGTTCAGGCCCGGCATGGGCATGGCCTCGCCTTCGTACTCTTTGTCCAGACCGGCCATGATCTTGAGCAGCGTGGACTTGCCGGAACCGTTGGTGCCGAGCACGCCGATCTTGGCGCCCGGGAAAAAGCTGAGGGAAACGTCTTTCAGAATCTGACGCTTGGGCGGCACGATCTTGCCGACCTTGTTCATGGTAAATACGTACTGGGCCATCGGGATTAACTTCTCTTAAGGGGAAAACAACGCAGGGAACCTGACCGGACCGGCCTGCAAGGCAGGCTGGCCGGCGGTGATGCTGCAAACAAAAACCACACGCCTTAGCTGGGGGGCAGGCACCCTGAATCAAGGCGCGTTTCTGGCGTGAACCCCCCGATTATCGTTCCATGCGACAATACACGGGTTGCTGGCTCCAGTTGCCTGCAGCAATTAGGCACACCTTCGGTGACAGTTTGGGTGCCCAGCCTGACTTTTTTACCCGTCTGCCTTTCACTGGCGGAGGCTTCAACAGCCCCCGACTGGCCGATCTTTGGCACCTCCGCGTGCACCATCAATGACTTTTGAAAATCTGAACTTGGCCCCGGCCATTCTTAAAGCCGTGCTTGAGCAGGGCTATACCGTTCCCACCCCGATCCAGGCCCAGGCCATTCCTGCCGTGCTGGCAGGCGGCGACCTGCTAGGCGGCGCCCAGACCGGCACCGGCAAAACCGCAGCCTTCGTGCTGCCCATGCTGCAGCGCCTGTCGTCCGAGCCGTCCCTGAAAAACAAGCGCGGCGTCAATGCGGTGCGCTGCCTGATCATGACGCCGACGCGCGAACTCGCCGCCCAGGTGGAAGAAAGCGTCCGCGTCTACGGCAAATACCTTGAACTCTCCTCCATGGTGATGTTCGGCGGTGTCGGCATGGGCGCGCAAATTGAAAAACTGCGCCGCGGCGTCGACATTCTGGTGGCCACCCCCGGCCGCCTGCTGGACCACGCCAGCCAGGGCACGCTGGATCTGAGCCAGGTGCAGATCCTGGTACTCGACGAAGCCGATCGCATGCTGGACATGGGCTTCATCCACGACATCAAGAAGGTGCTGGCCCTGGTGCCCAAGCAGAAGCAGACGCTGCTGTTTTCCGCCACCTTCAGCGACGAGATCCGCGACCTGGCCAACGGCCTGCTGCGCGACCCGCTGCACATCCAGGTGACCCCGCGCAACACCACGGTGCAGCGCATCACGCAGACCATCCACCCGGTCGGCCGCGGCAAGAAAAAAGCGCTGCTCACGCACATCATCAATGAGCACAACTGGAGCCAGGTGCTGGTGTTCACACGCACCAAGTTCGGCGCCAACAATGTGGCCGAACACCTGACAAAAAACGGCATCCCCGCGATGGCACTGCACGGCAACAAGAGCCAGACCGCCCGCACCCAGGCACTGCAGGACTTCAAGAGCGGCAGCATACGCGCGCTGGTGGCCACCGACATTGCCGCCCGCGGCATCGACATCGACGAGCTGCCACACGTCGTGAACTATGAAATCCCCAACGTCAGCGAAGACTATGTGCACCGCATCGGCCGCACCGGCCGCGCCGGCAACAGCGGCGAGGCCGTGAGCCTGGTCTGCCTGGACGAGGAAGGCTTCATGCAGGACATCGAGCGTTTCACCAAGCAGAACATCGAAAAAGTCATCGTGCCCGGTTTTGAAGCCGAGCCCGGCGAAAAAGCCGAGCCGCTGGCCATGGGCCGCCAGACCATCTGGGGCGGCCTGGGCAAACCGCCGAGTCGTGACGTGATGCAGGCCGCCGCCAAGGCAGCTAGATCCGAAATGATGACGCGTATCCGCGAGAACAAGCCCCAGGCAGGCCGAGGCGCCGGCAATGGCGGCGGCGGCAACGGTGGTGGCAATGGTGGTGGACGCGGCCGCAGCGGCGGAGGCGGCAATGGTGGTGGTCGCAGCCAGCCCCAGGGCGGCCAGCCGCGCCAGAATTCGGGCTACGCACAAGGCGGCCAGCCTGCGCAGCAGCAGGCACGCAACCCGAATGCCCAGCCTCCCCGTCCACGCAACACCCAGGAGCGCGACGATGATGCCCAACCCGCCAGCCATGTTTCCTCAGGCTTCCCTTCCTCCGGCCAGCCCACAGGCGGCAACCGCGGCAACTACCGCGGCGGCGGCCGGCCAGCCGGTGGCGGCGGACGCTCGGGTGGCCCTGGTGGCCGGAGCAACGGGTCTGGTCGGTCGGGAAATTCTGGCTCGTTTACTGGCCGATAAAAGCTGGTCGGCGGTCCACTGCGTGGGCCGCCGCAAACCTGATTCCGTGCACCCCTCGCTGGTGGTGCATCTGACCGATTCGCTCACTGAGTTCCCAGCCCCGCCGGTGGACGATGTCTTCATCGCGCTGGGCACCACCATCAAGGTGGCGGGCAGCCAGCAGGCGTTCCGGGCGGTCGATTTCGACGCTGTCGTGGCCCTGGCCCGATCGGCGCGTGCCGCCGGCGCAACCCGCCTGGGCATCGTCAGCGCCATGGGCGCCGACACCGAGTCCCCTGTTTTTTACAACCGCGTCAAAGGCGAGATGGAAGACGCTGTCAGCCAGCTCGGCTACAACAGCGTGGTCTTCGCACGCCCCTCGGTTCTGGCGGGCGACCGCGCGGTCCTGGCACAGGCCACCCGCCCCGGCGAACAGCTCGCCCTGGTCGCCATGCGCCTGCTCAAGCCGCTGATCCCGCGCAACTACCGCGTGGTTGCAGCGGCCGACGTCGCCGCGGCGCTGGTGAACGCCGTCAAGGCCGGTCAGCCGGGGCGCCGCGTGTTGCTCTCGGGTGAGCTGCAGTTCTCCTGAAAATTAGCGGCCTTTTTGGCCTCCAGCCATTGACAGACGGGCGCCTTCAGCTACTGATTCAATAGCAATGGGTGCTTTGCCGGCATGCCTTTCAGCCCTGCAGAAACAGCGTCACCAGCGGGTCCGGCCCGACCTGGCGGCTCCAGTGGCCGTGGATGGCCGCGTCAAACGCGGCGCCCGGCGGCAGCAGATCGGCCGAATAAAAATGCTCCCCGGGCTTGAACACGCGCGATGTGCCGTCCTGCAGGCCGATTTCCATCTGGCCGCCGAGAATGACCACCCACTGCGGTGTCCCCGTGCAATGAAACTGGCTGCGAAACCCCACCGGGCTGTGGCGCAGCTGGTAACCGGTGGACGGCATCAAGGGCGACAACAGCGCTTGCGGCGACCCTTCGGTCAGCGCCAGCGGCTCCTCGCGGAATCCGGCACGGCCATCGGGACCGGTGTAGAGCGTGGTCTTGGTGAAAACAGTCATGGGCAATCCGTGAAAAGTAAATGAAGGGTGCGTTCATGCGCCGGTGGCTCGCCGCCAGGCAAGCACAGCGGCCACGATATCTTCGGGCCGGCTGGCCAAGTCGAAGCTTTGTGCATTTTCCTCCGGGCCGGGCGCTTCCAGCGTGCTGAGCTGGCTGGCCAGCAGCGACAGCGGCATGTAATGGCCGGTCCGCGCGGCCATGCGGGCCGCGAGCAAGGGGTAGTCGCCCTGCAAATGGAGAAAACGGGCGTCGGGCGCACCGCGCCGCAGGATGTCGCGGTAGGAGCGCTTGAGCGCCGAGCACGACAGCACCAGGCCGCGCCCGGCCGCCTGCGCCTGCTGGAGCCGACCGGCCAGCGTTTGCAGCCAGCCCTCGCGGTCCTCGTCGCTCAGCGCCACCCCGGCGGCCATGCGCGCCACGTTGCTGGCGGGATGCAGGCTGTCGCCCTCCAGGAACTCCAGGCCCAGGGCGGCCGCCAGCTGGGCGCCCACGGTGCTTTTGCCGCAGCCGCTGACCCCCATGACCACAAAAATATCGGAACACATCTGCGTCACATTCTGCCTTCTCGATCGACGCTGGCGACTAAGCCGACCAACGCACCGTGGCGTCGGCGCGTTGGTGCAGGTCGGGCAGCAGCTCCAGCCCCAGGCCGGGTTTGCCGTTCAGGCTGAGCATGCCTTGGGTCACCGTGGGCAGCTCGGTCACGAGTTCCTTGTACCAGCCGGTGTAGAAGGCGCGCACGCTTTCCTGGATCAGGGCATTGGGTGCGTGCAGGGACAGGTGGCTGGACGCCGCCCAGACCACCGGCCCGGTGCAGTCGTGCGGCGCCACCGGCAGTTGCCAGGCGTCGGCCATGGCCGCGATCTTGCGCGCCTCGGTCAGGCCGCCGCACCAGCTCAGGTCCAGCATGGCGACACCGGCCACGCCGGTCTGCAGGTAGTCCTTGAAACCCCATTTGTAGCTCAGCGTTTCGCTCGCGCAGATCAGCGCGTCGCAGTCTTTCGAATACTGTTTGAGCAGGTCCAGCGAATCCATGCGGATCGCGTCTTCGTGCCAGAAGGTGTTGAAGGGCTTGAGTGCGCGCGCGATCTTCTGCGCCATCGGCAGCCGCCACAGGCTGTGGAACTCCACCATGATGTCCATCTGCTCGCCGACCGCAGAGCGGATCTTGCGAAACGGCTCCAGCGCCAGGACCAGGTCCGCGTTGCTGATGTATTGCCCATCGCTTTTTTCGGCCGCCGGATCGAAGGGCCAGATCTTCATCGCCGTCACGCCTTCGGACAACAACGATTCGGCCAGTTCGTCGGCACGGTGCAAAAACCCTTCGAGGTCTTCATACGGCCCGGCATTGGCCTGCTTCGCGTCACCGATGCCCCAGTTGGCGCTGGTCTGGTTGACGGTGCTGCGCACGTACTGGTAACCGGCGCAGGTGTTGTAGATGCGTATGCTGTCGCGGCTCTTGCCGCCCAGCGCCGTGTACAGCGGCATGTTGGCCGCCTTGCCGAAAATGTCCCACAGCGCGATGTCGATGGCCGAGTTGCCGCGCGTCTCCACGCCGGAGCCGCGCCAGCCGAGGTAGCCGGTGATGTCCTTGTTGCGCGCCTCGATGGCCAGCGGGTCCTTGCCGAGCAGCTTGGGGCCGGCCCACTCGTGGATGTAGGCTTCCACGGCCGCGGCCCCCATGAAGGTTTCACCCAGGCCGACCAGACCCCCGTCGGTGTAAATGCGGACCCAGATGATGTTGGGAAACTCGCCAAGGCGCAGGGTTTCGACTTTGGTGATTTTCAAAGTAGGCTCCATAAAAAAGGCCGCAAGAGCAAACCCCTGCGGCCTTGTGACGATACGACCAATGGGCCGCTTAACCGCCGCGCGCCTTCTTCAGCGCGTCCATCACCATCTTGACCGGCTCGGCGCCAATCGTCGGAATGTTTTTGTCATAGACGGGTTTGACCTTGTCGAACATGCGTTTCTGCTCGGCTGATGACACTTCGTTGACGGTCATGGTTTTCTTGAGGTTGGTCAGGGACTTTTCATTGAGCGCACGGTTGGCAACGCGCTGGACCTTCTGGCCCTCCATCGCCGCTTCACGCAGCACGGCCTGCTCCTGCGGGTTCAGCTGGTCCCACAGCTTCTTGCTGTAGAGAATAAGGAAGGGCGTGTAGGCGTGGCGCGTGACGCTGAGGTACTTCTGCACTTCGTTGAACTTGGAGGTTTCAATGGTCACGAAGGGGTTTTCCTGGCCGTCGATGGTCTTGGTTTCCAGCGCGGTGAACACCTCGCCAAAAGCCATGGGCACGGCGTTGGTCCCCAGGGTTTTGAAGGTGTCGATGAAGATGTTGTTCTGCATCACGCGGACCTTGACGCCGTCAAAATCTTCCGCCCTGGCGACCGGCCGCTTGCTGTTGGTCAGGTTGCGGAAACCGTTCTCCCAGTAGGCCAGGTTGATCAGGCCGGCTTCTTCCAGCTTCTTGTTGAAGTAGGCGCCAGCGGGGCCGTCGAGCACCGCGTCGGCTTCCTTCTCGTTGGCAAACAGGAAGGGCAGATCGAAAGCACCGAGCTCCTTGACGATGCCCACCAGCGGTGAACTCGAGGTGCAAACCATCTCCTGCGTGCCGGCGCGCAGCGCCTGCGTGGCCGGCAGGTCGCCGCCTGCGGCGCCGCCCCAGAAGGCATTGATCTTCATCTTGCCGCCTGTCTTGGCGGCCAGCACTTCCTGCATCTTCTTGACGCCGACGCCGACCGGATGGTCTTCGTTGACACCGTTGGTGAACTTGATCGTGCGGTCGGCAAACTGCGCGAAGCTCGAAGTGGCCACCAGCAAGGCGGCTGCGGCCAGGGCCAGGGTTCTGCGTTTGAACATGGTTGTCTCCTTTTATATAAACGACAGGGGTTGGGAAAGGGAAGTCACCGCATCAGCCACTTCAGCGGCTCGGTGACGATGGCGGGAAAAGCAATCAGCAGGGCCAACACGGACAGTTGCGCCAGCAGAAAGGGCAGCACACCCTTGAAGGCGGTGTCCATGCTGATTTTTGCAACGCCGCACACCACGTTGAGCACGGTACCCACCGGCGGCGTGATCAGGCCGATGGCATTGTTCATGATGAACATGATCCCGAAATACACCGGGTCGATGCCGGCCTTGAGCACCACGGGCATCAGCACCGGCGTGAGGATCAGCACCGTCGGCGTGAAGTCGAGCGCGGTGCCGACGACCACGACGAGCACCATCATCACCACCATCAGCAGCATCTTGTTGTCCATGAAAGGCGTCATCATTTCGGCAACTTCCGTCGGAATGTTGGCGACGGTGATCAGCCAGGCGCTGACCATGGCTGCCGCCACCAGGAACATCACCACAGCCGTCGTCTTGCCGGCCGACAGGATGAGACCGTAGAGTGCGGACCATTTGAGTTCGCGGTAGATGAACATCCCGACCACAAAGCTGTAGACCGCGGCGACCACGGCGGCTTCGGTCGGCGTGAAGACGCCGAACTTCATGCCGCCAATAATGACAATGGGCAGGGTCAGCGCAAAACCACCCTCGGCCGTGATGTGCAGCCGGCCGGCCATGGACAACTTGGGCGCGGGTTGCACGTCTTCCTTGCGCGCCAGCCACCACCAGGTCAGGCCGATGGCCATGCCCATCAGCAGGCCGGGAACAATGCCTGCGAGAAACAGCTTGGTGATGGACACATTGCCGGCCACGCCGAAAATGATCAAGCCGATCGACGGCGGAATCACCGGCGCAATGATGCCGCCCGAGGCAATCAGGCCGGAAGCGCGGCCCACGTCGTAGCCGGCAGCCCGCATCATGGGAATCAGCAGCGCGGCCAGCGCGGCGGTGTCGGCAATCGCCGAACCCGACAGCGAGGCCATGATCACCGCGGCGATCACCGTGACGTAACCGAGGCCCCCGCGGTAATGCCCGACCCAGGCCATCGCCAGGTTCACAATGCGGCGGCTGATGCCGCCGGCATTCATGAATTCACCGGCCAGCAGGAAAAACGGCACAGCCAACAGCGGGAAGTTGTCGGCACCGTCGACAAACCGCTGGGCCAGGATCTGGCTGTCGAACGTGACAAGGCCGCTGGTGGCAGCAAGGAAAGCCATCAGCGTGACGCCGCAGACCAGCAGCGCATAGGCAATCGGCATGCCAATGGCCATGGCGGCCAGCAGGCTGAGAATAAAAACGCTGACGGTCATGCCTTGCTTCCCTGCATCTGTTTTTCGACGTCGGCCAGGCCTTCGGTTTCGACCACCTGCACCAGCTCTTCCTCGCTGATGCGCCCCGTCACCAGCCGGACCAGCACGTTGAGATTGATGATGGCCATCACCACGCTGACGACATAGCCGATGCCGTAAATCCAGATCATGGAAATGCCGACCACCGGCGAAACATTGGTGACCTGCAGTTCGTGCATCTTGAAAGTGCCCATGAAGAAGAGCACATTGCAGAACAGCATCAGTGCTTCGCTGAGGAAGAGGCAGACCTTTTTGCCAAGCACCGGCAGGTGTTTGATCAGCGTGTCCACGCCCAGATGCCCGCCTTCGTGCATGGCCAGCATCGCACCGATGTAGGTCAGCCAGATAAAGAAGTACCTCGACATTTCGTCGGAGACGGAAATGCCCGAATTGAACGCGTAACGCAGCACCACATTGCCGAACACCATGATGACCATGGCCACCATGCAGACGACCACCAGCAGCTCCAGCAACTTGAAGAACCAGTGGATCGCCGCATCCATCGTGTTTTGAAAATTCATCTTTCGCCTATGGTCTGGTGAGATGGCTCAGGCCGCCTTGAGCTGCCGTGCGGGACTGCTGAGGATGGGCAGGCGGCGGCGCGAGGCCAGCACCTCTTCGATGTCCTCTTTCGCGCCGTCGATCAGCACGCGGATCGCGCGCTCGGCTTCGTCGGGCTGGTGCGCGATCACCGCGTCCAGCACGGCACGGTGCAGCGGCAGGGAGTGGGTCGGGCCGTCCTTGCGGCGTGTGGAAATTTCAAAGCTGGTGCGCAGCAACGCCCCCAGCGCCTTGCTCATCTGCACCAGCATGCGGTTGCGGCTGGCGCGCAGCAGGCCCTGGTGGAAACGCAGGTCGTGCGTGACATAGTCGCCGCCCTCTTCGACGGCATGTTTCATGCCGGCGTAAGCGGCCTCGACCTCGGCAATGTCCTGCGCCGTGGCGCGCTCCGCCGCCAGGCGCATCGCGGCAGGTTCCACCACGCGGCGCAGGTCCTGCAGGTCGCGCAAAAATTCGGGGGTCAGCCCCGCCTTGGACTGCCAGATGATGACGTCGGGGTCGAACCAGTTCCAGTGGTCCTCCGACAACACGCGGGTGCCCACCTTGGGCCCGGTGGTCATCAGGCCCTTGGCAATCAGCGACTTCACGGCCTCACGCACCACCGTGCGGCTGACACCGAGCTCCTGGCACAACACCGGCTCGGGAGGGATCGACGCGCCCACGGCATACCGGCCCGCAACAATGGCTTCGCCAAGGTGGTCAACCGTATTGCCGTGAACGTTTTTGATCATTGCCGCCTGTTTAGTGGTTATTACTAGGATTCGCGGCGCAATGGTATGACGATAATATGTTTATCAATTAAGGATTTTCCCTATGACCGACCCCAAGACCCCCCGGAAGAAACCCGAAGAGCTACGCAGCCAGCAATGGTTTGGCCGCCAGGACCGCGACGGTTTCGCCTACCGCAGCTGGGTCAAGGGCAAGGGTGTGCCGCACGACCAGTTCGACGGCCGGCCCGTCATCGGCATCTGCAACACCTTCAGCGAACTGACACCCTGCAACAGCCACTTCCGCACGATTGCCGAGCAGGTCAAGATCGGTGTGTACGAGGCCGGCGGTTTCCCGCTGGAGTTCCCGGTCATGTCCTTGGGCGAAACCCTGCTGCGCCCGACCGCCATGCTGTACCGCAACCTCGCCAGCATGGACGTCGAGGAAAGCATTCGCGGCAACCCGATCGACGGCGTCGTGCTGCTGATGGGTTGCGACAAGACCACGCCGTCGCTGGTCATGGGTGCGGCCAGCGTGGACCTGCCCACCGTGGGCGTCAGCGGCGGCCCCATGCTCAGCGGCAAGTGGCGCGGGCAGGAGCTCGGTTCGGGCACCGGCGTCTGGAGCATGAGCGAGCAGGTGCGTGCCGGCACGCTCAAGCTCGCCGACTTTTTTGAAGCCGAAAGCTGCATGCACCGCAGCCACGGCCACTGCATGACCATGGGCACGGCCTCCACCATGGCCAGCATGGTCGAGGCGCTGGGCATAGGCCTGCCGGGCAACGCGGCCTACCCGGCCGTCGATGGCCGGCGCAATGTGCTGGCGCGCATGGCCGGACGCCGTGCGGTCGAGATGGTGCATGAAGACCTGATACTCTCGAAAATCCTCACACGTGAAGCGTTTGAAAACGCCATCAAGACCCTGGCCGCGATTGGCGGATCGACCAACGCGGTGATCCACCTGATTGCGATGGCCGGCCGCATCGGCGTGAAACTCACAGTGGACGACTTCGACCGCCTGGCCAGCGAGCTGCCCTGCCTGGTCAACCTGCAGCCGTCCGGCAAGTTCCTGATGGAAGATTTCTGCTACGCCGGCGGCCTGCCGGTGGTCATGAAGGAAATCGCGCAGCACCTGCACACGGGCGCCATCACCGCCAATGGAAAAACCATAGGCGAGAACATTGCCGATGCACAGAACTACAACACCGAGGTGATCCGTCCGCTGGCCACGCCGTTCAAGGACAAGGCCGGCATTGCCGTGCTGCGCGGCAACCTGTCGCCGCGCGGCGCCGTCATCAAGCCGAGTGCGGCGACGCCCGCACTCATGGTGCACACCGGCCGTGCGGTAGTGTTTGAAAACATCGAGGACTTCCACGCCCGCATCGACGACGAAGACCTCGACATCGACGAGACCTGTGTCATGGTGCTGAAAAACTGCGGTCCCAAGGGTTACCCCGGCATGGCCGAAGTCGGCAACATGCCGCTGCCGCCCAAGGTGCTGCGCAAGGGCATCACCGACATGGTGCGCATCAGCGACGCCCGCATGAGCGGCACCGCCTACGGCACGGTGGTGCTGCACACGGCGCCCGAAGCGGCGGCCGGCGGCCCGCTGGCGATTGTGCAGAACGGCGACCTGATCGAACTCAACGTGCCCGAGCGCAAGCTGCATCTGCATATCAGCGACGAGGAGCTGGCGCGCCGCCTGGCCGAATGGAAAGCACCCCCGCCGCCGCTGTCCTCGGGTTACTGGAAACTGTATGTTGACCATGTGCTGCAGGCCGACGAGGGCGTGGACCTGGACTTCCTGGTCGGCAAACGCGGCTCCTTCGTGCCGCGCGACAACCACTGATTCACAAGGCTTGACATGAAATTACTCATCACAGGCGGCGCCGGTTTTGTGGGCGCCAGGCTGGCCCGCGCAATTCTTCAAAAGGGCCAGCTCGATGGCCAGACCGTTGACGAGCTGCACATTGCCGACATGTTTGCCCCGCCGGCCGATCTGGCGGCCGACACGCGGGTGCGGGTGCACACCGGCCCGCTGCTCAACCAGTCGGTCCTGTTTGCCAGCGGCTTCGACGCCGTATTCCACCTGGCCTCGGCCGTGTCGGGCGAGTGCGAACTGGACTTCGACCTGGGCCTGCGCTCCAACCTCGACAGCACCCGCCTTCTGCTCGACGGCCTGCGCCAGGCCGGCAATGCCCCGCGCCTGGTGTTCGCCAGTTCGGTGGCGGTCTTCGGCCCGGATGTATCCAACCCGCTGCCAGACCTCGTGAGCGACCACACCCTGCCGTCGCCGCAGACCTCCTATGGCATGCACAAGCTGGTGTGTGAACACCTGATAACCGACTACACCCGCAAGGGTTTTGTCGACGGCCGGTCGGCGCGCCTGATGACCGTCACCGTGCGCCCGGGCAAACCCAACGGCGCGGCGTCCTCGTTTTTCAGCGGCATCATCCGCGAGCCCCTGGCCGGCGTGGAAACCACCTGCCCGGTGGATGCGAGCGTCACGCATCCCGTGTCATCGCCGTCGAACACGGTGCATGGCCTGATTACCGTGTTCGAGGCCAGCCAGCAAGCCATGGGCGGGCGGCTGGCGCTCAACCTGCCGGGCCTCAATGTCAGCGTCGGTGAGATGCTGCAGGCCCTGGAAGAGGTCGCCGGCCCCGAGGTCCGCCGGCGGGTGCGTTTTGAACGCGACGAACGCATCGCCGGCATCGTCGCCAACTGGGCGCGCGGCGCCAGCGCCGGTCGGGCGCACGCCCTCGGCCTGAAGCCCGACGCTTCCTTCAAGGCCATCATTGAACAGTACATCGAGGATTGCCGCAGCCCCGCCTACCCGGCCGATGCCCTGCAGGGCATGTCCTGAACCATGCCCACCGGCAGGCCTGACGCCGCTCCCTGCACGCAGCCCGCATGAACGGCCGACGATTGCTGGCCGTGGACTGGGGCACCTCGTCGCTGCGCGGCGCGTTGGTGGCGCCTGACGGTCAGGTGCTGGAAGAACGCGCCCTGGCACGCGGCATTCTCAGTGTGGCGGCAGGCGAATTTCCGGCGGTTTTTGAAAACGCGTTTGGCGACTGGATGACGGCCGGCACCTTGTGCCTGATCTCGGGCATGGCCGGCAGCCAGCAGGGCTGGCGGGAAGCGCCCTACTGCGCCTGTCCGGCGGGTTTCAGCGACATCGCCGCGAGGCTTGAATGGCTGGAGCCCGGCCGCATCGCCATCGTGCCCGGCCTCAGCATCAGCACGGACGGTGTCCCCGATGTCATGCGCGGCGAGGAAACGCAGATTGTCGGTGCCCTGCTGCTGCTGGGCATCACCGACGCGCGCCTGGTGCTGCCGGGCACCCACAGCAAATGGGTCACGGTCGCCGACGGCCGCATCACGGATTTTTCAACCTGGATGACCGGCGAGTTTTACGCCCTGCTGCGCCAGCACTCGATTCTGGCGCGCACGCTGCCCGCGGGGGAGCCGCCAGCGGACACCGCCGCCTTCGAGCAGGGCGTGGCCCGAGCGCTGGCCGGCCCCGGCCTGCTGCACACCGCCTTCAGCACGCGCACCCTGTCCCTGTTCAAGCACCTGCCGCCCGATGCCCTGCCCAGCTACCTGTCGGGACTGCTCATCGGCGAAGAACTCAAAAGCCAGAAGCTGCAGCGCGGCGAGTCCGTGGTGCTCATGGGCGCAGAGGCACTGACCGCGCGTTATGAACAGGCGCTGGCGCAACTGGGCGTGACGGTCCGTCGCGTGGGCGCCAGCGCCACCTGGCGCGGCCTGCGCGCCATTGCAGACACCTTGCCTCCACCCCCTCCACCATGAACCCATGAACGCCTCCCAAAACTTTGCCGCTGCCCTGCAGACCCTGCCGCTGGTCGCCATCCTGCGCGGCCTGCGCCCCGCCGAGGCCGTCCCGGTGGGCCAGGCGCTGCTGTCCACCGGCTGGACGCTGATCGAAGTCCCGCTCAATTCACCGCAGCCGCTGGACAGCATTGCGGCCCTGGCCGCCGCCTGTCCCCAGGCCTTGGTCGGCGCCGGCACGGTGCTGGGTGTGAACGATGTGCGCAATGTGCAGGCCGCCGGTGGCCAGCTGATCGTCTCGCCCAACTTCAACCCGGCCGTCGTGCGCGAAGCCGTGCGCCTGGGCCTGGTCTGCCTGCCCGGCGTGATGACGGCCAGCGAGGCCTTTGCCGCGCTCGAAGCCGGCGCCACCGGCCTGAAAATTTTCCCGGCGGAAATGATCACGCCCGCCGTGCTGAAAGCGCTGCGCGCAGTGCTGCCGGCCAAGACCGTGGTGCTGCCGGTGGGCGGCATCACGCCGGACAACATGGAAGCTTATTTCGCAGCAGGCGCCAGCGGCTTCGGCATCGGGTCGGCGCTTTACAAGCCCGGCATGGCGGCCGCAGAAGTCGCTGAAAATGCTACAAAATTCATAGCTGCTTGCGCTGGTAACATAAAAACATGAGCACTATTTCATCCTCCAATTCATCAGTCATCTCTTTCGGCCTCGCGGGCCGCGTCTGCATGGTCACGGGCGGCGCCCAGGGCATCGGCGAGGCGTGTATACGGCGCTTTGCGCGCGAGGGGGCCCAGGTCGTCATTGCCGACATTGACGACAGCCGCGGCGCGGCCCTGGCCGCCGAGCTGGGCGGCCTGTATGTGCATTGCGACGTCGGCGACAAGGCCCAGGTCGATGCGCTGGTGGCGCAAACCATGGCCGCCCACGGCCGCATCGATGTGCTGGTCAACAACGCCGGCATTTTCAGGGCCGCCGACTTTCTGGAGGTCACCGAAGCCGACTTCGACGCCGTGCTGCGCATCAACCTCAAGGGCTCGTTTCTGGTGGGCCAGGCCGTGGCGCGCGTGATGGCCGGCGCGGGCAAGGGCAGCATCATCAACATGAGTTCGGTCAACGCCGTGCTGACCATTCCGACCATTGCCAGCTACAACGTCAGCAAGGGCGGCATCAACCAGCTCACCCGCGTGATGGCACTGGCGCTGGCCGATAAAGGCGTGCGTGTCAACGCCGTCGCGCCCGGCACCATCGCCACCGAGCTGGCCGCCAAAGCCGTGCTGACCAGCCCCGAGGCCACTGCCCGCATCATGAGCCGCACGCCCATGAAACGCCTGGGCGAACCCTCCGAGATTGCCGACACCGTGGCCTACCTGGCCAGCGATGCGGCCAGTTACATCACCGGCGAGATCGTGGTGGTTGACGGTGGCCGCATGACCCTGAATTACACCGTTCCGGTGTAGCCGGTCCGGCCGGCCACAGGAATGCGGCTGATTGCCGCTTCCCGTTGACATGGATCATGGATACGCGTGGGCGAACTCCCAAAAATTGGCCAGATTCAATAGACTGGCCGTTCAACAACCGGAGTTCACCATGATGTCAATTCGCCTGATTTCCATCGCCGCAGTCGCTGCCACCTTGGGTTTGGCCGGTTGCGCCCAGACACGTTACGGTCACATGGCCTATCACAGCGGCGCAACACCGGCGTCCGGACAAGCCATGCCCATGGCCGGCCCCGGCGGCCCCATGGCGCGTATGGACGACCACATGACCGCCATGCGTTCCATGCATGACAGGATGTCACGCGCCAGAACGCCGGAGGAGCGCAACGCCCTGATGGCCGAGCACCACAAACTCATGCAGGACGGCATGGGCATGATGGGTGGCATGGGCCCCGGCGGCATGGGTGGCAGGGGTGGCATGATGGGACCTGGTCCGGGCCCCATGGCTGCTGATCCGGCGGCACGCCAGCAATGGATGGAAAAACGCATGGAGATGATGCAGTCCATGATGCAGATGATGATGGACCGCCTGCCCCCGGCACCCGCCAAACCCTGAAAGACACCATGACCTCCAGCACCACGCCCTCCGCCGGCGCAGCTTACGGCTTTTACTGCAAGCTGGACGACAAGAGCTTCGCCCATGTGGTGAGCCGCGTCACCGACGCCCTCAAGGCCGAAGGCTTTGGCGTGCTGACCGACATCGACGTGCAGGCGACCATGAAAACCAAGCTGGGGGTCGATGTGCGGCCCTACCGCATCCTGGGCGCCTGCAATCCGCCGCTGGCGCATCGCGCCCTGACCGCACAGCCCGATATCGGACTGCTGCTTCCCTGCAACGTCATCGTGCGTGAAGACGACGACGGCAGCTACACCGTGGGTTTCATGGACCCGGTGGCGGTGATGCAGATGACCGACGACCCCGAAGTGGCCCGGGTGGCCGACGAGGTCCGCAGCCGCCTCGAGCGGGTTCGCTCGGCGCTGACGGTGGCACCCGGCGGCGCCGCGAAAACCTGAGAAGGTCAGCGTATGCCCGGTCTGTTTTATGACGGTGGCTACATGATGGGCATGCACGGGCTGGGGTGGCTGGTTCTGTTGGTTCTACTGGTTCTTCTCGCCGGGGTTTTTCTTTTCGGCCGGGGCCGCTACACGGACCGCGAAGATGACCGGCGTGAAACGCCGCACGAGATGTTGCGCAGACGGCTGGCCAGTGGCGACATCACCGTGGCGGGGTACGAAGAGCGCAAGGCCCTGCTCGATCGCGACGGCGGCCGGTCCACCTGAGGCACCATCCGCGTCGCTACCCCTCCTGCGGGCAGGGTTAAGGCCGCTGGCGGCTTGACCTTTCCATCATGGGAAGGTTTATCCTTTTCATGAAGCTGTTCAGATCTTCTGTTCAGGTCTTCGCAAAGGGATGCTTTCCATGAAACACACTCCTTACCCTCAACCTCACCCTGATGGCGTGGCCGCAGGCTCTGCGCATGGCACCGGACATGACCACAGTCGAACCCACTCTGACGACCCAGCCGGTCTCAGGGACCCCGTCTGCGGCATGGCCGTTACCACCGCGTCAGGGCACCAGCTCGAGCACGAAGGCAGGTCCTGGTATTTCTGCAGCGCCGCTTGCCTGGCAAAATTCGCCGCCCATCCCTCGGCCTACCTCGACAAGCCGACAGATGCACCCGCTGCTGAAGCAAAAACCGCAGTTGCCGATGACCAGGCCGGGACCACCGTCTACACCTGTCCCATGCACCCGGAGATACGGCAGGACCATCCCGGCAACTGCCCGATCTGCGGCATGACGCTGGAACCGGTCATGCCCAGCCTCGACGAGGAGGAGAACCCGGAACTCCAATCCTTCACCCGCCGCTTCTGGTGGACGCTGCCGCTGACGGTGGTGGTCACTGTGCTGGCGATGGCCGGCCACCAGTTCGGCTGGTTCGACATGGCCACCCAGAGCTGGATCGAGCTGGTGCTGACCCTGCCCGTGGTGCTGTGGGCGGGCTGGCCGTTTTTCGTGCGGGGTGCGCAGTCGGTCATCCACCGCAGTCCCAACATGTGGACCCTGATCGGCCTGGGGACGGGCGCCGCTTTTGTTTACAGCGTGGTGGCAACCATGGCACCCGGCGTTTTCCCCGACTCGTTCATTTCCATGGGACGCGTGGCCGTCTATTTTGAAGCGGCGGCAGTCATCATTTCGCTGACACTGCTCGGCCAGATGCTGGAGCTGAAAGCGCGTTCGCAGACCTCGGCCGCCATCAAGTCCCTGCTGGGCCTGGCGCCCAAAACCGCCCGCCGCATCCGGGCCGACGGCGCGGAAGAAGACGTGCCGCTGACCCATGTGCATGTGGGCGACAGCCTGCGGGTGCGCCCCGGCGAGAAGGTGCCGGTCGATGGCGTCGTCACCGAAGGCAGCAGCGCGGTCGACGAGTCGATGCTGACCGGGGAGCCTTTGCCCGTGAGCAAGCGGGCGGGCGACAAGCTCATAGGCGCCACACTCAACACCAGCGGGGCTTTGGTGATGCGCTCCGAACGTGTGGGCGCGCAGACCATGCTGTCGCAAATCGTGCAGATGGTGGCGCAGGCCCAGCGCTCAAAGGCGCCCATGCAACGCATGGCCGACCAGGTGGCCGGCTGGTTCGTCATGGCCGTGGTGACGGTGGCGGTACTGACGTTCTTCGGCTGGGGTTTTTTCGGACCGCAGCCGAGCTGGGTTTATGGCCTGATCAACGCGGTGGCGGTGCTGATCATCGCCTGCCCCTGCGCGCTGGGCCTGGCCACGCCGATGTCCATCATGGTGGCCACCGGCAAGGCGGCCGGCCAGGGCATTCTTTTCCGCGATGCGGCAGCGATCGAACACTTGCGCACCGTCGATGTGCTGATCGTTGACAAGACCGGCACGCTGACAGCCGGCAAGCCGGCCTTCGACCGGGCGGTTCCGGCCGCCGGCTTCAGCGCCGACGAGGTATTGCGGCTGGCCGCCAGCCTGGACCAGGGCAGTGAACACCCGCTGGCAGACGCCATCGTGGCGGCGGCGCGCGAGCGCGGCCTGGCGCTGGACAAACCCGAAAGTTTCGAGTCGGCCAGCGGCATCGGTGTCAGCGGGAATGTGGCCGGCCGGGCACTCGCGCTCGGCAACACGGCGCTGATGGAGCAGACCGGTGTAGCCGTCGACGTATTGCTGACACAAGCAGAAGCGCTGCGCGCCGAGGGCGCCAGCGTGATGCACCTCGCTGTGGACGGCCAGCTTGCCGGCCTGCTGGCCGTGGCCGATCCGGTCAAGGCCAGCACGCCCGAGGCGCTGGCGACGCTGAAGGTCGCAGGCCTGCGCGTGATCATGGCCACCGGCGACGGTCTGACCACCGCCAAGGCCGTCGCCGCACGCTTGGGGCTAACCGAGGTCCACGGCGGCGTCCAGCCCGCCGACAAGCTTGTCCTGGTCAAGCGCCTGCAGGAGGAGGGTCACATCGTGGCCATGGCCGGCGACGGCATCAATGACGCGCCGGCCCTGGCCCAGGCCAATGTGGGCATCGCAATGGGCACGGGTACCGACGTGGCCATGAACAGCGCCCAGGTGACGCTGGTCAAGGGCGACCTGCGCGGCATCGCACAGGCCAGGGCAATCTCGGAGGCCACCATCGCCAACATGAAGCAGAACCTCGGCTTTGCCTTTGTTTACAACGCCCTGGGCGTGCCTCTGGCCGCGGGCCTGCTCTACCCCTTCACCGGCTGGCTGCTGTCGCCGATGATTGCGGCCCTGGCGATGAGCCTGAGTTCGGTGTCCGTGATCAGCAACGCGCTGAGGCTGCGCAAGGCCCGTTTGTCCATCTCTGCGTGATCGGTCTGCCCGCGACACCCGCAGCCTGTCCGGCAAGGCCGGGCGCCCGTGCGCCCTTACACTGCCGCCATGCCTTCCCTGCCTGACTTCTCCACCCTGCTCGGCCTGAGTGTGGCGTTGGGCATCGGCCTGCTGGTCGGCGCTGAACGCGAACGCCGCAAAGGCAGCGGGCCGACGCGCGGCGCGGCCGGCATACGCACTTTTGCGGTGGCCTCGGTGCTGGGCGCCGTTGGGGTGTTGCTGGGCGGCGGCCTGTTGCTGGCGGCTGTCGCCCTGGTCATCGGCGCCCTGGCCGTCGTGTCCTACCAGCGCACCCGGGAGCGCGACCCGGGCATGACCACCGAGATCGCCCTGCTGCTGACCTGCCTGCTCGGCGGGCTGGCGATGCGCAACGCGGCCCTGGCCGCCGGTGTGGGCGCAGCGCTGGCGGCGCTGCTGGCGGCACGCAACGGCCTTCACCATTTTGTGCGCGGCGTGCTGACCGAGCGTGAGTTGCATGATGCCCTGCTGTTTTCAGCGGCGGCCCTGATCGCCCTGCCGCTGGCCCCGGACCGGTTCATGGGTCCTTTCGATGCCGTCAACCCCCATGCCATCACCCGCCTGGTGGTGCTGGTGATGGCCATCAGTGCGCTCGGTTATGTGGCGACGCGCGCACTGGGTCCGCGTTACGGCCTGCCACTGGCCGGGTTCGCGGCGGGCTTCATTTCGAGCACCGCCACCATCCATGCCATGGGCACACGTGCGGCCAGGGCCAAAACCCAGGCGGACGGGGCCATCGCCGGTGCGGTGCTCTCCAGCCTGGCCACCATGGTGCAGCTGGCGGTCGTGGTGGCTGCGGTGCAACCGGCGCTGCTCGACGCGCTGAGGTGGCCGCTGGTTCTCGGCGGTCTGGCGGCATGCGCCTACAGCCTGCTGTTCTTCCCGCGGGGAGCACTGGCGGCCCAAGCAGCCACCGGCCGTCCGGAACCACAGGACCTGGGCCGGGCCTTCGACCTCAAGACCGCGCTGGCATTTGCCGCCATCGTCGGTGTCGTGCTGGTGGTGTCGGCCGCGCTCAGCGCCTGGCTGGGCGCACCCGGCGCCCTGCTGGCGGCCGCAGTCACCGGGCTGGTCGATGCCCACGCAACCGCCGCCTCGGTCGCGTCGCTGGTGGCGTCCGGCAAACTGTCGCCGGACGCCGCGCTGTGGCCCATCCTCGCCGGTCTGAGCACCAATTCGCTGATGAAGGCCGTTGTGGCCTTCCACGCCGGGGGTGCCGCGTATGCGGCGCGTATCGTGCCGGGGCTGGTGCTGATGATCGCGGCGGTCTGGCTCGGTGTCTGGTTGCCATAAGGCCACATCCCGAAAACCCTGACCCGCGCCATGCCTTGTGCGCGTGTTAAGGTGAAAACATGGTCAAGCAATCCACACCGCGCCCGGACCTGCCGGCGCTTCAACCCCAGCCGCAGCACCCGCGTGTTGCGTACGCCCCAGGTCCGCGATGAGCACACGCTCACGCCTCTTGTTCGCTGCCGTCCTTGTGGCCGCGCTGGCCGCCGCCGCCCTGTGGTGGAGCTCGCGGACCCCGGCGCCCGCGCCGGCCGCCGCACCGGTGGCCGCAGCGCCTGCCCTGCCTGAGCCGGCCCAGGCCCCGGTGGACGAGCCGGCGCCGCCGATCCTGCACCCGGTCGCGCCACCCGCCGCGGAGCCGCCCCTGGCGGCCTCGGGCATAGGCGCGGCGCTGACCGCCTTGCTGGGCCAGCCGGCCATGGCCACCTTTTTCCAGGTCGAGGACTTCCCGCGCCGCTTTGTGGCCACCGTGGACACCCTCGGCCGCGCCCACGCGCCGCCGCTGCTCTGGCCGGTACAGCCGACAGCGGGCCGCTTCACGGTCGAGGAGCCCGCCGGCGGCGGCAGCTTCATCGCCGCAGACAACAGCCTGCGTTATGCGCCGCTGGTGGCCCTGGCCGACAGCGTCTCGCCGGCGCGGGCGGTGGGGTTGTACATCCACATGTACCCGCTGCTGCAACAGGCCTATGAAGAACTGGGTTACCCCAAGCGTTATTTCAACGACAGGCTGATCGCGGTGATCGACCAGTTGCTCGCCACGCCGGAGCCGGCCGGCCCGGTGCCGGTGCGGCTGACAGAGGTCAAGGGACCGATCGCCCCGGTGCGGCCGTGGGTGCGTTACGAGTTCGCTGATCCGGCGCTGGAGTCGCTGTCGGCGGGGCAAAAAATCATGCTGCGTGTCGGTCCGGCCCATGAACGCCGGCTCAAGGCCAAACTGGTTGCCCTTCGCCAGGAACTGCTGCTGCGTACCAAAACGCCCTGAGCGGGGCCCAGTCCCTGACTGCCATGCCTGCCGCCACCTCCCTGCCCGCCGACGCACCCGGCCTGTTCACCGAAGCGGGCGGCGACACCCGCTGCGCCTGGTGCCAGGCCACGCCGCTGTACCGCCACTACCACGACACCGAATGGGGCTTTCCAGTCGCCGATGAACGCAGGCTGTTTGAAAAGATCTGCCTCGAAGGTTTTCAGGCCGGCCTGAGCTGGCTGACCATCCTGAACAAGCGCGAAGCCTTTCGCAGCGCGTTCGCCAACTTCGATGCCGAACAGGTGGCGCGTTTTGATGCCGCCGATGTCCAGCGCCTGCTAGCCGATGCAGGCATCGTGCGCCACGCCGGCAAGATCGCATCAAGCATCAACAACGCACGGCGTGTCCTGGAGCTGCGCCGCGAGTTCGGCTCGCTGGCCGCCTATGTCTGGCGGCTGGAGCCCGACGCCGCCAGCCGGCCCAAACACATCACGCTGGAAGCCGTGCGCGCCCTGCCCCATTCGCCCGCCTCGGCGGCGCTGTCCAAAGACCTGAAGAAACGCGGCTGGACCTTTGTCGGTCCAACCACGATGTACGCCTTCATGCAGGCCATGGGCCTGGTCAACGACCACCTCGAAGGTTGCGCCAGCCGCGCGCAGGCGCTGGCGGCACGCGCGGCCTTCACGCCACCGGTTTGAAGGCGACAGTCATTTGCTACTGAATACATAGCTGCTTGCGCCCGTGGTTATTGGGCTGGAGGCCTTTTTCTTTTCAAACCCCGGCTGATGGAATTCTTTTCAGCAGCCCCGCCGTGCTGCGCGGCCAGCCGATGCCGCCAAACCAGGCGCCGCCGGCCACCGCCCAGGCATTGAGCACGCCGTAGATCACCAGCGCCACCGCCTGGGCAAGAAAAACCCCGGCCAGGCCACCGTCCCAACGCAGGGCCAGCCAGCCGCCGGCGAGGGCCACCGCCAGCCGCGCCAGGTTGCCGAGCACCGGCCAGAGCAGCCGCCCGGCCCCCTGCGACGCAAAGTACAGCGCGAGGCCGAGCCCGAAAAAGCCATACACCGGCCCCACCACCCGCAGGTAGGCGCTGCCAGCTTCGATCATGGCCGGATCGCTGTTGAACAGTGAGAGCCAGGCCTTGGGAAACGCCGCGGCCCACAGGCCGATGGCTTCGGTCATCACGAAGGCCATGCCCGCGCCTATCCAGGTCGCGTGCAGCGCGCGTTCGCGCTGGCCCGCACCCATGCAGGTGCCCACCATCGCGACCAGCGGCGCACCGAAACCGAAGACCAGCGGCACCAGCAGATACTCCAGCCGCGAGGCCGTGCCGTAGCCGGCAATCGCTGCGGTGCCGAAACTACCGACCAGCGCGGTGGTGATGCCTATGGCCAGGTTGGTGGCGACCGTGGACACCGTGCCGACCAGGCCGACACGCAGGATGTCCTTGAACAGCGGCCAACGAAAACGGATGTGTGCGAGCGACGGGCGCAACAGGCTTTTCGGCGACCACAGGTAGGCCGCCAGCACCAGGCTGCCCACCAGGTAATAGGCCAGCAGCGCAATGGCCCCGCCGGCAATGCCCAGCGCGGGCAGCGGACCCCAACCGAAGATCAGCAGCGGCGACAGCGGCAACAACACCAGCGCACCCAGCACCGTGACATTGGCCGGCACCGCCATGTTGCCGGTGCCGCGGATCACCGCCGACAGTGTGTTGAAAATCCACACCAGCGCCGCGCCGGCAAACACCCAGTTGGAATACACCATGGCCGCCTCCAGCGCGCCACCGGTGCCGCCCATGCGGGCATACAGCCAGCGCCCGCCGCCCAGCACCGCCACCGTGAACAGCAGCGCGAACACGGCGGCAATCACGATGGCGTGCAGCACCAGCGCATCGGCATCGCCCTTGCGCCGTGCGCCGAGGGCGCGGGCAATCGCCGAAGCGATGCCACCGCCCATGGCGCCGGCCGAGGTCATCTGCATCAGCATCACCACCGGAAACACCAGGGCCATGCCGGCCAGCGCGTCGGTGCCGAGTTTGCCAACGAAGTAAGTTTCAATCAGCCCGACACCGGCCTGCGCGAGCATGACCAGCACATTGGGGGCGGCCAGGCGCAGCAGGGTGGGCGCAATCGGCGCTTCGAGCAGCAGCCGCGTGCGTGGGTCAAGACCAGCCCCCACGCTCCCCACTGCGTGTGGTTCGCTGCCCCCCGAGGGGGCGCTGCGCCTGCGGCCCGGCAGAGCCGGTTCCGCGGCCCCTGCTTGACTTGAAGAGGCTGTACTCGACGCATTGGCGCTGTTCATGTTGCAGCCCTGCTTGCACGCGGCAACTTGGCCTCACGGATCGGCAGGTTCACGAGGGCGGCACCCGCGGCCAGCACGATGTCGATGTACCAGACCCAGTCGTAGCTGCCGGTGGCTTCAAAGACATAACCACCGAGGAAGGCGCCGAAAAAGCCGCCGATCTGGTGCGCCAGCATCACGATGCCGAACAGCATGGCCATGTTGGCCGTGCCGAACATCTTGGCCACCAGGCCCGCGGTCGGCGGAACCGTCGAGAGAAAGGTCACGCCCATGACGGCGGCAAACACCAGCATCACCGCCGGTGTTTTCGGCGCCAGCAAAAAGATCAGTACCGCGATGCCGCGCGTCGCGTACAGCAGCGCCAGTAGCGACTTCATGCGCCAACGGCCCACGGCCCAGCCCATGGCGAGGCTGCCGACGATGTTGAACAGGCCGATCATGGCCAGTGCCCAGCCGCCGATCTCCGGCGGCAGGCCGCAGGCAGCCACCACACCCGGCAGGTGCGTGGCCAGAAAGGCGACGTGGAATCCGCAGACGAAAAACCCCAGGCTCAGGTATCGGTAACTGGGCGTGGCCAACGCCTGGCGAATCGCCTGGCGGGCGCTCAGTGCTTTCTTGCCGGAGGCTGCCGCGGCCTGTGCTGCCAGGGCGTTCGAGTTGCCCTGGAGCACCCACACCGCCGGCAGCGCCAGCAGGATCAGCACGCCCAACCACTGCATCGCGTTGGCCCAGCCGACGGTCGCCGTCAGGCCAATCGCGATCGGCGCCATCGCAAACTGGCCGAAGGAGCCGCCCGCATTGACGATGCCGCTGGCAAAGCCGCGTTTTTCCAGCGGCACCAGGCGTGCGGTCGCCGCCATCAGCACCGACGGGCCAGCCATGCCCGCACCACCCGCGGCGAGCACACCAATGGCAAATATCAGGCCCGCCGTGCTGGTCATCAGCGGCGTGAGGATGGTGCCTGTGGCCACCAGCAACACGCCCAGAAAAATCACGCGGCCGGTGCCGATGCGGTCGGCCACGGCGCCGGCAAAAGGCTGGGTCAACCCCCACCACAACTGGCCAAACGCAAAGGCCAGGCTGATGCTGCCTATGCCCAGCGCGGTCGAGGTATTGAGCGCCGACAGGAACAGGCCCATGGTCTGTCGCACGCCCATGGTCAGCGCAAAGGTGCCGGCCGCGGCCAGCAGCACCAGCCACAGCGCGACATGCCGCCTGGCAGACGAGGAAGAGGAAGGTTTATTCATCATCGGCTCCGGATCCGGTTTCAACGGGGGACAGCAGCTCCAGCGACTCATTGATCAGGCCATGCAGCGCCAGCACGCGCTGCGCGCCCAGCAGGTGGTTCAAGCCCTCCTGCGCCACCTTCCAGCGATGGCGGGCCTCCTCGCGTTTGGCACGGCCCGCCGGTGTGATGGCCACACTGCGGCTGCGTGCATCGGTGCCAGCGGTCAGTTCGATCCAGCCGGCATCGATCAGGGGTTTGAGATTGCGCGTCAGGGTGGAGGCGCTGACCTTCATGCTTTGCGCCAGCTCGCCGGGACGCAGGGGGCCGAGCTTGAGAACATGGGACAGCAGCGAATACTGGGTGGTCTTCAGGCCCGACTTCGCCATCTCGAGGTCGTAATAGGTGGCGACACGCCGCATCAGCTGGCGCAGCTTCAGGTTGGTGCAACCCAGGGCTTTCAGGTCGGCCTGGGTGGCGGCAGCGGTTTTTCTGGACATGTGATAATTGTAGCTACAATTATTGCAGGTGCAATCAAAGGAGAAACAATGACCCCGGAAGAAACATTGGCGTTATGGAACGAGGAGCGCAACGCCGTCGTCGAGCGCATGCTGGCCGGCGGCGGCAAACCGGGCCTGGCCCATCCGTCCATGGTGGCCGGCAAGAGCGGGCTGGAGATCATGCAGGCCATGTTGGCCGGCGAGCTGCCCTTTCCGCACATTGCCGACACACTCGATTTTTCGCTGGTGGAGGTCGGCCCCGGCAAAGCGGTGTTCCAGGGCACGCCGCAGCTCAAGCATTACAACCCGCTGGGCACGGTGCATGGCGGCTGGTACGCCACGCTGCTGGACTCGGCGCTGGGCTGCGCTGTGCACACCATGATGCCGGCCGGCCGCGCCTACACCACGGCGGAACTCGGCGTCAACATCGTGCGGGCCGCGTCCCATAAAACCGGACCGCTGCGTGCGATCGGCACGGTCATCCATTGCGGCCGGCAAATGGCCACGGCCGAAGCCCGCATCATCGGGCCGGACGGCAAGCTGTATGCCCACGCCACCACCACCTGCCTGGTGTTTGAGGTGCCGCCGCCAAAAGCGGCCTGAACTTCGGACGGGAAGGTATTCCTAGGCGGGCTGCCCTGCCGCCCCGGGCTGGGTCCGGACCTGCTCCACACGCCGGTTCACCAGCGCGGCGGCGAGCATCCATTTGGCCCGCGTCAGCCAGCCGAGCTCCAGCTCCGCATGGTCCTTGCTGCTGTAGAAATGCTCGGGATCGTGCGCCACGCCCCAGTCATGCAGCGGCAGGCTGGCCGGGTCGGAAACGTTGTACTGCGCATGCGCGGCATGCCGGCCATCCCAGAAATGCATGCCCCGGACGTGGATGCCGTAGCCCACCAGACAGCCGGTCTGGCTCAGCAACTCTGCAGCCTGCGCCTCCAGCAGGGAGTCCGTCACATAGGTGTCGGTCTGTATCCAGCGCGCGTCCAGGTAAACCTCCGCCACGGCATGGGTGATGGTGCTCTGCGGCACATCGATGATGCCCTTGAGAAACCCGCTGGAGAGGGTCACGAAACGCAGCCGGGCGGGCACGCCGACCGAACGCAGCATGGCTACAAACAGCGTGCCCTTGGTGTGGCAGTCGCCGCGTCCCGCCTTGAGCACGGCCGCCGCCGGTACATGGTCAAAACCGGCCACGCAACCAAAAGGCAGCGACTTGACGAAGTCATGAAGGGCCACGGCCTTCCGGGTTGGCGTGGTCGCCAGCTGCGTGATGCGCATGGCCTGGATACGGAGTTTGGGATCATCAAGATCGAGCAGGCGGGTGGAGCACAGCCAGTCATGAGGCTGATCAGTCGTGGAAGACAGGGGCATGAATGAGGGGCGCTGCGTAAATAGCTGGCCAGTATATCGCCCGGAAAACCGTGAATTTCCCCCGTTGTGTTGGGGGGTTCTGGATTGCCGGACAATGCCAACACCTGTTCAAAAGGAAGAGAAACACGATGAGACTCCTGCACACCATGCTGCGCGTTGGCAAGCTGCAACGCTCGATTGATTTCTACACCCAGGTGCTCGGCATGACGCTGCTGCGCACGTCGGAAAACCCGGAATACAAATACAGCCTGGCCTTTGTCGGCTACGAGGGCGGCAATCCGGGCCAGGCCGAGATCGAACTGACCTGGAACTGGGACACCGACAGCTACGAGATGGGCACCGCCTATGGTCATATTGCACTGGGCGTTCCCGACGCCTACGCGGCCTGCGAAAAAATCAAGGCAGCTGGCGGCAACGTGACGCGCGAGGCCGGGCCGGTCAAGGGCGGCACAACCGTGATTGCGTTTGTCACCGATCCGGATGGCTACAAGATCGAGTTGATTGAGCGCAAGAACGATACGGGTGGTGCGGGGCTGCGCTGAGGGCATTGCATCTCTGGCGTCCTGGCACCCGGGGATCGCCGGCTTCACGCCGCGACTGCGGTTCGCCCAAGGCAGTAGGAGCGACTCCCCACTCCCTCCCCTATCCCGTCCCTCGCCTCGCTGGGCGATGGAGGGGGACTTCATTTGGCCGCGTGTGCTGCGCTCGCGTGCAAACATGACTGCTGCGTAAGAACGACGTGACGCGCTGCGCGCGTCACGTCCCCCGCATACGATCCCGACCCCGGTCCTGCATTCGATTCCCCCACCCGTCGGGCTGGGCCGAGGAGCGCAGCCGAAAGCGGATCAGGACGAGCGATTGTCTGAGCGAAGCGAGTTCGAGCTCGGCCCCGCTTTCGGCGAGCACCGGAGGTTTCCCGTAGCGAAGCGGAGGGACCCAGACCATCGGGTCGCCTTTTCTTTGACCCAGACCATCGGGTCGCCTTTTCTTTTGCTTACTTTTCTTTTGGCGACGCAAAAGAAAAGTGAGTTGCCGCCGGGCAACCCCCGGCTTGCCGGCAGACCACGACAGCAAGAACAACGCAGGTGATCCACGAACATGGATCCCGGATCAAGTCCGGGATGACAGGGCCGGAAAAGCAGGCGCTATGAATTCAATAGCTGCATACGCCCGAATCCATTGGGCCAACACACGATTCTTCTCGAGTCGAAATCAACCCGCTTGCCGCGGCAACTCACTGGCGTGCCGGGCCAGCTCCGTCACGCGGCCCCAATCGCCGCGCGCCAGCGCATCGGCCGGCACCAGCCAGGAGCCGCCGACACACACCACGTTGGGCAGTGCCAGAAACTCGGCCGCGTTCGCTGCCGTGATGCCGCCGGTGGGACAGAACGTCACGTCACCAAACGGGCCGCTCCAGGCCTTGAGCATGGCCAGCCCGCCGGCCTGCAGGGCCGGGAAAAACTTGAGTTCGGTGAACCCGTCTTCCTGCGCCGCCATGATTTCGCTGCCCGTGGCCACGCCGGGCAACAGCGGCAGGTGCGCATCGCGGCAGGCCGCGCCCACCGCATGCGTGTAGCCCGGGCTGACGATAAAACGCGCGCCGGCCATCGCGCAGGCCTGCACGTCGGCCGCACTGCGCGCCGTGCCGGCGCCGACCACGGCTTCGGGCACATCACGCGCAATCGCTTCGATGCAGGCCAGCGCCTGCGGCGTGCGCAGGGTCACTTCCAGCATGCGTATCCCGCCAGCCACCAGCGCTCGCGCCAGCGGCACGGCGTGCGCCACATCGGTCAGCACAATCACCGGAATGACCGCCGCATCCTGCATCACCTGCAGGGCCGTCAGCGGGCCCTGGATATCGATACTCACATCCACGATAACGCTCCTTCTTCGGCCGTCAGCGCGTGCCGGCGCATGCCGGCAAACAGTTCGCGCCCCAGACCCTGACCATTGGCATCACGCAGCGCCTGCGGCATGACCGCGGTCGGCCGCGCCGCCCATTCGTCGGCTGTGATCCTGACCTCCAGCGTGCCGGTGAACGCGTCGACTCGCACCACATCGCCATCACGCACTTTCGCCAGCGGGCCGCCGGCCGCCGCTTCCGGTGACACATGGATGGCCGCCGGCACCTTGCCCGAGGCGCCGCTCATGCGCCCATCGGTCACCAGCGCCACCTTGAACCCCTTGCCCTGCAACACCGCCAGCGGTGGCGTGAGTTTGTGCAGCTCGGGCATGCCGTTGGCCTGCGGGCCCTGCCAGCGCACCACACAGACCACGTCGCGGTCCAGTTCACCGGCACGGAAAGCCACATGCAGGTCCTCCTGCGAATCAAACACGCGTGCCGGCGCCTCGATGACATGGCGGTCGTCGGGCACGGCCGAGACCTTGATCACGCTGCGGCCCAGGTTGCCCTGCAGCAGCTTGAGGCCGCCGGTGGCGCTGAAAGGCGCGCTGGCCGGCCGCACGATGGCCTCGTCTTTCGTCGCGCCCATCTCGTGCCAGGCCAGCTTGTCGCCGTCCATGGCCGGCTCACGGGTGTATTCGCGGATGCCACCTGCGCGCACGGTAAGCACGTCCTCGTGCATGAAGCCGGCATCGAGCAGTTCACGGATCACGAAACCCGTGCCGCCGGCCGCCTGGAACTGGTTCACGTCGGCGCTGCCGTTGGGATAGACATGGGTCAACAGCGGCACCACCGCGGACAAGGCGGAAAAATCGTCCCAGTCGATCAGGATGCCGGCCGAACGCGCCACTGCCACCCAGTGGATCAGGTGATTGGTGGAGCCGCCGGTGGCCAGCAGCGCGACCATGGCGTTGACGATGGCCTTTTCATCGACGATTTTCCCGATGGGCGAAAAACGTTTCGAGGATTTCACGATGCCCAACACGGTACGCGCCGCCTCGCGCGTGAGTTCGTCGCGCAGGTCGCCGCCGGGGTTCACAAACGCAGTGCCGGGCACGTGCAGGCCCATGGCTTCAAGCAGCATCTGATTGCTGTTGGCCGTGCCGTAAAAGGTGCAGGTGCCGGGGCTGTGGTAACTCTTGAGCTCCGCCTCGAGCAATTCCGCGCGCCCGACCAGACCCTGCGCGGCCTGCTCGCGCACGCGGGCTTTTTCCTTGTTGGGCAGGCCGGACGGCATGGGGCCGGCCGGCACAAACACCATGGGCAGGTGGCCGAAATGCAGCGCGCCTATCAGCAGGCCCGGCACGATCTTGTCGCACACGCCCAGCATCAGCGCCGCATCGAACATGTCATGGCTCAGGGAGACGGCGGTTGCCATGGCAATCACATCGCGGCTGAACAGGCTGAGCTCCATGCCCGGCGTGCCCTGCGTGACACCGTCACACATGGCCGGCACACCGCCGGCGACCTGGGCGGTGGCGCCATGCAGGCGCGCTTCCCACTTGATCAGGTCCGGATACGGCTGCAGCGGCGTGTGCGCCGACAACATGTCGTTGTAGGCGGTCACGATGCCGATGTTGGGCGCGCGCTGCGTGACCACCTTGAAGCGGTCGTCCAGCGGCATGCCGGCCACCGCGTGCGCGATGTTGCCGCAACCCATGCGGTCAACACTGATGGCCCGGGTGGCCGCGCCGTCCAGGCGCTGGAGGTAGGCGCTGCGCGTCGCCCGGCTGCGCTCGCGAATGCGCGCGGTGACGTCGGCGACGGTGGAATGAAGGGTCATGGGGGGTGTGGGCCAAGCAGGTGGCTGAAGATGAGTCGGTAACTTTATTACGCTGCTCATCGTACTTGTTTACCCCACCTTTGGAAAGGCGCGGGTTACAGACCGGGTACCACGCAGGGACAAGAGGCGCGGGTAGCGCGGCCCCTGAGCGCGCCCCTGGCGTCCCGCCCTATTGCAAGGTGATCTCGACCCGGCGCGCCTCGGCGTCGCTGCCCGAGCCCGCCACCTGCTCGGGTTTTTGCAGCGTGATCTGGCTGGCTGTCACACCCGCTGCTGTCAGCGCATCGCGGACCGCCAGTGCGCGCTGGCGGGCCAGTTCAACATTGGCTGCGGCATTGCCCTTGGGGTCGTGAAAACCCGCAATGACCACCTTCTTGCCGGTTTTAGCTGCCCTGACCACATCGACCAGCACCGCGCCGGCACCAGGCGCCAGATCGGCCTTGCCCGACGCAAAATAAAATTTCACCACCCCGTATTCCACCGTGATGCTGGCGGCATCCGACACGGCCTGTGCCGATGGCGCTGTTGCCGGCGCAGCGGCACTGGCAGGCGCAGCCGGCACCGGCGCGGCCAGCACAGGCAACGCGGCGGCGCCTGCCACGGCGGGCAAGGCCGGCGCACCCCGGCGCTGCAGCGCGGCGCCTATCACCAACGCGATCACGAGGGCAATGATGGCAAAAACAAGGCCCAGGACCGGGCCCAGCTGTTCATCATCCGATGAGGAAGACATGGATAAAACTCCGTGAAACTGCACAGGCTGCGGCGCCTGTGCCGGCCGCAAAAAATAACCGGCTGCTTCGCCGGTGAGAGCCGGTCATTGTAAAGTGTGACTGTGGAAACTCCCCCGCACCATGACCTGTCCGCCCTGCGTGATCCGGCGCCCATGCTGGAGCGTTTTCTGCACCAGTGGGGCGGCCGAGAGGACCTCTGGATTTTCGGCTACGCGTCGCTGATCTGGCGGCCCGATTTCGACTTTGCCGAACTGCGGCGCGCGCGGGTGCACGGCTGGCACCGGGCGCTGAAGATGTGGAGCCGCATCAACCGCGGCACGCCCGAGTGCCCGGGGCTGGTGTTTGCGCTGCTCTCGGGCGGCAGCTGCCACGGCGTGGTCTACCGTGTGCCGCGCCACGAAGTGCCGGACGTGGTGGCCAGGCTCTGGCTGCGCGAGATGGCCATGGGCGTGTATGACCCGCGCTCTCTGCGTTGCAACACCGACAAGGGGCCGGTCCAGGCGCTGGCCTTCACCCTCTCACGGCGCAGCCCCAGCTTCACCGGCGAACTCAGCGAGGCGCGTTACCGGCAGATTTTCTCCAGCGCCTGCGGGTGTTACGGCACCACACACGACTACGCACGCCAGACGCTGGAAAGCCTGCGCAGCCACGGCATTTCGGATGCCACCCTGGCCCGGCTGCTCAACTTGGCATCCTGTCCTACTTCGCAGGCCTGACGCATGGCCTAGAGTCAAGCCGTGCCCGCTTCGTCCACTGTAAAAAAGGAGTTCCACATGGTTTCCAGAATGCTTTTGATTGCGGCCGCCGCCCTGCTTGGCGCCTGTGCCAGCACCCCCAGCGGCCCACGCGCCACCGCGCAGTTGCAGCCCACCACCGGCAACACCACCAGCGGCAGCGTCAGTTTTGTCCAGAAGGGCAAAAAGGTTCTGGTGAGCGGCGAAATCCGTGGCCTCAAGCCGAATGCGGAACACGGTTTTCATGTGCACGAAAAAGGCGACTGCTCCAGCGGCGACGGCATGAGCGCGGGCGGGCACTTCAACCCCACCGGCGCGCCGCATGGCAGCCACGGCATGGGCATGCACCACACCGGCGACCTGCCCAGCCTGAAAGCCGATGCCGGCGGTGTCGCCCGCTTCAACTTTGAATCAGGCTCTCTGGCTGTCGGTAGCGGCGTGACCGACGTCGTGGGCCGCGGCCTGATTGTTCACCGCGACCCCGATGACTACAAAACCCAGCCGACCGGCAACGCCGGCCCGCGGCTGGCTTGTGCGGTAATACGTTAGCCCCCACGGTCGCTCACTGCGTGTAGCTCCCTGCCCCCCGATGGGGCCGCTGCGCCTGCGGGCCGGCAAAGCCGGACCCGCGGCCCCTGCTTGATTAGGGAAATCAACGCGCGGCGAGCAGTGCTTCGGCGCGCGCCAGGTCGTCCACGGTATCGACATCGGTCACGATGCCGACATCGTCAAGCGCTAGGACCGCTACTGAATTCATAGCTTCCTGCGCCCGCACTACGGGCGCTGCGCCCTGATTTCCCGTTAATCCCAGCAAACCGTCCCGGCACGCCGCGGCAAAGCCGACCGGGTGGCCGCGCGCGCCCTGGTACAGCGGAATCACCACCGCGTGTTGCGCCAGCGCCCGGGCCACGGCCCGCAACGTGTCGCTGCGCACCAGCGGCAGGTCGCCCGGCAGCACCAGCCAGCCCGTGGCATCCGGCGTGGCACGCACCGCCGCCGCAATCGAGTCACCCATGCCCGGATGCCCGGCGTCCTCAAGGTGCCAGGGCAGGCCGCTGGCGATCACTGCGTCCAGCGTGTGCTGCAGCACCGGCTTGCCGGCCAGCAGGGCCTGCAGCTTGTGGGTGTGGCCGCCGGACGCGATGAAACGTTCCCCGCGGCCCGAGGCCAGCACGATGACGGTGGGCAGCGCAAGAGGCGGGGGGGAGACGGGCGATGAAGACAAGGACATGGTGGACTACCTATACTTCCAGTATGTCAGAGCCTACCCAACACATCGCCAGCCTGCGCAAAAGCTACGAACGCGCCGAACTCAACGAAGAGGCCTCGCATGCCGACCCGCTGCAGCAATTTGACCAGTGGATCAAGGAAGCCATCGCGGCCGAGGTGCCCGAGCCCAATGCGATGACGGTGGCCACGGTGGCCGCCAACGGACGTCCTTCGACCCGCGTCGTGCTGATCAAAGGGTATGACGAGCGCGGCATTGTCTGGTACACCAATTACGAGAGCCGCAAGGGCCAGGAGCTGGCCGCCAACCCCTTCGCCGCGTTGCAGTTTCACTGGGTCGAGCTCGAGCGCGTGGTGCGCATCGAAGGTCGGGTCGAAAAAGTGTCCGCCGAGGAAAGCGACGAGTACTTCCACAGCCGGCCGCTGGATTCGCGCATCGGCGCCTGGGCCAGCCCGCAAAGCCAGGTGATCTCCGGCCGCAGCGTGCTGGTGGCCAATGCGGCGAAGTACGGCGCGAAATTCCTGCTGCAGCCGCCACGGCCGCCGCACTGGGGTGGCTACCGGCTCAAGCCCGACAACTGGCAGTTCTGGCAGGGCCGCAAAAGCCGGTTGCATGACCGGCTGCGCTACACCCAGGTCGAGGCGGGCTGGCTGCGCGAGCGCCTGGCGCCCTGAAACGGGTCGCCTCAGGCCTCAAGCGTCCAGACGCTGGATCGCCTGATCCGCCACCGCCTCGAGCTGCGCCTGCGGCACCAGCGCCGGCGCAATTTCCGCCAGCGGCACCAGCACAAACGCGCGCTGATGCATGCGCGGATGCGGCACGGTGAGGCGGGCTGAATCGATGCGGCCGCTGCCGTACAAAAGAAGATCGAGATCCAGCGTGCGCGGTGCGTTGCGGTAGGACCGCTCGCGGCCGGCGGCCTGTTCCAGGGCCTGCAGCTGGCGCAGCAGCTCGGGCGCGCTCAGGGCGGTCTGCACTTCCACCACGGCATTGATGTAGTCGCCGCCGGCAGCCGGGCCGGGCGTGTCGCCTGCGTCAGCCAGCGGCGCGGTCCGGTACAGGCTGGAGCGGCGGCTCACCCGGGTCAGCGGCAGGCCCGCCAGGGCATCCATGGCCGACCGCACCGCCGCGGCGGCGTCACCGAGGTTGGCGCCCAGCGCGACATAAGCCGTGACACCATCGGACCGCTCAGGGCGCAGGGCCGTCCCCATGGCCGGCTGACTTAGAAGTCGGTCGGGGTGTCGGAAGCCGGACCTGTCGATGCAGCCGAGCCGCCTTCGCGGTTGGCCGGCTTGCGGCGGCGCCTGCGCTTTTTGGCGGGCGCGGGTTCACCGGATTCGCCGGCTTCGGGCGCAGGTGCCGGGCCATGGCCGGCATCGTCGCTGCGCGGCGCGTCACCTTCGGCGCGCTTGACGCGGGTGCGCGGCGGCTGCGGCTTTTTCGACTGTTCGAGCCTGGCCTGCTCGATCATCTCGTGGCGCTCGTCGTCGTAGGCGGTGCTGAATTTCTCCCACCACTCGGACAGCTCGGGTTCGATCTCGCCGGTCTGCGCGCGCAGGCGCAGGAAGTCAAAGCCCGCGCGAAAGCGTGGCTGCTCCAGCAGCGAATAAGGCGAGCTGCCGGTGCGTTTTTCAAAACGCGGCTGCATGGTCCAGATTTCGCGCATGTCGGTGCCCAGCTTGCCGCGACCCGACACATCGCCAATCTTCGCGTTGAAGGCATCGTCGATCGCGTCCTGCAGCGCGGGCATGGTGTTCTCTCCGCGCTTGAGGCGCCGGGCCCAGCCTTCGCGCACATCGGCCCAGAGCACGCAGGACAGCAGAAAACTTGGCGCAACCGGCTTGCCTTCGGCCACGCGGCGGTCGGTGTCGAGCAGCGCCAGCTGCAGGAAGGGCTCTTCCGACGTATCCACCACCACATCGAGCAGGGGATAGATGCCGGTGTTCAGGCCCAGGAACTTGAGTTGCTCGATGCTGGCCAGCGAGTGGCCGGTTTGCAGCAGCTTGAGCATTTCGTCGAACAGGCGCGACTGCGGTACATCGGCCAGCAGGCCTTTCATCTCGCGCAGCGGCGCCACGGTCTTTTCTTCAAACTTGAAGCCCAGATCGCTGAGCTTGGCGGCAAAACGCACGGCGCGGATGATGCGCACCGGGTCTTCGCGGTAACGCGTGGCCGGATCGCCAATCATGCGGATGATTTTTTTCTTCGCGTCGCGGATGCCGTGGTGGTAGTCGACCACGATCTGCGTCTCCGGGTCGTAATACATGGCGTTGATGGTGAAGTCGCGCCGCGCGGCGTCTTCTTCCATCGGGCCCCAGACGTTGTCGCGCAGCACGCGGCCGGAGGCGTCCACGGCGTGTTTCATGCCGGCGAGTTCGCTCTTGCTGGTGCGCTCGTTGCCGCCGACCTGCTCGGCCAGGCTGCTGTCCAGATGCGCGCGGAAGGTCGAGACCTCGATCACCTCGTGTTCGCGGCCGCGGCCGTAAATCACATGCACGATGCGAAAGCGCCGGCCGATGATGAAGGCGCGGCGGAACAGCGATTTGACCTGCTCGGGCGTGGCATCGGTGGCCACATCGAAGTCCTTGGGACGCAGGCCGACCAGCAGGTCGCGCACCGCACCGCCGACGATGAAGGCCTCGTAGCCGGCCCGCTTGAGGGTGTGCACCACGTCCATCGCGCGCTCATCGACCAGCTTGGGGTTGATCGCATGGTCCTGGGGACCGACTTCGCGGCGCTCCCCGAAAACTGATTTTTTGGACCGGGTGGCACCGCTGGCGGGACTGGCGGACTTGCCAAACAGCTTGTCGATAAATTTTTTGATCATGGAATCAGGAGATTTTGCCGGACAGACCGCGCTTGCAGGGCAAGGCCGGCCGTCCACGGCAGTTAGAACAGCTCAAGTATGCGCCATCCGCGCTCGGTGGCAATCGCCCGCAGGCGCTCGTCGGGGTTGGTGGCCACCGGGTGGGTGACTTTTTCCAGCAAAGGCAGATCGTTCATGGAATCGCTGTAAAAAGTGCTTTCCACCGCCTCCCAGTGCAGCCCGCGGTCGGCCAGCCATTGCTGGACCCGGGCTACCTTGCCTTCCCGGAAAGACGGGGTGCCGCGGATTTCACCGGTCAGCTGGCCGGCGGCGTCGCGCTCGAGTTCCACCGCAATCAGCTCGGTCACCCCGAACGCCTCGGCGATGGGCCGGGTCACGAATTCGTTGGTGGCGGTGACGATCACGGTGTCGTCCCCTGCCGCCTGGTGGCCGCGGACCAGATCCAGCGCCGTGGCTTGTATGCCTTTTTGCACGATTTCGCCCATGAAACGGGCGTGAGCAGCTATTGATTTTGTAGCGCCCTGCTCCCGGATGGCCTGGGTGGCAAAACGCACGTAGTCATGGATGTCGAGCGTTCCGGCCTGGTAGTGGGCAAAAAACTCGGCGTTGCGGCGCTTGAACTCGTGGCCCTCGCACCAGCCCAGTGCAATCGTGAACTCGCCCCACTCGTAGTCGGAATCGATGGGAATCAGCGTGTGGTCGAGGTCGAACAGGGCGATGCGCCGTTTTGCGGCGCCAGGGCGTGATGTCACAGGGTCTCCAGCATGGATTTGATCAGCGGAATGGTGATCGCGCGTTGCGTCTGCAGCGCGTAGGCGTCGAGCTGGTCCAGCAGCTGCATCAGGTTGCCGAGGTCGCGCGAGAAGCGGCTCAGGATGAAATCCATGGCCTCGTCGCTGAGGAACACGCCACGCGCGTCGGCCTCCTGGCGCAGCACCGCACGGCGTTCCGTCTCGGTCAGGGCCTGCAGCGCAAACACATGGCCCCAGCCCAGGCGCGTGCGCAGATCCTCGCGCAGGGCCAGATCGGCCGGCGGCGCGTTGCCAGCCGCCAGCACCCAGCGCGGGTGGCCGTCGGCGGCATTGAGGGCATTGACGAACCAGTTGAAGGCCGCCTGCTGCTGCACCGCGGTGTACAGGTGGCAGTCGTCCATGATCACCGCCGCCCATTTTTCATTGAATTCGGGCGGCTCCAGCATGGAGGCATCGAGCCAGCCCACCGACGCGCCCTGCTCGCGCAGCGCCTCGCTGACGGCCTTGAGCAGGTGGGTCTTGCCGCTGCCGGGCTCCCCCCACAGGTAGGTCGGCACCGGGGAGCGCAGGCTGTTGCCGGCCCACAGTTCCAGGTGCCGGAGCGCCGCCTCGTTGGGGCCGGCAAAAAAATTGGCGAACGACGGTGGCGATGCCAGCCCGATGTCCAGTGCGATCTGTTTCATCTTTGCAACCCTCGGGCGAGGCTCGAACGTGGCGAAAATCTCCCCTTCAAGCAGGGGCTGCGGAACCGGCTTTGCCGGGCCGCAGGCGCAGCGGCCCCTCCTATTCGTGCAAGGGGCAGCGCACCACCGAAGGTACACGAAGTGACAAGCGTGGGGGCCATGTTCTAGCCTTGATACAGCTTGCTGGCCATGTAGCCGGCGCGCACGCGACGAATGCCGACCAGCAGCACGGCGCTGGCCGGCAAGGCAATCAACACGCCGAGAAAGCCAAACAGCTGCCCGAAAGCCAGCAGGGCAAAAATGACGGCCAGCGGGTGCAGGCCGATACGCTCACCGACCAGCCGCGGCGTCAGGTACAAACTCTCGACCAGTTGCCCCGCGCCGTACACGCCGGCGACCACCAGCACGCCATACAGGCCACCGAACTGGAGGACGCCGGCCAGCAGCGCCAGCACCAGCCCCAGCCCGAAGCCCAGGTAGGGAATAAAAAACGCCAGGCCGGTGAAAACACCGACCGGCACGGCCAGGTCGAACCCGAACAGCGCCAGCGCCACGCTGAAATAGATCGCCAGCACGCCCATGACCAGCAACTGGCCACGCAGGTACTGACCGAGCACAGCATCCGCCTCGTCCATGAAGCTGTCAAATGAAGCGCGCAGCTTGGGCGGCACCAGCTCGACCACGAGGCCGACGAAGCGGCCCCAGTCCTTGAGCAGGAAAAACAGGGCCACCGGAATCAGCACGGCATTGCCCACGATGGCCAGCGCCACGCTGCCGCCCAGCTTGAGCGAAGACAGGACCGAGCCGAAGGCATCTTCAAAGTTGGCACTGAGGTACTTCACGACAAAGGCCTTGATGCTGGCCACATCCAGCGCCACGGTGATGCCGAACTGCGCCAGCCACGGCCCCAGGGCGTTGTTGACACGATCGGCCAGCAGCGGCAACTGCTCGCGCAGCAGCGGCAGTTCCTTGGCAAAAATCGGCACCACCAGCAGCAGGATGGACAGCAAGACCAGGATGAACAGGGTCTCCACGATCAGGACGGCCAGCACGCGCGGCATCCGTCCGCGACCCAGGCCGTCGAGCCAGTTCACCACCGGCGTCAGCACATAGGCCAGCACGGCACCCACCACAAAAGGCGTGAGCACCGGCCCCAGCAGCCACAACGCCAGCATCACCAGGGCCGCGATCAGGCACCAGGCGGCTGTACGTTTTTGGGCAGAAGTAAATTGCATGCAGGCGGACGGGGGTGAACCCTTAGAATCTTGGCTTGGATTCTATCGGGCTTGCATGTCCGTCCCGCCGGCCCCTTCCCACCACTCAAGCAGCATGACCACCTCCTCCTCTTCCCCCCTGAGCTACAAAGACGCCGGCGTTGACATCGACGCGGGCGACGCCCTGGTTGAACGCATCAAGCCCCTGGCCAGGAAAACCATGCGCGAAGGCGTGCTGGCCGGCATCGGCGGCTTTGGCGCGCTGTTCGAGGTGCCCAAACGCTACAAGGAGCCGGTGCTGGTCAGCGGCACCGACGGCGTGGGCACCAAGCTGCGCCTGGCGTTCGAATGGGCCATGCACGACACCGTGGGCATCGACCTGGTGGCCATGAGCGTCAACGACGTGCTGGTGCAGGGCGCCGAGCCGCTGTTTTTTCTGGACTACTTCGCCTGCGGCAAGCTTGATGTGGACACCGCCGCAGCCGTGGTCGGCGGCATTGCCAAAGGCTGCGAACTCAGCGGTTGCGCACTGATAGGCGGCGAAACCGCCGAAATGCCGGGCATGTACCCCGAGGGCGAATACGACCTGGCCGGTTTTGCGGTCGGTGCCGTTGAAAAGTCCAAAATCCTGACCGGCAAGGATGTCAAGCCCGGCGACGTGGTGCTGGGCCTGGCCAGCAGCGGCGTGCATTCCAACGGTTTCAGCCTGGTGCGCAAATGTATCGAACGCGCCGGCGCCGACCTGCCCGCCACGCTGGACGGCAAACCCTTCAGGCAGGCCCTGATGGAGCCGACCCGCCTGTACGTGAAAAACGTGCTGGCCGCCCTGGCCGCCCACCCGATCAAGGCGCTGGCCCACATCACCGGCGGCGGCCTGCTGGAAAACATTCCGCGCGTGTTGCCCGAAGGCACGGCCGCCCATCTGAAAAAGGGCAGCTGGCCGCAGACCGAGCTGTTTGCCTGGCTGCAGAAAACCGCCGCCATCTCCGACTTCGAGATGAACCGCACCTTCAACAACGGCATCGGCATGGTGGTGGTGGTGGATGCCGCCAGCGCCCTGGCCACCGCAAAAACCCTGCGCGACGCCGGCGAGCAGGTGTATGAAATCGGTGTGATTGCACCTCAGGGCGACGGCGCCGCGGTCGCGGTCAGCTAGAACCAGGCCCCAGGACGCAAGGCACGGGGCAGGCGCTACAGACCGCACGGACAACCCCGCCATGCCCGGCACACCCCCCATCCCGCCACGGCGGCTTCCGGCCGCCATCTGGGCACTGGGTTTTGTCAGCCTGCTGATGGACATCTCCTCCGAGATGATCCACAGCCTGCTGCCTGTCTTCATGGTGACGGTGCTGGGCACCAGCATGTGGGCCGTCGGCCTGATTGAAGGTGTAGCCGAGGCCACGGCCCTGATCGTCAAGGTCTTCTCGGGCGTGCTCAGCGACTACTGGGGCCGGCGCAAGCCGCTGGCGGTGCTGGGTTACGGCCTGGGCGCCGCCTCCAAACCCCTGTTTGCGCTGGCCACCACCACCGGCATGGTGCTGGCCGCCCGCCTGATCGACCGTACCGGAAAAGGCATACGCGGCGCGCCGCGTGACGCGCTGGTAGCCGATCTGGCCCCGCCCGGCATGCGCGGTGCGGCCTTCGGGCTGCGCCAGTCGCTCGACACCGTGGGCGCTTTTGTCGGGCCGCTGCTCGCCATGGGCCTGATGCTGCTCTGGGCCAACGACTTCCGGGCGATTTTCTGGGTCGCCATGGTTCCGGGTTTCATGGCGGTGGCCTTGCTGCTGTTCGGCGTACAGGAGGCTGCGCCGGCACAGGACAAAACCGCGGCGCCACGCCGCAACCCGATCAGCCGGGACGAGTTGCGGCGGCTGGGCGCCCCGTACTGGCGCGTGGTCGTGATTGGCGCCGTCTTCACCCTCGCGCGTTTCAGCGAAGCCTTTCTGGTGCTGCGCGCGCTGCAGGGCGGCCTGCCCATCGCCTGGACGCCGCTGGTGCTGATCGGCATGAACGTCGTTTACGCCCTGGGCGCCTACCCCTTCGGCAAGCTGTCGGACCAGATGAGCCACACCAGGCTGCTGGCAGCGGGGCTGGTGGTGCTGATCGCCGCCGATGTGGTGCTGGCCTCGGGCAACCACTGGACCTTTGTCTGGGCCGGCATTGCGCTGTGGGGCCTGCACATGGCGATGACCCAGGGCCTGCTGGCCACCATGGTGGCCGACGCCGCACCGGCCGACCTGCGCGGTACCGCCTTCGGGTTTTTCAACCTGATGAGCGGCCTGGCCATGCTGCTGGCCAGCACGGTGGCCGGGGTCTTGTGGGACCAGCTGGGCGCCCCGGTGACCTTTGTGGCGGGTGCGGTCTTCAGCCTGGCGGCGTTGGCGCTGCTGGGGTGCTGGCGCGGGGCGCGGGTCCGCGATGCGGCCGCGGCCTCCCCCTGAATAAGACTTTTTTGCTACAAAAATACTAGCTGCTTGCGCCCGCATTCATTGGGCAGACTGGACTTTTGAGGCAATTTGTATCAAACTGTTCCTTCTACCCGATTCTGGAGCGTTCATGCCGGTCATCGCAGTCGTCAACCGCAAGGGGGGCAGTGGCAAAAGCACACTGGCCGCCCACATCGCGGCATGGTGCGCGCGCAATGGCAGCTCCGTCATGCTTGGCGACGTGGACCGACAGCAGTCGGCGCGTGCCTGGTTGAAACGGCGCGACGGCTCGCTGCCGGCCATCGCGCCCTGGGCGGTGGACCAGAAAAACATGTTGCGTGTGCCGACCGGCATCACCCACGTCGTGCTCGACACCCCCGGCGGCATGCACGGCTTTGAACTCGCTCGCGTCGTGATGTTTGCCGACGCCATCGTGATGCCGGTGTGCAACTCGATGTTCGACCGCGAATCGGCCGAAGCCTGCCACGCCGAACTGATGACCATGCCGCGCGTGGCCAGCGGCCGCTGCCGCCTGGCGGTGGTCGGCATGCGTATCGACGGGCGCACCAATGCCGCGCAAACCCTCGAAGAATGGTCGGAATCGCTGGGCGTGCCTTTTCTGGGCGCCCTGCGCGAAACGCAGCTTTACGTGCGCAGCCTGGAGCGCGGCCTGACGATTTTTGACCTGCAGCCCCAGTTGGCCGCTGCAGATCTGGCCCAGTGGGCGCCCATCCTTCAGTGGCTCAAGCCCCAGCTCTACCCGCCCCAAGCCGCCAACGACGGGGCAGGCGTGGTGCGCCCCCCGGCACGCACCCTGGCGCCCAAAGGTGCGGCATCACCCTTGAAAGCGCCCGGCGAAGTGGTGTCCAAACGGCTGGGTTCGCTGCCGGGCAGCCTGATGCCGGCCCAGGAGTCCATGGTCCAGGGCGGCCGCATGTCCACCCTGAGCGCCGGTCGCACCACCCCCGCCCCGGCGAGCCCCCCGGTCGCCCCCACCCTGGTCCGCCCCGCACGCGCAGCCGACAGCCCGCAGATTCCACAGTTTTTGAAACGCAGCGGTTAGCAGAGCCCCCACGGTTGCTCACTGCGTGTAGCGCCCGAGGCCTTGCAGGCCGCGGCTCGCGAGACGCTTCGCCTCTGTCGCCTGTCCAAAGCTGCTCAAGCAGCTTTGGAGCCGCAGGCTCCAGCCCCTCGGCCCATGCTCGAAAAAATCCCCCGCGATCACTTGCTGCGTGCGGCCCCGCACCAGCCATCCGGTCAGCTTTTCTGGCGCCGCAAGCGGGCCAGGCGGTCGGCGATGACGTCGAGGTCCAGTGCGTCTTCGGCATGCGCGATGTAGGTCTCCAGGTCCGGCACGGCGCGTCCGGCCTCACCCTGCTCGGCCAGCGCCAGGCCGCGATCGCGGTACTCGGGCCAGGAATCGGGATGCAGCACGATCAGCCTGTCCTGCACGGCGATCAACCGCGGCCAGTCCTGCTGGGTCTTGTGGATTTCCTTGAGGTTGCGCAGCATGCGGCTGATGATGTCGCGCGCCGGCACCGACTGCAGGTACAGGCCGATCGGCACCTCGAAGTCGTCCACCAAGCCGCTGCGCTGGCGAAACGGCTCGAGCCGTTCGGCCAGCTCTTCACGGCTCAGCGACTGGCCGGTAAAGGGGTCGATCACCACCTGGCCCTTGGGCAGGTTGACCTTGACCATGAAATGGCCCGGAAAAGCAATGCCGCGGGCATTGAGCCCGACACCGCCGGCCAGTTCCAGCCAGAGCACCGCCAGCGAGATCGGAATGCCGCGCCGGGTTTTCAGCACAGCGTTCAGGTAGCTGTTGTCGGGATCGTAATAATCATTGACGTTGCCCCCGAAGTTCAGATCGCGGAAGAAGAACTGGTTCAGCGCCCGCAGCCGCTGCAGGGCCGAGGCGTCCGACGGCAAGCGGCGCTTGAGGCGGGCCAGCAGCTGGTCCACATCGCCGAGCACCTGCTCCACATCCAGATCAGGGTACTCGTCCTGGGCCACACTGACCGCCGCTTCCAGCAGCGGAAAATGCTCATCGCTTTGCACCAGGCTGGCAAAGTACTGCAGGGGCGACGGAACATCGAGATTGAGAGGCATGCCGCTACTTTCTCACAAAGCGTCGGCCGACGCGAGTGCCAGCGCCGGAAAACCGTCAGCGCCGCATCAACTTTCGCACTTTCAGGCCGGTGGCCCAAAGTGCTCCGAAATAAATAGCAGCTGACGCAAGCAGGACAAGGGCCAGCAACCCGATTCGCTTGAAGGCTTCGGCCCGCAACCCGGTCCAGCTGACAGCCTGGGCGGACCACATCAAAAAGACCGCAAGCAGCGCCGTGGCGGCCAGCACCTGCAACAAGAACATGCCCCAGCCGGGCGACGGCTTGTAGCTGCCGCGCTGGCGCAGGCCGATCAGCAGCCAGAGCGCATTGATCAGCGCGCCTATGCCGATGGCCAGGGCCAGCCCGGCGTGTTGCAGCAGCGGCACAAAGGCCAGGTTGAGCAGCTGCGTGATCACCAGCACCACCAGCGCAATTTTCACGGGCGTGCGGATGTCCTGGCTCGCGTAAAAACCGGGCGCCAGCACCTTGATGGCCACCAGGCCCACCAGGCCGGCACCGTAGCCCATCAGCGCCGTCGTGGTCTGCTGCACATCGCGGTCGGTGAAGGCGCCATAGTGGTACAGCGTGGCCACCAGCGGCTGGGCAAAGGTCAGCAGCGCGACAGCGCTCGGCACGGCCATCAGCACGACGATGCGCAGGCCCCAGTCCAGCATGGCGGAATAGGCGTCACCGTCGCCCGCGGCCTTGGCGGCGGCCAACTGCGGCATCAGCACCACCCCGATGGCCACACCCAGCATGGCGGTGGGAAACTCCATCAGGCGGTCCGCGTAGGTCAGCCAGCTGACGCTGCCGGGCGTCAGGTGCGAGGCGATCTGGGTGTTGATGATGGTGGAGACATGCGCCACGCTGACCCCCAGTAGCGCCGGCATCATCAGGCGGGCGATGTTTTTGGTGTCGGGGTCGGCCCAGGCGTTGCGGATGGCCGTCCAGCCCAGGCCCATGCGCGGCAACATGCCGATCCGCAGCAGGGCCGGCACCTGCACCGCCAGCTGCAGGGCTCCGCCCAACATCACGCCGGCGCCCATCGCGTAAATCGGCTCAATGCCCAGGGTCTTGAGCCAGGGCGCACCGAACCAGGCCGCGCCAATCATGGAGAGGTTCAGCAGCACCGGTGTGGCGGCCGGCACGGCAAAACGCTTCCAGGTGTTCAAAATGCCGGCCGACAGGGCCACCAGCGACATGAAACCGATGTAGGGGAACATCCAGCGCGTCATGAATACCGCCGCTTCGAAACCGCGCGGCTCCTGCTTGAGCCCGCTGGCCATCAGCCAGACCAGCACCGGGGCCGCCGCCACCCCGATCACACAGGTCAGCAGCAGCGCCCAGGCCAGCAGGGTGGCGACCCGGTTGACCAGCACCTGGGTGGCCGCCTCGCCGTGCTGGGCCTTGCTGGCGGCCAGCACCGGCACAAACGCCTGGCTGAATGCGCCCTCGGCAAACAGGCGACGGAACAGGTTGGGAATGCGGAAAGCGACGTTGAAGGCGTCCGTCATGGCGCTGGCGCCAAACGTCGAGGCCACCAGCAGCTCCCGCACCAGACCGGTGATCCGGGAAACCAGCGTGAACAGGGAAACGGTGGACGCGGATTTGAAAAGTGACACAACGGGAGTTTAAGGCCCACGCTCCGGGTTCAGCGCTTCCCTAACGCTGCGTGGAAAAGTCCGCCAGGAAACCGGCGTACAGCTGTGCCGTTGACTTCGGCGCCTCCATCATTGGCAAGTGTCCCACCCCTTGCAGCACCTGGATGCGGGAGTTTTTCAGGCGCGTATGCACCACGTCCGCACCTGAAACATCAAACAGACGATCATCGCCGCCCCATAACGTCAGGTTGGGCTGTTTCAAGGCGCCAATGTGCGCATCCAGAAGGTAGCGGTCTTTCAATTGCTCCGTCCATAGACGGACATTCGACGGTGCATTGCGCAGTGCATCGGCCTGCGTCGCCTGCAGGATGGGATACGGCAGGAAAGGGCGTTGGTTGAACAGCAGCGACATCATCTGCTCAAACTCAACCGTGTTGTGCGCAATCAGGGGCGTCTTGCCGGCATCGATCCATCCGTCCATCTCGCTGGGCCTGGGCGTCTTGATGCCGTGCGGCGCACCGATAAAGGCAACACTTGCCACGCGCGCTGGATAACGGATGGCAAACAGCGCCGCCAGGGTGCCGCCCATCGAATTTCCAGCCAGGTGCACCCGCTGGATACCAAGTACATCCAACAGAGCCTTCAGGCGCTCTGTTTGGCTGGCGTAGTCATAGCTCTGATCCGGCAGCCTGCCGCTTTCCCCGAAGCCAGGCAGGTCGGGTGCAATCACCTGATAGCGGCGGGTCAGGGGCCTTGCAAAGTCAACCCAATGATCCTTCTCGGCAAAAATGCCATGCAGCAAGACGACCGGCTCGCCGCTTCCGCCAACAAGATAATGGATCTCATGCGCGCCCACTGATACCGTTTTTTCCGAGAGACCGGACAATTCACGGTTCAGGCTCAACAACGGTTGCACAAATGCGCCAGGCAAGCTGTAGTACATCAACACCGTCGCGGCAAGCAATAAAAACAGAAATGCAGACCATGCAGGAACAAGACGTTTCAAGGAAGTCTCCGTGTAATGGGGATGTGGATCCATACCGCTGGCCAGGGGGGACGAGCAGCGTTCGGGAGAATACAGAAAGCATGACGAAAAACTTGTACGTTTAGGCTATGCGCGCAACCAATACCCTGACGCTCGGCGCCAACCGGGCTCTGTATGTGGGCGAGTTGCCGGCAACGGGTTGGCACCGCCATGCGTCGCCGGTGCTGCTGATGGGGCTGTCGGGCCGCTTCGCGGTGCAATTGCCCAACCAGCACCCCCAGACCTGCAACAGCGCGCTGATCAACACCGGTGTGGAACATGTATTCGACCCCTGCGGCGAACATGTCGCACTCATGTACCTTGAGCCAGACTCTGTGGAAGCACGGGGTCTGCGCACCCATTTTCAGGTGGAAGGCGGGGTGATTTTCGAGCCAGCTGTGCGGGTGACCTCGCGCAGCCGCATGGATGCGCATTTGCGTACCTTCGATGTGCATTCGCTGCTGCAATTGACCTGCCACCAGGTCGCGCCGATCGACGCGCGGGTCGCCCGCGGCCTGCTCGCCTTGCGCACGCAGCGCGAGGGACCGCTCGGCCGTGACTGCGCCGGGGCCGCCGCACACTTGTCGGCCTCACGCTTTAACCACTTGTTCCGCGCTGAAATGGGCGTGAGTTTTCGCAGCTACCGCGTATGGTCCCAGGTACGCTCCGCCATGGTCGGGCTGACAACAAGCAGCAACCTGACCCATGCCGCATTGCACGGCGGGTTTGTGGATTCCTCACACTTCAGCCGCATGTTCCGCCAAACCTTCGGCATGACACCGTCCAGCGTGCTCAAGCCACTGAAGGATGTCAGCCTGATTTAGGCAGATGCCGGGAGCCCTGTGCGCCCCGGATCACAGGCCCGGACGGGCTTTAAGGCGGCACATTGAGGGAAGTTATATAATGGTGGGCTTTGCTAAGCATCATCCGCAGACCCTTCCTCATTTAAAGGAACACTTATATGGCTACCGCCAAACCCAAGAAAAAGAACCCCCGCCTGGCCTCCGGCCGCAAACGCGTCCGCCAGGACAGCAAACTCAACGCCGCCAACACCTCGCTGCGTTCGAAATACCGCACCGCCGTGAAAAACGTCGAAAAAGCTGTCGCCGCCGGCGACAAGACCAAAGCCACCGAACTCTTCGCCAAGGCGCAGAGCATTGTGGACACGATCGCCGACAAGGGCATCTTCCACAAAAACAAGGCAGCACGCGACAAGAGCCGCCTGTCCACCAAGGTCAAGGCACTCGCCCTGGCCACTCCCGCCGCGTAAAACCCACCGCCTGAGCAATCAGGCAACCCGCCCGGACTGATCTTCAGTTCGCCGTTCTGCAGGGTGCGCTGCCAGCAAAGCAAAAAAGCCGTCTTTCGACGGCTTTTTTGTTTTGCGCTTCAGTCCCGGAGGACAAGCCAGAAAGCGTAGCGAGCGGGCGCGAAGCAAGGCGCACGGAGCGCAGGCACCGGAATGTACTTTGGGTACATGAGGATGACGACGAAAAGGGAGACGGGCCCCTTTTCATTCCCGTCAGGCGCAACGCTTCATCGCGCCCGCGCAGTAGCTTTATGGCTTGTCCGGAATCAGGCAGGCCTCGGCGATCTGCAGGTCATTGTCCTTGGCGAAATTGATCGCAAAGTCCCAGGCCATGGGCTCGGCGTCGCGCAGGTCGCTGTTGACCACCACACATTTGACGCCGTTGATCACCGTGGGCACACACCACGGGGAATAGGTCAGATGGCTGCCGGGCTGCGGGCCACCGGGGCGAAACTGGCTCATCACCCCGCACAGCCGGTCCGCCCAGTCGCTGGGGCGAAAGGTTTTGCCGTCGCGGGTGATGCCTTGAATGAAGACTTCTTTGGCGGTGTTGGAGACCATCGGGTGGAGGGTTTTGGCGTGCCCGGGGCCAGGATCGAGCCCCATGTTGCAGCGCACAACGATTCTATCTTATATAAGACTGAGGCCAGCTTACCTGACTTCCGACTGCACGCATGGCTGTGATGCAGGATCTTCACCAAAGGCCGCAGGGTCTGCGCCTAAAATCACTTCAGAACCGCCGATCCCATCGCGGTTTCCTGTTTTTTCAGTCCCCGTTTTTCCGGAGTTCCCTCATGACCGCTGCCCTTCCCAAGCACATCGAAGCCGCTTCCCCCCACGTGATGAACACCTACGGCCGCCTGCCGATAGCCTTGTCGCATGGCCAGGGCTGCCGCGTCTGGGATGTCAACGGCAAGGAATACCTGGACGCGCTGGGCGGCATTGCGGTCAACACCCTGGGCCACAACCACCCCAAGCTGGTGCCGGCCCTGCAGGACCAGATTGCCAAGATCATCCACAGCTCCAACTACTACCACGTGCCCAACCAGGAAGTGCTGGCGGCCAAGCTGGTCGAGCTGTCGGGCCTGGAAAACGTCTTTTTCTGCTCCACCGGCCTCGAAGCCAATGAGGCCGCGCTGAAGCTGGCGCGCAAGTTCGGCCACGACAAGGGCATCGAACGCCCAGAAATCGTGGTGTACGAAAAAGCCTTTCATGGCCGCAGCATTGCCACACTGAGCGCCACCGGCAATCCCAAGGTGCAGGCCGGTTTTGGTCCGCTGGTCGAAGGGTTCATCCGCGTGCCGCTCAACGACGTGGCCGCGCTGGAAACCGCCACGGCCGGCAACCCGAATGTGGTGGCCGTCTTTTTTGAAGCCATCCAGGGCGAAGGCGGCGTCAACCCGATGGACGCCGACTACCTGCGGCAAGTGCGCGCCCTGTGCGACGAGCGCGACTGGCTGCTGATGATTGATGAAGTGCAGTGCGGCATGGGCCGCACCGGCAAGTGGTTCGCGCACCAGTGGGCCGGCATCAAGCCGGACGTGATGCCGCTGGCCAAAGGCCTGGGCTCGGGCGTACCGATAGGCGCCGTCGTGGCAGGCCCGAAAGCGGCCCACATCTTTGCCCCCGGCAACCACGGCACCACCTTCGGCGGCAACCCGCTGGCCATGCGCGCCGGGGTGGAGACCATCCGGATCATGGAAGAAGAAGGCCTGCTGGCCAACGCCGCCAAGGTGGGCGCACACCTGAAGTTGGCCCTTGGCCGCGAACTGGCCGCCGAGCTGGCTTCGGGCACGGTCAAGGAAGTCCGCGGCATGGGCCTGATGCTGGGCATCGACCTGGCCAAACCCTGCGGCGACCTGGTCAAACGCGCTGCCGACAAGGGCCTCCTGATCAGTGTGACGGCCGACAGTGTGATCCGGCTGGTGCCGCCGCTGATCATCACGCAAGCCGAGGCTGACGAAGTCGTGGCCATTCTGTGCCCGCTGATCAAGCAGTTGCTGGCGGAAAAACCATGAGCACCCCGGTCAACACCGCAATCCGCCACTACCTGCAGTTCAGCGACTTCAATGCCGCCGAATATGCCTACGTCTTCGAGCGCGCCGCCCTGATCAAGAAAAAATTCAAGGCCTACGACAAACACCAGCCGCTGGTGGACCGCACGCTGGCCATGATTTTCGAAAAAGCCTCGACCCGCACCCGCGTGAGTTTTGAAGCCGGCATGTACCAGCTGGGCGGCAGCGTGGTGCACCTGACCACCGGCGACAGCCAGCTGGGCCGCGCCGAGCCGATCGAGGATAGCGCCAAGGTCATCAGCCGCATGGTGGACCTGGTGATGATCCGCACCTACGAACAGACCAAGATCGAGCTGTTTGCCGAACACTCGCGCGTACCGGTGATCAACGGCCTGACCAACGAGTTCCACCCCTGCCAGATCCTGGCAGACATCTTCACTTACATCGAGCACCGCGGCAGCATCAAGGGCAAGACAGTCGCCTGGGTCGGTGACGGCAACAACATGGCCAACACCTGGCTGCAGGCCAGCGAGATCCTCGGCTTCAAGGTGCACCTGAGCACACCGACCGGTTACGAGGTGGACCAGTCGGTGGCCGGCATCCGCTCGGCCGACAGCTACAAGGTCTTCAAGGACCCGATGCAGGCCTGCGCCGGCGCCGACCTGGTCACCACCGACGTCTGGACCAGCATGGGTTACGAAGCCGAGAACGAAGAGCGCAAAAAGGCGTTTGCCGACTGGTGCGTGGACAGCGACATGATGAAGGCCGCCAAACCCGACGCCCTCTTCATGCATTGCCTGCCGGCGCACCGCGGGGAAGAGGTCGAAGCCGAGGTGATCGACGGGCCGCAGTCCGTTGTCTGGGATGAAGCCGAAAACCGGCTGCACGTGCAGAAGGCCTTGATGGAGTTTTTGCTGCTGGGCAAGGTGGGATAAGTCCATTGAGGCATCACGCTCCGTCCCCGGTTCACTTCGGGCAGTAGTGTCAACTCCCCACTCCCGCCCCTAACCCCTCCCTCGCCCCGCTGGGCGATGGAGGGGGACTTCATTTGGCCGCGTGTACTGCAAGCACGTGCAAACATGACGGCCACGTTCTCCGACATGACGCGCGTAGCGCGTCATGTCTCTCCGTACCCGAACCCGCATTCGTTTCCCCCACCCGTCGGGCTGGGCCGAGGAGCGCAGGCAAAAGCGGATCAGGGCTGGCGTTGTTTGAGCCGAAGGCGAGTTTAGCCAGACCCCGCTTTTGCCGAGCACCACAGGTTGCCCGCAGCGAAGCGAAGGGACCCAGACCATCGGGTCGCCTTTCTTTTCCTTAGGTTTCTTTGGCGAAGCAAAGAAAAGTAAGTCGCCCGCCGGGGCGAGTCCCGGCTTGCTGGCACACCACAGCAGCTGGCGTGAAAAGGTGACTGCGCCTTCAGCCCTACGGACTAGCCGCGCCCCACAAATGGCATCTTCGTCGCCATGATGGTCATGAACTGCACATTGGTCGCCAGCGGCAACGCGGCCATGTGTACCACCGCGTCGGCCACATGGTTCACGTCCATCAAGGGTTCGATCGCAATTTCGCCATTGGCCTGCGGCACACCCTTGGCCATGCGCGCGGCCATCTCGGTCTGGGCGTTGCCGATGTCGATCTGCCCGCAGGCGATGTCGTATTGGCGGCAGTCGAGCGAGATCGACTTGGTCAGGCCGGTGATTGCGTGTTTGGTGGCGGTATAGGGCGCCGAGTGGGGACGCGGTGCGTGCGCCGAGATCGAGCCGTTGTTGATGATGCGGCCGCCCTGCGGCGACTGCGCCTTCATCAGGCGGATGGCCTGCTGCGCGCACAGGAAGGAGCCGGTCAGGTTGATGTTGACGACGTTTTGCCATTGCTCGAACGTCAATTCTTCCATGGGCACGGCGGGCGCACCGACGCCGGCGTTGTTGAACAGCAGGTCCAGGCGGCCAAAGGCGGCGTGAACCTTGTCGAAGGCCGCACGCACCGCGTCGGGGTTGCTGACATCGCAGGGCACGGCGAGTGCCCTGTCGCCAGCGGCGGACGCCTGGGCTACCTCGTTCAAAGGCTCCACGCGCCGGCCCACGAGCGCCACGCGGTAACCCTCACGCAGCAGCGCCAGCGCCACCGTCTTGCCAATGCCGGTGCCTGCGCCGGTAACGAGTGCAACCTTGCCGTTTGATGTCATGGGTGAGCCTTTGTCTCTGGATGTTGTGGAGGAAAGGACGGCCTGCCAGCACGTGGCCCCGCCCTGCGCAGATTGTGCCCCAGCAACACCGGTGGCGCTGGCGCCCGGGTGCCGCAGCAGGCGGCGTCCCGGGCAACTGCTTTAGGTTTCAACTATTTTGAAAAGCTGTTGGAAATTACCGACACCACGCCATTTGCAGCAGTGCTACCTTTGCGCGATGACGTCCCGCGCCACCCCTGCACCCACTGAACACGCTGCCGCCCGGCCGCGGAAAATCTGGGACATCTCGCCCGCCGTGGACGAGCAGGCCGCCGTGTTTCCGGGCGACGCAGCGTATTCGCAGAAGCTGCACTTTGCGCTCTCGCCCGGCTGCCCGGTCAATGTCAACACCCTCACCTTCTCGCCGCACACCGGCGCCCATGCCGATGCCCCCATGCACTATGCCAACGGCGCGCCGGCCATTGGCGCCGTGGATCTGCAGCCCTACCTCGGGCCCTGCCGCGTGATCCACTGCCTGGACTGCGGGCCGCTGGTGGAGCCGCAGCACATCGCCCACGCGCTGGAAAACCTGCCCGCGCGCGTGTTGCTGCGCACGGCCGCGGCCGCCAGCCAGTCCTGGGCATCGTTTACGGCGATTGCGCCCGCCACGCTTGCGCTGTTAGCTACAAAAAACATAGCACTCATCGGCATCGACACGCCCAGCGTGGACCCCGCCACCAGCCAGGACCTGCCCAGCCACCACCTGCTGCTCAAGCACGATCTGCGCGTGCTGGAAAACCTGGTGCTCGACGAGGTGCCGGAAGGCGACTACGAGCTGATTGCCCTGCCTCTCAAACTGACAAAAGCCGACGCCTCGCCCGTTCGCGCCGTGCTGCGCGAACTGCCCGGGAACGGCGCTGGAAACCCATGACCACACTTAATGACTGCCGCGCGCTCGACGCTCGCAACGCGCTGCGCCCGCTGCGCGACCACTTTGTGCTGCCCGAGGGCGTGATTTACCTCGACGGCAACTCCCTGGGCGTGTTGCCCAGAAGCACGGCGGCACGTGTGGCCGAAGTCATCACGCGCGAATGGGGCCAGGACCTGATCCGCGCCTGGAACAGCGCCGGCTGGTTTACCCTGCCGCAGCGCCTGGGCGACAGGATTGCGTCGCTGATTGGCGCCGGGCCGGGCGAGGTGGTCGCCACCGACAGCACCTCGGTCAATCTGTACAAGGTCCTCAGCGCGGCCCTGAACATGGCCGCCGAAGATGCACCGGCAAAAAAAGTGATCGTCAGTGAACGCAGCAACTTCCCGACCGATCTCTACATTGCCGAGGGCCTGTGCCGCGAGCGCGGCTACCGCTTGCAGCTGGTCGAGCCTGAGGAAATCACTGCCGCATTGACGCAAGACGCCGCCGTGCTGATGCTGACCCATGTGAACTACCGCACCGGCGCCATGCACGACATGGCGGCGCTCACCAGCGCCGCCCATGCGGCGGGTGTTCTGGTGGTGTGGGACCTGGCGCACAGCGCGGGCGCCGTGCCGGTGGACCTGCAGGGCGCCAACGCCGACTTTGCCATCGGCTGCGGCTACAAATACCTCAATGGCGGCCCCGGCGCACCGGCTTTCGTCTGGGTGCATCCCCGGCACGCCGACCGTTTCCGCCAACCGCTGTCCGGCTGGTGGGGCCATGCCGCGCCGTTCGAGTTCACGCCCGACTACCAGCCCGCCCCCGGGATCACGCGTTACCTGTGCGGCACCCAGCCCATCCTGAGCCTGGCCGCGCTCGAGTGCGGGCTGGAGGTGTTCGGCGCCGCGGACGCCCTCGGTGGCATGGGTGCGCTGCGGACCAAGTCGCTGGCACTGACCGACCTGTTCATCACGCTGGTGGAAGAACGTTGCGCCGGCCATGGACTGGGACTGGCGACACCCCGCGAGCATGCGGAGCGCGGCTCACAGGTCTGCCTCTCGCGCAGCGAAGGCGCCTACGCCATCGTGCAAGCGCTGATTGCGCGCGGCGTGATCGGCGACTTCCGGGCCGGCTCCGGCGACGGCCGGCATCCGGATATCCTGCGCTTCGGCTTCACGCCGCTGTACATCGGGTTTGAGGATGTCTGGCATGCGGTCGAGCATTTGAAGCAGGTGCTGGAAACCGGCGAGTGGCAACGCCCCGAATTCAACCAGAAACACGCGGTGACCTGACCATGACCACCCCCGAAAACATCGTCACCGACGAAAAAGCCAAGCTCGATTTCAGCCGCGACATGAGTTACGGCGATTACCTCCAGCTCGATGCGATTCTTGGCGCGCAGAAGCCGCTTTCCCCCGCGCACGACGAGCTGCTGTTCATCGTCCAGCACCAGACCAGCGAACTCTGGATGAAGCTGATGCTGCACGAGCTGGGCGCAGCGATTGCGAACGTGGCTAAGGACGAACTCGGCGACGCCTTCAAGAAACTCGCACGCGTCAGCCGCATCATGGAGCAACTGGTACACGCCTGGGACGTGCTGGCGACCATGACCCCGCCCGAGTACAGCGCGATACGCCCCTACCTCGCCAACTCCAGCGGCTTCCAGAGCGCGCAATACCGCTGCATCGAGTTTGCCCTCGGCAACAAGAACGCCGCCATGCTCAAGCCGCACGCACATCGCCCCGATTTGCTGGCGCAGGTGCAGGCCGCCTTTGAAGCGCCGTCGCTCTATGACGAAGCCCTGCGCCTGCTGGCACGCCGCGGCCTGCCCGTGCCGATCAGCCACACGCAGCGCGACTGGACCCGGGCTTACGTGGAAAGCGACGCGGTCGAACAAGCCTGGCTGGTGGTCTACCGCGACCCCAAACAGTACTGGGACCTGTACCAGCTCGGCGAAGAACTCACCGACCTCGAAGACGCGTTCAGGCTCTGGCGCTTTCGCCATGTGACGACGGTGGAACGTGTGATCGGCTTCAAGCGCGGGACGGGTGGCACCGGTGGCGTGAGTTATCTGCGCAAGATGCTGGATGTGGTGTTGTTTCCGGAGATCTGGAAACTGCGGACCAATTTGTAAGACAAATAGGGTCCTAGCCCTTTTCCTGCGGTCGCCAGTAGCTATTTAATTGATAGCGATATCGGCATCACGCTGCTTTCGCGGCGTGCGCAGGCACAGTAGGGTCTAACTCCCCACTCCCACCCCTAACCCCTCCCTCGCCCCGCTGGGCGATGGAGGGGGACTTCATTTGGTCGCGTGTGCTGCGCCCGCGTGCAAACATGACGGTCCCGTACTCCGACGATGACGCGCAAAGCGCGTCATCGTCTCCCCGAATCCGTATCCGTCCCCGCATTGGTCCCCCCACCCGTCGGGCTGGGCCGAGGAGCGCAGCCGAAAACGGATCAGGGCGAGCGATTGTCTGAGCGCAGCGAGTTCGAGCTCGACCCCGTTTTCGGCGAGCACCGTAGGTTGCCCGTAGCGAAGCGAAGGGTCCCAGACCATCGGGTCGCCTTTTCTTTGGTGACTTTCTTTTGGCGACGCAAAAGAAAGTTACTTGCCGCCGGGCAACTCGGTGGATTGCCAGGATGGACCCGGATCGAATCCGGGGCGACAGCGAAAACGGGATCCGGTCAGGGCCCGCCATAGAGCCACGGCACATCCAGCAAACGCTCCCCCAGCAGCTTCATCGACGCATCCCGCCCCAGCCGGACTACCCCATCCGCATGAAAAATCTGCCCGTTGCGGATGGCGCGCGCCTGTACCCGGGCGTTGCGCTGCCAGCGGTTCAGCGCGTAACGGCCCAGCAGCGTCGGTACGTCGAAGGCCGGGTCCAGCGCCTGCGCCAGCATGCGCCCGAGTTCGGCGGCGTCTTCGATGGCCATGCCCGCGCCTTGGGCGAGGTAGGGGCGCATGGGGTGGGCCGCGTCGCCGAGCAGGGCAACGCGGCCCAGCGCGTGCTGGTACGCACCCTGCATGGGCGGCCGGTCGCACAGTGCCCAGAGCCGCCACGCAGGAATCGCCCGCACCAGGTCCTGCAGCGGCGCGCAGCTGCCGGCCAGCGCGGCGTGCAGGCCGGCGCCATCGGTACCCTGGTCCCAGTTGTCGAGATCACCCCCGGTGCGCCCTTCGACAATGCCCACCACGTTGAGCGACCTGCCGCCGCACACCGGGTACTGCACCACATGTAATTTCGGTCCCAACCAGGCCGTGACCTGGCCGGAGCGCAGGGTGTCGGGCAGGTCGGCCTGCGGCAACAGCGCGCGGTAGGCCACGTGGCCGGTGGCGCGTGGCGGCCCGTCGCCCAGCAGCCACTGGCGCACCGGGCTCCACAAGCCGTCAGCGCCGACCAGCACCTCGCCCTCGACGGGCGGGTCGTCACCGCTCTGCACGGTCACGGCTTCCAGGTTCTGCGTGAAGCGGTTCAAGGTCCGGTTGAGCTTGAGCGTCACACCGGCCTGCTGCACCGCGTCCAGCAGCAGGCCATGCAGGTCGGCGCGGTGCACCGTGGCGTAAGGCGCACCATAACGCTGCGCCATCACATCGCCGAGCCGCAGTACACCGAGGGTTTCGCCGGTCAGCGCGCTGCGCACTTCCAGGCGTTCGGGGAAAGCCGCCACACCGGCCAGCGCATCGGCCAGACCCCAGCCATGCAGCACCTTGACGACATTCGGGCCGAGCTGGATACCGGCGCCGACCTCACTGAACACCGATGCACGCTCGTACAGGCGCACGTCCCAGCCGGCGCGCGACACCGCCAGCGCCGCCGCCAGTCCGCCTATGCCGCCGCCGGCAATCAGGGCCTGCCGGAGCATCACGCCAGCAGTTGCCGGAGCACAAAAGGAAGAATGCCGCCGTGCCGGTAGTAGTCGACCTCGATCGGCGTGTCGATGCGCAGGATGACTTCGATCTCCTCGCGCGAACCGTCTTCGCGCGTGACCACCAGCCTGGCCCGGCTTTGCGGCTTGAGCTCGGGATCGGGCAACACGTCGATCACTTCCTTGCCCGTCAGGCGCAGGGTCTGCCATGAATCACCCGGCAGGAATTGCAGGGGCAATACCCCCATGCCAACCAGGTTGCTGCGATGGATGCGCTCGAAACTGCGCGCCACCACCGCCTTGATGCCGAGCAGCTGCGTGCCCTTGGCGGCCCAGTCGCGCGAGGAGCCGGTGCCGTATTCCTCACCGGCAAAAATCACCGTGGGCATGCCTTCGTTCATGTACTTCATGGCCGCGTCGTAGATGAACATCTTGTCGCCGCCCGGCTGGAACAGCGTGACACCGCCCTCCTCACGCGAGCCGTCGGGGCCGGCGGGAATCATCAGGTTCTTGATGCGCACATTGGCAAAGGTGCCGCGCATCATCACCTCGTGGTTGCCGCGGCGCGCGCCGTAGCTGTTGAAGTCGGCTTTCTGCACGCCGTGCGCCAGCAGCCATTGGCCGGCCGGCGAGCTGCCCTTGATGGAGCCGGCCGGCGAGATGTGGTCGGTGGTGATGGAGTCGCCGAACAGCGCCATGATGCGGGCACCCTTCACAGACACTGCATCTTTTTGGCCTGCAGCCCCCGTCCTCTCTGCGCGGGCAGCTACATTTTCCATAGCGAAGTCCTTGAAGAACGGCGGCTCGGCGATGTAGGTGCTGACGGGCCAGGTGTAGGCGGTGCCCGTCACCCCCTGGATCTTTTCCCACAGCTTGCCGGGCTCGGTCTTGACCTTGGCGTAGTTCTCGCGGAAGGCCTTGCCGTTCATCGCGAACTTCATGAGTTTGTAGATCTCGTCGCTGGTCGGCCAGATGTCGCCGAGGTAGACATCCTTGCCGCCCTTGCCCTTGCCGACCGGCTCGGTCATCAGGTCGCGCATCACCGTGCCGGCAATCGCATAAGCGACCACCAGCGGCGGGCTGGCCAGGAAGTTGGCCTTCAGGTTGGGATGGATGCGCGCCTCGAAATTACGGTTGCCCGACAGCACGGCGGCGCACACCAGGTCGCTCTTGTTGATGGCTTCGTTGATCTCGGGCGTCAGGTCACCGGCGTTGCCGATGCAGGTCGTGCAGCCGTAACCGGCCAGTGCAAAGCCGAGCTTTTCAAGGTAGGGCAGCAAGCCGGTATTGGTCAGGTACTCGGTGACAATGCGCGAGCCCGGCGCCAGCGAGGTCTTGATGTGCGGCTGCACCTTCAGCCCCGCTTCAACGGCTTTTTTGGCGAGCAGGCCGGCCGCCAGCAGCACGCTGGGGTTGGAGGTGTTGGTGCAGCTGGTGATGGCGGCAATCAGCACGTCGCCGTTGCCGATGGTGATGCCGCCGGCCTTGGGCGTGGCGGGCGCCGGGACGTCCGCGTGGGCCGTCTCCAGCGTGGGGCGGTTCGCCTCCATCTCGGCCACCATGCGCGGTGCACCTGCCGGCGTGGGCGGCACACCTGGCGTCGTGTCGGGGTGCGCCTGCCCGGCCTGCAAGAGCAGATGGCGCGTGGCCAGCATGGCGGCCGGCTGGTTGAAGCCGTTCTCGGCAATCGGCTTGCTGAACAGCGAGGCAAACTGGGTCGCCACCTGGCCCAGCTCGATCCGGTCCTGCGGGCGCTTGGGGCCGGCCAGGCTGGGCGTCACATCGCCGAGGTCGAGCTTGACCACCTGCGAGAAATCGATCTGGCCAGGCAGCGGCACACCGAACAGCCCCTGCGCACGGAAGTAGGCTTCGAAGGCCTCGATCTCGGCCTTGGTGCGACCGGTGCCAGTGAAGTAGTCAATGGTCTTTTCGTCCACCGGGAAGAAACCCATGGTCGCGCCGTATTCAGGCGCCATGTTGGCGATCGTCGCGCGGTCTGGCAGCGCCAGGGTACGCGTGCCTTCGCCGAAAAACTCGACAAACTTGCCGACCACTTTTTCCTTGCGTAAGGCCTCGGTCACACGCAGCACCAGGTCGGTGGCGGTAACGCCCTCGCGCAGCCGGCCGGTCAGCTCGAACCCGACCACGTCAGGCGTCAGCATGTAGACCGGCTGGCCCAGCATGGCGGCCTCGGCCTCGATGCCGCCCACGCCCCAACCGACGACACCGATGCCGTTGATCATGGTGGTGTGGCTGTCGGTGCCGACCAGCGTGTCGGGGTAATACACGCCGTCGGCACGTTTGTGCACGCCACGGGCCAAATACTCCAGGTTCACCTGGTGGACAATGCCGAAGCCCGGCGGCACGACACCGAAGGTGTCAAAGGCCTGCATGCCCCATTTCATGAACTGGTAACGCTCGTTGTTGCGCTGGAACTCCAGCTTCATGTTCAGGTCCAGCGAATTTTTCTTGCCATAGTGGTCCACCATGATGGAGTGGTCCACCACCAGGTCCACCGGCACCAGCGGCTCGATGGCCTTCGGGTTCTTGCCCAGCTTGATCGCCACGCTGCGCATCGCGGCCAGGTCGGCCAGCAGCGGCACACCGGTGAAGTCCTGCAGCACCACGCGCGAGACGACAAAGGGAATTTCCTCGGTGCGGTCGGCATTCGGGAACCAGTTGGCCAGCTGGCGCACATGTTCGGCGCTGACCTTCTCGCCGTCGCAGTTGCGCAGCACGGATTCGAGCACGATGCGCATGGACACCGGCAGGCGCGAGATTTTCGGGTACTGCTTGGCCAGCGCGGGCAAGGAGTAAAACCTGCCGGTCTTGCCTGACGCGGTGGTGAAGGTTTTCAGGGTCTTGGCGAACTCGTGGGCCATGGCGAACTCCTTGGTGTGTGGTTTTCGCTATTGTCGCCCCGCCAGATTTCTCTCAACAACTGCGGGGCTTAGCCGCCGGCCGGATCGGGCAGGTAACGCACCGCCAGCACGCCCTCAATCGCCCGCAGGTGGTCCAGCACCGCGTCGCCCACCGGGCTTTCCACGTCCACCAGGGTGTAGGCCATGTCGCCGCGCGACTTGTTGACCATGTTGTGGATGTTCAGGCCGGCCTGCGCCATGGCGGTGGAAATCTGCCCCAGCATGTTGGGCACATTGGCGTTGGCAATGGCCACCCGGTAGGCCGACTCGCGCGCCATGGCCACGGCCGGGAAGTTGACCGCATTGACCACATTGCCATGCTCGAGGTAGTCGCGCAGCTGGTCAGCCACCATGATGGCGCAGTTTTCCTCGGCTTCGCGGGTGGACGCGCCCAGGTGCGGCAGCGCCACGACCTGGGGGTGGTGGTTGAGCGTTGCAGAAGGGAAATCGCAGACATAGGCGCGCAGCTGCTTCGCGTCGAGGGCGGCCAGCACCGCGGTTTCGCTGACCACGCCTTCACGCGAAAAATTGAGCAGTACCGCAGCCGATCGCATGAGCTTGATGTTGTCGGCGTTGACCAGGTCGCGCGTGGCAGCCACCAGCGGCACGTGCAGGGTCACGAAGTCTGAGTTTTTCAACACCTCGGCGACGCTGGCCGCCTTTTTGACCTGCGCCGGCAGGCTCCAGGCGGCATCCACCGTGATGTCGGGGTCGTAGCCGAGCACGTTCATGCCGAGCTTGATGGCGGCGTCGGCCACCAGGCAGCCAACCTTGCCCAGGCCCACGATGCCCAGCGTGTGGCCGGCCAGCTCGAAGCCGGCGAAGTGTTTCTTGCCCTCTTCCACCGCCTTGTCCATGTCAGCCATGGTGATGTCCAGGCCGGCGACAAAACGCAGCGCCGGTGCGATGTTGCGCGCTGCCAGCAGCATGCCGGTCAGCACCAGCTCCTTCACGGCATTGGCATTGGCGCCAGGCGCATTGAACACCGGCACGCCGCGTGCACTCATGGCCTGGACCGGGATGTTGTTGGTGCCGGCGCCGGCGCGGGCAATCGCCTGCACGCTGTCGGGGACCACCATGGCGTGCATGTCGGCCGAGCGCACCAGCACGGCGTCGGGCCGGGCCATGTCCTTGCCGGTGCTGTAGCGGTCTGCCGGCAGGCGCTTCAAGCCATTGGCCGAGATCTGGTTGAGTACCAGGATGTCGAAGCGCCGGCCGGCCGCGCCAGCGGCCTCAGCCATGGCTGGCCTCGAACTCCTTCATATACGTCACCAGCGCCTGCACACCTTCGAGCGGCATGGCGTTGTAGATCGAGGCACGCATGCCGCCGACCGAGCGATGGCCTTTGAGCTGCACCATCCCGCGTGCCTGCGCACCCTTGAGGAAGGCCTCGTCGAGCGACTCGTCCTTGAGTTTGAAGGGCACGTTCATCAGCGAGCGGTCTTCACGCGCCACCGGGTTGCTGTAGAACGAGGTGGCATCGAGGTAGTCGTACAGCAGGGCCGCCTTGCGGCGGTTGTGCGCCTCCACGGCGGTCAGGCCGCCCAGCGCCTTGAGGTGCTTGAACACCAGGCCGGCGATGTAGATCGCATAGGTGGGCGGCGTGTTGTACATCGAGTCGTTGTCGGCCTGCTGCTTGTAGTCGAACACGGAAGGCGTGTGGGGAATCGCCTGGCCGATCAGGTCCTCGCGGACAATCACAATGGTCAGACCCGAGGGGCCGATGTTCTTCTGCGCGCCGGCGTAAATCAGGCCATAGCGGCCGACGTCGATGGGCCGCGACAGCAGATTCGACGACATGTCGGCCACCAGCGGCACCTTGCCGGTGTCGGGCGTCCAGTGGTACTCCACACCGCCAATGGTTTCGTTCGAGCAGATGTGCACATAGGCCGCATCGGGGTCCAGCTTCCAGGTGTCGAATTTCGGCACGCTGGTGAAGCCGCCGGCTTCGGCGCTGGCGGCGACGTTGACCTTGCAGAAGTTTTTCGCTTCCTTGATGGATTTTTTCATCCACTCGCCGGTGTTGATGAAGTCCGCACCGGCATGGCCGCGCAGCAGGTTCATCGGCACGATGGCGTTTTGCGCCAGGCCACCGCCCTGCAGGAACAACACCTTGTAGTTGGCCGGGATCGCCAGCAGTTCACGCAGATCAGCCTCGGCCTGGGCATGGATGGAGATGAACTCCTTGCCGCGGTGGCTCATCTCCATCACCGACATGCCGGAACCGTTCCAGTCCAGCATTTCGGCGGCAGCCTGGCGCAGCACGGTTTCGGGAAGGGTGGCCGGGCCGGCACTGAAGTTCAAGGCGCGTGTCATGGAGAGGGCTTTCTAGGAGGGAAGGAAGTCGGTCGGACGACCCGGTCGGATCGCCAGAACGCACAGCATACAAGAAAGTCCGGCGCCAGCCCTGCCCTTCACCAGCCGGGCCGCACCACGGCCTTGCGCAGTCCGACCCACTGCAGTTCGGCCAGCAGGCCCACGGTCACTGCCTGGATGGCGATAAAGACCTTGCCAGCCAACGTGGGCATCACCAGGTCGCCCAGCAGCAGCGCCAGGCAGCCCAGCACCCAGAGAAAGTTGGCGCCGATGAGCAGCCAGACCAGGGCTGCGGGCACGAACTGCCTCGTCGCGATGAAACCGATGCCCGCCACATAGACAAACATCACCCAGCCCGACACCACCAGCAGGGTCTCGGGCAGGCCCAGCAGGCCAGCCAGGAAACCGGCCAGCAGCAACTGCAGCGCGCCCGTGGCCGCGCCGGTGGCGGCGTCCAGCCACAAGACACGGCGCAAAAACAGGGGCGATGCGGCCAGGGAGGAAAAGGATGCAACAGCAGACATGAAAAACTCCTTGAGTAGGTAAGTTGAGGGACAGGGGACAGCGGCCTGATTCCGTTGCCGCAGCCGGCTGTCCATCGCTGCGGTCATGGCGCCATGATTGCCGCCGGAGTGCGCAGCGTCGATAACCTCCCAGGTAATGGCATCCGGCCGCGCCGGCCTTACGATGGCGCCATGACTGCCAGCCTTCACCCCACCGCACGGCCTCACCCGTCCACCCCACTGCCCTTTGGCGAGCACCTGCGCCACTGGCGCCAGCACCGGCGCCTGAGCCAGCTGGACCTGGCCAGCGAGGCCGACATCTCGACCCGGCACCTGAGTTTTGTGGAAACCGGCCGGGCCGTGCCCAGCCGCGAAATGGTGCTGCGCCTGTCCGAGCGCCTGGCGATTCCCCTGCGCGAGCGCAACACGCTGCTGGTGGCGGCCGGGTACGCGCCCATGTACCGCGAACGCCCGCTGGACGACCCGGCGCTGGCGTCAGCCCGGCAGGCGGTGGAGCTGATTCTCAAGGGCCACGAACCCTTTCCGGCGCTGGCGCTGGACCGGCACTGGAACCTGCTGGCCGCGAACGCCGCCCTGCCGCACCTGCTGGCCGGCGCGGACCCCGAGCTGCTGCAGGCGCCCATCAACGTGCTGCGCCTGAGCCTGCACCCCCGCGGCCTGGCCAGCAAGATCGTCAATCTCGCGCAATGGCGCAATCACCTGTTCGAGCGGCTGCGCCAGCAGATCGCCGCCACCGCCGACCCGGTGCTGGCGGAGCTGCTGGCCGAACTGCAGGCCTACCCCCTGCCCGAAGGCGCCGACGACACCCACCTTGAAGGCGAACACCTGGGCGTGGTCATGCCCTTCCAGTTCCGCACGGCCTACGGCGTGCTGAGTTTCATCAGCACCGTCACGATTTTCGGCACCCCGGTGGACGTGACCCTGCAGGAGCTGATGCTGGAGACCTTTTTCCCGGCCGACGCGCTGACCGGCGAGGTGTTGCGCAAGCTGCTGTCGCCCGCGTGATCGCGCGGCGGCGGGGCTTGACGCACCATGCAGCCAGGAGACAACCATGAGCGACAACATCCACCACCGAATCTGCCCGCTGTGCGAAGCCTGCTGCGGCCTGGAACTCAAGGTCAGCGACGGCAAGGTCATCAGCATCCGCGGCCACGACAGCGACGTCTTCAGCGCCGGCTACATCTGCCCCAAGGGCGTGGCGCTGAAAGACCTGCACGAAGACCCGGACCGGCTGCGCACGCCGCTGATCAAGCGCGATGGGCAATTTGTCCCCGCCAGCTGGGACGAGGCCTTTACCGAAATCGAACGCCGCCTGCCGCCGATTCTTGCGCAGCACGGCCGCCAGGCCGGGGCCATCAGCGTAGGTAACCCGTCGGCGCACAAGATCGGGCTGCTGCTTTATTTCTCGCGCCTGGCCAAGGCCCTGGGTTCGCGCAATGTGTTTTCGGCGTCCACGCTGGACCAGATGCCCAAGCAGTTGTCCAGCGGGCTGATGTTCGGCCACTGGCTCAGCATCGCCGTGCCGGACCTCCCGCGCTGTGATTTCCTGCTGGTGCTGGGCGCGAACCCGCTGGCCAGCAACGGCAGCCTGTGGACCGTGCCCGACTTCAAGGGCAAGGCCAAGGCCATGCAGGCGCGCGGCGGCAAGCTGGTGGTGATCGACCCGCGCCGCACCGAAACCGCCGCCATGGCCGATGCGCACCACTTCATCCGGCCCGGTGCCGATGTGTTTTTGCTGCTCGGCCTGGTGCACACGCTGTTTGACGAAAAGCTGGTTCGGCTGGGACGCATCGCGCCCCTGATCCATGGCGTGGATGCCGTTGAAGCCGCCGTGGAAGCCTTCAGTGCCGAGGTGGTCGCGCCGCGCTGCGGCATAGCCGCCGAAACGATTCGCAGCCTGGCACGCCAACTCGCCGCCACACCGCGCGCCGCGGTGTATGGCCGCATCGGCACCTGTACGCAGGAATACGGCACGCTGGCGAGCTGGCTGGTGGATGTGCTCAACGTGCTGACCGGCCACCTCGACGAGCCCGGTGGTGCCATGTTCCCGAAAGCCGCCGCGTTTGCGCACAACACCGCTGGCCAGCCGGGCAGCGGCCGCGGCATCAGCACCGGGCGGCATACCAGCCGGGTCAGCGGCGCGCCCGAAGTCTTCGGCGAACTGCCCATGACCTGCCTGGCCGAAGAAATCGAGACGCCCGGCCCCGACCAGGTGCGCGCGCTGATCACCGTGGCCAGCAACCCGGTGCTCTCCTCGCCCAACGGCGCGCGGCTCGCGCGGGCCCTGGACAGCCTGGACTTCATGGTCAGCCTGGACATCTATGTCAATGAAACCTCGCGCCATGCCGACGTGATCCTGCCCGGTCCCTCGCCGCTGGAGGACATGCATTACGACGTGGCTTTCCCTCAGTTCTCCTGGCGCAACCACGCCCGTTACAGCGCGCCTGTGTTTGCTGCGCCCGAAGAACAGCCGGCGGAATGGGAAACCCTGCTCAAGCTGGCCGCCATCGTGCAGGGCCAGGGCGCACAAACCCCGGCACGCGAGATCGACGACCGCTACTTTGCCGAAGACGCGAAAAAGCTGTTCGGCGAGCAGGCCGCAGCCGTGATCGATGCCACGCAAGGCCTGCATGGCCCGGACCGCCTGCTGGAACTCGCGCTGCGCACCGGCCCCTATGGCGATCAGTTTGGCCGCGAGCCCGAGGGCCTGACCCTGGCCAAGGTGCGGGCCGCACCGGACGGCATCGACCTGGGGGAACTGCAGCCGCGCATGCCCGAGGTGCTGCGCACGCCGTCCGGCAAGATCGAACTGGCGCCGCCCGCGCTGCTGCAGGACCTGCAGCGCGCCGCGCAGGCCATCACGCAGCCGGTGCCGGCGATGGTGATCGTCGGCCGGCGCGACGTGCGCTCCAACAACAGCTGGATGCACAACCTGCCCGTCCTCGCCAAGGGGCCGATGCGTTGCACCGCGCTGGTCCACCCGGCCGACGCGAAGCGCCTGGGCCTGGCCGACGGCGCGCTGGCCCGCATCAGCAATCAGGGACGCAGCATCGATGCGCAGGTGCAGGTGAGTGAGGAGATGATGCCCGGCGTGGTCAGCCTGCCGCACGGCTGGGGCCATGGCCTGACCGGCACCCGCATGGCGCTCGCCGCAGAACGGCCAGGCGTCAACCTCAATGCACTGCTTGACGAAGACTGGCGCGATCCGCTGTCGGGCAACGCCGTGCTCAGCGGCGTGCCGGTGGTGCTGGAACCCGTTGGCGCCTGATTTTTTTAAACAAAACAAGGCTCCAGCCCTTGCTGGTCTTTCGCAAGCAGCTATTGAATAAATAGCAGCTCAATCTGCTTGGTTGACCATCTGAAAAGTGCGGTGCGGCTCACTCGGCCCCCTGACCAGTGGCCGCCGGCCGGTCGGCACGGCCCCCAGGCGCAGCGGCGGCCCCGGTGCGCATCAGCAACGCGCCCAGCAGCGCCGCCATGGCGGCAAACACGGCACCGAGCAAAAAGGCCAGCTGGTAACCGCCGTTGAGCGCCGCCAGCGGCTGCGCGCCAGCGCTCGTCAGGTGACCGGTGCGCGCGGCAGCGGCGCTGGCGAGCACGGCCAGCCCCAGCGCCCCGCCCATCATGAAGGCGGTGTTGACCACGCCCGACGCAATGCCCGACTCGCTGGGTGCCACATCGCTCATGGCGGCCAGCAGCACGGGATTGAAGGCCATGCCCGCACCCAGGCCCAGCAACAGCATGCCCGGCAACACGTCGGCCACGAACTGGCCGCCCACCGGCGCCCGCGCAAACAGCGCCAGCCCGAGCGCCGCCAGCAGGAGGCCCGCCGCCAGCGGCAGGCGGATGCCGAAACGCATGACGATGCGGGCCGACAGACCCAGCGAAAACGCGGCCATGATCAGGTTGGCCGGAAGAAAACCCAGCCCGACCTGCAGCGCGCTGTAGCCCAGCACCAGCTGCATGTAGAGCGCGGAAATAAAGAACCAGGCAAACATGGCGGCCGCCCACAACACGCCGACGATGTTGGCGACGGCCACATTGCGCAGGCGAAACAGGCCCAGAGGCACCAGCGGCGTGGGGACGCGCGATTCGATGCGCAGGAAAATCGCCATCAGCACAGCGGCAGCGGCCAGCAGCCCCAGCGTAAGCGCCGAGGTCCAGCCGGCCTCGTTGCCGTTGACGATGGCATACACCGCCAGCATCAGCGCCGTGGTCACGGTGACCGCACCCCATACATCCAGCCGCGCACCGGCGGACTGCCCGCGCCCATCGGGCAGCAGCACCAGGCACAGGGCAAACACCGCCACACCGATCGGCAGGTTGACGAGAAAGATCCAGTGCCAGTTGAAGGCATCCGTCAGCACGCCACCGAGCAACACGCCGATGCTGCCGCCGCCGGCACAGACAAAACCATACACACCCATGGCTTTGGCACGTTCGGCCGGCTCGGTGAACAGAGCCATGATCAGCGACAGGGCGATGGCCGACACCACCGCACCACCCAGGCCCTGCACGGCACGCGCCACCACCAGCAGCCACTGCGAATTGGCCAGCCCGCAGGCCAGCGAGGCCAGCGTGAACAGCACCAGGCCGGCCAGAAACAGCCGGCGCTGGCCGTACAGATCGCCGAGCCGCCCGCCCAGCAGCAGAAAACCGCCAAAGGTCAGCATGTAGGCGTTGACCACCCAGACCAGCGAGGTTTCCGAAAAAGCCAGGTCGGTGCGGATCGACGGCAGGGCCACGTTCACGATGGTGGTGTCGAGCACGATCATCAGCACACCGAGGCAAAGCACAGTGAGTGCCCACCAGCGTTTGCGGCTGTCCATCCCGGCATTCATGCACACCTCCAGGAAACGCCGGACGCCGGCAATGCGGGTTGGACGGAAAGCCGCAAGGTCGGCAGGTCCATGGTTCGGCTTTCAAAACAAACGTGAAAAACGTAGGCTGCCACCGAATACTCCTTTGCCTATTGTGTACGGCGTACACAATAGCATACCAAAGACCATCAACAGCGTCCACATCACACCACTCCCGCCCGCGTTGATGCCCGGCGCTGCGTCCCGTTGCTCTGTTTTTGATAGCTTTTTGCGCCCGTCCGGAAAGGGCTGCAGGCACTTTTTTCATTCATCCTGCAACAACGGCCTGCGCCGGCCCCGGCACAGCTGTCGGCATGCACTGACAGCCAGCGGGGACAGCGACTGATGAAGGACCGTGCCACCGGCGCCTAAGGTGGTTGATGAATCCAGCCGCCCGACGTACCCATTTATCCACTTACGGAGTCCGCATGACCACCAACACTTCCGACCAGCAAACCCTGTGGGACCTGATCAAGGACATCAAATTCGGAATGCTGACGCACCGCCACAGCGACGGCATGCTGCACAGCCACCCGCTGACCACCCTGAACCAGTCCGCCGATGAAGGCTCGCGCCTGTATTTCTTCGTTTCGCACCACAGCGAAATCGCCCGTCGCCTGCAGCAGGACGGCAACGTCAACGTGTCCTATGCCGACCCGGGCAAGGACAGCTACGTGTCCCTGTCGGGCCAGGGCGCGATTGTCGAGGATGGCGTCAAAAAGGCAGCCCTCTGGTCGCCGATGGCCAAGGCCTGGTTTCCGGAAGGCCCCACCGATCCGGATCTGGCGCTGCTGGAAGTCAGCATCCGCCACGCCGAATACTGGGACGTGAAGGAAAGCAAGATGGTGCAATTGGCCAAGATGGCCAAAGCCGCGCTGACCGGCGAGCCGCCCAAAAACCTGGGCGAGCACAAAGAACTGAGCCTGTCCTGAAACACCGGTTGCACGACATGCCACTTCTCTGCTTTAACAAGGCCACAGACCCTAGCGCACCCGACGACCTGCGGATCAACCCCGCAGCCGTGCTCTACGTCGAAGCGTCACGGCCGGACCAGATCGGCCAGGCCATCATCCACCTGCTGGGCCAGGGCACCAGCGTCAACGCGGTCACCCAGTCCACCGCCACCGTGGTCAGCGCCATCGGCGGCCTGGTCAGCGCCACGCGCCACTACCTGGCGCCGCCGCCCGACGATCGGGTCAGCACGGTGTATTTCGCACCAGGCAATATCAGCCACGTGCGGCCCAACCTGCCCGCCGCGCCGGACTTCTGGTACGTGCGTTTCGTCGATGGTTCGGAGCTGCGCATCGTCGATCCGCTGCCGGCCGGGCTGTAAAAGAAAAAAGCCCTGCAGCCAGGCTGCAGGGCTTGAGCGCAGCGCCGTGGCCGGCGGTGCATGGTGATGTTGGTGGTGGGATCAGGCCTTGTGCAACAGGGCCTGCCGCGACTCAGTTGCCCCAGTCGGAATGCTTTTCGCAGGTCTTGTTGGTGGACTTGCCCTTGGCGGTTTCAGCGAACTTGGCCAGGCTGCCCTTGAAGTCCTCCGGCGTTTCGTTCCACATGCAGGTGCAAAACGCCTGCGCCTTGGACTGGCCCTTCACCGGGCTTTTTTCATTGCCGCCTTCGTAATTCTTGTTTGAATAGCTGATGCAGGCGGCATACTGCTTGTCGCCCGCCGGAGGGGCGTTGTAATCGTCCACGGCGAGCGCAACGGTGCCGGCGCACAGCAGCACAGCCGACACCAGGCATTTGAGACTGTTTTTCATTGTTTTGATCCCTTATAGGCAAAAAGAGCTTTGCCTTCTCATTGTAACGATTGAAACAATTTTTAACATTCTCGTTACTGGGCTTTCGGCATTTCATCACCGAATAAAAAAACCCCGGGACCGAAGTCACGGGGCTCGCTGCACAGGCAGTCAGCGCAGCGGCGGGAATCAGGCCGGCACGCTGTCTTTCACCGTGTCGGCCATGTCGGTGTAATCCTTGACCTGGTCGAAGTTGAGGTACTGGTAGACCTCGGCGCTGGCGGCGGTCAGCACACCCATGTCGGCCATGTATTCGGCCTTGGTCGGGATGCGGCCCAGCTTGGAGCAGATGGCGGCCAGTTCCGCAGAACCCAGGTACACGTTGGAATTCTTGCCCAGGCGGTTCGGGAAGTTGCGCGTCGAGGTCGAGAACACGGTCGCGCCCTCTTTCACCTGCGCCTGGTTGCCCATGCACAAGCTGCAGCCCGGCATTTCCATGCGCGCACCGGCCGAACCCAGCACACCGTAGTGGCCTTCTTCGCTCAGCTGCTTGGCGTCCATCTTGGTGGGCGGCGCCATCCAGAGCTTGACCGGAATGTCGCGCTTGTTTTCCAGCAGCTTGGAGGCTGCGCGGAAATGGCCGATATTGGTCATGCAGCTGCCGATGAAAACTTCATCGATCTTGCTGCCGGCCACTTCACTCAGCGTCTTCACGTCGTCCGGATCGTTCGGGCAGGCCACGATGGGTTCGTGGATGTCGGCCAGATCGATCTCGATCACGGCGGTGTATTCCGCGTCCGCGTCGGCCTTGAGCAGCTGCGGGTCGGCCAGCCAGGCTTCCATGGCGGCGATGCGGCGCTTGATGGTGCGCACGTCCGAGTAACCCGAGGCAATCATCCACTTGAGCATGGTGATGTTGCTGGTGATGTACTCGATGATGGGTTCCTTGTTCAGGTGCACCGTGCAGCCGCCGGCAGAACGTTCGGCCGAAGCATCGCTCAGTTCAAACGCCTGCTCGACCTTCAGATCGGGCAAACCTTCGATTTCCAGGATGCGGCCGGAGAAGATGTTTTTCTTGCCCTGCTTGGCGACCGTCAGCAGGCCGGCCTTGATCGCGTAGAGCGGAATCGCATTGACCAGGTCGCGCAGCGTGATGCCGGGCTGCATCTGGCCCTTGAAACGCACCAGCACCGACTCGGGCATGTCCAGTGGCATGACGCCGGTGGCGGCACCGAAAGCCACCAGGCCGGAACCTGCAGGGAAGCTGATGCCGATGGGGAAACGCGTGTGGCTGTCGCCGCCGGTGCCGACGGTGTCGGGCAGCAGCATGCGGTTGAGCCAGCTGTGGATGATGCCGTCGCCCGGGCGCAGCGGGATGCCGCCGCGGTCGCTCATGAACTCGGGCAGTTCATGGTGCATCTTCACATCGACCGGCTTCGGATAAGCCGCCGTGTGGCAGAAGGACTGCATCACCAGGTCGGCGGAGAAGCCCAGGCAGGCCAGGTCTTTCAGTTCGTCGCGTGTCATCGGGCCAGTGGTGTCCTGGGAACCCACGGACGTCATCTTCGGCTCGCAATAGGTTCCGGGGCGCACGCCCTGGCCTTCCGGCAGGCCGACCGCGCGGCCGACCATTTTTTGTGCCAGCGTGAAGCCGCGCTCGCTGGCGACGGGCGCCTGCGGCAGGCGAAACAGCGTCGAGACCGGCAGCCCCAGCGCCCAGCGTGCCTTGGCCGTCAGGCCGCGGCCGACGATCAGCGGAATGCGGCCGCCGGCGCGCACTTCGTCAAACAGCACCTCGCTCTTGAGCTTGAACTCGGCAATCACCTTGCCGTCTTTCAGCGCCTTGCCCTCGTAGGGGCGCAGCTCGATCACGTCGCCCATGGCCATCTGGCTCACGTCGAGCTCGATCGGCAACGCGCCGGAGTCTTCCATGGTGTTGTAGAAAATCGGCGCGATTTTGGAGCCCAGGCAAACGCCGCCAAAACGTTTGTTTGGCACATAGGGAATGTCCTGGCCGGTGAACCACAACACCGAGTTGGTGGCGGACTTGCGGGAAGAACCGGTGCCCACCACGTCGCCAACGTAGGCCACCAGATTGCCCTTGGCTTTCAGTTCTTCAATAAATTTGACCGGACCGCGTTTGCCGTCTTCTTCCGGTGTGACGCCAGGGCGGGCGTTTTTGTGCATGGCCAGCGCGTGCAGCGGAATGTCGGGGCGGCTCCAGGCGTCGGGTGCGGGCGACAGGTCGTCGGTGTTGATCTCGCCGGCCACCTTGAACACGGTCAGCTTGATCGACTCCGGCACTTCGGGGCGGCTGGTGAACCACTCGGCATCGGCCCAGCTCTGCAGCACGGCCTTGGCGTATTTGTTGCCCTTGTCGGCTTTTTCCTTGACGTCGTGAAACTGGTCGAACATCAGCAGGGTGTTTTTCAGGCCGCTGGCGGCCTGGTTGGCGACACTTTCTTCAGCGTCGTCGAGCAAATCGATCATGGGGCTGATGTTGTAGCCGCCCAGCATGGTGCCCAGCAGTTGCGTGGCTTTTTCACGCGAGATCAGGGAACACTTTTCGGTGCCATGCGCCACGGCGGCCAGATAGCTGGCCTTGACTTTGGCCGCGTCATCGACACCGGCCGGAACGCGGTGCGTGATCAGTTCAACCAGGAAGGCCTCTTCGCCCTTGGGCGGGTTTTTCAGCAGCTCGATGACTTCGCCCGTCTGTTTGGCAGACAGGGGCAACGGCGGAATGCCGAGTGTGGCCCGCTCGGCCACGTGGTTGCGGTAGGTGGTTATGAACTCGGGCATCATGGTTTTCTTCTCCTGTACTCAAAAATTTGCAAAGTCAAAGTGGTGCGCGCCTGGCGGGGTACCCGCCTGGTGTTATTCGGCTTTGGCCGGCGTTTGTGCGGGCTGAGCAGAACCCGTGCCAGCCAGCGCGGTAGCCGGCTTGTCTGCGGGCAGGGGATCCAGAATGCTCACCGGAGGGTTCTTCTTCATCTCGTCGGCAAAGGTGGCCTGCAACGGGCTCATGCATTCATCGGCCATGCGCTGGCCCAGCTTCTGGCTCATCAGCATGGACTTGTTGCCCAGCTGCAGCCACATCGCGCCGGCACGGCCGTCTTCCAGGCGGATGGCGCCGGTGCGGCTTCCGACAGGGTGCATGCGGAAACGCGTCTTGCCGGTTTGCACCAGGAAAAAGCCCGGGCGCTTTTCGCTCGGCGTGATGGTGACGGAAACGCCGAGTTCGCAGGGAATCGTGCCCACATGAACCCGCTTGGCGAGTTCGAGGTCTTCGGGGGTCAGCGTGACGCTGGGGTCGTCATCGATGGGCGTCATTTCTTCCACCACCTTGGCGGCAGAGCGTTTGATGCGCGCGCGTTTGGCGGCCTGGACAGGTTGGGTGGACGCAGACGCGGCCTTCGGGGCAGCCTTGGCAGGTGCAGCCTTGGCAGGTGCGGTCTGGGCCAGCAGCATGGCGGGAGCGGCAAGTGCCAGGGCGGTGAGAACAATGAGTTTCATGAGGGGTCCTTGGAAAACGGATGAGGATGAGCCAATCGGTCTAATGAAGCGCAGCGGAAAAATAGACCTGCGCCTCTGGCGCAAGCACACGGCCGGTCTGGTGCGCGCGTTCGAGCACCTGCCAGAAATAGCGGTAACTGGCGCGGTCGTGCAACTGACCTTCAAAACTGATGGGCGCCCAATCGGCACGGGCGGCAGCAGCTATTATTTTTGTAGCATTTTCAATCTCGCCTTCGCTGGGCGCAAAAGCCTCCAGGATGGGGGGGATTTGGCCCGGGTGGATGCTCCACATCCGGGTGTAGCCGAACTCCAGGGCGGCTTTTTGCGCAGCCGCCTTCATGGCGCAAGTGTCACTGAATTCGGTGACAACACAGTGCGAGGGGACTTTGCCGTACGCGTGGCAGGCGGAGGCGATCTCGAGCTTGGCACGCACCACCAGCGGGTGCGTGAACTGGCCCTGGCTGCTCATGCCCCCGGCAGGAATGGCGCCACCGTGGCTGGAGACAAAGTCCATCAGGCCAAAGCTGAGTGACTGCACGCGCGGGTGGGCTGCAATGTCGAAAGCACGGTGCACCGCAGCGGGCGATTCCAGCAACACATGGACCGGCAGCGTAACCCGCGAGACGGCGGCCAGGGCAGCCACCACGCGTTCGACGTCCGCAACCGATTCGACCTTGGGCACCATGAGGTGGCAGAGCCTGCCGCCGACCTGGCCGGCAATGGTGGCAATGTCCGCCTCAAACGCCGGATGGTCCACCGCATGGACCCGCACCGCCACACGCGCCCCGTCACCGGCCTGCGCGACCAGCGCGCAAACCAGCGCCGCGTGGTCGGCCTCGCCACCGACGGGCGCGCCGTCCTCGCAGTCCAGCGTCACGTCGAACATGCAGGTGCCGAACTCCTCGGTCATCTCCGCCTGCAGCTGCAGGCTTTTGCGCATCCGCGCCTCGACGCCGCTGTAATGATCACAGACCGGCAAAAAAACCGCCGCGGCCTGTGCCCCCAGAAGAACGTCGCGAGGATGTGTCACTACAGTATGTGCTTCTGCAATCAGAGCAGGTGGGCGACACCCGCCTGCTCACCCTGCAACTCTTCCAGGGTCTTGTTGATGCGTTCCTGGCTGAAAGCGTCGATCTCCAGACCCTCGACCAGCTTGTATTCGCCGCCCTCGCAGGTGACGGGGAAGCCGAACATCGTGTCCTTGGGAATGCCGTACTGGCCGTCCGACGGAATGCCCATGGTGACCCATTTGCCCTTGGTGCCCAGCGCCCAGTCGCGCATGTGGTCGATGGCGGCATTGGCAGCCGAAGCCGCCGACGACGAACCGCGCGCCTCGATGATGGCGGCGCCGCGCTTGCCGACGGTCGGCAGGAACACGTTGGCGTTCCATTCCTGGTCGTTGATCATCTTGGCGACGCTTTCGCCGTTGATGGTGGCAAAGCGGTAGTCAGCGTACATGGTGGGCGAGTGGTTGCCCCAGACGGTGAGTTTTTCGATGTCGGCCACGGCCTTGCCGGTTTTGGCAGCGAGCTGGCTGGCAGCGCGGTTGTGGTCCAGGCGCAGCATGGCGGTGAAGTTCTTGCGTGGCAGGTCGGGCGCGCTTTTCATCGCGATGTAGGCATTGGTGTTGGCCGGGTTGCCGACCACCAGCACCTTGACGTTGCGGCTGGCCACCGCGTTCAGTGCCTTGCCCTGGGCCGTGAAGATGGCGCCATTGACGGCCAGCAGTTCGGCACGTTCCATGCCCGGGCCGCGTGGACGCGAACCGACCAGCAGTGCGTAGTCGGCGTCCTTGAAGGCGGTCATCGGGTCGCTGTGGGCTTCCATGCCGACCAGCAGCGGGAAAGCGCAATCGTCGAGCTCCATCATCACGCCCTTGAGCGCCTTTTGCGGGCCTTCCACAGGCACTTCCAGCAGTTGCAGGATCACCGGCTGGTCCTTGCCCAGCATTTCGCCGGAAGCGATACGGAACAGCAGCGCATAACCGATTTGACCAGCGGCCCCTGTAACGGCAACACGGACGGGTTTTTTGCTCATGATGGAGAACTCCAGGAAGGTTGAAAATCGGTTGAAGGGGTGAGAGTGCGGGGTTTGGCGTGGCTGGATGCGTTCCGGACATGTGAAATACGTCACATGAAACGCAGCCTTGCGGTCGGCTCAGCCAAAGATTTTACGCTGGAAAACCTGCGGGCGTCAATTTGTCTTATGTCTTATATAAGATATCATTGCAGGTATTCACACCCCAAGCCATGGCCGCCCTCCCCACCCCCTCCCCTGACGATTTTCCAGGTGCCACGCCGGCTTTCAGCCCGCTGTACCAGCAGATCAAGGGCCTGATCCTGCAAAGCCTGCAATCGGGCGAGTGGAAGCCGGGCGAAGCCATCCCCTCCGAGATGGACCTGGCCGCCCGCTACCGCGTGAGCCAAGGCACGGTGCGCAAGGCCATTGATGAACTCGCGGCCGACAACCTGGTGGTGCGCCGCCAGGGCAAGGGCACGTTTGTCGCGACCCATGCCGAACAGCATGTGCAGTTCCGTTTCCTCAAACTCGTGCCCGACAGCGGCACACCGGGCAGCGAAGGCCCGGCCCAGCGCGACATCATCGACTGCCGGCGCGTGCGCGCCAGCGCCGACATTGCCCGCGCGCTGGCGCTGCGCACCGGCGATGCCGTGCTGCAGGCACGCCGCGTACTGAGTTTTGCCGGAACACCGACGATTCTCGAAGACCTCTGGTTGCCTGCCGCCCCGTTCAAGGGCCTGACCGCCGAGCGGCTGGCCGACTACCACGGCCCGATGTACGCGCTGTTCGAGACCGAGTTCAATGTGCGCATGGTTCGCGCTGAAGAGAAAATACGCGCCGAAGCAGCCATCGACGGGCGCGAGCTGCTCCTGAAAGTAGCGCATGGCACGCCCCTGCTGAGCGTGGAGCGCATCGCCTACACCTACAACGATGTGCCGATGGAGTTGCGGCGCGGTTATTACCGCACCGACACCCACTACTACCGCAATACCCTGAACTGAAAGCAGCGATGGGTTTCAAGGGCAACAAGTCATCGCTGCCGTGCAAGGCCCGGCCGCGCGAACAAACCAGCAACAGGAAAGTTCATGCCGGCCGCAGCGGAGAGCTGTAATGCTTGAGTCAGCTTACCCCAGGCCCGGGACCATCGGCGCCCGAATGGCTCTGTTCTTGCCCCGTTTTTCTGACAATAACCTGCTGCCATCGTCCTGTTGGTCCGGATGGATGCTGCGTTGCAATAGAATTCGAAGGTTTTCAGTTGTAATTGCGTCGTGCTTCACGGGCAGTTACCAGGCAGTTACCAGACCTCTCCCCACGAAAGCCCAACAATGACAGAGCTGGCATCCAAACAGCGTGCAAAGCGGCCCGAGTTCCGCAACATCAACGCTTTTAAAGACCTGACCACCTACCGCATGACACCGGCGGCCTGGGTGTCCATCCTCCACCGCGCCAGCGGCGCCATCATGTTCATCCTGATGCCCTTCATCATCTGGATGTTCGACACCTCGATTTCTTCCGAAATTTCATTCGAGAAATTCAAGGCGGCCTTCAACATCGGCATGCTGGGTTTGCCCGGCTTCATCTGGAAGCTGGTGGCCCTCGCCCTGATCTGGGCCTACCTGCACCATTTCATCGCCGGCCTGCGCCATCTCTACATGGACGCCACCCACAGGCTCAGCAACGAATTCGGCAAAAGCACCGCACTGGTCACGCTGGCACTGAGCATCGCGCTGACGCTGGTGCTGGGCGCCAAGCTGTTCGGCCTCTACTGATTCAAGGAGCAACCCATGTCTGTGAACTACGGCTCCAAACGCCTCGTTGTCGGCGCGCATTACGGCACCCGTGACTGGCTGGCCCAGCGCGTCACCGCGGCCCTGATGGCCCTTTTTACTATCCTGCTGCTGGCTCAAGTGATCTTCACCAAGGGGCCCCTCGGTTATGACCGCTGGGCCGGTATTTTTTCGTCGCAGTGGATGAAGGTGCTGACCTTTGTCGTGATCCTTGCGCTGCTTTACCACGTATGGGTCGGCATGCGCGACATCTGGATGGACTACGTCAAGCCGGTGTGGCTCAAGCTGTCCCTGGACGTGTTCACGATCGTGTGGCTGGTGGCCTGCGCCGGCTGGGGCATCCAGGTGCTGTGGCGCCTTTGAGCCCCGGAACCGAGCCTCCACTTTTGACGACCGACTTTTGAAAAAGCAATCATGACTGCATCCTCCAAGCTTCCCAAACGCAAATTTGACGTGGTGATCGTCGGGGCCGGCGGCTCCGGCATGCGCGCCTCGCTGCAGCTGGCGCGTGCCGGCCTGAACGTGGCCGTTCTCTCCAAGGTGTTCCCGACGCGCTCGCACACGGTGGCGGCCCAGGGCGGCATCGGTGCCTCGCTCGGCAACATGTCCGAAGACAACTGGCACTACCACTTCTACGACACCGTCAAGGGCTCCGACTGGCTCGGCGACCAGGATGCGATCGAGTACATGTGCCGCGAAGCGCCCAAGGTCGTGTACGACCTCGAGCACATGGGCATGCCTTTCGACCGCAACCCCGACGGCACGATTTACCAGCGCCCTTTCGGCGGCCACACCGCCAACTACGGCGAAAAGCCGGTGCAGCGCGCCTGCGCCGCGGCCGACCGCACCGGTCATGCCATGCTGCACACGCTGTACCAGCAGAACGTCAAGGAAAAAACCAGCTTCTTCGTTGAATGGCTGGCCATGGACCTGATCCGTGATGCCGCCGGCGACGTCGTTGGCGTGACCGCCATCGAGATGGAAACCGGCGACGTGCACATCTTCGAAGCCAAGACCACGCTGCTGGCCACCGGCGGCGCCGGTCGCATTTTTGCCGCATCGACCAACGCCTTCATCAACACCGGCGACGGCCTGGGCATGGCTGCGCGCGCCGGCATTCCGCTCGAAGACATGGAGTTCTGGCAGTTTCACCCGACCGGCGTGCATGGCGCCGGCGTGTTGCTGACCGAAGGCTGCCGCGGCGAAGGCGCGATCCTGCGCAACAGCAACGGCGAGCGTTTCATGGAGCGTTACGCACCGGCCTACAAGGACCTGGCACCACGCGACTATGTCTCGCGCTGCATGGACCAGGAAATCAAGGAAGGCCGCGGCTGCGGTCCGAACAAGGACTACATCAACCTCGACATGACCCACCTGGGCGCCGAGACCATCATGAAGCGCCTGCCTTCGGTGTTCGAGATCGGCCACAACTTCGCCAACGTGGACATCACCAAGGAACCGATTCCCGTGGTGCCCACCATCCACTACCAGATGGGCGGCATTCCGACCAACATCCACGGTCAGGTGGTCACCCAGGACGCCGACAACAAGAGCCAGGTTGTCAACGGCCTGTACGCGGTCGGTGAATGCGCCTGCGTCAGCGTGCACGGCGCGAACCGCCTGGGCACCAACTCGCTGCTGGACCTGCTGGTGTTCGGCCGCGCCGCCGGCAACCACATCGTCGAGTTCAACAAGACCACCGCCCACAAGTCCCTGCCTGCCGACGCCGCCGACGCCACGCTGGCGCGCATCGCCCGCCTGGACAACGCGACGGACGGCGAATACGCCCAGGACGTGGCCAACGACATCCGTGCAGCCATGCAGCAGCATGCCGGCGTGTTCCGCACCCAGGCCATCATGGATGCCGGTGTCGCCAAGATCGCCGAACTGCGCAAGCGCGTGAGCAACATCGGCCTGAAGGACAAGTCGAAAATCTTCAACACCGCACGCATCGAGGCGCTGGAAGTCGAAAACCTGATCGAGGCGGCGCAGGCCACCATCGTTTCGGCCGCGGCCCGCCACGAAAGCCGCGGCGCGCATTCGGTGGACGATTACGGCGACACGCCGGAACACCCGAACGGCCGCAACGACACCGACTGGCACAAGCACACCCTGTGGTACAGCGAAGGCAGCCGCCTGGCCTACAAACCGGTGCAGATGAAGCCCCTGACGGTCGACTCCGTGCCGCTCACCGTGCGCAGCTTCTAAGCCCAAGCCAACAAGATCAGCGAGAACCTCCATGTCCAAACGCACTTTCCAGATTTACCGCTACGACCCCGACACCGACGCCAAGCCCTACATGCAGACCATCGAGGTCGAGCTCGACGGCAGCGAACGCATGTTGCTGGACGCGCTGATGAAACTCAAGGCGCAGGACCCGACCATTTCCTTCCGCCGCTCCTGCCGCGAAGGCGTGTGCGGTTCGGACGCGATGAACATCAACGGCAAGAACGGCCTGGCCTGCCTGACCAACATGCGCACCTTGCCGGGCACCATCGTGCTCAAGCCGCTGCCCGGCCTGCCGGTGGTGCGCGACCTGATCGTCGACATGACGGACTTCTTCAAGCAGTACAACTCGATCAAGCCTTACCTGATCAACGACAACGTGCCGCCTGAAAAAGAGCGCCTGCAGAGCCCCGAGGAACGCGACGAACTCAACGGCCTGTACGAGTGCATCCTGTGCGCGAGCTGCTCGACGTCCTGCCCCAGCTTCTGGTGGAACCCGGACAAGTTTGTCGGCCCGGCCGGCCTGCTGCAGGCCTACCGTTTCATTGCGGACAGCCGCGATGAAGCCACCGCCGACCGCCTGGACAACCTCGAAGACCCCTACCGCCTGTTCCGCTGCCACACCATCATGAACTGCGTCGATGTCTGCCCCAAGGGTCTGAACCCCAGCAAGGCCATCGGCAAGATCAAGGAAATGATGGTCCTGCGCACGGTCTAAAAATATGGCCCCCACGCTCGTCGCTTCGCGTACTTCGCTGCCCCCCGGGGGGGCGCTGCGCCTGCGGCCCGGCAAAGCCGGTTCCGCGGCCCCGGCTGGTGAAGACAGAGGTCCCGCGCCCATCGCTTCGCTCGGCAGCGAAACCTCCAGCTGAACCATGCAGACAACCGACGAACTGCTTGGCGAACGGGCCCTGAGCAAACTCAAATGGCGTTGCCGCCGGGGCTTGCTGGAAAACGACCTGCTGATCGAAAAGTTCTTCCGGCGCCACGAAGCCACCCTGACCGTCAGCCAGGCCCAAGGCCTGAATGATTTAATGGATTTGTCTGACAACGACTTGCTGGACCTTCTGCTAAAACGAAAAGAGCCCAGCCAGCTTTCTGAAGCGGACGCGCAGGTAAGTGCATCTACTTACGAGGCCATGCAGGTCTTAAACTTGATTCGCGCCGCAGCCACAGCCCCCGTGACTGACCCCTTTTGATTTGACAAGAAAGACGCAAAAATGAAGCTAGCTGACAACAAAGCCACCCTCTCCTTCAGCAATGGCAGCCCCAGTGTTGATTTGCCGGTGTACCACGGCAGCGTGGGTCCCGACGTCGTCGACATCCGCAAGCTGTATGCACAGACCGGCATGTTCACCTACGATCCGGGCTTCCTGTCCACCGCGTCCTGCCAGTCGGCCATCACCTATATCGACGGCGACAAGGGTGAGCTGCTGTACCGCGGCTACCCGATCGAGCAGCTGGCCACCAACTGCGACTACATGGAAACCTGCCATCTGCTGCTTTACGGCGAACTGCCCAAGGCCGACCAGAAAAAGGAATTTGTCAGCCGTGTGACCAACCACACCATGGTCAACGAGCAGATGCAGTTTTTCCTGCGCGGCTTCCGCCGTGACGCGCATCCGATGGCCATCATGACCGGCCTGGTCGGCGCCCTGTCGGCCTTCTACCATGACAGCACCGACATCAACAATCCCGAGCACCGCGAGATTGCCGCGATCCGCCTGATCGCCAAGATGCCGACCCTGGTCGCCATGGCCTACAAGTACACCATGGGCCAGCCCTACATGTACCCCAAGAACAACCTGAGCTACGCCGGCAACTTCCTGCACATGATGTTTGCCACGCCATGCGAGGAGTACAAGGTCAACCCGGTGCTCGAACGTGCGCTGGACCGCATCTTCATCCTGCATGCCGACCATGAGCAGAACGCCTCCACGTCCACCGTTCGCCTGTGCGGCTCGTCCGGCACCAACCCGTTTGCAGCAATTGCAGCCGGTGTTGCCTGCCTCTGGGGCCCGGCCCACGGCGGCGCCAACGAAGCGGCCCTCAACATGCTGGGCGACATCCAGAAGAACGGCGGCATCGAGAACATCGGCGAGTTCATCAAGCAGGTCAAGGACAAGAACTCCGGCGTCAAGCTCATGGGTTTTGGCCACCGCGTGTACAAGAACTACGACCCGCGCGCCAAGCTGATGCAGGAAACCTGCAAGGAAGTGCTGCAGGAAATGGGTCTGGAAAACGACCCGCTGTTCAAGCTGGCCATGGCGCTGGAAAAGATTGCCCTGGAAGACGAATACTTCGTTTCGCGCAAGCTCTACCCCAACGTCGACTTCTATTCCGGCATCGTGCAGCGCGCCATCGGCATCCCCGTGCCGCTGTTCACCGCGATCTTCGCGCTGGCCCGCACGGTCGGCTGGATCGCCCAGCTCAACGAGATGATCGGCGACCCCGAGTACAAGATCGGCCGTCCGCGCCAGCTGTTCAACGGTTCCGTCCAGCGCGACGTCAAGCCGATCAACGCACGCTGATCCGCCTGTACGCCTGACATCCAGCCCGCCCGTGGCAACATGGGCGGGCTTTTTTGCGGCCCTGGCCACATGAAGACCACTTGAGGAGTTCACCCTTGACATTCATCCAGACTGCCGCTGAACTGCGTGCGGCCATCGCCCGCCCCACCGCGCCTCGCGCCTGCGACTGCGCACTGGGCGCCTGCGCCGGCTGGGAGAGCCTGGCCGAGTACCGCTGGGAAGCCAAGCAGATGAGCCTGATCGCCACCTTGCGCGACCCCACCGTGGACGAACCCACCCTGGAAGAAAAACACCCCCGAGGCACCCGTTACGACTCGCCCGATGCCCCGGTGGCCGTCGGCTTTTTCCCCTACAACCGCTGCGAGGTCTGGCACTGCGGCCGCTGCGAGCGGCACCTGCTGCGTTACACCGAGTTCGGCGGCTACAACGTGGACCACCGGGTGCGGGCGCTCGATCCCGGCGGGATCATCGACTGATTGCTATCAATTAAATAGCTGCTTGCGCCCGTCCCCGCTGGGCTGGAGGCCAAAAACACCTGAAAGCCTCCCCGCGGACGGCCGCGCCTGCCCCAGCCAGCGGGCAAGCCAGTCATCGCATTCCGCGATGACAGAGCCCGAACAAAGCGGTCAAAATAGGCAAACATCGTGAACCACGATGACTTTGACCCCTTTGATGAGCAGCTCAGAACGCAATTTCGCCCGCCGCATGGACCTCACGTCGCTGCAATTGTTTGTGGCCGTGTGTGAGCTTGGCAGCATCGGCAAGGCGGCGGAGCGGGAATTCATTGCCGCGTCGGCCGTCAGCAAACGCCTGTCCGACCTCGAAGCCGCGCTCGACACCCCGCTGCTGTACCGCCACACGCGCGGCGTGGACCTGACGCCGGCCGGCCAGAGCCTGCTGCACCATGCCCGTTCGGTGCTGTTCAGCCTCGAGAAAATGCAGGGCGAACTCAGCGAATACGCGGCCGGCGTGCGCGGCCATGTGCGTGTGCATGCCAGCATCTCGGCCATCGTACAGTTCCTGCCGGAAGACCTGGGCACCTTCATCAGCCAGCATCCGGAGGTCAAGATCGACCTCGAGGAGCACCTGAGCACGGAAGTCGTGCGCGCGGTGCAGGAAGGCGCGGCCGATCTCGGCATCTGCAACACGGCCGACGGCATCGGCAAGTTGCAGACCCTGCCCTACCGCCAGGACCGCCTCGTGATGATCGTGCCGCGCGGCCATGTGCTGGGCACGCGGGACAGCATCGCCTTTGCGGACAGCCTCGACTTCGACCATGTCGGCCTGCATTCGAACAGCTCGATCTACCTGGCCATGCGCGATGCCGCGGCGCAGGCCGGCCGCACGATCAAGCTGCGCATCCACGTGACCGGGCTGGACGCAATGTGCCGCATGATCCACAACGGCCTGGGCGTCGGCGTGATGCCGCAGCGGGCGTTCGAACTGATGCACGGCGTCGGCGAACTCGAATCGGTCGCGCTGACCGATGCCTGGGCGTCGCGCCAGATAGCCCTGGTGGCACGCGATTTTTCCAGCCTGCCCGTCACCGCTCGCCTGTTGGTCGACCACCTCACTGCGCGTGCGGTGACCCCGGACGGCGCACCCCTCCCCCCTTAAAATCGACAGACCACGAAGGAAAAACACATGGGACGCACCCTTTACGACAAGATCTGGGACGAACACGTCGTCCACACCGAGGAAGACGGCACAGCCATCCTCTACATCGACCGGCACCTGGTGCACGAGGTGACCAGCCCGCAGGCCTTCGAGGGCCTGCGCGAAGCCGGCCGCAAGGTCTGGCGCATCAGCTCCATCGTCGCCACCGCCGACCACAACACGCCGACCACCGGCTGGGAGCTCGGCTATGACGGCATCACCGACCTGGTCAGCAAGGAACAGATCACCACGCTGGACAGCAACATCGCCGAGTTCGGTGCGGCCGCCTACTTCCCCTTCCTGTCCAAACGCCAGGGCATCGTGCATGTGATGGGGCCCGAGACCGGCGCCACCCTGCCCGGCATGACCGTGGTCTGCGGCGACTCGCACACCTCGACCCACGGCGCGTTTGGCGCACTGGCGCACGGCATTGGCACGAGCGAAGTCGAACACGTGATGGCCACGCAGACCCTGCTCGCCAAAAAAGCAAAAAACATGCTGGTCCGCGTGGACGGCATGCTGGCCCCGGGCCTGACCGGCAAGGACATCGTGCTGGCGATCATTGGAAAAATCGGCACCGCGGGAGGCACCGGCTACACGATTGAATTCGGCGGCGCGGCGATACGCGCGCTGAGCATGGAAGGCCGCATGACGGTCTGCAACATGGCCATCGAAGCCGGTGCCAGAGCCGGCTTGGTGGCGGTGGATGCCAAGACCATCGCCTACGTCAAGGGAAAGCCGTTGGCACCCACCGGCGTCGAGTGGGAGCAGGCGGCGCAGTACTGGAGCACGCTGCAGTCCGATGCCGATGCCGTGTTCGACACCGTGGTGCAGCTCGACGCGAGCCAGATCCGGCCGCAGGTCACCTGGGGCACCTCGCCCGAGATGGTGCTGTCCATCGACGACCGCGTGCCCGACCCGGACAAGGAAAAAGACGCGAACAAGCGCGACGCCATCGAACGCGCCCTGACCTACATGGGCCTGCAGCCCGGCAAGGCTATCAACGACATCCTGGTCGACAAGGTCTTCATCGGCTCGTGCACCAACAGCCGCATCGAGGACATGCGCGAAGCGGCCGCCATCCTCCAGAAAATCGGCAAGAAGGTCGCCGGCAACGTCAAGCTCGCGCTGGTCGTGCCTGGCTCCGGCCTGGTCAAGGAACAGGCCGAGCGCGAAGGCCTGGACAAGATTTTTGTCGCCGCAGGCTTTGAGTGGCGCGAGCCCGGCTGCTCCATGTGCCTGGCGATGAACGCCGACCGGCTCGAGCCGGGCGAGCGTTGCGCCTCGACGTCCAACCGCAACTTCGAAGGCCGGCAGGGCGCTGGCGGCCGCACCCACCTGGTGAGCCCGGCGATGGCCGCTGCCGCTGCGGTACACGGCCACTTCGTCGATATCCGCAAATTCTCCTGAGAGTCACATCATGCAGAAATTCACCGTACACAAAGGCCTGGTCGCTCCGATGGACCGCGAGAACGTCGATACCGACGCGATCATCCCCAAGCAGTTTCTCAAGTCCATCCGCAAGACCGGCTTCGGCCCCAACCTGTTTGACGCCTGGCGCTACCTGGACCCCGGCTTTCCGGGCCAGGACCCGGCCACACGCAGGCCGAACCCGGACTTCGTGCTGAACCAGCCGCGCTACAAAGGCGCGTCCATCCTGCTGGCGCGCAAGAACTTCGGTTGCGGCTCCTCGCGCGAGCACGCACCCTGGGCGCTGGACCAGTACGGCTTTCGCGCCATCATCGCGCCCAGCTACGCCGACATCTTTTTCAACAACAGCTTCAAGAACGGCCTGCTGCCCATCGTGCTCAGCGAGGCGCAGGTCAGCCAGCTGTTCGACGAGGCGCTGGCTTTCCCCGGCTACCAGCTCACCATCGACCTGGAGCGCCAGGTGGTGATCAGGCCGCAAGGCGAAGAAATTCCTTTCGAGGTGCAGGCCTTCAAGAAATTCTGCCTGCTCGGCGGTTACGACGACATCGGCCTGACCCTGCGCCAGAGCGACAAGATCAAGGCGTTTGAAGCCGAACGCCTGGCGACAAAGCCCTGGCTGGCGCACACCCTGATCGCCTGATCTCCCTGTTTTTATATGTAAAAAGTGCCTGCATCCCTTATGGGACGTGCGCCAACAGCTATCAATAAAAGAGCAACCATGAAAATCGCAATTCTTCCCGGTGACGGCATCGGCACCGAAATCGTCGCCGAGGCCGTCAAGGTCCTGGGCGCACTGGACCTGGCATTTGAAACGGAAACTGCACTGGTGGGCGGCGCCGCCTACGAAGCACACGGCCATCCGCTGCCCGACGCCACCCTGAAACTTGCACAAGCCTCGGACGCGGTGTTGTTCGGCGCCGTCGGCGACTGGAAGTACGACAAGCTCGACCGCCCCCTGCGCCCCGAGCAGGCCATCCTGGGCCTGCGCAAGAACATGGGCCTGTTCGCCAACTTCCGCCCAGCCATCTGTTATCCGCAGCTGGTGGATGCCTCCAGCCTGAAGCGCGAACTGGTGTCCGGCCTGGACATCCTGATCATCCGCGAGCTGACCGGCGACATCTACTTCGGCCAGCCGCGCGGACGGCGTACCGCCGTGGACGGCCACTTCCCCGGCAGCGAGGAAGCGTTTGACACCATGCGTTATTCGCGCCCCGAGATCGAACGCATCGCCCATGTCGCCTTCCAGGCGGCACGCAAGCGCGGCAGCCGCGTGACCAGCGTGGACAAGGCCAATGTGCTGGAAACCTTCCAGTTCTGGAAAGACATCGTCACCGAGGTCGGTTTGCAGTACCCCGACGTCGCGCTGGACCACATGTATGTGGACAACGCCGCCATGCAGCTGGTCAAGGCGCCCAAGAAATTCGACGTGGTGGTCACCGGCAACATGTTCGGCGACATCCTGTCCGACGCGGCCGCCATGCTGACCGGCAGCATCGGCATGTTGCCCTCGGCCAGCCTGAACACGAAAAACCAGGGCCTGTACGAACCCAGCCACGGAAGCGCGCCGGACATCGCCGGCAAGGGCGTGGCCAATCCGCTGGCAACGATTTTGAGCGCGGCCATGATGCTGCGTTTCAGTCTGAACCAGCCGGAAGCCGCCGCACGGATTGAAAAAGCCGTGGACGCGGTGTTGACGCAAGGCCTGCGCACGCCCGACATCTACAGCGAAGGCACGACCAAGGTCGGCACGGTGCAGATGGGCGACGCGGTGGTCAAAGCCTTGAAATAGAGCCCCACGGTCGCTCACTGCGTGTAGCTCCCTGCCCCCGAGGGGCCGCTGCGCCTGCGGCCCGGCGAAGCCGGTTCCGCGGCCCCTGCTTGACTTTGTGTCCGTGGTAATCAGCTGACAGGTTTTCATCGCACACGGCGTTTGTCATCGAAGTCGGGCGCGCCCTGGTTACAATAGCTCCATGCGCAAAAACCCCGCACTCATCCGCCTCATCGCCGCTTCGCGCGCGATCAGCGCTGCGCCGGTTTTTGCCCAGACCACCAAAACGACCACCATTAAAGGCTGACAAGCCTGGTTCGTCGTGCCCTGCCGGCTCGATGAGCCGGGCCGAAAAGCTTCATTTTTGACTTTTTGAAGGGCGCATCATGAAACTCAAGGGCAATCTCACAGGACTCGTCGGCTGGCGCGGCATGGTCGGCTCGGTGCTGATCGACCGCATGCAGGCCGAAGGCGACTTCGACCTGATCGAGCCGGTCTTCTTTTCGACCTCGAACGCCGGCGGCAAAGCCCCGGCGCAGGCAAAAAACGAAACCACGCTGAAAGATGCCTACGACATCGCGGCCCTTCAGCGCTGCGACGTGATCATCACCGCCCAGGGCGGCGACTACACCTCCGAGGTCTACCCCAAGCTGCGCGCGGCCGGCTGGACCGGCCACTGGATTGATGCCGCATCGACCCTGCGCATGAACGACGACGCCATCATCGTGCTGGACCCGGTCAACCTGCCGGTGATCCAGAACGCGCTGGCCAAGGGCGGCAAGAACTGGATTGGCGGCAACTGCACGGTCAGTTGCATGCTCATGGGTGTGGGCGCGCTGTACAAGGCCGGCCTGGTCGAGTGGATGACTTCCATGACCTATCAGGCCGCCTCCGGCGGCGGTGCACAGCACATGCGTGAGTTGCTGACCCAGTTCGGCACACTCAACGGTGAAGTCCGGGCGCTGCTGGACGACCCGAAATCGGCCATTCTCGAAATCGACCGCCGCGTGCTGGCCAAACAGCAATCGCTGTCGTCCGCAGAAACTGCGAACTTCGGCGTGCCGCTGGGCGGCAGCCTGATCCCCTGGATCGACAAGGACCTCGGCAACGGCATGAGCAAGGAAGAATGGAAGGGCGGCGCCGAAACCAACAAAATCCTGGGCCAGGGCGCCAGCTTCGGCACCGCCGAAACGCCGGTAGATGGTTTTTGCGTGCGCATCGGCGCCATGCGTTGCCACAGCCAGGCGCTGACCTTCAAGCTCAAGAAAGACGTGCCGCTGGCCGACATCGAGGCCATGATCGCGGCCGACAACGAGTGGGTCAGGGTGGTACCCAACACCCGCGAAGCCAGCATCACCGACCTGACACCGGTCGCCGTGACCGGCACCATGACCATTCCGGTCGGCCGTCTGCGCAAGCTGGCCATGGGGCCGGATTACCTGGGCGCCTTCACGGTCGGCGACCAGTTGTTGTGGGGTGCGGCAGAGCCCTTGCGCCGCATGCTGCGCATCCTGCTGCAGGCCTGAAATCAGGAGGGAGTGGCTGGTGATGCCCGGCCACCATCCGTAACCACTTGTGACGGCCCGTTGTCGTCAGGCAACATCTGGAAGTTGTAAGTTGATGCTAACCCCGGGTGTCAAAACTTAAGTGCTGTCTTAGCTTGTCAGCCTAATGCCTTGATGTTAATGTTGTTTTGTCGAAAATTAGCGTTGAGGTTTTTGTGCGGACCAGCAGAATAAAATTTAATGCAACCCGGGCACCGGAGGCTCCAATTCCCATGAATCAACCCGTCCGTTGGCGCATGGGAGCCGTGGCGGCTGCCATGGCTGTTTTGGGTAGCATCGCCACCTTGCCGGCACATGCTTTGGGGCTGGGCCGGGTCATCGTCCAGTCCGCCTTGGGCGAACCACTGCGGGCAGAAATCGAAATCGTCGAAATCAGTGCCGACGAAGCAGCATCCCTGCGGGCCAGCGTCGCCAATGCCGATGCCTTCAAGGCCGCCGGACTGGAATACACCGCCGCAGTTGCCAATGTCCAGATCAGCCTGCAGCGCCGCACCGATGGCCGGTCTTTCCTGCGCCTGAGCAGCGACAGGCCCGTCAGCGAACCTTTTGTCGACCTGATCCTAGAAGCCCGTTGGGCATCCGGACGCATCGTGCGTGACTACACGATGCTGTTCGATCCACCGAATCTGCGCCAGGCCGCCGCGCCTGCCATGCCGGCCCCGACCGCACCCGTCATTTCGCGGCCTGCCGCCCCGCCTCCGGTGGCAGCCTTGCCGGCTCCACCGCGGCCGGCCGTCGCGGCGACACCGTCGGCCCCTCCGTCCAGGCCGGCCCCGGTGGCCAAGGCGCCCACGCCGCAGCCGGCACCCGCCGAACGGCCAGCCTCCGCGGATGGCCAGAAAATTGTTGTCAAACCTGGCGATACAGCCGGAAAAATTGCGGCGCAGGCCAAACCGGCCAGCGTGTCGCTGGACCAGATGCTGGTCGCGCTGCTGCGCAGCAACCCCGATGCCTTCATAGGCGGCAACGTCAACCGCCTCAAAGCCGGTGCCGTGCTGGATATCCCGGCTGGCGACCAGGCGGAATACATCCCCGCCGGCGAGGCCACCCGGACCATTGTTGCGCAGAGCAAGGACTTCAACGAGTTCCGCCGCAAACTGGCCGAAGGCGCCCCGACGACCCAGGTTGCCGGTGCAGACCGCAAGGCCGCAGGCCAGGTCCAGGCCAAGGTCGAGGACAAGACGCCTGCCGCCGCAACGCCTGACAAACTGACCCTCTCCAAAGGTGCGGTCCAGAGCAAGGCAGCGGCCGAAGAAAAAATCGCGCAGGAACGCCAGGCCAAGGAAGCGGCCGCACGCGTGGCCGAGCTGTCGAAAAATATCAGCGACCTGAACAAGCTGACCAGTGCGCCTGCAGCGCCAGCCGCTCCGGCGACGCCCGCCACGCCTCCCGTTGCTCCTGCGGCAACCACCCCTGCAGCGCCGGGACTGGCCGTGGCAACACCGGCGGCCGTATCCGCTGCACCCGGCGCATTGTCTGCTGCAGTCCCTGCGGCTTCCGCCGCTGCCGCGAGTCCCGCCAGCGCGGCCGTGCCACCCGCAGCCACTGCCAGCGCCACCGCCCCAGTGATTGCAGCGGCCCCGGCGCCGGTGAAAAAACCGGTCGTGATTCCTCCTCCGCCACCGGAGCCGAGCCTGATCGACGAACTGCTCGACAACCCGCTGATGCTGGCTGGCGGCGCTGCCCTGCTGGTGCTTCTGGCAGCCTTCGGCGTGTACCGCTCCCGTCAGCGCAAAAATGCTGTCTCGGTCGACAGCTCCTTCCTTGAAAGTCGCCTGCAGCCCGATTCCTTCTTCGGCGCCAGCGGCGGCCAGCGCATAGACACCAATGAGGCCAACGTCACAGGCTCGTCGATGGTGTATTCACCGAGCCAGCTCGATGCCGCCGGCGATGTGGATCCGGTGGCTGAAGCCGATGTTTACCTGGCTTACGGTCGTGACCTCCAAGCCGAGGAAATCCTCAAGGAAGCCATCCGTGTGACCCCCACACGTGTGGCCATCCATGCGAAGCTGATGGAGATCTACGCCAAACGCCGCGACACCAAGGCTTTTGAAATGGTGGCGAACGAAGCGTTCAACCTGACCCGGGGCCAGGGTGTTGAATGGGCGCACATGGCTGAAATGGGCCGTGAGCTGGACCCTGCCAACCCCATGTACCAACCCGGTGGACAACCTGGGGCCACAGCCGCAAGCAGCAGCATGGCCGTTGCCGGCGCCACCGCCGCAGGATTGACCGCACCGACTGTGGCCCAGGCCGCCAGCCCGGCGCCAGAGCCGGCGGCTGCGGCCGTGGATTTCGACCTGGACCTTGATTTCTCGCTGGACGACGAACCCGCCGCACCCGTAGCCGTTGCGACGCCGGTCCCCGTGGCACCGGTTCAACCCGTTCTGGCCATGCCGGCTGCGGCGCCCGCGCCCGCCGACAACAGCCTGGACTTCAGTTCCGCAACAGTGTCCATGCCTGCTGCGGCACCGGCACCGGCTCCGGCGAAAGCCGATGCCCCCGTCGCCTCGCCCGTAGCAGGGAACAGCCTGGACTTCTCCACCGAAGCGGCCACCGTGAACACAGGTGCCGCAGATCTGGACACCTCTGGCGGCATGCTTGAGTTTGATATGGGCGCCCTGTCGCTCGATCTCGACAGCCCGACCACGGAAAGCCAGAAAATCACCGCCGCCAGCGAGCTCACGCCGTCGGTAGACAGTGACGACCCGCTGGAAACCAAGTTTGCACTGGCCGAAGAGTTCCGCGCGATTGGCGATGTCGATGGCGCACGCTCGCTGGCCGAGGAAGTGCTGGCGCAATCGAGCGGCTCGCTCAAAAGCAAGGCCCAGGCATTTCTTAACGCCCTGGCCTGACCCCTTGCACCTTTCCCCTGAGGGCTGCCCGTGAGGATCGCTCTGGGACTGAGCTACAGCGGCACCGCTTACGAGGGCTGGCAAAGCCAGCTCTCGGGCAACACGGTGCAGGACCGGCTGGAAAAGGCGCTGGGCAAGTTCGCCGCCCAGCCTTTGCGCACCCTGTGTGCCGGGCGCACCGACGCCGGGGTTCACGCCCTGATGCAGGTGGTTCATTTCGACACCTCCTTGCAGCGCGAGCTGCCGTCCTGGGTGCGCGGCACCAACGCTTTTTTGCCCCGCGATATCGCCGTGCAATGGGCGCGTGAGGTGCCTGCCGAGTTTCATTGCCGCGGCAGCGCAATCAGCCGTCGCTATGCCTACGTGTTGCTGGAGTCGCCGGTGCGCCCCAGTGTCGAGGTCGGCCGTGTCGGCTGGGTCTACCGGCCGATGGACGCGGCAGCCATACGCGCAGCCATCGTCCACCTGCTGGGTGAACACGACTTCAGCTCCTTCCGCGCGGCACAGTGCCAGGCGAAGTCGCCGGTCAAAACCATCAGCCGCATCGAGATTTCGCAACGGGCAGGCTACTGGCGCTTCGAGTTTGAAGCGAATGCCTTTTTGCACCACATGATCCGCAACATCATGGGTTGCCTGGTCGCCGTCGGACAGGGCCAGCATCCACCCGACTGGCTCGCCGAGGTGCTGGCCGCACGCCGCCGGGACGTGGCCGCCCCCACGTTTTCGCCCGACGGCCTGTACTTCCTGGGGCCCCGGTATGACCCTGGTTACGGCCTGCCCGAGCGCACCGCGGCTTATGATTGGTTGCCATGACCATGCACAGGACTCGTATCAAGATCTGCGGCCTCACGCGTGAAGAGGACGTGGACGCCGCCGTGGCCGCCGGCGCCGATGCCGTGGGGTTTGTCATGTACGCGCCCAGCCCGCGCAGCGTCAGCGCTGAACGCGCCGCCGAGCTGGCCCGCCGCCTGCCGCCTTTTGTCACCCCGGTCCTGCTTTTCGTCAATGCAGATGCTCCTGAAATCATAGCTGCCTGCGCCCGTGTACCAATGGCTTTACTTCAATTTCATGGTGATGAAACGCCGGAAACCTGCCTGCGGGCCGGGCGTCCCTTCCTGCGCGCGGCACGTATTCCCCTGGAGGAAAACCCCGCCGAGGGGAGTGCCGCTTTTGATCTCGTAAAATACGCGGAAGACTTCAAGGCCGCCCAGGCCATCCTGCTCGACGCCCATGTCGACGGATTCGGGGGCGGCGGAAAAACATTCAATTGGTCACTTCTTCCTCCAAGCGTCAACGCTCACCTCGTTTTGTCTGGTGGACTCACACCTGCAAATGTGACCGATGGCATTTTGCAAGTGCGGCCGCGTTGTAAGACGCTGGCCGTCGATGTCAGTTCGGGCGTCGAGATTTCCGCTACCGGAGGGGCCACCCTCAAGGGAATCAAAAGCGCCGACAAGATCCATCAGTTCGTCGCAGCCGTTCGTGCCGCCGACGACTTACTTGCAGAAAACCATGTACACCTACCAGCAACCTGACCCAACCGGTCACTTCGGGATTTACGGCGGCAGTTTCGTCTCTGAAACGCTGACCCATGCGATCAATGAGCTGAAAGACGCTTACGCAAAATACCAGCACGACCCGGCCTTCCTCGCGGAATTCCACTACGAGCTCAAGCATTTCGTCGGCCGCCCCTCCCCGATCTACCATGCCGCCCGCATGAGCCGCGAGCAGGGTGGCGCGCAGATCTACCTCAAGCGCGAAGACCTCAACCACACCGGCGCGCACAAGATCAACAACACCATCGGCCAGGCCATGCTGGCCCGGCGCATGGGCAAGCCGCGCATCATCGCCGAAACCGGCGCCGGCCAGCACGGCGTGGCCACGGCCACCATCTGCGCGCGTTACGGCCTCGAATGTGTGGTCTACATGGGCAGCGAGGACGTCAAGCGCCAGAGCCCCAACGTCTACCGCATGAAGCTGCTGGGCGCCACCGTGGTGCCGGTCGAGTCAGGCAGCAAGACCCTGAAAGACGCACTCAACGAAGCCATGCGCGACTGGGTCGCCAATGTGGACAACACCTTCTACATCATTGGCACGGTCGCCGGCCCGCACCCCTACCCGATGATGGTGCGCGATTTCCAGAGCGTGATCGGCGAGGAGTGCCTGACCCAGATGCCGGAAATGACCAGCGGCAAACAGCCTGACGCGGTGATTGCCTGTGTCGGCGGCGGCAGCAACGCCATGGGCATTTTCCACCCCTATATCTCGCATGAGAAAACACGCCTGATCGGCGTCGAGGCGGCCGGTGAAGGCATGGACAGCGGCAAACACTCGGCCTCGCTGCAGCGCGGCAGCCCGGGCGTGCTGCATGGCAACCGCACCTATGTGCTGCAGAACGAGGACGGCCAGGTCACCGAGACCCACAGCATCAGCGCCGGCCTGGATTACCCCGGTGTCGGCCCCGAACACGCGTTTCTGAAAGACATCGGCCGCGCCGAATATGTAGGCATCACCGACAAGGAAGCGCTGTCGGCCTTTCATTACCTGTGCCGCACCGAAGGCATCATTCCCGCGCTGGAGTCCAGCCACGCCGTGGCCTACGCGATGAAACTCGCCAGTACCATGCGCAGCGACCAGTCCATCCTGGTCAACCTGTCAGGCCGTGGTGACAAGGACATCGGCACCGTGGCCGACCTGTCGGGCGCGGATTTTTACGACCGGCCCTCGATGCGCGGCCACACCGTCAAGGGAAGTGGAACACCATCATGAGCCGTATTGCCACAACTTTTGAAGCGCTCAAGGCGCAAAACCGCAAGGCTTTGATCCCCTACGTCACGGGCGGCTTCCCGTTTGCCGACATCACGCCCGATCTCATGCACGGCATGGTGGCCGGCGGCGCAGACGTCATTGAGCTTGGCGTGCCCTTTTCCGATCCGAGTGCCGACGGCCCGGTGATCCAGAAAGCCGGCGACCAGGCGCTCGCCATGGGCATTGGCCTGGCGCAGGTGCTGGAGATGGTTCGCCTCTTTCGCCAGAAAGACAGCAAGACACCGGTGGTGCTGATGGGTTACGCCAACCCGATCGAAGCCTATGACCTCAAACGCGGCAAGGACGCCTTTGTGCGCGACGCCTCGGCGGCCGGTGTGGACGGCGTGCTGGTGGTGGACTACCCGCCCGAAGAATGTGTGGCCTTTGCCGCCACCCTGCGCGCCCACGAGATGGACCTGATCTTCCTGCTGGCGCCAACCTCCACGCCGGAACGCATGGCGCAGGTCGCCCAGGTGGCCAGTGGGTATGTGTACTACGTGTCGCTCAAGGGCGTGACCGGGGCCGGCACGCTGGACCTGGGTGCGGTGGAGGCCATGCTGCCGCGCATACGCCAACACGTCAGCATCCCGGTCGGTGTGGGCTTCGGCATCCGCGACGCCGCCACGGCCAGGGCCATCGGCCGGGTCGCCGACGCGGTGGTCATCGGCAGCCGCATCATCCAGCTGATCACCGACCAGCCGCGCGCGCAAGTGGTGCCCCTGGTGCGTGATTTCCTGGCCGATGTCCGGCAGGCGCTGGACGCGCCGGCCGGGCCCGGAGACAGCGCATAATCCCCTTTCTTTTCCGGTTTTACCCCTGCGAGCGGCCTGCGCCGTCCGGGGGCACCACCCCACAAGGACATAAGGACCCATCATGTCTTGGCTAGAAAAACTCCTCCCGCCGAAAATCAGCCCGACCAACCCGACCGAGCGCCGCAGCGTGCCCGAAGGCCTGTGGGTCAAGTGCCCCAGCTGTGAAGCCGTGCTCTACAAGACGGACCTGGAAAAAAACCAGAACGTCTGCCCGCAGTGCAGCCACCACCACCGCATGGACGCGCGGGCCCGGCTGGACTCGTTTCTGGACCCGGAAGGCCGTTATGAAATCGGGCAGGAAGTGCTGCCGGTCGATCCGCTCAAGTTCAAGGACAGCCGCAAATACCCCGAGCGCCTGAAAGAAGCGCTGGAAAACACCGGCGAAACCGACGCCCTGATCGTCATGGGCGGCGCGGTGCACAGCATCGGCGTGGTGGTGGCCTGCTTCGAGTTCGACTTCATGGGCGGCAGCATGGGCAGCGTGGTCGGCGAGCGTTTTGTGCGTGGTGTGCATGCCGCGATCGAGCAGAAAGTGCCCTTCATCTGCTTTACCGCCACCGGCGGCGCACGCATGCAGGAGGGCCTGCTGAGCCTGATGCAGATGGCCAAGACCAATGCCTCGCTGACCCGCCTGGCCAAAAAAGGCCTGCCCTACATCAGCGTGCTGACCGACCCGACCATGGGCGGGGTGAGTGCCGGCTTCGCGTTTGTCGGCGACATCGTGATTGCCGAACCGAAAGCGCTGATCGGTTTTGCCGGCCCGCGTGTCATCGAGTCCACCGTGCGCGTGACCCTGCCCGAAGGCTTCCAGCGCGCCGAGTTCCTGCAGACCAAGGGGGCGGTGGATTTCATCTGCGACCGGCGTGAACTGCGCAAGACCGTGGCGAACTCACTGGCCATGCTGCTGCGCCAGCCGGCGGACGCCGTCGCCTGAGGCCACGGCAGCCACGGGCGTCGGCCCGGCAGGGCTTCACTCTCAAATTGATAGCTGCCGGCGCCCTGTGGAAAAGGGCTGGAGGCTGTTTTCATGAATGACAACGCGCCCAGCCGGTCCGGGCCCTGTCTACCCGTCGGCAAACCACTTGGCACGAATAGCCCGGCGGGCACCAAAGCCCGCACATGGGGAAACAGGATCGTGGGAAGATAGTGCTTCACAGAAATTCCCCCGCCTGATCGATGTCTGACGTGCTCACCCTCTCCTCGCTGCCGCTGTTCCCGCTGGGCACGGTGCTTTACCCCGGTGGCCTGCTGCCGCTGCGGATTTTCGAGGTGCGTTACCTCGACATGATCGGCAAATGCCACAAGACCGGCGCGCCCTTCGGCGTGGTGGCGCTGACCCAGGGCTCCGAAGTGCGCAAGCCCGAGGACGGGCCCAGCGGCGATGGTTTTGCCAGCGAGGCCTTCTACAACGTCGGCACGCTGGCCACCATCACCAGCTTTTCGGTGCCGCAACCGGGCCTGATGGTGATTCGTTGCAGCGGCACGCAGCGTTTCGAGATTTCCAGCCGCGAAAAGCTCAAACACGGCCTGTGGATCGCCGACGTGACGCGGCTGGACGACGACCAGGCCATCCCGGTACCCGAAGACTTGCGCGGCACGGCCAATGCGCTGGGCAAGCTGATCCGCAGCCTGCAGGAGCGCGGCGTGCCAGCGGACCAGATGCCGCTGGAGCCGCCCTACCGGCTCGACGACTGCGGCTGGGTGGCCAACCGCTGGTGCGAACTGCTGCCCATGCCGCTGGAGCTCAAGCAGCGCCTGATGGAGCTGGACAACCCGCTGGTGCGGCTGGAACTGGTCAGCGACATCCTCGAAAAAACCGGTATCGCGATGTAGCCCCCAGGCCGCCCCCGGTGCGGGCGGCAACGCAGCCTAAAATCAGGGGTTTGGCACTTTGCCCGGTCCCGCCGGTTTTTCCGGCCTGCCGCCCTGTGCGCCCGGCCTGCCCTCTTTCTTCGAGAACCTTTTTCATGTCCAACACCATCACCAGCCCCGCCGCCGCGCCCGCGCATGACGAGAACCAGCTCATGGCCGAGCGCCGCGAAAAGCTCAAGGTCATGCGTCAGCACCAGGCCGACGGCAAGGGCGTGGCCTTCCCGAACGACGTCAAGCCGGAACACCGGGCCGAAGCCCTGTTTGCGCAGTACGACGACAAGACCAAGGAAGAGCTGGTGCCGCTGGCCGTCAACGTCAGCGTGGCCGGCCGCATGATGCTCAAGCGCGTGATGGGCAAGGCCAGTTTTGCCACGCTGCAGGACGCGTCGTTCGGCCCTTCCGGCGGGCGCATCCAGGTGTACATCAACAACGAAGGCGTGGGTGAAGAGGTTCATAACGCCTTCAAGCACTGGGACCTGGGCGACATCGTGGCCGCGACCGGTACGCTGTTCAAGACCAAGACCGGCGAGCTGTCGATCCACGCCACCAGCATCCGCCTGATCACCAAAAGCCTGCGGCCGCTGCCCGACAAGTTCCACGGCGTGGCCGACCAGGAGGTCAAATACCGCCAGCGATATGTGGACCTGATCACCGACGAAGCCGCGCGCAAACGTTTTGCCGCCCGCAGCAAGGCCGTCTCGGCCATGCGCAACTTCATGGTGGACAACGATTTTCTCGAAGTCGAAACACCCATGCTGCACCCGATTCCGGGTGGCGCGAATGCCAAGCCGTTTGTGACGCACCACAACGCACTGGACCAGCAGATGTTTTTGCGCATTGCGCCCGAGCTTTACCTCAAACGCCTGATCGTCGGCGGCTTTGAGCGCGTGTTCGAGATCAACCGCAGCTTTCGCAACGAAGGCATCAGCGTGCGGCACAACCCCGAGTTCACGATGATGGAGTTCTACGCCGCCTGGTGGAACTACGAAGACCTGATGAGCTTCACCGAAGACCTGATCCGCCACGTCGCCACCCGGGTGACTGGCGGCACGCAATTGAGCTACCAGGGCCGGCCGGTGGACCTGGGCCAGCCGTTTGAACGCCTGACCATCCGCGAAGCCATCCTCAAACACACCGACGCCGGCGCCCATGTGGACGACGCCGCCTGGCTGCTGGCCGCCCTGAAAAAACTCGGCAAATTCAGCGCCAAGGACAGGCTCGATGCCCGCTCGCTGCCCAGCCTGCAGGTGACTTATTTTGAAGAGCTGGTCGAGGAAAAACTCTGGCAGCCCACCTTCATCATGGAGCACCCGACCGAGATCTCGCCACTGGCCCGCGCCAACGATGCACGGCCCGAGGTGACCGAGCGCTTTGAGCTCTACATCACCGGCCGCGAGTTCGGCAACGGCTTCAGCGAGCTCAACGACGCTGAAGACCAGGCCGCGCGTTTTCTCGCCCAGTCAGACGCCAAGGACGGCGGCGACGAGGAAGCCATGCATTACGACGCCGACTATGTGCGCGCGCTGGAGTACGGCATGCCACCCACCGGCGGCTGCGGCATCGGCATCGACCGCCTGATGATGCTGCTGACCGACAGCGCCAGCATCCGCGACGTCATTTTGTTCCCGGCGCTGCGACACGAGGCTTGAGGTTTGGTCTGACATTCCGCCTTGGATCGGCGGGTGCTATACATGCTTCAGTATCTAACGTCGGAGTTGACCGGCGCGCAGCGGCATTGCGCCGCGAGGCGTACGCTCAACAGCACGCATTGCTGCGCAATGCTGTTGCGTGTCTGCGTCGAACGACCTGTTAGACGGCAACGCTCTACTCGCTGATAGTCCGGCGTTAGCCATCCACATCGTCCTTTCCCTTCGAAACGACTTCCCGGTCCCACCATCCTGCTAGATGAGCATGAAACGCAAGGCCTAGGACCACTGCGCAAAATGCGGAGAATGCGAAGGCATACGCAGCCTCGGGAGCGAGATACCAAGCGATACCGCCCGTGGCAGCGAACATTCCCACGCCAGCAACGACATAAAGCGTCGAAGTTAAGGCTATAACAAACTTGCTGCGAAGGTGACGGTAGCTTTGCTTCCCCAGGAAAATGTAGTACTCAAAGACCGAGCCGATCAGAAGCCAAGCTGGTAGTGCGATTGAAGCAGCGTAGACGGCGACCTTCAGAGCTGGATCCTTGGCGCCCACTTGGGCGAGACCTGCCAAGATGGCGAGACAAGCTGCCGCCCCGCCATAACCGAGATTTCGGAGCAACGTCATTCTCTCCGCGCTGGAGTAGCGGCGGATACGTTGTGTCAGCAGATCCGACTTTCGCATGGACATCTGTTCTTGCCGCCTAACTTTGATATATCCCGCAAAACTGTGGAATAACATGGCCACCAGTCAGAGAACACCGGCGACTCTGGTTCAAAAAAGTGTTTGAAAGCATAGGCTTATCTCACTATACAGCATCAAACCGGCAGTTAACCCAAGCGGGACGGGCGCCACCAGCTATCAAAATGATAGTAACCACGTCCACCCAAGCTCTACAGCAACCCGGCCCCCGGCAGAAAAACCGGCGGCGGCTCAGGTGGCGGCGGTTCGATCTGTGCCGGCTCCGCCTTTTCCACCGGCATGCGCAGGTCATCCAGGTAATCGCGCGCGATGTTGACTGTGCTTTTCACGCCGAGTGCGTCGAAGCGTTTGGCCAGCCACTCTTTGCCGCAGACGATGCCCAGGTCGCGCAGCGAATGAATCAGGCTCTTGTCCGTCGATGACTTGCTGGCGGCAGTGAATTTTTCCAGCGCCTGGCCGCCGTCGATGCGGTGCATCAGCACGTCCTTGTAATGCGCGGGGTCCAGCTTGCCTTCGGCGAGCAGGCGCTTGACGAAATCGACCGCTCGCATTTCGGCAATCAGCGCGGCGTTGAAGGTGATCTCGGTCATGCGGTCCATGATCTCGCCGGGTTTGGTCGGCAGGGTGTTGCGCTGGATCGGGTTGATCTGCACCAGCACGATGTCGCGGCTCTCGCAGCGGTAGATCAGCGGGTGAATCGCCGGGTTGCCCGAATAACCGCCGTCCCAGAAGTGGTCGCCGTCAATCTCCACCGCCTGAAACACCATGGGCAGGCAGGCCGAGGCCATGACGGCACTGGCGGTCAGCCGCTTGCCGCAAAACACCTCGGCCTTGCCGCTGCTCACGCGCGTGGCCACCACAAACACCTGGGGCGTGTCGGGGTCGGCCGCCGCCGCGAGGCGCTCAAAGTCCACCTGCTTTTCCAGGAAGTCTTTCAGCGGGTTGATGTCGAAGGGGTTGCGCTGGTAGGGCGAGAGCGCATTCGACCAGTAGCGTGTCATGGCGTCGGTCCACAGCTTGCTGGACCAGTTGCCGCCGCCCATCAGGCCGAACAGGATGCCGAACGGCGCCTGCTGAATCTTGCTGACCGATTGCGAGAGCGAGGACGACAGCGCGCCCATGTCGACAATGCCGTTCCAGAAACTGTCCAGCGCTTCGCGTGCCGCGTCGTGCCGCGCAGCCCGGGGTTTGCCTTCGGAGCGGGCAAAGCCATGGGCCAGCGCCACCGCGTTCATGGCGCCGGCGCTGGTACCGCTGATGCCTTCGAAGGCTATGCGGCCGTCGTCCAGCAGGGCGTCGAGCACGCCCCAGGTGAAGGCGCCGTGCGAGCCGCCGCCCTGCAGCGCCAGGTTGATGCGCGGCGTCACGGTGTCGGGCACGTCAGCAGGGTCCGGGGCGGCGGGCAGGTTCATGCCACAAGCTTAGCAAGAATCGGACGCGGGACTAAAATCGCGCATTGCCTCCGCCCTTCGCCCGCCTCCCTCCCCAACCCCATGAACTACCTGACGGGTTACCCCGACACCCTGCAGAGCCAGGTGCGTGATCTCGTCGCACAAGACCGGCTGGGCGCCATGCTGCTCAAAAAATACCGCAGCGCGCACGAGATACGCACCGACAAGGCGCTGTACGACTACGTGATGGACATCAAGAACAGCTTTCTGCGCAATGCCGACGCGCTGAGCAAGGTGGCGTTTGACAGCAAGCTGCAGGTGATTGCCCATGCGCTGGGCACCCACACCACGGTGTCGCGGGTGCAGGGCAGCAAGCTCAAGTCCAAACGCGAGATTCGCGTGGCCAGCCTGTTCAAGGAGGTGCCCATCGAGTTCCTGCGCATGATCACGGTGCACGAACTCGCGCACCTGAAGGAAAAGGCGCACGACAAGGCGTTTTACCAGCTCTGCACCTACATGGAGCCGGACTACCATCAGTTCGAGCTGGACCTGCGCCTGTACCTGACGCACATGGCCGCCGGCGGTCAAGCGCCGTGGCCGGTGAGCCGCTGAGCAGGCGCTGTTCGCTATTTATTTGATAGCTGTCTGCGCACACGCCATATAGGCTGGGGCACGAAAAGGCTCAAAGAAACTCAGGGAACCAGCCCGAGCGCGTGCATGTAGGCCGGGTGCAGCATCAGCGCGTCCCAGTCGATCGCAGGTGTGGTGGGCAGCAGGTCCAGACGGCGCCCTTCGCTGGCTTCCAGCGGTTCCCACTGTTGCCTGAGCTGGCCCTGCGTCAAGCCGTCCAGCAACTCGTCCACCTCCTGGCCTTCACCTATCGACTGGTTGCACAGCAGCACCATGTCGCAGCCGGCGTTGAGTGCGGCCATCGCCGCTTCGGTGTAGCTGACCTGCTTGCCGTCGAGCAGGCGGGCACCGGCCATGCTGAGGTCGTCGCTGAAAATGGCGCCGCCAAAACCGAGCTGGCCGCGCAGGATGTAGGTCAGCCACTTCTCCGAAAAACCCGCCGGACGCGCATCGACCTTGGGGTAAATCACATGGGCCGGCATCACGCTGGTCAGCGTGGTGTTGAGCCACTCATAAGGGGCGGCGTCGTCCGCCAGGATGGCTTTCAGGCTGCGCCTGTCGACCGGAATGTCGGTGTGCGAATCGGCTTTGACAAAGCCATGGCCGGGAAAGTGTTTGCCGCAGTTGGCCATGCCGCTTTGCAGCAGGCCGTGCATCAGGCTTTTGGCCAGCAGGCCGACGACACGCGGGTCGCGCGCAAAAGCGCGGTCGCCGATGACACTGCTTTCACCGTAGTCGAGGTCCAGCACCGGGGTGAAGCTGAAGTCCACGCCGCAGGCGCGCAGCTCGGCGCCCAGCACGTAGCCGCAGGCGGTGGCGGCATTGGTCGCGGCCATCGCGTCTTTCAGCCACAACTCACCGAGCGCGCGCATGGGCGGCAGGTGGGTGAAGCCGTCGGTCTTGAAGCGCTGCACGCGGCCGCCTTCGTGGTCCACGCAGATCAGCAGGTCTTTGCGGATTTTCTTGATCTCGGTGCACAGCGTGGTCAGTTGCGCGCGGTTTTCCCAGTTGCGGGCAAACAGGATGATGCCGCCCGTCAGCGGATGTTTGAGGCGGCGTTTGTCGGTTTTGCTTAAGGTCAGGCCGGCAATATCGATGATCAGGGGGGCGTGTTGGCTCATGAAGGGATCTCTGATTTACTATGAGTTTAATAGCTGTTCGCGTACATACAGCTTGGGTTATAACGGGTTTTTCTCTACAACCACAAAACTGGCGGCATAGTCGGTTTCGTCGGTCACGCTGACATGGGCGGTGAGGCCGCGCGCCTCGAACCATTCCTTGAGCGCACCGTGTAAAACAATTTCAGGCTTGCCGCTAGCGGCCTTGGCGATTTCGCAGTGGCGCCAGGTCATGGGCAAACGCATGCCCAGGCCGATGGCCTTGCTGAAAGCCTCCTTGGCGGAAAAGCGGGTGGCCAGGTAACGCAGGCCGCGCTCGGGCCAGCGGGCACTGCGGGCCTGCCAGGTGGCGAACTCAGCGTCGCTGAGGATCTTCTGCGCAAAACGCTCGCCATGGCGCTCGAAGCTGGCGCGCACGCGGCGCACGTCGCAGATGTCGGTGCCTATGCCGTAAATCATCCGGATATGGCCCCCACGGTCGCGCACTGCGTGTCGCTCCCTGCCCCCCGAGGGGGCCGCTGCGCCTGCGGGCTGGCAAAGCCAGACCCGCGACCCCGGCTGGCAAAGAGAAGAAGATGCAACAACGTGCCCATCAGGCGACGGGGAACGCGTTGTCGATGCAGCGCAGATAAGCGGCGACGGTGGCGCTGTAACCGAGCTCCAGCGCGTCGGCAATCAGCGCATGGCCGATCGACACCTCGAGCACGCCGGGCACCGCGTGCAGAAAATCGGTGAGGTTGTCGCGGTTCAGGTCGTGGCCGGCGTTCACTCCCAAATTGATAGCTGCCGCCGCCCGCCCCGCAAGGACAAACGGCTCCAAAGCCTTGTCTTGTTCAGGTGTGCCCCAGGCCCTCGCATAGGTCTCGGTGTACAGCTCCACCCGGTCAGCGCCAACGGCCTGGGCGGCCGCCATGGCTTCGGGCAGCGGGTCCATGAACAGGCTGACGCGCACGCCCCGGTCGTGGGCTTCTTCAATCAGCGGCTTCAAACGGGCCGCATCCTGGGGAAAGCTCCAGCCATGGTCGCTCGTGAACTGCCCTTCGCTGTCGGGCACAAAGGTGCACTGGTGCAGCGGCAGGCCGCGCGCCGACAGGTTGCGCACAAACTCCATCAGGTTCTGCAGCGGATTGCCCTCGACATTGAACTCGCGGTCGGGCCAGTCCTTCATGAGTGCGGCCAGCTCGTAGACGTCATCGCTGCGGATATGCCGCTCGTCGGGACGCGGATGCACGGTGATGCCCTGGGCACCTGCCTCCAGGCACAGCTCGGCGGCGCGCAGCACATCGGGGATGCCCAGGTGCCGGGTGTTGCGCAGCAAAGCCACCTTGTTGAGGTTGACCGACAGGGCTGTGCGGTGGCGGGGAGCGGGGGCGTGTACAGGAGCCATGGTGGGCATTGATCCCTTAGAAAGCCTGCAGATCGATCATCATCTGCCGGGTTTTGAAAACCTTCACATCGCAATGGTAGTGCAGCAGGGAGCGCAGCTGGGTTTTGAGCGCCGGCAAATGGTTCACACAGGCCTGCACCGTGTCGGTAAACGGTGCATCGTCCCTGAGCGTGTCCTGCAAATCCAGCCACTGCCGGCCCTGCAGGCTGGCGCGGTCGTCGTCATGCGCCTCGCGCAGGCCGGCCTCGGCCACCAGCACATAAGGCGTCTGCGGCTCCAGCGGCGCCAGGGTGGCGGTCTGGGCGTCCAGCGCCGGCAGCAGGCCGATGCCCTGCAGCAGGCGCAACTCGAACGCGCGCAAGGCCACCTCCAGCGTGTCGATGGTCTGGCTGGCCAGCAACTGCACGGTGGCGGCATAAGCGTCGAACAGCACCGGGTGCGGGTCGTCGCGCGCCAGCAGGCGCATCAGCAACTCGTTGAGGTAATACCCCGACAGCAGCGCGTCGCCGGTCGGCATGACATGCCCGCCCTGCCACTCGGCGCTGCGCAACATGCGGATCTCGGCGTCGCCGCCAAAGGCAATGTGCAGGGGTTGCAGCGGCAGCAAAATGGGCCGGAAGTTCGAGCTGGGTTTCTTCGCACCCCGCGCCACCAGCGCAATGCGGCCGTAGCTACGTGTGAACACTTCCAGAATCAGGCTGGACTCGCTCCAGTCGTAGCGGTGCAGGACATAGGCGGGTTCGTCACTGATGCGTTTGGTGGCCAAGATGAAGGTCAGACGAGGGAAAGAGTGCCAACAAGAGCCACCGTCCCGGTCTCAAACCAGCAGGGGCCGCGGAACCGGCTTCGCCGGGCCGCAGGCGCAGCGGCCCCCTCGGGGGGCAGGGAGCTACACGCAGTGAGCGACCGTGGGGGCCAATCACTCATAGCCGAAGGTCTTGACGCGAGCCTCGTCGTCGGCCCAGCCGGAACGCACCTTGACCCAGATTTCCAGGAACACCTTGCCGCCGGTCAGGGCTTCGAGTTCATGGCGGGCTTCGGTGCCGATGCGCTTGAGCTTTTCACCCTTCTCGCCAATGATCATGCCCTTGTGGCCGTCACGCTCGACGACGATGGTGGCGGCGATCCGGCGCAACTCACCCTCCTGCTCGAACTTGTCGATGATCACGGTCGAGGTGTAGGGCAGCTCGTCGCCGGTCAGGCGGAACAGCTTTTCGCGGATGATCTCCGCCGCCATGAAACGCTCGCTGCGGTCGGTCAGTTCCTCGGCCCCGTACATCCAGGGCTGCGGGGGCAGGTATTTCTCGCAGATGCCGAACAGGCGCTCGACATCCTTGGCGTTGTTGGCCGACATCGGCACGAACTCGGCAAAATTGTGCCGCGCCTGCATCTCCTTGAGCCAGGGCGCGATATCCGCGCGGCGGTGGATCAGGTCGAACTTGTTGGCCAGCAGGATGGCCGGCATGTTCGCCGGCAACAGCGACAGCACCTTGGCATCGGCCTGGTTGAACTGGCCCGCCTCGACGACAAACACAATCAGGTCCACGTCGTTGACGGCGCCGACCACCGTCTTGTTGAGCGAGCGGTTCAGGGCGTTGCCGTGCCGGGTCTGGAAACCGGGGGTATCGACAAACACAAACTGGGTGGCGCCCAGCGTGCGCATGCCGGTGATGCGGTGCCGCGTGGTCTGCGCCTTGCGCGAGGTGATGCTGATTTTCTGCCCCACCAGCGCGTTCAGCAGGGTCGACTTGCCCACATTGGGCTTGCCCACGATGGCGATCAGGCCGCAGCGCTGGCCTTCGACCGGCGGGGCGTTGTTGGCCTGCGAGGTCATGGCCTTGGCCAGCATGGCTTCCAGGGCCGCGTCCTGCGCGGGCACAACGGCCTCTGCCGGTTCAACAGCAGGCGCAGCCTTGGCCTTGGCTTTGGTAGTGCCGGCAGGCGCTGCCGGGCGTGCCGGCTTGGAGGGAGTCTTTTTTGCGGGGGTCATGGGGGTCGCCTGTTGGCGGCTGCGCTTGCAGCGCCTGTTTCAAATCAAGGGAGCGTTTTTACATAAGCCAGCATCGCGGCGGCCGCTGCCTGCTCGCCGGCGCGCCGCGAGCCGCCAATGCCGCGCTCCGCACGGCCGAATTCGCTGATTTCACATTCCACGTCAAAGGTCTGCTTGTGGGCTGCGCCCAGCGTTCCGACCACGCGGTAGATCGGCAGGTTCATTTTGCGGCCCTGCAGCCATTCCTGCAACTCCGTCTTCGGGTCTTTGCCGATGGCCTGCATGGTCGGGTTGATTTCGACGTCCTGGAACAGCCGGCGCACCAGGCGGTCGGCCTTGTCGAAACCGGCGTCCAGAAACACGGCGCCAATGACCGCCTCCAGCGCATCGGCCAGGATGGACGGCCGTTTTTGTCCACCCGACTTGGCTTCACCCTCGCCGAGGCGTATCAACAGCGGCAGGCCGAGCTGCACGGCCAGCTTGTGCAGCGTGTCCTGCTTGACCAGGTTGGCGCGCACCCGCGACAAATCGCCCTCGGGTAACTCGCTCAGCCGCTCGTAGAGCAGCCCGGCCACCGCCAGGTTGAGCACGGAGTCACCCAAAAACTCGACACGTTCGTTGTGGTCGGCCGAAAAACTGCGATGGGTCAGGGCCTGCTGCAGCAGGCGCGGATTGGAAAATTCGTGCTCCAGACGCGTTTGCAGCGCCTGCAGGTCCGGGCTCAAAGAAGGACTGGCACGCACTTATTTGGAGCGGCCGGAGTACTTGAGCAGCAGGTAAGCCGGCCCGCCAATGTGGATTTCCTTGTTGTAGGCAAAACTGACAATGACCTTGTCGCCCTCTTTGCCGACTTCGAGGTCCTTGCCGCCGATCGACCTGATGTCGTCAATCGCGGCCGCCTTGTCGAAAATCATCCGCACCTCGGGCACGGTGCTGCCCTCGGCCGCCTTGTTGGCCGCCTTGGTGATGGACTGGAACTCGACCAGCGTGGGAAACACCTGGGCCGCGATCACGCCCGCGAAAGCCAGTACACCGCCCACGAACAGGATGCCGATGAACGAAATGCCACGTTGCCGATTTTTCATCATGTGTTTCCCCAGCTGTTGTTAGTTGCGCCCCATGCCCCGCGCCGCCCCTGCCTTGCCGGCAGGGCCAGCCCGGATCATCCCTCAGTCCACCTTGCCGATGCGTTTGAGGTTACCAAAATTCATCCAGACAAAAAAGGCCTTGCCGACGATGTTGGCCTCGGGCACAAAACCCCAGTAACGCGAATCCAGCGAATTGTCGCGGTTGTCGCCCATCATGAAATAGTGCCCCTGCGGCACCTTGCAAACCACGCCCTCGCTACTGTAACGGCAATTTTGCCGATAGGGAAAGTCGGCTGCGCCGGCAATAAAGGCCGGCCGGTCCTCGTCATTGAGCACGCGGTAGGGCTTGTTGCCGCTGGTTTCCTGGAACTGCTTGGCGTAACGCAGGGCGTCTTCGTCAAAAAAATCAGGCAGCGCCACCTTGGATACAGGCTTGCCGTTGATGGTGAGTTTTTTGTTCAGGTAGGCCACCTCGTCACCGGGCACACCGACCACCCGCTTGATGTAGTCCAGGCTGGGCTGGGGCGGGTAACGGAACACCATCACATCGCCGCGCTGCGGGCTGTTGTTGTCAACGATTTTGAGGTTGATGACCGGAAGCCGCACGCCGTAATGGAATTTGTTGACGAGGATCAGGTCGCCCACCAGCATGGTCGGAATCATGGAGCCCGACGGGATCTTGAAAGGCTCGAACAGGAAAGAACGCAACAGAAACACGACCACGATGACCGGGAAAAGCCCGGCGGTCCAGTCCAGCCACCAAGGCTGCATGATAACCCTCGCCCGGGCCTCCTCGATGTTGCCATCGACCTGGCTGATGCCGCGGGCGGCCAGTTCGCTGCGGCGCCGGACCGCCTCCTGCTCGATGATTTCGGCCGCCTTGCGGCGCTGGGGCCAGAAGTAAAACTTCTCGGCCAGCCAGTAAAGGCCCGTCACCACGGTCGCCAGAAACAGCAGCAGGGAGAAGTTGCCTTCCACCATGCCCATGTACCAGGCGCCGCCGTAACCGGCAAACAGGATCAGCACCAGCGCGGTGAGCGTACTCATGAAACCCAGCATTATTCTTCTACCTGCAGGATGGCGAGGAAGGCCTCCTGGGGGACTTCCACCGAACCGATTTGTTTCATGCGTTTTTTTCCCGCTTTTTGTTTTTCAAGAAGCTTTTTCTTGCGTGAAATGTCGCCACCGTAACACTTGGCAATCACGTTCTTGCGCAGCGCCTTGATTGTCTCACGCGCAATGATGTTGGCCCCGATGGCGGCCTGGATCGCGACGTCGAACTGCTGGCGGGAAATGATCTCGCGCATCTTGGCCACCACCGCACGGCCGCGGTAGGCCGACTGGCTGCGGTGAACAATGATGGACAGCGCATCGACCTTCTCGCCGTTGAGCAGGATGTCGACCTTGACCACGTCGGACGCCCGGAACTCCTTGAACTCGTAATCCATGGACGCGTAGCCGCGCGAGACCGATTTGAGCTTGTCGAAGAAGTCCAGCACGATCTCGCCCAGCGGCATTTCGTAGGTCAGCATGACCTGCTTGCCGTGGTAAGCCATGTTGAGCTGCACGCCGCGTTTGAGGTTGGCCAGCGTCATGACGGCGCCCACGTACTCCTGCGGCATGTACAGGTGCACGGTCACGATGGGCTCGCGGATTTCGTTGACCCTGCCGGCATCGGGAATTTTCGACGGGTTTTCGACCATGATGATCTCGCCGTCGGCCTTGAGCACCTGGTAGACCACGCTGGGCGCGGTCGTGATCAGGTCCTGGTCGAACTCGCGTTCCAACCGCTCCTGCACGATCTCCATGTGCAACAGGCCCAGGAAACCGCAGCGAAAGCCAAAACCCAGCGCCTGGCTGACTTCCGGTTCGTAATGCAGGGACGCATCGTTGAGCTTGAGCTTTTCCAGCGCGTCGCGCAGCGAGTCGTACTCGCTGGCTTCGGTCGGGTACAGACCGGCAAACACCTGCGGCTGGATTTCCTTGAAGCCGGGCAAGGCCTCGGTGGCGGTGGCGGCCGCGCCGCCGGTGCCCGGCCTGATCAGCGTCACGGTGTCGCCGACCCGCGCCGCCTGAAGTTCCTTGATGCCGGCAATGATGAAGCCGACCTCGCCCGCTTCCAGCGCGGGACGCGGCTCGGTATGCGGCGTGAAAACCCCCAGCTGGTCGGCGTTGTAAGTCGCCTCGCTGGCCATCAGCTTGATGCGCTCGCCCTTGACCAGCCGGCCGTCCACCACACGCACCAGCATCACGACACCCACATAGGCGTCGTACCAGCTGTCGACAATCATCGCGCGCAGCGGCCCGTCCGGGTTGCCCTGCGGCGGCGGGATGCGGGCAATCACCGCCTCCAGGATTTCGTCGATGCCCATGCCGGTCTTGGCGCTGCAGGGAATCGCGTCAGTGGCATCGATGCCGATCACGTCCTCGATTTCCTGCTTCGCGTTTTCCGGATCGGCCTGCGGCAAATCCATCTTGTTGAGCACCGGCACCACCGTCACGCCGAGGTCGAGTGCGGTGTAGCAGTTGGCCACGGTCTGCGCTTCCACACCCTGGCTCGCATCGACCACCAGCAGCGCACCTTCGCAGGCCGACAGCGAGCGGCTCACTTCATACGAGAAGTCGACGTGGCCGGGCGTGTCGATCAGATTGAGGTTGTAAACCTGGCCGTCGAGGGCCTTGTATTTGAGCGCGGCGGTCTGCGCCTTGATGGTTATCCCACGCTCCTTTTCCAGATCCATGGAGTCGAGCACCTGCGCGCTCATCTCGCGATCCTGCAATCCGCCGCAACGCTGGATGATGCGATCGGCCAGCGTGGATTTGCCGTGATCAATGTGCGCAATGATCGAAAAATTTCTGATGTGATTCATCAAAGGGAACGCCTAAGTGCTTGAAAGTATTGCGAAGAGCCCGCGGTCAATTCGCGAAAGCCATAAAAAAGGGCGCGTCACTTGTGACGCGCCCTGAACCAACAATCTATGGCAACTGCGATAGTTGGAAGCTTCATTGTAGGCAAAAAGCCGACCACGCATAGCCTCGAAATTGCCAAATTTTTCTCGTTGCAGGGCAGCAACATGAATCTTATGCACAAGTTATTCACAATTTTAACTGAGAGCCTATGGACAACATGTGGGTGATCTGTGGATCAGCAGTGAATCGTGCCAATTCATGCAGCGTAGCGGTTTTTTCAACGCTTGATATATCGGAATGATCCGGAATATGGCTTCCATTCTACCCAAATCGCTCATTAGCCAAATCTCAAGTTAGCAGACGCAAACATTCGTCGAGCCCGGGAGCAGGGAAAAAATATTTTTTTGACATGCCGGTCAGGCGGCATTTCAGGCAAAACCCCCAAGCCCGTCAGGGTATGGGGGCTGCCAGGACAGGCTTCTGCGCAGTCGGCGGGCATGGTTGCCCACCCCTCGCAGCCCTTAACGCAAGGGACGGATCAGCGCGAACTGCGCCACGTCGCCGCGCCGGAACAGCACGTTGATCACCTTGCTCTTGTCGGTTTTGGCCAGCACCGCTTCAAAGTCCTTGACGCTGGTGACCTCCGTGTTTGCAATCGCCAGAATCACATCGCCCTCACGCAAGCCGGCGCGCGCGGCGGCGCCCTCACTCGCATCCACCTTGACGCCGCCCTTGAGCTTGAGCTCCTTCTTCAGGGCCTCGGGCAACTCGCTGACCACCAACCCGATCACCTGCGCCGGTCCGGCCACCGGTGCTTTGCTCTCGGGTGCCTGGGCCTTGCGCACCGGCTTTTCTGCCTCCACCTCGGCAATCGTCACGTTGAAGTCCCGGGTACTGCCGCGCCTGAAGACGGTGATCGTGGTTTTGGTACCGGGCTTCACATTGCCCACCATACGCGGCAGGTCGGTTGCCCGGTCAATCACCTTGCCCTCAAATCTGGTGATGATGTCGCCCGCTTCGATCCCGGCTTTTTCCGCAGGCGATCCGGCTTCGACGCCGCGCACCAGCGCACCTTGCGGTTTGCCCAGTCCGATGGACTCCGCCACGTCCTTGCTGACCTGGTCGATCTGCACGCCGATGCGACCGCGCGTCACCCGTCCATTGGTGCGCAACTGGTCGGCCACGCGGGTGGCCTCGTCAATTGGAATGGCAAACGAGATGCCCTGGAAGCCACCGGAGCGCGAGTAGATCTGGCTGTTGATACCCACCACCTCGCCACGCATGTTGATCAGCGGGCCGCCCGAGTTGCCCGGATTGATCGCCACATCGGTCTGGATGAAAGGCAGGTAGTCGCCGGTGTCGCGCTGCTTGGCGCTCACAATGCCGGCGGTCACCGTGTTCTCAAGGCCGAAAGGCGAACCGATCGCCATGACCCACTCCCCTACTTTCAGGCGGCTGATATCGCCGATTTTCACGGCCGACAAGCCCGCGGCCTCGATTTTGACCAAAGCCACGTCGGTGCGCTTGTCGGTACCGATGATCTTCGCCTTGAACTCGCGCTTGTCCGTCAGCGTCACCAGCACCTCATCGGCGCCTTCGACGACATGGGCATTGGTCATGACCAGCCCGTCGGTGCTGAGGATGAATCCCGAACCCACGCCGCGCGGCTGCTCTTCGTCAGGCTGGCCACGGTCCGGCTTGGGTGTGCGCGGCATGTTGGGCGGCACCGGAATGCCGAAGCGCCGGAAAAATTCCAGCATCTGCTCGTCGGCGCTGCCGGCTGCTCCGGCCTTGACTTTTTCAACGGTCCGGATGTTGACGACCGAAGGACCGACCGCTTCGACCAGGTCCGTGAAGTCCGGCAGGGTCCTGACTTGCGCCATCACCGGCTGCACAGGCATCACGGCCAGGACGGTGCCCAACGCCAGCGTACCGGCGACGAGGCAGGAGCGACCTTGTTTCCAGTTCAATATAAACATCATCAGCCTTTGAAAAAATTGTCGGGAAAGAAGAGAAACCCGCGTGTTGAATCAGGTGCCGGCCGGCCCGCGACAACAGGCAAGGGCCAGGACGACATGGGTGCGCTATTTCCTGCGTTCAAGACCATTGGCAAACAGGCTCAGGGTGGCCATGGGCACCTCGCCCATCACTGTCAGCCAGTAAGCGTCGACACGCCGGGTCAGCGACTGCGTGGCCCCCAGGGACACCCTGGATTCCCGGAGAGGGCGCTGGGCATCAAACGACTCGACAAAAATCGATACCGACGCCAGGCCGTCCGAAAAAACCCACTGCATGGGCTCGCTTCCCGACTGCCCCGCGAGCGGGCGCTTGTAGCAACTCATGGACTGAAAGCCCGGCACCGGCGTTTTCATCACCCAGCCTTCGGCGCTGGCCGTGGTCTTGACCAGTCCCGGTTTTTCGACCCGGTAGCCATCGACCTTGGCCATCATTTGCGCCAGCTTGTCGATCCTGACCGGCGCATCGAGCTGCAATTCCGAAAAAGCCGCCTGCTCCAGCACCTTGCCATCGGCATCGAGCGTCTGCAGCTTGACGACCATGCCCTTCTTCTGTTCGGCCCAGACGCGGTAGCCGAAGCGCATCGTGTCGCGGGGAATCAGGGCGACGATGTCGGCCTCCACCCCTGCCACCCGCTCGCTGCCCTCGTGTCGGGCCTTGTAGAAATCGGCGATGTGGCTGTCGGTGGACTTGAGCAGTTGGGGAAAAAGGCCCAGCGACTCCTGCTTTTCGGCACGCACCACCTTCTGGTCGGGCATGAAGGTCACGACCTGGTCGTTGTGCCGGAAAACAGTACGCGGGGCCCCGGTCAGGGTCTCGACCTTTTCGATCTGCTGGGTTCCGTCGCAGACATGCCAGATCTTCGCGCTGGACATGACGCCGCCGGAGGACACCACAAAAGTGCCCACGTAAGACCGGTTTCTGGAGGCTTCATGCATGCGCATCAACCAATCGTTGATGCTCCTGGGCTCCGCAGCCTGGCCCGGTGCTGCTGCTGTTGCTGCGGGTGCCGGGGCCTGGGCCGCTACATAATTTGCAGCAAATAGCGCACACGCAGCAAGGGCCAGCGGGCGAAAATAGCTGAAATTCATGGGATGAACCGGCCTGGTCTTGCCTGTGCTAGCCACGTCAGCGACGCTCGCCCTGGGGCGACTCGAAGGTGGCGTTTCGCAGGAAGCCCGAGGGCATCTGCAGGGCCGACGCGCCACCCAGTTGCCGGTGGGCCGCCAGCAGTTCCTGCGTCCTCGCATCGCGCACCAGGGTCCCCCGCTCCGACACCACCAGCACCTGCTGCGCAGCAGGCTCCGAGCGGGCCAGTTGCGGTGCAGCCGAAGGCGACAGCAGGCCGGCGCCGGCATTCCAGGCAATCGCCGCCACCGCAGCGACGGACGCAAACCCCGCCACCAGCTTCCAGGGGAAGCTGGCGTCGTTGGCGGCTTCGCCTACGGTCCATCCGGCTCGCCCGCCCGGCGCGTGACGTACTTCCGGCAGAGCCGGCGCAGCAACGATGACCGGCTCCTGGCTCAGGCGCACCCGCAGGCGCGCCATAAAGGCCGTATCCGCTGCGTGCGGGCTCAGTTCCGGCGAACGCAACACATCGCCAATCAGGTGATAGGTGTTCCAGCTGTCCAGCGCCTGGGCATCGGCCTCGCAGGCCGCCAGCGCACGGGCAAAGTCCTCGCTTGCCAGCTGGCCGTCAGCCAGGGCGGAGATCAACTCACTGTGTTGCGTCATCGGTTTCATGGTGTCCATGGGCAGCTTGGGTCTGCCGGTTTCAATCGTTTACTCTGTCGTTTACTCTGGCTTGCATCGGCTCGTCGCTACTTCTCGACAAACTACCAGCGCTTGCCGGACTGGTTTTCCAGCAAGGGCTTGATCCTGGAAGAGATCGCTTCCCGGGCCCTGAAAATCCGCGACCGCACGGTGCCGATCGGGCAGTTCATGACTTCCGCAATCTCTTCATAACTCAGCCCTTCAATTTCCCGCAGCGTGATGGCCTGGCGCAACTCCTCGGGCAAAGCCTCCATGGCGGCGTTGACCATTTGCGCGATCTCCTTGCCGGCCAGCACGGCTTCGGGCGTTTCCGAACTGATTAGTTCGTTTTCCAGCGGGGAAGTTTCATCGCTTTCATCGCTTTGGCCGGATTTGAAGGAATTCTCTGACACCGTGGGGTCGCGCTTGAGCTCCATCAAGGCCTTTTTGGCGGTATTGACAGCGATGCGGTACAGCCAGGTGTAGAACTGGGCTTCGCCCCTGAACTGGGCAAGCGCGCGGTAGGCACGAATGAAGGTTTCCTGGGCAATGTCCTCGACCAGGTCCACATCACGCACCATGCGCCCGATCAGGCGCTGGATGCGGCGCTGGTACTTGATGACCAGCAGCTCAAAGGCCTTCTGGTCCCCCGCGACAGTGCGCTCGACCAGCATGGCATCGCTGTCGCTTGGCGCGGCCGGCTCCTGCGGGGACTCGTCGGTACTCATGAACCGGAGCGCAGCGAAGGAGACTGCGCCGGAAAGTCAGAGATGGTCACGGGAGAGCTGGCGTCCCACGGCACCAGGTCCGCAGACGGCCTGTGCTGCGCGTGTACGGCGCGGCGCAAATCCAGCCAGCGCTCGGGCTGGGCCGAACGGCCCGCCCAGAGCCACAGGGTGGCGTGGTCCTGGTTTTCCAGCCGCAGCAGCATGGTGCGCTGCAGATCGAGTGCGACCACCAGATCACGCACCGGTGTGCCTGACTGGTAACCCTGGCTTTCCCAGCGCCAGTCCTGCCCGTCCCAGTGCAGTTGGCCAATCGGCGAATGAAGCCATGCCCAGCCAGCAGCCACACCGGCAGCCAGCACGGCGGCCAGAGCCGTCCACAAGCGCCAGTCCGCTGCGGGTGCAGCACGCCACCACAGGGCCAGCACGCCGGCCCCGGCGAGCCAGAGGCCCAGCACGGCAATGCCCTGAAAAAGCGAACGCCCCAGCGGGTAAGTAACCGGCGGGGCGTTATGCATGGTCAGGGTGCGAAGTGATGGGAATCAGGTGCGGCCGGGCGTGTGGAATGGGGAAGGGCCTCAGACGCGCTTGAACACCAGCGTCCCGTTGGTGCCGCCAAAACCGAAGTTGTTTTTGACAGCCACCTCGATGTTGGCATCACGGGCCGTGTTCGCGCAGTAGTCCAGATCGCACTCGGGATCCTGGTTGAAGATATTGATGGTCGGCGGAATTTTCTGGTGATGCAGTGCCAGCACGGTAAACACCGACTCGATGCCGCCGGCGCCACCGAGCAGGTGCCCGGTCATGGACTTGGTCGAACTCACCACCAGGTTTTTGGCATGGTCGCCAAACGCGGCCTTGATGGCATTCGTCTCGTTCAGGTCACCCAGCGGTGTCGAGGTGCCGTGCGCATTGAGGTACTGCACGTCGCTGGCATTGACGCCAGCGTCCTTGAGGGCCATGTCCATGGAACGGCGCGGGCCGTTCACGTCCGGCGTGGTCATGTGATACGCGTCACCGCTCATGCCGAAACCGATCACCTCGGCGTAAATCTTCGCGCCGCGCGCCTTGGCGTGTTCGTACTCTTCGAGCACCAGCACACCGCCGCCCTCGCCGAGCACAAAGCCGTCCCGGTCCTTGTCCCAGGGACGCGATGCCGTCTTCGGGTCTTCGTTGCGGGTCGACAGGGCACGGGCTGCGGCAAAACCGCCCACCCCCAGCGGCGACACCGTCGCCTCCGCACCGCCGGCCACCATGACGTCGCAATCACCATGCTCGATCATGCGTGCCGACAGGCCGATCGCATGCAGGCCGGTGGTACAGGCCGTCACAACGGCAATGTTGGGGCCCTTGAAGCCAAACTTGATCGACACATGCCCGGAGATCATGTTGATGATCGAGGCCGGCACAAAAAATGGGGAAATCCGGCGCGGACCCCGGTTGATCAGCTCGGTGTGCGTCTGCTCGATCATCGGCAAACCGCCAATGCCCGAGCCGATGTTGCAGCCGATGCGCGTCGCCAGCTCTTCGTCCAGCGCATCGCCCGTGGGCAAGCCGCTGTCGGCCACCGCCTGGCAGGCCGCGGCCAGACCCAGGTGAATGAAGCGGTCCATGTGCCGGGCTTCTTTTTCAGGGATGTAATCCGTGATGTCGAAGCCCTTGACCTCACCTGCAAATTTGCAGGCGAAGCTGCTTGCATCAAATTGCGTGATCAGGTCAATGCCGGGCGTTCCGGCAAGTACATTGGCCCAGGAGTCGGCCACGGTGTTACCCACCGGGCTGACACAACCCAGACCTGTCACAACGACGCGACGACGGCTCATGCGCAAATCCTGAAGAAAGTCCCGAAAGACCAAAGGCCTTTCGAGCGAGCTGAAAAAAGACCGGAGTCTTTAGGCTTTTTGATGGGTGTTCGCGTAGTCAATCGCGTTCTGAACGGTGGTGATCTTCTCGGCGTCTTCGTCGGGGATCTCGATGCCAAACTCGTCTTCCAGAGCCATGACCAGTTCTACGGTGTCAAGCGAGTCAGCGCCCAGATCGGCCACAAAGGCTTTTTCGCTGGTGACCTGGCCTTCTTCCACGCCAAGTTGCTCGGCAATGATTTTCTTAACACGTGCTTCGATATCGCTCATAGTTCCCTCTGAGGGTTGTGAATTAATCCGTGATTTTAGCGTTGTTGGGGTTGATTTCCCAACCCGCCAGCCGGACGGATAAAACCCGGCTTGTGGTCCGGTGCCTGCAGGCTGCATGCGTCACCATTATTCATGATCCTGGTGACGCAGGGCAGATCGGCAGCCGCCGGATGGTTTACATGTACATCCCGCCGTTGACGTGAAGCTCCTGCCCGGTGATGTAGCCGGCCTGCGGGCTCGCTACAAAGGCCACCGCATGCGCGATGTCCTGCGGCTTGCCCAGGTGCCCCAGCGGAATCTGTCCCAGCAGCGCCTTCTGTTGTTCCTCGGGCAAACCTGCCGTCATGTCGGTTTCAATAAAGCCTGGTGCGACGCAGTTGACGGTGATGTTGCGGCTGCCGAGCTCGCGGGCCAGCGCACGTGTCATGCCTGCCACGCCAGCCTTGGCCGCTGCGTAATTGGCCTGGCCGGCGTTGCCGGAAGCGCCCACCACCGAGGTGATGCTGATGATGCGGCCATAACGCTGCTTCATCATGGTGCGCATCACGGCACGGTTCATGCGGAACACCGCCTTGAGGTTGGTGTCCAGCACCGCGTCCCAGTCATCGTCCTTCAGGCGCATGGCCAGCATGTCGCGCGTGATGCCGGCATTGTTGACCAGCACCTGCAGCCCGCCATATTCCTTGACGATGGCATCGATCAGCGCCTCGGCGGCCGCTGCGTCATTGACGTTGAGATTTTTACCGGCACAACCGGGAAAAGCAGCCAGCGCCTGGCTGATTTTGGCGGCACCATCGTCCGTGGTGGCCGTGCCAATCACTTTCAGGCCGCGTTGCGCCAGTTCCAGCGCAATCGCCGCGCCGATCCCGCGCGAGGCGCCGGTGACCAGGGCTACCTGACCTTCAAATTTGACCTCGCTCATACCAGTGCCTCCTTCGCCTGCGCCAGGCTGTCCGGATCAAACAGGGCCATGCCCGTCATGTCCGCATCGATACGTTTGACCATGCCGGCGAGCACCTTGCCGGGCCCGCATTCGACCACCGTGGTGATGCCGCGCGCCTTGATGGCCTGCACACATTCGACCCAGCGCACCGGTCCGAAGGCCTGCTCGTAGAGGGCTGCGCGGATACGGTCGGGATCGGTTTCGACAGCGACCGCAATGTTGTTGATCACCGGGATCTGCGGCGCAGCGAAGGCCGTAGCCGCCAGTTTTTCCCGGAGCCTGTCCGCCGCGGGCTTCATGAGGCTGGAGTGAAACGGTGCCGACACCGGCAGCGGCAAGGCCCGCTTGGCACCGTTGGCCTTGAGGACTTCGCAGGCTTTTTCCACGGCCGCCTTGCTGCCGGCAATCACAGTCTGCATCGGGTCGTTGAAGTTGACGGCCTCCACCACTTCCGCGGTGTTCAGGCCAAAACTGCGAACGGCTTCAGCGCAACCTTCAATCACACGGGACGCTTCCATGCCCAGAATGGCCGCCATCGCACCGATACCCACAGGCACCGCCTCCTGCATGGCCTGCGCGCGAAAGCGCACCAGCGGCGCAGCCTGCGCGAGACTCAGCACACCCGAAGCCACCAGCGCGGAATATTCACCGAGCGAATGCCCGGCGACCACCGCCGGCGCGGCGCCGGTCTCGGCCATCCAGGCACGGTATGCCGCCACACCTGCCACCAGCATCACGGGTTGCGTGTTGGTGGTCAGGCCCAGCGCCTCCTTGGGGCCCTGGCTGATCAGCTGGGCCAGGTCCTCGCCCAGCGCATCCGAGGCCTCCCGCAGCGTATCCCGCACGGCCGGATGCTCGCCCCAGGCGTCGAGCATGCCGACGGCCTGCGAACCCTGTCCGGGAAAAACAAAAGCAAAAGGTTTCATAAAAGTATCGATAAAAACAGCTTCCCGCCCTGATGGAACGGGCGCAAGCCGCTATAGATTCAGGAGTACCGCGCCCCAGGTGAAGCCACCGCCAACCCCTTCGAGCAGCAGCGTCTCCCCTTTTTTGATCTGGCCACTGCGCACCGCCACGTCAAGCGCCAGCGGAATGGAGGCTGCTGAGGTGTTGCCGTGCTGGTCCACCGTGACGATGACCTTGTCCATGGACATCTTGAGCCTCTTGGCGGTGCCCTGCATGATGCGGATGTTGGCCTGGTGGGGAACCAGCCAGTCAATGTCGCTCTCCTGCAGGCCGGCCTTGACCAGGGTTGCACGCGCCGCATCTTCGAGAACACCGACCGCGAGTTTGAAAACGGCCTGCCCGTCCATCTTGAGCAGCGGATCACCCAGCACCTTGCCGCCGGACACGGTGCCCGGCACACACAAGATGCCGACGTGTTTGCCATCGGCGTGCAGGTCGCTGGCCAGGATGCCGGGCGTCTCGGACGCCTCCAGCACCACAGCGCCGGCGCCGTCACCAAACAGCACGCAGGTGGTGCGGTCCGAAAAATCGAGAATGCGCGAAAACACCTCGGCGCCAATGACCAGCGCCTTGCTGGCGGAGCCGGTCTTGATCAGGGCGTCGGCAATGGTCAGCGCATACACAAAGCCGCTGCAGACCGCCTGCACGTCAAACGCCGGGCAGCCGGCGATGCCGAGTTTGTTCTGCAGGATGCAGGCTGCCGAAGGAAACACCATGTCGGGCGTCGACGTGGCCACGATGATCAGGTCGATGTCGCCGGGCTGGAGTCCGGCGGCCTGCAGGGCGTTTTTGGCGGCTTCCACCCCCAGGTCGCTGCTGCAGACACCGGGCTCGGCAAAGTGGCGGGCACGGATGCCGGTGCGCTCGACAATCCAGTCGTCGGAGGTTTCAACCCCCTGCGCCGCCAGTTCGGCGGCCAGCTCGGCATTGCTCAGACGGCGCGGCGGCAGATAGCTGCCGGTGCCTGTGATACGTGAATAAGGGCTCATGAATAACTTAGTGTGCGGCGCCAGAGGCGGCCAGTTCAGCCTGCGCCGGAACGACTGGGGGTTCCGCAGGCGGCGCACCGGCCGTGGCCAGCAGCGGCGCCGCGTGAGCAATGCGTTCCCTCACCCGGTCCAGCAAATTGTTGCGAGCTGCATCATAAGCCCGATTCAGGGCCTGCTCGAAGGCGAAGACGTCGGCCGAACCGTGGCTCTTGAAGACCAGCCCACGCAGGCCCAACAAGGCTGCCCCGTTGTAACGTCGGTGATCAACCCGATTTTTAAACGCAGATAACACCGGATAAGCAACGATAGCTGCAATTTTTGTAAAAATATTGCGCGAAAACTCCGCCTTGATGAAACCACCAATCATGCTAGCCAGACCTTCACTGGCCTTGAGGGCCACATTACCGACAAAACCATCACAAACCACGATGTCCACCACACCCTTGAAGATATCGTTGCCCTCGACATTGCCGTAAAAATTAAGATCGCCACTTTTAGCAGCAGATCGCAGCAATTCACCAGCTTTTTTAATTGTTTCACTGCCTTTTATCGCCTCTTCGCCGATATTGAGCAGCCCCACGCTGGGGTTGGATTTGTCGGCGATGGCCGCGACCAGGGCAGAACCCATGACCGCAAACTGGAACAGATGGTCTTCCGTGCAGTCGACATTGGCCCCGAGGTCCAGCACCGTGGTGGCGCCGCCCTTGGCGTTGGGGATTTGCCCGGCAATCGCAGGGCGGTCAATGCCGTCCAGTGTCTTGAGGATGTAGCGCGAAATGGCCATCAGCGCGCCGGTGTTGCCAGCCGAGACTGCGGCTTGCGCGGCGCCATCCTTGACCTGCGCAATCGCCACCCGCATGGACGAGTCCTTCTTGCGCCGCAGGGCGACTTCGATCGGATCGTCCATGGTCACCACCTCGGTGGCAGCGACCACCTGGCAGCGCGAATGAGCCTGAAGACGGGGAAACAGCGGATGGGCCGCCAGCACGGCAGGCTGGCCTACCAGCAGGATGGCCGCTTCGGGGTGGCCGTCCAGGAAGGACAGACTGGCGGGCACGGTGACCTGCGGGCCGACATCACCACCCATGGCGTCGACAGCTATCCTGATCATGGCAGGACCGGTGCAGTCAGGAAATGGGAATTCAACAAAACAAAGGCCCGCAGGATGAGTGCGGGCCAGTCGTTAAAGCGCGAAATTACGCTTCGGATTTTGTTTTCAGCACCTTGCGGCCACGGTAGAAACCGGTGGGGCTGATGTGATGACGCAGGTGCGTCTCACCGGTGGTGGACTCGACAGCAATGCCCGGAACGGTCAAAGCGTTGTGCGCACGGTGCATGCCGCGCTTGGAAGGTGATTTTTTGTTCTGCTGGACGGCCATGATCCGCTCCTGAGGGGGTATAGGGTGGGTAAATTACGCACAAAACCCGTGAGCGGGTCTTGGCGCCAAGCCTTTGATTATAGCGCGATACGGCCGACTTTTCCAGTAAGCGTTACCAAGCAGGCGCCATCCCCTCTGAAAACCCTCTCCAACAACCGTCTGGAACAGCCTGCCTGCACAGTGCCGGCGGGCTTTGCTCCACAGCGCGATTTCTGGTTATTTTTTCTTTTTCAGCTGCGCCAGGGCGGCAAAAGGGTGAGGTTTGGCGTCTTCCTGCTGCGCCAGTTCGCCCTCGCCGGCACTGAACACCGGTGCCACCGGACAGGTCTCGTGCATGGGCACCAGCGGCAGGGCCATCAGCAGTTCGTCCTCGACCACGGCCAGCAGGTCAAATTGCGGCGCCATCACCAGCAGGTCCTCTTCGGACTGGTCGTCCTCGGCCATGGCAATGTCTTCATCGGCCACAAAGCGGTACCACTGGTCCACGTCCAGCGCGGTGGGCACTGCGCCCATGCAGCGCTGGCAGGTCAGCGGTAGGGTCGCGCTGGCCTGCAGGTGCAGCCAGACCTCGTCTTCAGCACCCGCGTGCGGCCGCAGCTCGGCCCGCGCCTGCCAGTTAACAGCCAAATCGGGCGCCAGCCCATGCAGCTCCTGCGCCAGGCGCTCCATATTTGATAGTGGCGTGCGCTCGACGAGCGGTTGGCCCTCCTGGGCGAAGGCCTGCATGTTGAGCCGGCGGGCGTGAAGATGTCTGGACATGGCAGCAGTGTAAGAGAATCGACGCATGAACCCTGCACCTTCTCCCGATGCCCGCAACGGCGCCCACCCCCCAACAGCGCGCCGCCTGATCCTGGGCTCGACCTCGCCCTACCGCCGTGAACTGCTGCAACGCCTGCAGATTCCCTTTGAGGTGGCCTCCCCCGCGGTCGATGAAACCCCAATGCCTGGCGAAGCCCCGGCGCCCCTGGCCCGGCGGCTGGCCCTGGCCAAGGCGCGTGCCGTGGCCGCGGCTTTTCCCGATGCGGTGGTGATCGGGTCCGACCAGGTCGCCGACCTCAAGGGCCAAGCCCTCGGCAAGCCCGGCAACCATGCCAACGCCGTCGCCCAGCTTCGCCAGATGAGCGGCCAGAGCGTGGTGTTCCAGACCGCCGTGGCCGTGGTCTGCCTGCAAAGCGGGTTTGAACAGACCGACCTGGCAGCGGTGAAAGTGCAGTTTCGCGTACTCGGCGATGAGGAAATCGAAAACTACCTGCAGGCCGAGCAGCCTTACGACTGCGCCGGCAGCGCCAAAAGCGAAGGGCTGGGCATCGCCCTGCTGGAGGCCATCGAGAACGACGACCCGACCGCCCTGGTCGGCCTGCCCCTGATACGCACCTGCCGGATGATCCAGGCCGCCGGCATCCCGCTGCTGCCGGCACGCAGGGGAAAACCATGACCGGCACCGCCAAAGGCCGGCTTTACCTGGTACCCGCGCCGCTGGATTTCGGCTGTGACGTGCAGGCCCCGTTGCAGGACGTGATGCCGCTGGGCACGCTGCAAATTGCTGCGACTCTTTCCTGCTGGATTTGCGAAAACGCCAAAAGCACGCGCGCTTACCTCAAGCGGGTGGGCGAGGTGGTGCCGCTGCAGCAGCCGGTGCAGGCGCAGCAGATCCAGGAACTGCCGCGCGAGGTGCATAAAAAAGGCGACCACGGCGGCAACTTCGACGCCCGGCCGCTGCTGGCGGCGGCGCTGGTCGGCCGGGACATCGGCCTGGTCAGCGAAGCCGGCATGCCGGCCATTGCCGACCCGGGCTCGTCCGTCGTGCGCGCCGCGCACGAGCTGGGCCTGCAGGTATTGCCGCTGGTGGGGCCGATGTCGCTGGTGCTGGCACTCGCCGCCAGCGGGCTGAACGGCCAGAATTTCGCGTTTGTCGGCTACCTGCCGCAGGACGGCGGCGAACGCAGCCAGCGCATCCGGGAACTCGAATCGCTGGCGCTGAAGACCGGCCAGACGCAGATCTTCATTGAAACGCCCTACCGCAACACCGCCCTGTTGCAGGCGCTGCTGCAGACGCTGCAACACAACACGCGGCTGGCCCTGAGCTGCGGCCTGAGCCTGCCCGGCGGCTGGTCGCGTAGCGCGTCAGTCAGCACCTGGAAACGCGACAAGCCTGCTGCACCGCTGGCCCTGCCAACGGTATTCTGCATAGGCCGCTAAACCGGCGCGACAACAAAAAAAAGCCCGCAGCAAGCGGGCTTTTTTTACCTGGCAACCGGCCAGCGGATGCGCTGTTTCAGCGAATCGCAGGAACCGTCTTCAGCGTGCGGATCGCGCCGTCCCCGATGGCCGCACCAAATTTCTTGGCCAGGCGTTCGGCGACGTTTTCGCGGCGCGTGTAGTCGATGATTTCTTCGGTCTTGACGACTTCGCGGGCCACATATTCAAGCGACCCCAGCTGGTCCGCCAGACCCAGCTCGATGGCCTGCTGGCCGGTCCAGAACAGGCCACTGAACATCTCCGGCGTTTCCTTGAGGCGTTTGCCGCGGCCGTTTTTGACCACCGTGATGAACTGCTGGTGGATCTGGTTCAGCATGGTCTGGGCGTAGGCGCGCTGCTGTTCGGTCTGCGGGCTGAAAGGGTCCAGGAAACCCTTGTTCTCGCCGGCGGTCATGAGGCGGCGCTCCACGCCCAGCTTGTCCATCAGGCCGGTAAAACCAAAGCCGTCCATCAACACGCCGATGCTGCCGACGATGCTGGCCTTGTCGACAAAAATCCTGTCGGCCGAGGCGGCAATGTAATAGGCGGCCGAGGCGCAGGTCTCTTCGACCACGGCATAAACGGGTTTTTTGTACTTGGCCTTGAGGCGCACGATCTCGTCATTCATCATGCCGGCCTGCACCGGGCTGCCGCCGGGTGAATTGATCAGCAGTACCACCGCCTGGGCACCCTCGTCTTCAAACGCGGCGCGCAGCGCGGCATTGACGAACTCGGCGCTCGCGTCGGCGCCGTCGGCGATCTCACCCTTGATTTCCACCACCGCGGTGTGCGGCGCGCTGACGTTGGTGGTGGCCGCGCCGCGGTGCATGGCAAACCACACCAGGAACACAAAAAAGGCCAGCCAGGACAGGCGCACAAAGGTCTTCCAGCGGCGCGTGGCCTTCTGCTCGTTGAGGGCGGCAAAAGCCAGCTTCTCCAGCGTCGCGCGCTCCCAGCCCGGCTCGGTGCTCAGGGACTTGCTGGTTGCTACGTTTTCAGGAGCTGCCTGCGCCCGTGTTTGCTGGGCTGACGATCTGTTTGGATCAAAATCCGGGTTGTCGGACGGTTCGGTGCGGTTTGAATCATTCATACGGGTAGTTTAGAACTCCAATGTTTTAAGTTTGTAGGACGTGTGCCAGAAAACAAGGCCCTCGCCTTCTGAAATATCAATCTTGACCAGCCCGCCCTGGCAGGGACCGCCGCTGCACTCGCCCGTGTCGGGTCGGTAGGCCGCGCCGTGGCTGGCGCACAGCAGCCACTGGCCGCTGTCGTCGAAGACCCGGTTGGGCTGCCAGTCCAGCTCCATCGCCACATGGCTGCAGCGGTTCAGGTAGGCGTGGGGCCGTCCTTCGAAGCGCACGGCAAAGGCGCGGCAGGTCTGGCCTGCGTAGTTCACGTCGAAAGGCACGGCCTCGCCCCTCTCCAACAGTTCACCGATGCGGCACAGCGGGATCAGGGCCAGGTCCGGATCAGGCATGGCGGGCCAGCCAGTCGTGCAGGTCCTGCACGGAGTGGGCAACAAAACGTGGCTGCAGGGCGTCAAAGGCCGCACTTTCGTGCGCTCCGTAACTGACCCCGACGCTGGCACAGCCGGCGTTGAGCGCCATCTGCAGGTCGTGGGTGGTGTCGCCAATCATCAGCGTACGCTCCGGACTCACGCCAAACTCTTCCATCAGCTCATGCAACATGCGCGGGTGCGGCTTGCCGGCGGTTTCATCGGCGGTGCGCGAGCCGTCAAACCGGCCCTTGAGTTCGACCGCCTGCAGCGCTTCGTCGAGGCCGTGCCGGCTCTTGCCGGTCGCCACGCTCAGGAGGTGGCCGCGCGCCCTGAGCGCGGCCAGCAACGGCAGCACGCCGTCAAACAGGCTGATGTCGTTCTGGTGGCCAATGTAGTGGTGGCGGTAACGCGCGCCGAGCTCCGGGTACTTCTCGGGCGGGACATCGGGCGCCGCATGGGCCAGCGCCTGCATCAGCCCCAGGCCGATCACATAACCCGCGGCTTCGTTGGTCGGCACGGTGCCGCCCACGTCACGCACCGCCGCCTGGATGCAGCGCACGATGATTTGGGTCGAATCGAACAGCGTGCCGTCCCAGTCGAAGGCAATCAGGTCAAAGTTGAGCGGGGAGGACGGGCGTGGCATGGATCGTGAAACTCTCGAGATCGGGGGGGAGCGCGGCCAGCAGGTCAATACGTTTGCCGCTGGACGGATGGGTGAACTTTAACCGCCAGGCATGAAGAAACATGCGTTTGAGAGCGACGCCACCGGCTTCTTTTTGCAAGGCTTTGTTCAGTTCGAAGTCGCCGTATTTGTCGTCGCCGGCAATCGGGTGGCCGGCACTGGCCAGGTGCACCCGGATCTGGTGCGTGCGACCGGTCTTGATGGTCACTTCGAGAAGCGTGAAATCGCGCCCGGCCGCAGCCAGCGCCGACTTCACCTTGACCAGGGTCACCGCACGCATGGCGTCCGGATGGTCCTTGTCCACCACCCGCACGCGACGCTCGCCGTCGGGCAGCAAATATTTCTGCAGGGAGGCGTCCAGCACTTTTTTATTGACCGGCCAGGCGCCGCTGACGAGCGCGAGGTAAATCTTGTCGGTCTCGCGCTCGCGAAACTGCTCCTGCAGGTTTTTCAGCGCCATTCGCTTTTTGGCGACCAGCAGGATGCCGCTGGTCTCACGGTCCAGCCGGTGGACCAGTTCCAGAAACCTCGCCTCGGGCCGCGCCATGCGCAGCTGCTCGATCACGCCAAAAGCCACACCGCTGCCGCCATGCACGGCCACGCCAGCCGGTTTGTCTATGGCCAGCAGGTGCTCGTCTTCAAACAGGATGGGGAACTCCCGTGACGGCGCGTAACCACCTGTGGTGGACGCAGCGCCGTGACGCGCCACCTCGACGGCCATGGCCCGGGCCTTCTCGTCGGCCCGCTCCGAGGTGCGCACCGGCGGCAGGCGCACGATGTCGCCGGCCTCGATGCGGGTGTCGGCCTGCGCCCTGCCCTTGTTGATGCGCACTTCGCCGCTACGGATGATGCGGTAGACGTGGGTCTTGGGCACGCCCTTGAGCTGGCGGATCAGGAAGTTGTCCAGGCGCTGGCCCGCAAAGTCAGCGTCCACTGTCACCAGCGTGGCCTGGGGGGGCGCTTTTGCGGGCAGTTCCGGCGGTGCTTGCAAAGGCGGGGGGGATCGGGGTCGGTCAGGCAGCGCTGCCGTCAGGGGTTTACCCGGGCGGCGTGTTTTACCTGAACCTGCGCCTATAATGTGTTTCACTAGCGACAAGCTGTAAGTGGTTGATTTGTCTGGGAGTTTAGTCCACACACCCATCAACCCACTGCAACAGCCTTGCTGGAAGGTCGACGCCACTGGCAGCAAATGCCCGCAAGCGCACGGTGCCAGGCACCCCGCGGCAGGAACATGTTGTGCAGACGAGTCGACGTTTTGCGAATACAACTACGGAATACGATGTGTGCAGCCCCGCGGGCTGGACACGGATCCAGGTGAAATCTGGTCTTTACATGGGTAGCCTCTTGACATCACTGGCAGCACTGATTTTTTTATGCCTGCGGCGCCTTCTGGCCCCGCTTTCAGGCATTAATCAGCCGTCAGCCCTTGTCCTGCGGGCGCAAGCAGCTACTTTTTTTGTAGCAAACACCTGTCAGACCCCGACTCGCCCCATCCACGCGCCTACGCCCAGACTGCTCTGCGACTGATTTTCAGTCGCCGTAGCTTCGTCAAAAGCTCTCCGGCAATTCCCCACGTTCGCACAACGTCTGCTCCCGGCGTCGTTTGCCCGTTTTTCGGGCAGTGATGTTTGAGAACAGAAGAACGAAGGAAACCCCATGAAACGCATGCTGGTCAATGCCACCCAGTCGGAAGAACGCCGCCTGGCCATTGTCGACGGACAAAAACTCCTCGACTACGAAATCGAAATTGAAGGGCGCGAACAGCGCAAGGGCAACATCTACAAGGCCGTCGTGACACGTGTCGAGCCTTCGCTCGAAGCCTGTTTTGTCGACTACGGTGAAGACCGCCACGGCTTTTTGCCGTTCAAGGAAATCTCCAAGCAATACTTCGCCCAGGGCGTGTCGGTCAGCCAGGCGCGCATCCAGGACGTGATCCGTGAAGGCCAGGAAATCCTGGTCCAGGTCGAAAAAGAAGAACGCGGCAACAAGGGCGCCGCCCTGACCACCTTTGTCTCGCTGGCCGGCCGTTATGTCGTGCTGATGCCCAACAACCCGCGCGGCGGTGGCGTCAGCCGCCGCATCGAAGGCGAAGACCGGGCCGAGCTGAAGGAAAACATGGACCAGCTGGAATACCCGGCAGGTTCGAGCATCATCGCCCGCACCGCCGGCATCGGCCGCAGCGCCGCCGAACTGCAGTGGGACCTGAACTACCTGATCAAGCTGTGGACCGCGATTGACGGCGCCGGCAAGGGTGGCAAGGGCGCCTTCCTGATTTACCAGGAATCGAGCCTCGTGATCCGCGCGATCCGCGACTACTTCAACAGCGACATCGGCGACATCCTGTTCGACACCGACGACGTCTACGAACAAGCCCGCCAGTTCATGGCCCACGTGATGCCCGAGCACGAGCACCGCGTCAAGCGTTACCGCGACGACGCGCCGCTGTTCAGCCGCTTCCAGATCGAGCACCAGATCGAGTCGGCCTATGCCCGCACCGTGCAGCTGCCCTCCGGCGGCGCCATCGTGATCGACCACACAGAAGCCCTGGTTTCCGTCGACGTCAACTCGGCGCGCGCCATCAAGGGCGGCGACATCGAGGAAACCGCCACCCGCACGAATCTGGAAGCCGCGGACGAAGTCGCGCGCCAGATGCGTCTGCGCGACCTCGGTGGCCTGATCGTCATCGACTTCATCGACATGGAAGAGTCTCGCAACCGCCGCGACGTCGAAAACCGCCTGCGCGACGCGTTGCGCCAGGACCGCGCGCGTGTGCAGTTCGGCACCATCAGCAAGTTCGGCCTCATGGAAATGAGCCGTCAACGGTTACGGCCTGCGTTGTCAGAAGGCGCATCGATCCCCTGCCCGCGTTGCGGCGGTTCCGGCCATATCCGCGATACCGAAAGCTCGGCGCTGCAGATCCTGCGCATCATCCAGGAAGAGTCGCTCAAGGACAGCACGGCCTCGGTGCTGTGCCAGGTGCCGGTCGATGTCGCGTCTTTCCTGCTCAACGAAAAACGCTCCGAGATCGCCAAGATCGAGATGAAGCAGCGCATCAACGTGCTGCTGGTGCCCAACAAGACGCTGGAAACACCGAACTACAAGCTCGAGCGCCTGAAACACGACGACCCGCGCCTGGACAACATCGAGGCGAGCTACAAGATGGCCGAGGAAATGGAAGACCCGACCACGGTCACCCGCCGCAGCCAGGAAAAGCACAACAAGCAGGAACCCATCATCAAGGGTGTGTTGCCCGATGCACCGGCACCCATCGTCGTGCCCAAGCCGGCACCGGCGCCCGCCCCGGTGGCGGCCCAGCCGGTCCGGCCGGTGGTTGCCGCCCCGGCGGAAAAAAGCTTCTTTGCCAAAATCAAGGAGTTTTTTGTAGGCGCAGAAGCTGCACCCGCACCGGCGCCTGTCAAGGAAGTCAAAAAAGACGAACGCGGCGAAGGCCGGCGTGACGAGCAGCGCGGCGAACGGGGTGAACGCAGCGAGCGCGGTGACCGTGGCGGCCGGGGTGAACGCGGCGGCCGTGGCGGCCGTGGTGGCCGCAGCGAAGGCCGCTCGGGCGAAGGACGCGGCGAAGCCCGTCCCGACCAGCGTGGCGGTGAACGTGGTGAACGTGGTGAACGTGGTGAAGGCCGTGGCGGCGAGCGCCGCGAGCGCAATGCCGATGGCCGCGCCGAAGGTGCCCGCCAGGAACGCCCCGCCGGTGAAGCACGGCCCGAAGGCCGCAACAACGAGGCCCGCCCCGAGCGCGCAGAGCGGCCACCGCGTCCTGAAGGCCAGGGCGACAGCGAAGGCCGCGGCGAACGTGGTGAACGCAGCCGCCGTGGCCGTGGCGAACGAGGTGCCGAGCGCGGTGGCGAACGTGCCGACCGTCCGGCACGCGACTCCATCGAGCAGGATCTGGCCCTGGCCAACCAGGCCGCCATGGCCGCAGCCATGAACGAAGGTGATGCCGCGCCGCGCCAGGAACGTCCGGCTCAGGACGCCGGTCGTGACGGCGAGCGCCAGCCGCGCGCTGAAGGCCAGGGTCGCCGTGAACGCGGCGAGCGTGGTGGTGAAGCCCGCGGTGAGCGTGGCGAACGCGGTGAACGCGGCGCAGGCCGTCGCAACGAGCGTCGTGATGAGCGCACGGACGGCAGCACCGCACCCGCGGCCGGCGCCCAGGCCGACAGCTTTGATGCGGCGCACCCCGCCGTCGTGGCCGGTCTCGATGAAGCCGGCAACCCGGTGGTGCCAGCTTCTTCCACCGACGTCCAGCCGCGCGCTGAAGGTCAGGAAGAAGGCCAGGACCGCCAGCCGCGCGAGCGCCGCAGCCGGGACCGTTATGGCCGCGACCGCCGCGAGCGTTCAGAACGCAGCGACCAGCCCGCCGAGGGTCAGGCCGAAGGTGCAGCCCCGGCTGCTGTCGCTGAAAGCTTTGTGCCAAATCAGGCCGCAGCCCAGGAAACACGTGCACCGGCAGCTACTGAATTTGTAGCATCTGTCGCACCGGCACCCGTGCCTACGCCCGTTCCGGCAATGCCGGTGGCAGCACCGGCGCCTGTCGCCGCACCCGCCGTCGTCCAGCCTGCGGCCGCCGCGCCAGCCGCTGCTGCACCCGCAGCACGTGCGCTGCCGAAAGTCCAGACCTACGACTTGCCGCTGCAGGACCTGGCCCAGGTGGCCCAGTCCTCGGGTCTGCAATGGGTCAATTCCGACGCCAGCAAGATCGCGGAAATACAAGCGGCGATGGCCGCCGAACCGAAACCGATTCATGTGCCACGCGAGCGCCCACCGGCACCACAACTGGACGCCAGCCCGCTGGTGCTGGTCGAAACCAAACGCGACCTGCGCGACATGACCCTGCCGTTTGAGCAGCCTGCCGCGCCAGCAGCGGGTGAACGCACGGAGTAATCCTGCCGTTCGTGCCGGCTTGGCACTTCAGATCAAAGGCAGCTTTCGGGCTGCCTTTTTTTCGTCTGTACTGGGGGCGTGCGTTCGTGCTCCCGACGCAACGAGGTCAAGCCATCACAAGCCTCGACTTTATGGGGTTTGCCAGCAAGCCGGGTCTCGCCCCGGCGGGCGACTTACTTTTGGCGAAACCCGCAAAGCGGGTTTTCTTTGCTCGCCAAAGGCGCGTTGCACGCGCGGGGTTCGCTCACTTCGCGAAGCGAAGTTAGGCGAACACCACACCTAAGGAAAAGAAAGGCGACCCGATGGTCTGGGTCCCTCCGCTTCGCTGCGGGCACCCTGTGGTGCTCGACAAAAGCGGGGTCCCGCTCGAACTCGCCTTCGGCTCAGACAATCGCGAGCCCTGATCCGCTTTTGCCTGCGCTCCTCGGCCCAGCCCGACGGGTGGGGGAAACGAATACAAATGCGGATACGGGGAGGCGAGGACGCGCTTTGCGCGTCCTCGCCGGAGTCCGATGGCGTATCCGAATCCGCTCCCGCACCCGAACCCACCCCCTTCTGGCTGCGCCGAGGAGCGCAGGTCCAGCCGGATCAGGACGGGCGATTGTCTGAGCGCAGCGAGTTCGAGCCCGGCCCCGGCTGGACCGAGCACCGCAGGTCGCCCGTAGCGAAGCGGAGGGACGCAGACAGCAGGGTCGCCTTTTCTTTTGCTTACTTTTCTTTTGGCGACGCAAAAGAAAAGTGAGTTGCCGCCGGGCAACCCCCACCTCGGCCGCCCGCTTGTAAGCCTGCGCCGCAGCCACCGCATCACCACGCTGCTCGGCCAGCAGTGCCAGCGCGTGCCAGGCATTGCGGTGCAGGGTGCCGTCCTGCAGGGCCAGCACGGCCTGGGATAGCAGTTGCTGGGCCTTGCCCCAGAGCTGGCGCTTCAGGAAGGCCATGCCTGCGAGGTACTGGACATTGGCATCGCGCGGCCGCAACTGCTGCGCCGTCTCGATGCGTGCCAGCCAGGCGGCGTCGATGGAGTCCAGCCCCTGCTCGAGCACCCGGATCAGCTTGATGCGCTGGGAGTCGCTGACCTCGGAGTGCGGCCGCATCACCGGTTCCCAGACCTGCAGCAGCCAGCTGCGGGCCAGGTCGGCGTCGCCGTGCAGTGCCATCAGGCGAGAGGCGGCGTGAATCACCAGCTCGGGCATGGCGCGCTCGCCGGCGTCAAGGGACTGCCAGGCGGTCTGCAACTGCGCCGGATCATGGGCGCCGCCGAGCAGCTCGAGTGCCAGCCCGCGCACAATGCTTTGCGCGGCGGCGGGCGAAAAAGCCCGGTGTTTGGCCAGCAGGCGCGCGGTTTCCAGCGCCTGTGGAATCTGCCCGGCCTGGCGGGTGGCGCGCAATTTGGTGCGCAGCGCCAGCGTACGGCGCGACGCGCCCTGCGGCAACTGGTTGAGCAGCGCCAGCGCGCCGAGCGGGTCCCGGTCGTCGAGTGCCCAGCGTGCGGCGCGCAGCTGCACACCTTCGCGGGTCTCCTGGGCAATCCGGTGGCTGCTGACTTCCAGCGCCTGCTGCAACTGCTCTTCACGCTCGGCCTTGTTCTGCAGGGCCTGCGCACTTTCGGCAGCCAGCAGGTGCGCCAGCAGACGCAGCTGGGTCGCGCGCGCCGGCGTGTAGCCGCCGACATGGCCGGAGGCGCGTGCCAGCAGGCTGAGGCTTTTTTCCTGGGTGATGGCGTTCTGCGCGAGTTTGGCCGCGCGGATAAAGCGCCCGGCCATCAGGTGCGACAGCGCGTCCATGAAGGCGGCGTACATGGCACGCTCTTTTTGCTGGGCGCGCCAGCGCCTGGCCTCGGCCGGCAGCGAAAACACCGCCACCACGGCACGCAGCGCGAGGTACAGCAGGGTGAACAGGCCGGCCAGCAGCAGCACCAGCAGGTTGAAGGAAATGTCGACGCGGTGCGGCGGCCAGAACAGCGTCACCACCGCCTGGTTGTTGCCGGCCACCAGCGCCACCGCCACCGCAATGCCGAACAGGGCCAGGAGCCAGAGAGCGCTGCGCATACCGAGCCCGGCTTCCTAGCGGCCCGCGGCCGCCGTGGCCAGCGCGGCCAGGGTTTCGTCCAGGCGCGGCAACTCGCTGGACTTCATCTGGCTTTGCACCTGCTGCAGCAGCTGGGCTGCCGCCTGGGTCCTGCGCGACGCAGGATCAAAGTACTTTGCCAGCGAGGCGCCGGCGGCGGCCAGGTCGGAACGGGCGCTGGCCGTCTGGCGCGACAACAGGCCGAGCCGGGCGTTGAGCAGTTTGAGCTTGAGGTTTTCACGCAGGAAAAACGCCTGCTCGGGTGCCAGCAGCGCGGCGTCGGGCTGGTCGATGCGGCTCACGCGCAGCAGACCGCGGGCTTCGTCCAGCGAGCCCTGCAACGTGCGCTGCCACCAGGCCCTGAGCGCCAGGCTGTCCAGCCAGGCCATGGAGGTGCCTGCTGAGGAAGCGGGCCTGGCCGGCACGGGTGCAGCCGCCGGCGCCACCAAACGGGCGGCGGCCGCGCCGGTCACCATCGCGTTGGCCAGCGGCAGATCGTCCACCGCGCGGGTCAGTTCATCAAGTTTGAGCAGCAGGCCGGGCACATCGGTCACCGTGGTGGCCTTGATGCGCTCCACGTCCCGGGCGATGGCGCGCTGCAGCGGATTGAGGCGCGGTTGCGCGGCGCGCGTGAGCCGCTGGTCGGCCGACTTGAGCGCCGCCAGCAGCGGCCCGGCGCCGCCGGTCAGCTGGGCCTGCTGCTGGGCCAGACGCAGTGCAGACTCCACATCGACCACCAGGTTTTCATCGCGCGAGCGCGACAGGCTTTGCATCAGTTCTTCCAGCTGGGTGCGCTGCAGGCTCACCTCACTGAGCCGCGTCTCCAGCAGTGCCAGGCGCGCCGTCAGTTCGCGCGTGCCTTCCTGCGCCTGCCGCGCCAGTGTGCGGGCCTCGATGGACTGCGCGGTCGCGTCGGTGCTGCGCCTGGCCAGCTCTTCCTGGATGTTGCCGAGCTTTTGCCACAGCAGGATGCTGAGCACGAGGCCGGCAATGGCCACCAAGCCGGTCACCAGCAGCCAACGGCGCCCCGCACCCGCCGCTGGTGCGGCTGGCAGCTCGGCCAGGGGCACCGGCAAGGGAGGGGGGACGGGTTCGCTGTCGCTCATGGTGGTATTGATTCTATCGAGCCCACGATATCCGCCATCTCCGGACGTGACTGCACAACAACACCCCAGCCGGCGGCACGCGCCGCTTCGGCAATGCGTGGGTGGGTGGCGACGGCGCGGGCGCGCGACCAGTCCCCTGCCGGCAGGTGGGCCAGCGCCTCGGAGCTGCTCAGCAGCCAGACCGAGCCGTCGTGCGCCGCGGCTGCTATGCGTTGCCGCTGCGATTCAGTGAAAACCGGCGCGCGGCGCTGGTACACCGCCACCACCTCGACCCGGGCACCCGCGGCGGCGAACTGCTGCGCCAGCCAGTCGCGCCCGGCCCCGCCCGCCTGGTCCTTGCCTGCGCCATGACCGCGCACGATCAGCACGCGCTGGCCCTGCCAATGGCGCTGGTTCACCACCGCCCACAAGGCTTCGGAGTCGAACTGCCCGGCGTCTGCCGCCGGGGCGTCGATCAGCGCCTCGGGTACTCCCGCACGGCGCAGCGCGGCCACCGTTCCCGGACCGGGCGCCAGAAAGCGCGGCCCCGCGCTTGCCATTGATGCTATTGAATCAGTAGCTGCTTGCGCCTTCTGCACAAGGGCCGCAGCCTGATTGGATGCAAAAAATCCGTCTACGGCATTGCCGCTGACAAACATCAAGGCCGAATAGGTACCGATCTCGCGCCAGGCCTGCTGCAGGGCCGGCGACTCCGGCAGCGCAGCGATCTCGATCAGGGGCAGCGCCTCGGCCTGCAGGCCGTGCGCCTGCAGGGACTGCACCCAGCCGGCGGCCTCGCGCTCAGGCCGGGTGACGATGACACGCACAGCGTTCAAGGCTGCGGCGCAGGGGCGGCCCAGACGGCGCCGCCGGCCCGCAAGGAAGCGGCCACGCGTTCACCCAGGGCCTCGGCGTCCGCAAAGGTATGCACCGACGCGCGGTGTTCGGCACGCACCAGCGGCTGGCCGGCCACGCCTTGTCCGTCCGCGCCGGGCTCGCCCCAGGCGGCTTCCAGACACATCTCGTCGCCCTGCGGTTCGCGGATGAAGGCGGCCAGCGGCATCGAGCAGCTGCCCCCCATGGCACGCGACACGGTGCGCTCGGCCGTCACCGCCAGCCAGGTTGGCTGGTGCGCCAGCGTGGCCAGCGCTTCGAGCAGATCCTGCCGGTCGGCACGCACTTCGATGCCCAGTGCGCCCTGCCCGGCGGCCGGCAGCATCTGCGCCGGATCGAAGGCACAGCGGATGCGCGAAGCCAGGCCCAGGCGTTTCAGGCCGGCGGCGGCCAGCACGATGGCCTGGTATTGCCCTTCGTCGAGCTTGCGCAGGCGGGTGTCGAGGTTGCCGCGCAGGGGTTCAATTTTCAGGTCCGGCCGCAGGGCCTTGAGCAACACCAGACGGCGCAGGCTGGAGGTGCCGACGACGGCGCCGGGCGGCAGCTCGTCCAGCGACGAAAAATGATTCGACACCAGTGCATCACGCGGGTCCTCTCGCTCGAGCACGCAGGCCAGCGCAAAGCCGTCTGGCAGGTCCATGGGCACGTCTTTCAGCGAATGCACGGCGATGTCGGCGCGGCCGTCGAGCAGCGCGGTTTCCAGCTCCTTGACGAACAGGCCCTTGCCGCCGACCTTGCTCAGCGAGCGGTCCAGGATCTGGTCACCCAGCGTGGTCATGCCCAGCAGCTCGACCTGCCAGCCCAGGCGGGTCTGCAGCAAGGCCTTGACGTGTTCGGCCTGCCACAGGGCGAGACGGCTTTCGCGCGTGGCAATGACAACGCGGAGGGAAGGGGAAGAAGCTGCGCTCACTCGTAACCTGTCTGTAATCTTGGGGGGTGCCCGGATGCTAGCATGCTGCACTGCAAAACAAGAGCCAACACGAGGTGAACCATGGTAACGACGGCGCGTGCGACCCCCCCCAAGGAACAAACCGGGGGATCTGCCAAAGACAGTGAACGCCCGCGCGCCCGAAGCAGGGACAACGAGCGCCCGCTGGTCGAGGACATCCGCCTGCTCGGCCGCATCCTCGGCGACGTGATCCGCGAGCAGGAAGGGGTGGCCGCCTACGAGCTGATCGAGGAAGTGCGCAAGCTGTCCGTGGCCTTTCGCCGCGACGCCGACCACGAGGCCGACAAGGCCCTCAAAAAGCTGCTCAAGGGCCTGTCCGGCGACCAGACCGTCAGCGTGATCCGCGCCTTCACCTACTTCAGCCACCTGGCCAACCTGGCCGAGGACCGGCACCACATCCGCCGCCGCGCCATTCACGAACGTGCCGGCGACACCCAGGAAGGCAGCATCGAAGTGGCGCTGGCCCGCCTGCGCTGGGCGGGAATAGCTCCCAAAACAATAGCAAACATGCTGGCACACAGTTTTGTCTCGCCGGTGCTCACCGCGCACCCGACCGAGGTGCAGCGCAAGAGCATCCTGGACGCCGAGCGCGACATCGCGCAGTTGCTGACGGCGCGCGACGAGATCAAGGCGCTGGCCCTGGCCGTCCATGCGGCGCGCGACGCGCTGACGCCGCGCGAACTCGCCGCCAACGAAGCGCAGCTGCGCGCGCGCGTGATGCAGCTGTGGCAGACCCGGCTGCTGCGTTTCACCAAACTCACGGTGGCCGACGAGATCGAGAATGCGCTGAGTTATTACGAATCGACCTTTCTGCGTGAAATTCCCAAAATCTACGCCGACCTCGAACGTGCGCTGGGCAACCAGCCGGTGCACAGCTTTCTGCGCATGGGCCAGTGGATAGGCGGCGACCGGGACGGCAACCCCAACGTCAGCGCGGACACCCTCAACTACGCCCTGCGCCGCCAGGCCGAAGTGGCGCTGCGCCACTACCTGACCGAGGTGCATTACCTGGGTGGCGAGCTCTCGCTGTCGGCCATGCTGGTGGACTTCACGCCGCAGATGCGGGCGCTGGCCGAAAGCTCGCCCGACACCAACGAACACCGCCTCGACGAGCCCTACCGCCGCGCGCTGACCGGCGTCTACGCACGGCTGGCCGCCACACTGAAAGATCTCACCGGCACCGAAGCCGCGCGCCATGCGGTGGCGCCGCAAAACGCCTACCTGACGTCCGGGGACTTTCTGACTGACCTGCGCACGATTGCCTCCTCGCTGCAGGCCAACCACGGCGGCGCGCTGGTCGCGCAGCGCCTGCACCCGCTGATCCGTGCGGTGGAGGTGTTCGGCTTTCACCTGGCCACGGTGGACCTGCGCCAGAGCTCGGACAAACACGAGGAAGTGGTTGCCGAGCTGCTGGCCGTCGCGCGTATCGAGCCCCACTACGCCGGCCTCGACGAAATGGCCAAGCGGGAACTGTTGCTGCAACTGCTCAACGACGCCAGGCCGCTGCGTGTGGTCGGCACCACCTACTCGGCGCACGCCACCGGCGAACTGGCGATTTTCGAGGCGGCCCGCACGGCGCGTGCACGTTTCGGCAAGGAGGCCATCCGCCACTACATCATCAGCCACACCGAAACCGTCAGCGACCTGCTGGAAGTGCTGCTGCTGCAAAAGGAAGTGGGTCTGATGCACAACACGCTGGACAGCGCTGCAAGCAACGACCTGATCGTCGTGCCGCTGTTTGAAACGATTGAAGACCTGCGCAATGCCGCCCCCATCATGCGCGAGTTTTATGCCCTGCCCGGCATCGCCAGGCTCGTGCAGCGCAGCGGCGCCGAGCAGGACATCATGCTCGGCTACTCCGACAGCAACAAGGACGGCGGCATTTTCACCAGCAACTGGGAGCTGTACCGCGCCGAGATCGCGCTGGTCGAATTGTTCGACCAGCTCGCCAACTCGCACAACATCCAGCTGCGCATGTTCCACGGCCGCGGCGGCACCGTCGGGCGCGGCGGCGGCCCCAGCTACCAGGCCATCCTGGCACAGCCCCCGGGCACGGTGCGCGGGCAGATCCGCCTGACCGAGCAGGGCGAAGTCATCGGCTCCAAATACGCCAACCCGGAAATCGGCCGGCGCAACCTGGAAACCCTGGTGGCTGCCACGCTGGAAGCGACCCTGCTGCAGCCCACCAAGCCGGCCACCAAGGCCTTTCTGCAAGCGGCCGACCAGCTGTCGCAGGCCAGCATGGGCGCCTACCGTGCGCTGGTCTATGAGACCCCGGGCTTCACCGAGTATTTCTTCAGCGCGACACCGATCCGCGAGATTGCCGAACTCAACATCGGCTCCCGGCCCGCTTCCAGAAAAGCCACCCAGAAGATCGAGGACCTTCGCGCCATCCCCTGGGGCTTCAGCTGGGGCCAGTGCCGCCTGACCCTGCCGGGCTGGTACGGCTTTGGCGCGGCGATTGCGCAGTTTCTCGACCAGGGAGGCACACCGGCCAGTCGCAAGGAAGCGCTCGCCCTGCTGCAGAAGATGTACAAGCAGTGGCCGTTTTTCCGCACCCTGCTCAGTAACATGGACATGGTGCTGGCCAAAAGCGACCTGGCGCTGGCCTCGCGGTATGCCGAACTGGTCGGCGACGCGCGCCTGCGCAAGAAGATTTTCAGCGCGATCGAGGTCGAGTGGCACCGCACGGCCGAAGCGCTGACGCTGATCACCGGCGACAAGCAGCGCCTGGCCAACAACGCGGCCCTGCAGCGCTCCATCCGCCACCGCTTTCCCTACATCGACCCGCTGCATCACCTGCAGGTCGAGCTGGTGCGCCGCTACCGCGAAGGCAAGGCCGACGAACGCGTGCAGCGCGGCATTCACATCTCGATCAACGGCATCGCGGCGGGCTTGCGCAACACCGGTTGAGCTGCGCTGCGCAGGCGGAGGTTGCTATTGATTCAGTAGCTGCTGGCGCACTTTTCATAAGGGCTGGCGGCCTTTTTTCCTTAGAATTTCCGTCAACGGTGATGGGCGCAACAAAGCGCAGAAAATGACGCTTTAGCCAACAAGGTCCCTGTGAATCCATCCACTGCCCATGCCGAACTCATCGCCACCTACAGGAGGGCGCAGGCAGAGGCTGCCCACAAGGCCGGATTGATCAAAGCGGTGGCAAGCAAAGGGCCCAAGGCGATTCAGGCGGCCGTCGAAACAGCCTCCAAGGCAGCAAAACGCAGGGATTCGTATGCGAAAAAGCTGGCACTTCTGGGGGTGGACCTCAAGGACTGAGCGTCAGACCCCGAAGCGCGGGTCGGGTTGCGGATAATCGGGATTTGGAAAGAACCCCGATGGGAATTGAAGAACCACAAGAACCGGAAGAAATGGAAGAACCGGAGCCGCTGGAGGAATACGTCCCTGGCATCGCGGGCGGCCGGCACTACATGGCCCGGCTGTGTCATGTCCCTGACGGTCCCTGGTACATAGCCGTCATTCACGTGGAATCAATGCCGCCTTTGCACGACAGCGACAGGACCTGGCCCACCCGTGAGGAGGCCGTTCAGGCGGCAAACAAGCTGGTGGCAGACCTGGGTCACTGAGCCGGGATCACCGGTTCGCCGCCATGCCTGCAAGCCGGCCCGTTCGCTCCGGCGTCCAGCCATGCGATTTTCCTGTCCAGAAACGACAGCATGGACTGCCGTTCTTTTTCTGGCAGGCCCGGTCCGCGCGGAAGATCCGGCGGCAATAAGCCCGCGGACCACACTGTCGGACTACTCCTACAGGTCTTCCAGTGGAATCCGATGGCGGCGACCGCAGGTGAAACCTAAGATGGGTTTTAACGCCACACGGCATTGCCCAAGGCATTGCTGGCGCTCACCCCCCTGGAGCCTGAACCATGTCTACGCCACACGCCGAGGCGGTCAGCCGCCTTTCCGCCCACCATGATTCCATGAGCAATGCGCATGTGAGCAGTGACTTCACGGCACTGGCCGCACACATGAACGATTGCCAGCTTTCGCGCGGCCGCTTTTTTGCACTGCGTGCCGCACTGGAGTCCCTGCACGCCACCGCGTCCCCGCGCATCGTGACCACAGGCGCCCTCTTCGTCTGCTGCGGCGTAGCCTTGCTGGCCGTGGTTTGAGAGGGTGAACGCCGCTGTTCTTGACCGGCTGGAATCACTCACCCCGCACGCACGCCAGATCCTCCTGACCCAGAGGTCGGAAGCCGATCCGCCCATTCGCGCCGAACTGTTCGGCATCCACCGTTTCGAACAACATGGCCGCAGCCTGGCCGCGGCCCAGACCGTGCAGGCCGACGGCCCCTCGCGGCGTGGCCCTTCCTTTTTTCCGCGCGTCGAGGAAAACCTGGTCGCGCTGCGCCAGGCCTACGACTATGTGGCGCTGACCTCGAGCAGCGGCCACTATGTGACGCCTGCTGCCGAATGGCTGCTCGACAACTTTCACCTCGTCGAAGCCCAGCTGCAGCAGATCCGCGAGGGCGTGCCGCGGCGTTACTACGCGAGCCTGCCCAAACTGGCGGCGGCACCGCTGGAAGGCCTGCCGCGCGTCTACGGCATCGCCTGGGCTTATGTCGCGCATACCGACAGCGTGCTCAACCCGGAACTGTTCACCGCCTTTCTCAATGCCTACCAGGAATACAGCGAACTGCGCCTGAGCGAGCTCTGGGCCCTGCCGACCACCCTGCGCGTGGTGCTGCTTGAAAACCTTCGCCGCATGGCCGACAACATTGCCCAAAGCAAGGTGGCCCGGGAAGTCGCGCATGCGGTGTGGGACTGCGTGGACAGCCTCGACGACGCCGACCTCGACGCGATCAACGCCCTGATGCAGCAGCGGGGCCTGCAGCGCAACTACCTCACGCAGCTGTGGCAGCGCATGCCCACGGTCAAACTGGACATCTCGCCCTCGCTGGTTCTCTGGACCGAACGGCATTGTCCGGACGGGCCCGCGCTGATGGTTGAAAGCCAGACCGCGCAAGTGGCCGCCAACCTCACCGTCGGCAACATCATCACCACCCTGCGCCTGATCGGACAGGCCGACTGGGTCGAGCTGATCGAGCCGGTAAGCCGGTCGCTGCGCATGCTCAGCCGGTTGCCCAGCTTTGCCCGGGAAAGCGAGCTGACGCGCCAGCAGATCACCCAATCCATGGAGCGGCTGGCGCGCCTGAGCCGCCAGTCCGAGCGCGAGGTGGCGCAGGCCGTGGTCGCCGCCGCGCGGGCGGTGCCCCACACCCTGCCCGCGACCGCCGTGGAGCGCACGGCCGGCTACTACCTGCTCGGCGGCGGCCGGGCCGTCCTGGAGGCGACCCTGGGCATGACGGCACGCGGCGCGCCGGCGGCCGCCCTGCGCAACTGGCGCCTGCCGCTGTACATCGCTCCCATCATCCTGGGCACCGTCCTGATCGTGCTGGCGGCGGCCAACCGCATGAACCTGCACAGCTGGCCGACGGTGGCGGCGCTGTTCCTGCTGGCCTGGCCGGCGTCCGAAGCCGCCGCGGCTTTCGTGCACCGCCTGATCGCCGAATCGCTCAAGATCCGCGCCCTGCCACGGCTCGATTTCGCGGCCGGCATCCCGCCGGAACACCGTGTGCTGGTGGTCCTGCCGACGCTGCTGAGCTCCAGCGCAACCATTGGCGAGCTGGCAGAACGGCTGGAGCTGCACTGGCTGGCCAACCGCGAGCGCGAGGCCCAGTTTGCCCTGCTCACCGACTGGGTGGATGCACCGCGGGAAACCATGCCGGGCGATGCGGCCCTGCTCAACGCGGCGCTGGCGCAAGTCGCCGAACTCAATACGCGCCACCCCGCGGCGGCCGGGCTGGCACCGCGCTTTCTGCTGATCCATCGCCCGCGCGAATGGAGCGACACCCAGCAAAAATGGCTGGGCTGGGAGCGCAAGCGGGGCAAACTCGAACAGCTGGTGCGCGCACTGGTCACCGGCAGCATGGCCGGCTTCATGCCGCTGGCCAACGACCAGCGGCTGGCCGACGACATCCGGTACATCGTGACGCTGGACAGCGACACCGGCCTGCCGCCCGGCGCCCTGCGCGACCTGGTGGCGGTGGCGGCTCACCCGCTGAACACACCGCAGGTCGACGCCGCGTCGCGCCGCGTGGTGGCCGGTTACGGCATCCTGCAGCCGCGCGTGGTCACACCGCTGCCGGGGCCCGCTGAACGCACCCCCTTTCACCGCCTGTTTGCCGGGCAATGCGGGATTGACCCCTACAGCAACGGCGTGTCCGAGGTTTACCAGGACCTGTTCGGCAGCGGCAGTTTCAGCGGCAAGGGCCTGCTGCACGTCGCCGCCGTACATGCGGTCCTCGACGACCGCCTGCCCACGGGTTCCATCCTCAGTCACGACCTGCTCGAAGGCAACATCGCGCGCTGCGGCTTTGTCAGCGACGTGACGCTGGTCGAGGAGCAGCCCCACCATGCGGGCGTGGCCGCCTCGCGCATTCACCGCTGGACCCGCGGCGACTGGCAGTTGCTGCCCTTCATGGCGCGCGCCAGGCACTACGGCATCGACGCACTGGGCCTGTGGAAGATGGTCGACAACCTGCGCCGCTCGCTGGTGATCCCTGCCACCGTCGGTCTGCTCGTCTGCGTTGTTTTCACGGCGGCCATGCCCTTGTCCACGGCCCTGCTCGTCACCTTCGCGGCCCTGCTGGCCGGGCCCCTGCTCGGCGCGCTGGCCGGCCTGGTGCCGACACGCCGTGGCATTGCCTGGCGCCATTTTTTCCATGTGGGCCGCAGCGAGATGCTGCGTGCCCTGGGCGGCGCCGCCTGGCAGTTCAGCCAGTTGCCGGTGCAGGCCACCCTGCTGTTGGACGCCATCGTGCGCTCTGTCTGGCGCATGCGTGTGAGCCGCCGCGGGCTGCTCGAATGGAGCACCGCTGCCCAGGCCCAGGCCGCCGCACGCCACGAGCTGTCTGCCTTCGTACGCCAGCATGCGCCGGTGTCGCTGCTGTGCGCGGCGCTGGCGGTCGCCGCGTTGTGGAGCCCATACCCGGCTGCTGGCACGGCGCTGTTCCTGCTGTGGGCGGCGTCGCCGCTGGGCGCCTGGTGGGCCAGCAAACCGCGTCCGCCCGATCCCGCGCGCCGCCTGCGGGATGAGGACCGGGCCTACCTGCACACGCTGGCGCGCGACACCTGGCGCTTTTTCGAGCAATCGGTCGGCGCCGAGGACAACCACCTGCCGCCGGACAACCTGCAACTGGTGCCCGAGCCCACGCTGGCGCATCGCACCTCGCCGACCAACATCGGCCTGTACCTGCTGGCCATCTGCTGCGCCCGCGAGTTCGGCTGGATCAGCACGAACGAAGTCATCAGCCGGCTGCAAGCCTCACTGGACAGCATAGACCGCCTGCCCAGGCACGATGGCCACCTGCTCAACTGGTACGACACGCGAACGCTGGAGGTGCTGCAGCCGGCCTATGTGTCGGTCGTCGACAGTGGCAACCTGGCCGGCCTGTTGCTGGCCGTCGCGCAGGCCTGCACCGGCCTGGCGCAAAGCGGCGCCGACGGCAAGCCGGCGCAGGCCAGCCTGCTGCAGCTGGCCGCGCGCTGCCAGGCCCTGTACGCAGCCATGGACTTTCGCGGCCTGTACGACGCCAAGCGCCACCTGTTTCATATCGGCCTGCGCGTGAACGAACATGTGCTCGACGCGAGTTATTACGACCTGCTGGCCTCCGAGTCCCGGCTGACCAGCTTTCTGGCGATTGCCAAGGGCGACGTTCCGCGGCGCCACTGGGCCGCCCTCGGCCGGCCCTTCCTGTCGGTGGGCGTGGTGCCGGGCCTGAAGTCCTGGTCGGGCTCGATGTTCGAATACCTGATGCCCTCGCTGCTGATGTCCGAGCCCGGTCACGGCCTGCTGCACACGGCGGCCCACGCGGCTGTGGCCGAGCAGCGCGCCTACGGTACCGCGCAGCAACTCCCGTGGGGCGTGTCGGAGTCCGGCTATTTCGCGCAGGACCATTCGCTGGCCTTCCAGTACTCCCCTTTCGGTGTCCCGCGGCTGGCGCTGCGGCGCACCCCGCACACCGACCGCGTGATCGCGCCCTACGCCACCCTGCTGGCCACACTGTTCGATGCGCGCGGCGCGGTGCGCAACCTGCAGCGCCTGGAAAAACTGGGCGCACGCGGCGAGCTGGGGTTTTACGAAGCCCTGGACTTCACCGTCGCCCGCCAGCCGGAAAAGTCGGGCACCGAGGCGTTCAGCGTTGTGGAAGCCTTCATGGCGCACCACCAGGGCATGGCGCTGGTGGCGCTGTGCAACGTGTTGTGCACCAACGCACCGCGGCGCTGGTTCTGCGGCGACCCGCTGGTGCGGGCACATGAAAGCCTGCTGCATGAAAACACGCCGCGCCAGATCGTCCGCAGTGCCGACCCGCGCCTGCCGCCGGAGCCCGGCGGCTACACGCCGGAGCCGGTGTTCCAGTCCCGCGAGCTGAACCCGCTGGGCAGCGGCTGGAAACCCACGCACCTGCTGTCCAACGGCAACTACAACGTTGCTCTGCGCGCCAACGGCGCCGGGCTGAGCCGCTGGCGCGGCCGCAACATCACGCGCTGGCGCGATGACCTGCTGCGTGACGGCTACGGCAGCTTTTTCTACCTGGTCCATCCCGACCAGGCCGGTGTTCCCAGCGTCAGCTCGCTCACGGCGCGGCCGGCGCCGGGCCCGGGCTGGCACTACCAGGCCCGCTTCATGGCCGACCGGGTGCAGTTCGACGCGCAGGGCGCAGACCTGAGCACCACCCTGACCGTGCTGGTCAGCCCCGAGGACGACACCGAGCTGCGCACCGTGACGCTGCTCAATACCGGTCGCACCGAGCAGGTGCTGGAACTGGTGTCCTGCTTTGAGGCGGTGCTGGCCGACCCGCGCGCCGACGAAGCCCACCCGGCATTTTCCAGCCTGTTTGTGCAGACCCGCTGGGAGCCGCAGTGGCGCGCCCTCATGCTCACGCGCCGGCCGCGCCTGCACGGCGACCCGCAAATGGCGGTGGCGCATTTTCTGGCCGAGGCTGACGCCGACCTGATCTCGGTGGCGTGTATCGCCGACCGCCGCGTATTCGCCGGACGCCACCACCCGGCACACCAGCCGGCCCTGGGCGAGCAGCCCTTTGATGCGCAGGGCCATCCCGTCAACGGCCTGGACCCGGTGGCCAGCCTGCGCGTGACGCTGCGGCTGGCGCCCGGCGCCCTGGCCCGCTTGAGTTTTGCCACGACGGCCGCCGAGACGGCCGACGAGCTGGTGCCCCGCATCGACAAATACCTGCAACCCATGCACGTGGAGCGCGCGACCCGCATGGCCGCGACGCTGGCCCAGGTGCGGCTGCGCGACCTGGCGCTGACTCCGGAGGAAAACCTGGCGCTGCAGGACATGAGCACGGCGCTGATGTACAGCGTGGGCCGGCCGGCGGAACGCACGCCGCTGGACCAGCGCCAGCTCTGGCGCTTCGCCATCTCCGGCGACAAGCCCATCGTGCTGCTGCGCATCCATTCACCCAGCGGCCTGCCGCTGGTGCATGCACTGCTGCGCGCCCAGCCCTGGTGGGCCTTCGGCGGGCTGGCGGTCGACGTGGTGGTGGTCAACAGCGAAGTCAACTCCTACCTCATGCCGCTGCAGCGCGACATCCTGGCGCTGCGCGACCGTCTCACGCAGGCGGTGCAACACAGTTTCCCGCGCGATGAAGCCGCATCGTCGGCTGCGGGCTTTTTCCTGCTGCGCGAGCAGGAAATGTCTTCCGGCGAAAAAAGTGCGCTGACCGGGCTGGCACGGGTGGTGCTCAACGCCGACGGACGGCCGCTGGAAATGCAGGTCGCGGCCCTGCGCGAAAGCTGGTTGCCGAGGCGGTCCGGCACCGTGGCACCAACCGCGCTGGCCGGCCACGCGCCTGCCGTGGCAGACGGGCTTGCCCCGGGCCGCTTCGATGCCGCCAGCGGCGAGTACCGGTTCGAGCTGGCTGGCGGCCAGCGCCTTCCCCGGCCCTGGGTCAACGTCATCGGCAATCCGTCTTTTGGTTTCCAGGTGTCGGAAACCGGCAGTGGCTACAGCTGGGCCGGCAACAGCCGCATGCATCAGATCACCCCCTGGTCGAACGACCCGGTGCGTGACCCCGCGTTTGAGCACTGGCTGCTGCAGGACCTGGACAGCGGCGAAGTGTTCGCGCTGGCGCCTTCGCTGCTGGCCGCACCCGGCAGCAGCTGGCACGTGCGCCATGGCCAGGGGTATTCGGTGTTTGAGGGCCGGCACGCCGGCCTGCAGCTGGAGACCACTTTTTTTGCCGACCTGCATGAAGCGGTCAAGGTGGTCCAGGTGCGCGTGCGGCTGGACGAAGGCAGCGCCCGGCGGCGGCTGCGCGCCGTGGCCATGGTCGAGTGGCAGATGGGCGAAGCCAGGGGCAGCCGGCGCACGCTTCACACCTGGAACGGCGCCGAACGCGCGGCCGTGTTTGCCCAGCAGCGTGAAAGCCGCGATGGTTTTGGCGGCAGCACGGCCTTCCTGGCCCTGTCGGGTGCGGCAGGCGGCACGCAATGGACCTGCGACCGCAGCGAATTTTTCGACACGCTGGGCCAACTGGTGCTGCCCGCCATCCTCGGACGGCGCAGCGGCGGCGCCGTCGACCCGTGCGCAGCCCTCGCCACCGAGTTCTCGCTGGCGGGCACCGAAGACCTGACGTTCAGCTTCCTCCTCGGTCATGCGGCCGACGGGGCCGGCGCCGAGCAACTGGCCAGGCAGTGGGCACAGCGGGACACCGGCCAGGCCCTGCAGGCGGTTCAGTCCTGGTGGTCGCAACTGCTGGGCAAGGTCGAGGTCAGCACGCCCGACCCGCTGTTCGACGCGCTGGTCAACCGCTGGCTGATCTACCAGACCGTGGTCTGCCGGCTGTGGTCCAAGGCCGGCTTCTACCAGGCCGGTGGCGCCTTCGGCTTTCGTGACCAGCTGCAGGACGCCATGGCGCTGGGCCTGGCCGACCCGGCACGGCTGCGTGCGCAGATTGTCCTCAATGCCTCGCGCCAGTTCCCCGAAGGCGACGTGCAGCACTGGTGGCACGCGCCCGGCGGCGAGGGCGTGCGCACGCATTTTTCCGACGACCTGCTCTGGCTGCCCCATGCCTGCGCGCACTACATCGACATCACGGGCGACCTGGCCCTGCTCGACGAATCCGTGGCCTTCATCGACGGACCGGCCATCCCGGACGGCGCCGAAGACGCCTACTACCCGCCGCAAACCAGCACGCAGTCGGCCAGCGTTTACGAACACTGCGCGCGCACCATCGACCGCAGCCTGGCCGTCGGGACGCACGGTCTGCCGCTGATGGGCACCGGCGACTGGAACGACGGCATGAACCGTGTCGGCCACGAGGGCAAGGGCGAGTCCGTCTGGCTGGGCTGGTTCCTGTGCCGCGTGGTGCAGGACTTTGCGCCGCTGGCCCGGGCCAGAGGCGAGACCGCACGCGCCGACACATGGCTGCACGCGCGGCAAGGCTGGATCGCCGCGCTGCACGACGCCGGCTGGGACGGCGCCTGGTTCCGCCGCGCGTTTTTTGACAATGGCTCGCCGCTCGGCTCCAGCGCCAACAGCGAATGCCGGATCGACCTGATCGCGCAGGCCTGGTCCGTGCTGTCCGGCGCCTCCACCGAGGCCTTCACCGTGCCGGCCATGCTGGCCCTCAAGCAGCAGCTGACCGACCCCGACGCCGGGTTGCTGCGCCTGCTGGACCCGCCGCTGCAGCATTCTGAAAACAACCCGGGCTATATCCAGGCCTACCCGCCCGGCGTGCGCGAAAACGGCGGCCAGTACTCCCACGCCGGGGTCTGGGCCATGATGGCGCAGGCCCTGGGCGGCGACATCGAAACCGCCTGGCGCAGCTTTGAAGCCCTGAGCCCGGCGCACCGCAGCGCCCACCCCACCCGCGGCCCGGCCTATGAAATTGAACCCTATGTGCTGGCCGGCGACATCTACAGCGCCCCGCCCTATGTCGGGCGCGGCGGCTGGAGCTGGTACACCGGCTCGGCGGCCTGGCTGCACCGCGCGGCGCTGGAAACCCTGCTGGGCCTGTCGGTGCGCCAGGGCGAGCTGTCGCTGACGCCGCGTGTGCCCGCGCACTGGCCATCGTTTGGCATCACGCTGCGGCTCGACGGACGCGTGGTGACCTTGCGCTGGCAGCGTGCCGATGTGGCGCAGGAAGAAAGCTTCAAGCCGGACCGTGTGCTGGCGCCCGGCGAAGTAGTGCGGCTGGCGGACCTGCCGATGTCGGCCAGCCTGCTGGTGCAGGCCGGCCCCTGAGGCGAGCGGCAACTGGAATGCTATTTTTTTGGGAGCATGTTGCGCTTGCCGGATAAGGGCCAACGGCCTTTTTCATTCGCAGTGCTGGCGCGAGACGGACTTGTCACGCAGACCACGCCGGAGCCGCTTTATTTGTAAATGCCGCAGCCAACGACCAGGTCGTCCATTTTCTCGACATACATGGATTTTTGCTGGACGACTTTGGTGATCGGGTTGGGCCATTTGAAATCGACCCAGCCATTGCCCTTGGTTTTCGCCAGGTCGACGTATTCCTTGACGAAATATTTGCCGTCGATGTCCTTGAGTTCGATCAGCGACTTGCCGACGAGCTTGGGATTGACGCCATGTGCCAGCATCTTTCCTTCCGTGTCAACGGTGGTCATGTAAAGGTCGCGATCCCTGAACGGGCCGTTCGGATTGCTGAATTCGGCGAAGGCCTTTTCCCTGCCGTTGGCTTTGATGTAGGCAATGGCTTTCTTGACGAGCGCGGTGGCTTCTGCGGCCGACCCCTGTTCGCCGGCAGCCATGGCCGTCATGTTGAAGCTCAGGGCCGCCAAACCGAACACAAGTACCTGGAGAAGTTTTTTCATGATGACTGTTCCTTTATTTTCTGAATCCGGAATGCCGGATGAGCACGGCAGGCGCGCAGTGACGCGTGCCTTCATGCATAACGGCTGCGGGCAGGAAAAATGAAGGGCCGGGATCTTTTTTTTGCACAGCCCACCAACCCTGACCCGGCTGGCCTTTGGCACGCGCCGATGGAAACGGTGGTTGGCACCGGCATGCGGGCCATGGCGGATCATGTCCAATACAGGCATGACACAGCCTGACCAGACGAATCGTCAAAGCCTTCCCTCCCCGCGTGCGGCGGCCTCCCCCATGGTTCTCCAGGCGGAAGGCCTGCGTTTTTGTTATCCCGAGCGCGAACTGTTCGCCGGCTTGTCGGTTGCCATTTCACCGGGCGTCACCTTCGTGCATGGCGGCGACGGGCGTGGCAAGACCACGCTGCTGCGTCTGCTGGCAGGGCAACTACCGGCTGCAGCAGGCTCCTTGAAGATCAACAGCGTGTCCCTGCAGGATCAGGCTGCGGACTACCGCCGGCAGGTGTTCTGGACAGAGCCACGCACGGAGGCATTCGACCAGATGACACCGGCGCACTACTTCGATGTGCAGCGCCGAGCCTATGCCGGCTTTGACGATGGCGTGCTGGCCACCTGTGTGGACGGCCTGGCGCTGGCGCCGGAGCTGACCAAGCAGATTTTCATGTTGTCTACCGGCTCAAAGCGCAAGGTCTGGCTGGCGGCGGCCTTTGCCTCGGGTGCGGCACTCACCCTGCTGGACATGCCGTTTGCCGCGCTGGACAAGGCGTCGATCGGTTTTGTTCTGGCACTGCTGGAAGATGCCGCAGCCCACCCCCTGCGCGCCTTCGTGGTCGCTGACTATGCGGCACCGGCCGGTGTGCCGCTGGCGGGTGTTATCGACCTGGGTGACTAGAAAGGTAGCCGAGCTGCTGCGCCACGAAACCGTCAAAGGCCGTCAACAGCGGTTCAAACTTCTCGGCATCGCCTTCAAGCTGCGCCAGCGCCGCACAGGTTGCCTCCAGCGTCGACAGCTGGTCGGGCCGGTGCGCTTCGCGGATGCTGTAACGCGACGGCGGCAAGCCCTGCAGCGACAGGCGCGGCAAGGCCTGCAGCGGCGGGCTGAGGTAAAGCATCTTGCGGCTCTTGCGCCAGGTGCCGTCGAGCACGATCAGGCGCAGCCTGGCGGGCTCGCGCAGCCACCCGGCCGGCAAGGCGGGCGGGGCCGGTTCGCCCAGCGCCTGATCCTGCGGCATGTCCGGGTACAAAAGAAGGTTGTGCCGGGGAGTGCCCGCCACGGCCCCGGCCGCCTCGAAAGGTGCTGCCAACAGGGCCGCGTCGGCAAACCCCTCGCCCGTCACCAGGCGGCTGCGCGGCAGGCTCAGGTGCAGCAGCCGCGCGCTGCCCTTGGGGTGATCGACCTCCAGCGGGTGCTGCAGGATCAGCACCTCGACCTCATGCGCCACCGGCGTGACCCAGGCACAGATGCAGGCGCTTTGCGGACGCAGGCAGACTGCACAATCCGGGCGGCAGGGCGGCGATGCATTCACTATCAAATCAATAGCACTTTGCGCAGTCTATGAAAGGGCTGGAGGCCAAAATGGTTAAAAAAGATCCGGCCCGACTCAGGGGCCCAGAAACTCACCCAGGGGCTTGAGGTCGTCCACCCGGTCGCAGACCGACTTGACCATCATCATGATGGGAACGCCCAGCAGCAGTCCCCACACGCCCCAGAGCCAGCCCCAGGCCAGAAGGCCGACAAAAACCGCCACCGGGCTCAGGCGGCTGGCCCGGCTGGTGAGCCAGGGCGTGACCAGGTTGCCGACGATGGTGTGGATGACCAGCGAGGCGCCGCCGACCACCAGCGCCATGTTCAGCGTGCCGAACTGCAGGAAACCGACCAGCGCCGTGGCGGCCGCGGTGATCAGCGAGCCCACATAAGGCACGAAGTTGAGCACGAAGGCGACAATGCCCCAGACCGCCGCATTCTCCAGTCCGATGGCCAGCAGGGCCAGCCAGGTCAGCACCCCGACCAGCGCGCTGGTGAGCAGTTGCACCTGCAGGTAGCGCTGGATCTGGCCGGTGATTTCATGCAGGGCCTGCAGCGTCACTTTTTTCTTGCTGAAGCTGGGGCCGGCCAGCTTGAGCAGCTTGCGCCGGAAGCTGTCGCCCGAGAGCAGCAGGAAGTAGGTCAGGAAAATGACCGCAACGGCCTGACCGACCAGCGTGACCAGGCCGATGGTGCCGGTCCAGAGATAGTCCTTGACGTTGAAACTTGCCCGCTCGACCACCACCCGCATGGCGCCACGGGTGTTGCCCGGTCTGGCGCCTTCCTGGGTGGCCTGCTCGATTTGCGATGCGGCTTTCTGCACGCTGTCCAGGGTGCTGTCCGCACCTCCGGCCTTGACCTTCATGGCGTTGCGGAATTTTTGCGCGGCCACCGGCAGCGACTCCACCAGTTGCGCCGCGTTGTCCCTGAGGGACCAGGTGGTCGAGGCGATGGCACCGAAAATCGCCAGCAGCAGCACGGCAGAACTGAGCCAGCGCGGCACACGCTTGAGTTCCAGCCAGTTGACCACCGGCGAGAGCGCATAACTGGCCAACACGCCGAGCATCACCGGAATGAACACTGCCTTGGCCCAGTGCAGCACGAACAAAATGGCCAGGCCGGCAAGCACCATCAGCGACATGTTGCGGATGTCCACCGGCATGTGCAGCAGCAGGCGATCCGGCTCCGGGAAGGTCGTCACCTCGGGATCGGCAGGCGCCGCAGGTTCTGCCGGCAGTATTTCGGGCACGTGTTCTTCGCTCATTGGTGTTCCTTGTGGGGCGCTCCGCGGGGTGTCACTGGCAAAACCGCCCTGGGACGAAGTCTCCATTCCTGTACCGGCCCCATTTCACCGCGGCAGGCGGGCGGGCGGTGCAGGACGCCGTCGCCAGAACAGGTAGGGTTTCAAGCCAGGTGGGGTGCTCAAGCGGCGATGGCCTCGCGCACCGCGCTGAGCTGGCGCCGCGACACCGCCAGCAACTCGTCGATGCCGTTGAGCCGCACGGCCCAGCCCTCCCCTTCTTCGGGATCAAAGTGTTTTTCAAGCGCGCGCACCGCGCGGCGGGCCACCAGCGCGTTACGGTGGATGCGCATGAACTGCTGGGGGTATTTTTCCTCCAGTTCGTTGAGGCTGCCGTCGAGGATGTAGCTTTTGCCCGCCGTGCGCACCGTGATGTACTTGAGTTCGGCCTTGAGGTACAGCACCTCGGCCAGCGGCACACGCTCGGTCCGGCCGCGGTCCTGGATGATCAGAAAATCACCATTCGAATCGGCCTCCAGCCCTTTACCCGTATGCGCAAGCCGCTCTACTTTTTGTAGCGCCTGCTGCAGGCGCTCGAGCCGCACGGGCTTGGTCAGGTAGTCCACCGCCTCGAGATCGAAGGCCTGCACCGCGTGTTCGGAATGCGCGGTGACAAACACCACCGCCGGCGGCTGCGGCAAACGGGCAATGGTCTGCGCCAGGGCGATGCCGTCGGCGCCGGGCATGCGGATGTCGAGCAGGACCACATCAAAGGTTTCGCGGCGCAGCGCGTCCATGGCCTGCGCCGCATGCGCGGCTTCGGCGGCCACGCAGGCGGGCGGCGCCGTGCAGTCGCCCAGCAGCGTGCGCAGGCGCGAACGCGCCAGCGCCTCGTCATCCACAATCAGCGCCCTCAACTTGCCTGTCATAGCGGAATCTCCAGCCTCACTTGAAAAACACCGTCCTTGAACACGGTCTTGAATTGCGCCTGCACATCATGCAGCAGCGCCAGGCGCTCGCGCACATTGGCCAGCGCCAGCCCGTGCCCCCGCTCGCCGACGCCGGCCGGGGTGGAATTGGTCACCTTGAGCACCACCACGCCGCCGCGCCGTTCGGTGGTGATCTTGATCTGCGCGCCCTGGGCGCTGGGCTCCACGCCGTGGCGCACCGCATTTTCCACCAGCGGCTGCAGCAGCAGCGGCGGCAATTTGGCCGGGTCGGCCCCGGGGTCCAGACTCCACTGCACCTGCAGGCGCTCGCCAAAACGGATCTGCTCGATGGCCAGGTAACGCTGCGCCAGTGCAATTTCCTGCCCCAGCGTGACCGACTCGGTCTGGTCGGCCAGCGCATGGCGAAACAGCTCGCTGAGGTCTTCCAGCACGGCTTCGGCCTTGGCCGGTTCAGCGCGCACCAGGGCGATGGCGCTGTTGAGCGTGTTGAACAGGAAATGCGGCCGGATGCGCGACTGCAGCTCGGCCAGGCGCGCCGCCGTGGCCGCCGGTGTGCGCGCCTTGGCGCGCCAGACCAGCCCGGCCACCAGCACCGCCGACAGCAGGGCGCCGGCCGCAGCGCTGGCCCACCAGGGCGCCGGATCAAGCAGGTTCAGCAGCACCAGCAGGCCGCAGCCATACAGGCCCGCCAGCGCGCCAAGCGACACGCCAGCCATCCACTGCTGCGCCGTGCCCAGCCGGGCCAGCCGCCCCTTGAGCACACAGGCGGCGATCAGCCAGGCCAGCGTGGCGGGCAACACGCCGCCGGTCAGCAGCGAAAAACGCAGCAGCCAGTCGACAAAGACGCCGGCGCCGAACATCGCGCCGACGCCCACCACCGCCTCGACAAACAACACGGCGCGCAGCACCACACCGACATTGCAGGCGTCAAACACATTGACACGGGGCGGCAGGGGCGCAGGCGCATCCCCGGGCTGGCTGTAACCACCCAGCACGGTCGACTCGCCGAAGGACGAAAGGTCGGGCTTGAACTGCATGAAAAAGGCTCGCTTGTTCCGTGTCCGGTTCTGCGCGCGGGCCGGCCCGGAGGTCCCGGGCGCCCCGCTTGACGGGGCTTTCCTGCACGCAGATAAAATCAGGCCCTAGTATTGCACCGGCAACCCGCTTGAAACCGGCGTCAAACCCGTACTTCCCCCAATAATGTTGTCGCCGCGACACGCCATCGCTGCCGCCAGACGGTCCTCCACAGAAAGCCTCCCGTGAGCCAACTCGACAAAAAATCCCAAGCCTGGTCCGCCCTGTTCTCGGAACCCATGAGCGACCTGGTCAAGCGTTACACCGCCAGCGTGTTTTTTGACAAGCGGCTGGCTCAAGCCGACATCACCGGTTCGCTGGCGCACGCCGAGATGCTGGCCGCGCAAAAAATCCTCGGCGCCGCCGACCATGCGGCCATCCAGAAAGGCATGGCGCAGATCACAGCCGAAATCGAATCCGGCGCCTTTGAATGGAAGCTGGACCTCGAAGACGTGCACCTCAATATCGAAGCGCGCCTGACCCAGCTCGTCGGCGACGCCGGCAAACGCCTGCACACCGGCCGCTCTCGCAACGACCAGGTCGCCACCGACGTGCGCCTGTGGCTGCGCGGCGAGATCGACCTGATTGATGCGCTGCTGACCGACCTGCAAAAGGCGCTGGTCGATATTGCCGAGAAAAACGTCGAGGTCATCCTGCCCGGTTTCACGCATCTGCAGGTGGCGCAGCCGGTGAGCTTTGGCCACCACATGCTGGCCTACGTGGAGATGTTTGCGCGCGACGCCGAGCGCCTGCAGGACGTGCGCAAACGCGTGAACCGCCTGCCGCTGGGCGCCGCCGCACTGGCCGGCACCAGCTACCCGCTGGACCGCGAACGTGTCGCCACCACCTTGGGCATGGTCGATGAAAAGGGCCAGCCGCAGGTCTGCCAGAACAGCCTGGACGCGGTCAGCGACCGCGACTTCGCGATTGAATTCACGGCCGCCGCCTCGCTGGCCATGGTCCACATCAGCCGCATGAGCGAGGAGCTGATTCTGTGGATGAGCCAGAACTTCGGCTTCATTGAAATTGCCGACCGCTTCACCACCGGCTCGTCCATCATGCCGCAGAAGAAAAACCCCGACGTGCCCGAACTCGCACGCGGCAAGACCGGCCGCGTGGTCGGCCACCTGATGGGTTTGATCACCCTGATGAAAGGCCAGCCGCTGGCCTACAACAAGGACAACCAGGAAGACAAGCCATGGAGCGCGCCGCCCTCAAGGGTTATGCCACCGCCACCGACCTGGCCGACTACATGGTCAAGAAGGGCCTGCCCTTCCGCGACGCGCACGAGGCCGTGGCCCATGCCGTCAAGGCAGCGATCTCGCATGCGGTGGATCTGTCCGAGTTGCCGCTGGCCGTGCTGCAGGAGTTCAATCCCAAGATCGAGAAAGACGTCTACGACGTGCTGAGCCTGCGCGGCTCGCTGAACGCCCGCAACACCCTGGGCGGCACGGCGCCGGTGCAGGTGCGGGCACAGATCGCGCGGCACCGGGCGCGGCTGGCCTAAGCTCCGGCTAAGGTGTCCTTTGTAGAGTCAAGAGCTGCAAAGGACACCACCATGCGCTTACCGCCAAACTGCGATTCCATTCCAGCCAGGGCCGCGGAACCGGCTTCGCCGGGCCGCAGGCGCAGCGCCCCCTCGGGGGGCAGAGAGCTACACGCAGTGAGCGAACGTGGGGGCCCGCGCCATGCGCCTGTTGCTGGTTGAAGACGACGCCATGATCGGCGAGGCCGTGCTGGCGGTACTGCGATCCGCCCACTATGCCGTGGACTGGGTGCGTGATGGCGCCATGGCCGATACCGCCCTGCGCAGCGAGCACTACGACCTGGTGCTGCTCGATCTGGGCCTGCCCAGACGCGACGGGCTCGAGGTCTTGCGCACACTGCGGGCGCGGCGCAACACCACACCGGTGCTGGTGGCCACCGCGCGTGATGCGATCGGCGACCGCATCGCCGGGCTGGATGCCGGCGCCGACGACTATGTGGTCAAGCCTTATGACACCGACGAGCTGCTGGCCCGCATACGCGCGCTGATACGCCGCAGCGCGGGCCGGGCCGAGCCGGCTTTTGAACACAGGGGCGTGAGCCTGAACCCCGCCACCCATGAAGCCAGCCTGAACGGCGAGCCGGTGTCACTGTCGGCGCGCGAATGGGCGGTGCTTGAGCCGCTGCTGGCACGGCCGGGCACGGTGCTGTCGCGCGCCCAGCTCGAGGAAAAATTGTTCAGCTGGAAGGACGATGTGAGCAGCAACGCGGTCGAGGTCTATATCCATGGCGTGCGCAAAAAACTCGGCAGCGACATCATCCAGACCGTGCGCGGCCTCGGCTACCTGGTACCCAAACAATGACAATCCCTCCCAGCCAGGGCAGCGCATCCGGCGAAGCGAAAAGCGTGAGAGGCCATTCCCTGAGAAAACGTTTGCTCTGGTTCGTGCTTGCCGCCATTTTGCTGGCCGCCGTGGCGCAGGCCACCACCGCCTACCGCAGCGCCTTGCGACAAGCCGACGCGATGTTCGACGACCACCTGCAGCAGATGGCGCGCTCGCTGCGCGGCGGCATCGCGCCGGGTTCGGGGCTGCCCGACGGCGAGGACGATGCGGGCTTTGACCTCTATGTACAGATCTGGGGCCAGGACGGTACGCAGATTTTCCGCTCCACCCGTTCGGCGCTGCCGCCGCGCGCGGTGCTGGGTTTTTCCGACGTGGAGGCCCATGGCAAGCACTACCGCGTGTATTCGCTGCAGACGCCTTTCCAGACGGTGCAGATTGCGCAGGACCTGGACGCCCGCACCGCGCGTGCCCGCGCCCTGGCAGCGCGAGCGGTGTTGCCATTCGCGCTGCTGACGCCACTGCTGATGCTGGCGGTCTGGTGGGTCATCAACCGGTCGCTGGCGCCCATCGAACGGACGCGGCGCCAGGTCGCGCAGCGCGCGGCCGACGATTTTTCGCCGCTGGCCGGCGCCGGCCTGCCCGACGAGGTGCGGCCGCTGGTCGACGAGCTCAACCTGCTGTTCGGCCGGGTGCGCGGCGCCTTCGATGCGCAGAAAAATTTTGTCGCCGATGCTGCGCACGAGCTGCGCTCGCCGCTGACGGCACTCAAGCTGCAGGCGCAGGCGCTGCGCCCGAATGGCCTGGCGGACCAGACCCCGGCCGAGCGCGAAGCCGGTATCACCCGCCTGAACCAGGGCATAGACCGCGCGATCCGGCTGGTCGAGCAACTGCTGGTGCTGGCGCGCGAAGAGGCCGGTCCATCGGGGCCCGGGCAGGTGGCTGCGGGCAGTGTTCCGGTCGATCTGCAGGACGTGGTCAAGCTGGCGGTGGCCGACGTGTTGCCGCAGGCCCGGCTCAAGCAGATCGACCTCGGCCTGTCGGGCGATGCGCCGCCTTCTTCGGCGCGTGTGCAGGGACAGCCCGAAGCCTTGCGTGTGCTGCTGCGCAACCTGCTGGACAACGCCGTCAAGTACACGCCCGCCGCGGGCCGCGTCGACGTGTCGCTCGCCGTGGCACAGGGCCGGCCGCTGCTGCGAGTGGAAGACAGTGGCCCGGGCATTGCGGCAGAGGACCGCGAGCGCGTCTTCGACCGCTTCTACCGTGCCAGCGGCACGGTGGCCGAGAACGGCAGCGGCCTGGGCCTGGCCATCGTCGAGGTGATCGCCGAGCGCCATGGCGCGACGCTGCATCTGGACCGCTCGGAGCGCCTGGGCGGCCTGCGGGTCAGCGTGTTTTTTCCGCCGTCGCCGTCGGCGGCCTGAACAGCCTCCGCTTTTAATGCTATCTAATTGATAGCATATTGCGCCCACTCACAAAGGGCTTGAGCCACTTTTTATCATGGAATTTGCCGGGTACCCTGCGCGGCACGGCTTAAGGTTCAGCTAAGCCTGCCTCTCCATAGTTGTCCTGTCGGCACCGCGGTGTGCCCCACTCAAGGAAACTCGTCATGACCACTGCAGCATTGAAAAACACCCGCCTCGTTGTTGCCCTGCTGGCCGCGGGCGCCATTGGCGGCGCCGGCGTCAGCGCATTCAACGCCGTGCACACGGCGGCCTTTGCGGCGCCGCCGGCCATCGCCGCCGCGGCCCCCATCCAGGCCGTCGCACCGCCCGACTTCTCGCAGATCACCGAACGTTATGGGCCCGCCGTGGTCAACATCAGCGTGACCGGCACCACCACGGTCAGCAACAACTCCCCGCTGGCGCAGGGCGATGACGAGGACGGCGCGTCAGGCGATCCGTTCTTCGAGTTCTTCAAACGTTTCCAGCAAGGTCAGGGCCGGCCCGGCGGCCCGCTGCAGGAAATGCCGACGCGCGGCCAGGGCTCGGGCTTCATCGTCAGTGCCGACGGCACCATCCTGACCAACGCCCATGTGGTGCGCGGCGCGAAGGAAGTCAGCGTCAAGCTGACCGACCGGCGCGAGTACCGCGCCAAGGTGCTGGGCGCCGACCCCAAGACCGACGTGGCCGTGCTGAAAATCGAAGCGACCAACCTGCCCGTGGTCGCCATCGGCAAAACCAGCGACTTGAAGGTCGGTGAATGGGTACTGGCGATCGGCTCGCCCTTCGGCTTTGAAAACACGGTGACGGCCGGCGTGGTCAGTGCCAAGGGCCGTTCGCTGCCCGACGACAGCAGCGTGCCCTTTATCCAGACCGACGTGGCGATCAATCCCGGCAACTCGGGCGGCCCGCTGTTCAATGCGCGCGGCGAGGTGGTGGGCATCAATTCCCAGATCTACAGCCGCAGCGGCGGCTACCAGGGCGTGTCCTTTGCCATTCCCATCGACGTGGCGGGGCGCATCAAGAACCAGATCGTGGCCACCGGCAAGGTCGAGCATGCGCGTCTGGGCGTGGCCGTGCAGGAAGTCAACCAGGCCTTTGCCGACTCCTTCAAGCTCGACAGACCCGAGGGAGCCCTTGTCTCCAGCGTTGAAAAAGGCGGGCCGGCCGACAAGGCGGGCCTGCAATCGGGCGACGTGATCCGCAAGGTCAACGGCCAGCCCATCGTGTCCTCCGGCGACCTGCCGGCGGTGATCGGCCTGGCAGCGCCCGGCGACAGCTTCAAGCTGGAGATCTGGCGCCAGGGCGCGGCGAAAGAATTGACGGCCCGGCTCGGCAGCGCCGATCAGAAGGCCGCCCAGGCTGCAGGCCCGAAAGACAGCGTCGCCCAGGGCAAGCTGGGCCTGGCGCTGCGGCCCCTGCAGCCCGACGAGCAACAGGAAGCCGGTGTGGACAGCGGCCTGCTGGTGCAGCAGGCCAGCGGTCCCGCCGCCTTGGCCGGCGTGGAGGCCGGTGATGTGTTGCTCTCCATCAATGGAGTTCCCGTGAAAAACATTGAGCAGGTGCGTGCCACTGTGGCCAAAGCGGAGAAATCGGTGGCACTGCTGATACAGCGTGGCGACAGCAAGATTTTTGTACCGGTCAAACTCAGCTGAGATTTTCAAGCGCTGTTGATGGCAAAAGCGGGCCGCAGCCCGCTTTTTTCTTGCGCCTTTATTCCATGCGTTTGCGCTGTTTTGTTACATGCAAATCAGCTACGCTTGACCTCCCAACGAGGAGGAACCGTGGCCACAAGCACCATAAGAAGAACAGCCGAAGCACTGGCCGCAGCCGCTGCTTTGTACCTGCCCGCCAGCGCGCAGGCCCTGCAGGTCACCAGCGTCTCGCCTCAGGGGGAAATTGCCAGGGTACGGCAGATTGCCGTCAAGTTTGACGAGAGCGCCGTCAACTTCGGCGACCCCAAAGCCCCCGCCCCTGTCAGCCTGAGCTGCAGCGACGCGCAGGCCACCAAAGGTTCGGGCCGCTGGATCAGCGACCGCCAGTGGGCGTTTGAATTCGACAACGATCTTCCGCCCGGCATCACTTGCACGCTGCAAGGCATCACCACCTTCCGTTCGCCCAAAGACCAGGCCATCAGCGGCAAGGTGTCGTGGAAGTTCAACACCGGCGGTCCTTTCGTACGGAACCTGCGGCCCGGCACTTACCAACGCATCGACGAAGAACAGTACTTCGTGCTCCAGCTCAACGGCCCGGCCACCCTGGCCAGCATCCGCGAAAACGTCTGGTGCTCGGTCGAGGGCCTGGGCGAGCGGGTTCCCGTGAAACTGATCGAAGGCAAGGAGCGGGATGCGCTGCTCAAGTCGCAAAACCTGGACAAGGCGGCGGGAAAAGACCCCTTGAGCGTGGTGACACTGGCCTGCAACCGCCGCCTCACACCCGCGAGCAAGCTCCAGCTGGTGTACGGAAAAGGTGTCGCCACTCCGAGCGGCGTGGCCAACTCGGTGGAGCGGCGCTACAACTTCCAGGTGCGCGAGCCGTTTTCTGCCAGCTTCAACTGCGAGCGCGAAAACGCCCAGTCGGCCTGCCTGCCGATACGACCCATGAGCCTGAACTTCAACGCGCCGGTGCCGCGCAAGCTGGCCGAGGCGATTCGCCTCACATCTGCCAAAAACACGCTCAAGCCGGTGTTCGACGCGGAGAGCAGCGACGGCGACAACGTGGTCAACGGTGTCAGCTTCAAGCCGCCTTTTGCAGAGCAGACCGCCTTCACGCTGGAGCTTCCCAAGGACTTCAAGGACGCGTCCGGCCGCAGCCTGCGCAATGCCGACAACTTCCCCCTGAAGGTGGCTACCGGTGCCATGCCGCCGCTGGCCAAGTTTGCTGCCGCACCGTTTGGCATCGTCGAGCGGTTTGCCGAACCCGGCGCCAGAGCGGGTGACCCGGCGCTGCTGCCCGTGACGCTGCGCAATGTGGAAGCCGCGCTACAGGTCAAAGGCCTGTCCCCCGGCAAGGTCAGCGACCTGCAGCCCAAAACCGATGCCGACATCATTGCCTGGTTCCGCAAGGTGGAGCATTACAACGACTACCAGGTGGACCGCGACCAGGCCGGCCGGGACGTGAAGGGACCGCTGCCCAAGGCCCTCGACGCACAAAGCAAGGAGTACGTGCAGTCGCGCATGCTCTCGCTGCTGGCCGGCCAACCCGGCGTAAAAACGCTGGATCTGCCCAAGCCTGCGAGCGGCGACCCGCGTCCGTTCGAGGTGATCGGCATCCCGCTCTCGCCCGGTTTTCACGTGGTCGAAATCGCCTCGCAAAAACTCGGTACCTCGCTGCTCGACGAACGCCACGGTGACAGCCGGACCATGGTTGTGCGCACCTCGGCGCTGGTGACCAACATGGGCGTGCATTTCAAGCTGGGCCGCGAAAACGCGCTGGCCTGGGTGACCACGCTGGACAAGGGCGCGCCGGTCGCCGGCGCCGTGGTGCGCGTGTCGGACTGCCGGGGGACCGAGCTGGCCAAGTCCGTCACCGACGCACAAGGCATGGCCCGCTTCACCGGCCTGTCGTCGGACCCGCTGCGCTGCGGCGAAGGCGACTACGGCGGCAACGCCTACTTTGTGAGCGCGCGCGCCACCTCGGGAGGTATTGAAGACTTGGCCTTCACCTGGAGCAACTGGCAAAAAGGCATCGAGCCCTGGCGCTTCAATCTGCCCACCAGCCAGGACCCGCAGCCCGATGCGCGCGCCCACACGATTTTCGACCGCACACTGCTGCGCGCCGGCGAAATCGTGTCGATGAAACACATCCTGCGCACCGAAACCAGCCGCGGGTTTGGCATCGTCGAAGCGCCGCCAGCCACCCTGGTGGTGACCCATATCGGCAGCGGCCAGCAGTACACCCAGCCCATCGTCTGGCGAAAAACCGCCACCGGCGGCCAGAGCGCGGAAAACACCTTTGTGATTCCGCCCGCGGCCAAACTCGGCATCTACGAGGTGCAACTCAAGGCCAACGACGAAAAAAACCGCAGCTTCAGCAGCGGGCAATTCCGCGTGGAAGAGTTCCGCCTGCCGGTGCTCGAAGGCCGCATCACCCCGGCCGACAAAAAAGCCCTGGTCAACGTGGGCTCGGTGCCCACCGATGTGCAGGTCAACTATGTCTCTGGCGGTGCCGCCGTCAACCTGCCGGTGCGCGTGTCGGCACTGGTACGCGGCAAAACCTTGAGCTACAGCGATCACGAGGCCTTCAGTTTCTCGCCGCCGCGCGCCCGGCGCGGGGAAGGCAGCGAAGGCGAGGAGGAAGCCACGGCCGCGCAAGACCAGCGCGTGATTGCCGACAAGCTGCCCCTGAGCCTGGACCGCAACGGTGCCGGCAAGCTCACCATCCAGGACGTGCCGGCCAGCAAGCAGCCCAGGGAGTTGCTGCTCGAAGCCAGCTACGCCGACCCGAACGGCGAGGTCCAGACGATTCGCAGCGTCTCCACGCTCTGGCCGGCCGCCGTGGTCGCCGGCATCAAGACCGAGGGCTGGGTGTCCACCGGCCAGAAGATCAGGTTCCAGGCCCTGGCGCTGGACCTGACGGGCAAACCGGCGGCCGGCGTGCCCCTGGAGGTGAAGGCGGTGGCGCGCATCGTCACCACCAGCCGCAAACGCATGGTGGGCGGCTTCTACACCTACGACAACAAGACCGACATCAAGGACCTCGGCTCTGTCTGCAGCGGCCCCAGCGATGCGCGCGGCCTGCTGCTGTGCGAGGCCAGACTCGGCGAGCCCGGCGAAGTGGAACTGGTCGTGACCGCGAAGGACAAGGACGGCAACACCATTCAGGCCGCCAGCTCGGTGTATGTGACCAAGCAGGGCGAGCTGTGGTTCGGCGGCGAGGACCACGACCGCATGGACGTGCTGCCCGAAAAGAAAACTTACCAGCCCGGCGAGACCGCCAAGTTTCAGGTGCGCATGCCTTTCCGTTTTGCCACCGCGCTGGTGGCGATCGAGCGCGAAGGCATCCTCGAGACCCAGGTGGTGCAGCTCAACGGCCAGGACCCAACCATCCAGCTGCAGGTCAAGGACGGCTGGGGCCCGAACGTGTACGTCAGTGTGCTGGCCCTGCGCGGCCGGCTGCGCGAAGTGCCGTGGTACAGCTTTTTCACCTGGGGTTTCAAGGCGCCGCGCGAATGGTGGACCTCGTTCTGGTACGAGGGCCGCGAGTATGTGGCCCCCACCGCGCTGGTGGACCTCAGCAAACCAGCCTTCCGCCTGGGCGTGGCCGAAATCCGCGTGGGCACCAAGGCACACCAGCTTGAGGTGAGCGTGAAGGCCGACAAGGAGAGCTACCCGGTGCGCGGGCAGGCCCAGGTCACCATCACCGCCAAACTGCCCAATGGCCAGCCGGCCGCCAACGCCGAGGTGGCGCTGGCCGCGGTGGACCAGGCACTGCTGGAGCTGATGCCCAACACCTCCTGGGGCCTGCTGGAAGCCATGCTGCAACGCCGCGCCTGGGGCGTGGAAACCTCGACCGCACAAATGGAAATCATCGGCCGCAGGCACTACGGGCGCAAGGCCGTGCCGGCGGGCGGCGGCGGCGGGCGCAGCAACACACGCGAGTTGCTGGACACCTTGCTGCTGTGGAACCCCAAGGTCATGCTAGACGCCAAAGGCCAGGCCGTCGTCACGGTGCCGCTCAATGATGCGCTGACCACTTTCAGGATCGTCGCGGTGGCAGATGCAGCCACCGGCCTCTTCGGCACCGGCCAGACCAGCATCCGGGCCACGCAGGACCTGCAGATCATCAGCGGCCTGCCGCCGCTGGTGCGCGAGGACGACCAGTTCCGCGCGCAACTGACCCTGCGCAACACGACCCAGGCGGCGATGAAGGTCGAGGTCAGTCCGCGTGCGACCTTGCTCGAACTCAAACCGCAAACCGTCGACATTCCCGCCGGCGAAGCGCGTGAAGTGGCGTGGATGGTCACGGCGCCGGCGCAACTGGCGCTGACACGCGCGGAAGCCATCCTGTGGGAAATCGAGGCGAAGGACAACATCAGCGGCGCGCGTGACGGCCTCAAGGCACGCCAGCGCATCATCCCCGCTGTGCCGCTCACGGTGCAGCAAGCCACGCTGGTGCAGGTCGATGGTTCGTTCATGCTCAGCGTGAACCCGCCGGCCGATGCCCTGCCCGGCCGCGGAGGTTTGAAGATGTCGCTGCAACCGAAACTCGCAGAGGGTCTGGATGGCGTGCGCGACTGGTGGGCCAACTACCCGTTCGTCTGCCTGGAGCAGAAAACCAGCAAGGCCGTCGGCCTGCGCGACGCCAGACTCTGGCAGACCGTGCTGGCGCAGCTACCGGGTTACCTCGACCGCGACGGCCTGGCCAGTTATTTCCCGCCGCGTGACGGCGACGCCTCGCGCGGCAGCGACACCTTGACGGCCTACCTGCTGGCGGCCACGCACGAAGCCGCGGCCCTGAATCCGGCGTTCGCCCTGCCCGACGACGCCCGCGCACCGATGGAACGCGGCCTGATTGCGTTTGTCGAGGGCCGCATCCAACGCGAGTTCTGGAGCCCGCGCAAGGACCTCGACATGCGCAAGCTCGCGGCGATCGAGGCGCTGTCGCGTTACGGCAAGGCCCAGGGCCGCATGCTGGGCAGCATCACGATTGCGCCGAATCAGTGGCCGACCCACACGGTGATCGACTGGCTGAACATCCTCAAACGCGTGGCCGACGTGCCACAGCGCGAGCAGCGTCTGGCCGAGGCGAACCAGGTGCTCAAGTCGCGCCTGTCGTGGCAAGGCACCAAGGTCAGCTTCAGCACCGAAAAAGACGACTACTGGTGGTGGCTCATGACCAATGGCGACGTCAACACCGCGCGTCTGATGCTGGCGGTGATGGACGATGCGGCCTGGAAGGACGACATGGGTCGCCTGGCCAATGGCTTCATAGCACGCCAGCAGCAAGGCGCGTGGCACACCACCACCGCCAATCTGTGGGGCGGGCTGGCACTCGACCGCTTCTCGGCGAAATTCGAGGCCACGCCGGTGGCCGGTATCACCAAGGCCGCGCTGGCCGCAGCAACCGCCAGTGTGGACTGGCGCAAGGTCGAACGCATCAAGACGACCGACGCCAGCGGCGCACCCAACCAGACCACCTTCTTCGGTGCGCCCGCATCACCCGGCAACCTCCGGGGCAACAGCATGTTTTTGCCCTGGGCCGGCACAGGCAAAGACACGCTGACCGTGACGCACCAGGGCACGGGCAAACCCTGGCTGACCTTGCAGTCGCTCGCAGCGGTCCCACTGAAAGCGCCGTTCAACGCCGGCTACCAGATCAAAAAGACCATCACACCGGTGGAGCAAGCCAATAAATCGTTGCCAATGGGCCTCTACACACGAGGTGACGTGATCCGCATCACGCTGGAAGTCAACGCCAGTACCGACATGACCTGGGTGGTGATCAGCGATCCGGTGCCCGGCGGCGCGACCATTCTCGGCAGCGGCCTGGGCCGCGATTCGCAGATCGCCACCAGCGGTGAGAAGAAAACGGGCTCGGGCTGGCCGGCGTTTGAAGAACGCAGCTTCGAGGCCTTCCGCAGTTATTACGAATACCTGCCCAAGGGCGTGGTGAAGATGGAATACACCGTGCGCCTGAACAACGTCGGCGACTTCGCGCTACCGCCGAGTCGTGTGGAAGCGATGTATGCGCCCGAGATGTTTGGGGAAGCGCCGAATGCGCGGGTCAAGGTGGAAGCGGTCAAATGAACGCCTCCGCCATCAGGGCAGCCGCAGTTGCTATTTTTTTAATAGCTACTTGCGCCCGGCCCGCCTGGGCTACAGCCACTTTTAATGAAGTAAAACGCGAGTTCAAACCTTCCGACACGCTGATCCTGGACCGCAACGGCGAAGTGATCCAGCGCCTGCGCACCGACGCCACCGTGCGGCGCGGCCAGTGGGTGGCGTTGCCAGACATTTCTCCGGCGCTGCGCACGGCGCTGGTGCTCAGCGAGGACAAGCGCTTTTACGAACACAGCGGCGTGGACTGGCGCGCCGTCTCGGCCGCCGCCTGGGGAAATCTGTGGGCCACCAGAACCCGCGGCGCTTCCACCTTGAGCATGCAGCTGGCCGGGCTGCTCGACGAAGACTGGCGCGCCGCAGCGGGTGGGCGCAGCGTCGCGCAGAAGATTGGCCAGACCGTGTCGGCGCAGCTGCTGGAGCGCAGCTGGCGCAAGGACCAGATCCTCGAGGCCTACCTCAACCTCGTGCCGTTTCGCGGCGAGATCGTCGGCATCGATGCGCTGAGCCGCACGCTGTTCGGCAAGGCGGCGCACGGTCTCGATGAACGCGAGGCGGCGCTGGCGGCAGCGCTGGTGCGGGCGCCGAATGCAAAAGCGGTGCAAGTGAGCCAGCGCGCCTGCGGCGTGTTGAAAGCCATGCAGGCCCCGGCCAAGACGGATTGCGAGGGGCTGGACCTGTTTGCCAGCGCGGCGCTGCAGCGTAAATCGTTTGACCCTTCCGAAGGTGTGGCGCCGCATCTGGCGCGGAGACTGCTCTCCACCACCGTTCGCCCTGAGCCTGTCGAAGGGTTCGCAGCATCCAAGGCTTCGACAAGCTCAGCCCGAACGGTGATGAGGTCAACCCTGCGCGCCCCGCTGCAGCGCTTCGCCGTGGCTACCCTGACCCAGCACCTGCGCGAACTGCGCGGCCGCCACGTGGAAGACGGCGCCATCGTCGTGCTCGACAACGCCAGCGGCGAGGTGCTGGCCTGGGTCGGTTCCTCGGGCGAACTCAGCGACGCGGCCGAGGTCGATGGCGTGCTGGCGCTGCGCCAGCCGGGCTCCACGCTCAAGCCCTTTCTGTACGCCCAGGCCATCGCGGAGCGGCGCATCACGGCCGCATCGCTGCTGGAAGATTCATCCTCGCAAATCCCCACGGCCGGCGGTCTCTACATTCCACAAAATTACGACCGCCAGTTCAAGGGCCTGGTGTCCAGTCGCACCGCGCTCGGTGCCTCGCTCAACGTGCCGGCGGTGCGCACGCTCGTGATGGTCTCGCCCGATGCCTTTCACAAGCAGCTCAGGGCGGTGGGCCTGCCTTTGCGGGAAACCGGCGACTACTACGGCTACAGCCTGGCGCTGGGCAGCAGCGAGGTCTCGCTGCTTTCGCTGACCAACGCCTACCGCACCCTGGCCAATGGCGGGCGTTATAGCGCGCTCTCGCTCACCAGGAATACCAGGCTGGCCTCTACCCCGGCCATCGACGCACGTGCTTCCTTCATCGTCAGCGACATCCTTTCGGACCCGCTGGCACGCGCGCGCACCTTCGGGACGGACAGCCTTCTGGCCACCCGTTTCTGGACTGCGGTGAAAACCGGCACCAGCAAGGACATGCGCGACAACTGGGCGCTGGGCTACTCGCAGCGCTACACCGTGGGTGTCTGGGTCGGCAACGCCAGCGGTGCGCCCATGTGGGACGTCAGCGGTACCAGCGGCGCCGCACCGGTCTGGGCGGCACTGATGAATTACCTGCACCAGACCGAACCCAGCCGCGCACCGGTGCCGCCGGCGGGTGTGCTGCAAAAACCAGTGAGCTTTGCCGATGCGGCGGGCACACCGATCGAGGCGGCGCGCAGCGAATGGTTTCTCCGGGGCACGGAGCAAACCTTGTTTACTATCGATTCAGGAGCAGCTGGCGCAGACAGGACAAGGGCTGGAGGCCAAAAAGGCTTGAAAAATCCGGGCAGCGCGTCGTCTGTCGCAGCTCGCATCACCGCGCCCGCCAACGGCACCATCGTGGCGCTGGACCCCGACATTCCGCCCAAGCGCCAACGCCTGGGCTTTGCCGCCGAAGGCCACCAGTTGCGCTGGCGCATGGACGGCAAGGAGTTTGCGCGCGGCGCGCAGGCCCAGTGGCTGCCCTGGCCGGGCCGGCACGTGGTGCAGTTGGTCAGCGAACGCGGCGAGGTGCTGGACGAGATCCGCATCGAAGTGCGCGGTGCGGGCGTGAAGGCCGGCCGGAGCTGAGCCGGCGCCGGTAAACAGCCTCAGCCAGCGTTCAGCGCAGTGGCCAGCAGCGCGCACAACTCGGGCAGTTCCTCCCCGTGCACCGCCGTGAGCTCCAGCCCGATACTGCCCTGCGCAGCCCGGTGCGGCGCCACCACCACCACCGGATCACCCGCGCGCAGCAGCCCGATCACACCGCCGGCGCTGATGCCAGTGACAGCCGCGTCCACCTTCAGCCACAGGCGCGCAAAACCATTGCCTTGCGGATCGGGCGTGCGTTCCACCGTCACACCCGGCCAGCCGCGGGCCGCGGCTGCCATGGCATCGAGCTTGCGCTGCTGGGCCGCGCACCATGCATCGCGCGGCATGTCGGCGCGCAGGCGGAGGGCAGCCAGCACGCCGGCCAGCGCCTCCTTGGTCGGCTTCATGGCCCTGCCCACACCGCCGTGTTGTGCGTCGAGCGCCGCGACCAGGTCCGCACGCCCCAGCACCAGCCCCGCCGTCGGACTACGCAGGTATTTCTGGCCACTGAGCAGCACCAGGTCAGCCCCGCCGGTGACCAGTTCGCGTGCACGCCAGTCCTGCGCCGCCGCGTCCAGCACCAGAGGCACGCCGGCCGCATGGGCCAGCGCCGCCAGTTCGCCGGTGACCGCCGGCCCCGAGCCGACCGCCAGGTGCGACTCGACGGCCAGCACACAGGCAACACCTCCGCGCGCCAGGTCGGCGGCAAGGTCGGCCAGCGCCGGGCACGGCACAGGGTGCGCGCCGGCCAGCCGCACAGCCTGCGTGATCGCCTGGCCGTAATTCACCTGCTGGGCCGCGAGCAGCAACACACGGTTCGGCATGCCCGTGTTGTCCGGCAACTGCGCCACGCGTGCCGCATCGGTGCCGGCCATGCAGGCGGCCACCGCCAACGTGATGGCCGCCGCACTGCAGTGGGTGACGCAGGCCGACTCGGCCCCGCTCCAGGCCGCCAGTTCGCGCCCGGCCAGGGCCTGCAGGTCCGCCAGCACCACGTGGCGCTGCAGCATCAGCGACCCCGCCTCGGCCACGGCGGGGTCGCTGCGCGAGACGCCATAAGGGGTGGGCGTTCCCCAGGCATTGATGACCCGTTTCAGGTCCGGAAGAACAGGTGTTGTGAAGCTTGGCATGAAGAAAATTCCGGAATTGTGCGCCCGCATGCAAATTTCTTCAAACCGGGCGCTCCGCAAACCGCTAGCATCAAGGGCTTCCAAGGAGACTCCATGCCCGTGATCACCACCATCGAAGACCTGCGCGTTCTGGCCAAAAAGCGCGTGCCCCGCATGTTCTACGACTACGCCGACTCCGGCTCGTGGACCGAGAGCACCTACCGCGCCAATGAAAGCGACTTCCAGTCCATCAAGCTGCGCCAGCGCGTGGCCGTCAACATGGAAAACCGCAGCACGGCCACGCAGATGATTGGCCAGAACGTGGCCATGCCGGTGGCGATTGCGCCTACCGGCCTGACCGGCATGCAGCATGCCGACGGCGAGATCCTGGGCGCACGTGCGGCGAAAAAGTTCGGCATTCCGTTCACGCTCTCGACCATGAGCATCTGCTCCATCGAGGACGTGGCGGCCGGGACCGATCGCCATCCCTTCTGGTTCCAGCTCTATGTGATGAAGGACCGCGACTTCATCGAGCGCCTGATCGACCGCGCCAAGGCCGCCAACTGCTCGGCGCTGGTGCTCACGCTGGACCTGCAGATCCTCGGCCAGCGCCACAAGGACCTCAAGAACGGCCTGAGTGCGCCGCCCAAACCGACACTGGCCACCATCCTGAACCTGATGACCAAGCCGCGCTGGGGCCTGGGCATGCTGGGCACCAAACGCCACGGCTTCGGCAACATCGTCGGCCACGTCAAGGGTGTGGAAAACATGGGTTCGCTTTCCGAGTGGACCGCCAAGCAGTTCGACCCGGGCCTGAACTGGGGCGACGTGGAATGGATCAAGAAACGCTGGGGCGGCAAGCTGATCCTCAAGGGCATCCAGGACATGGAAGACGCGAAACTCGCGGTGAACTCGGGCGCCGATGCGCTGATCGTTTCCAACCACGGCGGGCGCCAGCTCGACGGGGCCGAGTCGTCGATTCGCGCACTGCCGCAGATTGTGGACGCCGTCGGCAGCCAGATCGAGATCCACATGGACGGCGGCATCCGCAGCGGCCAGGACGTGCTCAAGGCACGGGCGCTGGGCGCCAAGGGCACCTACATCGGGCGCTCCTTCCTGTACGGCCTGGGCGCCATGGGGGAGGAAGGCGTGAGCAAGGCGCTGCAGATCATCCACCGCGAGCTGGACCTGACCATGGCGTTTTGCGGCCACACCAACATCGAGACGGTGAACAAGGGGATTTTGCTACCCGGCACTTACTGACAGCGGCAGCCAGTCGGAGTTGGCCGCCAGACTCAGGTCCAGCAGGGGCTCGGCGGCATCCCACCAGGCCTGCGCGTCTATGTGCCCTGCGAGATCACAGTCCAGGTAGACCAGCCCGCCGCGGTGCGCCATCTTCTGCAGCGCGGCGTGATCGCAAAACGGCTGTCCCAGTCCTACCACCACGGGCCGGTGCACCAGACGCGCACAGGCCACCACCAGCCGCTGCATCAGGTCGCCGTCACGGGTGCTGTCGCCGCTGAGAAGCAGGATCACGTGGGAATAGTCGGGCAGAAAGGCCTGCGTCAATCCGAGATGCAGGCCATTGCGTGCCATGGCGATCACCCGCCGCACGACGGCGCCGGAATCGAGATCCACATAATCGGTCGCCACGTCCAGCCCGTCGGCGCGGCTGCCGGCGAAGCGCCGGTGCACCACCTCGGCCTTGTGCGTCCTGCCCAGCCAGCGCACCATGTCGAAGGAAGCCTCACCCCTGGCCGCACAGACCATGACGCGCTGGAACCGGTCGCTGACCGCCTGTTCAGCCGCCCCGGGATGCGTCAGCGGTGTGGACAGGCGCCGCCACACCGTCGCAGGACCAGGCGCGCGGCCCTGTTGATGCTCCTCGCGCAGTGTGACCACCCGCCGGGCGAAATCGGCCGGCAGCTCGAGCGCCTGCACGATGGCCATGGACCAGGGCTGCGTCAGCCGGCGCGGGCCGCGGCTCGAATGCAGCAAGCGCAGGCCGCGGTGACGCGTGTCGCGTGCGACGCGCCCCATCAGGGCATGCACACCCGCAGGCGGCCCTTCCATCCATTCAACGAACCAGCCGCTCTGGTGAAGAAGCGCCACATGAACCTCGTCAGCCACATTGCGTTGCAAGGCGTGTTCGCGAATGCGCTGCATTTCCTGAAACACCGGGCCGGTGAAATTGCTCTGGCTGGCGTACATGAGGCGGCCTACCTCCCTGTCCGTCGCCGTTGCCGCGCTATCCGGCCAATCACTCGTCATCAAATCCAGCACCACAAGCCCTTCATCTCTCGCCTCTCATCTCTCACGTATGCACCCGCTACAGGCAACGCCACATCATCCCCGAAAGGCCACCGCACCGTATTGCGCCGGGTCAAGCCCGCCCCAAATCCAGCCCGCCAGATGATCAATGGACGGTCGCCCTGTTGGGGAATATCCCCATGACAGTGCGCTGCCAAAGAAATAAGCTTGCTTATCAATTACCCGGGGTGCTCCAGGCGCTTCGCTTTCCCCATGACCTCTCCCCAGGAACCCGCCATCCACACGCCCCCGGTGCGCCGCTTCAAGGACCCGGACTATGTCGAGGTCGCCCCGACACTGGCCGCGCTGCGGGAGCGCATCGACACGCTGGACGGGCAGATCGTCGAGCTGCTCGCACAGCGCGCGCTGTGTGTGCGTGACGCCACCCGTTTCAAGCGCGACGCCTTCCAGGTGGCCGCGCCGGCGCGCCAGGCCGAAGTCTTCGCGCGCGTGCGGGCCCTTGCCGCACACCACGAAGCCGCTTTCCCCGGACTGTCCGACATCGTCGAGTCCACCTACCGCACCCTTGTCGCCGGCTACATCGCGGGCGAGGGCACTTTTTTTCACGACACGGAACTGATCAAGCCATGAACACCACCCTGCCCCGCTTTCCACTCACACACCTGCTGGCACGCTGTGCCGTGGCGGCCACCGTTGCGCTTGCAGCAAGCAGCGCCATGGCCCAGGCCGCTTCGACAGGCTCAGGACAGGCCTGGCCGAACAAGCCGGTACGCATCGTGGTGCCTTACGGCGCAGGCTCGTCGCCGGATGTGATCGCGCGCATCGTGGCCGACAAGCTCTCGCCGCGCCTGGGCCAGCCGGTGATCATCGAAAACCGCGCCGGCGCCGGTGGCAACAACGGCACCGGCGCCGTGGCCAAATCGGCAGGTGACGGCTACAACTTCGTCATCAGCACCAACGGGCCGCTGGTGTACAACACCGTGCTCTACAAGAAGCTGCCTTATGACCCGTTCACCGAGCTGCGCCCGGTGGTGCTGGCCGGCGGCCAGGCCAATGTGTGCGCGGTACGCGCCGACTCGGGCATCACCACGCTCAAGGATCTGGTCGACGCGATGAAGAAAAATCCCGGCAAGTTCAACTTCTCATCGACCGGCGTGGGCAGCCTGTCGCAGCTCGGTGTGGAGCTGCTCAAGGTCAAGACCGACACCTTCGCGGTCCACATTCCGTATGCCTCTTCGCCGCTGGCCATCCTGGCCATCCTGCAGGGCGACGTGCAGTTTGCCTGCGTGCCCGCGGTGGCGGTGATCCCCCAGGTCAAGGCGGGCAAGATGCGCGCTCTGGCCGTGTCCACCGCCAAACGCAGCCAGCTCATGCCCGACATCCCGACCATGAAGGAAGCCGGCCTGCCCGAGATCGAAAATCTCGCCTGGATGGCCGTGATGGCCCCGGCCAGCACGCCGACCGAGATCGTGCGGCGCATGAACCAGGAAATCAACGCCGTGCTCGCCATGCCCGAGGTCAGGGAAAAACTCCACGCCCAGTACATGGAACCCATAGGCGGCTCCGAGCAGGACCTGCAGAAGTTCATGCAGCAGGAATTGCGCGTGATGACCCCCATCATCAAGCGCACCGGCATCTCCGTCGAGTAGCGCCGCAGTGCGCATGATCGGCCTGCGCGTCCAGCGCAGCGCGGCCACCTTGGCAGAGGTCGACGCGGCGCTGGCGCGGCTGGAGACCGAGGCCGGCATTTATTTCGGCGTCGATGCCGGCATTGCCGGCCTGCATCCGCTGCAGGCCACGCTGCTGGTCGAACCCGCACTGGCCCTGCGTCTGTATGGCGACGGGCTGGAAGTCGAGGCCCTCACCGTTTTTGGCCAAGACCTGCTGGCGCAGCCCGGGCTGGCCCGCTGGCGCGCTCAGACCGTGCGGGGGCCGCAGGTCTCAGGCATCACGGCCCTGCGCGCTTTCCTGGCGTGTTTTGATCCTTCTGCCGACGTGCTGCTTCTGGGCGCCCTGCCGTTTGCGGCCCACCGCCTGACCGAACCCGGCAACGATGCCGGCGCGCTGGGTGTGCTTTTTTTCGGCCAGCACCTGCTTCGGCGGGATGGCGCAGGCGACTGGCAACACGTCGCCTTGAGCCTTCCCGGGTCCCTGTTGCCGGCCTCACCGCCGACCGCTTCGCTGGCAGCGCCCATCGCCTCCCGGTCTGCCCTCGATCCGGTCGCAGCCGAACCCCGTGACGATTTTCCGGTGGGCGCTTACGCCGACATGGTGCGCCGCGCGCTGGAATGCCTGCGCGCGCGTCCGCTGGTGTCGCTGACCCTGAGCCAGAGCTACCGCCGCCGCGTGCAACTGCCGGCCGTGACGGCCTTCGGGCGCCTGCGCGAGGCCAATCCCGCGCCGGCCAGTTTTTTTGTCAACGACGGTTCGGGCTTGCGCCTGTTCGGCGCCTCACCCGACCTGCAACTGGTCGTCACCAATCGCATCGTCCAGACCCTTCCGGTCTGCGGCACGGTGGCACGCCGGCCCGGCGCCATCGGCGAGGCCGAGTCGCTGCGCGAGCTGCTCAATGAAGAGGTGGACGCCGCGTCGCTTGCCGTCTGCACCGACGCGCTGCGCAATGATCTGGCGCCGCTGTGCGCGCCCGGCTCGCTGCGCCTGCTGGACCGGCGCCGGCCGATGTCGCTGGCGACCGTGGTGCATGCGGTGGACCGGCTCGAAGGACGTCTGCGCGACGGCGCCGATGCCTGGGACGCCATCGTGGCCACGGCGGCGTCGGTGATGGTCACCGGCACCCCGCGGGCCGAGGCGCTGCGGGCCATCGATGAACTCGAGGCCAGCCCGCGCGGCTGGTACGGCGGCCTGGTGGTGCAGGTGGCATCCAACGGCGATGCCCTTGCCGGCACCATCCTGCGCGCCGCCGCGGTTCGGGGTAGCGTGGCGGAGGTGCGCACCGGCGGGGACCTGATGGCCGACTCGTCGCCGGAACGCGAGGAGCAGGAATCCCGGCTCAAGACACTTTCGCTGTGGCGCGCTTTCGGGCTGGAAGCTGCAGCCGCACAAGCTGCTGCGCAACAAGACATCGCCCTGCCCGTCGCCGTTCACCTGGTGGATGCCGGCGATCCCTTTGGTCATGCCATGCGCGACTGCCTGCTGGGCCTGGGCCTCGGCCTGGATCTCGCGCCGCAAGCGCCGTGTTGCCTGCTTGTCGGGGCGAACGACCTGGCGGCTTGTCCTGAGCAGCACCTGGTCGCTGTCGGTGATGCGGCCCTGCGCCTGCTCGGTGCATCGGGCTGGACCGTGTTGCCCGACCGGCCCGAACATGGCCGCACGCTGCTGTGCAGCACCACCGCTGCAGCGCCCTGGCGCAGCGACGGCCCTTTTGCGGCAGCGCGTTATGCCAGCGCCGTGCTGCAGGCCGACGACCTGAAGGCCGGCTGGCAGGCTTGGGCGCTGGACGAGCAGGGGCAGCCGGTGGCCCTGGCCCATGCCGGCCGGCGCGTGGTCTGCCTGCTGTTTCGCCCTGACTCCCTGCTCTCCAGCCCGCAGGCGCTGCAGCTGCTGCGTGCGGCCCTGGCTTTTGCAGCCGTTACCGAACAGCTTTAGGACCTAACGCTGCCCAAAAGGCCGCGCCGGCACGGTTTTCAGGTAGGCGTACAGCGCCTGGGCATCCACATCGTTGAGTTCGCGCAGTGACTCAAAAGGCATCACGGTGACGACTGCGCCGTCCGGCCGCTTGCCGCTGCGCAGCATGGCGACAAACTGGCCGGCATCCTTGTAACGCGTCATCGCGCTGCCATCACCCGGCGTGAGGTTGGCAGCCGGCGCCCAGTCGGGCGGGGCACCGGGAATCTTGCCGCCGGAAAGCCCCGCCCCGTGACAGCTGATGCACATGTTGGCCACATAGGCACCGTGCGCCACCGTCACGCCTTCGGCCACGGCGGTGGCCGGCGGCAGGGAATGGTCGATCTTCTGCGCCGCGTCTTCAATCGCATCGAAGCCATACAGCAGCTTGACCGGCAGCGACAACTCCAGCACCGTTGCGCCGCCCGGCTGCGGCGGCAGGCTGCGCACATAGGCCACCAGCGCACCGAGGTCGGCATCGGTGAAGCGGTTGTAGTCTTCGCTGGGCATGACAAACAGCGGCCGGCCATCGGGCTTGACGCCGTGGCGCAGCGTACGCACCCAGTCTTCGGATGTGTAGCGCGCCACCACCTTGCCCTCACCCGGCGTGATGTTCGGGCCCGCCAGACGCAAGCCATGGCCGTCGTTGACGAACTCGCGGCCAGCGCCGTTGACGCCATGGCAGTCCACACAACCGCGCGAATTGAACAGGTATTTGCCGCGCTCCAGCGACTGCGCATCGGCCGGAAAAGCCACGGGCCGCACATTCACCTTGACGAGGCGCTGCGCTTTTTGATCAGCCAGCTCCGTCCCCACCAGCGTCGCACCGGCCGCCAGCACCACCAGGGCGGCCCCTGCGCCCAGAACCCACTTGACCCATCGTTTCATTGTTTTTCCTCTGGTTTGATCCCTGTCCACACCCGTTTGGGACAAAGGCGAAATTCTAGAAAGCAGGCGCTGCCTTGTCACGCTGGAAGCCGGGCAATAAGTCACAGCAACCCCTGTTGGCGAAGGCAACTATTTACATCCGCTGCGTCTGGCGAATGCCGGACCACCGCCCTGGCGGGCGGGAACAGCGGGGCGCCCCGTTCAACGCTATGCTTGCCGGGTGAGCGCCTCTCTCCCGTCCAACCCTTCCAGCCCGTCCAGAATCCGCCGCATTGCGCACCTCGACATGGATGCCTTTTTTGCATCCATCGAGCTGCTGCGTTACCCGCAGCTCAAGGGCCTGCCGGTGGTCATAGGCGGCGGCCGCCGCAAGGTGGACGAAGCGCTGATGGCCGCGCAGGGCGAACGTGCGTTGCGCTTCATCCCGGTCGCGGAGTTCCCGCTGCTCAAGGACTATGTGGGCCGCGGCGTCATCACCACCGCGACCTATGCCGCACGCCAGTTCGGCGTGGGCTCGGCCATGGGCATGATGAAGGCCGCCAAACTGTGCCCGCAGGCCATCGTGCTGCCGGTGGATTTTGACGAGGTGCGCAAGTACTCGCGGCTGTTCAAGAGCACCATCACCGACATCGCGCCGCTGATGGAGGACCGCGGCGTCGACGAGGTCTACATCGACTTCACCGACGTGCCCGGCGGCCAGCGCGAGGGCGGGCGTGTGCTGGCGCGCCTGATCCAGAAACAGATTCTCGAGAAAACCGGCCTGTCCTGTTCGGTCGGCGTGGCGCCCAACAAGCTGCTCGCCAAGATGGCCAGCGAATTCAACAAGCCCAAGGGCATCTCGGTTGTTTATGAAGCGGACCTGCAGGAAAAAATCTGGCCGCTCAATGTGCGCAAGATCAACGGCATCGGCCCCAAGGCCGGCGAAAAACTGGCGGCGCTGGCCATCCACACCATCGGCGAACTGGCTGCCCAGGAGCCGGCCTTCCTGATCCGGCATTTCGGCAAGGCCACCGGCGCCTGGATGCACGAGGCCGCCTGGGGCCGCGACGAGCGGCCGGTGGTCACCGAAAGCGAACCGGTGTCCATCAGCCGCGAAACCACCTTCGAGCGCGACCTGCATGCGGTGCGCGACCGCGCGGAGCTGGGCGCCATTTTCACCAGCCTCTGCGAGAAGCTGGCCGACGACCTGCAGCGCAAGGGCTACGTCGGGAAAACCATAGGTATCAAGCTGCGTTACGACAACTTCAAGAGTGTGACGCGCGACCAGACGATAGAGGCCTACACCGCCGACGCCAGGACCATACGCCACACCGCCGGCCTGTGCCTCAAGCGCGTCCCGCTGGACAAGCGCCTGCGCCTGCTGGGCGTGCGCGTGGGCACGCTGCTCAAGGCAGGCACATCGGCCGAGGCTCAACACATTGAATCAAAAACGGCAGCGACCCTTGGCCCTGTTGCGCAAACCGCTATTGATTCGATAGCGACTATTGACCAGCTCTTCTGAGGCCTGACGGAGCAGCGACGGCAAGGTGATCGCCCCGGGGCCCTCCCTGATGAGGAAAACCGTCTCGCCGTTGATGTACAGCAACAACAGCAGACATGCCGTGGCGGAAAATTTCGACCACGACTAGCCAGCAGATCCGGGCACAGAATCCCCGATCAGCCCGAGCGGACGAAACCAGGAAGCTCCCATGAAGAACCGTATACGCAGGGCGCAGTCCAGCGCGACAGACCCGTCTGAAGCCGTGCGCGAATTTCACGCTGCAGTGGCGCAACCGGACATGGTGCTGGTGATGTTCTTCTGTTCCAGCCAGTACGATCTCGATCTTCTGGCCGCCGAGATGGACAGGCTGTTCGCCGGCGTCCAGGTCGTCGGCTGCACCACGGCGGGCGAAATGGGCCCCACGGGTTGCCGAGATCACAGCCTTTCCGGGGCAAGTTTTCCTGCTGACAGCTTTGTTGCCGCGAGTGGTCGCATCGATCATTTGCAGCAATTCGAACTGGCCACGGGTCAGGCTTTCGCCCAGGAGGTATTGCAAGGGCTGGAAAAACATGCGCCGCAGGCCAATGCCGCCAACAGTTTCGCATTGCTGCTGATCGACGGTTTGTCCGTGCGCGAAGAGCCGGTCACGCAGGCCTTGCAAAATGCCCTGGAAAGCCGCCCGTTGGTGGGCGGCTCGGCGGGTGACGGCATGAATTTCGGCAAAACGCAGGTGTATTTCGAGGGGCATTTTCACGCAGACAGCGCCGTCCTGGTGCTGGTCACCACGCCTTTGCCCTTCCAGACATTCAAGATCCAGCATGTCGTTCCCACGGACCAGCGGGTCGTGGTCACGCAGGCCGATGCCGCACAAAGGATAGTCAGGGAAATCGACGGCTGGCCAGCCGCGCAGGCTTATGCCCGGCTGGTCGGAGTGGACGCGCAGAATCTGGACCCGATGCGCTTTGCAGCGTCGCCGGTGGTGGTCGTGATTGACGGCACGAATTACGTACGCTCGATCCAGAAGGCCAACCCCGACGGCAGCCTGACTTTTTTCTGCGCCATCGAGGAAGGTGTGGTCCTGCGTGTGGCGCGCGGCGTGGACCTGGTCGAGAATCTGGAGCACGCCTTCGCCCGGATCCAGGCCGTCATCGGCCCGCCGCAATTAATTCTCGGCTTCGACTGCATCCTGCGCAAGCTGGAAATCGCCCAAAGCGGACTGGTTGATCGTGTCGAAGCGGTATTCCTCTCCAACAAGGTCATCGGCTTTAACAGCTACGGGGAACAGTACCAGGGCGTCCATGTCAACCAGACGCTGACCGGTATTGCCATCGGCGAGGCTGTCAATGGCTGAGCCCGGCCCACCTCCCGCCCCGAATCAGCCGGACGGACCGACCGAGGTCGCCCGGCTCAACAAGATCATCCAGGCGTTGATGGATCGCGCCGAACGCAACACCAGTGCCCATGTGTCCGATTTCACCGCGTTCCAGACAACGATCATGCTGACGGAGCGGGTACGCCGCCGCACCGAGCAGCTGGAAGCGGCACTGCGCGACAACGAGAAAGCCAACCGCATCCTGCGCGCATCCGAGGAAAAATTCCACGGACTGGCGAACCAATCTTTGACCGGCATTGTCATTGTCGAAGACGGGAAGTTCAGCTACTCCAATGGCAAATTCAATGAAATCTTCGGCTACAGCGCCGAAGAAGTGCGGCAACTGGGACCGCTCGATCTCACCATCGAGTCTGATCGCCCGCTCGTGGCAGAACGTTTTCGCAAGCTGCTCGGTGGTGAAATGAACCAACTTACCCTCACGATCGGGGGGCTGCGCAAGAATGGCACCGAAGTGGACATCGAAGTTCACGGCAGTCTCATGGCATCCGGCGGAACGCTCCAAACCATTGCCGTGATTCTCGACATCAGCGGTCGTCGGCAGGCCGAACAGGCCCTGGCATTCAAGAACACCATCCTGGCCACGCAGCAGGAGGTTTCGCAGGACGCGATCCTGGTGGTCGATGCGCAGGGGAAAATCATTTCCTACAACCGCCGCTTCATCAATTTATGGGCGCTTGCGCCAGATGTGGTGGCAGCTGGCGTGGACGAGCCGGTGCTGCAGCAGGTCGTCGCCCAGGTGCAGGACCCGGAGGCCTTCCTTGCCCGCGTCGTCTATCTGTACGAACACGTCACAGAGGAAAGCCGCGAGGAACTCGCACTCAAGGACGGCAGAATCCTGGACCGCTACTCCGCGCCAATGACAGGCGCGGACGGCACCTACTATGGGCGGGTCTGGCATTTCCGCGACATCACCGAACGCAAGCAGGCCGAGAAGCAGATCCGCGATGAACGCGCCTTCTCCAACAAGCTGATCGCCAGCCTGCCGGACATATTCTGCGTTTTCGACAGCACAGGACGATTTATCCACTGGAACATCAGGCTCAGGAGGCTGCTGGGCCGGTCGAATGCAGAAATGTCGCAGGCCAACATTTTTTCCATCGTGCATGAGGGGGATCGGGCCAGAGCCAAAGAGAAAATCCAGGCCGTTTTCCAGCAGGGCGAGGCCGCCATCGAGGTGCGGGTCAGCGCCTTGCGCGGGATCCGGGACTATGCAGTGACAGCGACCAGAACTGAAACCTCGCAGGGTGTGCTTGTCATTGCCATCGGCAGCGACATCACCGAACGCAAGCACGCCGAGCTGGAACTGCAGAGACTGCAGGAACAACTTCGCGATCAGTCCGTGCATGATTCGCTGACCGGCCTCTACAACCGCCGTTACCTGGAGGAAATGTTCGCCCGCGAACTGATTCTGGCTGAGCGCCAGGGGCATCCCGTCAGCGTGATCATGGGTGATCTCGACCATTTCAAACGGGTCAATGACGCCCACGGTCATCTTGCCGGGGACGAGGTATTGCGGGTCTTCGGCGCGCTGATGAAACGCCACGCGCGCGGCAGCGACATCTGCTGCCGCTACGGCGGCGAGGAGTTCCTGCTGGTTCTGCCCGGGACATCCACAGAAAACGCCGTCGAGCGTGCCGAGCAGCTGCGTTTGGCACTGGCGGCCGCGCCAGTCACCTTTGGCGCCGCACAGATCGCGGTGACCGCCTCCTTCGGCGTTGCGACTTTTCCGCGCAACGGCCGCACCAGCGACGACCTGATCGCCGCCGCCGATGCAGCGCTGTACTCGGCCAAGTCGGCCGGCCGCAACCGCGTCAGCGTCAGTCCCGCGCCTGCAGGCGGCGGCGCAGGCGCCTGAGGGAAACCCAGGTACAGGAAGTCGTGCCTGCCTGCAGGCGGTCCGAATCCCGACAATGACCGGAGAAAATGAAAATGCCTCTTCCTGCTGCCGACAGGCTCCCCACCCCGCCCCCTGCATCACCGCGCGCGCCGACCGGCTTGAATTGGCCCGCGCCGCACCACATGCGGATCATCGACCCCGGCGCAGACTCAGAACCTGAGCGCGGCCTGGTCACGCTGGCAGACGGAAACAAGCTTTTCGGCACGGTCCTTCGGATCGACTTCGACGCCGGCGTGGTCGAATTCCAGCCGGAAGCGGGGCCATGCCGCCTGCTGACTTTTCAGTCCTTCCGCAGCTTGAGTCTTGCCCGCACGGTTGCGCTTGAGCGCATCCCGCTCGCGGTTCCCCCCGGCGCCATCGAGGCCAAACCTTCGGACGAAAAGGGCGCGTGCATGGTCGTATTCAAGGACGGCTCCGTTCTCGAAGTCGACGTGGTGTCCGTTCTTCCCCGCAGGTCGGGCTTGTTCCTTTTTGTCGCCGACTATGCAGAAGAGGTTCTGCGATGGTTTGTCCCGGCCGAACTGGTGGCGACCTACCGCATCGAAGAGCCCCTTGGGCAGGCTCTGATCAACAACCATGCGCTTTCAGGAGAAGCCCTGGAAGCAGGGTTGCGAATGCAGCAATTGCTCAAGACCAAGAAGATCGGCGACTACCTCGCCGAGGCCGGCTTTGTGACGCGCGAGGATCTTGAAGTCGCCCTCAGGCAACAGGCCACCATGCCGCGTCGCAAGCTCGGAGAGGTTCTGATCCAGGACAAACTCGTTACCCAGCAGCAGCTCGATACCGCGCTCGGCCAACAGGCCGTTGACCGCCACAAGCTGCTCGGCGAGATTCTTGTCGAGATGGGAGCGGTGACCCGCGAGGCGATCCGCAAGGTGCTGGTCGGCCAGCTCGGTGTGCCCTCTGTGAACCTGGCGAGGTTTCAGTACGACCCGAACGCCATCAAGGCCGTCTCCCCCGACCTCGCGCGCAAGTACCTCGTGATGCCCCTGTATCGCACGGACAAGAGAATCGCGGTAGGCATCGAGAATCCCCTGTCGTGGGAGGCACTGCACGAGCTCGAATTTTTCACCGGACTCAAGGTCGATCCAGTCATGGCGGCGCGAGAAGATCTGCAGGCGGCCATCGCGCAGTTTTATGACAGCGCAATCGATAGCGAGAAGATCGCTCAGCTGGTCGTGAAGCTTGGAAAAGAGAGCCTGACCGTGGAGCGAACCAAGGAGGAAGATGTCACCGAGTCGGACAATACGCTCGTGCGGCTGGTCAACAAGATGATCATGGACGCCTATGACCAGGGCGCCTCGGACATCCATATCGAATCGCGGGCAGGCGGCCTGCCGAGCCGGGTCCGGTTCCGTGTCGACGGTGTCCTGGCACCGTACATTGACATTCCGTCGAACTTCCGCGCCGCACTGGTCTCGCGCCTCAAGATCATGAGCGAACTCGACATTTCGGAGCATAGGCGGCCGCAAGACGGCCGGATCCGCTTCGAGGATTTCGGTCCCCGGACCATGGAGTTGCGCGTGATCATGATGCCCACGGCGAACGGCATGGAGGACGTGGTCATGCGCATCCTCGCGGCACCACGCGCCATGTCCATGGACCAGCTCGCGCTGTCGCCTCGCGACCTTGCAGAGCTGAAGGCGATCTCGAACAGGTCTTTCGGCCTGCTGTTCGTCTGTGGGCCCACCGGGTCGGGCAAGACCACGACGCTGCATTCGCTGCTCAGCCAGATCAATACGCCCCAGCGCAAGATCTGGACGGTCGAGGATCCGATCGAGATCAGCCAGGACGGTCTGTGCCAAGTCCAGGTCAACCCGAAGCTCGGCCTGACCTTTCCCGAGGTGCTGCGCAGCTTCCTGCGGGCCGATCCGGACGTGATCATGGTGGGAGAGACGCGTGATCCGGAGACGGCCCGCACGGTGATCGCCGCTTCGCTCACGGGCCACCTCGTGCTTTCGACGATGCACACCAACAGCGCTGTCGAAAGCATCGTGCGGCTGCTGGATTTCGGACTCGACCCCTTCAACTTCTCCGATGCGCTGCTGGGCGTTGTAGGGCAGCGCCTCGTGCGCCGCCTGTGCACGACCTGCCGCAGGCCGCATCTTGCTGCACCCGAGGAAATCGACGCGCTCGCGCATGAATACTGCCGCGATGTGAAGCGGAACCCATCCGATGTCGCCGGTCGCTGGCGCTCACGTTATGGAGGCAGCGATGGAACGCTGACGCTTTATTCGGCGGTCGGATGTCCGACCTGTGACCATAGCGGCTACAAGGGACGCATGGGGGTGTACGAGCTGCTCGTCGCCTCACCAGTCATCAAGGCCAGAATCCAGACACGGGCAACGTCCGCGGAGATCCTGCATGAAGCGACGGAAGGCGGCATGACGACGCTGGAGCAGGATGCGATTGAAAAGATCCTGCAAGGGCATCTGGACTTCAAACAGGTGCAGGCCAGCTGCCGATAGCTTTTTTGCAAGCGCAAACCGTCAGCCGCCGGACACCGCGCCGCAGCAAACCACTGTGAGCGCCGCACCCGGCAAGACCACCCTGCAACTGGGCGTGGTGCCGCGACGGCGCCGGATTTAGCCCCCTGTTAACGCCGGCTAACGCCTTCTGCCAGATCCCCCAGCGGCGCAAGATCGGACGCATAAACGCGGTCACGAAGGCGCAACTCCTGGGCTTTCTCTTTCTGCCAGGCGGCCTCGAAGGCCGCCAACTCCTCGGCCCCTGCACGCTCATGCCGGGGGCGCGGCGGCGGCAGGGCCGGCGCCGTGGCGTCGGCACCGAACTCAGCGTCCGGCCGGCTGGGCTCGAACCCCTGTATCTGGTCGTTGACTCGCCAGTACACGCCGCTCACCAGGATGCCATAACGCGCGGCTGCATTTTTGCCGATGGCCATGCCCAGGGCGACCAGTTGCGCGGGACAGCCCTTGCGGTTGTGCATGAAGTCGGTGGACAGATCCATCATCACGGAGTACATGTGGCCGCGCCTGTCGTTGCGCACCACGCGGAAGCGGTAGCTTGCCGACAGGATGCCGTGGGCCTGCATGGTGATCCTGATGGCTTCATACAACATCTCGCGCCGGAACTCCATGCGCTCCTCAAGGTTCATCTTGACAGGCGCAGTCTCCGGCCCGGCGGGTGCGGACTTTGAACGCTTTCCCGGGGTGAATAAATTTTTGAGTGCAGACATACCGATATCAGGGGAAAGTGGCGGTGAAGAAAACAAAGTCTGCGGCGCAGCCTTCCTTGATGCGCTTGCCCGCGTCAGCCTGAGCTGTGCAGCCGCGCGCTTGGGCATTGCCGCCTTCGGTGTGGAGGCGCTGTTCGCTGGTGACGCCGAGCGCGGCGGACACGGGCGGGCGTGCCTCTGCGGGCCCAGCCCGTGGGGAAGCGCAAGCGCCGAGCAAGCCCGCACAATGCACCGCCAGAACCATGCCGGAGCCGGAAAGCGGTGTTGCGAGAACAGATGTCATGACAATCTCCTGAAAAAAGTGAATGTGCAGACGGACAAGCCGGCCGACCGGAAATGTGGCTCGGCGCCATGACATGTGGCCGCCCTGCCTATCCGTGACAAACGTTGCGTTTGACCAACCGGATGCAGGAATCCAGACTTTTTTTCGCCAAACCGGGTGCTTGCCGCCATGGCAGAACTCCCTATACTCAGCCGCATGAAACCGGACACCCCCAGCCTGGAAGCGTTGATTGCAGCTGCGGCGCAGGGCGACCACGCCTGCTTCGCCGAAGTCTATGAACGGACGCACCTGCATCTGTTCGGGGTTGCCGTTCGTATATTGGGTCAAGGACAGGCGGCCGAAGATGTGCTGCAAGAGGCGTATGTGAGTATCTGGAAAAGTGCCGGCAGCTACCGCAGCGAGGTAGGCGGGCAAACCATTCAAGCCATGACATGGCTGATCGCCATCGTGCGCAACAAGGCGCTGGACGCCTTGCGCGTCCGCACACGCCGCCGAGAAAGCGAGCTGCCCGAGTCGGGCGACGTCGATGAAGACGATGTCCAGTCCGTTGGCAACCCGGTGCCCAGCGCCATGCACTTGCTTGAACAGGCCAGCCAGGCCCTGCACATCGAAGGCTGCATGAGTGCGCTCGACGGCAGCTACCGGCAAAGCCTGGCCCTGGCGTATTACCAGGGCTTGAGCCATACCGAAGTGGCCGCGCAAATGGGCGCGCCGCTGGGCTCGGTGAAAGCCTGGATACGGCGCGGGCTCGAAAAGCTCAAGGGCTGCCTGGCCGCGCAGGGGGTGGTGGCATGAGATATACCAGCCCCGACCTGCTCGAACACCTGGCGTCATCGTATGTACTCGGCACGCTGACAGGCGGCGCGCGCCGCCGCTTTGAACGCCTGCAGCGCGACCGCGCCGATGTGCGCGTGCGCGTCACGCAGTGGGAGTCGCGGCTGGGCCAGCTCGCTGTGTCGGTGCCGGTGCACCAACCCTCGCCCAGGGTGTGGACCGCGATCGCGGCGCGCACGCAAACGGCCAGGCCGCCACACGCAGCGCAGGCCAAAGCCGGCTGGCTGGGCTGGCTCAAACCCGCGGGCTTTGGTTTAGGTGGCCTCGCCGCCGGTGTGATGGCTGCCAGCGTTTTGTTTGTGATGGCACCGGGCCTCTTCATGTCCAGCGACCAGATCGCCATGCGCACCGGCGAAAAACTGCCGCAGAGTTATGTGGGCCTGCTGACCGATGCCCAGGGCAACGGCAAGCTGCTGGTCAGCTCGCTGCGCCACGGCAGAACCATGACGGTCAAGGTCATCGGCCCGATCACGCCGCCGGCTGGGGGCACGCTGGTGCTGTGGGCGGTGCCGGCCAGCGGTCCGGCCTTTGCATTGGGGTCCGTGCCCACCAGCGGCTCGGCGGTATCCATGCTTCCCGACACCTCCGAGAAACTGCTGTCCAAGGTCGGCAAGCTGGTGGTGACGCTGGAAACGAATGCGGCAGTTGCCGCCCCGAGTGGACCCGTGGTGTTCAGCGGCAATTGCGCGAAATTGTGGTGAACTGAAAAGTACGGATTCGAAGCCTGGAACGCTTGTGACCGTTTCCTCGTTTGCAGATTGCCGTGGCCCGATGACAAATAATTTCAATCCGCCTTGCATCCGTTTCGCGGTTTCCCTCGTTTGTCCTAGGTGCTGAATCACAGCGCACGTCAACAACCGATATTTCAAAGGAGCCCGACATGAACACACTGACCCTTCGCCAATTCCTCGCCCTGCCCATCCTGGGCTTCGTCCTGGCCGGCGCTGCACTGGCCGCCGACTTCCAGGCCACCCCTGTGGAAAACGCACGCCTTGACGACTTTGCCACCGGCAAAAAAGCCCTGGAAGCCAAAAAATGGGCCGAGGCTGCCAGCAGCTTCAGCAAAGTCGTCGCGCAGAACCCGAAAAACGCCGACGCCTACAACTACCTCGGTTATTCGAACCGCTGGCTGGGCAAATACGACGAGGCCTTTGCCGCCTACAACAAGGCGCTGACGCTGGATCCGAAACACCGCGGCGCGCTGGAATACTCGGGCATTGCCTACTTGAAGACCGGCCAGAAAGCCCAGGCCGAAGCCCAGCTTGCCAAGCTGCAGGCCATCTGCGGCAGCTGTGAAGAAACCACAGACCTGGCCAAAGCCATCGCGGCTGCCAAGTAGGGCCTGTTCACCCCGCCGGGCCGCAACAGACCGGGGGCGTTGACACAAGCTTTCTTGAAACTTACATTGAAGCCTCTGCACGGAGGCTTTATGGCGCACCCTTCAACTTCCCCGGAAAGCTGGCACCCTACCCTGGCGGGGCTGCAGCGCATCAAGCAGTGGCACCTGGACCATCAAGGCAGCCATCCGCTGGAGCACCAGCTCTGGGACGCCGTGCTGACGCTGTGGGTCATGGGCTGGGTCGGCTGGTTGCCGGCCTTTGCGCTGGACATCCCGCTGGCCTACCCCTTGTGCCTGCTCGGCATGCTTGCGCCGCAGCTGTATGTGCGCTGGCGGGCGCGCGCCCATACCCGCGGCCGTCTCAGGTGTGACTGGCTGGAACTGGTGCACTGAATTACAGTGACAGGCATGAACCCACTGACCTGCTTCACCCTTTCCACCACCGACCACATCGCCCACCTGGTGCTCAATCGCCCCGAGGCGATGAACACCATGCACCCGACCTTCTGGCGCGAGCTCGATGAGGTGCTCACCCACATCCACAAGGCCGGCGATGCGCGTGTGCTGGTGATCTCCAGCACCGGCAAACATTTCAGCGCCGGCATGGCGCTGGAGACCTTCAGCGGCGCCATTGCGATGGACGACCAGAGCCCCGAAGGCCGCGCCGCCATTTTCGACATGCTGGCCGACATGCAGGCCACCTTCACCAAACTCGAGACCCTGCGCATCCCGGTGATCGCCGCCATCCAGGGCGGCTGCATAGGCGGCGCGGTGGACATGGTGACCGCCTGCTGCCTGCGTTACGCGACAAGCGATGCATTTTTCTGCATCCAGGAAATCAACATCGGCATGGTCGCCGATGTCGGCACGCTGCAGCGCCTGCCCAAGCTGGTGCCGCTGGCCGTGGTCAAGGAGCTGGCCTACACCGGACGCCGGCTCGGCGCAGCCAGGGCGCTGGGTTACGGCCTGGTCAACGAGGTGTTCGATTCGCCCGAAGCCCTGCTGGCCGGCGCGCTGTTGTGCGCGAAGGAAATTGCCAGCAAGCCGCCGGTGGCCATCTGGGGCACCAAGCAGGCCATCCACTACACGCGTGACCATTCGGTGGACGACGCGCTCAAACAAATGGGCTGGCTGCAGGGCGCGATCTGGAGCAACCAGCATGTGCGTGAGGCCGTGACGGCCATGAAGGAAAAACGCGCAGGCGGGTTCGCAGGCCTGTCACCGCTCCAGAGTTTCAAGGAAATCGGGCTCTAGCCCATAGTGGGCGGGCGCAAGCAGCTATTGATTACATAGCAAAAGTGACAGATATTGTCATCCCGGACTCGATCCGGGATCCATCGCGGCATGACGCGGGGGTGACGAGTTAACGTGGCATGGATTGCGGATCAGGTCCGCAATGACAGCCCCCAAGCCTACTGCCGCGCCGTGCGGATATTCGGCGGCAAGGCCTGCGGATAACTCGTGCGGAACGGGTTGATGTCCAGCCCGCCGCGCCGTGTGTAACGCGCGTACACCGACAGCTTGAGCGGCCGGCAGCGCGTCCAGATGTCCATGAAGATGCGCTCGACACACTGTTCGTGAAACTCGTTGTGGTTGCGAAAACTCACGATGTACTGCAGCAGGCCTTCCTGGTCGATCGGCGCGCCCGAATAAATGATCTGCACGCTGCCCCAGTCCGGCTGGCCGGTGACCAGGCAGTTGCTTTTCAGCAGGTTGGACACCAGGGTTTCGGTGACCGGTGGCTCTTCATGGTCGGCAAACAGCAGCTCGGGCGCCGGTGTGTAATGCTGGCACTCCACGTCGAGCCGGTCCAGGTTCAGGCCGTCGAGTTCATGCACGGGCTCCTGGTCGAACAGCTCAGGCCCCAGCGTCTTGACGCCCACGCCGGCACCGACCGCGGCGTTGAGGTCGGCGCGGATGCGCTCGCGCACTTCGCGTGCATCCGCAAAACGCGTGTTGTTGAAGCTGTTGAGGTAGAGCTTGAAGGACTTGCTCTCGACAATGTTCGGCGACTCGCAGGGCACGGTGATGTGGGCCAGCGCCACCTGCGGCTTGCCGCGCAGGTTCAGCCAGCTCAGCTCGAACACGGTCCACATGTCGGCCCCGAAAAAAGGCAGGTTCTCGCCCAGGCCCAGCTCCTCGCGCTTGACGGCGCGGGGGATGGGAAACAGCAGCGAAGCGTCGTACTGGTCGATGTAGGGCGTCGGCTTGCCCAGTTGGGACTGGTCGGGGGTATTCATGGTGTGGCCTGTACGGCATCAAGGTGGGGAATCAGTGGCTCCAGCAGACGCTGGACCACACCGTCGGGCAGGTCGTGGCCCATGCCTTCAATGCCTATCAGCCGGGCGCCTTGAATGCGCCGCGCCGTGTCCTCGCCGCAGGCAAACGGCACCAGCGGGTCGGCCTTGCCGTGCACCACCAGGGCCGGCAAACGCAGGGCCGCCAGTTCCGCGGCACGGCGGCCGTCGGCGACGATGGCCATCATCTGGCGCGTCACGCCGGCCGGATGAAAGCTCCGTTCGGAGGCCGCCAGGATGCGCGAGCGCAGTTCCGCGTCGTCCACCGGAAACCCCGGGCTGCCGATGGCCTTGAACAGCTTGACGTAATGATCCACGATGGAGGACAGGTCCTTGCCGGCCGGCCGGCTCAGCAGCACCCGCAGGACATGCGGTTCGGCCTGCGGCAGGCCGCGCGCGCCGCTGGAGCTCATGATGCTGGTCAGGCTCAGCACACGCGCCGGCGCGGCCAGCGCCACGCGCTGCGCAATCATGCCGCCCATGCTGACACCGACCACATGCGCCTTGTTGATCTGCAGCGCGTCAAGCACGGCCAGCGCATCGGCCGCCATGTCGTGCAGCGAATAGGGCGACTTCACGGGAAGGCCCAGCTTGTACTTGAGGCTTTCCCAGACCAGGTTGGGCTGGCCCAGGTGGTCGAACTTCTGCGACAGGCCGATGTCGCGGTTGTCCAGGCGGATCACGCGGTAACCGGCGTCGACCAGCGCCTGCATCATGGCCGGTGGCCAGGCCACCAGTTGCATGCCCAGGCCCATGATCAGCAGCACCGCCGGACGCGGCTTCGCGCCGCTGCCGGGACCCGAATCCTCGACTTCGATGTTTATGCCGTTTGCTTTTATTTTCATCTGGTGATTATGTCCACCTCTGCCGGAACGCGGTAGACGGATGCCCCCAGCAGGGGCCGCGGAACTGGCTTTGCCAGGCCGCAGGGGCCGTCCCCTGCAAGGGGAGAGTAGGCTACACGAAGTGAGCCTCAACAGGGGTGTTAAACAAATTCATGTTCGCGCAGCCATTTGGTGGCCACCCATTTTTCGCCGACCAGCACCGGCGCGCCGCCATGCAAGGTCAGCGTGGAGGCATCGGGCTGGTCGTAGCTGAAAAAAACCGCATGACCGCGCTGCGGCACCACTTCCAGCCCGATGTCGGGAAACACCGTGGCGCCGCCGGCTTCGGGCTCGCCCAGGTAAAGAATCAGGGTGCCCACCCGCTGGCCGCCGCGCTCCAGGATGGACGCCGTGCCGGGCTCGGCGGGATCGAAATAATCGTGGTGCGGCTTGTACTCGGCGCCCGGCAGGTACTGCAGCACCTGCAGGCCTTCGCCGTTTTCCAGCGGCCAGTCCAGCAGCCGGGCGATACGCGCCTCGATGCGGCTGACCAGCTCGTTTTCGCCGCGCGTGAAAAACATGCCGCGGCTGGTGCGGTCGTCATTGAGTTCCTCGCCACCGGTCTTGACCGCCACGGTCAGCGAACGCGACAGGCGCGGCCTGGCGGCCTGCATCAGCGCGTCACATTCGTCGTCACTGAGCAGGTTGCCGAACAGCACGATGTGCGGCTGGCTCATCTGCATCAGCACATCGACCTGCCGGTCGCCGGCGTCCAGCCGCAGCGCCGCACCGATGGCAGGCCGCGGCACCGGCACGCCGGAAGGCGCTTGCAGGGTCTCGGCCATCACCTCGCGTGCCACGTCCGCCAGCCAGCCCGACTTGCGCAGGGCCTTCAGGATGGTGGGCGCCGTGTGGCCCAGGGCGGCCTGGGCACGCACCCAGGCCTGCACCTCGGGCGTCACATGCTGGGGCTGGACCTCGTAGTCGCGCATGGTGGACACAGGACTCAGCCGGCCTGCTGGCGGCGAAACACCAGCCGGTCGGGCCCGGACACCGCCGGTGCAAAACGGTAACCTTCGGCGTCGAAGCCCTCGAGCTTCCTGACGGTGGCCAGCTTCCTGTCGATCGCGTAACGCACCATCAGGCCGCGCGCGCGTTTGGCATGAAAGCTGATGATCTTGTACTTGCCGCCCTTGAATTCCTCGAAGACGCAGCTGACCACGCGCGGCTTGAGGGCCCGGCGGTCCACCGCCTTGAAATACTCCTCACTGGCCAGGTTGACGATGACCGGCGAAGTGTCGGCGGCCGCACGCGCATTGAGGTAGTCGGCAATCTGCTCGCCCCAGAACTGGTAAAGGTTGCTGCCCTGCGCCGTGGCCAGCCGCGTGCCCATCTCCAGGCGGTAGGGTTGCATCAGGTCCAGCGGACGCAGCACGCCGTACAGGCCGCTCAGAATGCACAGGTGTGCCTGCGCCCAGTCGAGGTCCGCGGCCGGCAGGCTTTTGGCGTCCAGCCCCTCGTAGACATCGCCATTGAAGGCCAGCACGGCCTGCTTGGCATTTTTGACGCTGAACTTCGGCGACCAGGCCTGGTAACGCGCCACATTGAGGCCGGCCAGCGTGTCCGACAGTGACATCAGCTCGCTGACCTGGGCCGGGGTTTTCTCCCTGAGCACCTTGATCAGCTCGGTGGACTGCTTGATGAACAGCGGTGCGGTATGCGCGGCGACGTGCGGCGGCGTGGCGAAATCCAGCGACTTCGCCGGCGAAAGTAAAAACAGCATGGTCCCTGGGGGTGAAGTAAAGCCAGTCCCGACTTTACGACAGCCAGCCGCAGCCGGGCGGCGCAACGCCCCAAAAGCCCGGCTCAGCGCAGGTCGCTGGCCAGCGACGCCAGCGATTCGGCAGGAATCGCCACATGCGCCGGGTAGTGGGTGTGGTCGCACCCGAGCTTGACGCCGGCACCCGCCTTGACCGCGGCGCACATGGCCGGGCTGAGCTCAAAACGCACAAAATGCACGGCCGAGGTTTTCTCGTCGTTTTCCCTGGCCATGTCCTCATCGGCAATCGCATATACCCGCGGGTGGCCTTCGACTTCGACAAACAGGCGGTCTTCCACGCCGATCAGCCGGGCGAGCTCGCGCTTGCGCTCGTTGACGTCGGGGTACTCCAGCATCACGGTGGCCTTCCAGTTGCTGCCGTCAGGCATCAAGGGCGCATAAGCCTCGATCTCCTGGTTGATGCCTTCTTCCTCGAAGATCTTTTCGATACGCAACATTTCCTGGATCTGGTAACGGATGCTGGTTTCGCTTTCGAACTGCACGTTGATGTGTTCCCCCAGGCGCACGCTGCGCAAGCGGCGGTGCGCCATGATGGCGGCCTTGTTTTCCTTGCGGTACTTGCTGTAGGCCTCCAGGGTCATGAGGTTGCCCGCGGTGATTTTTCCGGTGACTTGCATATGGGCTCCTTGCTGGCTACTTCAGCCCGTAAGCGGTGCGGACCAGGGTCAGCGGGTGTTTTTGTGGCGGTGCGCCGAGCTGGTTGACGTCAAAGCCCTGCGCAATGTGATGACCGCCCAGCGGGCAGTCGCTGCTGATCACGTCGGGCAGGCCGCCGTCCTTGTGGCTGGCCATGGCCTTGAACAGCGGTTTGCCGATTTTCATGGCCTGCTGGTGGTAGGGCACCTTCACGCCGAAGGTGCCGGCGTGGCCCGAACAGCGTTCGTGCGTGTGCACGCTGGTGCCAGGCACCATCTTGAGCATTTCCTCGGTTTTCTTGCCGATGTTCTGCACCCGGCCGTGGCAGGGAATCTGGTAGCTGATCTTGCCCAGCGGCACCGGAAACCCGGTCTTGAGCAGGCCGTCGCGCTTGCGTGCCATCAGGTACTCGAACGGGTCCCACATGTGTTCCTTGACCAGGTGCACCTCGGCGTCGCCGGGGTACATCAGCGGGATTTCCTGTTTGAACATCAGCGTGCAGCTCGGCACGGCGCTCAGGATGGCAAAGCCGTCCCGCGCGTATTTGGCCAACACCGGGATGTTGGCTTCCTTGCTCTCATTGACCGAATCGAGGTCGCCGAGCTCCAGCTTGGGCATGCCGCAGCATTTTTCTTTTTCGACCAGCACATAAGGCACTTCGTTGTGGTCCAGCACCTTGAGCAGGTCGTGGCCGATGCCGGGCTCGTTGTAGTTGATGTAGCAGGTCGAATAAATCACCACCTTGCCGGGCGTCTTGGCACCGTCTTTCACCGCGTGCGGCGGCGACTCGGGCGCGCCGGAACGGAATTTTTTCGTCGCCAGTTCGGGCAGCCAGGCGTTTTTATCGACGCCCAGCACTTTTTCCATCACAGCGCGGGCTGGCTTCGTTTTATTGACCGCATTGGCCACCTGGACCACGATGGGAATGCCGGCAAACTGGCCATGCACATCGGTGGAGGACAGAAACCTTTCGCCCAGGCCCACCTCGCCCTTCTTGAACTTGATGGCCTTGGCGCGCAGCATGGTGTGCGGAAAGTCCAGGTTGAACTCGTGCGGCGGCACATAAGGGCACTTGGTCATGTAGCAGAGGTCGCACATGTAACACTGGTCGACCACCAACATGTAGTCCTTCCTGTCCACCCCATCGACCTCGCCGGTGCTGCTTTCATCGACCAGGTCGAACAGCGTGGGAAAGGCGCCGCACAGACTCACACAGCGGCGGCAACCATGGCAGATGTCGAAGATGCGCTCCATCTCGTGGAAGGTTGCCTCCTCGTTGTAATAGTCCGGGTTTTTCCAGTCGATCGCGTGACGCGTGGGTGCCTGCAGATTGCCTTCTGTAGCCATGGCTTGCCTCTTCTTGTCGTGGGATTTATGAAAGGGCTTGCTGCAAACCCTTTCATAAATCGCTACACCTCCCGGGGCGTAGCGAGGGGGTGAATTAGTCCACCAATTCAGCCAGGGCCTTGGTGTAGCGGTTCGCATGCGAACGCTCGGCTTTGGCCAGCGTCTCGAACCAGTCCGCCACTTCGTCGTGACCTTCGTCACGTGCGGTTTTGGCCATGCCGGGGTACATGTCGGTGTACTCGTGGGTCTCGCCGGCCACAGCCGAGGCGAGGTTCTCGCGCGTGCCGCCAAAAGGCATGCCAGTGGCCGGGTCGCCGCACTGCTCCAGCCATTCGAGGTGACCGTGCGCGTGGCCGGTTTCGCCTTCCGCGGTGGAGCGGAACAGCGCTGCGACATCGGGTTGGCCTTCGACGTCGGCCTTGTTCGCGAAATACAGATAACGGCGGTTGGCCTGGGATTCGCCGGCAAATGCGGCCTTCAGGTTTTCTTCCGTCCTGGAGCCTTTGAGAGCAGCCATGGAAATCTCCTTCGTGGTTGGTAAAAACTGTGCTTGCCCTGAACGCCATCGTCAAGGCCGAGAACACGATAGTCCCATTAAGGTGCTGCGTCTAATTGCCAGGATCAATTTGAACAAAAGAAAAAAGCTATGGATCAATTGCAATTGATAATTATTCTCAACAACTTCATGCCAACCGACAGGCTGTCACTTGGCAGGTCCGAAGAGTTACGTTATAGTAAACGCATTATGAATAGGTGAATTTGAAGCCTTGCTCACCCAAGGCACGCAAACACCCGAACCCACCCAATCCGGAGATCGCCATGGCTGCCCAGATGACCGCCCCCACCCTGCGCCCCGCCACCTCGCCGTTGCCGGCGCCCGCGGCGGTGCAGCAACTGCACCACTACGCCTACCGCGCCAAAGACGCCGAGGAAACCCGGCATTTCTACGAGGACATCCTCGGCCTGCCGCTGTACCACATCATCCAGAGCGACTACGTTCCGAGCACCGGCGAGTACTGCCCCTACACCCACTTCTTCTTCCGCCTGAAGGACGGCTCCTTCATCGCTTTTTTCGACCTCGGCAATGACGAGGCGGCCCTGCCCTCGCCGAACACGCCGCTGTGGGTCAACCACATCTCGTTTCGCGTCGACACCGTGGCCGACCTGGAAGCGATGAAAGCGCGCCTCGAAGCCGACGGCATCGAAGTGCTGGGCGTGACCGACCACCACATCTTCAAGAGCATTTATTTCTTCGACCCGAACGGCGTGCGTCTGGAGCTGACGGCGCAACTGGCCGACGAGTTCGAGATGCTGGAGGAAAGCAAGACCGCCCACGCCCGCCTGGCGGAATGGACGGCACGCAAGCAGCAGTGGCGCAAGGACAAGGCGGCCGGCATCGCAGCCGAAGCCCTCAAACCGCAGCAAAACGACAGGCCGGAGTTCGGCGGCAAAGCCACCGCCTGACGCGCCCTGCTTACTATTATTTTGATAGCTGCCTGCGCCCGACCGACAAGGGCCAGGCCCGAAAAACACTGAACACAGATCAATGCCGGGAGCGAGACACGCCATGCTGGAGACACCACCTGCCTACGCCCAGACGGCGTTCACCAACGGTTATGAGTTCACCCAGGGCACGGGTTACGCCCTGCCTGAATACCCTTTCGTGGCTCCGCCCGAGCTCAACTCAAAACAAATCAAGCGCCATCCCATCGTCATCGTCGGCGGCGGCATTACCGGCCTGAGCCTGGCCTGCGCGCTGGCACGCTATGGCGTCGAGGCCGTGCTGCTGGATGAAGACAACACCGTGGGCGTCAAGGGCGCCTCGTCGCGCGGCATCTGCTACACGCAGAAGTCGCTGGAGGTCTTTCACCGCCTCGGCATCTACGAGCGTATTGCCGCCAAGGGCGTGCAGTGGAGCGTGGGCCGCACCTTTGCGGGTGACGACGAGGTCTATTCCTTCGACCTGCGCCAGCAGAGCAACTTCAACCTCTCGACCCAGCCGCCCTTCATCAACATCCAGCAGTTCTACATCGAGGGCTACCTGGTCGAACGCATCTACGAACTCGGCCATGTGGACCTGCGCTGGAAGTCGCGTGTCACCGCCTTCACGCAGAACGCCGATGTCGCCACGCTGACGGTGGAAACACCTGCGGGCAGCTACCAGATCGAGGCCGAGCATGTGATCGATGCTTCCGGCTCACACACGCCCTTTCACGACTGGGTGGGCGCCACCATGCAGAACAAACGCGGCGATGACCGCTGGTGCATCGCCGACGTGCGCTTTTCCAAACATCCGCCGGTCGAACGCCACACCTGGATCGAGGCGCCGTTCAACGAAAACCGCGCGGTCTGGCAGCACCTGATGGCCGACGACGTCTGGCGCATCGACTACCAGATGGCGCCCAATGCCGATCCCGACGACGTGAGCCGCGAAGACGTGGTGCGCGAACGCCTGCAGCGCCAGTTCGGCAAGGACGTCGAGGTCGAGATCGTCTGGGTGGGGCCCTACGCCTACCGCAGCCGCTGCCTGGACAAGCTGCGTGTGGGCCGCGTGTTTTTCATGGGCGACACCGCAAAAATAGTCAGCCCCTTCGGCGCGCGCGGTGGCAACACCGGCGTGGCCGATGCCGACAATCTCGCCTGGAAGCTGGCCGCCGTGCTGCGCGGCCGTGCCAGCGCGACACTGCTGGAGAGCTACAACGCGGAGCGGCTCGAAGCCGCCCAGCAGAACGTGCAGGTGACCAACCGCACCGCACGCTTCCTGCGACCGGCAGACGGCATGGAGCGCTGCTTTCGCACGGCGGCCATCGGCCTGGCCAGGCAGTACCCGTTTGCGCGCTCGCTGGTGAACACCGGCCGCATGGCGGTGGCCAACACCTACACACGTTCGTCCATCTGCGACAACACCGGCGGGCAGTCGGTGCAGAACGTGGCCTTCCGCTGGGCAGATGGTTCACAAGGTGCTGTCAACGACCTGCTGCAGTGGGCAGACGGCGACCTGCTGGTGCTGGTGTTCGGCGAAGTGCCGGCCGCCGGCCTGCAGCGCCTGCGGCAGCTCGCCGGGCACGCCCCGATGCGCAGCGTGCAGGTGCTGGGCCCGGACGACCGCGCGCAGGCGCGCGAACATGTGCGCGACATCAATGCCCGGGGCACCGGCCATTTGCAGGGCGCCTGCCATGTGTTTGGCCACGCCTGGGCCCTGGTGCGGCCCGACGGCTACCTGGCCGCCACTGGCGAGGCCGTGGACGGCCAATTGGTCGCGGCTGTCGAAAAAACCCTCGGCCTGCGCTGAATCCGGAAAGATCTCCCATGAAAACCGAAGCCGCCATCAAGACCGCCCCCAATTTCCAGGATGCGGATGCGTTTTACGAATGCCTGCTCGACGCCCACCAGGGCCTGAGCCGCGAGCAGTCCGAACTGCTCAACGCCCGGTTGATCCTGATCCTGGCCAACCAGCTGGGCGACACGCCGCTGCTACAGGCCTGTATCGCCGCGGCCAGGCAGATCGACACCGCCTGACGCGGCGCGGGCTCAATGAGGGCCCCGGCCCCGCCGGTGCAGCGAGTCGAATAAAATCGGGGCAGTACCTCCAACCCAAGGCGGCATCTAGTGCAGTGTTGCACGCTATCTGGAACATAAAAATGCGTCTTTTGCGCCATGGCGGCGTTGCAAATCCGCGCGATACCCGGGGTATCGCTGTGGTTTGCGCCTAGCCCTGACCCAAAATCCATCATCTTTATTTGTTCCATCCAGCATGCAACACTGCACTAGGCGATGCCGTTTTTCATTGCCCCATGACCGCCTCTGCCACCCCCACGCCCGCCAGCCCCGCTCCTGCCGACACCCCAACACCCCGGGTGACCGTGCCCACGCCCGGCCTGGACAGCCTGGCCAAGTCCTTCGAACCCGCAGCGATTGAACGCCAGTGGGCCCCGCTCTGGGAAGGCAGCGGCATGTACGAACCGACGCTGGACGCGGCCAAGCCCTCGTTTTCCATCCAGCTGCCGCCGCCCAATGTGACCGGCACCCTGCACATGGGCCACGCTTTCAACCAGACCATCATGGACTCGCTCACGCGTTACCACCGCATGAAGGGCGACAACACGCTGTGGGTGCCAGGCACCGACCATGCGGGCATCGCCACGCAAATCGTGGTCGAACGCAAGCTGCAAGGCGAAGGCCAAAGCCGGCACGACCTGGGCCGCGAGAAGTTTGCCGAGAAGGTCTGGGAGTGGAAGGAAGAGTCCGGCACCACCATCACGCGCCAGATGCGCCGCATGGGCGACTCGGTGTCCTGGAAACACGAATACTTCACCATGGACCCCAAGATGTCCAAGGTCGTCACCTCGACCTTTGTGCAGCTCTACGAGCAGGGCCTGATCTACCGCGGCAAACGCCTGGTCAACTGGGACCCGATTCTCAAATCCGCTGTATCGGACCTGGAAGTTGAAAGCGAAGAGGAAGACGGTTTTCTCTGGCACATCGCCTACCCGCTGGCCGACGGAAGCGGTTCGCTGACCGTGGCGACAACGCGTCCTGAAACCATGCTGGGCGACGTGGCCTTGATGGTGCACCCCGACGACGAACGCTACCAGCACCTGATCGGCAAGCTCGTGAAGCTGCCGCTATGCGACCGCGACATCCCGGTGATTGCCGACGACTACGTGGACAAGGCCTTCGGCACCGGCGTGGTGAAAGTCACGCCGGCGCACGATGCCAACGACTACGCGGTCGGCCAGCGCCACCAGTTGCCCATCATCGGTGTGCTCACGCTGGACGCGGCCATCAACGACAACGCGCCCGAGAAGTACCGCGGACTGGACCGCTTTGTGGCGCGTAAAGCCGTGGTGGCCGACCTCGAAGCGCTGGGCCACCTGGTCGAAGTCAAGAAACACAAACTGATGGTGCCGCGTTGCGCCCGCACCGGCCAGGTGATCGAACCCATGCTGACCGACCAGTGGTTTGTCGCCATGACCAAGGTCAGCGACAAGGACCCGACCGGCAAGTCGATTGCGCAAAAAGCCATCGATGCGGTGGAGAGCGGTGCGGTGAAGTTTGTGCCCGAACAATGGGTCAACACCTACAACCAGTGGATGGGCAACATCCAGGACTGGTGCATCTCGCGCCAGCTCTGGTGGGGCCACCAGATTCCGGCCTGGTACGACGAGGACGGCAAGGTCTACGTCGCGGAAAACGAAGCTGCGGCGCAAGCCCAGGCGCCGGGCAAGACCCTGCGCCGGGATGAAGACGTGCTCGACACCTGGTACTCCTCGGCGCTGGTGCCCTTCTCCTCGCTGGGCTGGCCCGAGAAGACCAAAGAGCTGGACCTCTTCCTGCCGTCCAGCGTGCTGGTGACCGGTTACGACATCATCTTCTTCTGGGTCGCCCGGATGATCATGATGACGACGCACTTCACCGGCCAGGTGCCCTTCCACCATGTGTATATCCACGGCTTGGTGAAAGACGCGCAGGGCAAGAAGATGAGCAAGTCCGAAGGCAATGTGCTGGACCCGGTGGACCTGATCGACGGCATAGCACTGCCGCCGCTGCTGGACAAACGCTCGCAGGGCCTGCGCAAGCCCGAAACCGCACCTGCTGTGCGCAAGAACACCGAGAAAGAATTCCCGACGGGCATTCCGGCCTACGGCGCCGATGCCCTGCGTTTCACCTTTGCCTCGCTGGCCAGCCTGGGCCGCAGCATCAACTTCGACAGCAAACGCTGCGAGGGCTACCGCAACTTCTGCAACAAGCTCTGGAACGCCACACGTTTCACGCTGATGAACTGCGAAGGCCAGGATTGCGGACTGAGCGAGCACACCAAGGAGCAGTGCGCGCCCGGTGGCGAGTTCCACAACTACATGACGTTCTCGCAGGCGGACCGCTGGATTTCATCGACCCTGCAGCGCGTGGAAGCCGACGTGGCCAAAGGTTTTGCCGAATACCGCCTCGACAACGTGGCCGGCCGCATTTACCAGTTTGTCTGGGACGAGTTCTGCGACTGGTACCTGGAAATTGCCAAGGTGCAGATCCAGAACGGCAGTCCCGCCGAGCAGCGCGCCACCCGCCGCACGCTGATCCGCACGCTGGAGGCCATCCTGCGCCTGGCGCACCCGGTGATTCCTTTCATCACCGAAGAGCTCTGGCAAAAAGTCGCACCGGTCGCCGGCCTGAAAAAGGGCGATTACATTGGCCAGGCCGCTTACCCGCAAAGCCAGCCCGGCAAGATCGATGCACTGGCGGAAGCGCACGTGACCAAGCTCAAAACCCTGGTCGATGCCTGCCGCAACCTGCGCGGCGAAATGAAGGTGTCGCCCGCCGCGCGGCTGCCGCTCTTCGTGGTCGGCGACCACGCTTTCATGCGCCAGTCCGCGCCTGTGATCAAGGCGCTGGCCAAGCTCAGCGAGGTCAGGGTATTTGAAAGCGAAACCGAATGGGCTGCGGCGGCGCAGGCCGCGCCTGTGGCCGTGGTGGGCGAGGCGAGAGTCTGCCTGCACATGGAAGTGGATGTCGCCGCCGAGAAGGCGCGCATAGGCAAGGAGATTGCCCGCCTTGAAGGCGAGCTGGTCAAGGTCCAGGCCAAACTCGCCAACGAGGCCTTTGTGGCCAAGGTGCCACCGGCCGTGCTGGAGCAGGAGCGCAAGCGGCTGACGGACTTCACCGCCACGCTGGAAAAACTTCGCGAGCAGCTGGCCAGGCTCAACTAACACCGAACGAGGAGGATCCGTTCAAGCAGGGGCCGCGGGTCCGGCTTTGCCGGCCCGCAGGCGCAGCGGCCCCCTTGGGGGGCAGAAAGCTACACGCAGTGAGCGAACGTGGGGGCCACGTCCTAACGTGCCTCGAACTCCGGTTCGGACCATTGCGAAGGTGACTCGGCGCCGGGCAGCCCGAAGTCCATCGGCGCGCTGGGCAGGGAATCCGGTCCCCGTTGTTGCCCGGCCGTGATGGCTTCATGCATGCGGTGCGCCACATACCAGCTGGAGCGAAGGCGCGCTTCCCGGGTATGGGACCCCAGGCGGGGCGTGATGAACAGGTTCCTCAATCCCTGGACGGGTGAGCCGGCAGCCGTGAAGTTGCTCTCGGCGCCGTCCAGAATGCAGGCTTCGATGCGGCCATCACACAAGGCGGCAGCCAATGCGTTTTCATCAAACAGTGCGCTGCGGCTGATACCCACCCACAACTGGCCGTGCTTGCAGGCGGCCAGCAGCTTCTCGTTGACAAAGCTTCGGAAGCGCTCGGCATAAAGCATCTGGACCGACACCGCATCCGCCTGGCTGACCAGTTCGGTCAGGGTCACCGGCTGGATGCGCAGACGCTCCCAGATCGGCGCGGTATGGTGAACCGCAGGGTCATAACCGATCAGGCGCACGCCCAGGCCCGTGAGCATGCCGGCCAGCGTGTGCGCGGTCGGGGCCAGCCCGAGGATGCCCACCGTGCTGCCGTGCAACTCGCGACCCATCTGGGTGCTGGGATGGCGGCGCCCCATCAGGGCCGCCACCACACCCCGACGGTACAGCAGCAGCAGGCTGCTCAGCAGGTACTCGGCATTGGAGCGCACATTGGCGCTGCTGGCGTGGATGACCTTGATACCGCGCTCCTTGCAGGCCTCCAGGTCGGTGTTGTCGGTGCCCACATGCAGGCGGCCGACGGCCTTGAGCTTGGGCATGAAGTCAAGAAACTCGCGGGTCACCACCGTTTGACGCGGGAACACGATGCCGCGGCTTTTGTAAGCCGCCTTGCGCAACACCACCATGTCGTCCGCGAGTTCGGGACGGTATTGCACGTTATGCCGGGTTTCGAGCCAGGCCATGGCTTCTGGAACCAATGCATCAAGAAGTAAGATGTCCACGTCGTGTCCTGTTTGCTGTTATTCTTTTTCGTCATGCTTCTGACTCTGTGTCAGTAACGCAACACTCTAGTTCCATTCCCAAGCCAAGTAAATGAAAAAAGTCACAACTTTAAAGAAGGCGGTTTTCCCCGTCGCAGGCCTCGGAACACGGTTTTTGCCCGCTACCAAAGCTCAGCCCAAGGAAATGCTGCCCGTTGTGGACAAGCCGCTGATCCAGTACGCGGTCGAAGAAGCCTACGCGGCGGGCATACGCCACATGATTTTTGTTACAGGACGCAATAAACGGGCCATCGAAGACCACTTCGATACTGCCTATGAACTAGAGACCGAACTTGAAGCCGCCAAGAAGCACCATCTGCTGGAAATCGTCCGCTCGATGAACCCTGGCGACATGGATTTTTCCTATGTACGCCAGCCGCGCTCGCTGGGTTTGGGCCATGCGGTGCTATGCGCAGAACACCTGGTCGGCGATGAACCTTTTGCAGTGTTGCTGGCCGATGATCTGATGGTGGGCGAGCCCCCGGTCCTGGCGCAGATGGCCGCCCGATTCGAGCAAGTCCAGCAATCGATTCTGGCGGTGCAGGAAGTGCCGCTGGAGCACACCCGGCGCTACGGCATCGTGGCCACCGAGCCTGCGGTCGACGGCCTGATGAAAGTCAACAAGATGGTGGAAAAGCCAGCGCCGGAAGTGGCGCCCTCACGCATGGGGGTGGCAGGACGCTACATCCTGACGCCTGCCGTGTTCCGGCACATACGCAGCCAGCCTACCGGCGTTGGTGGAGAGATTCAGCTGACCGATGGCATTGCCGGCCTGATGGGTGAAGAGAGCGTCTACGCTTTTCAGTACGCCGGCAAACGGTATGACTGCGGCAGCAAGGAAGGTTTCCTCGAGGCCACCGTCGAGCTGGCCCTGCAGCACCCTGAAGTGGGCGCCCATTTCAGAAACTACCTGGAAAACCTGCAGATCGGCTGGTCGGGCCAGGAACGCAGAAAACCGCATTGAGCGCTTGACTGCGATTCACTGATATTCAGCGGCGCTTGAGCACGTGGGTGAAGTCGCCGCCTTCGGCCTGCTGCTCCACCAGCTCGTTGCCGGTCTGCTTGGCAAACGCCATGAAGTCGCGCGTCGAGCCGGGGTCGGTCGAAACCACCCGTAGCAACTGGCCGCTGCTCATCTCGGCCAGGGCCTTTTTGGCCTTCAGGATGGGCAGGGGGCAATTCAGGCCGCGGGTGTCTAACTCTTTGTCGATGTGCATGCGTTTGTCCTTGGATGCACTGATTTTAAGCAATTCCTGCGCTGGCACGGGCTTGTCACGCCGTATACCCACGGCCGGCCCGCGCATTGCCCAATTGCTACTATAAAGATAGCTAACAACGCTTGATCAGCAAGGGCTCAAGGCCAATTCCTTGTAAATCCCAAAAACAAACCCCCGGTCCTGCAGGGCAGGCCGGGGGTCTGGCGCCGGAAAAAAACCCTTCGTCTGGCTTATTTCATGCCGAATTTTGCCCTGGCATCGTTCTGGCAGGCATCCTTGGCATTGCCGGTCATGGCATCGCAACGCTCCTTCGCAGCCTTGTACTGGGCATCATTTTTGTCAGCAGATGCGTCTTTTTTGGCATCTGCCATGGCGCCGGCCTTGTCCTTGTTGGCCTCGGAACTGACCTTGCTGACCTTGGCATCGGCTCTGGCTGTCGTGCGGGCGGCTTTGGCGTCTTTCACACAGACATCCTTTGCATTGCCGTTCAAGTCATCGCATTTTTCCTTGGCGATGTCGTAAGCGGCATCGGCCTTGGCCTCTGCCACCTGTTGCTCCTGGCGAGGGCTGGGTTTGTACTGGGCTTCAAGTTCGGCTTTGGCGACTTTTTCCGCGCCCTTGGCTTCGGCCTGGCAGATATCCCTGGCGTTGGCCGTCAGGGACTTGCATTTGTCCCGGCTGGCCTTGTAGTCAGACTCAACGCGGTCTTTCTGCGCTTTGTATTCGTCCTTGGTCAGTGCCATGGCGTTTCCGGCGAAGGCACAGGACACGGCGAGCGTGAGCATGATCAGTTTCGATTTCATGGGTGATTTCCTTTTCGATGAAGTGATGTATTTTTCCAAGCGGGTCCGGGGCTGAAGATCGGCCGGCACGCCATAACGTCAATAACGCTCAAAAAAACCGGTTGGGTTGCGTTCCTGAAAGGCCGCCAGCTGTTTTTCAGCCTCGTCCTCGGCAATGCCGTGCCGCTCCTGGATGCGGCCCAGCAACTGGTCGCGCTTGCCGGCAATGATGTCGAGGTCGTCATCGGTGAGCTTGCCCCACTGCTCCTTGACCTTGCCCTTGAACTGCGTCCAGTTCCCCTCGATGCGATCCTGGTTCATGGTGACTCCTTTGGTGAATGTGTGTCACGCGGCTGCTAGGCCATGTGACAGGGAAATTCACTGTAAAAGTACTGCCTGCAGCGTCAGGTAGGCACACGCGGGCGATGGGCGTAGGTGCCTGCCTACACCCCAAGCTGAACGGGACAGTGCCTGAAGCGCAGGCGGCCTAACGCGCGCGCAGCGAGCGGCCCAGCAGCAGGACCGGAAACAGACCGACCAGTACCAGGACCAGCGCCGGCAGCGCTGCCTCGCCCAGGCGTTCGTCGCGGGCCAGCTGGTAGGTCACCACGGCCAGCGTGTCGCTGTTGAAGGGACGCAGCACCAGCGTGGCCGGCAATTCCTTCATCACATCGACAAACACCAGCAGGGCAGCCGCCCCGACCGACCGTTTGAGCAGTGGCCAGTGCACTCTCGCCATCAGTGCTGCACCGGTGGTACCCAGCATGCGCGCACTGTCGTCGAAACTGGCCGGTATGCGCGAGTAGCCGCTTTGCACGGACTGCAACGCCACGGCGGTGAAACGCACCAGGTAAGCCCAGACAATGCCCAGCGCCGTCCCCGTGATCCAGTACCCCGCGGAGGTTTGCGGGGCCACGGCCTGCAGCCAGCCCACGGGCAGCAGCAGGCCGACCACAATCACGGCGCCGGGCACGGCATAACCCAGGCTTGCCAGTTGCGCAGCGAAGCGTGTCAGCCAGTGGGGCTGGCGGCGCAGCGCAAAGCTCAGGCTGAGTGCCACACCGGTGGCCAGCACAGCGCTCAAGCCGGCCAGGCTCACGCTGTTGAGGGACCAGCGCACAAACTGCGTCCACGGCAACTCGCTCCAGCCGGCCACCAGGGGGCGCAGCATGAACAGCACGGGCAGCACAAACCCGAGTGTGATGGGCAGTGCACACAAGGCCCACGCCAAACCGGCCCGCAGGCCGTGCAAGGGCGTGGGCGCAGCGTCGGCAGCCCCGGCGCGGCCACCGCGGCTGCCGGCAAAACGCATGCGTTTTTGCGCATGGTGTTCGATTCTCAGCAGCACAGCCACCACCAGCAACAAGACCGTGGCCAGCTGCGCTGCCGCCAGCCGGTTGTCCATGGCCAGCCAGGCCTTGTAGATGCCGGCGGTGAAGGTCTGGATCCCGAAATAGCTGGACACGCCGAAGTCGGCCAGCGTCTCCATCAAGGCCAGCGCCACACCCGCCGCCACGGCAGGACGGGCCAGCGGCAGGGCCACCTCCCGAATGCGGCGCTCCAGCGGTGCGCCGAGCAAGCGGGCGGCTTCCATCAAATGCACGGCCCGCTCGGACAGCGCGGTGCGGGCCAGCAGATAGACGTAGGGGTACAGCGTGACCGTGAAAACCAGCACCGCCCCGCCCAGGCTGCGAATTTCAGGCAGCAGACGCCCCTGCCAGCCAAAGCTCGCGCGCAGCCAGCTTTGCAGGGGCCCGGCGTATTGCAGGAAGTCGGTGTACGCATAGGCCACCACGTAGGCCGGCATGGCCAGTGGCAGGAGCAGCGCCCAGGCAAAAAACCGCCGCCCCGGAAACTCGAACAGCGTCACCGCACAGGCCGTGCCCATGCCGATCAGCGCAACGCCCCCCGCTACGGACAAACACAGCAGCAGCGACGTGAAGGCGTATTCCGGCAGGACGGTTCGCAGCATCTCCCGCAGGATGGGCAGGGACTGGCTGTCGAGTTCAAACCACGACAGCATCACCGCCAGCACCGGCAGCGTGAGCACCACCATCAGCAGGAACAGGGGCACGGATGAAAAAAAGCGACGAAGCATGAAGTCCCGAAAAAAAGCCTCTGCTCACGCCGCATGGCGGATACCTGATGCAGACGGCGGGCCGCATATCAGGCGAGTGCAAATGAGAATTGTAAGCATCTACAATTGCACCCATGTTCCTGGAACTTTCCCACCTGGTGGTGCATTACGCGGGCCGCTCCAGCCCGGCCGTCGGCGGCGTGTCCCTGGGACTGCGCACCGGAGAGATTGGTGTGCTGATCGGGCCCTCCGGCTGCGGAAAAACCACCTTGCTGCGGGCCGTCGCCGGCCTGGAGCAGGCCCAAGCCGGCAGCATCTCGCTGGCACAGGAAATCGTCAGCAGCGGCAAGCAACATGTGCCTGCCGAACAGCGGCGTATCGGCATGGTGTTTCAGGACTACGCCCTGTTCCCGCACCTCGACGTGGGCCACAACGTGGCCTTCGGGTTGACGCACCTCAAACCGGCGGAGCGCCAGCAGCGTGTCAGCGAAGTGCTGGACATGGTCGGTCTGGGCAAGGCCCAGAAACGCTACCCGCATGAACTGTCAGGCGGGCAGCAGCAACGTGTGGCGCTGGCGCGCGCGCTGGCCCCCCGGCCGCGCCTGCTGTTGCTGGACGAGCCTTTTTCCAACCTCGATGTGGATTTGCGCGAACGCCTGGCGCATGAGGTGCGCGCCATCCTGAAGCTGGCCGGCGCCACGGCGCTGTTTGTCACCCACGACCAGCTCGAAGCCTTTGCCATCGGCGACCGTATCGGCGTCATGCATGAGGGCCAGCTACACCAGTGGGATGAGGCTTACGAGCTGTACCACCGGCCCGCGACCCGTTTTGTGGCCGAATTCATCGGCCACGGCGTGTTCACCCACGCCCAGCTGACACAGCGGGACCACAACGTGGTGGTCCACACGGCACTGGGAGACCTCAGCGGTTTGCTGGAGTGCCCCCTGCCCAGCGCCTACCCCGACGGCATCTGCGACGTGTTGCTGCGCGCCGACGACATCGTGCATGACGATTCAGCGCCGGTGAAAGCGCAAATCCTGCGCAAGGCTTTTCGCGGCTCGGAATTTCTCTACACCCTGCAGTTGCAAACCGGCGAAACCGTGATGGCGCATGTGCCTTCACACCACGACCATGCACTCGGTGAATGGATTGGCATTCGCGCCGAAGTCGACCACGTCGTGACGTTCCAGCGCGACGAACACGTGTCCGCTGCCGCCTCAGATTAAGAATCCTCGCGCAGCAGGCGCTCCACTTCGCGCTGCAGATCGGCAGCCCAGGTACGCCGGTCCCGGCCATCGCAGGGCTGGAGCTCCCCGAAGGTGACCTCGGCGCGAAGATGCCGCACGTTCAGGGTTTCCCAGATCGACACGAAAATCGAATCGTCGTCGATGTAACGCGGCGCAAAACAGGTCTGCCCCGTATCGGCGTCCACAAAGCGCAGGGCCACCGGTTGCACAGGTGCGTCCGCCGCAATCGCCGCCTGCAGCAGGTTGGCATGAAAGGGCTTGAGGCGGGTGCTGTCGCCCGTCGTTCCCTCGGGGAACACGGCGAGCACGTCCCCGAGCTTGAGCTGCCGGGTCATGTGGTGCACCACGCGGTGGGCATCCCGCCTGGACTCCCGCTCTATGTACAGGGTGCCGGCACCGCCGGCCAGCGTACCGACCAGCGGCCAGTGCTTGATATCCGACTTGGAAACAAAACGGCAGTAACGCGAGGCATGCAGCACCACGATGTCCAGCCAGGAAAGGTGGTTGGCCACAAGGAGGGCCGGCCCCTCTGCCACGGGTGACCCCCTGACCACCAGCTCGATGCCGACGATCTTCAACATGGCCATGGCCCAGACCTGGACCCTGGCTTCTTTCGCCGGCTGCCCGAGCCGGGGAAACAGCGTCAGGATGGTCCACATGCCGACCGCGATATGCGCCAGGGCGCGCAACAGGCGCCAGACGGCCTGCATGCCGTTCAGGCCTCGTATGCGACTTGCCCGCCCACCAGCGTCCAGCACACGCGAGCCGGCAGCTGGTAGCCGGAAAACGGCGTGTGTTTGCCCTGGCTGCGCAAGGTGTCAGGCTGCACCGTCCATTCGGTCTGCGCGTTGAACACACAGACATCGGCCACGCCACCCTTGACCAGTTGCCCGGCACTGGCCTGAAAGGTCCCCAGTGCGCCGCCCAGGACGCGGGCCGGCTCACTGGTAAGCACCGCCAGCGCGCGGGACAGGCCCACCCCGCTGTCCGTACCCCATTTGCAGGCCAGGCCCAGCAACAGTTCCAGCCCGGTGGCACCCGGTTCAGCCTCGGCAAAAGGCAGAGTCTTCGCATCGGCCTCCACCGGTGTGTGGTCGGACACCAGCGCGTCGATGACGCCGTCGGCCAGCGCCTGACGCAAGGCATCGCGGTCACGCTGCTGGCGCAGCGGCGGGTTCAGGCGCATGCGGCTGTCGAAGTAGCCAATATCGGTGTCCGTCAGATGCAGGCTGTTGATGCTGACGTCCGCCGTCACAGCCAGGCCATCGGCCTTGGCCTTGGCCAGCAAGGCCACGCCGGCCGCGCTGCTGATGCGGCAGACATGCACTCGCGCGCCAGTGGCACGCATCAGCTCGAACAGCGTGTGCAGCGCGATGGTCTCGGCCGCCACCGGCACACCGCTCAGGCCCAGCCGGGTCGCCAGCGCACCGCTCGCGGCCACGCCCCCGCCCAGCCAGCTGTCCTGCGGACGCAGCCAGACGGTGTAGCCAAAGCTGGCAGCATATTGCAGGGCGCGCAGCAACACCTGGGTGTTGGCCAGCGGCACCTCGGCCTGGCTGAAGCCGACACAGCCGGCCTCCGTCAGTTCGACCATTTCCGTCAATGCTTCCCCCTGCAGGGCCCGCGTCAACGCGCCCAGCGGAAACACGCGCGACTGGTGCAATTTTTCTGCACGGAACTTGAGCATCTCGACCAGGCCGGGCTCATCGAGCACCGGGTCGGTGTCGGGCGGACAGACCAGGCTGGTGACGCCGCCGGCGACGGCTGCCGCCAGTTCGCTTTCGAGCATGCCCTCATGTTCGTAGCCCGGTTCGCGCAGGCGCGCCGACAGGTCGATCAGGCCCGGCGCAACAATGCAGCCCGTGGCATCAATCGTGCGGTTCGGCGTGAAATCTGCAACCGTGGTTTTCAGCGACAGAATGCGCCCGGCGGCAATCGCCACATCGCCCACTTCGTCGAGGCCGGAAGCCGGATCAATCACCCGACCGTTCTTGATCAGTATCTTCATTGTGTAGCTTCCAGAAAAGGCGCAACGCGACACATGCAGAGGCATGCATGGAGGCTCTTCAATCCAAGCAGGGGCCGCGGAACCGGCTTCGCCGGGCCGCAGGCGCAGCGGCCTCCTCGGGGGGCAGCGCAGTACGCGAAGCGACAAGCGTGGGGGCTCATGTTCATGCTTCGTTCCCGGCAACAATGCTCATCACCGCCATGCGCACGGCGATGCCGAAAGTGACCTGCGGCAGGATCACGCTTTGTGCGCCATCAACCACGGCGGAATCGATTTCGACGCCGCGGTTGATCGGGCCGGGATGCATGACGATGGCATCGGGTTTGGCATGCTTGAGCTTCTCGTTGGTCAGGCCGAAGCTCTTGAAAAACTCATGGCTGCTGGGCAACAGGGCGCCGGACATGCGTTCGTTCTGCAGCCTGAGCATGATGATCACGTCGGCCCCCTTGATGCCCTCTTCCAGGGTGTGGCAGACGCGCACCCCCATTTGCGCCATGTCGGCAGGCACCAGGGTTTTCGGACCTACCACTCGTACCTCGGGGCAACCCAGCGTGGTCAGCGCATGGATGTCGGAGCGGGCCACACGCGAGTGCAGCACATCGCCGACGATCGCCACGGTGAGGTTGCTGAAGTCCTTCTTGTAGTGGCGGATGGTGTACATGTCCAGCAGCCCCTGCGTCGGGTGTGCATGGCGGCCGTCGCCGGCGTTGATCACATGCACGTGTGGTGCGACGTGTTGCGCGATCAGGTAAGGCGCACCCGATTCGCTGTGGCGCACCACGAACAGGTCTGCCGCCATCGCGCTCAGGTTGGAGATCGTATCGAGCAGCGACTCGCCTTTGGAGGCCGACGAGCGCGCAATATCAAGGTTGATCACATCGGCCGACAGCCGCGTCGCCGCGATTTCGAAGGTCGTGCGGGTGCGGGTGGAGTTTTCAAAGAAGAGGTTGAAGACACTCTTGCCGCGCAGCAGCGGGACCTTTTTGACCTCGCGGTCGCTGACGCTGACAAAGCTGGCCGCGGTATCGAGGATGTGGGTCAGCGTCGCTTTGGGCAGACCTTCAATGGACAGCAGGTGAATCAGCTCACCATTCTTGTTGAGTTGCGGGTTTCGTCGGTACAACACAATCAGGCCTTTCGCGGGACAGCAGGAATACTGACGGGAAAACCGTCGGGGCAGGTGGTCATGGTGTCACCCCCTGCACCTGGAAGCTGAACCGGCCGTCGTCACTGCGCGCCAGTGCCAGCGACTGGGACGCCGGCAGGGCCACCCGGGCAGCCGCAAAGTCGGCCTGTATCGGCAGTTCCCTGTCACCACGGTCCACCAGCACCACAAGCTTGACGCTGGCTGGCCGGCCGTAATCAAACACCTCGTTGAGAATGGCACGAATGGTGCGCCCGGTGTAGAGCACGTCGTCGAGCACGATGAGGTGGGCGCCGTTGACATCAAAAGGCAGCACCGTCTGGCCGCTGGCCGACAGGCCGCGCTGGGAAAAATCGTCACGGTGCATCGCCGAGGACAAGGTACCGATGTCGTCAGCTAGGCCCAGGTCGGCGCGCAGGCGTTCGGCCAGCCAGACGCCGCCGGAAGCCACACCTACCAGCCGCGGCGGGCGGTCATAGGTCGCCAGCAGCTGCTGCATGCCGCGCAGGACTTCGCGGTACAAGGCCTCGGCGTCCAGGGTCAGGCTGGTCATGAAAAACTCCTTAAAAACTGCTCGAGGATTATGCAGGCAGACGCTGCGTCCGCATCAGGCGCACCCTGCGACAGCGCTTCGGTGGTGCTGTAGCGCTCGTCAACCTCAAACACCTGCAGACCGAAACGCCCGCGCAACTGGCGGGCGAATTTCCGGGCGCGTGCGGTGTTGTCGTGGCTGGCGCCGTCGGGATGGAAAGGAATCCCCACCACCAGGGCGTCGGGTTGCCACTCCCGGATTTTCAGGGCGATCGCCGCGAAACGGGCGTCACCCTCGGCGGCGATGCTGCCTTGCGGTGTCGCCGTACGCGTCAGCCGGTTGCCGGTGGCGACACCGGTGCGCTTGACGCCAAAATCGAAAGCCAGAAATGTTTGCAGGTCAGCGGCCATGGCAGGCGGAGCCACTGCACTCATGCGTGCCCTGCCTCAGGCGACAGCATCCAGCTCTGCAGGCCAAGCAGCATCAGCGCCTTGTCGTAACGCTGCTCGACCGGTGTGTCGAAAATCAGCGAGAGGTCCGCCTCCACGGTGAGCCAGCTGTTGTCGGAAATTTCGGACTCCAGCTGCCCTTCGCCCCAAGCCGAATACCCCAGGGAAACAAACACCTTGCGGGGCCCGGCGCCCGTGGAGAGGGCTTCCAGCACATCCTTGGAGGTGGTCATCTCCAGCCCACCGGGGATGGTCATGGTCGACGCGTACACCGTTTCGCTGCCTTCGAGCATGCATTCATGGAGCACAAAACCACGCTCGGTCTGCACCGGCCCGCCCTGGAACACCAGGGAATCGGTCAGGTCGTTGCGCCTCAGGGGCAAGGCCACCTTGTCGAACAGGCCCTGGAGATTGATGTCGCTGGGCTTGTTGATCACCAGTCCCAGCGCGCCGCGATCACTGTGCTCGCACATGTAGACGACGCTTCTTGCGAAAGCCTCATCATCCAGCCCGGGCATGGCAATCAGGAAGTGATGGGTCAGGTTGATCGGTGCAGAATCCAGTGCCATGACGCAATTTTACGCGCTGGCGGTGCGCGCTGGAAGAAAAACCACCGGCCTGTTGCGCCACCTCCGTGCGCCATCCCTGCAGCATCTGCCACATCCATCACTGGTCCAGGAACATGAATAATAAAAAATACGACAAGGGCCTGATGTGGTTCAGACGCGACCTGCGCAGTGACGACAACGCGGCGCTGTACCACGCACTCAAGGCCTGCCACCAGGTCTTTTGCGTTTTCGTGTTTGACCAGGCCATCCTGGACGCCCTGCCGCGTGCCGACCGCCGTGTGGAGTTCATCCGCGAGTCACTGGTGGACCTGGACAGGCAACTGGCGGAGCTGGGCCGCCACCATGGCGTGTCCCATGCCGGACTGATCGTGCAGCACGGCGGGGCGAACGAGGTCGTGCCTGCGATGGCACAGAAGCTGGCCGCCGAAGCCGTTTTTGCCAACCATGATGACGAGCCCGGATCGCTGGCACGCGACGCGCGGGTCGGCGAGGCGCTGGCGGGGGACGGCAAGGCATTTCACAGCTTCAAGGACCATGTGATCTTCGAGCGCAGGGAGGTGCTGACCCTGGGCGGCACACCGTACAGCGTATTCACGCCCTACAAAAATGCCTGGCTCAGGAAAGTCGACGATTTTTACCTGCGACCCTACCCGGTGCAGAACCACGGTGCCGCTCTGGCCACCCTGCCGGCGGACTGCCGCACCGGCGTGCCCGCACTGGAAGACATTGGGTTTGCGCCGACCAACCTCGCCGAACTGAAGATTTCCACAGGCAGCCCCGGCGGCTCACGCCTGTTTGACGATTTCATGGCGCGTATCGATCAGTACCACGCCACGCGTGACTTCCCTGCAGTCAAGGGACCGAGTTATCTGGGGGTGCACCTGCGTTTTGGCACGGTCTCCATCCGCCGGCTGGCGGGCACTGCCCTCCGCCTGCAGGAGCAGGGCAGCCCGGGTGCGGCGGTCTGGCTCAGCGAGCTGATCTGGCGCGATTTTTATGCGCAGATCCTGAGCAACTTCCCGCATGTGGCGGAGCGTTCCTTCAAACCCGCGTACGATGCCATTGCCTGGGAACAGGGGCCTGCTGCCGAGGCATTGTTTCGGGCCTGGTGTGAAGGCCGGACCGGCTACCCGCTGGTCGATGCCGCCATGGCCCAGATCAACCAGACCGGGTACATGCACAATCGCCTGCGCATGGTCACCGCCAGTTTTCTGGTGAAAGACTTGGGGCTGGACTGGCGCTGGGGCGAACGATATTTCGCCGAAAAACTCAACGACTTCGACTTGTCAGCCAACAACGGCGGCTGGCAATGGGCCGCCAGCAGCGGCTGCGACGCGCAACCCTACTTCCGCATCTTCAACCCGACCAGCCAGAGCGAAAAGTTCGACGCCGACGGGAAGTTCATCCGCAAGTACCTGCCGCAGTTGGCCGGTCTGACCGGCACCGACCTGCACAGCCCCTGGCTGGCCAAGCCCGTGGCGCTGGCCGCCGCGGGTGTCCGGCTGGGAGAGAACTACCCGCTTCCCGTCGTGCAGCATGACGAGGCGCGGGCGCTGACCCTGCAACGCTACGCGCCTGTCAAAAAAACAGCCACGGAATAAACGCTCCTATTTTCATAGCTTGAAGCGCTTGTCCAGAAAGGGCTGGACGCCAATTTCTTTATGAAACTGCGGCTTCTGCGCTGCAATAGTGGCGAATCAGGCTGAGCAACTCGTCTTCGGCATAAGGTTTGCCCAGGTAGTGGTCAACCCCGAGTTCCTTGGCGTGTTCGCGGTGCTTCTCGGCAATACGCGAGGTGATCATGATGATCGGCAAATCGCTCAGACGGGCATCGCCGCGGATGTTGCGCGCCAGGTCAAATCCGTCCATGCGTGGCATTTCAATGTCGGACAGAACCACCGTGGGACGCTCCTCCTGCAGGCGTTCGAGCGCCTGCAAGCCGTCCGCGGCCATGGAGACGCGATAACCCTCACGCTGCAGCAGACGCTGGGTCACGCGCCGCACCGTGATCGAATCATCGACCACCAGAATCAGCGGAATCTGCGGTGTCACTGGGACAGGCGAGGAGACGGACAAACCGCGCTCGTCGCCAGCGCCGGATTGCTCGAGCATGTGCGGCTCGGCGCTGTCGGAACTCCAGGCGCGGGCCTGCTGCCCGTAAACAGATGCGAGTGCAACGGGGTTGTAAATCAGGACAACGGCGCCCGAGGCCAGCACCGACATGCCCGCCAGACCCGGCAGGCGGGAAAGCTGCGGGCCGAGGTTTTTAACCACCACCTCCTGGTTGCCCAGCACCTCGTCAACGTGCAGGGCCAGCCGCTGCGCGGCGCTTCGGAAAATGACCACCGGTGCGGTTTTGCCCTGGGGCTCGCTGCTCATGCGGGAGACCTGCAGCAAGGCGCCTGACCAGAAAAACGGAACCGCTTCGCCGGCGACATCGAGCACGCCGCTGTTGTAGGCCTGCTGCAAATCCTTCGCCGAAATCCGGCGCACGGTTTCAACCACGTTGGCGGGCACACCGACGGAAGAGCCGCCAGCGCGCAACATCACCACCTGCGTCACCGCCGTGGTCAGGGGCAGCACCAGCTTGAAGTTGGTGCCCTTGCCGGCAACAGTGCTGGTTTCAATGCGGCCGCCCAGTGCGTTGACCTCGGAGCGCACCACGTCCATACCGATACCCCGGCCGGAAAGTTCGGTCACGTGCGACGCCGTACTGAAGCCGGGCATGAAAATCATGTTGGCCGCTTCGTCGTCACCGATCTGCTGGCCCGGAGCCAGCAGGCCGGAGGCAATCGCCTTCTCCCGGATACGCTCCAGATTGAGACCGGCGCCGTCATCGCGGAATTCGACCGACACGTCATTGCCCGACTGCTGCAGGCTGACGGTGATGAGGCCACTGGGGTCCTTGCCCGCGTTGGTGCGGGCCTGCATATCTTCAATGCCGTGGGCCACGCAGTTACGCAGCAAGTGTTCGAACGCCGGCGTCATGCGATCGAGCATGCCGCGGTCCATCTCGATCGTGCCGCCCTGCAGATCCAGCCGGACCTGCTTGCCGGTTTCCTTCGAGGCCTGGCGCACCACGCGGTACAGGCGCTCGGAAATACCTTCAAACTCCACCATGCGGGTGCGCAACAGGTCGCGCTGCAATTCGCGCGTCTGGCGCGCCTGGGCAATCAGATCGTCCTCGGTGGCCTCCACCGTACGCTGCAAGGTACGCTGCACGGTCGCCACGTCGTTGACCGACTCGGCCATCATGCGGGTCAGTTCCTGCACGCGCGTGAAACGGTCGAATTCCAGCGGGTCAAAGCCGAGCTGCGCTTCCTTGGCCTGTTGCAGGCGCGACTGCATCTGCGTTTCAGAGTGCATTTCCACGTCACGCAGCTGCGTACGCAAACGGTTCAAGTTGCCGCTCAAGTCGTTGAGCGAGCCTCGCAACTGGTTCAGCTCGGCTTCCAGGCGCGACCGGGTGATCATCACCTCACCGGCCTGATTGACCATGCGGTCCAGCAGCTGCGAACGCACGCGTATGGAACCCGAGGCCGCCGGACGCAAAGGTTGCAGTGCCGTGGCCTGGGCCATGGACATCATGACTTTGCGCGAACCCGGCTCGGCGGAAACGGCGGGCACGGACGGCGACGCTGCGGCCGTGTCCTGGGCATCCGTTGCCGGGGTCCCCGCCTCCTCGACCGCGGCAGCTGACAGTGGCGCCAGCGGTTCCAGCGCCTGGGCCGTTTCGCCCGGGTGGCGCAGGGCCTCAAAATTGGCCTGCATCGCGTCAAAAGTGGTCAGCAGCGCGTCAAAATCCTGCGAGGCGGCGGCATCGGAACCCATATGCTCGATATCCGACTCGATGCGGTGGGCCATCTCGCCAAGCCGCATGGCGCCCGCCAGACGTGCACTGCCCTTGAGGGTGTGCAGAGCCCGCAACACTTCGCTGCGTGCACCATGGTTGTCGGGACGGGCTGACCACTGCCGCAGAGCGCCGCCCAATTGAGGCATCAACTCGGCACCTTCTTCTTCGAAAATGGGGAACAGGTCAGGATCGATCACGTCGACCGCGTCGATCTCGTCGTCCATATCTTCACTGAACGCTGCAGACGCAAACGATGCGGCCGCGGCAACAGGTGCCGCAACCACCGCCGCGGGAATGGCAGGCGCCACCGGAACCGCGCTTGGTGCAGCCACAACAGGTGCAGCGGGAATGACCTTGACAGTCACCGAGAGGGAGCGTTCCTGTGCGGGAACTACCGTGCCCGTGAGCGAAACGCCAGCAGGCGGCACTGGCGCTGCCGGAGGAACCGCCGCGGGAACTGGTTGCTGCGATGCAACGGGGATCTCAGCAGCCTCGGAACTGGGGACGACCATGGAAGCCGCACTGGCTTCGTCGGCAAAATCAATGTCCCGCAATGCCTGAAGAATCCCGGGATCCGGCTGTTTGAGAAAGCCGGCTGCAAACTGATGCAGCAGCCGCCGGATGTCTTCGGCAGCATCGATGAACAACTTGTTGTGCCGGCCGCTGACTTGCCCATGCTGGATTTGTGTCTGCTGCAGGGCGTTCTCCAGCGCTCGCGCCATTTCAGACAGGGCTTCGAATCCAACCGTCGCAGAACTTCCCGCCAACGAATGCGTTAGCGCCAGCGTGGAGTCGCCGATGGGGCGGTCGCGCTCCATCGTCCATTCCGTGACCTCGGTGACCAGCCTGCGCGACCATTCGTCAGCTTCATTGAGATACACGTTGTAGAGCGGAATGCCAATACGCAACGACCCGATCACCTTGATCTGTTCATCCCCAGCCGTTTCGCCGGATGCCGTTTCATCGGAAGGATTCTCGAGCGATGCGGTCGGCACCTCTTCCTGCGCAGGCGCTGTCGACTGGATCTCACTGTGCTCCGGCATGGCAAAGACAAAATCGTCTGGGTCCCGCAGCGCCGCAGATTCGGGCTGAGCCGCCGGAGTTTGAACAGGTTCTTCTTCCACGGCAGGTTGACCCAGAAAATGCACGTCGAAATCACTGGCCGACAATTCCAGCGGTTCGGCCTGTTCAGCGGGCGCCGGATCAGCGAAGTCCATCTCAAACACGATCTCTGAAGGAGCAGCCTGCGCTGCGATCGGCGCGTCTGCAACGGGCCCCGACAAGGCGGCCAGGCTGTCGAAGTCAATACCCTGTATATCGGCCAGCGCTGGCGCGACCGGTGCGGCAGGCGCCTCAGCGACCGGCGCGGCGGGCTCCACATCCAACACGAAGTCGAAATCCAGATCCGTGCCCTGCTCCACTGGCAACGAGGTCACGTCCTGCCTTTGCACAACGGGCGAGGCCTCACTCGCTGCAGCAGGCGCCTGCTGCACGGCAGGTTGCTGGATCGGGCTGAAGCGCGCCTCTTCCCGCATCGCATCGGCACTGGCACGAAATGCGGAGGACGTCCAGGGAGTCTCACAGCCGGAGGCAATGTCCTCGATCCAGGCAGCAAATCCGTCCATGGCCTGCACGCACAGCGTGCGAAATTCTTCATTGGAAGGTTTTTGCTCAGCCAGCCAGCCATTGAGCATTTGCTCCATGGCCCAAGCGGCTTCGCCAAATTCGTTGAGTCCGACCATGCGCGAACTGCCTTTGAGCGTGTGGAAGGCCCGGCGCAATATCGTCAGTTCGCCGATATCTCCTGGATCAGTGGCCAGGGCGGCAAGTGCAGCCTGCGCATGGCCGGCGACCTCGCGCGCTTCCTCCAGGAAGATATCGCGCAAGTCGTCTTCCTCAAAATCGTCGGCGCCGGTGGCCGAACCTGTAGCCGCGGCCACTGGCACAACAGCCGGCGCGGCAACCTCCACCAAACTGGCGAGAGAACCCGCATTGGACTGCGGGCCCTGCCCGGCAACGGCCAGAGCAGCATCGCGGGCAGTCTGGGCAAGCGCTGGCTGATCAGCCAGCGCCGCACGGGTGGCCAGAACATCGAGTTTGACGCTCAGACTTTCGGCAGAATCGCCAGCCCGGGCATCCTGAACGACGGACAGCACTTCCTGGGACAACTCGCTGTTGACGGTTACCGCCGCAGCGGCATCCTGAGCGGTGTGGATACGACCCATCAGGGGCTTGAGCTCGCCCTTGACATCGTCGTACACAAAAAGTTTTTTCGCCAGCGTCGGCTGGTAATTGAGCATGTCAATCAAAAAGCTCAATGCACCCAGGTTGTTGCCCAGCTGCTCGAAGGTACCGGAAGAGCGCGCCAGCTGATCGTCCACCTCAGTCACCAGCATCTGCTCGACGCTCTCGCGCATGCGCAGAACCGCCTGGGAAGCCTGGTCCAGCCCCAGCACCGACAACACACCACGCATCTGCGAGAGCTGGCCGGGAACCGCGACCAGTGCTGCTTTTTCCTGCGGGTTGCGGAAGAACACATCCAGCGATTTTTCAAGTTCGCTCAGGGAAATGCGCAGTTCGCCGACGACACTGCCCATGGTTTGTTTGTCGCTGACGCGGCGGTACAACTCTTCCATCCATGATTCAAGCGGCTGCGCCTGGCCACCGCTTAGCGCGCTGTCGAGCCGCTGGGCCAGCCGGGCCGTTCGGATCGCCAATTGCGGGTCGGCGGGATCGAGATCGTCAAAAGCGGCCTCCAGGTAGAGCACGGCCGTGGCTACCTCAAGCGCCAGTTCTATCGGAGGCGCCTGGCCGGAGCGAACCGTCGCTTCAATCACCTGCGACAGCGCGGCGGCCAGTGGCTCGCTGGGCGGATGCAGCTTGACCAGCGAATCGGTCACCAGACTGAACTGGTCAGCCACCGTCTTGAACTTGCTCACGTCCCCCGCCGTCAGCGAGGACCAGGTTTCCTTGGCCGAAACAATCCGTTTGCGGGCCTGCGCGAGCAACGCGGGGTCGAAACGGCCAAACTGGACCGCCTCGTAGTCAACCGGCTTGAACCGGGCCAGACCGTAGCTGGCGCGAATGGCCGACAGAACAGGCGTATCGGCGGCACGGATCGCCACGGCCTGTGAGCAAAAAAACAGCAGATCCTGGGCCAGCCTGTCCGACGCATCGGTGCCGCCCTTGGCAAAGGACGCATATTGCAGAAGCACGCGCGATGCAGCGCGTTTGACGTAGAGATCAACCTTCAGCAAACCATGGGACAGCGCTTCAAAATAGCCGGCTGCGATTTTCCAGAACGCCCTGGGCTCGCCCGCAGGCTCGGCCTGGGCAAACCCCAGGCACATATCCCTGAAACTCTGCGCTGCCTGCGGGTCGCCCGTGCGCATGATTTTCAGGACCAACTGGTCCAGCGACTGCCTCGACGCATCATCGTAAGCGCCCGCACTGACGGTGACCGCCAGCGCCGGGTCCATCCAGCGCCATTCGTACATCCAGAGATCTGCCGGATGGATGCGATCCGCACCGACCAGCCCCTGCACATCACGGTACTGGGGGAACAGCGAAATGGCAGACACCGGCTTGTCGGCCAGCACTCCTTCGAGATATTCGGTCAAGGCGAAGCTGGCCTGTTCGACCTTCGCCGCCGCCTCCTGATTGCACTGCTCAGGCCGCTGCACAAACCGCTGCACAGCTGCCTCCATCGCGCGCAGTACCAGCGCGGGCGCACCCAAACCAACCATTTCCAGCGCACCCACGGCCTGGTGCAACTGCTGGCGCGCAATGCGCAGCTGGCTCGCGTCAAGGGCCGCGAGGTCGGAGCCTCGTGCCAATTCGGCATCACGCACAAAACGCTTCAGGGCCTTGGCAGCGCCGTCCAGGGATTTTCGAAGTTCGTCCAGCACCCACGCCAATGGACCCAGATCATTCACGGCCAGGTCGAGTTCGGCAGGAGATGAATTCGGAGCGTTCAATTGCATAGATAGCAGGCCGGTTCAGAAATCGGAGGTCACGGGCAGGAAAAAATCAGCGATGCATCAGGCGATCTTGAATCGCGAGACGGACTGCCTGAGTTCTTCGGCCATGCGGGACAAATCACGCACCTGCTGCGCCGTGGATCGTGTACCTTCTCCGGTTTGCTCGGTCACCGCAAAAATGTGCTGGATGTTGCCGGCCAACACGTTGGCCGATTCTGCTTCTCGGGAAGTCGAGGCAGAGATCTGCTCAATCAGGTCAGCCAGCCGGCGTGACACCATGTCAATCTCGGACAGTGCGGTACCGGCGCTGTCCGACAGCTTGGCCCCTTCGACCACACCCTGCGTGGAACGCTCCATGGCGCCCACCGCATCCTGCGTGTCGGTCTGAATGGCTTTCACCAGCGCAGAAATCTGGCGCGTCGCATCTGCGGAACGCTCAGCCAGTCGTTGCACCTCCTCGGCAACCACCGAGAATCCGCGTCCGGCTTCACCAGCGGACGCGGCCTGAATGGCCGCGTTGAGCGCCAGCACGTTGGTCTGTTCGGTAATGTCCGAAATCAGTTCGGTGATCTCGCCAATCTCCTGGGACGACTCACCGAGCCGCTTGATCCGCTTGGAGGTTTCCTGGATCTGGTCGCGGATGGAGTTCATGCCGCCGATGGCGTTTTGCACCGCCTGCAAACCCGTTTCGGCGGCGGTCAGCGATTGCCGTGCCACCTGGGAAGATTCCTGGGCCTGGCTGGACACCTGGTTGATTCGGGTGGCCATGTCGAGCACCGACTGGCCGGTTTCGCGAATTTCCCGCAGCTGTTCCGTGGACGCTGCCAGCAACTCGGTCGAGGTGCTTTCCACCTGGGCCGTGGTTTGCGCCACCCGGGTCACCGTGTTCTGCACACTGCCCACCAGTTGCCGCAACTCTTCCACCGTGTAGTTCACCGAGTCCGCAATGGCGCCGGTGATGTCCTCAGTCACCGTCGCCTCCTGGGTCAGGTCACCTTCAGCCACTGTCTGCAACTCGTTCATCAATCGCAAAATGGCGGCCTGATTGGCGTCATTGACGCGCTTGGCGTCCTGTTCCTGGCCTTTGGCTTCGAGCCGCTGATTTTCAGCAACACCCTGGCGCTGCCGGCTATCCAGCACCTGCAAACGAGCCAGACCTGCAGCACAAAGAAGCGCAAAGGCAGCCGCAATAGCCAGCGTCGTCAAGGCCCCGGCACCCAGACCAGTTTGCGACGACAGCTTGCCCTGGATATCTTCCAGACCCCGACGCAAGGGCTCGCTGTCAGCAATGATCGACGCCTGGGCCTCACGAGCCGACACCAGACCCTGCAAGTTGCCGAGAATTGCGCCGGCCTGCACGCGGGTCTGCTCATACAGCGCCATCAGCGCCTCGAGCCGTTCGCGGGTTTGCGGGTCCTTGGAACCCGTCAGGCGGAGCTCGGGACTGCCCTCCTGCAGGCCCTGCGCAATTTCCTTGAACGAGTTCAAATCCTTGCCCAGCAGGAACACGGCTTCGGGGCTCACGCCTTCCATCGTCAGAAATTCGTTGGCGGATTTACCGATACGCTGGGTCAACATCACGAGCTGGCCGGCCGCAGAAATTTCTGCGGGTGCCGCGTTCTGCTGGAGCTTGAGCGAAGACACCGTCTCGGCGATTTCAAGCAGATCCGAGGACTGCCGGTTGATGGTACGCAGCGCGTTGCCCACTTGCGTCAAAATCGCCTGCTGGGCCATCACAGTTGATGCATTTTTCTCGGCACGCTCCATCAGCGGCGTCACGGTGTCGACATCTGGCTGCAGGGTAACAGCGACCGGCTCCAGTCGCAGGGACTCATCGCCCGACCTCAGGCCCCGCACGGTTTTTGCCAGCACGTCCGAACTCTCGCGCACGTCCGGAAAAGCCTGGGCACTGCCCACCAGCGCCTGAGACACGGACTTCGCAAGCCGCTGCGACTGCATCAGCGATTGTCCGGTGGCAGCCACCTGCTGCGCGACCCTGTCCGCCTGGTTCAGTGCGACAAAAGTCACGGAACCGAGCACCACGACCGCAAAAGCGAGCAAGATCACCAGGATCCGCTGGTGCTCACCCATGGACCTTCGGCCCAGGACAGGCAAGGCCAGCTTTTCAACATTTTCGGAAACGTCCTCGGCGGACTGACTTTCAGGACCGTCACCGTCGCCCAGGCGCGCCATGGAGGCCGAACCCGAAGCGTCCATGGCCCCCGTTGCAAGGGGATCGACCGACATGTCCAGAGAGACACCATCCATGCTGTCCTCGGGGGGGGCAGGCTTTGTTTTGAACAGCTTCTGAATGACAGACATGGTGAGGCCTTCCTGGGAAAAAAACGTAATAGCGCTAGGCGCTGATGGTCAAAAAATGGGCTTGTTGCGCCAGCAACTGCAGGTTGATTTCCTGCCAATGCACACCGTTCGCGTCCACATAGCTGTGGCCGAAAAACTCCGGCGCGTCGGGTGATCTTTCGGCGAAGTCCGTGAATGCTTCCGGGTTGCGCAGACCGGCCAGCTTGTCGATCTGCAAGGCGCAATTGATCTCCAGAGCGCTGTTGAGCGCAACCAGACGGGACTCGGTGCGTGCCAGCTCACTGCGCGCCGGCGGCATTTTGCCGGTCACAAAACTCGCCAGATCAACCACACCGTACAGGCCGCCACGCAGATTGGCCACACCGGCAAACCAGGCTTGCGTGTAGGGCACATTCTGCGCACTGACCCAGGGGAAAATTTCTCCGGACTGATTCAGGGGGAAGAGGTATTTCCCCCCCCCTGCTTCAACAGCCAGCCAGGACGCCGAAACACCCTGTGTCTTGGCCGCCTTCAGCCTGTCGGCAAGACGGCTTTGCAGTTCTCTAAGTGCTTGTCGATTGGCCATGCTTTAGCGGGATCGGTGCGGAATCAGCCCAGCGCCTTGATTTTGGCCATCAGGTCGTCGGCATCCACCGGCTTGGTGATGTAGTCCTTGGCGCCCTGGCGCATGCCCCAGACGCGGTCGGTTTCCTGATTTTTGCTGGTACACATGATGATGGGCACGTCCGCGTACAGAGGGTCCCGGGTAATGGCGCGCGTGAGCTGGAAACCATTTTGCCCGGGCATCACCACGTCCATCAGGATCAGGTCAGGCTTGTCCTCGGCCAGCCGACGAAAGGCGTCTTCCGCGTTCTCAGCGGTTTTCACGGCAAAACCATTTTTGACCAGCAGGTCGGTCATGAACATCAACTCTGTTTTAGAGTCATCCACAATCAGAATTTTTTTAATCGCCATTACGCTACTCCTTGTTTTGCGCTGCCCAGTTCCTGAACGGTGTGCAGCAACTGGTCTTTGGTAAATGGTTTGGTCAGGTAGTCCTGCGAGCCGACCATCCTGCCTCTTGCCTTGTCGAAAACACCGTCCTTGGAAGACAGCATCACAATCGGCACATTGGAAAATTTAGGGTTGCGCTTGATGATGGCGCAGGTCTGATAACCGTCCAGACGTGGCATCAGGATGTCGCAGAAGATCAGGTCGGGCAGGTAGTCGTTGACTTTGGAGAGCGCGTCAAAACCGTCCTCCGCCAGCAACACCTCATGGCCGCCCTGCTTCAGGAAGATCTCCGCACTGCGCCGGATCGTGTTGCTGTCGTCGATGACCAAGACCTTGAGCCCCGAACTGGTAATACTCACTGACTGTGCTCCTTGTACCGCGCCGCCGGCCCGGCACCGCCCATCGCGCGTTTTTGTTTAGACACCTGGCGCGGCCATTCAGATTTGAACCATTTCAAAGTCTTCCTTGCGCGCACCGCATTCAGGACAGGTCCAATTCATCGGGACCTCGGCCCAAGGCGTTCCCGCCGCTATGCCGTGTTCCGGCGCGCCGGTTGCTTCGTCATAAATCCACCCACAAATTAAACACATCCAGGTCATTGATTGAGTCACAGCTTAAGTTGCCTTCGAATAGAATGCAACAATTGTATCGAGGCGGCGTTGCTTATTCGCTTACGAGGCAAAATTCCAGCCCTATGGCAAACCCCACCCCCACTCCTCTGGACAGCCCGCAAATGGAAACAGAGGACAGCGAAACCTCTCCCGCCTGCGTGATGAGCTTCAACGCCAATGACCCCAGCGGCGCTGGCGGCCTGACGGCGGACATCAGCGCCATTGCATCCGCCGGAGCCCACGCCCTGGCGGTCGTCACCGGCGCCTATGTGCGTGATACGGCCGAGATTTTCGATCATGTTTCCTTTGACGACGAGGCGGTCACCGAGCAGGCCCGCACGGCACTGGAAGACATGCCGGTCGCCGCCATCAAGGTAGGTTTTGTCGGGAGCCCGGAAACCATCAGCGCGATCGCGGAAATTGCGTCGGACTATGCCGATGTGCCGCTGATTGCCTACATGCCCAACCTGTCATGGTGGGAAGAAGAAGCGATCGACAGCTACCTCGACGCCTTTCGCGAACTGATGCTGCCGCAAACCACCGTGCTGGTGGGCAACCACAGCAGCCTGTGGCGCTGGTTGCTGCCGGACTGGACCGGCGACAAGAGTCCGTCGGCACGTGATATCGCCAAGGCCGCTTCCGAGTTCGGAGTGCCGTACACGCTGGTGACCGGCGTGCCCCTGCCGGACCAGTTCATTGACAACGTGCTGGCCACACCGCAGGCCATCCTCTACAGCGAAAAATTCGAGCGTTTCGAGGCGGTGTTTGCCGGCGCCGGCGACACGCTGACGGCCGCCCTGACGGCACTGCTGGCCAACGGCCACAACCTGCAGGCCGCCACGGCCGAGGCCCTGACCTACCTCGACCATAGCCTGGACGCCGGCTTTCACCCCGGCATGGGCAATATCGTGCCTGACCGGCTGTTCTGGGCCCAGGCCGACGACGACACCACGGACGCTGACGACGAAGGCAGCGATCCGGACGCTCCGCTGCCCCCCTTGCCCCCTTTTGACCTACCCACCAATGGCACCAAACACTAGTCCCGACACGTCCCGCAATGCAGCACTGTTCGAGCGCGCCAAAAAGCTGATTCCCGGCGGCGTCAATTCGCCGGTACGCGCCTTCAAGGCCGTCGGCGGCACCCCACGATTCGTGCAACGAGCCCAGGGCGCCCATTTCTGGGATGCCGACGGTCAGCGCTACATCGACTACATCGGCTCCTGGGGCCCGATGATCCTGGGCCACGGACACCCCGCCGTCGTCGAGGCGGTGCAGAAGGCCGTGCTCGAGGGTTTCTCCTATGGCGCACCGACCGAGCGCGAAGTGGAGCTGGCCGAAGAGATCGTCAAGCTCGTGCCGTCCATCGAGATGCTGCGCCTGGTGAGCTCTGGCACGGAAGCAACCATGAGCGTGATCCGGCTGGCGCGTGGCGCCACCGGGCGCAGCAAGATCATCAAGTTCGAGGGCTGTTACCACGGTCACTCCGACGCGCTGCTGGTGAAAGCCGGCTCGGGCCTGGCCACTTTTGGCAGCCCGACCAGCGCCGGCGTGCCGCCTGAAGTTGTGCAACACACGCTGGTCCTTGAGTACAACCACATCGCCCAGCTCGAGGAAGCTTTTTCAGTGCACGGCAAGGACCTGGCCTGCCTGATGATCGAGCCGATTGCCGGCAACATGAACTTTGTGCGCGCCAGTGTGCCGTTCATGAAGCGTTGCCGCGAACTCTGCACGCAATACGGCGCGCTGCTGGTGTTCGACGAAGTCATGACCGGCTTTCGCGTCGCCTTGGGTGGCGCACAAAGCCTGTATGCCCAGAGCATTCCCGGCTTCAAACCCGACATGACCGCGCTGGGCAAAGTCATAGGCGGCGGCATGCCGATGGCCGCCTTCGGTGGCACACGCGCCGTGATGGAACTGCTGGCACCGCTGGGCTCGGTCTACCAGGCCGGCACGCTGTCGGGCAACCCGGTGGCCACGGCCTGTGGCCTGGCGACCCTGCGCGAGCTGCAAAAACCCGGCTTTTATGAAGCGCTCGGCGAGCGCACCCGCAGCCTGGTCAGCGGCCTCACCCAGGCCGCGACCCAATCCGGCGTTGCTTTTTGCGGCGACAGCGAAGGCGGCATGTTCGGTTTTTTCCTGCTGGACAAACTGCCGCAGAACTACGCCACGGTGATGACGACCGACAGCCCCGCCTTCAACCGCTTCTTCCATGCGATGCTGGATCAGGGCGTGTATTACGCGCCGGCGCTGTATGAAGCCGGCTTTGTCAGTTCGGCGCATTCGGCGGCCGACATCGCCGAGACCGTCGAGGCTGCGGCCCGATTTTTTGCTGCACGCTGAACGCCGCGCAAGCCGGCCAAAGAACAGGCTTCGGCCCGTCCAACCCCGGGCAGGCGCCCCGATTGCTATCAATTAGATAGCTGTCCGCGCCCGTGGAGTAAGGGATGCAGGCACTTTTATTAATAAAAAACCGGTATCAATGCCGGAAGTGCCGCACGCCGCTGAGTACCATCACCACGCCGCGTTCGTCGGCCGCATCAATCACTTCCTGATCACGCATGCTGCCGCCCGGCTGGATCACGCAGTTCGCGCCTGCATCGACCACCACGTCGAGACCGTCGCGGAAAGGAAAGAAAGCGTCGCTCGCAACGACCGTGCCCTTGAGCGACAGGCCGGCATGCCCGGCCTTGATGCTGGCAATACGTGCCGAGTCCAGGCGGCTCATCTGTCCGGCGCCGACGCCCATGGTCATGCCATCGGCGCAAAACACGATGGCGTTGGACTTGACGTATTTGGCGACCTTCCAGGCAAACAGCAGGTCCTGCAGCTGGGCCGGCGTCGGCTGCAGCTTGCTGACCACCTTGATGTCGGCCAGCGCCAGTTCGTGGTTGTCGGCGGTCTGCATCAGCAGGCCGGAGCCGACGCGCTTGATGTCCATCAGGTTGCGGCCCTGTTGCCACGCCGTGTCGCCACCCGGCGGCAGGTCAATCTGCAAAATCCGCACATTGACCTTGGTCTTGAACACTTCGAGTGCTTCGGGCGTGAAGGCCGGAGCCATCAGCACCTCGACAAACTGTTTGGAGATCTGCTGCGCCGCCGCTCCGTCGAGCGTGCAGTTCAGCGCAATGATGCCACCGAAGGCCGAGGTCGGGTCGGTCTTGAAGGCCTTGCTGTAGGCTTCCAGCGCGTCGGCGCCTATGGCCACACCGCAGGGGTTGGCGTGTTTGACGATGACACAGGCCGGCCCGTTAAAACTCTTGACGCACTCCCAGGCGGCATCGGCATCGGCGATGTTGTTGTAGGAGAGCCCCTTGCCCTGCAACTGCCTGGCCGTGACCAACGAGCCCGGCGCCGGGTACAGGTCGCGGTACAGCGCGGCCTGCTGGTGCGAGTTTTCGCCGTACCGCAGTTCCTGCACCTTGATGAAGCGGCCATTGGCCTGGCCGGGAAACAGGCTGTGCGTGCCGTCGGGCTGGAGGCCCGAGAGGTAGTCGCTGATGGCGCCGTCGTACTGGCTGATGCGGTTGAACGCAGCCACCGACAGGGCGAATTTGGTGGCATCGGCCAGCTTGCCGGTCGACTTGAGCTCCTCAAGCACGCCGGCGTACTGCGATGCGTCAGTCAGCACACCGACATCTTTCCAGTTCTTGGCGGCCGAACGTACCATGGCCGGCCCGCCGATGTCGATGTTTTCAATCGCGTCTTCCAGCGTGCAGCCGGCCTTGGCGACGGTGGCCTCGAACGGGTAGAGGTTGACGACCAGCAGGTCGATGGTGCCGATACCATGGGTTTTCAGCGCAGCCATGTGTTCGGGCACATCGCGGCGCGCCAACAGGCCGCCGTGCACCATCGGGTGCAGGGTCTTGACGCGGCCATCGAGCATCTCGGGGAAACCCGTCAGCTCTGCGACCTCGGTCACAGGCAGCTTTTCGTCGGCCAGCAGTTTGGCGGTGCCGCCGGTGGAGATCAGCTTGATGCCGAGGGCGTGCAGCGCGCGTGCGAAGTCAACAATGCCGGTTTTGTCGGAGACGGAAATCAGGGCGTTCATGCGTTTCTTTGGTTTCTTGGGATGGGGTGCGACGGCCGGGTCACTTGGGGTCACTTGATCAGTTTGTGTTCAACGAGTTTTTTGCGCAGGGTGTTGCGGTTCAGGCCCAGCCATTCGGCGGCGCGTGACTGGTTGTGGTCGGCATGCTGCATCACCACCTCCAGCAGTGGCTTTTCGACCACACGCACCATCATGTCGTACATGCCGTCCGGTTCCGTGCCGCGCAAGTCCTTGAAATAACCTTCCAGGCTGGTGCGTACACATTCTTCTATGTGTTTCTTGCTCATGCGGGCTCCCCCTCCTTCTTTTTCTGTTCTGCATTGTCGCCGACTGCCGGCTGCGCCATGCCGGCACCCACCACAGGCATGCGGTCCATGCGCAGGCCAAGCCCGTCAAAAAAGTCCGCCACTGCCTGCCACTGCGCCTGGCTGTCTTCCAGCAGGTTCATGCGGCTGCGGAAAGCCTCGCCGCCCGGCAGCGTCCTGACATACCAGCCGATGTGCTTGCGCGCCGACCTCACGCCGCTGAAGTCGCCATACAGCTCATAGTGGTCCAGCAGGTGATCGAGCAGCAGGCGTTTGACCTCGGCCACCAGCGGCGGCGCAAGATGCGTGCCGGTCGCCAGGAAATGCGCGATTTCGCGAAAAATCCAGGGCCGGCCCTGGGCGGCGCGGCCGACCATCAGCGCGTCGGCGCCGGTACAGGCCAGCACATCGCGGGCTTTTTCCGGTGTGTCGATGTCGCCGTTGGCGACCACCGGAATGGCCACCGCGGCCTTGACGGCGGCAATCGTGTCGTACTCGGCCTGGCCCTTGTAGCCCTGCTCACGCGTGCGGCCGTGCACGGTGAGCATCTGCACACCCGCATCCTCAAAGACACGGGCCAGCGCGACGGCATTTTTGTGCGATTCGGCCCAGCCGGTGCGCATTTTCAGGGTCACGGGAACACCGCGCGGCGCGCAGGCAGCCACCACGGCCTGAACGATGGCCAGTGCCAGCGGCTCGTCCTGCATCAGGGCGGAGCCGGCCCACTTGTTGCAGACCTTCTTGGCCGGGCAGCCCATGTTGATGTCGATGATCTGCGCGCCGCGGTCAATGTTGTAGGCGGCGGCCTCGGCCATCATCTGCGCGTCGGTGCCGGCAATCTGCACCGCAATCGGCGCCACCTCGCCATCGTGGTTGGCACGGCGCGAGGTCTTCAGGGTGTCCCACAGGTCGCGCCGCGAAGTGACCATTTCACTGACCGCGTAACCCGCTCCCCCCGCCTTGCACAGACGCCGGAATGGCCGGTCGGTGACACCCGCCATCGGCGCGGCAAACAGGTTGTTCGCCAAAACGTAGGGGCCGATGTTCATGGGAATGGAAGGCGGTGTGGATGCTCAAAAACGAGGCACGATTGTAACTGCCCAAAATTTCAGCAATTGAAATCTGAAAACGGGGTGCGCAAGCCCGCTTTCGGGCCAGGACGCGGGCGCACTGCCTATACTCGCACCAGATGGAACTCTGGATACAACACCTGATTGAAGCCCTGGCTCTGCCCGAGTACGGGTTGAGCACGGTGTTTGTGGTCTCGTTCATCTCCGCTACCCTGTTGCCGCTGGGTTCCGAGCCGGTGGTCTTCGGCCTCGTCAAGCTCAGCCCGCACCTGTTCTGGCCGGCCGTGCTGGTGGCCACGGCGGGCAACACGCTGGGCGGCGCGCTCGACTGGTGGTTCGGCTATGGCGCCCACAAGGTGGTGGACAAGTATTCGCACTCCTCACACCACAGCCGGGCCATTCGCTGGTTGGAAAAACTGGGACCCAAAGCCTGCCTGCTGGCCTGGCTGCCCGGGGTCGGTGACCCGCTGTGCGCAGTAGCGGGCTGGCTCAAATTTCCGTTCTGGCCCTGTGTGGCCTACATGGCCATTGGAAAATTCGCCCGGTACGTGACGATGACAGGCGCACTGGTCTGGGCCTTTCCGGGCAACTTCAAGTTTCTGGGCGGCTAGAACCGCTCGTGCGGCTGCAGATAGCGCCACTGCCCGACCGGCAGGCTGCTCATGGACACCCGCCCGACACGGATGCGCTTCATCGCCTGCACCGTGAGCCCGACGCTTTCACACATGAAGGCAATTTGCCCGGGGCGTTCGCCCTTGAGCGCAAAACGCAGACGGGTCTCGTTTTGCCAGCTCACTTTCGCCGGCGGCAACAACACCCCGTTGAAGGTGAAACCATGGTCGATGCGGTTGAGCCGCTGCAGGCCGCCCGGCGTCATGGTGCCGGTCACGTCCACGATGACCTCGTGCTCCATGACCGACGCGTCCTCGCTGAGCTTGCGCGCCACGCGCCAGTCCTGCGTGAAGACCACCAAGCCGCCGGCCGGGGTGGCGAGCGGTGTCGCCAGCGTCAATGCGCTGACATGTTTTTTCAGGGGCCGGATGCCCGAACGGTCGTCTTTCGCCTGATTGGCCACCACCAACAGCTGCGCAGCCGGGTTGGCAGGGCGCTTGCTCCCTGCATCCAGGCCGGCCTCGTAGCCGGGCGGCTTGTTGAGCAACAGCGTCACCGGCGTCAGCGCCAGCAGGCTGGCGTCCGGGTCAAGTTCGACTTTCTGGTCCAGCACGCGGTGCTGCGGCTCTTCCACAACCACACCATCAACGCGCACCCAGCCGCCTTCGATGTACTGCTCGGCTTCTCGGCGTGAGCAGTTGAGCATCTGGGCCAGGTGTTTGGCGAGGCGGACGGGTTCTGTCATGCGATCTGCTCGGTCCTTTCAAGCGCCACCGTCGAACCGGCTCCGCCGGGCGACAGGAGGCGTCCCCTGCAAGGGGAGGATGGGCTACACGCAGTGAGCCCAGGCAGGGGTGTACTCATCTAGCTGCTGAACAGGAAATTCATCACGTCGCCATCCTTGACGACGTATTCCTTGCCTTCGCTGCGCATCTTGCCCGCATCCTTGGCGCCCTGCTCACCCTGGTAGGTGATGAAGTCGTCAAAGGCAATCGTCTGGGCGCGGATATAGCCTTTTTCAAAATCGGTGTGAATCACGCCGGCCGCCTGCGGGCCAGTGTCGCCGACATGGATGGTCCAGGCGCGCACCTCTTTCACACCGGCTGTGAAGTAGGTCTGCAGGCCCAGCAGCTTGTAGGCCGCGCGGATCAGGCGGTTCAGCCCGGGCTCTTCCTGGCCGATCTCGGCGAGGAACATTTTTTTATCCTCTTCCTCCATGTCGGCCATTTCGGCTTCCATCTTGGCGCAGATGGCAACAACAGGCGCATTCTGGCTGGCCGCGTAGGCGCGCAGCTTGTCCAGGAAGGGGTTGTTTTCAAAGCCGTCTTCAGCCACATTGCCGACGAACATGGCCGGCTTGGCGGTGATCAGGAAAAACTGCTTGAGCAGTGGCAGCTCTTCCTTGCTGAACTCCAGCGTGCGCACGGGTTTGGCTTCGTTGAGGGCGGCCTGGCATTTCTCCAGAATCGCCACCAGCTTGATCGACTCCTTGTCGCCCGAGCGCGCGGTTTTCGTTACGCGGTGCAGGGCTTTTTCAACCGCTGCCAGATCGGCCAGGCACAGCTCGGTCTGGATCACCTCGATGTCGGAAATCGGATCCACCTTGCCGGCGACGTGGATCACGTTGTCGTCCTCAAAGCAGCGCACCACGTTCACAATCGCATCGGTCTCGCGGATATGCGCCAGAAACTTGTTGCCCAGGCCCTCGCCGGTGCTGGCGCCCGCCACCAGGCCGGCGATGTCGACAAACTCGACAATCGCGGACTGGATCTTCTCGGGCTTGACGATGGCCGCCAGCGCCGCCAGCCGCGGATCGGGCACCTCCACGATGCCAACGTTGGGTTCAATCGTGCAAAAAGGATAGTTTTCAGCCGCGATACCCGCCTTGGTCAAGGCGTTGAACAGGGTCGATTTACCGACGTTGGGCAAGCCCACGATGCCACATTTCATGAAATTTCCTTATAAATCAAACCCCTTTTGCACGATTGCGCCTGACGCAGGCAACATGGAAGTGCCCGATAAGAGCGCAATGCGCAACCGGCCTGACTGACCGGGGAACCGGGCTTGAAATGCCCGAATTCCCCAATTTTTTGTCTTCGTTTTGCCTTGGGGGTAACTGGTGCCGATTGTACTGACCAGCAAATCCTGGCTACTTAGCACGCTCGCACCCGCTGGACGCATCCCCGGAGATCGGGGGCCTTTGCGGCTTCGAAAAAGCAGATCAGCCCAACAACTTGCTCCAGGTCCCGACGTTGTGAACGTTCCGGTAGCCCTTCTTCCTCAGCATCAGTTTTGCCATTCCACTTCGTGTCCCACTGGCACAGCAAAGAACAACCGGGGTGGACTTGGGTATCTCACCGAGCCTGCTACCCAACTCCTGCAGGGGAATGTTGATTGTTCCAGGGGCGTTCCCATTTGCGAACTCCCCGGCTGACCTGACATCAACAAAGGTCGCGCCGCTCTTCCTGAGTTCCGGCAGCATGGCGATAACTCTTTTTGAGTTCCACCACTTGTACGAAAACCAAAGCGCCAGAGCCATAAATGGCCAGTACTTTTCAAAAAGACCCAGAAAATCCATATAAATCCTTGTTCGACTGAATTGATGAAGTAGCAGTGGATAAGCGAAGTCCGGCGGCGTGCATTTGCCCCTTGAGGACCAGTTGTTTCGGCATGCCACCCGGGGCCGGCAAGTCCCAAAAAAACAGCCTCTCTTCCATGATGGTCTGATCCAGTTGATGCGTTTTCGAGGGGTGCCTTTGTCCTGGTTTTGTCGCCTGAGCTTTGCGAGTTCCAGGAAGTGCTTGAGGCCCTTGGCCTGTTCAGATCGTACAACCTGCCGGGGTAGTTTTACGCTGCAATGCCCGCCTGGGTCAAGGCGTTGAACAGGGTCGATTTACCGAGCTGGGCCAGCCTACAATACCGCACTTCAGGCTCATGAAAAACCTTCAAAAACAGGCTGTGAAGTGTATGCGATACGCGATCGGCTTTCTGGCAGCCCTGTTGCTGGCGGTTCTGTCCGGTTTGCTCGGCGCCGCCAGTTTTGCCCAGCCCATCGTCATTCTCGACGATCAGCGTCCCGTCACAGACCTGCAGACCAGTGGCCTGACCTGGATCGACAGCGGCGCCCAGGCCACCATCACTCAGCTGGCGTCCAGCAAAACCCGTCCGCCCATGAGTCCCGCGCAAGCCCATACTGTTTACGCGCTGGGCTCCCAGGCCGCGCTGTGGCAACACTATCGCTTCATGAAATCAGCCGACTCGCGGCAAGATTGGGTGCTGCAGTTTCCCCTGCCCCTGCTGGACCTGGTCACCGTCTTCCAGCGGAGCCCCACAGGCGACTGGATCGGCCAGACGGCTGGCGACACCGTCGCCGTTTCCCTCTGGCCGGAGCCTGGCCGCTATCCGCAATTCCAGCTGGCATTGAGGAGCGGCAGCGTCCACGACGTGTATGTTCGCATCCAGCATGCGACACGTGTCAACATCCCGATCAAGGCCATCTCCGGCAAAGTCCGCAGTCATCGCCAGCAGGTCGAGGCTCTGTCCACAGGTGTGGTGCTGGGCGCCCTGCTTTTGCTGATTGTTGCCGGTGCCACCCAGAGCCTGGTCTACCGCGACCGCGCCTACGGCTGGTATGCCCTGTATGTGTCGGTCATGACCCTGGTGGCGGCCGCCTGGACTGGCGTGGCCAGCCATTTGTTGTGGAGCGATTCCGGTGTCTGGGCCGACCTGGCACCGGGCTGCCTGAGCATTCTGGTGGGTGGCACGGCGCCCATGGTCGTGCATCACTTGTGTGGCCCCGGCGCCGGCCAAAAGTGGTTTGAGCCGCTCGCGTACTGGCTTGGCGCGGCCAGCCTGCCGCTGGCAATCACTTATGCCATGGTGGAACGCGGCACCGGTGTCATCATTGCTGGCACCTATGTGATTGCGGTTGTGGTGCTGGGCATGCGCAGAGCCATCATCGTCTGGAAAGGCAGGGACATGGTGGGGTTCTGGGTACTTGCGGCCTTCATGCCATTGGCGCTGGCTGCCCTGCTGATGCTGGCCAGCACCATGGGCCTGCTTCCGGTCTCATCGCTATCGCAATACGGGCTCCTGGCCGGCCTGACCCTCCAGGTGCCTTTGCTGCTGGTCGCGTTGAACCTGCGCTCACGCGAGCGCCACAGCATGGAAGCCAGGGAGCAGGCCATGGCAACCCAGGATGCGCTGACCGGCCTGCTGACCCCGCATCTGTTCAACGACCGGCTTCACCGGGTGGTCTCTCGCGCCATGCGCCACGGGGAACCGGCTGCCGTGGTTTATGTGGAGCTGGCCAACTACGATTATGTCAAGCGCACCTACGGCACAGCCGTGGCCGAACAAAGCCTGCTGCGCAGCGTGATCAAGTTGCGTCGCATCCTGCGGGATGTCGACACCGTCGGACGGGTGGATGAAGCCAGATTCGGAATGATCCTGGAAGGCGTGTCATCGCGTGAGCCGGTCAATGAAATGGCCGCGCGGCTGATCGCCGCGGGACTGATGCCGCTCAAAGGACTCCAGCCCGACGTTGTCCTGCAGTTTCACGTCGCCGGCGTGCTGCTCAGCGAAAAGCTGGCAGACGGGCCGGAACTCTCGCACGCACTGGCCCACCTGCTCGACAGCATGGCGGCGCGCACACGCCGGCCCATCCGTTTCCTGGAACCCGAGCTGACCCGGCCCATGCCGCTGGATGGGGATTCCAGGGATGACAGCAACCGCGACCTCGATAGCAAGCCCGTCCGGAATTACCCGAAGTTGTAGTTGGCCGTGACGCTCTGCCCCACCCTGAGCAGGTGGTCGTTGCCCTGCAGCACGATGGCATTCATGCCAAAACTCACCGCTCCCTTGAGGCGCGGGTCCTGCCGGTAGGTCTGCAGGGCGTCGCCGACTTCGGGGCTGCTCAAGGCTGTGACCGGGTCGATATTGGGTATCGGGCAGCGCGGACAGGGCTTGACCAGCTTGAGTTGCACCACGCCCTGTTCCGTGGCAATCTGCAGCAGCTCAAGGCGGTCTTCATCATGCGGCGCGAGCCCGTTGTCGCCTGACAGGTCGCCCAGCACGATGTTGGGCCTGAAACGCGCCATGCCGACAGCCGTAGCGCCCGCGGCCTGCAGTTTTTCATTCAACCCTGCCAACGAAGCTTCGCTGAGCACCAGCAACGGGTAGCCGTCGCTGAACTGGTTGAGAGCCTCCACGTCACCGGTCCATTGCCGGCTGGACGCGCGCTTTTCCTCGGGATCAAAACGTACCAGCCGCGCCTTCACGCCGAGGAAATCACTGAACCACTGGGCCGCGATGGGCCCCATGTCGTAAGCCTTGACCTCGTCGTCCCAGATCGTCACACGCACCGGCTCCTGCACCTGGTCGAGCGCAATATGCAGCGCCAGCATGCCCGGTGCGCGCAGGACCATGTCGTGGGTCTTGAGCTGGGGCTGGATCAGCGCCATGCGAGGCAGCTCACGCTGCGTCAGGAAGGCGCCATGTTCATCCACCACCATCCAGGCCCGGTCAAATTCGAGCCCCGTTTCGGTCAATATCGCCTCCTGCACCTGCACCCCGGCGCAGGACTTGACGGGATAAACCCACAGCCCGGTAATGACCGCCCCGACGTCGCCGGGCGCGGGGTCCGATGTTTCGCTCATTGATTCACGCACGTGTCAAACCCTTCAAAAATTCAGTTCAAGATGCACTGTCCGGGGACGATTTTGCCCTGCCTTCTAAAATGAGCCATGTCCAAGCCTTTTGATGTGTGTATCCGCGGTGGCGGTGTGGTCGGCCGTACGCTGGCGCTGCTGCTGGCACGCGAGCGCCTGCACGTAGCGTTGGTCGCCCGGCCCGCGCCGGCCGGCAACCCGGCGGAAGCCGCTGTCCCGCAAGATGTGCGGGCCTACGCCCTGAACAGCGCCTCGCGGCAACTGCTGACTTCGCTGAGGGCCTGGCCCGATGCCCCTGCAGCCACGCCGGTGCTGGAAATGCAGGTCTGGGGCGACGACGGGGGCCGGCTCGATTTTGCAGCCCCGCAAGGCACTGCCGACGCGGCCCTGGCCTGGATCGTCGATGTACCAGCCCTGGAGCAGCAGTTGGCCGAAGCCGTGCATTACCAGCCGCAGATAGAAACCGTTGAGGCGCCTGTCAAGGCCGCGCTCACGGTGATCTGCGAAGGCCAGAAAAGCTCCAGCCGCAACGAGTTCGGCGTGCAATGGATCGTCAAGCCCTATCCGCAAAAAGCCATGGCCGCCCGTCTGCAGAGCGACGTGGCGCACCGGGGTGTGGCCCGTCAGTGGTTCCACAACGGCGAAATTCTGGGTCTTTTGCCGATTGGCGGCACCGACGGGAACTCTCTGGCGCTGGTCTGGTCTGTCTCTGTGGAGCGCGCAGCCGCGCTGGAGAAGTTGACCCCGGAAGAGTTTTCCGCGGCGGTGCAAACCGTCTGCGGCGCCGAAGCAGGTTGTCTGCAGCTGGCGAGCAGCCTGTCGGGCTGGCCATTGGCGCTGTCACGGGCCGAACGCTGGGTCGGTCCGGGCTGGGCGCTGGCGGGGGACGCCGCCCATGCCGTGCATCCGCTGGCGGGCCAGGGCCTGAACCTGGGCCTGGCCGATGCGGCCGGACTCGCGGCCGTGATTCACGGGCGCGAATACTGGCGCGGTCTGGGCGACGAAAAGCTGTTGCGGCGTTATGAACGTTCGCGCAAAGCCGATGTGGCGGCCATGGGCGCGGTGACGGATGGACTGCACAGTCTGTTCGCGCAAAACGACGCGCGCTGGCAGGCTTTGCGCAATTGGGGCATGAAGGGCTTTGCACGCAGCGGACCGCTGAAAGAATGGGTCACGCGCCAGGCCATGGGTTCGCCGCCGCACCGGCCGGGGTGAGCGGCCCCAGGGCGAGGCGGCGCAAGATACGGCAAGACACGCTGTGAAAGGCGTGAGGGTTAATCACACAGACTGGAAAACAATGACACTGTTCAAAACCATCATGACCGGCACACTGCTGGCCCTGAGCCTTGGCGCCTTTGCGCAGGAAGCGGCCATCCGCAAGAACCTGGCCGAGCGCCTGCCGAACCTGCCCAGGATTGACGAGATCAACAAAACGCCCATGGCCGGCCTGTATGAAGTGCGCGTCAACGGCAGCGATATTTTCTACACCGATGCCGAAGGCAACTACCTGATCCAGGGCAACCTGATCGACACCAAGGTCAGGCGCAACCTGACGGAAGAACGCGTCGACAAGCTCAACGCCGTGTCGTTTGATGCGCTTCCGCTGAAGGACGCCTTCACCATTGTGCGCGGCAACGGCAAGCGCAAGGTGGCGGTGTTTGAAGACCCGAATTGCGGCTATTGCAAGCGTTTTGAACGCGACATGCAAAAGGTCAGCGACGTGACCGTCTACATGTTCCTGTATCCCATCCTGAGTGCGGATTCGACGGAAAAGTCCAAAAACATCTGGTGTGCCAAGGACAAGGCCAAGGCCTGGCAGGACCTGATGGTGCGTGACCAGCCGGTGGCCAATGCCAGTTGTGACGCCGGCGCGCTGGCGCGCAATATCGAATTCGGCAAAAAACACCGCATCACCGGCACGCCGACGCTGATTTTTGCCGACGGCTCACGTGTGCCCGGCGCCATCAGCGCCCAGCAGGTCGAGAAATACCTGACCGACGCCAAGGCCCAGTAAACCCGGTCCGTGCCGCCTGCGTTCATGCATAAAAAAGGGCTCCTGCCCTTTGCAGGCGGTCGCTAACTGCTCTGTTTTCAGTAGCAACAAACCAGCATCCAGCTGCCAGCGCGCCAGGCCACGCTCCGCCCGATGCGGTATTCTTTGAGCCTATGCCCAAACCTTCTGCCAAACCCTCCGGAACACCTTCCGGCGGAGTCCATTACCGCGTCGAGATCGCCGACCTCCATGCCCATCTGTTTCGGGTCACCCTGACCATTGCCGAGCCCGCCGCGCTGCAGCGGGTGGCGCTGCCGGTGTGGATTCCCGGCAGTTACCTGGTGCGCGAGTTCTCGAAAAACCTGCAGGGCCTGCGGGCGCGGCAAGGCGCCCGGGCGCTGCCTGCAGGCCAGATCGCGCAGCTCGACAAATGCAGCTGGCAGATCCGCTGCAACGCGGACAAGCCGCTGGTGCTGGTCTACGAGGTCTATGCCAACGACAGCTCGGTACGCACCGCCTCGCTGGACGCCGGTCGCGGCTTCTTCAACGGCAGCTCCCTATGCCTGCGGGTCGACGGCCAGGACAAGGCACCGCACCGGCTTGAAGTGATGGCCGCGCCAGCCATCACCGGCTGGTCCGTGGCCACCGGCCTGAGTCCGCTGAAGGTCGACAAACAGGGTTTCGGCAGCTATCTGGCCGCCGACTACGACGAACTGGTGGATTGCCCGGTCGAGATGGGAAGCTTCTGGAGCGGCGCTTTTGTCGCCTGCGGTGTGCCGCACCGCTTTGTGGTGGCCGGCGCCACGGCCAGCTTTGACGGTGAGCGGCTGCTTGCCGATACCCGGAAGATCTGCGAAGCACAAATACGCTTCTGGCACGGCGGCAAAAAGCCGCCGCACAAACATTACGTTTTCATGCTCAACGCCGTGGACGACGGCTACGGCGGGCTGGAGCACCGCAATTCCACCGCGCTGATCTGCAAGCGCCAGGACTTGCCGCGCCTGGGCAGCAGCAAGCTGCCCGAGGGGTACACCACGCTGCGCGGGCTGATCAGCCATGAATATTTCCACACCTGGAACGTCAAGCGCCTGCGCCCCGCCGAGTTCGGCAGCTACGACTACGGCAGTGAAAATTACACGCAGCTGCTCTGGTTTTTTGAAGGCTTCACCAGTTATTACGACGACCTGATCCTGTGCCGCGCCGGCCTGATCGACGAAGCGGCTTATCTGAAACTCCTGAACAGGACCATCAACCAGGTCATGCAGACCCCGGGGCGGCTGGTGCAGTCGGTGGCCCAGGCCAGTTTTGACGCCTGGGTCAAGTATTACCGCCAGGATGAAAACACGCCGAATGCCACGGTCAGCTACTACACCAAGGGCGCCTTGGTCGCCTTGTGTCTTGACCTGAGCCTGCGCGCCGAAAGCAAGAGCGCCATACCGGCCACCCTGGACGACGTGATGCGCAGCCTGTGGCTGCGTTGCCGCGGCGGCGCGATGAGCGAAGCGGATGTCGCCGCCGCGCTGCTGGAGATCGGCGGTCGCTCGTACGCGACGGAAATCGCCAGCTGGGTGCATGGCACGGGCGAGCTGCCGCTGAAAGACCTGCTGCAGCGCCACGGCGTCGCCGTGCTCGAGGAGCCGGCGCAACTGGCGCAGGCGCTGGGCCTGCGGGTGCAGGAAACGGGCGGCATCCAGATCAAGACAGTATTGCGCGGCGGTGCGGCCGAACGTGCCGGTTTTGCCGCCGGCGATGAGTGGCTGGGCATTGAAACCCCTGTGACCGGCAAGAGCCGGAAATCGGCCCCGCCGTCCAACCCGGGCTGGCGCCTGGGCAAGGTCGACGAGTTGCCGTTTTACGCAGGCCCCAGCAAAAAGATCACGGCGCTGGTCGCGCGCGACAAGCGCCTGCTTCGGCTCGAGTTGACGATGCCGCCAGACACAACCACCTGGCGATTGCTGGCCAAGGACGCAACGCTGCTCAAAAAGTGGCTCGTGTCCGCCGCCTGAACCCGGGGTTCAGCCAGCAGGCATCTGCGCCTCGATCTGGGCTACAAAACGCTCGGCTTCGGCACTGCCCTTGATCTCGCGAACAAGCTCGCGGGCCCGCTTGATCACGGTGACAAAATCGGCGAGGTCGCGCGCACCCTCGATCTTGATACACAGCGGCTCGGCCATCGGGCCCAGCAGGTGCTCGAGCAAATGCGAGGAGAAACGCTGCGCCTGCGCCAGGTTGGCCGCGCGCTGCGGCGCTGCGGCCGTGGCCGCGATCGGCAGCTGCGGGGCGCCTGCCGGCTCCAGCGCCGCCGGCATGGTTTTTTCCTCGACCACTGCCGGCTCGACCAGGCCCCCGGTTTCAAGTTCTGAAAGACGCTCCGGATCACCCAGCGCTGCGGCCATGGTGGTCAGTTCTCCGTAGGTTCTTTTGCCATCAACCATGATCAACAGGGAGCGCAGTCGGGGGGCCAGGCCTGAATGCCGGTCTGCAATCGCCTCCGTCCCCTTCTGTGTCTTGTGATAAATCACTTGCTTGTCGGGCATGGCAACCTCCTGTAACTAGTTGTTAAGTCAGTCTAAAACCAAAACAGTACAACGTCGAGGGTGCTTACCCCGGAAAAACCCGGAAACAGAGGGCGCTCAGTTCCGGCGATCCAGCACCCGTTTGGCCTTGCCCAGGCTGCGCTCCACACCGCCCTCGGCGCGCAACTCGATGTCCACACTGGTCCCAATGTAGGCCTTGATCTCATGCTGCAGCACATGGGCCGCTGCCTGCGCGGACGGGCTGTCGGGCGCCAGGCCGGGGCGGGTCTCCACCGCCACACGCAGGCTGTCCATGTTGCCCTCGCGGGTCAGAATGCACTGGTAATGCGGCGCAAGCTCATGGCGCTTGAGAATCAGCTCCTCAATCTGCGTTGGAAATACGTTCACGCCGCGCACAATCATCATGTCGTCGCTGCGGCCCGTGATCTTCTCCATGCGGCGCATGCTGCGCGCTGTGCCGGGCAACAGGCGCGTGAGGTCGCGTGTGCGGTAGCGGATGATGGGCAGCGCTTCCTTGCTCAGGCTGGTGAACACCAGCTCGCCGATCTCGCCGTCGGGCAGCAGTTCACCGCTGACGGGATCGATGATCTCTGGATAGAAATGGTCCTCCCAGATGGTCGGGCCGTCCTTGGTTTCCACACACTCGCTGGCCACGCCCGGACCGATGACCTCGCTCAGGCCATAGATGTCCACGGCATCGATGCCCATGCGTTTTTCAATCGCAAGGCGCATGTCGTTGGTCCAGGGTTCGGCACCGAAGATGCCGGTGCGCAGGCTGGCGTCGGCGGCGGACAGTCCCTGCTTTTCAAACTCGTCGGCGATCGCCAGCATGTAGCTGGGTGTGACCATGATGATGTCGGGCCTGAAATCGGTGATCAGCTGCACCTGCCGTTCGGTCTGCCCGCCGCCAAACGGCACCACGGTCAGGCCCAGTTTCTCGGCACCGTAGTGCGCGCCCAGCCCGCCGGTGAACAGGCCGTAGCCGTAGCTGATGTGCACCAGGTCGCCGGGGCGCGCACCGGCCGCGCGTATGCTGCGGGCGACACAGCCGGCCCACATGTCCACGTCATTTCTTGTGTAAGCCACCACGGTCGGTTTGCCGGTGGTGCCGCTGGACGCGTGAATACGCACACACTGCTCGCGCGGCACCGCGAACATGCCGAAGGGGTAGCTGGCGCGCAGGTCGTGTTTGGTGGTGAAGGGAAACTTCGCCAGGTCGGCCAGCGACTTGCAGTCCCCCGGATGCACGCCCGCAGCATCGAACTTGGCCTTGTACACCGGGGAATGCCGGTACGCATGCTGCAGCGTGGACTGCAGGCGCTTGAGCTGCAGGGCGCGCAGCTCGTCAAGGCTGGCCTTTTCAATCGGCTCGAGTGGAAAACTTTTCATGCGGCCTCCGCGCCGGTCACCGGAATGACGGTACCTGCAATCTGAGCGCTCTTGCCACGGAACATCGCCACCACCTCACCGCGCTGGTTGCTGACCATCATGTCGTAAATGCCGTGCCGGCCCTGCAGCGTCTGCTCCACCCCTTCGCAGGTCAACACGTCGCCGAGCTGGCCGGGTTTGAGGAACTCGATGCTGCAGCCCGCCGCCACCGCGACCTTGTTGTAGCTGTTGCAGGCAAAGGCAAAAGTCGAGTCGGCCAGCGTGAAAATCAGTCCGCCGTGGCAGATCTTGTGGCCATTGAGCATGGGCTCACGCACGGCCATGCGCATGACGGCGCGGCCCGGCGCGCAGGACACCAGCTCCATCTGCATGAAGTCGCGCGAGGCACTGTCGGCGGCAAACATGGATTCGCCCACAGCCTGGGCCAGTTGCTGGGCATCCATCTAGTTGCCCCTGAACGCTGGCGGGCGCTTCTCGAGGAAGGCCATCACGCCTTCGATGTAATCGTGGCTGCGGCCCAGCGCCGACTGGGTGTCCCGTTCCTGATCCAGCTGGGCATCCAGGCCCCGGCTGGCGCCTTCGCTGAGCAGGCGCCGCGTTTCGACAAGGGCGCGGGTCGGCATGACGGCCAGGCGTGCGGCCAGCGCCATGGCCTTGTCCAGGCAGTCTTCGCCCTCGGCGGCCACGTCCCAGATCATTCCCCACTCTTTCGCGTCCTTCGCGCTGAGCTTGTCGCCCAGCATGGCCAGTCCCAGAGCCCGCGCCAGGCCCAGGCGCTTGACCAGAAACCAGGAGCCGCCTGCATCGGGCACCAGGCCGATCTTGCTGAAGGCCTGGATGAAGCTGGCGCCCGGCGCGGCAATCGCCAGGTCGCAGGTCATGGCCAGCGAGGCCCCCGCACCAGCGGCCACGCCGTTCACGGCGGCAATCGTCGGCACGCGCAGCTTCTGCAGGCGCCGCACCGTCGGGTTGAAGGCCTGGTCGATGATGGGCCCGGGATCGGCACGTTCGACAAGGTTGGGGCCGGGCGCAAAGTCGAACTCGGCCAGATCGGCACCGGCGCAGAATCCGCGGCCGGCGCCGGTGATCACGAGGGCACGCAGCGCTGGATCGGCCTCCACTGCGTCCAGCGCCGTCCAGAGCTGCTGGTGCATCTGGCGGGTAAAGCTGTTCAGGGCCTGCGGGCGGTTCAGCGTCACGAGCGCCACGGCGCCCCGTGTGGACAACAGCACGGCAGGTTCGGAAGGGACATCGGTCATAAGCATCTCCTGTGTCGAATCTAGCATTAACCGACCGTGAGGTCGGTTAATGTTTTCCCTTGCTTTTCCACCTCACGGCGCGCTGTCCATGCAAAAAGATCGTGGCATGATTCAGCCTCAAAGGAACCCGCCATGACTTATGAATTGATCCAGACCCGCACCGAAGGCCGAGTGGCCATCGTCACCCTGAACCGGCCCAAGCAACTCAATGCGCTCAACGATCAGCTGATGGACGAGCTGGGCGCCGCGCTCAAGGCGTTCGACGCGGACGACAACATCGGCTGCATGATCCTGACCGGCAGCGAAAAAGCCTTTGCAGCCGGCGCCGACATCGGCGCGATGGCGAGCTACAGCTTTGCCGACGTCTACAAGGGCGACTACATCACGCGCAACTGGGAGCAGATCCGCAGCATCCGCAAGCCGGTGATCGCCGCCGTCAGCGGCTTTGCACTCGGCGGCGGCTGCGAGCTGGCCATGATGTGCGACTTCATCATTGCCGCGGACAACGCCAGATTCGGCCAGCCTGAAATCAAGCTGGGCATCATCCCCGGTTCGGGCGGCACGCAACGCCTGCCGCGCGCCGTCGGCAAAGCCAAGGCCATGGACCTGGTGCTGACCGGCCGCATGATGGATGCCGTGGAAGCCGAACGCAGCGGGCTCGTCAGCCGCGTCGTGCCGCTGGACAAACTCATGGAGGAAGCGCTGGGTGCCGCGCTGCAGATCTGCGACTACGGACAGATTGCCGTGATGGCCGCCAAGGAAGCCGTGAACCGCGCCTGGGAAGGCACACTGGCCGACGGCATCATGTTCGAGCGGCGCCTGTTTCACGCGACCTTTGCAACCGAGGACCAGAAGGAAGGCATGGACGCTTTTGTCAACAAGCGCAAGCCGGTGTTCAAGCATCAGTGAGCCCCCACGGTCGCTCGCTGCCCACTGGGGCGCGCGTTCTATCATGGAGCGCCCCGGCGGAAAACCATCACCGCCGGCCAAAGTCCGTTCAAGTTTGGCTATAATCTGCGACGCGCGGTGATATAGCTCAGTTGGTTAGAGCGCAGCATTCATAATGCTGATGTCGGTGGTTCAAGTCCACCTATCACCACCACGGTTTCGCGGAGCCCCAGAGGTCTGATCCTCTGGGGCTTTGTTACTTCACAGCCTCTGGACATAAACCATGAAACGCTGCATGCCCTCCCTGCCTCTGGCCCTGCCGGCCGCGCTGATCGCCGTCCTGATGACGCTGGCGAGCCTGTTCGCCACGCCGGCGCTGGCCCAGACCGACGAAGTCCCCAGCGTCCGCAATTTCCCCAAGGCCGCCCTGCGCGGCCTGCTGGTGGTCCGCGCACCGCCCGACATCAGCCTGAACGGCAAGGCCGACCGCCTGTCTCCCGGTGCACGCATCCGCAACGCCAACAACAACTTTGTGTTGTCGGGCACCCTGCTGGGCCAGGAGTTGCTGGTCAATTACACCCGCGACAGCGCCGGCCTGGTGTATGAGGTCTGGGTGCTGACCGCCGAGGAAGCCAAGGAAAAACGCGCCGGCCTGTCCTCGCGCAATTTCATCTTCAGCTCGGAAGCTGAAACCGCGCCCCAGGACGACGGCAAGACGCCTTACAACCAGTTGCCGAGCTACAAGCAGTAACCCTGCTTTTTTGCAAGCAGAATCAGCCTTCAGCCCTTATTTCACGGGCGCCAGCAGCTCCTAATTCGATAGCAAATTCATGAGCAAAAAAGTCTTCATCAAAACCTTCGGCTGCCAGATGAACGAGTACGACTCGGACAAGATGTCCGACGTGCTGCACGCCGCCCAGGGTTACGAGCCCACCAGCAATGTGGACGAGGCCGACCTGATCCTGTTCAACACCTGCTCGGTGCGCGAAAAGGCGCAGGAAAAGGTCTTCAGCGACCTCGGGCGGGTCAAGCACCTGAAGAAAAAGGGCGTGCTGATCGGCGTCGGCGGCTGCGTGGCCAGCCAGGAGGGCGACGCCATCATCGAACGCGCGCCGTATGTCGATGTGGTGTTCGGCCCGCAGACCCTGCACCGCCTGCCCGACCTGCTGGCCAGACGCATCAGCCTGGGCAAATCGCAGGTGGACATCAGCTTTCCCGAGATTGAGAAGTTCGACCACCTGCCGCCCGCCCGCGTGGAAGGCCCCAGCGCCTTTGTCAGCATCATGGAAGGCTGCTCCAAATACTGCAGCTACTGCGTGGTGCCCTACACGCGCGGCGAGGAAGTTTCACGCCCGTTCGAGGACGTGCTGGTCGAAGTGGCGGGCCTGGCCGACCAGGGCGTGCGAGAGGTGACGCTGCTGGGACAGAACGTCAACGCCTACCGCGGACCGATGGGCGGCACCGCCGACGTCGCCGATTTCGCCACCCTGCTCGAATACGTCTCCGACATTCCCGGCATCGAACGCATCCGTTATGTCACCAGCCACCCCAACGAGTTCACGCAGCGCCTGATCGACGCCTACGGCAAACTGCCCAAGCTGGTGAACCACCTGCACCTGCCGGTGCAGCACGGCTCGGACCGCATCCTGATGGCCATGAAACGCGGCTACACCGCGATGGAATACAAATCCACCATCCGCAAGCTGCGCGCGATCCGCCCCGACCTGGCCATGAGCAGCGACTTCATCGTCGGTTTTCCCGGCGAGACCGAGGACGACTTCAGCAAGATGATGAAGCTGATCGACGACGTCGGTTACGACACCTCGTTCAGCTTCATCTTCAGCCCGCGGCCGGGCACACCCGCGGCCAATCTGCTAGATGACACGCCGCACGAGGTCAAGCTCGCGCGCCTGCAGCGCCTGCAGGCCGCCCTCGACGACAGCGTACGCGCCATCAGCGCCAGCCGCCAGGGCACGGTGCAACGCATCCTGGTCGAAGGGGCATCCCGCAAGGATGCGACCGAGCTGATGGGTCGCACCGAATGCAACCGCGTCGTCAACTTCAGAGGCCAGCCGCGCCTGATCGGCCAGATGGTGGACGTGACCATCACCGAAGCCTCGCAACGCTCCCTGCGCGGAGAAGTTCTGCACCACGAAGAGCCCGCACTGAGCGTTTGAAACCACGCGCAGCACCCCCGCCGGCAAGGACCTCCCATGCTTGAGCGCGTTTCCTTCCGCCAGCTGCTGGTGGCCGCCTTTTTGCTGATTGCCGGCCTGCTGGCCGCCGCCTCGCTGCGCGCCGTGTTCACGCTGGAGCAACTCACGATGCAAAGCCGCGACGGCGCGGTACGCGCGCTCGACCTCAGTGCGGCCGCCCAGTCCCTGAACGAACGCAGCGTGACGATGGAACGCACGGCCCGCCAGTCGCTGGTGCTGTCCGACCGCGTGCTGCGCCAGCGCTTCGACGAGGCCGCCGCCGATGCCAGAACCGTGCTGACACGGCTGGGCCCGCAGAATGTGCCCGCTGCCCTGGTCACCGACTGGAAGAAACACCTGCAGGCCGTCACCGCGCTGCTGTCCGGCTCGCCCGATACCGCACTCGACAGGGACAGGCAGGTCGCGCAGGAATTCCGCGAGCTGGACCGCATCAACGCGGCCATTGCGCAGCAGGTCCGGCAAACCATTGCCAGGCAAAACCGCAGCCTGCTCGACACGCTGGAAGACCGCCGCCGGCAATTGACACAACAGGTGCTGGGCGCGATCGGCCTGGCCGTGCTGATGGCGCTGGCATTCGGCATCTGGCTCACGCGTCCGCTCAACCGCCTGGAAAAAGCCATCATCGGCCTGGGCGAAAATCGTTTGGACGAGGCCATCCGCATCGACGGCCCGGCCGACTTGCAGCTGGTCGGACAGCGGCTGGAATGGCTGCGGCTGCGGCTGGTGGAACTGGACGCCGACAAGTCGCGGTTTTTGCGCCATGTCTCGCACGAACTCAAAACCCCGCTGGCTTCGCTGCGCGAGGGCGTGTCGCTGCTCGAAGACGGCGTGGCCGGCGAGCTCAGCGCCAACCAGCGGGAAGTGGCCAAAATCCTGCGCCACAACACCGGCTTGCTGCAGGGCCAGATCGAGGACCTGCTGCGCTTCAACGCCGCAGCGTTTGAGGCACGCCAGCTGCGCCGGGAAAAAACCGACCTGCTGCAGCTCATTGAAGAACAGGTGGAAGGCCAGCGCCTGCAGTGGCGCGCGCGCGATCTGCAGGTCAGCGTCGAGGGTCCGGCCCTGCAGGCCGAGGTAGACCGCGACAAGCTCGGAACCGCCATCGCCAACCTGCTGTCCAACGCCATCCGGTTTTCTCCGGCCGGGGGCAGAATACGCATCCGGCTGAGCCAGTTGACCGACGTCGTTCACATCGACATGGACGACGAAGGCCCAGGCATCGCCTACGACGACCAGGCACGCATTTTTGAACCCTTTTACCGCGGCGAACGGCAGCCACCGCAAGTGGTCCGGGGCAGCGGCATTGGCCTGTCCATCGTCCACGAGTACATTGCTGCCCATGGGGGCCGGGTGCAGCTGCTGCCGGACGGCCCGGGTGCCCATTTCAGGATAGAACTTCCCCATGCTTTCAAGTCTTGAGGCCTTCGGCCCCGTCTTCTGCCGCACCCTGCCCTGGGCGCTGGCCCTCAGCCTGGCTGCCGGCTGCACCGTGCCTGCCCCTTCTCCGGCCGGGCCAGGCATGGCGACCGCGACGAATCCAGCCCCTGGAGCGCCGCCACCGCCGGCAAACGCTGCGTCTTCGGAGGCAGACGCCGTCACGCCACTGCTGGCCTACGCTGACCGGCTGCGCGGCCTGCCCGGCCCCGAACTGGCCCAGGAAATCACCCGGCTGGGCAACGCCGTGTCAGCGGGCGACCAGCTGCGCCTGGCACTCTCGCTGAGCCAGACCCGGCAGCTTCCTGATCTGGTGCGCGCCCAGGAACTGCTGCAGCGCGCCCTGGCCAACAACAGCGAGGAAGCCCGGCCGCTGCACGCCCTGGCGCGCCTGCTGGCCGCACGTTTTTCCGAGCAACGGCGGGCCGAAGACCAGCTGGACCGGCAGAACCAGCAACTGCGCGATCTGCAGCGCCGTCTCGAACAGACCCAGGACAAACTCGACGCCCTCAAGGAAATCGAACGCAGCCTGAGCAGTCGCCCCCCGGCGGCCCCGGCATCGTCGCCACGCGGCCGCACCCGGCCACCGGGCCCATGACAGCCGCCAATGCCCACCTGCTGGTCGTCGACGACGACGCCGACATGCTGCGCCTGCTGACCATGCGGCTGAGCGCGGCCGGCTACCGCGTCAGCGCGGTGAGTTCGGCCGAAGCGGCCCTGACCCAGCTCGAGATCGAGCGCCCGCAACTGGTGCTCAGCGATGTGCGCCTGCCCGGCAAGGACGGCCTGGCACTGTTTGACGAGATCCGCAGCCAGCACCCCTCGCTGCCGGTGATTCTGCTGACGGCCCACGGCACGATTCCCGATGCAGTGGAAGCCACCGAACGCGGCGTGTTCACCTACCTGACCAAGCCGTTTGACGGCAAAGGCCTGCTCGACAAAATCGCGCAGGCCCTGTCGCTGAGCGCACCGGTGCCGGCGGTGCCCGCCGGCCAGTCGCCGGCCTGGCAAAGCGGTTTCATCAGCCGCTCCAGCCGCATGGCCGAAACCCTGGCCGAGGCGCGCATGGTCGCCCAGTCGGACGCCAGCGTGATGTTGCGCGGCGAAAGCGGCACCGGCAAGGAACTGCTGGCCCAGGCCATTCACCAGGCCAGCCCCCGTGCCGCCCGGCCGTTCATTGCCGTGAACTGCGGCGCCATTCCCGAAGCCCTGCTCGAATCCGAACTTTTTGGCCACGTCAAAGGGGCTTTCACCGACGCTTCGGCCAACCACAAGGGACTGTTCCAGGCCGCCGAAGGCGGCACCCTGCTGCTCGATGAAATCGGTGACATGCCGCTGGCCCTGCAGGTCAAGCTGCTGCGGGTGCTGCAGGAGCGCACCGTCCGGCCGCTGGGGTCCAGCCAGTCCATCCCGGTCGATGTGCGCATTCTCTCGGCAACCCACAGGGACCTCGACGCGGCCATGGCCGAAGGCCAGTTCCGCACCGACCTGTATTACCGGCTCAATGTGGTCACGCTGACACTGCCCCCCCTGTCCGAACGGCGCGAAGACATCGCGCTGCTGGCCAATCATTTTCTCCTCAAGCTCTCTGAAAAATACGGCAAACGCCTGAGCGGCTTTGCGCCGGAAGCCATCAAGGCCCTGAACACGGCCGCCTGGCCGGGCAACGTGCGTCAGCTCTACAACGTGGTCGAACAGGTGTGCGCGCTGGCCAGCACACCCCTGATTCCCCTGACCCTGATTCAACGCGCGCTACGCTCTCCAAGTGTGCAGGTGCTCACCCTGGCCGATGCGCGCCAGCGTTTCGAGCATGAGTACCTGGTCGGCCTGCTCAAACTGACCGACGGCAACGTGGCCGACGCCGCCCGGCTGGCAGACCGCAACCGCACCGAGTTTTACCGCCTGCTGCAAAAGCACAACCTGACGCCGGGCCACTTCAAAACCGACCCGGCGAATTCCTCTTCTGATCCTGTCGCCGAGGAGCGACAGGGCCAAGGCCCTGATTCCAAACACTAATTTCATCAGGTGGGCGATAGTTGTCGCCCGAAGGCGACAAAAACAGGGGTCCAGCCGCCTCTTTTCTGGTCAGGATTCACGATTCACCCGTGAAATCACTTCAAGCCGTTGATTTAAAACAACTTTTCCAGGTTGGCACAGGGTTTGCCCCAGTCAACCCATGCAAGCTGTTTTCCCCCGTTTCACCGCGCTTTTCCTGCACGCACGGCCCGCACGTTTTTTGGCCCTCCTGGGCCTGTGTGCCGCACTGTCCAGTGCCCATGCCTGGACCCTGGACGACGTGGCCGCCCTGGCGCAACAACGCGCGCAAACCCCTTACCAGCAACCGCTTGCCGTTGTTCCCGCCGAACTGGCGGCCCTGGATTACGACGGCCTGCGCGACATCCGTTTCAAGGACGACAAGGCCTTGTGGCGCGCCGACCAGTTGCCCTACGAAGCCAAGTTCTTCCATGTGGGCCGGCAGACCGAAGCGGTTCACATTCACGAGTTGTCTGCCCAGGGCAACAAGCTCCTGCGTTACAGCGCCGACGACTTCAGCTACGGCAAGAACCAGCTGAACCCGACGCGCTGGGGCGATATCGGCCATGCCGGATTCCGCCTCCACACCGCACTCAATTCGCCCGCCTACAAGGATGAGTTGATTGCCTTTCTGGGCGCCAGCTACTTCCGCGCCCTCGGTGCCGGCCAGCGTTACGGCCTGTCGGCCCGCGGCCTGGCGGTGGACCCCACAGGCGCCAAGCAGGAAGAGTTTCCGCGCTTCACCGATTTCTGGCTCGAAAAACCGGCCCCCGGCGCGAAGCAGGTCACGGTCTACGCCCTGCTGGATTCGGCGCGCATGACGGGCGCCTACCGCTTTGAGATTCGTCCTGGTGAAGAGACCGTCACCGAAGTACACGCCCGTCTCTTCATGCGCGCAGGCGCCGGCCCGCGGGTCGCCACCCTGGGTGTGGCGCCGCTGACCAGCATGTTTTTCTTCGGTGAAAACCAGCCGCGCGCGGGCGACTTCCGCCCCGAAGTCCATGACTCGGACGGCCTGATGGTTGCCACCGGGGAAGGCGAATGGTTGTGGCGTCCGCTGCAGAACCCGGCTTCCCCACTGGTGACCTCTTTCAGCATGAAAAGCCTCAAGGGCTTCGGCCTTATGCAGCGTGACCGCGCCTTCAGCAACTATGAAGACACCGAAGCCCGTTATGAGCTGCGGCCCAGCGCATGGGTGACCCCGCTGGGCGACTGGGGCGCCGGCCGGGTCGAGCTGCTGCAGTTTGCGACACCTGACGAAACCCATGACAACGTGGCGGCCTACTGGGTGCCGGAAAACATGCCCGCCCCGGGCGAGTCACTGAACCTCGCGTGGCAAATTGGCTGGCAGGGCAAGAACCAGCAACGGCCGCCCAACGGCTGGGTCACCCAGTCGCGCCGTGGCACCGGCTACAGCAAGCTCAGCGCCGAGGCCCTGGGCCAGCAGACACAGTTTGTCATCGACTTTGCGGGGCCGGCCCTGGACGCATTGCCCGAAGGCGCCAAGGTCGAGGCCATCAGCACGGCCAGCAGCAACGCACGCGTCGTCGAAAGCATCGCTTACCGCAACCCGGCCACAGGCACATGGCGCATGAACCTGCGCGTGCAGCGCCTTGCCCCCCCTGCCCACCAGAACGCCCAGCCCATCGAGCTGCGCGCCTTTCTCCAACATGACAACCACACACTGACCGAAACATGGACCAACCTGATCACACCCTGACCCCCCGCAGCCTGCTGCGCGAAGAACGTCATCCGAACTCGGTCACGGCGCCGCCGCTGCACCGTGGCTCGATGGTGCCGCGCCCCTGGCGCGGCTTCTGGAACAGCCTGGGCACGGCGGCACTAGGCCTGGCGCGGTCCAGGCCGGCCCATCCTGCCCCGCTCCCGGCACGCGCCCCCTGGCAACAGGCCGCTGCTCGGCGCCGCGCCGTCTTCGTGCTGCTGACGGTGCTCAGCACCGTGCTGGCCACCAGCCTGTTTGCCGACATGCAGCCCGACTACGACAGCGCCTGGCTGCAGTACGGCCAGCTCGTGCTTTTTGCGCTGCTGTCCGCCTGGGTGGTCACCGGCTTCATGACGGCGATGATGGGTTTTTACGTGACGATACGCGGCGACAAACATGCCCTGTCGGCGAAAAACGTACAGCACCATGCGCTGGACGACGCAACGAGGACGGCGATCATCATGCCGATCTGCAACGAGGATGTGCGCACCGTTTTCGCGGGCCTGCGCGCCACCTGTGAATCCGTCGCTGCGACCGGCCATGTGAAAGCCTTCGACGTGTTTGTGCTGTCCGACACCAGCAACCCAGCCACCCAGAAGGCCGAACGCGCCGCCTGGGAAGAGCTGCGCACCCAGTTGGCCGCCCAGCCCGACCAGCCCCGGATCGAGGTCTACTACCGCCTGCGCAAGCGCCGCACCGACCGCAAGGCCGGCAACGTGGCCGACTTCTGCCGCCGCTGGGGCAAGGACTACCGCTACATGGTGGTACTCGATGCCGACAGCGTGATGAGCGGCGACTGTCTGGTGGCCATGGTCAAGCTGATGGAAGCCAACCCGACAGCCGGCATCATCCAGACAGCCACCCAGGCCATCGGCCATGTCACGCTGCATGCGCGGGCGCAGCAGTTCGCCTCGCGCGTGACGGGCCGCCTCTTCACGCTGGGCATGCAGTTCTGGCAGATGGGCGAGTCGCACTACTGGGGCCACAACGCCATCATCCGGATCGAGCCTTTCATGCAGCACTGCGCGCTGGCGCATATCAAGGGCACGGGCGGCATGTCGGGCAGCATCATGTCGCACGACTTCGTCGAAGCCGCGCTGATGCGCCGCGCCGGGTACCACGTCTGGCTGGTGGCCGACCTGGTGGGCAGCTACGAACAGCAGCCGCCCGACCTGCTGGCCGAACTGCAGCGTGACCGCCGCTGGTGCCAGGGCAACCTGCAGAACTCGCGCCTGATTGCCGAGCCCGGCATTCACCCTGTGCATCGCTCGATGTTCGGCACGGGCGCCATGGCCTACCTCTCGGCTCCGTTGTGGCTGTGTTTCCTGACCCTGGGCACGGCGCTGTGGCTCTCTGGCACACCCATGGTCAGCGACTGGACGCTACTGCCTGGCGAACTGCTGACCTTGTGGGCATGGACCTTGTCCATGCTGTTTTTGCCGCGCCTCCTGGGCATTGCGGCAGTGCTGATCAACCGCCAGCAGCAAGCCTACGGCGGCACCGCCAGCCTGCTGCGCAGTGCGCTGCTGGAAACACTGATCGCCCTGCTGCAGGCACCCATCCGCATGCTGGCGCACTCGCTGTTCGTGCTGGTCGCGTTGACCGGGCTCAAGCTGGAGTGGAAATCGCCGCCGCGTGAAGCAGCGGCGGTGCCGTGGCGCATTGCGCTGCAACAGCTCGCGCCCATGAGCGCAGTGATTGTGCTGCTGGCCGCCGGCATCACGCTGATTGATGCCAGCGCGCTGGTCTGGCTGCTGCCGGTCGGCCTGCCCTTGCTGCTGGCCATCCCGATGACCGTGCTGACCAGCAAGGTCGGCGTCGGAACAGCCATGCGCACCAACAATTACCTGCTGATTCCCGAAGAAACAAAATCACCGGCGGTCTTGCGCCGCGCCTGGATGCATGCCAGCCAGCAGGTGCGGCCACGGCTCAGGGCCATTTAGGCCCGTGCAAACAAACGGGCGCCATACGCTATCTATTTCATAGCTGGTGGCGCCCGTATTTATTGGGCTAAAGGCTGTTTTTATACAGATCCGAGGTACAACTCAGAACTTCGGCATACCCTTCATGCCGCCCATGCGCTTCATCATTTTCATCATGCCGCCGCCCTTCATCTTCTTCATCATGGTCTGCATCTGCTCGAACTCGTTGAGCAGGCGGTTGACCTCCTGAACCTGCACCCCTGAGCCCGCGGCAATGCGGCGCTTGCGCGTGGCCTTGATGAGTTCGGGCTTGCGGCGCTCCAGCGGCGTCATGCTCTGGATGATGCCTTCCTTGCGCTTGATGTCGCGTTCAGCCTTGTCCATGTCCACCTGGCCGGCCTTGGCCGCCATCTGCGCCGGCAGCTTGTCGAGCAGGCTGGACAGGCCGCCCATGCTTTTCATCTGTTGCAGCTGACTCAAAAAGTCGTTGAGGTCAAAACCGCTGCCCGACTTCATCTTGGCGGCAAGTTTTTGTGCCGCAGCCATGTCCACCCCGGCCGTGACCTGCTCGACCAGCGCGACAATATCGCCCATGCCGAGAATGCGGCCCGCGTGGCGCTGGGCATCGAAGACTTCCAGCCCGTCGATTTTTTCGCTGGTGCCCGAGAACTTGATCGGTGCGCCGGTGATCTGCCGAACGCTCAATGCAGCACCGCCGCGCGAGTCGCCGTCGGTCTTGGTCAGGATGATGCCGGTCAGCGGCAGCGCTTCCTTGAAGGCTTTGGCCGTGTTGATCGCGTCCTGGCCCTGCATCGCGTCCACGACAAACAGGGTTTCAACCGGGTTCAGCGCCGCATGCAGAGCCTTGATCTCGGCCATCAGTGCTTCGTCGATGGCCAGGCGGCCGGCGGTGTCGACCAGCAGCACGTCGAAAAAATGCTTGCGCGCGTAATCGAGCGCGGCCAGCGCGATGTCCACCGGCTTCTGGTCAGCTGTGCTTGGAAACCATTCGGCGCCGGCCTGCTTCGTCACGGTCTTGAGCTGTTCGATGGCCGCCGGGCGGTATACGTCGCCCGATACCGTCAGCACCTTCTTCTTGCGTTTTTCGATCAGGTGTTTGGCCAGCTTGGCGGTGGTCGTGGTCTTGCCCGCGCCTTGCAAACCGGCCATCAGGATCACCGCCGGCGGCTGGGCCGCCAGGTTGATGTCGCTGACGCCCTCGCCCATGGTGGTGGCCAGCTCCCGGTTGACGATGCTGACCAGCACCTGCCCCGGCGACAGCGAACTCATCACTTCCTGGCCCAGCGCCTTCTCCTTGACGCGGGCGATGAAGTCGCGCACCACGGGCAGGGCCACGTCGGCTTCGAGCAGCGCCATGCGCACCTCGCGCAACATGTCCTGCACATTGGATTCGGTGATGCGGGCCTGGCCTCGCATTTCCTGGACGAGGCGGGATAGTTTGTCGGTGAGGGCAGAGGCCATGAATAAGCTCCACAGCTGGAGCGAAAAGGAAGTGAAAGAAGGACCAGGCGTCTGGCGCAGAAGCTAAACTGTAGCCATGGTGCGACTCGAAGTCGCCTCATTCGGTTCTTGAAACCGACTATATCAGTGAATGGTTTCCCTCTCAGGAGGCTCCATTCCGCCCCCTAAAAAGGGCTAACTTTGTAGCAGCCAAATGGCTCTAATTTGGCTGCTCCAGCCCGCACTCTCAGGGTGCGGTAATGGTGATTTACGTCCTCAAGGGACGTAACTTCGTTGCCAATTAGAGACAAATTTCCGAGAGGAAAGGCCTTGCTACACCTTGTTGCAAACTAGTTTGTACAAGTAAGTGCTGGTGTGAGAGCGCAACCGCTCTCTGTGTCTTGTTTTCCATCAAAACCACGTCTGGAACGGCGTGACCTCAACTGTACGTGCGTCTGGAGCAATCCGGGGGTGCGGAGCTACGGTTAAACAATCCGTGCGAAAGCACATAAGGCTGATGCGAGTCAGTCCCAATCCCACGACTAGGACGCGGGTGGATTGCTGGGGTAAAGGGCATGGGAAATGTAATGTGAACTCTCGTTCGAACCGTCGTTAACAGTAAGCAGCTTACGCCTTAGTTCTCCCGCAAGGGAGGAGCTGCGGCCAAAAGGCACGAAGTCAGGATGCGCAGGTCATGGACTTCGCATCGTTCCCTAAAACGACTTCCGGCGGATAGAGAGTCCCTAACCCCTTCTGTCTGGCAGCCGCCAGACTGGGCACGGAGGGAAACGAGGTAAGCCCCATTCATCGCCAGTCCGCAAGGAACTGGCAAACCCGCGAGCAATCAAGGGCAATGGTGGAGGGGGTAGAGGATTGAGCAAAAAGCGAATGGCCGTCTGTAATGGGCGGTATAGGGGTTCTACCTCGCAGCGAAAGCTGGCTGACTTGCTCAGGGTGCGACAGCGTAAAGCCGTTGCGACTTTATCAACGACCCAGAGGGTATCTGACCCTCTGGGTCAGTGCCGTCTTCAACGGGTCAAACCAAACTGGAGAATGGTATGGAACACATCGGAAACGATGCTGCGTCTCTGGACGAATCAGGTGGTTGGCATTCCATTGATTGGAAGGCGGTCATGCTGTTCGTAGGGAAGGCGCAGATGCGCATAGCGCAGGCGGAAACGAAGAAGGACTTTCGAAGAGTCGCAAGACTCACAAGGAGCCTGATTCGATCCTGGCAAGCCAAGGCATTGGCGGTCAGGAAAGTAACTGAGAACAAAGGGAAGCGAACGAGTGGCGTCGATTGCGAACTTTGGGACACGCCAACAAAGAAATGGAATGCGATTAGTTGTCTGACCCCCAAAGGGTACCGGGCTCGCCCCCTCAGGCGGGTCTATATCCCGAAGGCCAATGGAAAGGAACGCCCGCTGGGTATACCGACCATGAAGGACAGAGCCATGCAAGCACTTTACTTGCTTGCGCTGGAACCCGCTGTGGAATGTGCGTCTGATCCGAACTCGTATGGGTTCCGGAAAGGACGATCAACACACGACGCGCGCAGCCAGTTGTTTGTATCCCTATCCCAGAAGGCCTCGGCTCAATGGGTGCTGGATGCGGATATCTCTGGGTTCTTTGACAACATCAACCACGAGTGGCTGCTGAACCGGGTTCACATGAACAAGGGGATGCTCGCCAAATGGTTGAAATCAGGAGTAGTGGACAAAGGTCAGCTCCTGCGCACGGATGATGGCACGCCTCAGGGCGGCATCATTTCGCCGACATTAGCGAACATCACCCTCAATGGGCTGGAAACGGGGCTTGCGCAATTCCTTCGGGAAGAGCTGGGCACGGGCAATGCACAGAAGGGGAAGGTGCACTTGGTGCGATATGCAGACGATTTTGTAGTGACAGGTAGCTCGAAAGAGCTGCTTCAAACTGTGATCCAACCGTGGATAGTGAAGTTCCTGCGCGAACGGGGACTGACGCTGTCCGAGGAAAAGACACGCATTGTGCATATTGACCAAGGTTTTGATTTTCTGGGGTGGAACTTCCGAAAATACGGAGGCAAGCTACTCATCAAACCGAGCCAGAAGAACGTGAAAACGTTTTATGGCAAGGTAAAGGAGATCATCGCCACGTCGCTATCGGTTCCAACGGAAACGCTCATACAGCGCTTGAATCCAGTCCTGAAAGGCTGGGCTCAGTATCACAAAGGGACGGTCGCAAAGCAGACCTTCAACGACGTTGACCACCTGATTTACTGGAGGTTAACGCGCTGGGGTTTGCGCAGACATCCCCGCAAATCCGGGAGTTGGGTGTATGCCCATTACTGGAAGCAGTGCGGCTCACGCCGTCGGTTCGCGGGGTTGCAAGATGACTTGGCCGGGAATAACGAACGAATACCGCTCCCGCTGTATTCCTTGGCGGACATGAAAATTGTTCGTCACGTCAAAGTGAAGGGGGATTACAACCCTTTCCACCCGGATTGGGTTGCCTATGGGGAGAAGCTACGGGTGCAAAGGATGGGTGACGCCATCTGGAGCATTCAACGGGCCTCCCTGTGGTTCGACCAAGGTGGTATTTGCGCTCTCTGTGGGCAGGAAATAGACATGGCTGATGAAAACATGCACGACCACCATATCGTGTATCGGCAGCTAGGAGGAAGTGATGCTCTCTCCAATCGGATGCTGTTACATCCGATCTGTCACAGGCGTGTCCACGCCCTAGGTTTGAAGGTTATCAAGCCGGTCTCCAGCACGGGAGACTTTAATCTGGCGAAGTAGTCGAAGGTTATGCAACCTGATGACGCTGTGTAGCCAGTGGTCGTGCGTGAGCCGTGTGCGGTGAAAGTCGCAAGCACGGTTCTTTGGGGGGGATATCATCGCAAGATGGTATCCCTACCCTCCATTTTAACTTTGAGCGCCTGGTGGGGTCTGGCCACGGCCATTGGTGCCGCTCTGGCCTATGCCATCCTGGCGCTGGCCTCTGCGCGTCTGAGCGAAACCACCACGCGTGGCGTGCTCCTGCTGGCCTGGCTGCTGCACGCGCTCGCCCTGGCTGAAGGACTGCTCGGCGACCCGCCACGGTTCGGGTTTGCACCGGCCCTGTCCATGACCGTCTGGCTGGTACTGAGCGTTTACGCGGTGGAAAGCCGGCTGTTTCCGCAGCTCAAGGCACGCTGGACGCTGGCCGGCCTGGGCAGCGCCGCCGTCCTGCTGGCGCTGGTGTTTCCCGGCACCAGCTACCACGTGATTGCCTCGCCCTGGCTGCCTTTGCACTGGGCGCTGGGCATTGCGTCCTACGGCCTGTTTGCCGCCGCCGTGGTGCATGGCTGGCTGATGAACCGCTCCGAGCGCTCCATCCGTTCCGCCACGCAGCCCGACACCGGCGTGCCCCTGCTGACCCTGGAACGGCTGACCTTTCGTTTCGTGCAGGCCGGTTTTGTGCTGCTGACCGCCACGCTGCTGGTGGGCTGGCTGTTTGCCGAAACCCTGTACGGCCCGGGCCTGGCCGGACAATGGAACCACAAGACCATTTTCTCGGTGCTGGCCTGGATCACCTTCGCCGGCCTGCTGATCGGCCGGGCGCGCCTGGGCTGGCGCGGGCGGCAGGCGGTGCGGGTGCTGTATCTGGGCTCAGGCCTGTTGCTGCTCGGCTATGTGGGCTCGCGTTTTGTCCTTGAAGTCATTTTGAAGCGCGTATGAAATACCTGTTGGTGATTGTCCTGGCGCTGGTGGTCCTCTGGCTCTGGCGAAGCAACCGGCGCACCGGACAGCAGGACAGGCCACCCGCGCCGCCGGCCGGCCGCCCCGGCAAGCCGGCCACCGAAGTTGTTGCATGCGCCGTCTGCGACGTGCACCTGCCCCGTTCGGACGCGCTGCCCGGCGGCAACGGGTTTTACTGCAGCGACGCGCACCGTCGCCAAGCCGAGGGTTGATGACCAGGGCGGCTCCGGACTCCGGGAATTCCTGGTTTGGACCGGTAGAGAAATCCGGCGCCTGGGAATCGGACGCCGGCGGCGAGTCCTTCGGCCGGCTGTGGCGGGCATTCATGGCGGCCCGCGTGACACTGGCCACCGTGCTGCTTGCCTTGCAAGCCTCCATTTATGTCCTGGGCCAGCCCGTCAGCAAGCCCATGATCGCACTGTGCGTGACCTATTTTGTTGCGGCGCTCGCAGTCCGTGTCTGGGCCCGTCCGAAACCCCCGGGCAGCACCTTCGATGCCCAATGGCTCTCCACGGTCGGCGTCGACGTACTGGCGTTTTCGGCGCTCAATTTCCTGCAGTCGGGATCGATCAACTACACGGCGCTGTTCGCGCTGCCGGTGCTGCTGGCTTCCGTGCTGGGCCCCATCCTGCTGGCCCTCGGTACCGCCGCCAGCGTGGCGCTGCTGCTGCTGGCCGATGCCTGGTGGGCCTCATTGCAATTGCCGGGCGACGCCACGGCGCGCTTCCTGCAGGCCGGCCTGAGCGGTTCGGGCTTTTTCATCATTGCCCTGCTGGCCAACCAGCTGGCCCTGCGCCTGTCGCGGGAACAAAAGCGGGCCGAACGCAGCCACTCGGCCGCACGCATGCAGACCCAGGTCAATGAACTGGTGATCGACACGCTGGTCGACGGCGTGCTGGTGATCGATACGAACGGCATCGTGCGTGCGGCCAACCCGGCCTCCCTGCGTTTGCTGGCCACCCGGGACGTGGCGCGCGCCGCCCCCTTTGTGCTGGCTGCCGAAGCGGCTTGGCAACCGCTGGCGGCGCTGGCGCAGCTGACGTTCGAGCAGCGCAAGCCACAGCAGGCCGATGTGAGCCTGGAGCATGCATCGCGCCATGCCCGTCGCCTGCAGGCGCGTACCCGGCTGGCCGCCTCGCGCGACGGTTCGCACGAGAGTCTGTGCGTGATGTTCCTGGAAGACCTGCGGGAAATGGAAGCCAGGGTGCGCACCGAAAAAATGGCGGCGATGGGGCGCATGTCGGCCGCGGTGGCCCATGAGATCAGGAACCCGCTGGCGGCCATCACGCAAGCCAATGCCCTGCTGGAGGAAGACCTGCAGGACCCCGGGCAGCGACAGCTCACAGGCATGGTCAGCCAGAACGCACAGCGGCTTGCCAGGATCGTCGAGGAAATCCTCAACATCTCCCGCGTTCAGGAGCAGGCACCCCAGGTGCTCACAAGCGCCCTGCCGCTCGATGACACGGTGCAGCACATCTGCTCGGACTGGACACAGCAAACGGCATCGGGCCAGCGCTTGCGTCTGCGTGCAGGCGCCGGACGCATTGCCGTGCTGTTCGAGGGCGAGCACCTGCGGCGACTGATGGTCAACCTGCTGGACAACGCACTGCGTTATGCCAGCGCCGCAGGCGATGCGATACAGGTCACCACCGAAATCACCGCCGCCGGACAACCCCGACTGTCGGTCTGGAGCGACGGACAACCGCTCGAAAAAACGGTGCAGTCGCATCTGTTCGAGCCGTTTTTCTCCTCGGAGAGCCGCTCCAGCGGACTGGGCCTGTATATCTGCAGGGAGCTCTGCGAACGGCATGGTGCACTCATAGGCTACCAGCGGGCCATCCACAACACGGTGGAAGGCAACGAGTTTTTTGTTATCTTCCGGCCAGCCGTCGCCGCGGAAGCTTCGTCCCAGACGGGTTTTGACACAATGTGGTCTGACATCCAGGGGACACCATGACTCTCCCGACGCAAGCGCACATACTGGTGATTGACGATGAGCCCGACCTGCGCACCCTCTACGAGCTGACCCTGCTGCGCGAAGGCTACCGGGTCGAGGCCGCTGCCGACCTGGCGCAGGCACGCGCCCATCTGCAGCAAAGACGCTTTGATGCCGTGATCACCGACATGCGCCTGCCCGACGGGCTGGGCCTGGAACTGCTGCGGGAGATGGTCACCCAGCAGCGTCCCGAACGCTGCGTGGTCATCACCGCGCATGGGTCCGCCGAAAATGCAGTGGAAGCGCTGAAGGCCGGCGCCTTTGACTACCTGACCAAGCCGGTGGACCTCAAGCAGTTTCGCGGCGTGGTGGCGTCGGCCATCCAGGGCCCGGCGAGCAGCACGGCCGTCCAGGAGCGCAGCAGGTCCGGCAGCGAGGACGGACCAGCCGCATCCAAGGGCGGCCGGCCGGCGGATGCATCACTGACACTGCAGCGCCTGGTCGGCGAATCGGCCGTGATGCAGGCGGTCAAGGCCCGTATCGTCAAGGTCGCCAGCAGCATGGCACCGGTACTGATCCAGGGCGAGTCCGGCACTGGAAAGGAATTAGTAGCGCGGGCCGTGCACGATTGCAGCCATCGCGCGACAGGCCCTTTTGTCGCCGTCAACTGTGGCGCCATCCCGGAAAACCTGCTGGAAGCCGAATTTTTCGGAGCCCGCAAAGGCGCCTACACCGGCTCGGCACAGGACAGGCTCGGTTATTTTCAGTCGGCCAAAGGCGGCACCCTTTTTCTGGACGAGATCGGCGACCTGCCGCTGGCGATGCAGTCCAAGCTGCTGCGTTCCATCCAGGAGCGGGTCGTCCGTCCGCTGGGCTCCACCCAGGAGGACACAGTCGATGTACGCGTGGTCAGCGCCACCCACAAGGATCTGGCCGCTGCAGTGGCCGCCGGCACGTTCCGCCAGGATTTGTACTACCGGCTCAACGTCATTGAAATCAGTGTTCCGCCGCTGCGTGAGCGCCGCGAGGACCTGCCCGCCCTGTGTCGGGACCTGCTCGGAAGGATTTGCCGGGAGTCGGGCTTTCACATGCCGGACCTCTCCGGCCAGGTCCTGGCCACCCTGCAGCAACATCCCTTCCACGGCAACGTCAGGGAACTCGAGAACCTGTTGCACCGGGCCATGGCTCTCGGCGAAGGTGGCGACCTGCACCTCGAGTCGCCGCCGGCCGAATATGTCGCCGTGCCGGAAAACCTGCAGGACTTTCTTGACGGGCAGGAGCGCAGCATCCTGTCCAAGGTCCTGCAGGAAACCGGCTTCAACCGAACGGCCGCAGCTGCCAAGCTGGGCATCAGCCTGCGCCAGATCCGTTACCGGATTGCCCGCCTGAACATCGTGACGCCCCAGGGCGATGAAGCGGCCGATGAACCCTCGTGAGGCGACGCCTGCACTCTGGCAGCAAGGCTGGTACCGCTACGCCAGGGCGCAGGCCTCGCCGAACTTCGGTCCGCGGCCTGCGTCGGCTTGCATCGACCTGATCGTCATCCACTCCATCAGCCTGCCGCCGGGCGAATTTGGCAATGGCCAGGTGCAACGCCTGTTCACCAACCAGCTGGACTGGGACGCCCATCCCTATTTTCAGTCGATACGCGGTTTGCAGGTGTCTTCCCATTTTTTCATCACCCGATCCGGCGAACTCTGGCAATTTGTCAGCTGTGATGCGCGCGCCTGGCATGCGGGCGAGTCCGGCTACCGCGGAAAAAGCAACTGCAATGACGACTCGATTGGCATCGAGCTTGAAGGCCTGGAAGGCGGGCTGTTCGAACCCGCCCAGTACGAAACCCTGGCCAGCGTCTGCGCGGCGCTGCTGCGCCACTACCCGATCGCGTACCTGGCTGGCCATGAGCACATTGCACTCGGCCGCAAGCAGGACCCGGGACCCGGCTTCGAGTGGTCACGGCTGCAGGATTCGCTGGGCTTGCCGGCTAAGTGTTTTCCCGCAAGCCCCTGATGGCCCTGGCGGTGCCAGCCTGGTCGCCGACGGTGAACATCCGCGACCATCGGAATCACTGATCGCCTTGCAAGCCGCATGAACACGTGATCGGCACACATCCGGCCGATGGATGCCCAGCTTCGGGGCGTCCATGAGGACCCAGGCTTGTGCATTTTTTCCCGCAAAAAAAAGCCACAAAAAGTAAGCGGGCTGTGACGAAGCGATTCAAGGTCGATACACTACCTGTAGTGCTTGAAATCACTCCAGACCCTAGGTATAGTGTCTTAGCCCCAATACCGATGGATGGATTCAGGTGCCCAACAGCCCCAAGGAAAGCCCGCCACCAAGCCAGCCACAGGCAACGTCAGCCCTTCTTCCTGTCCTGAATCACATCGAACTCACCAACAACAAAGCACAACGAGGAAACCATGCAAACAGCCCAACACGCAGCCCCCACTCCCGCCGGTGTGCCTGCCGCACACCAGTCCCCTGCCAGCAGCGCCCACGCCAGTTCCCTGGCCCACTACCAGATCATCCGCCGCAACGGCGCCGTGGTTCCGTTTGAGCCGAACAAAATCGCCGTGGCGATGATGAAGGCTTTCCTCGCGGTGCACGGCACCCAGGGCGCTGCCTCCGCCAGCGTGCGCGAAACCGTGGACGGCCTGACGCAGGCCGTCATGCGCGCCCTGATGCGCTCACGCCCGGGCGGCGGCACCTTCCATATAGAAGACGTGCAGGACCAGGTCGAGCTCGGCCTGATGCGCGGCGGCCACCACGAGATCGCCCGCGCCTATGTGCTGTACCGCGAAAAGCGCACCCAGGAACGCGCACGCCAGCCGCAGACGCCCGCCACCCAGGCGCCACAGCTGCACGTTCTGGACGGCGGCAAAAAAGTCACCCTGGACATCGGCAAGCTGCAGGCGCTGATTGAAGCCTCCTGCGCCGGCCTGGGCGCCGAGATCAAGCCCGACCCCATCGTGCAGGAAACCATGCGCAACCTGTACGACGGTGTGCCGATCGACGAGGTCTACAAGGCATCCATCCTGGCGGCCCGCACCCTGATCGAAAAAGACCCGGACTACACCTACGCCACCGCGCGCCTGCTGCTGCACACGATACGCCGCGAAGTGCTGGGCGAGGAAGTCACCCAGGAAGACATGGGCACCCGGTACGCGGAGTACTTTCCCCAGTTCATCGCCAAGGGTGTGCAAAACGAACTGCTCGATGAAAGACTGCAGCAGTTTGACCTGGAGCGCCTGGGCGCCGCACTCAAGCCCGAGCGCGACCTGAAATTCGACTACCTCGGCCTGCAGACCCTGTTTGACCGCTACTTCCTGCATGTGCGCAAGCAGCGCATCGAGCTGCCCCAGGCTTTCTTCATGCGTGTGGCCATGGGCCTGTCGCTCGACGAAATCGACCGCGAAGCCCGCGCCATCGAGTTCTACGAAATCATGTCCTCCTTCGACTTCATGTCGAGCACGCCGACTCTGTTCAACGCGGGCACGCTGCGTTCGCAGCTGTCGTCCTGCTACCTGACCACGGTCGCCGACGACCTGGGCGGCATCTACGACGCCATCAAGGAAAACGCGCTGCTGTCGAAGTTCGCCGGCGGGCTGGGCAACGACTGGACACCGGTGCGCGCACTCGGCGCCCACATCAAGGGCACCAACGGGGAGTCGCAAGGCGTCGTTCCTTTCCTCAAAGTGGTCAACGACACCGCCGTGGCGGTCAACCAGGGCGGCAAACGCAAGGGCGCGGTCTGCGCCTACCTGGAAACCTGGCACCTGGACATCGAGGAGTTCCTGGAGTTGCGCAAGAACACCGGCGACGACCGCCGCCGCACGCACGACATGAACACCGCCAACTGGATTCCCGACCTGTTCATGCGCCGCGTGATGGAAAAAGGCAGCTGGACGCTGTTCTCGCCATCGGACACGCCTGACCTGCACGACAAGTTCGGCATCGAGTTCGAAAAAGCCTACACCGCCTACGAAGCCAAGGCCGAGCGCGGCGAAATCAAGCCCGCCCGCAAGCTGCAGGCCATCGACATGTGGCGCAAGATGCTCTCGATGCTGTTCGAGACCGGCCATCCCTGGATCACCTTCAAGGACGCCTGCAATGTGCGTTCGCCGCAGCAGCACGTGGGTGTCGTTCATTCGTCCAACCTGTGCACCGAAATCACGCTCAATACCAGCGACACCGAAACCGCGGTCTGCAACCTCGGTTCGGTGAACCTGGTCCAGCACCTGAAAGACGGCGCCGTCGACCACGACAAGCTCAAGAAGACCATCACCACGGCCATGCGCATGCTGGACAACGTGATCGACATCAATTACTACGCGGTCAAGAAGGCCCGCGACTCCAACATGCGCCACCGTCCCGTCGGCCTGGGCATCATGGGCTTCCAGGACTGCCTGTACGAGCTGCGCATTCCCTACGCCTCGGATGCGGCCGTCGAGTTCGCCGACAAATCCATGGAAGCGGTCTGCTACCACGCCTACTGGGCCTCCACCGAGCTCGCCAAAGAGCGCGGCAAATACACCAGCTACAAGGGCTCGCTCTGGGACCAGGGCATCCTGCCGCTGGACACGCTGGACCTGCTGACCAAACAGCGTGGTGGGTATCTGGAAGTGGATCGCTCGGCCACGCTGGACTGGGACGCGCTGCGCCAGAAAATCGCAGCCGACGGCATGCGCAACTCCAACTGCGTGGCCATCGCACCGACCGCCACCATCTCCAACATCATCGGCGTGGACGCCTGCATCGAGCCCTGCTTCGGCAACCTCTCGGTCAAGTCCAACCTGTCCGGCGAATTCACGGTCATCAACCACTACCTGGTGCGCGACCTCAAGCGCCTGGGTTTGTGGGACGACGTGATGGTGGTGGACCTCAAACACTTTGATGGCTCGCTGCGCCCCATCGACCGCGTGCCGCAGGACATCAAGGCCCTGTACGCCACGGCGTTCGAGGTCGACGCCACCTGGCTGGTCGAGGCCGCGTCACGCCGCCAGAAATGGATTGACCAGGCGCAGTCGCTCAACATCTACATGGCCGGCGCCTCGGGCAAGAAGCTCGACGACACCTACAAGCTCGCATGGCTGCGCGGCCTGAAGACCACCTACTACCTGCGCACCATGAGCGCGACGCATGCAGAAAAGTCCACCGTGAAAGCCGGCAAGATGAATGCGGTCGCTTCCGGCAACACCGATGACACCGGTAGCATGAACGCACTCGATGCGGCAGCAGCCACAGCGCAGGCGCAGATGAATGCGTCACCTGCGACGGACATCAAGTTTTGCGCGATCGACGATCCAGGATGTGAGGCCTGCCAATAAAAAACGGATCACGGCGCTGGAAAAATCCGGTGCCTGATTCGATGTAATTGAGCAACACTAATTCAGAGCGATGTGAATGAACACTTTTCATTTTGTATCGCTGCTTTCATAATCCAACTTATTGGAAACATCTATGTTGACTTGGGACGAAGAAGCTAAACCATCGTTGCAAAAACCTCTTGCCAGCGCCCTTCCTGAAGGCCGCTCGATGGAACTTCCGCCTCTTTCTTTGCAGCCCCATGCTGCAGCCCGCATGCTCGACGACAGCGCCCTGACTTCCTCGGGCGGGCGTGCAGCACCGGCCACCGTGGCACCCACCGCCCATCGCGTCAAAGCCGCCGACAAACGCATCATCAACGGCCAGACCGACGTGAACCAGCTGGTTCCGTTCAAGTACAAATGGGCCTGGGAAAAATACCTGGCCAGCTGCGCCAACCACTGGATGCCGCAGGAAGTGAACATGACGCGCGACATCGCGCTCTGGAAAGACCCGAACGGCCTGACGGAAGACGAGCGCCGCCTGGTCAAGCGCAACCTCGGTTTCTTCGTCACCGCCGACTCGCTGGCCGCCAACAACATCGTGCTGGGCACTTACCGGCACATCACGGCCCCCGAGTGCCGCCAGTTTCTGCTGCGCCAGGCGTTTGAAGAAGCCATTCACACCCACGCCTACCAGTACATCACCGAATCGCTGGGCCTGGACGAAAGCGAGATCTTCAACGCCTACAACGAAGTGCAGTCGATCCGGGACAAGGACCAGTTCCTGATTCCTTTCATCGACGCCATCTCGGACCCCAACTTCAAGACCGGCACCCAGGAAGCGGACCAGACCCTGCTGAAGTCGCTGATCGTTTTTGCCTGCCTGATGGAAGGCCTGTTCTTCTATGTCGGCTTCACGCAGATCCTGGCACTGGGCCGCCAGAACAAGATGACCGGTGCCGCCGAGCAGTACCAGTACATCCTGCGCGACGAGTCCATGCACTGCAACTTCGGCATCGACCTGATCAACCAGCTCAAGCTCGAGAATCCGCTGCTGTGGACCGCCGAGTTCAAGGCCGAGATCAAGGCCCTGTTCATGAAGGCGGTCGAGCTCGAATACCGCTACGCCGAGGACACCATGCCGCGCGGCGTGCTGGGCCTCAACGCCTCCATGTTCAAGGGTTACCTGCGCTACATCGCCAACCGCCGGGCCACGCAGATCGGCCTGGAGACGCTGTTCCCGAACGAGGAAAACCCGTTCCCCTGGATGAGCGAAATGATCGACCTGAAAAAGGAACGCAACTTTTTCGAAACCCGTGTGATCGAGTACCAGTCCGGTGGCGCTCTCTCCTGGGACTGACAGACAAGCCGACACAACAATGATTTCCAGACTTGCATTGACCAGTGACCGCACCTCAGAAGTGCGCGCGTTGGGCTTTGCTCCCGTGTTCGCGGCGCTGGGCCCGGTTCGCCGACAGCCCAACGCCGTGAATCGCTTCGCGTACTCCTAGACGTGAAGTGATCTTTGCAATGTGATCAAGGAGAAAACTATGGCAACTGCGAAAAAAACTGCGGCTAAAAAAGCTGCTCCGAAGAAAGCCCCTGCGAAAAAAGTAGCGGCTAAAAAAGCGCCTGCGAAAAAAGTAGCAGCGAAAAAAGCCCCGGCCAAAAAAGCGCCAGCGAAAAAAGTAGCAGCTAAAAAAGCTCCTGCGAAAAAAGCGCCAGCGAAAAAAGCCCCGGCCAAAAAAGTAGCGGCGAAAAAGCCTGCTGCTAAAAAAGCAGCAGCGAAAAAGCCTGCGGCGAAAAAAGTAGCGAAAAAAGCGCCAGCGAAGAAAGCTGCTGCGAAGAAACCCGCTGCCAAAAAGCCAGCAGCCAAGAAAGCAGCGAAAAAACCCGCTGCGAAGAAAGCCGCGAAAAAACCCGCTGCCAAAGCTCCTGCTGCTCCGGCTGCCCCTGCGGCTCAGACAACTCTGAACCCGCAAGCTGCTTGGCCGTTTCCGACAGCCAGCAAACCGTAAGCAGTAAGGCACTTGGCCTGAAGCCCGACATCGCAAGATGCCGGGCTTTTTTACTTTCAGGGTGTGGTGCGAGGCACCAACTGCACCTTCTTCAGGGCAGTCGGCCCCGTGAGGGCGCCCCAGTTGCTATAAATTCAGTAGCTGATTGCGCCCGCCCGGAAAGGGCTGGAAGCCTTTTTTACTCTTAATCTGCGCTTACAGGCCGGTCTGAGCGGTCGTGAGTGTGTAGTTCTGTCCGCCGCGGAAAGCAATCTTGTGGGCACCGACGCGGTTACCCAGTTCGGCGCAGCGCACCAGCGGCCAGCCTTTTTCGAGGCCGAACAGCAGGGCTCCGCGAAAAGCGTCGCCGCAACCGGTGGGGTCCACGACTTCCGCAGCCACCACAGGCGCGACCAGCGTCTTGTCGCCGTCCACCCAGACCTCGCAACCGTGCGCGCCCAGCGTGACCACCAGGCCCTGCACCCGCTTCGATATCTCGGCGCAGGACAGGCCGGTCCGGTCGCACAGCAGCTTGGCTTCGTAGTCGTTGACCGTGACCCAGCTCGCCAGCTCGACAAAATGGGCCAGGTCCTTGCCGTCAAACATGGGCAGGCCCTGGCCCGGATCGAACACAAAAGGAATGCCGGCGGCCTTGAACTGCTCGGCATGCTGCAGCATGGCGTCGCGTCCGTCCGGCGAGATGATGCCGATGCTGATATCGGCGCGCGGCGCGATTTTGGTCGTGTGCGCCTGGCCCATCGCCCCCGGATGGAAGGCGGTGATCTGGTTGTTGTCGCGGTCCGTCATGATCATGGCTTGGGCGGTATAGGTGTCGCCCACCTCCCGGACAAACTCAGTGCTGATGCCCAAGGTGTTCAGGCGCGCCACATACTCGGCACCATCGGTACCCACAGTCGCCATGGGCAAGGGCGTTCCGCCCAGCTGCTGCAGGCTGTAGGCAATGTTGCCGGCGCAACCGCCAAACTCCCGGCGCAGGGCGGGCACCAGGAAGGACACATTGAGGATATGCAGCTGGTCGGGCAGGATCTGCTCGGCAAAACGGCCCTCAAACGTCATGATGGTGTCAAAGGCCAGGGAACCACAAATTACAGCAGGCATGGAGATCTCGATTAGGGCCTGTTCACACTATTTATACAAGTGCGAACGTGGTGAAAACAGCGCCAATCTAGGCGCGCGACGACGCTCAGCCTGGGCGGCTGGGCTAGGAGTGCAACAACGAGTGGTGCTGTTTTCACCACGTTCCCTCCGGGTTGCGGCCAAAAAGGCCATGCGCAGCGTTGCAAAGCCTTGCCGGGCGCCAGCCCGGCTGCGTTTTGCGCCTCGCGCATGACCTTTTTAACTCGCAACGCATCTTGCATAAATAGTGTGAGCAGGCCCTAGTCAGGGATAAAAAGCAAGGACCCGGTAGCCGGCAATCCGCAGGGGCGCGGAAGGCCGCGCGGAGGGCGGTTGAGACGCGCTGGCGTCGGGTGGGGAATTCAAAACTCTGATGGCAAGCACGCCGGAAAATTCGGCGCCGGCTGCCAGCGTGGGAGCGGTGGCGCCCAGTTCGGCCGGGCTCAGCACACGCCGCAGCTGCGCCTGGTCCTGGGTGTCGGTCAGCGTCAGCTCCAGCGACGGCAGGGCCAACGAAATCGCCCCTGCGTTCCTGATCACCACCTTGAGCCGGTAGGCGTCGGGGGCCAGCTTGTTGAAGGTTGAGCTCTCGATCACCACCGCTTCAATCTGCTGCGGCGGACGGATCTCGCACTGCAGTGAGGCGCACAGCGTGTCCAGGGCGGGACGAAGCCAGGGCTGCGACACGGCCAGCGTATTTCTCTGGAACAGGGCAACCTGCAGCAGCAGGGCGGCCAGCAGCACCGATGCCGCCAATCCCAGCGCCACGCGCAGTGCAGGCCGGCGCCAGAACGCATCGCGCCTGGCATCGCGCACAAACGACACCTCGTGAACAGGGTCGGGGACAGCCGTCTCCGATTCACCGAAGGTACTTTCCGTATAACCCGCTCGCGCTGCGGGTTCCGCCGCTCCGGAAAAGTCCGATGGTTCCGGGCTCACCGAAAAGACAAACACATCGGCGGCGAGGTCTGGCGACGGCAACACCTGGACTTCCGGCACCGATGCAGACACGGCAACCGGTGCGGCCTCTTCCTGCGGCTCGGGATCTGGCCAGGCGACCTCCGGCTCTGCAGAAGGCGCCACCAGCATGGGAGCGACGGACGCCGCGTGACCAGTGCCCTCGTGCATATCGGGCAGCGCGTCCTGCGGGGTGGAAACCGGAGCGTCTGTGGGCGAAGCCGTTGACTGGGGTGCGTAGGGCTGCAGGTTGGCTGCTGCGTCAAAAACTTCGGAGCAGTGCCCGCAGCGCACCCAGCCCTGGGAAATCTTGAGTTGGTCGGCCACGACTTTGAACATCGTGCCGCAGGCGGAACAGCGCGTAATCAGGCTCATTTAGCGCCTTATTGTACGGGGCGTATACGGGGCGGGATGAGGCGCGCGCCCGCTCAGAACCGGGCGGTCATCAGTATCCAGCCGTCTTCCTGGTCCGTCACCTGCAGCTGGCAGTACGGCGCATACGCGGCCTTGAGCTCGTCGGCCTGCCGCTCGAGAATGCCGGCCAGTACCAGCGCGCCACCGGAGGCAACACGCGCGCACAGCAGGGGAGCCAGCACTTTGAGCGGTGTGGCCAGGATGTTGGCCAGCACGGTCTGGTAAATGCCTTCGGCCTTGTCGGGCAGGCCCGTGGTCAGGCTGACATGGTTCGCCTCGGCATTGGCCAGCGTGGACTGCACGGCCGCCTCGTCGATATCGACCGCGTCGATGCTGGAGGCACCGAACTTGGCCGCACCAATGGCGAGAATGCCGGAGCCGCAGCCGTAGTCCAGCACGCGACCCAGCGACTTGCCGGCAGCACCCTGTCCAGCAATCCAGCGCAAACACATGCGCGTGGTCGGGTGCGTGCCCGTGCCAAAAGCCAGTCCCGGGTCCAGGCGGATCACCTGCCGGGCCTGCGCTGGCGGCTCGTGCCAGGTCGGGACAATCCAGAACTCGGGGGTGATCTCCACCGGCGTGAATTGCGACTGCGTCAGCCGCACCCAATCCTGCTCGGGCACGGCCTGAATGGCTACCAACTGGCAGCCGGCAAAAAAGTCCTGCGCGGACAACACAGTTGCTGCGTCACGCGCGCCGGCTTCATCCGAAAAAAGCGACACCACACGCGAACGCTCCCAGCCGGCCTTGGGCGGCGGCATGCCGGGCTCGCCAAACAGGGCCTGCTCGGCCGGCGTCTGTGCATCGGCATCTTCAACCGACACACTGAGTGCGTCGAGCGCATCGAGCGCCTCGCTCAGCGTTTCCACGCTGTCCACCGGGGCCAACAAGATCAATTCAAACATCATTCGTTAGCCAGCAGAAAGTCTCGATCGCATTGTTACCCGCATCTCTTTCAAGCAGGGGCCGCGGATCTGGCTTTGCCAGTCCGCAGGCGCAGCGGCCCCCTCGGGGGGCAGGGAGCCACACGAAGTGGGCGACCGTGGGGGCCATATGTTCACCTGTCACGTTGCGACAACCACTCTTCAAGGTAGTGGATGTTGGTGCCGCCGTCCATGAACTTGGCATCCACCATCAGTTCGCGGTGCAGCGCAATGTTGGTGTTGATGCCCTCGACCACGGTTTCGGCCAGCGCGGTGCGCATGCGGGCCAGCGCCTGCTCGCGGGTATCGCCGTGCACAATGATCTTGCCGACCATCGAGTCGTAATTCGGCGGCACAAAGTAGTTTGTGTAGATGTGCGAGTCCACCCGCACACCCGGTCCGCCCGGCATGTGCCAGGTGGTGATGCGCCCTGGCGACGGCACAAACTTATACGGGTCTTCCGCGTTGATGCGGCATTCGATCGCATGGCCCTTGATTTCGATCTGGCGCTGCGTGAATGGCAGTTTTTCGCCGGCCGCGATCTGGATCTGCGACCGGACGATATCCACGCCGGTGACCCACTCGGTCACCGGGTGCTCGACCTGGACCCGGGTGTTCATCTCGATGAAGTAGAACTCGCCGTTTTCATACAGGAACTCGAAGGTTCCGGCGCCGCGGTAGCCGATCTTCTTGACGGCCGCGACGCAGCGCTCGCCGATGCGCTCGATGATCTTGCGCGGAATGCCCGGGGCCGGCGCCTCTTCAATCACCTTCTGGTGACGGCGTTGCATGGAGCAGTCACGCTCACCGAGCCAGACCGCATTTTTGTGCTGGTCGGCGAGGATCTGGATTTCAATATGGCGCGGGTTCTGCAGGAATTTCTCCATGTAGACCTCGGGGTTGCCAAAGGCAGCGCCCGCTTCGGCCTTGGTGGTCTGCACCGCGTGCAGCAGCGCCGCCTCGGTGTGCACCACCCGCATGCCGCGTCCGCCACCGCCACCGGCGGCCTTGATGATGACGGGGTAGCCGACCTGTTTGGCCGTGCGCTTGATGATCGCCGCATCGTCGGGCAAGGCGCCTTCGGAGCCCGGCACACAGGGCACGCCGGCCTTGATCATGGTCTGCTTGGCCGAGACCTTGTCGCCCATGATGCGTATGGATTCGGGCGTCGGGCCAATGAACTTGAAGCCGCTTTTTTCAACCCGTTCGGCAAAGTCGGCGTTTTCGCTCAGAAAACCGTAGCCGGGGTGAATCGCCTCGGCGTCCGTCACCTCGGCGGCCGAGATGATGGCCGGCATGTTGAGGTAACTCAGCGCCGAAGGGGCCGGGCCGATGCAGACCGACTCGTCGGCCAGCTTGATGTACTTGGCCTCGCGGTCGGCCTCGGAATACACCATCACCGCCTTGACGCCGAGTTCCCGGCAGGCGCGCTGGATGCGGAGCGCAATTTCGCCGCGGTTGGCGATCAGTATCTTTTTGAACATGCGGCGGTCACTCGATCATGAAGAGCGGCTGTCCGTACTCCACCGCCTGACCGTTCTCGCACAGGATGCGGGTGATGGTGCCGGATTTGTCCGCTTCAATCTCGTTGAGGATTTTCATGGCCTCGATGATGCAGATGGTTTCGCCTTCCTTGACCTGGCTGCCCACTTCCACGTAGGCCTTGGCGCCGGGGCTGGACGAGCGGTAAAAGGTGCCGACCATCGGGGACTTGACCGCATGACCGGCCGGCGCGGCGGGTGCCGCGGCCTCGACAGGCGCAGCCGGCACGCCGGCCGCCGGCGCGGCCACCGGTGCGGGCATCATGGCCACGGGAGCCTGCATCACCGTGGGCGCACCGCCCGACTTGACGATACGGACCTTGCCTTCGGCCTCGGTGATTTCCAGTTCGGACACATTGGACTCGGAAACGAGGTCAATCAGTGTCTTGAGTTTTCTTAAATCCATGGTTTCTCCAACGACGGTGGGCACCTCGATGCGGCACCTCTGACATTCATGTTGCCGACGGCGTGACTGGCGGACGCCGGCGCTGCTTTGCGCCTAAATTCCGCTTTTTACACCCTTCGGCGCCTAAAAATCAGCTAATTTTATTAATTCAGGCTATTTTAGCCAGACGCGAAAGGGCGAAGTCTACCGCATAGCGATAACCGGCCGGCCCAAAACCCGCCATCACGGCTTCAGCCACGTCCGAAAAATAGGAGTGGTGGCGAAAGGCTTCGCGCCGGTGGACGTTGGAAAGATGCACCTCCACAAACGGAATGGCCACCCCCGCCAGGGCATCGCGGATCGCCACGCTGGTATGCGTGAAGGCCGCCGGGTTGATGACGATGAACTGCGTGCCGTCGATACGTGCCTGCTGGATGCGGTCAACCAGCGCACCCTCATGGTTGCTCTGAAAAGTTTGCAGCGATGTGCCGCGATCTGCGGCGAATTTGACCAAATCTTCGTTAATTTGATCCAACGTGGTCACCCCGTAGACCTGCGGCTCCCGGGTACCCAGCAGATTCAGGTTGGGCCCATGCAATACCAGTACGCTCATAAACGCTGTCTCCTTCCCGGCCAGCCGCCGGGCAAGACCGAACTTTACCCCATATCGGCCCTGTTTCGGGCCCCTGACAAGGCCCAGCTCAACCCGGCCTCAGGCCAGCTGCACCCATTGGGCCAGATCCTCGGGCGTCACCTTGCCGCTTTTACGGTGCAGCAATTGACCGGACGCCCCAAACACCACGGTGAAGGGCAGCCCGCCGGAGAGGTTGCCCAGCGATTTACTCAGCTCGGTGCCCGAAAAACCGGCCATGCCGACCGGAAAACCCAGGGGTTTGCGCTGCAGCCAGGCCCGCACGGCACTGGGCTGATCCACCGCCAAACCCAGAACTTGCCAGCTTTTAGCCTTGTTTTCCTGATAGAAGCTATCAAGAAGAGGCAACTCCTCGATACACGGCGGACACCAGGTGGCCCAGAAATTGACCAGCAGGGGTTTGCCGGAAAAACTGGCCAGCGCCAGGCTGGCACCGTCGGGCGTGTCAAAGGATTGCGCCCAGAACGGGTCGCGCGTTGCGCCCTCCCCGCTCGCGGCGGCAGGTGCGCCATGCGGCTGAAGCTGCCGCCAGGCCACGCCGGCGCCGGCAAGAGCGGCGGCCGCAGCAGTGCCTCCCAATATCAACTGCCTGCGGTTCATGAATCGGTTTCCTGGTTGGTCATCAGCAATTTTTGCACGTCGGCCAGGTCCCCACGCGGCTTGCGGCCTTTGGCATCGGGCCGCAACGCGCCCCGCAGGTGATCGTGGTCGTACACCATCAGATGCACACCCACCGTTTCCTGCAGCGGTTTGCACAGGCTGCGCACGCTCAGGGCCTCGACGCTGTCGCCGGTAAAACCGGTGACGGTACGGGGTTCGTAATCCACGTCGTGGTCGATCAGCGCAATTTCGGCGGATTTCGGGTCGTCGCAGAAAAGCTGGATATAGATGTCGGACAGCCGCGTGGCCGTACCGTGCCAGACGGCGCCGCCCAGGTAGGGTCGAAACTGCGCCATGCGCTGCATCCAGGTCAGGGCCAGCGCGCGCAGCGCGGCCAGCTCAAACGGCTGGGTATCGGCACAGAACAGCGCGATGTACTCGCGCACCGCGTCCTCGACCTCGTCGTTGCCCGGCAGCTCACTGCGGCCGGGCAGGTCCATCTGCTTGACGGCACGGCGCTTGGCCGGGCCGTACTCCAGGCCTTCTTCCACCACCAGCGCTGCGGCGGTGGCGGCAATTTCATGTTTCAGGGTGTGGGGGTTCACGGTGGGGTTCTCGACGATGTGCCGCCAGCAAATCGGCGGTCGCATCAATGATTCTGCATGGGGTTGACCCGCCCGCCGGCAGTAAAGTTGCATGAAACCGGGAGCGCACCCTCCCGCCGCAATCCCGCAGACCCCGACGCGCTATGAAATAAATAGCTGCCTGCGCACGATCTGTTTGGGCTGCAGCCGTATTTCATTACAAACTTCCGGCCAGCCGCTTGCCTCCTAGAATACTGCATGCACATACATATTCTGGGAATCTGCGGCACCTTCATGGGCGGCCTGGCCGCGCTGGCCCGCGAGGCCGGGCACAAGGTCACAGGTTGCGACACGGGCGTCTACCCGCCCATGAGCGATCAATTGCGCGCGCTGGGGATTGAATTGATTGAAGGTTATGGCGCCGACCAGATGGCCTTCGCGCCCGATGTGTTCGTGGTTGGCAATGTGGTGTCCCGCGCGCATGACGCCAGCGGACAAGCCAGATACCCCCTGATGGAAGCCATCCTGGACGCCGGCGTTCCCTACACCAGCGGTCCACAGTGGCTGTCCGGCCATGTGTTGCACCACCCGACGCACCACCCCACCGGCCCGCGCCATGTGCTGGCTGTTGCGGGCACCCACGGTAAAACCACCACCACGGCCATGCTGGCCTGGATTCTGGAGTGCGCCGGCCTGCAGCCGGGCTTTCTGGTCGGCGGCGTACCGCTGAACTTCGGCGTGTCGGCCCGGCTGGGCACCGGCAACACCTTTGTGATCGAGGCCGACGAATACGACACCGCATTTTTTGACAAGCGCAGCAAGTTCGTCCACTACCGGCCGCGCACCGCCATCCTGAACAATCTGGAGTTCGACCACGCCGACATCTTCGACAACCTGGCGGCGATCGAGCGTCAGTTCCATCACCTGGTGCGCACCGTGCCCGGCACCGGCAGGATTGTTGTCAACGCCCGCGAAGACAGCCTGGCCCGCGTGCTGGCTCAGGGCTGCTGGAGTGAGCGGGTACTTTTCGGCGGCTCCGCGGCGGAAGGCTTCTCGGCCGAGGGGGAACCCGCGGCTTTTGACGTGTTTCGAGACGGCCAAAAAGTCGCGCGTGTTGAATGGGGCATCGGTGGCATGCACAACCAGCTCAATGCGCTGGCCGCCATCGCCGCGGCCGACCATGTGGGTGTGGCGCCACAGGCCGCTGCCGAGGCCTTGCGCAGTTTCGAGAACGTCAGGCGGCGCATGGAGGTACGCGGCACGGTGGCGCGCGCCGGCGGCAACATCACCGTGTACGACGACTTTGCGCACCACCCGACCGCCATCCACACCACCATCGACGGACTGCGCCGCCAGCTGGCCAGCACGGGCGGTGCCCAGCGCATTCTGGCCATCTTCGAGCCGCGCAGCAACACCATGAAGCTGGGCACCATGACAGCGCAACTGCCCTGGAGCCTGGAGCAGGCCGACCTGGCGTTTTGCCATGCCGGCGGACTGGACTGGGACGCCCGGGCCGCGCTGGCGCCCATGGGCGAGCGCGCGCAGGTGGCCGACAACCTCGACCAGCTGCTGGCGCAAGTCAAGGCCGCCGCCCGTCCCGGCGACCATTTGCTGTGCATGAGCAACGGCGGATTTGGCGGCATTCACGCCAGGCTGCTGGAGGCGCTGCAGGCTGGCTGATTTGCTACCTTTTTGATAGCTGTCCGCGCTTTCCCTTCAAGGGCTGCAGGCCAAAATCATCAACAAGTTCAGTAGCTGACTGCCATCGCCGGCACATCGATGTGAATCACCGGTTTGGCCAGCGAGGCGCTGGCTGCACGCGCAAAGGCCTGGGCCCAGGCGGCATCGGCAAACTGCTGCGGGCCGGCGGCCTGGGCCACCACCAGCACCTTGTCGGCCATCAGCAACTTGCCGGTGGGCCGCAGCGGCTCGCAGCCCATCTGGGTGAACTGCTCATCGAGCCACGCCCTGGCCGCATCGTGCGGCATGGGCTGAACCTCATTGAGGTCCATCCGCAGGGGCGGGCTGTTTTTGAAAGTGACGCTGACTTCGCTGTGCATGGGTTTCCTTGGTATCGAATCGGGATTGTCTACCAGCATGAACACCGCCGCCCAGGTAGGCAATCGGCTGAAACCCGAGCCGGCGGCACCCGCAGGTTTATTTGCGGCCCAGTTGCGCCGGCGCCGTCAGGTCATGCTTGCGCACGGGCAGGGTCGGCGGCCCCGCAGGTGCGCCCGGCAGCGCCTGTGCGGGCCCGTTGCGGCTTTTTCCGGGGAGGCTGTCCTCCCCGTCCGTGAAGGCGGCGGCTCCCGCCTTGTCGGGTGTCGTGGTGATCGAGCCGGCGAAATACAGGCTGGCCAGATCCCGCGTCAGCTGGGCCTGCGTCAGCCCGGTGCGCCGCAGCAAGGCGTCAAAGTCCCCTGCTGCCTGCGACAACTCGCGCAACAGGATCAGCTGCGAGTCCCTGATCCAGCGCATGGGCACGGCCGGCGCATGGCGAAAATAAACCGGCTTGCTGCGATAGCGCGCAGGCAACACGTCGCGCTCCGTGCGCTGCGCGTAAATCCAGCGCAAATGAGTCAAGTTGCTGCGCAGAAAATGACTCGGGATGTCGTGCGCCTCCAGGGGGCGCCGGTCCCACAGGGCCAGTTCGAAATCAACCGGGTCGGCCTTGCGCAAAATGCCGATGCGCCACTCATGAAAATCCATCACAGCCAGCAACTGGCCCCTGTGGCTGACGTGGTAGATACCGGGCAGCAACTCGTTCTCGCGCGCGACCAGTTGCCCGCCCAATACAAACTGGGAACGCAAAGGCCGCAACCAGCTCTCGAAATGCCGCAGCACCCCGGACAGGCTGGCAGCCACACCCAGGTCGAAGGTGTGCTTGGGATCAAAATCGTCGGAGGACAGCGGCAGCGAGAAAGCGATCGGGCGGTCGACCTCGTCCAGATCGAGCTGCACGGTGCGCTCGGTGGGCAGGCCGGCCAGAATTTTCAGGGTGTCGGCGGCCACCAGACGGCATTTTTCCCCGCTAACCAGCCAGGCATCGGCCTCTGCAAACGTGCCGACACGCCACACCGCGCCCCCGGGCGGCAACTGGCCGAGCAGCAGATGGAGCCGCTCGCGTTGCTCGGGCGTGAAACCAGCCAGACCCAGAAAGAGAAGGGGTTGCTCGGAAGACATGGTGCTTTCGTGACGACCGGTTCTTCCATGTGACAACCGCTGTCGTGGCATGGGGTGGAAGTGTAACCAGAAGTTCCAAATTTAGCACCAAATTGTTAGCACGCCATCCCCCAATTGGAGGACGCGGCGTCAACGCGCGCGTCGGGCCTTGACGGCGTCGGACAACACATCGAGCAAATTGAGCGAATCCTCCCAACTCAGGCAGGCGTCCGTGATGCTTTTGCCGTATTCCAGGTTTTTGGCATCGTCCTTGCCGGGCGTGAATTTCTGTGCCCCCGGCTGCAGGTGGCTCTCGACCATCAGGCCGAAGACCTGGTGCGAGCCCCCGGCCACCTGGACTGCAATGTCGCGTGCCACGTCGAGCTGTTTCTCATGCTGCTTGGAGCTGTTGGCATGGCTGCAGTCGACCATCAGCGTGGCCGGCAGTTTGGCCGCTTCCAGCTCCTTGCAGGCCGCACCCACGCTGGCCGCATCGTAATTGGGCGTCTTGCCGCCGCGCAGGATCACATGACAGTCCTTGTTCCCGCTGGTCTGCACGATCGCCACCTGGCCGTTCTTGTGCACCGACAGGAAGTGATGGCCGCGCGCGGCCGCCTGGATCGCGTCGGTGGCGATGCGGATGTTGCCGTCGGTGCCGTTCTTGAAGCCGATGGGCGCCGACAGGCCGGACGCCAGTTCGCGGTGCACCTGGCTTTCCGTCGTGCGCGCGCCGATGGCGCCCCAGGCGATCAGGTCACCGATGTACTGCGGCGAGATCACGTCCAGGAACTCGCTGCCGGCCGGCAGGCCCAGGCGGTTGATGTCGATCAGCAGCTGGCGCGCGATGCGCAGGCCTTCGTCGATGCGGTAGGTTTCATCCAGGTAAGGGTCGTTGATCAGGCCCTTCCAGCCTACCGTGGTGCGCGGTTTTTCGAAATACACACGCATCACGATCTCCAGCGTGCCGGCGTATTTCCTGCGCTGCTCGGCCAGGCGGCGCGCATAGTCCAGCGCCGCCGCCGGATCGTGGATGGAACACGGGCCGATCACCACCAGCAGGCGGTCGTCCTTGCCGGCCATGATGTTGTGGATGTTCTTGCGTGTCTGGGTGATCAGCGACTCCACAGGGGTGCCGCTGATCGGGAAGAAGCGGATCAAATGCTCGGGCGGGGGTAACACAGTGATGTCCTTGATGCGTTCGTCGTCGGTCTGACTGGTTTTGTCGACAGGACTCGCATACCAGGCATCGCTGGCTTGGTTGGCTTTGGCATTCATGGCTGGCTTCCTTTTAGAACGTTCAACAATCAATTCGGCAAATAGCACGGGCAAAAAAAAACCGCCGGAGGTCCGGCGGTTTTCAAGAATCTGTTGCGTCTTTTTCTGCTTACGCGAGGATCTCTCTACCGCCGGAGGCGCTTGAGAACCAAAAGTAAGCAAAATAAGATTTCGCGGAGGTCATGGGTGGAATGTAGCACAAGCCGCAGCGCGGGCGAAACGACTCTTCACCAGCCGGGGCCGCGGGTCCGGCTTTGCCGGCCCGCAGGCGCAGCGGCCCCCTCGGGGGGCAGGGAGCGACACGCAGTGGGCGACCGTGGGGGCAAACATCCTCAGCCGCGCAGGCGTTCCCACCAGGTTCTGGCCCGCTCCACCCGCGCCTCGTCGAGCGCCGCCGAGCCGGACTCGCCTGCTTCCCGGCCGCTGAGCTGTTCATACATGTCGATCAGCAGCATGCCTTCGCCCAGCGTCCGCCATCCGACCAGTTCGAAGTCCTCAAAACGGATGGTTTGCGGCGGCGGCGTGCCGGGCTTGTCCTGGGGACTGGCGGACAGCAGCCACTGGCCAATCAGCACGCGAAAATTGTTCAGCGCAGCCAGGTAGGCCGCATATTCATAGAGGCCCCGCCAGGCCGGCGAGAGGCCAATCACCAGTGCACGATGCTCGCGCAGAATGGTCATCAGGTCCATCAGCGGCACGGCCAGCGCCTGCAGATCGGGTTCGCGCTTCAGGCCTGACAGCACGGCTTCGATGCCCACCGCCAGGCCGCCCATGCCGTCGGCCAATTGCAGCGACTCCTCGTCGGCCATCGCCGACCGCAGGAAATGGCTGAGTTCGCCAAAACTCTGGATGCTGGGAAGCAGCGTGGTCGGGTCAATCGGCAGGCGTGAGTTGGGTCCCTCGCTCATGGTTTACCTCGGCGTCAGGCAGTGCCGCCCACGGTCAGGCCGTCGATGCGCAGCGTGGGCTGGCCGACGCCCACCGGCACGCTCTGGCCTTCCTTGCCGCAGGTGCCGACGCCGCTGTCGAGCTGCATGTCGTTGCCCATCATGGTGACGCGGGTCAGCGCATCCGGGCCGTTGCCGACAATCGTCGCGCCCTTGACCGGATACAGGATCTTGCCGTTTTCGACCCAGAAGGCTTCGCTCGCCGAGAACACGAATTTGCCCGAGGTGATGTCGACCTGGCCGCCACCGAAGTTGGTGGCGTACAGGCCCTTCTTGATGCTGGCGACAATTTCTTCCGGCGCCTTGTCGCCGCCCAGCATGTAGGTGTTGGTCATGCGCGGCATGGGCACATGGGCATAACTTTCGCGGCGGCCGTTGCCGGTGGGCTTGACGCCGGACAGGCGCGCATTGAGCGAGTCCTGGATGTAGCCCTTGAGGATGCCGTCCTCGATCAGCACGTTGCGCTGGCTGGCATGGCCCTCGTCATCGACGTTGAGCGAGCCGCGCCGGTCGGCAATCGTGCCGTCGTCCAGCACGGTGACGCCCTTGGCGGCCACACGCTGGCCGATACGGCCGGAAAACGCGCTCGAGCCCTTGCGGTTGAAGTCGCCCTCCAGCCCGTGGCCAATTGCCTCGTGCAGCAGGATGCCGGGCCAGCCGGGGCCAAGCACCACGGTCATTTCGCCGGCCGGCGCGGGACGCGCCTCGAGGTTGGACAGGGCAGCGGTCACCGCGTCGTTGACGTATTCGTTGATCTGGGCCTCGTCGAAATAAGCCAGGCCGAAACGCCCGCCGCCGCCGCCCGAACCCATCTCACGGCGGCTCACGCCAGCTACCTTTTTCTCGGCAATCACCGTCACCGACAGGCGCACCAGCGGCCGCACGTCAGCGGCCAGCGTGCCGTCGGCGCGCGCGACCATCACCACGTCGTATTCGCTGGCCAGGCCGGCCATGACCTGCACGATGCGCGGGTCTTTGGCCTTGGCGAGTTTTTCCACACGCTCGAGCAGCTTGACCTTGGCCGTACTGTCCAGCGTCGCGATCGGGTCCATGTCCCGGTACAGCGAGCGCCCCGGCGCGACCTTGCGCACCGGCACCTTGACGCGGCCGGCGCGGGTGGCCGCCGAGATGGTGCGCACGGTGCGCGCCGCGTCGAGCAGCGAGGCCTCGGAGATGTCGTCGGAGTAGGCAAACGCGGTTTTCTCGCCGCTGACCGCGCGTACGCCCACGCCCTGGTCGATGCTGAAGGAGCCGGTCTTGACGATGCCTTCTTCCAGGCTCCAGCCTTCGCTGCGCGTGTACTGGAAATACAGGTCGGCGTCATCCACGCCGTGCGAGGTGATTTCCCCCAGGGCCCGGCTCAAATGGGCCTCGGTGAGCCCGAAAGGCGCCAGCAGCAGCTTTTGCGCAATCGCCAGCCGCTCCGACGTGGCGTCGGTGCTGGGACGGGCGGCGCGTGCGCCGTTAAAAGCTGGCTTGCGGGCAGAGGCCGGCGAGGATTTGAGTGAGGTCATGCGGTCATTGTAGGCAGTCTGACCCGGCCCCGCCCCTGCAAGGCTTCTGCCGGCCGGGACGGGAAGACGCCCAAAACACCGGCCACTTCAGGCGGTGATCAGCCGCTCAGGTCGCTGGTCGCCGCACCCGGTCCGTTGGTTTTGCACGATTCGATGCCGTTGTCGCGCGCGGCGGCGCTGGCGTACATCTGGCTCTGGCCGATCACCTGGTTGTTGCCGGCGCGCAGGGTGAAGTAGGGCGACCCGTCCTTGCCGTCCAGGCGCATATACCTGGCGTCGTCCGCGGCATTTTTCTTGACCGATTCAATGCCTGCGAGGGCGCTGGCCTTGGCGTCGTACATCTCGCTGGCCAGAATGGTCTGCCCATTGCCCGCCAGCAAGGAGAAGAAATACTGGTCGTTTTTGGATTTCTTGAGTTCGAATTTACCGGCCATGGTGATGCTCCTTCAGCTGAAAGCAGGGTTGAATCAACGGGAGTACTGCTTGTACTCCGCTGCCGGCCTGCGCGCAACCGGTATCGGGTGACACCGTGCAACAAGCGGGCTGCTACCGGTCCTGAAGGTATTTGAAAATGGCCGCGTCATCGAGCGCAGCCAGCCCGGCCTGATGCGCGTCCGCAAACACCTGGCTGGCGCGTGCGCCGAGTGGCCCCTCGAAACCGGCGGCCCGGGCCGCTTCCACAGCCAGGCGGGTGTCTTTTTCAAGCAGCGTCACATGCGCGCGCGGCGCATAGTCGCCGGCGATGGCGCGGCGCATGCGGTCGGAGCCTATCCAGCTCTGGCCGCTGGACTGCTCGATGACCTCCAGGGTCCGCCCCGGGTCCAGGCCCAGGCGCGCGGCCAGGGCCAGCACCTCGGCCGCCCCGACCAGGTTGATGCCGGCCAGCAGGTTGTTGACGAGCTTGGTGCGGGCACCGTCACCGGGGTGGTCGCTGATGCGAAAGACCTTGCCTGAGAGCGCCTGCAGCAAGTCTGCCTGCTGTTCGTACACGGCCGGTGCGCAAGCCACCATGAGGCTCATGGAGCCATCACGCGCCCGCGCCGGACCGCCCGACATGGGCGCGTCCACCGTGTGCACACCCAGCGTCGCCAGCCGGCCGGCAACAGCCTCGACATCCTGCGGCGAGATCGTCGGGCACAGGATCACGGTGTGCCCCGGCTGCAGCATGCGCGCCAGGCCGTCCGGGCCGAACAACACGGCGTCGGTCTGCGCGGCATCCACCACACAAACGATGAACGCTACTGAATTGATAGCTGCCTGCGCAGGTACAGCAAGGGCTGAAGCCCCTTTTTCTTCCAAATTGGCGACTTTGACAGGATCGATGTCGCAGACCTGCACGGCCCAGCCCCGGGAGAGGAGATTGGCCGCCATGGCGCCACCCATGTTGCCGATACCGATGATGGAAACCGTCTTGGGGGACAGGGGCATGCTCACCTTAACTCGACGCCTCATCGGCTTGATCGAGGAGCATAGTTTGGGGTGTCGGCGTCCCCGCAGTCCTTCGCCTTGTCGATCCCCGCTTTGCGGGGCCCCTCGCCAGGAGGCTCATGACTGCACCAGCCTCTTGGCCTTGGAGATCGACATCAGGATGCCCACCGCCAGCCCCAGCGTCACCATGGCCGTGCCGCCGTAGCTGATGAAGGGCAAAGGCACGCCGACCACCGGCAGGATGCCGCTGACCATGCCCATGTTGACGAAGGCGTAGGTGAAAAAGATCATGGTGACCGCACCGGCAAGCAGGCGGGCGAACAGCGTGGGCGCCTCCAGCGCAATGATCAGGCCGCGAAAGATCAGGAAAATGAAGCCGGCGATCAGGGCCAGGTTGCCGACCAGCCCGAACTCCTCGGAGTAGGCGGCAAAAATGAAGTCGGTGGTGCGTTCGGGGATGAACTCCAGGTGGGTCTGCGTGCCCTGCATGAAACCCTTGCCGAACATCCCGCCGGAGCCGATGGCAATCATGCCCTGGATGATGTGAAAGCCCTTGCCCAGCGGGTCCCGCGTCGGGTCGAGCAACGTGCAGATGCGCTGCTGCTGGTAGTCGTGCAGCACCGGCCAGCGCACACCGTCGGCGCACAGCTGCGGCTCGAACCAGACCACCAGGACAATGCCGGCCAACCCGAGCAGCACCGGCGGCGCAATCAGCTTCCAGCTCAACCCGGCAAAAAAGATCACCGCCAGGCCAGCCGCCAGCACCAGCAGCGAGGTGCCCAGGTCGGGTTGCTTCATGATCAGGCCCACCGGCACCACCAGCAACAGGCAGGCAACCAGGTAGTCGAGCGGACGCAGTTGCCCTTCGCGTTTCTGGAACCACCAGGCCAGCATCAGCGGCATGGCGATTTTCAGGATCTCGCTGGGCTGGATCACGATGCCCAGGTTGATCCAGCGTTTGGCGCCCTTTTTGGTGATGCCAAAAATCGCCACGGCCACCAGCAGAGCCACGCCCAGCACATACAGGGGCACGGCAAACGCCATCAGGCGCTGCGGCGGGATCTGCGCCACGACAAACATGATGCCCCCGGCAATCAGCATGTTGCGGCCGTGGTCCAGGAAACGGGTGCCGTGGTCAAAGCCGGACGAATACATGATCATCAGACCGGCGCTGGCCAGCAGGAAAACGGCAAACGCCAACGGGCCGTCGAAGCCCTGGAACATCGGGGCGGCGCGCTGGAAAATGGAAGGTTTGTCGAAAACGGCGGACATGAGGAGGGATTATCTGCCAGCTGGTGCTGGCGGCGTTGTCGAATTCAAGTTAACCCGGCATCACGCTGCGCCGGTGGACCGCTGTAGACAGTAGGCGCAACTCCCCACTCCCTCCCCCCGCCCCTTCCTCGCCCCGCTGGGCGATGGCGGGGAGCTTCATTTGGCCGCGTGTGCTGCACCCGCGTGCAAACTTGACAGTCTGTTGAATCCGACATGACGCGCTGCGCGCGTCATGTCTCCCCGCACCCGATCCCGCATTTGTCCCCCCACCCGTCGGGCTGGGCCGAGGAGCACAGCCGAAAGCGGATCAGGGCGAGCGATTGTCTGAGCGAAGCGAGTTCGAGCTCGACCCCGATTTCGGCGAGCACCGCAGGTTGCCCGTAGCGAAGCGAAGGGACCCAGACCATCGGGTCGCCTTCTCTTTGCTTACTTTCTCTTGGCGACGCAAGAGAAAGTGAGTCGCCCGCCGGGGCGAGACCCGCGCCAACGCAGGAGGAAAAGGCGGCTTCGACAGGCTCAGCCCGAACGGTGCCTCGAAACGCTACTAATTCAATAGCTGCTTGCGCTTATGGGAAAAGGGCTGCAGCCACTTTTCATCCAGACAGTCCACGACAACCGGCCGCCACAAAGGGACGCAAAGGAACACAGAGGGATTTACCATAGCCCCATGCCCACCACCCACCTCCTCTACCTCCACGGCTTCCGCTCCTCCCCCCAGTCCGCCAAAGCCCGGCAGGTCGCAGCGTGGATGCAAGGCCACCACCCCGGAGTGGTGTGGTGGTGCCCGCAACTGCCGCCTTCACCGCGGGAAGCAATGGAAAAGCTGCGCCAGGGCATCGCCGGCTGGCCCCGTGACACCATGGCAGTGATGGGTTCGTCGCTGGGCGGTTTTTATGCGACGCATGTGGCCGAAACCTGCACCTGCAAGGCCGTGTTGCTCAACCCGGCGGTGAATCCGGCGCGCGATCTGGCGAAGTACATCGGCGAACAGACCGCCTGGCACGACCCGAACGAACACTTTTTCTTCGAGCCGCGGTTTGTCGACGAACTGCGCGCGCTGGCCCAGGGACCCGTCGCGCGACCGGAAAACTATTTTGCGGTGATCGCCAAGGGCGATGAGGTGCTGGACTGGCGCGAAATGACCGGCCGCTACCCGGGCGCGCACATCCGGCTGCTCGAAGGCGGCGACCACGCCATCAGCGACTTCGAGCGCCACCTGCCGGAGGTGATGGACTTCCTGGAACTTGCCTGAGGCCGGCCCGGGGCGGCTGATTACACTAGCCAGTACCGCAGCTCGGACGTAGCGAGATGTTCGGTTTGCAGTACCAGAGTAACCAAAGGATGTCGTTTTGTTTGTATTGTTTGAAGAGGCCGGCAAGTTTCTGGCCGGCCGCATCTTGTCCGAAGCGGACACCTCGCTGCAGGTGGAGCTCGACTCGGGCAAACGCGTCAAGGTCAAGGCCGCCAACGCGCTGCTGAAATTCGAAAAACCCGCGCCGGCCGAGCTGGTCGCCGCCGGCCAGCGCCTGAGCGCGGAGATCGAGCTGGACCTGGCCTGGGAATTTGCGAGCGACGAGGAATTCGGCTTTGCCGATCTGGCGCGCGACTACTTCAGCGCCGACCCGGCCAAACCGGCCTCCATCGAACAGCAGGCCGCGGCCCTGTTCCGCCTGTTCGAGGCGCCGCATTATTTCCGCCGCGCCGGCAAAGGGCGCTTTCGCAAGGCGCCGGTCGAGATCCTCCAGCAGGCGCTGGCGGCCATCGAGAAGAAAAAGCAGGTCGTCGCGCAAATCAGCGCCTGGGCCGAAGAACTCGTCCAGGGCCAGTGCCCGGCGCCAGTGCGCGAGCAGCTCTACAAGATCCTGTTCAAGCCCGACAAGAACAGCCCCGAATACAAGGCGGTGGTGGAGGCCTCGCGCTCGGCGCACAAGGCGCCGCTCGACCTGCTGCAGCAATCCGGCGCGATTGCCTCGCCCTACCAGTTTCACTGGAAACGTTTTCTGTTTGAAAACTTCCCGAAAGGCACGGGTTTTCCGGCCGTGCAGGCCCCCGCCATCAGCGACGAGTTGCCGCTTGCGGACGTCCGGGCGTTTTCCATCGACGACTCCAGCACCACCGAGATCGACGACGCGCTGTCGGTGCAGGGCCTGGCGAGTCAGGGAGGCAATGGCACGGTCACGCTGGGCATCCACATCGCCGCGCCGGGCCTCGCGGTGTTGCCGGGCAGTCCGGTGGACGCTTTGGGACGTGCGCGCCTGTCCACGGTGTACATGCCGGGTTACAAGCTGACCATGCTGCCCGACGAGGTGGTGCAAAGCTACACGCTGCAGGAAGGGCGCAACTGCCCGGCCCTGTCGCTGTATGTGACGTTCGACGAAGCCACGCTGGCGATCCGTGAGTCGGTGACACGGCTCGAGCAGGTGCCCATCGTGAGCAACCTGCGCCACGACAAGCTCGACGGAACCTTCAACGAAGCTTTCTTTGAAGCGGCTCAGGCCACGCCCCCGGCTGGCGTTACCTGGGGCGTGGAACTGGCCTTTTTGCACCGGCTGGCCATGCACCTGAAGGCCCAGCGCGAAGTGGTGCGCGGCAAGCCGGAAAACTTCAACCGACCCGACTACAACTTCTCGCTCGACATCGCCCCGGGCAAGGAGCCGGAAGGCAATGAGACGGTCAGCATCAGCATCCGCAAACGCGGCGCGCCGCTGGACCTGATCGTCGCCGAGGCCATGATCCTGGCCAACAGCACCTGGGGCGAGTGGCTGGCCACGCATGGCGTGCCCGGCATTTACCGCAGCCAGGCCAGCCTGCTGCCGGGCGTCAAGGTGCGCATGGGCACCAAAGCCCTGCCGCATGCCGGCATCGGCGTCAAAAGTTACGCCTGGGCCACATCGCCGCTGCGCCGCTACACCGATCTGGTCAACCAGTGGCAGATCATCGCCTGCGTCAAACACGGCCGCACGGCCGCGCTGGCCGCCCCGTTCAAGCCGAAAGACGCGGAACTGTTTTCCATCATCTCGGGCTTTGATGGTGCCTACAGCGCCTACAACGGTTTCCAGGCCGGCATCGAGCGTTACTGGACGCTCAAATACCTGCAGCAGAACCAGATCACCGAGCTCACGGCGACAGCCTTCAAGGACAACCTGGTGCGCGCCGACGACCTGCCGCTGGTGTTGCCGGCCGCCGGTGCCCAGGGGCTGCCGCGCGGCGCGAAGGTGCGCATCCGGCTGGGCGACATCGACGAGATCACGCTCGACATCCACAGCACGGTGATTGAACGCCTGGACGCCGTGGTGGACGAAGCCGACACCGAGCAGGTGGCCGAGGAAGACAACGAATCGGAAATCGCCGCCGGTCCGATCTCCATCGCCGTCGATCTGAACGAGCCGGCCGACGACGCGGCCGCTGCGGCAGCTTAGCCCCGATAATCCAGTCCTGTGAAGTCCCCCAGCACCCTGCAAATCGCCCTGGGCGTATCGCTCGCCGTCCATGCGGTCCTCCTGACCGTGCGTTTTGTCGATCCGGAACGTTTCAACCGCATTTTTCAGGACACGCCGCTGGAGGTGATCCTCGTCAACGCGAAGTCCAGCGAACGCCCGGACCAGGCCAAGGCGATCGCCCAGGCCTCGCTGGCCGGCGGTGGCGAGGCGGAAAAAGGCCGGGCCACCAGCCCGCTGCCGCCTTCGGCGTTGACCGAACTCGGCGACGCCAGCGAAGATGCGCAGCGCAAGGTCGAGACCATGCAGGAGCAGCAGACCATGCTGCTGGCACAGATCAAGAAGCAGCTCGCGGCCATGCCGCCGCCTGACCCGAAAGTGGCGTCCGCCGACCCGGCCCAGACCGAGCGTGAGGAAAAGCGCAAACAGCTGATCAAGATCCTGGCCGAAATCGAACGGCGCATCAACGAAGAAAACGCGCGCCCCAAAAAGCGCTACATCAGCCCCGCCACCCGCGAGGAGGTGTATGCCGTGTACTACGACACGCTGCGCCGCAAGATCGAGGAAAAGGGCACGGTAAATTTCCCGGAAATGGCCGGCAAGAAGCTGTATGGTGAACTCACCATGATTCTCACCGTGAACCACGACGGGCGCGTCCTGTCCACCGAAGTGGCCGAAACCTCGGGCAACCTGACGCTGGACCGTCGCGCGCAAAGCATTGCGCGCAGCACCGGCCCATTTGCCCGTTTCAGCGAGGCCATGCGCCGCAAGGCCGACCAGATCGTGGTGGTCTCGCGTTTCAGATTCACTCGCGACGAGACACTGGAAACCAGGCTCACCGAGCGATGAGCGTCTCCATGGATCACTATGGCGTCCTCGGCAACCCGGTGGAACACAGCAAGTCGCCCGCCATCCATGCGCGTTTTGCCGAGCTGACCGGCCAGGCCATGGATTACCGCAAGCTGCTGGCACCATTGGACCACTTCGCCGAGACGCTGCAGCAATGGATCACCAGTGGCGGACGCGGCTGCAACGTCACCGTGCCCTTCAAGTTCGAGGCTTTCCAGCTGGCCACCAGCGCCACCGAACGCGCCCAGCTGGCGCAGGCCGCCAACACGCTGAAGTTCGACGCCGGCCGCATCGAAGCCGACAACACCGACGGCATTGGCCTGGTCAATGACATCCAGAACAATGCAGGCGTCCGGCTCGCCGGTCGTGACCTGCTGCTGCTTGGCGCCGGTGGCGCCGCAGCGGGCGTGCTGGGGCCGCTGCTGGCGGCCGGGCCGCGCCGCCTGGTGGTCGCCAACCGCACACACGCGCGCGCGGCCCTGCTGGTGGCGCGCCACACCAGCCATCCCTCGCTGCAGCAACTGCTACAAAAAACAGAGCTGACAGCGCAGGAGCTGCAAGGGCTGGAGGCCGATTTTGATGTGATTGTCAACGCCACGGCAAGCAGCCTCAGCGGCGCGGCCATCACGCTGGCGCCACGCCTGCTCAAGCCCGGCGCGCTGGCCTACGACATGATGTACGGCGCGGCTGCCCAGGGGTTTACCGACTGGGCACGGGCGCACGGCGCGGTGCCGCGCGACGGTCTCGGCATGCTGGTGGAGCAGGCCGCCGAGTCCTTCCTGTTCTGGCGCGGCGTGCGCCCGCCTTCTGCCCAGGTTCTCCAGGAAATGCAGCAACAGCAAAAGGCCCCGCCATGACAGCCTTGCTGCGCTGGATCCTGCTGGTGCTGCTGGCCGCCGTGGCGCTGCAGCTTTATTTTGTCGGCCGCATCGCGCTGATGGCCGTGGTCGATCCGCAGTCCACCGCCTTTCAGCGCTCCGAAGCGTACCGCCTGGCCACGGAAAAGGGCGAGCTCAAATGGCGCCAGCAGTGGGTGCCTTATGCCGAGTTGTCTGCCAACCTCAAGCGTGCGGTCATCGCGTCCGAAGACGCCACCTTTGTCGAGCATGAAGGGGTGGACCTGGAAGCCCTCGAAAAGGCCTGGGAGAAAAACACCCAGGCCGAGCAGCGCGCCGAAAAGGCCGCCGGCAGGCTGTCCAGCCGCGCCGCGCCGGCGGGCGCTGCCAGGGCCGCCAAACCACCCAAAATTGTGGGCGGCTCCACCATCACCCAGCAGCTGGCCAAAAACCTGTTTCTCTCGGGCGAACGCACCCTGATGCGCAAAGGGCAGGAACTGGTGCTGACCCTGCTGCTCGAAGCCCTGCTGAGCAAGCAGCGCATTCTGGAAATCTACCTCAACAATGTTGAATGGGGCGAAGGCGTGTTCGGCGCCGAAGCCGCGGCCCAGCACTATTTCCGCAAGCCCGCCGCCAAACTCAGCGCCTACGAGGCCGCGCGCCTGGCCGTCATGCTGCCGCGTCCCAAGTACTTCGAGACGCGTCCGGGCTCGGGCTACCTCGCGTCACGCGCTTCCACCATCGCCGCGCGCATGGGAGGGGTGGAGGTGCCGTGAACATATCCGCAAAAATCATGAGCCTGTTTCTCCTGGGCCTGATCCGGGCGCTGACAGGCGCACAGGCACGCTGGCAGGGTTGCCCGCCCAAGGCCGAACAGCGCATTTATTTCGCCAACCACCAGAGCCACGCCGATCTGGTGTTGATCTGGGCCGCCCTGCCCAGCGAGCTGCGCAGCATCACACGGCCCATCGCCGCCAAGGACTACTGGACCAAAACGCCGTTCAAGCAGTGGCTCACCACGGCCGTGTTCAACGCGATCTACGTGGACCGCGCCAAGACCGGCGACCAGGACCCGCTGGAGCCGCTGATCGATGCGCTCGAAAGCGGCGACTCCATCATCCTGTTTCCGGAGGGTACGCGCGGCCACCAGGAAGAGCCGCAGGCCTTCAAGTCGGGCCTGTACAACCTCGCGCAGAAATTTCCGCAGGTGGTGCTGGTGCCAGCGTGGATCAACAACGTGCAGCGCGTCATGCCCAAGGGCGAAGTGGTGCCCGTGCCCATCCTGTGCTCGGTCACCTTCGGTGCGCCCATGGCGTTGCAGGAAGGAGAGGACCGCGGCGCCTTCCTGGCGCGTGCGCGTGATGCCGTGCTGGCGCTGAGGGAAAGCTGATGAGCAGCTTTCTGCGCAACCTGAGCCCTTCCCATCAAGTGGGCCTGCTGTTTGTCGTGGTGTTCGGCCTGCTGATCGTGGCCGGCATCGCGGCGCTCATCATGTCACTGCGCGACAGCGGCGAGGACGAGGTCCGAACGCAGGACATCAAGGAGTTCAGCAGCCTGCTCAACACCTCGTGGATCATGTGTACCGTGTTCTGGGTCGGCTGGGCCCTGGGCGAGACGATGGCCACCTTGCTGTTTGCACTGGTGGCTTTTTTCGCCCTGCGCGAATTCATCACCCTGTCGCCGACCCGCCGCGGCGACCACCGCAGCCTGGTGCTGGCCTTCTTTGTGGTGCTGCCGGTCCAGTTCTGGCTGGTCATGACCGAGCGCTTTGACCTGGTAACCGTGTTCATCCCGGTGTATGTGTTCCTGGCGATCCCGGTGGTCAGCGCCCTGGCCAACGACCCGCAGCGCTTTCTGGAGCGCAATGCCAAGCTGCAGTGGGGCATCATGGTCTGTGTCTATGGCATCAGCCATGTGCCGGCCCTGCTGCTGCTGGACTTTCCGGGCTACGGCGGCAAAAACGCCTTCCTGGTGTTTTTTCTGGTGTTTGTCGTACAGACCGGCATGCTGGTGCAGCACCTGGCTGCGCGCAAGTGGCCGCGCCCGCCCACGGCGCCCCAGGTCAGCCAGAGCTTTCACTGGAGCAGCTGGCTGATCGGGCTGATGGTCGGGGGGTTTGTCGGCGGCCTGATGTCGGGCCTGACGCCCTTCAAGCCGGCGCAGGCCGTTGCCATGGCGCTGATCGCCTGCGTGGCCGGCTCGCTCGGCCACCTGGTGATGAAAGCCCTCAAACGCGACCGCGGCATCACCAACTGGGGCAGCGAAGGCCGGTCGGTCACCGGCGCCAGTGGCCTGCTGGACCGCGTCGACGCCCTGTGTTTTGCCGCGCCTGTGTTTTTCCACTCGGTTCGGTGGTATTTTGGCCTATGAGTCTGCGTTTCGAGATTTTGTATTTATCAGTCAGGGCCGCGGAACCGGCTTTGCCGGGCCGCAAGGGCCGCGGAACCGGCTTTGCCGGGCCGCAGGCGCAGTGCCCCCTCGGGGGGCAGCGTAGTACACGAAGTGACAAGCGTGGGGGCCCATGAGAATTCTTGGCATTGATCCGGGCCTGCAGATCACCGGCTTCGGCGTGATCGACGTGGAGGGCCACGCGCTGAGCTATGTCGCCAGCGGCACCATCAAGACCACCCACCTGGATCGCGGCAACCTGCCAGCGCGGCTCAAGGTGTTGTTCGACGGCATCTGCGAAATCACCGCCCGCTACACACCCGACAGCTCGGCCTGCGAGATCGTGTTTGTCAACGTCAACCCGCAGGCCACCCTGATGCTGGGCCAGGCGCGCGGCGCCTGTGTCACGGCCCTGGTCAGCTGCAACATCGAGGTGGCCGAATACACACCACTGCAGATGAAAAAGGCGGTGGCGGGTTACGGCAAGGCCGGCAAGCCCGAGGTGCAGGAGATGGTGATGAGATTGCTCAAACTGCCGTCACTGCCGGGCAAGGACGCCGCCGACGCGCTGGGCCTGGCGATCACCCATGCCCATGTGGGAGGCTCCGCCGCCATCCTGGCGCGCGCCGCGACGCTGCAGCGTAAATCCACCGCGTCCTTCAAGGACGGCCGGCATTACTGAGGCGCCTGGCTCAGATCACCCGGTCTGCAATCAGGATGGCAAAAAAGACGAAGGCGGCCACCAGCGTCCATTTGAGGATGGCGAGCCCCGCGCGCTTGTAGCGGACCTGGGAAGTGATCGCATACAGCGCAAAGGACGCGCCGGCCGCGAACAGCAAAAGGAAAATGGCGACACGAAAAACCGGCATGCATCCTCCTGCGTTCGGCCCGGCAGCTACCAGGCCCGCGCCAGGGTCGCAAAACCCTGGGGCGCTTTTTTTTCATCGTCGAAGGTGACGACTTCCCAGGCATCTTCGTGCGACAGCAGCTCGCGCAGCAGCTTGTTGTTCAGCGCATGGCCGGAACGGAAGGCCGTGTAGGCGGCCAGCAGCGGCTTGCCGAGCAGGTACAGGTCGCCCATCGCATCGAGGATCTTGTGTTTGACGAACTCGTCGTTGTAACGCAGGCCGTCAGTGTTGAGCACCTTGTAGTCATCCATCACGATGGCATTGTCCAGGCCGCCACCAAGCGCCAGCCCGTTGGCGCGCATCATCTCCACGTCCTTGGTAAAACCGAAGGTGCGCGCGCGCGCGATGTCACGGCTGTAGGAGCCGCTGCCCATGTCGAACTCCACACGCTGGCCGGTGGAATCCACCGCAGGGTGGTCGAAGTCGATTTCAAACCCAAGCTTGTAGCCGTTGTAGGGCGACAGGCGCGCCCATTTCTCGCTGGCGCCCTGCCCTTCCCGTACCTCCACCGGCTTGAGCACGCGGATAAAACGTTTCGGTGCTGCCTGCAGCTCAATGCCGGCCGACTGCAGCAAAAACACAAACGAGGAGGCCGAACCGTCGAGAATCGGCACCTCTTCGGCCGTGATGTCCACATACAGGTTGTCGATGCCCAGGCCGGCGCAGGCCGACATCAGGTGCTCGACCGTGTGCACCTTGGCACTGCCGCTTGAAATCGTTGAAGCCAGGCGCGTGTCGGTCACCGCCTGCGCGGAAATGGGAATGTCCACCGGTTGCGGCAGATCCACGCGCCTAAACACAATGCCGGTGTCCGGCGCCGCCGGCCGCAAAGTCAGCTCGACCCGCTGACCGCTGTGCAGGCCCACACCCACCGCCTTGGTCAGGGATTTGAGGGTTCTTTGGGCGAGCATGGCGTTATTTTAGGTTGGGGCCGGACAAGACGCACCTGGTCATGCGCAATGACGCACATGGCCTGTGTGATTAGCGGTCCCGCGATCGAATCACTGATTGATCGAATGGAAAGCGTAGCGAGCAGCCCGAGCTTGCGTTGAGGAGCGGAGCCGTACCCAGGTACGGTGAGCACCGCAGATGCAAGATCGGATTGCGCAGTAGCTTTACACCGATCAATCCGCCTGCTTGCGCAGGAAAGCCGGAATCTCGAAGTCGTCCATACCGCCCGACGCCAGCGCATCAACCTTGGCCGCCGCCTGCGTGCGGTTGGTGCGCCAGACGCTGGGGACGGCCATGTTGCCGTAGTCGGTCTGTGCCGAACCCATGCTGCTGCCACCCGGATGGGACCCGCTGACGGTTGCGCCGCCGACCGCCATGTTGAGCACCGGCATGTTGTCCGTGCCGGTACGCAGCACCTGCAGCGGAGGCGCCTGGCGGCGCATGCCCTGACGGCTCAGGCCGGTGGCGACCACCGTGACGCGGATGTCTTCGCCGAGATCGTCGTCGTAGGCCGTGCCGTAGATCACATGTGCGTCAGGCGAAGCATAGGCGCGGATGGTGTTCATCGCGAGCTTGGACTCGTTGAGCTTCAGCGAACCTTTGGCCGCGCTGATCAGCACCAGCACACCCTTGGCGCCCGACAGGTCAATGCCTTCGAGCAGGGGGCAGGCCACGGCCTGCTCGGCCGCGATGCGTGCGCGGTCCGGGCCGTTGGCACGGGCCGTGCCCATCATGGCCTTGCCGGGCTCACCCATCACGGTGCGCACGTCCTCGAAGTCGACGTTGACATGGCCAGGAACGTTGATGATCTCGGCAATGCCACCGACGGCGTTTTTCAGCACGTCGTTGGCGTGCGCAAAGGCTTCGTCCTGCGTGACGTCGTCGCCCAGCACTTCGAGCAGCTTCTCGTTGAGGACCACGATCAGCGAATCGACATTGGCTTCGAGTTCGGCCAGGCCGAGGTCGGCATTGGTCATGCGGCGCCCGCCCTCGAACTCGAAAGGCTTGGTCACCACACCGACGGTGAGGATGCCCATTTCTTTCGCGATGCGCGCAATCACCGGCGCGGCGCCGGTGCCGGTGCCGCCACCCATGCCGGCGGTGATGAACAGCATGTGCGCACCGGCGATGGCGGCACGGATGTCGTCCACCGCCATCTCGGCCGCGTCACGGCCCTTCTCGGGTTTGCTGCCTGCGCCCAGGCCGCTGCCGCCGAGCTGGATCTGCTTGTGCGCGCTACCGCGGCCGAGTGCCTGTGCGTCGGTGTTGGCGCAGATGAACTCCACGCCCTGGACGTTGCGCTCGATCATGTGTTCGACCGCATTGCCGCCGCCGCCGCCCACGCCGATCACCTTGATCTGCGTGCCCTGGTTGAACTCTTCGATTTCAATCATTTCGATGCTCATGTGAGCCTCCTATCCATATGTTGCAGTTGCCAAAAATTTTTATTAGTTTCTTTTCGATGGGAAAAACCGTCACGCAGGGGGATCGGCGCCCCCCGAGTGGCTGCACCGCGGACTCCGCCAGATAAAAACCGGAAATTTTTTCATCAGAAGTTCCCCACCAGCCAGTCCTTGACCCGGCCAAAAGCGTTATGAACACTGCCTGCCTTTTGCGAAACGCGGTGCCCGCGCATGCGCGCCAGCCGGGCTTCCTCGAGCAGACCCATGACGGTGGCCGCGCGCGGCTGGGCCACCATGTCCGACAGTGCACTCGAATAACGCGGAATGCCGCGCCGCACCGGCTTGAGAAAAATGTCCTCGCCGAGTTCGACCATGCCCGGCATGACCGCACTGCCGCCGGTGATCACGATGCCGGACGACAGCACCTCTTCGTACCCGGACTCGCGGATGACCTGCTGCACCAGCGAGAAGATTTCCTCGATGCGCGGCTCGATCACGCCGGCCAGCGCCTGTTTGGACAGCATGCGCGGCCCGCGGTCGCCCAGGCCCGGCACCTCCACCTGCTGGTCCGGATCGGCCAGCAACTGCTTGGCAAAACCGCTCTCGACCTTGATGTCTTCGGCGTCCTTGGTCGGGGTGCGCAGCGCCATGGCGATGTCGCTGGTGATCAGGTCGCCGGCGATCGGGATCACGGCCGTGTGGCGGATCGCGCCGCCGGTGAAAATCGCCACGTCAGTGGTGCCGGCGCCGATGTCGACCAGCGCCACACCGAGTTCCTGCTCGTCGCGGCTGAGCACCGACAGGCTGGAGGCCAGCGGGTTGAGCATCAGCTGGTCCACTTCGAGGCCGCAGCGGCGCACGCACTTGATGATGTTTTCCGCCGCACTTTGCGCACCGGTCACGATGTGCACCTTGGCTTCCAGCCGGATGCCGCTCATGCCGATGGGTTCGCGCACGTCCTGGCCGTCGATCACGAACTCCTGCGGCTCGACCAGCAGCAGGCGCTGGTCGGTGGAGATGTTGATGGCCTTGGCGGTCTCGATGACGCGGGCCACGTCGGCCTGCGTGACTTCCTTGTCCTTGACCGCCACCATGCCGCTGGAGTTGATGCCGCGGATGTGGCTGCCGGTGATGCCGGTGTAGACACGCGCGATCTTGCAGTCGGCCATCAGCTCGGCCTCTTTCAGCGCCTGCTGGATGCTCTGCACCGTGGCGTCGATGTTGACCACCACGCCGCGCTTGAGCCCGTTGCTGTAGGCGATGCCCAGGCCGGCCAGCTTGAGCTCACCACCGGGCAGGACTTCGGCCACCACCGCCATGACCTTGCTGGTCCCGATGTCCAGCCCCACCACGAGATCTTTGTATTCTTTCGCCATATCTTTACCTTTTTGCTTTCCTGTCCTCTTTGCCGCCCAACACCGTGGTGGTGACGCCCCTGAGCTTGAGCGCATACCCATTGCTGTAACGCAGGTCGGCCGACTCGAGATTGCGGCCGTACCTGCTGGACACCTGCGTCAGCGTGGCGGCGAATCGTTCGGCACGGTTGTGGATCTCGTCGAGGGAGCCCAGCCCCAGCTCGATAAGCACACCGTCCTCGAGCCTGGCCCGCCAGCTGCCGCGGGCCGTCAACTCCAGCAGTTCCAGCCGCGTGTCCATTTTTTCGAACACCGGAGCCAGCCTGCGGTAGCCCGCCAGCACCAGCACAGCCTGGCCCTGCGGCCCGTTGAGCAGCGGCAGGTCGTCGACCTCGACGTCGCCCTGGTTGGCCTCGAACACCTCGCCGTAACTGTTGACCAGGCGGGCGTCGCCCTCCTGCCCCCAGAAGGCAATCGGCTGGTGCTCCTGCAGCACCACCCGCAGCCGGTTGGGAAACTCGCGCTGCACCACCGCCTTGCGCACCCAGGGCACGCTCTCGAACGCCGCCTGTGTCCGGAACAGATCGACGGTGAAAAAATTGCCGGTCAACTTGGGCACGACATTGGCGCGCAGCGTGACCGCGTTGTTGTGGCCCAGGTCGCCGCCGACCCGGATGGCCGTGAGGCGAAACAGGTTCTGCTGCAGCAGCCACGACACCCCGAAGGTCACCAGCATGCCCGCAAACGCCAGCCCCAGCACCAGCGAAGTGGTGTTCATGAGCTTGACGTCCAGCGGGACAGGCAGGGTTTGGCTCACGCAGCGCCTCCCTGCGTTCTCGGGTTGTCCAGGCTGGCCGTGCGCAGCACGTCCAGGCAGAGGTCCTCATAACTGATGCCGGCGGCGCGTGCCGACATCGGCACCAGCGAATGGCCGGTCATGCCGGGCGAGGTGTTGATTTCCAGCAGGTAGGGCTGGCGGGTTTTGCCGTCAATCATCACGTCGAGACGACCCCAGCCGCGGCAACCCAGCAGGCGGTAGGCCTTGAGCACCAGCGCCTGGATCGCCGCTTCCTCGCCCGCCGGCAGGCCGCAGGGCACCAGGTATTGCGTGGTGTCGGTGAAGTACTTGTTCTGGTAGTCGTAGTTGCCCTCGGGCGCGACGATGCGGATCACCGGCAGGGCCCGCGCATCATTCCCCGTGCCCAGCACCGGGCAGGTCACTTCATCCCCGCTGATGAACTGTTCGCACAACACGTCGGCATCCATTTGCGCCGCCTGTTCGACCGCGTCGACCATGCCGGAATACCCTGCCACCTTGACCACGCCGATCGACGAACCCTCGCGCGCCGGCTTGACGATCAGCGGCAGACCCAGGTCGTCGGGGACCGCGATCACCTGCCGGCGCTCAAAGGCGCCGCGACGCAGCAACAGGTACTTCGGGGTCGACAGGCCCTCGGCCAGCCAGATGCGCTTGGTCATGACCTTGTCGATGGCGATGCTCGACGCCATCACGCCAGAGCCGGTGTAGGGAATGCCCATCAGCTCAAGCGCGCCCTGCACCGTGCCGTCTTCGCCAAAACGTCCGTGTAGCGCAATGAAGCAGCGCTCAAAGTTCTCGCGTTTGAGCTCGCCGAGGTCGCGCTCTGCCGGGTCGAAGGCGTGGGCATCAACGCCGCGCGAACGCAGCGCCTCCAGCACCCCGCGGCCCGACATCAAGGAGACCTCGCGCTCGGCCGAGTGGCCGCCCAGCAGCACCGCCACCTTGCCAAATGGGGAGTCTTTCAGGCTCACAGCCCTTTTCCTTCCTGCGCAGAACGCTCTGTTTTTTGTAGCAACTCGACCACCTTGCCGGGCACCGCACCAATCGTGCCGGCCCCCATGCACAGCACCACATCGCCGCCCCGGGCGTTGTCGGCAATCGCCTGCGCCATGGCCTCGATGTCGTCGACGAACACCGGCTCGACCTTGCCGGCCACCCGCAACGCGCGTGCCAGCGAACGGCCGTCGGCCGCCACAATCGGCGCCTCGCCGGCGGCGTAAACCTCGGACAGCAGCACGCTGTCGGCCTGGCCGATGACTTTCACAAAGTCCTCGAAGCAGTCCCGCGTGCGGGTGAAGCGGTGCGGCTGGAAGGCCAGCACCAGGCGCCGCCCCGGGTAGGCACCGCGCGCCGCCGCCAGCGTGGCGGCCATCTCGACCGGGTGGTGGCCGTAGTCATCAATCACGGTGAAACTGCCGCCGGCAGGCGCCGGCACGTCGCCGTAGTGCTGGAAGCGCCGGCCCACGCCCTTGAATTCGGCCAGCGCCTTCTGCACCGCGGCGTCGGGGATGTTGAGCTCCACCGCGACCGCGATGGCCGACAGCGCATTGAGCACGTTGTGCTCGCCGGGCAGGTTGAGCACCACCGGCAGGTCGGCAAGAATCACGCCGTTGCGCCGCTGCACCGTGAAGTGCATCTGCCCGCCGACCGCCTTCACGTTGATGGCGCGGACCTGGGCGTCCTCGCCAAAACCATAGCTGGTGATGGGGCAGGACACCTGCGGCACGATCTCGCGCACGGCCGCATCGTCGGTGCACAAAATCGCCGTGCCATAAAACGGCATGCGGTGCAGGAAATCGACGAAGGCCTTCTTCAGGTTGCCGAAGTCGTGGCCATAGGTCTCCATGTGGTCGGCATCGATGTTGGTCACCACCGCCATCACCGGCAACAGGTTGAGGAAGGAGGCGTCCGACTCGTCGGCCTCGACCACGATGTAGTCGCCCGAACCCAGCCGGGCATTGGCACCGGCACTGTTGAGCCGGCCACCGATCACAAAGGTCGGATCCAGCCCGCCCTCGGCCAGCACGCTGGCGACCAGGCTGGTGGTGGTGGTCTTGCCATGCGTGCCGGCAATCGCAATACCCTGCTTCAGGCGCATCAGTTCAGCCAGCATCAGCGCACGCGGCACCACGGGAATGCGTTTTTCGCGCGCCGCCAGCACCTCGGGGTTGTCGGGCTTCACCGCCGTCGAGGTGACCACCGCATCAACGCTGACCAGGTTTTCCGCGGCATGGCCGACAAAGGTCTGGATGCCCAGTCCGGCCAGGCGGCGCAAGGTGGCACTGCCTACCAGGTCGGAGCCGGAGATCACGTAACCGAGGTTATGCAGGACCTCGGCAATGCCGGACATGCCGGAGCCGCCCAGGCCGATGAAGTGAATGTGTTTGATCGCGTGTTTCATGTCGCCAGCTCCTCGCAGGCGGCCACCACGTCGGCGGTGGCATCTGTTTTTTGCATCTTTTTGGCCTGAAGCGCCCGCTGCAATAGCGCAGGCCGCTCTGTTTTCTGTAGCATGTCTGCCAGGAATCCGGGTGTCAGGTCGCGCTGCTGCACCAGCCAGCCGCCGCCGTTGTTCACGAGAAAGGCGGCGTTGGTGGTCTGGTGGTCGTCCACCGCAGCCGGAAACGGCACGAACAGCGCCGCGGCGCCTATCGCGGCAATTTCGGTCACGGTGCTGGCACCGGCCCGGCAGACCACCAGGTCGGCCTCGGCGAAAGCACGGGCCGTGTCGTTGATGAAGGGCGTGAGTTCGGCCTGCACGCCGGCGGCGCGGTAGTTCTCGCGCAGCGCCTCGATTTGCCGGGCGCCACTCTGGTGAATGACCTGGGGTCGCTGTGCCTCGGGAATCAGGGCCAGGGCCTGCGGCACGATGCGGTTCAACGCCTGCGCGCCCAGGCTGCCACCGACCACCAGCAATTTCAGCGGGCCGCTGCGGCCCGCAAACCGGGCGGCCGGGTCGGGCTGCTGCGTGAAGGCCGGGCGCAGCGGGTTGCCCACCCATGTCGCATTTTTCAGCACATTCGGAAAAGCCGTGAACACCCGGTCGGCCACACCCGCCAGCACCTTGTTGACCAGCCCGGCCACCGAGTTCTGCTCATGCAGCACCAGCGGCTTGCCCAGCAGCACACTCATCATGCCGGCCGGAAAGGCAATGTAGCCGCCCAGCCCGACGACCACGTCGGGCCTGACGCGGCGCACGACCGCAATGCTTTGCCAGAAAGCCTTGAGCAGGCGCAGCGGCAGCAAGGCCAGCGTGGCCACCCCCTTGCCGCGCACACCCGAAAACTCGATGCTCTCGAAGGGAAAACCGCGCGGCGGCACGAGCTGGCTCTCCATGCTCGGATGGTCAGCCGTTCCCCGGCCGCCCAGCCAGTGCACGCGCCAGCCGCGCTCACGCAGCGCCTCGGCCACGGCCAGCCCGGGGAAAATGTGGCCGCCTGTGCCGCCGGCCATGATGAGAGCGCATTTGCTCACGGCCGCCCTCCCCGCATCAACGGCGCTGGCGCGCCGCAGCGCTGCGCGCTGAATCGATTGTGGTGAAACAGCTTACTCACGCGCGGCCTCCGCGCATGAGTAACCTGTTTTCGTAATCGATGCGCAGGACAACCGCCAGCGAAATCAGATTCATCAAAATCGCCGAGCCACCGTAACTCATGAGCGGCAGGGTCAGCCCCTTGGTCGGCAAGGCGCCGAGGTTCACGCCCATGTTGATGAAGGCCTGGAAGCCTATCCAGATGCCCACACCCTGGGCCACCAGGCCGGCAAACAGGCGGTCCAGCGCAATCGACTGGCGGCCGATATGCATGATGCGGCGCGTCATCCACATGAAGGCACCGATCACGCAGAGAACACCCAGCAAGCCGAACTCCTCGCCGATCACCGCCAGCAGGAAGTCGGTGTGGGCTTCCGGCAGCCAGTGCAGTTTCTCGATGCTGCCGCCCAGGCCCACGCCGAAAATTTCGCCGCGCCCGAAGGCAATCAGCGAATGCGAGAGCTGGTAGCCCTTGCCCAGCGCGTATTTGTCGCTCCAGGGATCAAGGTAGGCAAAAATGCGCTCGCGGCGCCAGTCGCTGAGCATCACCATGAGCGCAAAGGCGATCACCACCACGGTGGCGATGACAAAAAACATGCGGGCGTTGACACCGCCGAGGAAAAGAATGCCCATCGCGATCACCGAAATGACCATGAAAGCGCCCATGTCAGGCTCGGCCAGCAACAGCAGGCCCACGATGCCGATGGCCACGGCCATGGGCATGACGGCGCGGAAAAAGCGCTCCTTGACCTCCATCTTGCGCACCATGTAGTCGGCGGCGTACAGCAGCACCGCAAACTTCGCGAGTTCCGAGGGCTGGAAGTTCATGAAACCCAGCGAGATCCAGCGGCGCGCGCCATTGACGCCCTTGCCGATGAAGGGGATCAGCACCAGCATCAGCAGCACCAGCGAGGCCACAAACAGCCAGGGTGCGATTTTTTCCCAGGTCGCCACCGGCACCTGGAAAGTCAGCAGGGCAACCGCAAAGGCCACCCCCAGCGACAGCGCATGGCGCAGCAGGAAGTGGGTGTGTGCATAACGCGAGAACTTCGGGTTGTCCGGCATGGCGATGGAGGCGGAGTACACCATGACCAGGCCCCAGACCAGCAGCGCCACCGTGACCCAGATCAGTGCCTGGTCCACGCCCGACATGCGGACCGGCGCCGACTCGGAACGCGAGTGGCGCTGGCCGCCCAGCCGGACCGGCAGGCCCTCGGGCGCGGCCCCGCCCAGACTGGAGAACCAGCCGGAAAGACGGGCAGCCACCGTCATGACACCACCCCCGCATCCTGCGCGAGCGCCTGGACGGCGTCGCAAAACACCTGGGCGCGATGCCCATAGTTGTCGAACATGTCAAAACTCGCGCAGGCCGGCGACATCAACACCGCATCGCCGGTTTGCGCCTGCCGGGCCGCCAGTTCTACGGCGCCCTGCATGGAATCCGCATCCAGCAGGGGCACGCCCGTGCCTTCCAGTGCAGCACGGATCAGGGGCGCATCGCGCCCGATCAGCACGACCGCCCTGGCATGCTGGCGCACGGGTCCGGCCAATGGAGAAAAGTCCTGCCCCTTGCCTTCGCCCCCGGCGATCAGCACCAGCTTGCGTTCGGCGCCCAGGCCGGTCAATGCCGCCACGGTGGCACCCACGTTGGTGCCCTTGCTGTCATCAAAGTATTCGACGTCGCGCACCACCGCCACCGGCGTCACGCGATGCGGCTCACCGGTGTATTCACGCAGGCCGTGCAGCATGGACGCCATGTTGCCGCCCACGGCGCCGGCCAGCGCCAGCGCGGCCAGCGCGTTGGTGGCGTTGTGGCGGCCACGGATGCGCAGGGCTTCGACCGGCATCAGGCGCTGGATGTACAGCACCACTTCTTCGTCCTTGCGGCGCTTGACGGTTTCGTCGGCCTCAGCAGCACGCACCAGCCAGGCCATGCCATTGACGGTTTCAATGCCATAGTCACCCGGTCGCTGCGGGGCCTCCAGCCCAAAACTCACATACTCGCGCCACTTCGGCTTTTGCAGCTTCAGGCGCACCGGCTCCGGCAGCATGGCCATCACCGCCGGATCATCCCGATTGAGCACCAGCAGGCCCTGGCTGCCGAAGATGCGTGCCTTGGCCGCGCCGTAGGCTTGCATGCTGCCGTGCCAGTCCAGATGGTCCTGCGTCAGGTTCAACACCGCGGCTGCGGTGGGCTCGAAGCCCTGCACGCCGTCGAGCTGGAAACTCGACAGCTCCAGCACCCAGACCTCGGGCAAGGTTCCCGCATCGAGGTGCCCGGCCAACATGTCCAGCAGGTTGGGGCCGATGTTGCCCGCCACTGCCACGGTCTTGCCGCCGTGGGCCACCAACTGGCCAGTGAGCGCCGTCGTGGTCGTCTTGCCGTTGGTCCCGGTGATCGCCAGTACCTGGGGGGCATAAGCGCGTTCGGCCTGCAGCTCACGCAATGCGCGGGCGAACAGGTCCAGTTCCCCGCCTGTCCACAAGCCGATGGCCTGTGCCGCCTGCCAGACCGGGGCAAACACCGCAGGCGACAGACCCGGGCTCTTGAAGACGGCGCGGATGTCCTTGCCCTCGACCAGACCGGACTCGAATGCGCCGGCGCGGAAATCGACCTGCGGCAACTCCGCTTGCAAGCTCGCCAGTTGAGGTGGTGTCTCGCGGGTATCGGCCACCGTCACACGCGCGCCCTGACGCACACACCAGCGGGCCATGGCCAGCCCGGAAGCGCCCAGCCCCAGGATGAGGACATGCTGGCCGTGCAGCGCCGACACCACCGTCTCGCCCGCGGGCTCGACGGCAGCAGGCGCCTCGTTTTCAGCATCACCCAGCACGGTTTCGTCCGTCGACGATGGCACTTGCACCACAGAGGGGATCGGCGTGGCCTGTTCCGGCGCACTCACCTCGGCAAACAATTGCGCGACAAAGGCAGCGGCATCACGCGCGGCCGTCAGGGTCTCGGGCAGGGGCCGTGCCCCCGCTTTGCCCGCCCCCCCGGTGCGGGCCAAGTCCGCTTCCGCCACCGGGGCTGGTGATGCCGACTCCACCAGGGGCATGGCATCCGGCGCCGACGCAGGCACCAGTCCGTGCGCCTGCGTCACCTCCACTGGAGGCTCTTCGGGCCCATCTGGCGCTTTGCCGGGGTTGGGGGATTCGTTGGTATTCATCGCAGTTTCAACGTCGACAGGCCAACCAGGCACAGCAGCATGGTGATGATCCAGAAACGCACGACCACCTGCGTTTCCTTCCAGCCGCTTTTCTCGAAATGATGGTGCAGGGGCGCCATCCGGAACAGCCGCCGGCCTTCACCAAAACGCCTGCGGGTGTATTTGAAATAGATCACCTGCAGCATCACTGACATGGCTTCGACAACAAAGATGCCGCCCATGATGGCCAGCACGATTTCCTGGCGCACGATGACCGCAATCGTTCCCAGCGCGGCGCCCAGCGCCAGCGCGCCCACGTCGCCCATGAAGACCTGCGCGGGATGGGTGTTGAACCACAGGAAGGCGAGGCCGGCACCGGCCATGGCCGAGCAGAAAATCAGCAACTCGCCCGCACCCGGGATGTGCGGGAAAAACAGGTACTTCGAATAGACGGCACTGCCCGTTACATAGGCAAACACGCCGAGCGCCGAGCCAACCATCACGACCGGCATGATCGCCAGACCGTCCAGCCCGTCGGTCAGGTTCACGGCATTGCTGGAACCGACAATCACGAGGTAGGTGAGCAGCACAAAACCAAACACGCCGAGCGGGTAACTGATTTCCTTGAAGAAAGGCAGCTGCAGCCCGGCCTTGGGCGGCAGGTTCACGTCAAAACCGGACTGCACCCAGCTCATGAACAGCTCCAGCACCCGCAGGTTGGAGCTTTCCGAAATGCTGAATACCAGGTACAACGCGGCGAGCAGGCCGATCACCGATTGCCAGAAGTATTTTTCCCGCGAGCGCATGCCTTCGGGATCCTTGTGCACCACCTTGCGCCAGTCGTCGGCCCAGCCGATGGCGCCAAACCCGAGCGTGACGATCAGCACAATCCAGACAAAACGGTTGCTCAGGTCAAACCACAGCAGCGTGGAAATGCCGATGGCCAGCAGGATCAGGACGCCGCCCATGGTCGGCGTGCCGCTCTTGCTCAGGTGGGTCTGCATCGCATATTCGCGGATAGGCTGACCGATCTTGAGGCTGATCAGACGGCGAATCACATAAGGGCCGGCAATCAAACCGATCAGCAAGGCGGTCATGGCGGCCATCACCGCGCGAAACGTCAGGTACTGGAACACGCGGAAGTAGCCAAATTCCGGCGAGATGGTCTGCAGCCACTGGGCCAGGCTAAGCAGCATGGGGCTTCTCCTCTTTTTGTTGTTGTGCGTCGGCCGCGATGGCCTGGACCACGCGCTCCATCTTCATGAAGCGTGAACCCTTGACCAGCACGCTGGACACGCCCGGCAAGGCAGCCATCACGGCGGCCTTCAGGGCCTCGATGTCGTCGCCGAAATGCCGGCCGCCGCCGAAGGCGCTGGCAGCGTCGGCGGACTGCGCGCCCAGCGTGAACACCTGCTCGATGCCGCGCTCACGCGCATGGGCACCGACCTCGACATGGAAAGCCGGCCCCTGATCGCCGACCTCGCCCATGTCGCCCAGCACCAGCAGGCGCGGCCCGGGCAGTTCGGCCAGCACGTCGATGGCCGCACGCACGGAATCCGGGTTGGCGTTGTAGCTGTCGTCGATCAGCGTGAGGGCGTGGCCCGCCGCCTGGAGCTGGAGGGCGCGCGAGCGGCCCTTGACCGGGACAAACGCCGACAGCCCGGCAGAAATGGCCGCCAGCGGCGCGCCGGCCGCCAGGGCACAGGCGGTGGCGGCCAGGGCATTTTTGACATTGTGCCGGCCGGCGATCTGCAGCGAAAAGTCGAGATCGCCCTGCGGCGTGCCGGCCAACACCCGCCAGGCGCCGCCCAGCCATTGCGCGGTGCCGGTGACGTCGGCCTCGCCCGACTCGGCAAAGGTCAGCACCGCGCGGGACCCGGCGAGTTCCCGCCACAGTGGTGTGTACAGCTCGTCGGCCGGAAACACCGCGACGCCCGAGGCCGGCAGCGCCGCGATGACCGCGCCGTTTTCGCGGGCGACGGCTTCCACCGTAGCCATGAACTCCAGGTGTTCGCGCTGCGCATTGTTGACCAACGCCACGGTGGGCCGCGTCATGGCGGCGAGGCTGGCTATTTCACCGGGGTGGTTCATGCCCAGTTCGACCACGCCGGCCTGGTGGGTGGTACGCAGACGCAGCAGCGTCAAGGGCACGCCGATGTCGTTGTTGAAGTTTCCTTCGGTCGCAAAAGCACCGCCCTGCTTCCACGCGCGCAGGATGGACGCCACCATTTGCGTGACCGTGGTCTTGCCATTGCTGCCGGTCACGGCGATCAGCGGCAGGCTGAACTGCGCGCGCCAGCCTGCGGCAAGCTGGCCCAGCGCCTGCTTCGAATCGGCCACCAGCAGGCCGGGGAGTTCGGCACTCAGGCCATGCTGCGCCAGGGCCGCCACCGCGCCAGCGCTTTTCGCCTGCGCCAGAAAATCATGAGCATCAAAGCGTTCACCCTGGAGCGCCACAAACAGGTCGCCGGGCTGCAGACTGCGCGTGTCCGTGTGCACGCGCTGGAACCGCAGGGTGCCGTCGCCCACCAGCCGGGCAGACGGCAACCACTGCAGGGCCTGTTGCAGGGTCATCATGCGAGGCCTCCCGGCGCGGCATGGCGGCTCGCACCCTGATCCAGCGCCGCTTCGGCCTGCGCCTTGTCGGAGAACGGCAGCTTGATACCCGCGGTTTCCTGGTAACTTTCATGGCCCTTGCCGGCAATCAGGACCACGTCGCCGGCCTGCGCCTGGCCCACCGCATGGGCGATCGCCCGGGCGCGGTCTGCCTGAACCTGCACCGCATCGCGGCGGGCAAATCCCTGCAGGATCTGGCTGATGATGGCGTCGGGGTTTTCGCTGCGCGGGTTGTCACTGGTCACCACCACCCTGTCCGACCCTTTTTCCGCCGCTGCCGCCATCAGCGGCCGCTTGCCGGCATCACGCTCACCGCCGCAGCCAAAAACGCACCAGAGCTGTCCGGAACGTCCGCTGGCCAGTGGCCGCAGCGCGCCCAGCACCTTCTCGAGCGCATCGGGGGTGTGGGCATAGTCCACCACCACCAGGGGCCGGCCCGGCACCGCAATCGAGTCCATGCGCCCGGGCACCGGCGACAGGTGAGCGCAGGCTTCGACCACATCCGACAAAGGCAGTCCAAGCGCGCGCAAGGCCGCCATCACACCCAGCAGGTTGGACACGTTGTACTGCCCGACCAGCGTGGTCGAGAGCCGATGCCGTTCATTACCCTCCACCACATCAAAGCCCAGAAAATCCAGGCCGTGGTGGATGGCCTGGGCCTGCAGGCGCGCAGGCGCCAGGCAGGACACCGTCCAGACGTCGAGACCCGATTCGCGCAGGGTCGCAGCCAGCGCCGCCCCGTGCGGATCATCAATGTTGATCACCGCCGCCTTCAGGCCGGCCCAGCCAAACAGCCGGGCCTTGGCGTCCCAGTAGGCTTGCATGGTCTGGTGGTAGTCGAGGTGGTCCTGGGTGAAATTCGTGAAAATCGCCACGCGGATGTCGGTGGCGTCCAGCCGGTGCTCGGCAATGCCGATCGACGATGCCTCCAGCGCACACGCTGAAAAACCGTCGTCGACCCAGCGCCTGAGCTGCTGCTGCAGCAGCACCGGATCGGGCGTCGTCAGGCCGTTGAACACCATGGCTTCGGGCTGTCCGATGCCCAGCGTGCCGACCACGCCGCAGCGCCGGCCCAGCTTGCCCAGGGCCTGGGCCAGCCACCAGGCGGTCGAGGTCTTGCCGTTGGTGCCGGTCACGGCCAGCACGTCCAGCTTTTTGCTCGGGTGCTCGAAATAGGCCGCGGCTATCGGTGCTGTCGCGGTTTTCAGGCCGCTGTAGGCCGCGACACGGCTGTCGCTGAAGGCATAGGCCTCCGCTCCGGCCTGCTCCACCAGGCAGGCCTGCGCACCTGCGGCCAGAACGTCCGCCACGTACTTGCGCGCGTCGGTGGCCGCACCTGGCCAGGCAATAAAACCATCCCCGGCACCGACCTTGCGGCTGTCGGTCCAGAGACTGCCGCTCACGCGCTGGTGCAACCAGTGCGCGGCCTGCTCGGGGGTGTGCAGCCGCTCCATCAGAACGACTCCTCCACCGGGTTGGTCACGATCTGCGGTTTAACGGCCATGTCGGGCGGCAGGCCCAGCATGCGCAGCGTCTGCTGCACGGTCTCGCTGAAAACAGGCGCCGCGACATCGCCGCCAAAATATTTGCCGTTGCTGGGCTCGTCAATCATCACTGCGACGACAATGCGCGGCTTTTCCGTCGGTGCAATGCCGACAAAAAATCCGCGGTACTTCTTGTCGGCGTAACCCTTGCCCTCCTGCTTGTGCGCGGTGCCGGTTTTCCCGCCCACTGAGTAACCCATGGTCTGTGCCTTGTGCGCGGTGCCGCCAGGCCCCGTGACCATGTGCAACATGTTGCGCATGGCCAGGGCATTTTTTTCACTGATCACGCGCACCCCGACGGCGGGATCGGCACTCTTGAGCATGCTCACCGGCACCAGGTCGCCATCACGTGCAAACACGCTGTAGGCGTGCGCAAGCTGGAACAGCGAGGTGGACAGGCCGTAGCCATAACTCATGGTGGCCTGTTCGATGGGCCGCCAGGTCTTGTAGGCGCGCAGCCGGCCGCTGACGGCGCCCGGAAAAGGCACTTGCGGCTTCTGCCCGAAACCGACCTGGGTGAACATCTCCCACATCTCGCGCGGCTGCATCTGCATCGCCATCTTGACCGTGCCGACGTTGCTGGACTTCTGGATCACCTGATTGACCGTGAGCAGCCCTTGCGGGTGCGCATCCGAGATGGTCGAACCGCCAATCGTCAGGCGGCCCGGCGCGGTCTGGATCTGCGTCTCCGGACGGACGAGGCCTTTTTGCAGCGCCAGCGCCACGACAAAAGGCTTCATGGTCGAGCCGGGCTCGAACGTGTCGGTCAGTGCGCGGTTTCTCAATTGCGCTCCGCTCAGGCTCTGGCGCTTGTCGGGAGAAAAGCTGGGGTAGTTGGCCAGGGCCAGCACCTCGCCGCTGATGCTGTCGAGCACCACCACGCTGCCGGCCTTGGCCTTGTGGGTCAGCACCGCGTCACGCAGCTTCTGGTAGGCAAAAAACTGGATCTTGCTGTCGATGGACAGCTGCAGGTCCTTGCCGTCCACCGGCGGCACCTGTTCGCGCACGTCTTCCACGACACGACCCAGGCGGTCCTTGATCACCCGGCGCGAGCCGGCGTGGCCGGCCAGGTCCTTGTTGAACGCCAGCTCCATGCCCTCCTGGCCCCGGTCCTCCACATTGGTGAAACCCACCACATGGGCAGCGGCTTCACCTTCCGGGTATTCGCGCCTGTATTCCTTGCGCTGGTAGATGCCCTTGATGCCGAGTGCATGTATTTTTTCGCCGACAGACGCATCCACCTGCCGCTTGATCCAGACAAAACTCTTGTCCTCGTTCGACAGCTTTTTGTTGAGCTCGGCCACGGGCATCTGCAGCAGCCTGGCCAGCTCGGCGAGCTGGGCCTTGCTGCCGTCGACGTCTTCAGGGATGGCCCAGATGCTGGGCGCGGGCACGCTGGACGCGAGGATCAGGCCGTTGCGGTCCAGAATGCGTCCGCGATTGGCCGGCAGCTCCAGCGTGCGGGCAAAACGCACTTCGCCCTGGCGCTGAAAAAAATCGTTGCCGACCACCTGCACATAGGCGGCGCGGCCGGCCAGACCGGCAAAGGCCAGCGCAATGCCGGCCACGATCAGCTTGCTGCGCCAGACCGGCGTCTTGCTGGCCAGCAGGGGGCTGGAGGTGTAACGCACGCTCCTGCTCATGGCGGGCTCCCGTCCACTGCTGCGTTCTTGTAGGTCACGTACTGCGTGATGGCCGGTGTGGCCGAGCGCATCTGCAGGCGCTCCCTGGAAATCTGTTCCACCCGCAGCGGCGTGGCCTGTGCGCGCTTTTCAACCTGCAGGCGCTCCTTGTCAGACTCGAGCTGGCGGCTGAGTGCCGTCGTTTTTTCGAGCTCGACAAACAGCCGGCGCGATTCGTACTGCGTGCGCACCAGGTACAGCGCGCTGACCAGTACAGCCACCAGCAGGACCAGATTCAGGCGTGTCATGCTGAGAACCCAGGGTAACGCTGAGTGCTCACCTGAACCGGCACCTCGGTCCTTTCGGCGACGCGCATCACGGCGCTGCGCGAGCGCGGGTTGGCCGCCACTTCGTCGGCGCCAGGTTTGACACGTTCCAGCGCCTTGAGCCGCATGGCCTTGGGCGCAGCAAAGGGCGCGCGGCGGTCGAACACCTCGCGCGAATGTTCGGCGATGAATTGCTTGACGATGCGGTCTTCCAGCGAATGGAAACTGATCACCACCAAACGTCCTCCCGGTTGCAGTACTTTGAGCGAGGCCTCTAGCGCCTGTTGCAGCTCTTCAAGCTCGGCATTGATGAAAATCCGAAAAGCCTGAAATGTGCGCGTTGCAGGGTCCTTGCCCGGCTCGCGGGTTTTGACCGCGCCAGCCACGACCTCGGCCAGTTCAGCGGTGGTTGCAATAAGGCCCCGTTCCTGTCGGCGACGATCAATCGCCTTTGCGATCTGCCCAGCAAACCGTTCTTCGCCATATTCACGAATGACCTCCGCTATGGTGTCCGTCTCTGCATCGGCCAGCCACTCGGCCACGCTCTGGCCGCGCGTGCTGTCCATGCGCATGTCCAGCGGCCCGTCGCCGCGGAAGGAAAACCCGCGCGCCGGATTGTCGATCTGCGGCGAGCTGATGCCCAGGTCCAGCAGGATGCCCGCCGCACTGCCCGCCGGCATTTCGCCCAGATGACTGAAGGCCTGGTGGCGGATGGCAAAACGCGGGTCCGCGATGGTCTTCGCCTCGGCAATGGCCTCCGGGTCCTTGTCGAAGGCGGTGAGCCGCCCCAGCTCGGACAGCTGCGAAAGAATGAGGCGCGAGTGCCCGCCGCGCCCGAAGGTCGCGTCGATGTAATGCCCGTCCGGGTTGATCTGAAGCGCTGCGACTGCTTCGTTCAACAAGACGGTGCGGTGTGTCCATGTGTCTTGCACCGTCGTCTTTCAGAATGAAAAGTCTCTGAAGACATCGGGCATTTCGCCCTTCATCTGCTCGGCCTCCTGGGCCGCATAGGTCGCCGCATCCCACAGCTCGAAGTAGCTGCCCATGCCAAGCAGCACCGTGTCCCGGCTGATGCCTGCCGCGCTACGCAATTCGGGAGAGACCAGCACGCGCCCGGCGGCATCCATGTCGACGTCCATGGCGTTGCCCAGGAAAATCCGTTTCCACCACTGTGCCTGCATCGGCAGCGAAGCAATGCGTTCGCGGAATTTCTCCCACTCGTTGCGCGGGAATATCATGAGGCAGCCGTGCGGGTGTTTGGTGATGGTCAGCTGGCTCGATGCGGTGGCGCTGAGCACGTCACGATGCCGGGTTGGCACGGAGAGCCGACCCTTGGTATCGAGAGCTAGAGAAGACGCGCCTTGAAACACCGTTAAAAACCTTTAGAGAACACTTTTCACCACTAAATTGCACTTTTTCCCACTTTAGCAGGAAAGTTTTGCCATGCAAGTGGTTTGCTACAAATTTTTTCAATGAAATCAAGCACTTAGAAACGATTTTGCAAGCAGACATCAATTAAAAATCGTTCTAAATTAAGCACTTAGAAGATCCAGTGAAAGTGTTGCTTTAAGCCGGAAGCAAACCGGGCTGGCGTTGGCGCGGGCGCCACGCGGGAGAGTGAAGGAGAAAAGAGACCTCGAAGGCCCCTTGGGTGGTTATGGCACCTGCAGCGCTGCCTGCCGGTTGCCCGGCGCAGACAGACTGCGTGTTGCGCAGGGCAACGATGGCGTTTTTTGGGTCCCCTCGCGGATGGGGGACAGGCCCTAGTCGATGCGCGTCAGGACCCGGGCGTGTTCGGTGATGCCGATCACGTTGAAGAATGCGGCCACCAGACGGTTGACATCGGTGAACTGCACGGCGCGATTTTCGGCTTCCCGGGCGGAAACCCAGTTGAGCAGGGTCCCGGCTGCAGAAAAATCAACACGAATCAGCTTTGCGCACGAAATCACCATGATGTCTGCGCCCATCAGCTTGGCCTCAAGCTTGTCGAGGACGGCAATGGCATCTCCCTCGATCTGGCCAGACAGTTCGACCGCATACAGATGACTCATCTGGGAGTTCCCGCCCATCTCGGTGTCACCCTCCATCGTGCTGCTGAGGCTGGACGGCACCGAATCGCGGTAGACATCGCCAATGATGGCCTGCCCGGCCATAGCGGCGCCGCGCGGCTCCAGCGGCTTGTAGTCGCAGCGCGCACTGTCCCAGGCGGGTGGCGAAACCTCGTATGTCACGCAAAAATCGAGGGCTGTCAGCTCAAACTCGTCAGGCTGGTGGGTTACCCGCAGGGTCTCCATGCGCAGTTGCCACCATCCCTGGGACGTGTCCCGCACCCCTGAGGGGGTCGCGTCCTGCAACACCCGCTCCAATTGCGTCTCCCCCATGAAACGCAACTGCACGGGTTGTGCGGCCCAGCCGCTGAACACCTTGCACAGGGGTTCCACGGCGTTTTCATCAATCGTTTTGAGGTTCTTCCAGTCAAGTCGCCAGGGCATGGGAGCGCGGGCCAGGGCCGCGCTGAGCGCCGCCACGGTCTGGATGCCCAGTTTTGACGGGCAGACCCAGTCCGCAGCCGGTCCGTTGCCAGCGGCCGGACCGGCTGAGCTGGCCGGATTGGACAACTGCTGCACCATCTCGGGCATGGAAAACCACTGCGGGGCCGAACGGTCGAAACGGCCGACGAACTCGACGGCCAGGTTTTCGAACTTGTCGTGCTGTCCGGTGGCCCGGTACAGGTCAAACAACGCGAGCCAGGTGTCAGCATGCCTGGCCCGGGTTCCCTGGGGGCCCAGCGTCTCGAGCAACCCGGCTTCTGCGCCTGCATCGTCGCCATTGGCAAAACGGATGGAGGCCTCCTCCAGTTCGGGGTCGTGCGCCACCTCCGAGGCATCCACCACGGAAAATTTGGACGCCGAAAAACCCGACGGTTCACCATCGCGGGAGGCTGCAGAAATGACCGGTCTGGATGCAGCTGGCTTGGGTGCAGCAGCAGGCGGCGTAGCGGTCACACCGGCGGACAGGTCCGCCATGGGCGCCGGTGCGGGCTGCGGCGACACAGCGGCAGCCCTGGTTTTGGCCAGCGCCGCAGCCAGGGCATCAGGCGCCGTGGACGCAAAGTTGGCCGGCAACGCGTTGTCCAGCAGCGGGGCGTGGGTGCTGAGGTTGGGCTGACCGGCCGTCGTCGCCGGGGAAAGCGAAGAAGGCTCGCTGGCGCCAGCGGCCGCACTTCCATGCTTGGTTTTCCACCATTGCATGGACATCTGGGCCTCGATTTCGTCGATTTTCTTCAGGGTGACGGCGCGGTCGTCAGGCTTGGACGGCATGCTGCTCTGGAAGAATGAAGGCCGGGCACCGGGGTCCTGGCCAGTCATGGCCTCCCGCTTGCGCATTTTCCGGAGCATGTCGAATTCGCGCTTGCGCACGAAATCGTTGCGCCGTTTTCGCTCAATCATCTCCTTGAGCATCTGCTTGCTCAGGGCTTCCTCCCGGTCCGACTCCTTGCCTTCAAGTTCCGACCAGTTCGTCGCAGGGTTGCGGACGAACTTCACGACTTTTGAAAGCAAGCCAGGTGTGGTGTCTTCTTTGGCCATCAACGGTGGTTCAGGAGGAAGTGGGCAACGGGAAAGCTCAGTCGCCGAACATTTTCTGCTTGAGCTCGCGACGCTGCTGTGCTTCCAGCGACAAATTGGCCGTCGGACGGGCAATCAGGCGCCCCACGCCGATGGCTTCCCCGGTTTCGTCGCAGTAACCGTAGTCGCCGGAGTCAATGCGGGCGATCGACTGCTCGATTTTCTTGAGCAGCTTGCGCTCACGGTCGCGCGTACGCAGCTCGAGGGCGTGTTCTTCTTCAATGGTCGCACGATCGGCCGGATCCGGCACCACCACGGTGTCTTCCCGCAGATGTTCGGTGGTTTCACCGGCACTGTTATGGATGTCCTGCTTGAGCAGGGACAGCTTGTGCCGGAAAAAGGCCAGCTGCTTTTCGTTCATGTACTCCGAGTCCGGCATAGCCTTGACCTCTTCGTCCGTCAACTCTTCACCCGGCTTGGTCTTCCAGTTGTTGGCGAGCTTGGGATCCTTTTTGGCCGCCACATGCGGGGGCGGCGCGATCACGCGCTCGGCAATGGTGGAGTAGCTGGCTTTCGCAGCGTCGGGAGAGTGGGTCGGAATCATCGGCGCGGGAGGCGGAGCGAAAGAGGAATTGCGCAAGGAGGCGCGGCGCCCCGGTTTCAGGGCCGGTGTCTGCAACGGTGCGGGCGCCGCAGCAATGCTGGCGGGGCTGGGCGGGGTTTTCACGGCGGGACCTGCCGCCGTTTTGGTGATCGTTTTGATAATGACTTTTTCTTCAGGTTTGGCGGAGGCCTTGCCCTTCACGGACGGCGGGGCCGGCTTGGTGACAGGTTTGGCGGCTTTGACCGCGGGTTTAACGATAGGGGTGGGCTTGGCAGATTTGACGGCCTTGACCGCCGGACGGCTTTTGGCAACGGGTACAGGCTTTTTCGCAGCGGGAGCGGCTTTTTTGGTGGGCGCCGCTTTGGGCTTGGCCACCACTTTGGCTTTGGCAACGGGTTTGGCCGCCACTTTCACTTTGGATTTAGCCACGGGCTTGGCCGCCACCTTGGCCTTGGAAGCGGCCAGGGCCGGCTTTTTCACGGCGGTTTTTGAAGCCGCTGGCTTGGCCGCCACTTTGGTCGTGGCTTTGGCTTTGCCGGCTGACGTGGCTTTTCCTGCGGACTTGACCGCCACCTTGGACTTTTTCGCTTGAGCTTTCACACTGGGTCTCCTCGTGGAGGCAGCTTCGGGATGGTCCCCATGCTGACTCCGGGCCAGGCTGACTTTCGTCAGCCCAACCTTGTCTTTTACCTGATTGTCTGATTTGTTCGCCGCCGTACCAGCCGTTTCAAGGCCAGTACTTACCCTGACTCGCCCCCCCTGCCTAGTCGCCGAAGACGACCGGCCAGGGGAGTCGGCGCGCGATTGTAGCGGCTCACCGGGACGCTGGGAGGCCCGCGCGCCTAAACGTTGGAGAATGGAGACAATCATGAGGCCCTCCCGCCTTTCAAGGCATTGTGTGGACAGCCTACCTCAAACCAGACACTGCTCCAGGCCCTGGAGAAAAATATCTTTCGGCAGATCGATGCCGATAAAGACCATCTTGCTGACCTTTGTTTCGTCCGCTCCCCAGGCTGGTCCCAGGTCGCTACCCATCAGCTGGTGCACGCCCTGGAAAATCACCTTGCGCTCGGTACCCTGCATGTTCAGTACGCCCTTGTAGCGCAACATGCGCGGGCCGTAGATATTGACGACGGCGCCCAGGAAGTCCTCGAGTTTCGCCGGATCAAAAGCACGCTCCGAACGGAACACAAAACTCTTGACGTCGTCATCGTGATGGTGGTGATGGCCGTGTTTGTCGTCCTTCGCATGGGACGGGTGGTCGCAATGCTCGCCGTGTGCGTGGTCATGGCCGGCATGGTCGTGCTCGTCGGCCTTGAGGAAGTCCGGATCGATGTCGAGTTTGGCATTGAGGTTGAAGCCGCGCAGGTCAAACACGTCGGCAATCGCCACCTCGCCAAAATGCACGGCTTTCTGCGGCGCGCGCGGGTTCATGTGTTTGAGGCGGTGCATCAGCGCCTGGACTTCGTCCTCGGCCACCAGATCGGCCTTGCTGATGAAGATCTGGTCGGCAAAACCGACCTGGCGGCGCGCCTCCTGGCGCTCGTTGAGCTGGGTGGGCGCATGTTTGGCATCGACCAGGGTCAGAATGGAGTCGAGCAGGTACTGCTCGGCGATTTCCTCGTCCATGAAAAAGGTCTGCGCCACCGGGCCGGGATCGGCCAGGCCGGTGGTCTCGATCACCACCCGCTCGAAATCCAGCAGGCCCTTGCGCTTCTTGGCAGCCAGCAGCTGCAGGGTCTCGCGCAGATCCTCGCGGATCGAGCAGCAGATGCAGCCGTTGTTCATCTGGATGATGTTTTCCTGGGTGTCGTTGACCAGGATCTCGTTGTCGATGTTTTCCTCGCCGAACTCGTTTTCGATCACGGCGATTTTCTGGCCGTGGGCTTCGGTCAGGATGCGCTTGAGCAGCGTGGTTTTGCCGGAGCCCAGAAAGCCGGTCAGGATGGTCACGGGAATCAAACTCATGGTGTCTGCCTAAAAAAATACGGGGAAAAATACAGGAGAAAGAGAAACGGTGGGCCCGTGAAGGTGGGGAGTTTAGTCGTCAACACAAGGCCCTGAAGCGCACATTGACTCCACACGGGGCCTGCCGGACCACTTTACAGGCCGTGTCAAGCATTCCAGCGCCTGCGCCTCTTTTTTGCTATGTTATCAATAGCTGACTGCGCCCATTCAATAAGGGCAGAGGCCATTTTTGATGATGAATTTTATTTTTTGAGCAAGACCAGCCCCTTGAGGTACTCGCCCTCGGGGAAACTGACGGTCATCGGGTGGTCGGGCGCACCGCCCAGGCGTTCGGTGATGAAGGCATCGACGCCCGCATCGGTGCCGGCGGACGCAACGATCTTGTGAAACAGGTCGGCGCTGATGCCGCCTGAGCAGGAATACGTGAAAAGCACGCCGCCGGGCGCCAGGATGGACAGCGCAATGCGGTTGATGTCCTTGTAGGCACGTGCTGCACGTTCGGCATGGGCCGCGGTGGGCGCAAACTTGGGCGGGTCCAGCACGATGGCGTCGAAGGTCCGGCCTTCCTTGTGGAACTGCCGCATCGAGGCATTGACATCGGCGTCCAGCATGGTGGTGCGGGCGGCGTCAAAACCGTTCAGCGCCACATTGGCCGCAGCTTTTTCAATCGCCGGTCCGGACGAATCGATCGACGTGACATGCGCTGCGCCGCCGGCCAGCGCCGCCACCGTGAAGCCCCCGGTGTAGCAGTAACAGTTGAGCACGTTCTGGAACTGCAGGCGGCGCGCATGTTCGGCAAACTTGCGGCGGCTGTCGCGCTGGTCCAGGTAAAAGCCGGTCTTGTGGCCGGTGGCGATGTCCAGGCCCAGCTGCCAGCCGTGTTCGGTGATGACGAGGTCGGTGGCGCCACTGCCGGCCAGCCAGCCCGTCGCCTCCGGCAAGCCTTCGAGCGAACGTACGCTGGCGTCCGAGCGCTCGTAAAGCCGCGTGAGTCCGGTTTCGGCCAGCAGGGCTTCGACGATCACGCTTTTCCAGCGCTCGACGCCGCAGCTCGAAAACTGTGCCACCAGCGTGTCGGCATACAGGTCCACCACCAGGCCGGGCAAGCCATCGGACTCGCCGTGCACCAGGCGCATTCCGTCACTTTGTATGTCAAAACGGCTCCTGGCCCTTATAGCGCGAGCGATACGCGCTACAAAAAACGAAGCGTCGATACACTCGGTCTCGACAAAACTCCAGACGCGGGCGCGAATCTTCGAACTCGGGCTGAAGGCCGCCCAGCCGAGGAACTGCCCGTCGTGGCCCTCGACCCGCACCGTTTCACCAGCATCCGCCCCGCCGCGGGCAATCGCACCGTCAAACACCCAGGGATGGCGCCGCAGCAGCGAACGCTCCTTGCCTTCTCTCAGCCGTATTGATTTCATGCGTCTATTGTCGCGGCAGCGGCTCCCCCGAAAGTGGCCTCCGGGAAATTTGCGACAATCACTTGATGTTTTTTGAGGTCTTTTCAGCGCATTTTGCAGGCAGCAAGGCATGGATTCGTCCGTGCGCCGGCCTGTGGGCGGCCTTCGGACTGGCCCTGGTGCTGGCCCTCCTGAGCCTGCCCGCGCTGTCCCGCACGGTGCTGGACCTCGACGCAGAGAAGCAGCCGGTCGCGCTGGCCGACTGGGGCGACTACTGGATAGACCCGCAATCGCAACTGGCGGTCGAACAGGTCGTCAATCAACGTGACCTGGGCTGGCAGCAGACCCCGGCGCGCGGCATCTATCCCTTGCTGCCCGGACAGTCGCTTTGGATCCGTTTCATCGTGCCGCCAGCGCCCGACATGGAGCGCTGGCTGCTTGAAATTCCCTACCCTGCGCTGGACCGGGCATCGCTGTACACGCTGGACAGCGCCGGCCAGTGGATAGAGCAGCGCGCCGGCGACCTGACGCCGGTCAACCTGTGGCCCACGCCGCATCGCCACCCCTTGCTGGTGGTCAACTTCAATGCCGAGGACCCGACGCATTACATCCTGCGGATTGACAACGCCCAGGGGTTCAGTGCGCCCATCCGCTTTGTCAGCTCCGGGCATGTGCTGCGCAGCGAACAGCAGGTGTCGCTGTTCCTGGGGATTTATTTCGGCCTGGCGCTGCTGGGCTGCACCGCCGGCCTGATCGGCGCTTTCTGGCTGCGGGACCGGGCCTACCTCTACTATGCGGCGTGTTCCGCGCTGATCGGCCTGACGCAGGTGGCCATCACCGGCGTGGGCGGCCTGCACCTGTGGCCTGATTCACCGGCCTGGACAGATCGGTCGCTGACCGTGCTGGCCACCTGGATGCTGGTGTCGCTGCTGCTGCTCAATGCCACCGTGGTGTCGCTGGCGCAGCGCTCGCGCATGCTCAACCTCCTGGTGTGGGCCGCCGCGCTGGCTGGCGCCGGCCTCTCGGTCGCGCTGGCGCTGACCGACAGCGCGCTGCGCATCACGCTGATGGTGCCGTTCCTGGTGCTGGTGCCGGTGTTGATGCTGGCGATCAATCTCTGGGCCTGGCGGCGCGGCGACCGCTTTGGCGGATGGCTGCTGCTGAGTGCCGCCCCGTTTGCCCTGAGCCTGTCGCTGGCCATTGCGCGCTACCTGCAGTGGCTGCCCCTGAGTTTTGCCACCGAGCAGGGGGTGCTGGCCAGCATGGCGCTGCAGATGCCGGCGATGCTGGTGGTGCTGGTCCTGCGCAGCCAGCAGCGCCGCGAGAACAGGCGCAGGATCCAGGGGCTGGACCGGGTCGACCCGTCGACCGGCCTGATCAACGAGCAGGTGTTTGTCGAACGCATGGCGCGCATGATTGCACGCTCGCAGCGGCTCAGGCACCAGGGCGCGGTGCTGATGATCGATCTGGTCAACAGCGAACAGGTGCGGCGCGATTTCGGGCGCCGGGCCGCCGAAGAGTTGCCGCTGCGTGTGGCCGAGCGGCTGCTGTCGACCGCGCGCGAAATCGACAGCGCTGCACGCCTGTCCGGGCAGCGTTTTGGCATGCTGGTGGAAGGCCCGTTTTCCGCGGAAGAAGCTGCCACGCTGGGCCCGCGCATCGTGGCACGTTGCCTGATGCCCTACAAAGGCCTGCCGGAGGACTGCGCGGCCCAGATTCGCGTGGCCTATGCGCTGGTGCCGCGCCAGGGGCCGACCGCCGAGATCGTGCTGGGCCGCCTGGCCCAGCGGCTGACCGGCATTCCGCCCGAAAGCAAGCGCGCGGTGTTCATGTTGCCTGATTACAAGTAGAGCCCCCACGCTTGTCGCTTCGCGTACTGCGCTGCCCCCCGAGGGGGCGCTGCGCCTGCGGACTGGCAGAGCCAGATCCGCGGCCCCTGCTGGTAGGGGAAAAACGCCCCACTTTCGCTGATACCCGTTCGTCCTGAGCCTGTCGAAGGACGCCCCCCGAGGGCCGCTGCGCCTGCGGGCCGGCGGAGCCGGACCCGCGGCCCCTGCTTGAAAAGAGATGCCTGCGCGGTCGCTTCTTTTTATCCGTTCGCCCTGAGCTTGTCGAAGGCTGCCAGTCGTGAAGCCGCAAGCTCAGGGCTTGGTATTACCAGCCGTTTTGAGGCCCGCCACCGTCGCACGCGGATGCGCGGCGTCGTAAACCTTGGCCAGGTGCTGGAAGTCGAGCCGGGTGTAGACCTGCGTGGTGGTGATGTTGGCGTGGCCCAGCAGTTCCTGCACGGCACGCAGGTCGCCGCTGGACTGCAGCACATGGCTGGCAAACGAATGCCGCAGCATGTGCGGATGCACCGGCGTGGCCAGACCGGCCTGCAGGGAGCGCTGCTTGAGCCGCACCCGGATGTGTTGGGGCGTCAGGCGGGTGCCGCGCTGGTTGATGAACAGCGCCGCGTCTTCTTTGGCCCAGGCGCTGCGCAGTACCAGCCAGTCCTGCAGCGCCTCCAGGGCCTTGCTGCCCACCGGCACGCTGCGCCGCTTGGACCCCTTGCCGAGTACATGCGCCTCGGCAGCCTGCATGTCGATCCAGCCGCGCGCCTGGCTGCTGGCCACGACATCCAGCCCGGTCAACTCGCCGATACGCAGGCCGCAGCCGTACAGCAGTTCGGTGATGCAGCGGTCCCGGGCCTGCAGGGCCGCGTCGCCAGCGGTGCCGTCGCTGCGCCAGGCGGCCAGCTGCACCGCTTCATCAACACTCAGCGCCTTGGGCAGCGGTTTGGCGGCCTTGGGCGCGCGCAGGTCCTGCACCGGGTTGCTGCTGACCAGGCCTTCGCGGCCCAGCCAGGTGTAAAAGCCGCGCCAGCCCGAGAGGATGAGCGCAATGCCACGCCCGCTGCGCCCGCCGCTGTGCATCTGGGCCACCCAGCGCCGCATGTGGATGTTTTGCGCCTGGGTCAGCGCCACGCCGGCCTGCCGGCAGTTGACCTGCAGTTTTTGCAGGTCCAGCGCGTACAGCTCGACGGTGCGCTGCGCCAGCCGCTTTTCAACCCGTACGTGTTCGAGGTAACGCTCGACCAGCGGGTCGTTGTCGGGAACCGGCATCGCGGTCCCGTCAACGCTGGCGTCCGGCACGGCCATGCCTTATGGGCTAGTCGGCCATGGGGCGCAGGCGCGACAGCGCCGCGCCGGCCAGTTCGCCGATGCGTTCGAGGAAGTCGGTGCCCATGCTGGCGCTGAAACGCTCGGGGTCGGGTGAAGCCAGCACCAGCATGCCGAAGGCCTGCGGCGACTTGCCGGGACGCAGCGGAATCAGCGCGACCGACAGGGCCTGCGCCGGATCGGGCAGCCAGCTGACCGCCTCGAAACCGGAATTGACACCGCAGTAAGGTGCGGTCAGCGAGGACGCAAAGGTCTGCGTGTCTTCGCTGACGCCTGTTGAAAAGTCTTCCATCGAAAAAATGCCGTTGACGTGCCAGACCTTGATGGCCGCCTGCGGCACGGCGAACTGCGTCTGGATCTCGCGCACGATGGTGTCGGGCAGGTCGCGCGCATGGGCGGTCAGCAGCAGGTTCAGCGTGCACTGCTGCAGCTTGTCGGCAATGCCCACGTTTTCCTGGCCGTGGCGGATCATGTCGACAACCCGGGACTCCAGCACCTTGATCTTGTCGCGCAACATGCCGGCCTGGCGCTCCTGCAGGCTCACCGCCCGGCTGCCGTGGCCGCTGGACAGCTGCACGGTGGCCAGCAGCTCGGCATGGCGTTCGAAAAAGTCCGGCGTGTTGGCCAGGAAGTTGGCGATGTCGTCTTCGGTGATCGGGTTCTGGATGGAGTGTTCGCTTGGATTCATGTTCTTGTGGTTTCCGTAAATCAGTATCGGTCAGTCTACAGGTGGTCGGGAACGTCGATGGCGGCTTCAAACACCGTGGTCGCCGGCCCGGTCATCAGCACTGGGGCGGTCGCGGCGTCCAGCCCGCCCTGCCACTCGATGGTCAGGGTGCCGCCATGGGTCAACACGTCCACGCGCGCATCCAGCAGGCCCAAGCGTATGCCAGCGACCACCGCCGCGCAAGCCCCGCTGCCACAGGCCAGGGTTTCGCCGGCGCCGCGTTCATACACACGCAGGGCGATCCGGCTGCGCGAGATGACCTGCATGAAGCCGGCGTTGACGCGGCGCGGGAAACGCACGTGGTTCTCGATCAACGGGCCGTCTTGCAGCACCGGTGCGGTCTCCACATCGTCCACCAGCTGCACCGCATGCGGGTTGCCCATGGACAGAATTGCTACAAAAACAGGAGCTGCTAGCGCCCGCCCCTCAAGGGCCAGAGGCCATTTCTGCCATGAATGTACGGTTTCGGGCGTCAAACCGGTGGCATCAAAAGGCACCCGCGCCAGGTCGAAGATGGGCGCACCCATGTCCACCGTGACGCGGCCGTCCGGCTGCATGCGCGGCTCGATGACGCCGGCCAGGGTCCGGACCCTGACCACGTCCTTGTCGGTGAGGCCCTGCTCGCGCACAAAGCGCAAGAAGCAGCGTGCACCGTTGCCGCATTGCTCGACCTCGCCGCCGTCGGCGTTGTGGATCACGTATTCGAAATCTATACCTTCGCCCGGCGCAGGCCGCACCGACAGGATCTGGTCGGCGCCCACGCCAAAGTGGCGGTCCGCCAGAAAGCGGTACTGGCCTGGCGTCAGGTTCAGGCGCTGCTGCGTCTCGTTGAGCATGACAAAATCGTTGCCCGCACCCTGCATTTTGGTAAATCGGATTAGCATCCGCGCATTATCCGCTGAGGCTGCGCCGCCCTCCTTCCCATCCTTCCCCCACTTGCACAACTTCCGGAAAGACCCACCATGCGCATTCCCGACTGGACACCCGCCCTCAAGCCCCAACCCCAGGACCTCGTCGAGGCCATCCTGAAACGCCGCGGCGGCACCCTGATCAACCTCGACAAGGCCCTGCTCTGGAGCGAGCCGCTGGCGCGCGCCTGGAACGTCTACCTGGGCGCGGTACGCACCGGCCTGCCGACCAGCCGCAAGCTGCGCGAGCTGGGCATCTGCACGGTCGCGCTGCTGACCGGTGCCGCCTATGAATACAAACACCACGCGCCGGACTTTCTGGCCGCCGGCGGCACCCAGGCCGAACTCGACGCCCTCAATAGTCTGGTGAAAGCCGATGCCCGCGCCTCGGCAGCGCATCCGGCGCTGGGCGCGGTCGAGCAACTGGTGATTCGTTACGCGGCGCAGATGACGCTGGACGTCAAGGTCAGCGACGACGTGTTCGAGGCCTTGCGCAAACATTTCGATACGACTGAGCTGGTTGAACTGACAAGCGCGATCGCCACCTACAACATGGTGGCGCGCTTTCTGGTGGCGCTGGGCGTCTCGCCAGAGGAGCATGAATAGCTGAAGGTGCAACAGGACATCCGTTTTTCATGGCGCGTCCTACACCCCCGCATCCAGAAAAGGCGACATGAAAACCCTGCGAACATCCTCCCGTTTTTTTGCTTCTTCCCGTCCCCGGTTGGCTACCCTGGTGGGAATCCTGGCGCTGGCGGCGGGTACTGCCGCGCCTTCGGCCATCGCTCAAGCCATGCCCGCAGGCGGCAGTCCGGCGCAAGCCGCGCCCGATGACGCAGAACTCAATCAGCGCTTTGCACGCTGGATCGCCGACTTCAGCACCAGCGCACGCGCAGCAGGCATCACCGAGGAGACGCTGCAGAGCGCCTTCGATGGCGTTCGCTTCATTCCGCGCGTGACCGAGCTGGACAGCGCCCAGCCCGAGTTCACCCGCGCCGTCTGGGACTACCTCGACAGCGCGGTGTCGCCGCAGCGCATCGTGCGCGGCCAGGACAGGCTGCTGCAATCGCGACCCGCCATCGATGCCGCCGCAGCGCGCTACGGCGTTCCGGCAGAAATCCTGGTGGCGATCTGGGGCATGGAGAGCAACTTCGGCAGCAATACCGGCGACATCCCGACCATCGACGCCCTGGCAACGCTCGGCTTCGAAGGCCGGCGCGAGGCCTGGGCGCGTACCCAGCTGCTCGCAGCACTCAAGATTCTTCAAAACCGGGACATAGACCGCGCACAGATGCTGGGTTCGTGGGCTGGCGCGATGGGCCAGACGCAGTTCCTGCCAACGAACTTTCTGGCCTATGCGGTCGATGCCGATGGCGACAGCCGGCGCGACATCTGGGGCAGCCTGCCCGATGTGATGGCCTCGACCGCCAACTTCCTGGCCCGTTCCGGCTGGCAGGCCGGCCAGCCCTGGGGCCTGGAGGTGCGCCTGCCACCGGGATTCGACCTCGCGCTCGCCGATGCCGACGTGCGCCAGCCGGCCTCGGCCTGGGCGGCCCAGGGCGTGCAGTCCATGGACGGCGCGCCGCTGCCCGACCTGGCCGACAGTGCCCTTCTTCTGCCGGCCGGCGCGCGTGGGCCGGCCTTCCTGGTCGGCCCCAACTTCCGCACCGTCCTGCGCTACAACAACTCGACCAGTTATGCGCTCGCCATCGGCCTGCTGGGGCAAGGACTGGCCGGTGGCCCCGCAGTGCAGGCCGCCTGGCCGCGTGATCTGCAACCGCTAACGCGCAGCCAGTTGCTGGCGCTGCAGACGGCGCTGAACGCGCGCGGCTTCGACAGCGGCACGCCCGACGGCACGATGGGTCCGGCCACGCGGCGCGGCATACGTCTCTACCAGCGTAGCCTTAGCCTGCCGGCGGATGGGTATCCGACTTTGGAGTTGCTGCAAGGCCTGCAGTGACGGCGGCAGAGCCCACGCTGAATACTGGATACACGACTGCAGGCGCTTCCCACACAGCCCATCTATCGGTCAGTTTCTTGCCTTGGTGGGGGAGTCCATATACGACCTGTTAACCGTCATTCGCCACCACCTCAATGATTTGTTCGCCAGCGAGCAGCACTGCAGCTAAGAGCGACTCGACGTCTCCAGGAGTGACAACGAGCTGGGTTCCCACTGGCTGAGGGGCCCCGGTTTTGTCCAAGTACTGGCGGTCCACGATACCCCGTCGGTGCACGATGAGGTTGCGCTTTTGGAACAGTGTCCAAAGCCGCTCGTCGCCTAACGCACGCGCCATTTCCGCAGCATCAGGAAAAAGGGCTCCATAGGTCTCGCGAATAGTCTGAATGTCGTCGAGGTCAGCCCGCTGAGCAAACAGCGTGCCCATGCTAGAGGATAGGTCATATGAGTAGCTCGCAAGGGTCTGCCAATCGACCTTCTCCCCGCTGAAACGCTTCCTCGTATTGGGATGCGCGAAGAGCCTCTCACTCAGTTGCGGCTTCTCGTTCAGAAGCCGCACGAAGATATCGCGAGCCAGCACTTCGAACGCACTCCACATCAGGACAATGCCCTGCCGGGTGAGTTCGCGGGCGGTAGCAAGCGATTCCTCGCTGGACGCTAGGCGGTGCAGCCTTGCAAGTAGCTGTTCGCGAAGCACGGCGCCGTCGTCTTCGGCCAAGAACTTCTTTAGCTTGGCTTTGGCCTTTGCGAGAGCAACGTCTTCGCGTTCCGCTTCGTTCTCGTGCCCCAAGGAGCGAATCCGTTCGGCCATCAGAATTCTCTGCCAGTGCAGCCCATGCACTTCCGTGTACGCGAAGTCGAATGGCATGCTCAAGGTCCGCATCATCCCCTTCAGGCTATCGAGGAAAGAGAGCGACGTGATCCTGTGCGGCTCAGTGATCCGGCCTGTGACCGTCAGCAATGACGCTGCAGTGTGCGAGAAATCCTCCGGCACCAGGAACACCTCGCGCACGAACTCAGCCTGATCCTTTGATATCTCGTCCATGACGGCTACCGTTGGAGGCCAGGCGGGGCCGTAGGCCGTCGCCTCTGGGCCGACCAGTTAAATTGCTTGCGCGCCAACATGACTTGGAAAGACCCGCCGCCAAAATACATACGGTCGCAAATGAGGTCAATTTGAGAAACTTTCATTTGGCTCTTTTCCGTCCGGCGATGACTGCTACCGAACCCACGACCACAAGCCAACCAGCTACCGAAAATACGATAAGTGAGAGTGGCGCGTTGTGTCCACACCAGACGCCCAGCAACTGCCAAGGCCCAGCGCAACCCACGGCCAACACGACAAACGCAAAAATGGGACCGCTAAACAGCAACCCCAATATCCTGATGGCGCCTACAACCATGATTGCAATTTAACGTTGAAGGCAACCGGACCGCAACCTCTGCGGCGAAGCCGCTTCCTGCAGTTGTGGTTCCGTGTTGGCCGACCAGTTAAACAACATGCTCATTGCTTCGCCTCCCCTTGGCAGAATTCCAGCAACCACAGCGCGTGGCCCCGAGCGGGCTCCACAGCTGTTGCGATATAACTTGCAAGCGATGCCCTCACTTGGTCGGGAAATAGAGCGGGAATTTCCAACAGCGCGGCCGTAAATCCATCGTTGTCGTGACCCTCGTCGAAGCCGCGCTGATACGCTTTGAGCAGTTCAGCAAGTACAGTCGGACCGGCCAATTCGGCGAGCGGCCAAGCAGCGGCTTCGCGCGCAAAGAAATCGCCGGTCTCTAACAATGCCAGCAGCTTCGGAACGTCGTCGGCGTCAGCTTCCGCATGCAGCCTTTCAGCTGCCGCTACACACGTCTCAACGCTTTGTGCGTCTAAGGCAGACATGATCTCGGTCCAAGCGGTGGCTTCCATGCTGTTTAACTTTGATATATCCCGCAAAACTGCGGAATAACATGGCGACCAGTCAGATAACATGGCACCTGCTTGTTGAAAAACACGTTTGAATTCATGAAGTTACATCAATAGCTGTATCCATGCGCAGGTATATTCAATCCGACAAAGCCGCCGACCCTGTTTGACTTGCCTCTGCTTGCCAGACCAGGTACCCGACCGAGCGCACGCCTGATTTCACTATAGCCTTCAAACCGATAAAAACCGTGTGTACCCGACGCACATCTCATCCCCATGCATGGTCGGGGCGACACCATGCAGCCTCCACGCAACATGGGTAACTTTGGTCTTACAGTCAGGCGTGCCCTTTCATCCGGCACAGACGTAAAAAAAGGCCCGCAGGCCCTTTTCTTATTTGCACCAAGCCCTCAATCCGCCTTGATCCCGTTGTCCTTCACCACCTTGGCCCAAGTGTCGATCTGCTTGTCGATGAAGACACGGGCTGACTCGGAAGAACCGCCGACGATCTCGATGCCCTGGGCGCTGAGCTTCTTGGCGATCTCGGGATTTTTCAGCGCCTTGTTGACTTCCTCGTTCATGCGTTTGAGGACCTCGGGCGGTGTCTTGGCCGGAGCCAGGATGGCCCACCAGGCGGGTGCGTCAAAGCCGGCAAAACCGCTTTCGGCCACTGTCGGTACGTTCGGCAGTTCAGGTGCGCGTTTGCTGGTCGTCACGGCCAGCGGACGCAGGCGGCCGCTGTCGATGTGCGGCTTGGTCACAAACACCGAACCGATGGCCAGCGGCACATGGCCGGCCACGGCGTCGCTCATCAGCGGGCCGCCGCCTTTGTAGGGGACGTGCTGCCAGTCGATGCCGCCACTTTTGGAGAGAAGCAACATGGCCAGGTGGCCCAGGCTGCCGGAACCGATGCTGCCGTAGTTCACATTCTTTTTGGCCTTGGCCGCAGCCACCACATCGCCAAAGGTCTTGTACTCGGAGCCTGAAAAAGTCGCGAGCACCATGGCCGAGGTGCCGATCAGCGTGACCGGTGCCAGGTCCTTGCGCGTGTCGAACGGCAGGCCGGGAATCAGGCTGGGGTTGACGCCGTGGGTGTCGAACACAAAGGCAAAGGTGTAGCCGTCGGCCGGCGCGGCAGCCACGGCGGCGGTGCCGATGGAGCCCGAGGCGCCGCCCTTGTTTTCGACAATGATGTTCTGGCCGAGCTGCTGCGACAGCGGCACGGCGAGAATGCGCGCGACCTGGTCGACAGAGCCGCCGGGCGGGAATACGGCGACAAACTTGATTGGTTGTTTCGCGGGCCACGTTTGGGCCATCGCGCTCATCGAGGTGGCGCACAGCGTGGCGGCCGTCATGGCCAGGGCGGTTCTGGAAATCCACTGCTTCATGATTCACATCCTGCAAATAAAGTGATGGCCAGTATCCTCACGCTGCCGCCAGAACGCCATTGCGGTTAACACTTAGCATGCTACCAATCGTGGCCCGCCATGGGCTGCCACAGCCGCCGCCCGCCGTTTCACTGCAAAATCAGGCCATGGTCCGACCCACCCAACTCCTTTACCCGCAGCGCGAACCCGCGCCCACCCGCCCTGCCGCCACCGTGCTGCTGCTGCGCGATAGCGCCAGGGGCATCGAAATCCTGATGACACGGCGTTCGATGACGGCCAGTTTTGCGCCGGGCGCCTACGTGTTCCCCGGCGGCGGCATCGACGCGGCCGATGCGGCAGCGCACGCGCAATCCACCCGCCGCGCGACGCAGACCGACCTGCACCTGACGCAGGCGATTGCCGCCATCCGCGAAAGTTTTGAAGAACTCGGCGTGCTGCTGGCCCGCCACGCTGATGGCAGCCACGCCACCACCGCCGACATTGCAGCGCTGGACCGCAAGGCGCCGTTTGCCGCGCAGTGCCGCGAACGCGGCCTGACACTGGCCGGCGACCAGGTGTTTGTGCTGGCGCACTGGATCACCGACCGCGACCTGCCGCGCCGTTTTGACGTGCCCTTTCTGGTGGCGCGCATGCCCGAAGGCCAGGAGCCAGTGGCCGACGAAAGCGAACAGTTCGAGCCGGTCTGGGTGCGGCCGGCCGATGCCCTGGCGCGGCATGAAGCCGGCAGCTTTTTCATCATCTTCCCGACCATACGCACGCTGCAGCGCCTGCAGCATTTCGAGACGGTGGACGCCGTGCTGCAGGCCTGCGCCGCGTCCGAGCAGCCGCTGTGGACCTCGTGCCCGCGCGCCGGTTTTCTGGCTGGCGCCGAAGCGCGCTACATGGAGCACGAGGGGCCTTATGGCGAACTGGCCCTGACCAGCCCCGACGGGCAGATGGTGCACACGCTGGACTGGCAGACCGCGCAGCCGGTGGCCCTGCTGAAAAACCTGATGCGCCTGACCGCGCCCAACCCCGGCGTGATGACCGGGCCGGGTACCAACAGCTACCTGGTCGGCGACCCGGCCACCGGCTACATCGCCATCGACCCGGGCCCGGCCGACACCGACCACCTGCAGCGTTTGTGGCGCGCAGCGGGCGGCAACATCCGCATGATTGTGTGTACCCACTCACACGCCGACCATTCGCCGGGCGCCAAACCGCTGCAGGCCATGTGCAGCAACACGCCCCCCATCCTGGGCCTGCCGTCAGCGCCGACGGCGCGTGCGGCCAGCACCTTCACCCCTGACCGGGCGCTACGAAATCAGGAGCTGCTCGCGCTTGCAGGACAAGGGCCCGAAGGCGAAATGATGCATACCCTGAAGGTCATCCACACCCCCGGCCACGCCGCCAACCACCTGTGCCTGGTGATGCTCGAAGACGGCATCCTGTTCAGCGGCGACCACATCCTCAACGGCAGCACCACGGTGGTGGACCCGCCCGACGGCAACATGAACGCCTACCTCGATTCGCTCGATGTGCTGGCCGCAGTTTGCGACGAACACGGCATAAACTTCATCGCACCGGCGCACGGTTATGTGCTGGGAGAAGCCAGAACCGTCATCGCCCAACTGAAGGCGCACCGCCTCCGGCGCGAGGCCAAGATCATCGGCGTGATGCAGGCGCAGCCGCAAGGCAGCATGGACGAGTGGGTGGCATCAGCCTATGACGACGTGGACCCGCGCATCTGGCCGGTGGCCAAACGTTCGCTGCTCGCGCATGTGGAGCGGATTCAGGCACAGGGCTTGTTTAATTTGTAGGGCGTTTGCGTCACCGCGTGCAAACGCTGTTCAAGCGGTCAAAGTCAACCAACACAACACACACCATGAAAGATCACGCCACATCTCCAGAGGACCGGGACTTTCGCACGGCGTTCGAGTCCTGTGCGCTCATGCCGGCCCAGTTCAACCACGAAGCCCATCTGCGCCTGGCTTATGTTTACCTCGTCGAAAACGATGTGACCTCGGCGCAGGAGAAGATGCGCGGCGCATTGCTCACCTTCCTCCAGGTGCACAACATTCCGCCAGGGAAGTTTCACGAAACGCTGACACGGGCCTGGGTGCTTGCCGTTCGGCACTTCATGGGTCGCTCGCCGAGCGCTTCCTTCCAGGAGTTCCTGGCGAAGAGCCAGGCGTTACGTGACAGCAAGGTCATGCTCACCCATTACTCGGCGGACGTCCTGTTTTCTCCAACGGCACGAGCCAGCTACGTTGAGCCGGATCTCGAAGCCATACCGCAGTAGATCAATGGAGCCATGCAGGCCGCCTGACCGTTTGTTCACGCCAGGGCCGACTCGGTCGCGCGGCGCGGCCCGCATCTGCTGCCCGCCATCTGAATAAAGTGTGAAGCCCGCCGATAGGCCGGATTTTGTGCGGAACGGTTTCCTTGCGGTCGCCGCCCCGTGACTGCCATTAATCTGGGCCGTCTGTCGCCAGACGGCTCGGTGCTACCTACCCGCACACTCCGGGGGCCCCGTCAACGTGTGCCTACTTGGTATTGCTGCGCGTAGAGATTGCTCGTTTCACCCGGACTTAACCGGCTCGTCTCTGTAGCTCTGATCCTCACCTCACGGTGGACAGCTGTTAGCTGCTACGCTGCCCTATGCAGTCCGGACCTTCCTCCAGTGCGGTGTTTCCACCCTTGCACCAGCGGCAGTCTGGCGTGCTTCACCCCCCTATTATCCCGGCAAATCAATTGCTACTGATTTGATAGCTGCTTGCGCCCGCGGTATCTACGCCGGGGGCTTAAAATGCTTCATAGATCCGAAATACAGATCCACGAGGTAACACCCCATGATCCGCCTGACCGAGCTCAAGCTGCCGCTTGACCACCCCGAAGACGCGCTGCCCGCGCTGATTGTCAAGACGCTGGGCATCCAGCCTGCCGAGCTGCTGCGCCACAGCATCTACAAACGCAGCTACGACGCACGCAAGCAGAAGCTGCTGCTGGTCTACATCGCCGACGTCGAGCTTGCCAGCCCCGAACTGGAGCAAACACTGCTCAGGCAGTTTGAAACCAACCCCCACATTCGCCCGGCGCCTGACCAGAGCTACCACCTGGTGGCACGGGTGGACAGCGCGCCGGCTGTGCGCCCCGTCGTTGTCGGCTTCGGCCCCTGCGGCATTTTTGCGGCGCTGCTGCTGGCGCAGATGGGTTTCAAACCCATCGTGCTGGAACGTGGCAAGAAAGTGCGCGAGCGCACCCAGGACACCTGGGGCCTGTGGCGCAAGGGCGTGCTGAACCCCGAATCGAATGTGCAGTTTGGCGAGGGCGGTGCCGGCACATTTTCCGACGGCAAGCTCTGGAGCCAGATCAAGGACCCGCGTTTCCTCGGCCGCAAGGTCATGACCGAGTTCGTCAAGGCCGGCGCGCCCGAAGAGATTCTGCTGGTCAGCAAGCCACACATCGGCACCTTCAAGCTGGTCAAGGTGGTCGAACACATGCGCGAGCAGATCACGGCGCTGGGCGGCGAGATCCGCTTCCAGCAGCGCGTCAGCGATGTGCTGATCGAGGGCGGGCAGATTCGCGGCCTGACCGTGCAGAACCTGCAGGACGGCAGCAGCTACGAGTTGCGCGCCGACCATGTGGTGCTGGCGCTGGGCCACAGCGCACGCGACACCTTTGCGATGCTGCATGAGCGCGGCGTCTACATGGAGGCCAAGCCGTTTTCAGTAGGTTTCCGCATCGAACACCCGCAGGGCCTGATCGACCGCGCGCGGCTCGGCCAGCACGCCGGCCACCCGCTGCTGGGCGCGGCCGACTACAAGCTGGTGCACCATGCGGCCAATGGGCGTTCGGTCTACAGCTTCTGCATGTGCCCGGGCGGCACCGTGGTCGCGGCCACCTCCGAGGTGGGCCGGGTCGTGACCAACGGCATGAGCCAGTACTCGCGCAACGAGCGCAACGCCAACGCCGGCATCGTGGTCGGCATCACCCCGGCCGACTACCCGGGCGGGCCGCTGGCCGGCATAACCTTCCAGCGCCAGCTCGAGTCACACGCCTTCACGCTGGGCGGCGGCGGCTACGTGGCGCCGGGCCAGCTGGTCGGTGATTTTGTGGCCGGCAAAGCGTCCACCCAGCTCGGCAACGTGGAGCCGTCCTACAAGCCCGGCGTGTTGATGACCGACCTGGCCAGCGCCCTGCCCGGCTACGCCATCACGGCCATGCGCGAGGCGCTGCCGGCCTTCGGCAAGAAGATCAAGGGCTTCGACATGTTTGACGCCGTGCTGACCGGCGTTGAAACCCGCACCTCGTCACCGCTGCGCATCACGCGCGGCGACGATTTCCAGAGCCTGAACGTCAGGGGCCTGTATCCGGCGGGCGAAGGCGCCAGCTACGCGGGCGGCATTTTGTCGGCTGGCGTGGATGGCATCGAGGTGGCCGAGGCGGTGGCGCTGAGCATCACCGGCTAGATCTACCTCACACGTGTCGCTCCGCATCCTGTGACTATGTCATCCCGGACTCGATCCGGGATCCAAGCACCGCGAACCACCTTCATTCATGCAGGCATGGATTGCGGGTCAAGCCCGCAATGACAGGAAAAAAGAAGGCATTTCAGCGGAAAATTGGAGCGCGCAAAAAAGCCGCTGCAACCGCAGCGGCTTTCTTGTTGTCCGGAGGTGCTTAAACCTGGCCGGGCTGGGCCGATTGCAGCGCGGCAATACGCTCTTCAATCGGCGGGTGCGTGGCAAACAGCTGGCCGATGCTGCCGGTGATGCCCATGGCTTCCACCGCCTTGGGCAACTGGCCGGGCACCATGCCGCCCAGGCGGGCCAGCGCGTTGATCATGGGCTGTTTGCGGCCCATCAGCTGCGCGGCACCGGCGTCGGCGCGGAACTCGCGGTGGCGCGAGAACCAGGCAACCACGATGGCGGCGGCAAAACCGAGCACGATGTCGAGCACGATGGTGCTGACGTAATAACCGATGCCGGGGCCGGAGTTGCTGTCGCTGCCCTTGCGCAGAAAGCTGTCCACCGCATAACCGATGACGCGGCTGAGGAACACCACGAAGGTGTTCATCACGCCCTGGATCAGCGTCATGGTGACCATGTCGCCATTGGCCACGTGGGCGATCTCATGGCCGAGCACGGCTTCGATCTCTTCACGCGTCATGCCCTGCAGCAGGCCGGTGGAGACGGCAACCAGCGCCGAGTTCTTGAAAGCCCCCGTGGCAAAGGCGTTGGGCGCACCTTCGAAAATGCCCACCTCGGGCATGCCGATGCCGGCGGTGGTCGCCAGCTTGCGCACGGTCTCGACGATCCAGGCTTCGTCGGCGTTCTGCGGTTCGTTGATCACGCGCACACCGGAACTCCACTTGGCCACCGGCTTGCTGATCAGCAGCGAGATGATCGCGCCGCCAAAGCCGATGACCGCGGCAAAGCCCAGCAGCATGCCCAGGTTCAGCCCTTGCGGCGTGAGGTAGCGATTGACGCCCAGCAGGCTGGCGACAATGCCCAGCACCACCACAACGGCGAGGTTGGTCATGACAAATAGAAAAATACGCTTCATGGATGCTCCGTAGAGGTCGGTAAAAACAAGTGCCGCAAAAAAAAGGGACTGTTGCGGGCAAATGGGGAGGGTTCAGCCCAAATCAAGCGCAGGATTTTTTACTTGGTGTTGTTTACCGGCGCGGGCGGAATACGAAAGAGTCATCATAAAAGGAAAAGTTCTCGTTTTCCGGCCACCAGAGCGGCACACCGAGCACCGGCAAGGGCACAAACGGTTTGGCAGCGAGCTTGTCCGCGCTCAGGTCGGCGGCCACCCAGGCATCCAGCTCCGCTATGGAATTCATAGCTGGTTGCGCCCGGTAGATATGGGCTGTGATCGGTTTTCGTGGGTAAACCAGCTTCTCCAGCAAGGCATGGCCAAACAGCACCAGCTGCGTCTGCTGCCAGAGCGGGCGCAAGTCGACAAACAGGCGCTGCCAGTCCCGATCCACCAGCGCATCCCACAGCGGGGGCGGTGCCGACAGGAAGGCCGCGTTTTCGTCGAACACCGTCAGCGCGTCACGCACCGGCCCGCGCAGAGGCGCCACACCGGCCGCGGCGATTTCTGCGGCCTGCAGCAGGTTGAGCTTTTTCTTGGTCAGCGGAAAACGCATCCAGCACAGCCCGTTGAAAAAGTCGTGCAGGTTGTCGCGTGTCGGAACGGTGCCGGTCTCAAAAATGAACTGCTCGTAGGCCTGCCCGTCGGGCAAGTCGGACTGCGGCACAAAACGCCGTGGCGCCGCCGGCTCGCGGTTCAGGGCCTCATGACACAAGGCACCGGCTGCGATGGCCTGAGCCACGCGTTCACCGGGTTCGCGCCACGGCGCCAGCCAGGGGCGATTCCAGTCCACCGGCCAGGCTGCGGCTGGCGCGTCAGCGCTCATCCGTTCCTGGCAGCCGGCCGCGACAGCCTCTTGTCGCGCACCATCACCGTGGACTTGCCTTCGTCGACGATGTCGAACAGCTGCGTGGCCACCAGCAGCTTGGTCAGCGTGGCGTAGCCGTAGTTGCGGTGGTCGAACGAAGCCTGGTTGGCGATTTGCGTGCCGACCGCACCGACGCGCGCCCAGCCCTCGTCGTCGGCGGCGGCCTGCACGGCGTTGCGCAGCAGCATGACGAGTTTGGCGTCCTGCTTGAGCTGCGCCGGTGTGGCGCGCAGGGGCGCAGTGGCCACGGCTTCGGCGTCTTCCCGGCCGCCAGCGGGCGCATCGGCCGCGGTTATGGGGCGCAGCTTGTCGAGGTAGAGAAAACGCGAGCAGGCGTTGACAAAGGGCTCAGGCGTTTTCTGCGCGCCAAAGCCGTAGACCGCCGCCCCCTTGGCGCGCAGGTGCATGACCAGCGGGGTGAAGTCGGCGTCGGACGAGACAATGCCGAAAGCGTCGGGCCGGTCGGTGTAGAGCAGCTCCAGTGCGTCGATCACCATGGCCATGTCGCTGGCGTTTTTGCCCTTCGTGTAATCGAACTGCTGCATGGGACGGATGGCGTGTTCGTGCAGCGCTTCTTCCCAGCCCTTGAGCTCGCTTTTTTTCCAGTTGCCGTAGGCACGGCGGATGTTGGTCTCGCCGAAGGTCGACAGTTCGTTGAGGATCAGGTCGATCTTGGAGGCCGGCGAATTGTCGGCATCAATCAGCAACGCAACGCGGGGTTTGCTTTCCATCAGGGGCTCCCATTGCCAACAAGTTTCCAGGCCAGCGCTTCGCCCGAGCGCAGCGGCTTGAGTTCAGCTTCGCCGAAGGCAAAACTCTCGGGCGGCATCCAGCTTTCCTTCTTCAGCGTGATGGTGCCGGTGTTGCGCGGCAGGCCGTAGAAGTCCGCCCCGTTGAAGCTGGCGAAGGCTTCGAGCTTGTCCATGGCGCCCACGGCATCAAAGGCTTCGGCATACAGCTCCATCGCCGCGTGGGCGGTGTAGCAGCCGGCGCAGCCGGTGGCGTGTTCCTTCAGATGCGCCGGGTGCGGCGCGCTGTCGGTGCCAAGAAAGAAGCGGGGGTTGTCGCCGGTCGCCGCTTCGACCAGCGCCAGGCGATGGGTCTCGCGCTTGAGCACCGGCAGGCAGTAATAATGCGGCCGGATGCCGCCGGTAAAAATCGCGTTGCGGTTGTACAGCAGGTGGTGCGCCGTGAGTGTGGCCCCCAGAAAGCGGCCGGCGTCACGCACATAATGCGCGGCTTCCTTCGTCGTGATGTGCTCGAACACGATTTTCAGTTCCGGAAAGTCGCGGCGCAGCGGGATCAGCTGGGTATCGATGAACACCGCCTCGCGGTCGAACAGGTCGATCTCGGGCGACGTCACCTCGCCATGCACCAGCAGCAGCAGGCCTTCGCGCTGCATGGCCTCCAGCGTCCTGTAAGTCTTGCGCAGGTCGGTCACACCGGCGTCGCTGTTGGTGGTGGCACCGGCCGGGTACAGCTTGAGCGCCACAACCCCGGCATCCCTGGCGCGTTTGATTTCATCGGGCGGCAGGTTGTCGGTCAGGTACAGGGTCATCAGCGGCTCGAAGGCCACGCCTGCGGGCACGGCGGCCTGGATGCGCTCGCGGTAAGCCATGGCCTGCGCGGCCGTGGTGACCGGCGGGCGCAGGTTGGGCATGATGATGGCGCGGCCAAACTGCGCCGCGGTGTGCGGCACCACGGTGCGCAGGGCGTCACCGTCACGCACGTGCAGATGCCAGTCGTCGGGACGGGTGATGGTTATTTGAGTCATGCCCCCATTGTCCCAAATCTCCGGCCCCCTGCCCCCACCGCCATCTCTGGCGCGTAGCGAGCGGGAGCAGGGCAAGGCGCGGGTGTCAGGCCACCGGAACGTACTTCAGGTACGTGAGGATGGCCTGATCGGGACCCGCAACGCCGCCGTGCGCCCGCGCAGTAGCGCTCAATGCTGCAGGATCTTGTTGAGGAAGTCCCGCGTCCGCTCCTGGCGGTTCTCGGGATGGCTGAAAAATTCGTCCTTCGAGCAGTCTTCGAGGATCTTGCCGCCCACGTCCATGAAAATCACGCGGCTGCCGACCTTGCGGGCAAAACCCATCTCGTGCGTGACCACCATCATGGTCATACCCTCGACGGCCAGGCCCATCATGCAGTCGAGCACCTCGCCGACCATTTCGGGGTCGAGCGCCGAGGTCGGCTCGTCGAACAGCATGGCAATCGGGTCCATGCTCAGCGCACGGGCAATCGCCACACGCTGCTGCTGGCCGCCCGAGAGCTGACCGGGAAACTTGTCCTTGTGCGCCATCAGGCCCACGCGGTCCAGGTATTTCAGGCCGTGGGCCTTGGCTTCGTCGGGCTTGCGGCCCAGCACCTTGATCTGGGCCAGGGTCAGGTTTTCCGTCACGCTCAGGTGCGGAAACAGCTCGAAGTTCTGGAACACCATGCCGACGCGCGAGCGCAGCTTGGGCAGGTCGGTCTTGGGGTCGTGCACGGCCTGGCCGTCAACGTAGATCTCGCCCTTCTGGAAAGGCTCGAGTGCGTTGATCGTCTTGATCAGCGTCGATTTGCCCGAGCCGGACGGGCCGCAGACCACGACCACCTCGCCCTTCTTGATGCTGGTGCTGCAGTTGTTGAGCACCTGCACGGCGCCATACCATTTGGAAACTTCTTTGAGTTCGATCATCTTGTTTCTCCGGGGAGCGGGTGCGATGGGTTGTTAGCGAATGATGGCGATCTTGTTTTGCAGCTTCTTGACGACGTACGACAAGCCAAAACAGATCACAAAATAGACAACGGCGGCCAGCAGGTAGGCCTCTTCGGGGCGACCATAGATCTTGCCGGCCGTCGTCAGGCCCTTGAGCAGGTCGTAGGCGCCAATGGCGTACACCAGCGAGGTGTCCTGGAACAGGATGATGGTCTGCGTCAGCAAAATCGGCACCATGTTGCGGAAGGCCTGCGGCAGCACGATCAGGCGCATGTTCTGCGCATAGGTCATGCCCAGCGCGCGCCCGGCGTTGACCTGACCGCGCGAAATCGACTGGATGCCGGCGCGCATGATCTCGCTGAAATAGGCGGCTTCAAACGCAATAAAGGTGATGATGGCCGAGATTTCGGAGCGATTGTTGGCGCCGCCGGGAATCATGTCGAAAAAAGCGGCAGGCATCAGCAGGTAAAACCACAGGATCACCATGACCAGCGGCACCGAACGCATGCCGTTGACGTAGAAGGTGGCGGGGATCGTCAGCACCTTGGTGCCGGACAGGCGCATCAGGGCCAGCAGGGTGCCCAGCAGGATGCCACCTATGGTCGCGATCACCGTCAGCTCCACACTGAAAATGAAACCCTTGATGACGAACTTGGAAATGATGTCCCAGTTCAGGAAGCTCATGTCAAGACCGAACATGTCAGTGCCCCCCAACGGGGCTGCCGGCCACGATGTAGCCCGGAATCTGGACTTTTTTCTCGACAAAAGCCATGACGCGATTGACCGCGAAGGCTGAAACGGCATAAAGCAGTGTCACGGCCAGGTAGACCTCCACGCCGCGCGAGGTTTCTTCCTGGGCCTGCATGGCAAACATGGTCAGCTCGGCAATGGACACGGCAAAGGCAACAGAAGAGTTCTTGAGCAGGTTCATCGACTCGCTGGTCAGCGGCGGGATGATGATGCGAAACGCCATGGGCAGGATCACGTAACGGTAAGTCTGGGCTGTCGTGAAACCCATGGCCATGCCGGCATAACGCTGGCCACGCGGCAGGGCCTGCACGCCGGCGCGGACCTGCTCGGCAATCCGTGCCGAGGTAAAAAAGCCCAGTGCAAACACGACCAGCAAAAAGCTCGGTACCTGCTGCATGAAAGGGAACATCTTGGGAACGACGAAATACCAGATGAAGATCTGCACCAGCAAAGGCACGTTGCGAAAGAGCTCGACCCAGACATTGGCCAGCCGCACCAGCCACGGGCTGTTGGGCAAGGTGCGCAGCGTGCCCATCAGGCCGCCGGCCAGCATGGCCACCACCCAGGAACTGCCGGCCACCGCCAGGGTCCAGCCCCAGGCTTCGAACATCCATTCCAGATACGTCCGGCCGCTGCCGTCGTCATTCAGAAAAACCTGCCAATCCCAATTCATGTTCTCTCCCGCCAGGAATTTTTCAATCTATCCACCGGCAGCCGGCGCTGCATCGCGTTCGCCAAGGCTGCCACCAAACAACAAACCCCGCCAGCAAGATCACAGACGGGGTTTGAGGTTCAGCTCAAGCCAGGATTACTTCTTGGCGTAGTCTTCCATCGGCTTGTCGTTGGGGGTGGCCCAGGCTGCCTTGGTGCTTTCGCTGACAGGCAGGCCGACACGGCTGTTCTTCGGGGGGATAGGCTGCATGAACCATTTGTCCCAGGCTTTGGCCATGTCGCCGGACTTGATCATGCCGGTGATGGTGTCGGTACCAATCTTCTTGAGGCCGGCGTCATCCTTGCGGATCATGATGGCAATCGGCTCCACGCTCAGCACTTCGCCGACGATCTTGAAATCGGCAGGGTTCTTGGAAGTGGCGATGTTGCCGGCCAGGATGGCGCCGTCCATCACAAAGGCGTCGGCACGGCCGGACTCGAGCAGCAGGAAGCTGTCGGAGTGGTCCTTGCCGAACACTTCCTTGAAGTCAACGCCTTTGGCGCGCTCGTTCTTGCGCAGTGTCTGAACGGACGTTGTGCCGGTGGTGGTGGCCACGTTTTTGCCATTGAGCTGGGCAATCGAGGTGATGCCGGAGTTGGCTTTCACGGCGATACGCACTTCTTCAACGAAGGTGGTGGGCAGGAAAGACACGTCTTTCAGGCGGGTAGCGTTGTTGGTGGTCGAGCCGCACTCGATGTCCACCGTGCCGTTTTGCACCAGCGGGATGCGGTTTTGCGAGGTCACGGGCAGGTACTTGATCTCGAGCTTGCGGCCCACGGCTTTTTCAACGTCGGCAATGACACGCTGACAGATTTCAACGTGAAAACCGGCGTACTTGCCGTCACCCAGGGTGTAAGACAGGGCGCCCGAGGAATCGCGAACTCCCATGGTGATCACGCCGGAAGCCTTGACTTTGGCGAGCGTGTCGGTGGCCTGGGCAAAAGCGCCGCTGCTGGCAAGCAGGGCAAGGGATAAAGCGGCCAGTTTGAGTTTCATGGAGAGTTTCCTTCGGGTTAAATGAAAAGGTTGGTGAATACCATTCTAAGGAGGGGGTACCGGGGTGAACCCCAAGGTTTACCCCAGCCCTGGAAACGGCATCGGGTGGACTGGACAGTTCCATAAAGGGATCAACGCGCAGGAGGCTGGCAACACCGGGGAAGAATCCGAAAGGTCCGAAAGGTTGAAAGCCATCAGCGGATCAAACAAAAAGCAGTCCCCAAGATAGTGCGTGCGTTGATTCGATGGAACACGGATGTCCTGACAAGCAGTCTTTGTGCCAACCCACCGACCTTCGCAGGTCTCGCCGGGAAGCACGCCAATCGCCTTGGCAGAACGTGACGGACTGTAAATTTATGGTTCGTGAAAAGCCAATGCTGTTTGGGTGCAGCATTATGCATATTATTTATAACCACTAAGGGTTGCTACCAAGGCGCGGTTTGCCGGACGTCTTCGGCTGGGCCTGGCTTTCGAGGTAATGCCACAGGGCCTGCGCCGGGCTTTTGGCAGCGGTCTTGCCGGCCGGCCGCTCGCGGTAGACGCGCAGGTCCATGGTCATTTCCAGTCCCTCGCCGGCACTGACCAGCTTTTTGGCCCGCAACTCCTTCTTGACGGCGCTGAAAGGCAAAAACGCAATGCCGTGGCCTTCCAGCGCCATGGCCTTGAGGCCCTCGGCCATGTCGGTCTCATACACCCGGTCCAGGTGGATGGCGGTGCTCGACTGCTTGAGGATCAGATCAACCATGCGCCCCAGGTAAGCCCCGGGGGCATAACCCAGGTAAGGCAGGGGCTGACCGGCCCGACCCGGCAAGCGGAACAGGGGCGTGCCGTCGGCCTGGACTTTCACAAAAGGCGCCAGCACTTCCTGCCCCAGGCTGATCATCTCGTAACGGTCGGCATCGAGCTGGAAAGGCTGCGAGTCATGGTAATAGGCAATCAGCAGGTCGCAGCTGCCCTCGACCAGGCGCAGCACCGCGTCATGCACGTTGAGCGCAATCAGCCGGCTCTTGATGGGGCCGAACTTCTCGCGCAGGCTGCTGACCCAGGCCGGGAAAAAGGTGAAGGCCAGCGAATGGGGCACGGCGAATTCAATGACGTCATGCGCGGCCGAGTTGTGGCCGCGCAGCATGGCGCGTGTGGACTGCAGGCCCTGCAGCATCTCCAGCGACTGGCTGTACAGCGTTTCGCCAGCAGGGGTCAGGCGCGTGGGGTAGGAGCTCCGGTCCACCAGATCGGTACCTGCCCAGGCCTCGAGCGCCTGGATGCGGCGTGAAAACGCCGGTTGCGTCACGTGGCGCAGCGTGGCCGAGCGGCTGAAGCTCCGGGTTTCAGCGAGACTGACGAAATCTTCCAGCCATTTGGTTTCCATGATTTCGATTATGCGAGTTGAAAGCAGACCGAAGCCTACGGGGAATCCCACGGGAACAGCAATTCTGGAACCGGCCGGCGACGGCAAGCTGAGCGCTTTGCAATGCGTTAACGAAACCTCTGTTTTCGCTATCTAAACAATAGCTGCTTGCGCCCGCAGTTATTGGGCTGCAGGCCAAAAACATTCAAGGATTACTCGGAGCTCTGCTGTAGCGCCCACATAGACGCATATCGCCCGCCCAGCGCCAGCAAGGCGGCGTGGGTGCCGCGCTCGATGATCTGGCCGGCTTCCATCACCAGGATTTCATGGGCGTCAACCACGGTGGACAAGCGGTGTGCCACCACCAGCGTGGTCTTGTTTTCGGCGATGCTGCGCAGCTCGGCCTGGATCGCACGTTCATTGGCCGAGTCCAGCGCCGAGGTGGCTTCGTCAAAAATCATGATGGGCGGGTTCTTCAGCAGGGTGCGGGCAATCGCCACGCGCTGCTTCTCGCCGCCGGACAGTTTCAGGCCGCGCTCGCCGACCATGGTGGCGTAACCGGCGGGAGTGGAGGCAATGAAGTCATGGATGCGGGCCGCGCGCGCGGCCTCTTCCACCTGGGCGCGGCTGGCGCCGGGCTGGCCATAGGCGATGTTGTATTCGACCGTGTCGTTGAACAGCACGGTGTCCTGCGGCACGATGCCGATCGCCTGGCGCAGGCTGGCCTGCGTCACCTCGCGGATGTCCTGGCCGGCGATGGTGATGCGGCCCTGCTGGACATCGTAGAAGCGAAACAGCAGGCGTGCCAGCGTGGACTTGCCTGCGCCTGACGAACCAACCACAGCCACCGTCTTGCCCGGCGGTATCACGAAGCTGATGTGGTGCAGGATGGGCCGGGACGGCTCATAGGCAAAACTGACGTTTTCAAAACGTACTTCCGGCGAGGCCTGCAGGCTCAGCGCCGGGGCGCCGGGTTCGTCGGCGATCTCGCGCTCGCGCTCCATCAGGTTGAACATCTTGGACAGGTCGGTCAGGCTTTGCTTGATCTCGCGGTACAGCACGCCCAGAAAGCCCAGCGGAATGTAGAGCTGGATCATGAAGGCGTTGACCATGACCAGGTCGCCCAGCGTCATGCGGCCGTCCACCACGCCCTGGGTCGCGCGCCAGAGCATGGCCACCAGACCGGTGGCAATGATCAGCTGCTGGCCGGTGTTGAGCAGGCTCAGCGTGGTCTGGCTCTTGACGGCGGCGCGACGGTAACGCTTGAGGTTTTCGTCGTAGCGCAGGGCCTCGAACTCCTCGTTGTTGAAGTACTTGACGGTTTCGTAGTTCAGCAGCGAATCGATGGCGCGGCTGTGCGCCGAGGAGTCGAGTTCGTTCATTTCCTTGCGGAACTTGGTACGCCATTCGGTCACCGTCACGGTGAAGCTGATGTAGAACACCAGCGCGATGATGGTGATGCCCGCAAACCAGACGTCGAATTTGACCGCCAGCAACGTCAGCACCAGCGTGACTTCGATCAGTGTCGGGATGATGCTGTACAGCGAATAGGAAATCAGCGAATGCACACCGCGGGTGCCGCGCTCGATGTCGCGTGTCATGCCGCCGGTCTGGCGCTCCAGGTGAAAACGCAGGCTCAACGCATGCAGATGCCGGAACACCTCCAGCGAAATGCGCCGCGCCGCGCCTTCGGTGGCCTTGGCAAACACCAGCTCGCGCAGCTCGGTAAACAGCGAGGTTGACAGGCGCAGCAACCCATAACCGACCAGCAGCGCGGCCGGCACGACCAGCACGGCCTGCACATCGCCCGGCTTGAAGCTCATCGCGTCCACCAGGTTTTTCAGCAGCAGCGGCACGCCGACGTTGGCGAGTTTGGCGCCGACCATGAAGGCCAGCGCGGCCATCACGCGCCATTTGTAGTCCCAGAGGTAGGGGAACAGGCGCTGCAGGGTCGCCCAGTCGGAGCGGTTCAGCGCAGGTTGGGGAGGTGCGCCGGGGGCGGGCGGCGTTTCGGCGGCGGGGGCATGGGAGCGCATCGGAGACAATTGTCCTGTTGTTTCAATTTTTCAATACCGATTGTGCCTATGTCCAACGAAACCGGCCTTCCCCCCCAAGCCCTGAACGTCAAACTGCCTCTCGACAAGGAACTGGTGCTCAAGGTGATTCCGATGCCGGCGGACTGCAATGCCAACGGCGACATTTTCGGCGGCTGGGTCATGGCCCAGGTCGACCTGGCCGGCTCGGTGATCCCGGCGCGTTATGCCGGCGGCCGCATGGCCACCGTCGCGGTCAACGAATTCATCTTCAAGCAGCCGGTTCGCGTCGGCGACATCCTGTCCTTCTACTCCGAACTCACGCGCATAGGCCGTACCTCGATGACGGTCAAGGTCGAGGTGTATGCCGAACGGTTTGGCTCGCAGGGGAGCTACATCAAGGTGACCGAGGCCAGCGTGACCTATGTGGCGATCGACGACGCCGGCCAGCCGCGCCCCGTGCCGCCGTCGTCGTTGCCGCGGCCGCTATCGTTGTGATAGCTGCCTCCGCCCGTCAGACAAGGGCTGGAGGCCAATTTCATCATTAAAACTTGCCGTGCCGCCCCTGGCCGCCGGCAAAACGGGCCGCGCCCTGCAGGCCCTCGCCGATGCAGTCCCGGCCGCGGTCCCATTCCTGCTTGAGCGCCTGCGGCATGGGCAGGTCCCACTGGGTATAAGCACTCTGGCGATCGGCCAGCATGGTCTTCTGGGGGAACGCCGCCAGCTGCCGCGCCAGCAACAGCGCCGCCTCACGTGCCGTGCCTTTGGACACGACCCGGTTGCACAAGCCCATCTGCAGCGCCTCCTTCGCCTCCACCTTGCGCCCGGTCAGAATCAGGTCCATGGCATGGCCCATGCCGACCAAGCGCGGCAGGCGCACCGTGCCGCCGTCAATCAGCGGCACGCCGAAACGGCGGCAATAAACGCCGAAGTAGGCGTCTTCCTCCATCACCCGCATGTCGCACCACAGCGCCAGCTCCATGCCGCCGGCGACGGCTGCGCCGCTGACCGCGGCAATCACCGGTTTGGACAGCAGCAGGCGGGACGGACCCATCGGGCCCAATGGCTGGCTGTCTTCGGCCTGAAAATCCAGCGCGGCAAACATATCCGGCCCGGCGTCCTGTGGTTCGTTCAGCATCTTCGCGCCGGACTGTAAATCCCAGCCGGCGCAGTAATGTCCGTGCGCACCGTGGAACACCGCGACTTTCGCGCTGTTGTCGGCATCGAAGGCCAGGAAGGCCTCATACAAGGCACGCGCATGTTCAGCGTCCACCGCGTTGCGCACCTCGGGGCGCTCCAGGGTGACGAGGGTCACCTCGCCATCCTTCTCTATATGGACTGTCATGTGTCTCCCCACCAGCCGACGCGCGGCGCGGCGAGACACGCCGCCAGCTCGTCGGCGTTGACATCAATCTCCATGCGCAACAAGGCAGCCGCCATGGACTTGCCCAGGTTGTCCAGCCGCAGATTGCGCGCACCGCCGCCCTGCAGCGCGTCGTGCAGCACCAGCTTGATCGCCAGGATGTTGGGCAGGGTCCAGCATTCGACTTCACCCGGCAGCCAGGGTGCGAAGTGTTCTGCCACACGCTGCGCGGTGACCTCGCGCGCCAGCACGGCGTAACCTGCCGCGTTCCAGGCAAACAGGCCGAAGTCCACCCAGTCGGCCTTGTCGCCGCTGCGTGCGTGGGCCAGCCTGACAAGCTGGATTTTTTGAGTGGGGGTTGTCATGTCTGCAGCAGCTCCACGCGGGTGTTGGGCTCGACCAGGCTGCGATCGATCAGGGCCGGCCAGATGCCCAGCAGCTCGCTGGTGTTGTGCAGGCCGTGGAAACCGCAGGTGTAAGCCGGCCCGCTGAGTCCCATCCACGGGAACAGCCGCCCGAAACCGTCGGCGGCTTTTTTGTCGCGCGTGCGCAGCACCATGCGCACCCAGACTTCGTTGAGCCCGGCCAGCGCCTGTGCATCGGGCAGGGGCGCCAGCGCACCGTGCGCTGAATTCAAGCCCGGGAACTCGACAAACAAAGCCTCGTACGGCACGCCCTTGTCGGCCAGTTGCGCCTTCACCATCTCGACGGCCGCCAGCGCCTTGTCATACGCATCGGGCCAGCTGAAGCCCCAGGTCACCTCGGCCTTGAAACCGTCGCGGTAACCGCCGACGACTTTCAACTGGTCCGTGCGCGGGTGGCCGGTCGCGCCGGTCAGACGCACCCGGTCCTGGCCCAGGTCCTCAAGCCGGACCGTGGACAGGTCCAGCACCACATCCGGCGAAAAATACTGGTGCGGGTCGTGCACTTCATACAGCAGTTGCTGACGCACCGTGTCGAAGTTGATGCGCCCGCCCGTGCCCGGCGCCTTCATGATCACCGCATCGCCGTCTTCGCTGACCTCGGCGATCGGGTAGCCGATGTGGGCCAGGTCGGGAATGGCTTTCCAGGCTTCGGCGCTGCCGAAGTTGCCGCCGCTGCCCTGGCCCGAACATTCGAGCAGGTGCCCGACCGCCAGGCCTTGCGCCAGCCGGTTCAGGTCGGCCGGTGTCGCCGTGTCTCCTGCGTCGCCGAGATTCCAGTTGAACTCGTGCACCAGCGGTCCCAGGAACAGGGCGGCATCGGCGACACGGCCGGTGATCACGATGTCGGCACCCTGCTGCAATGCGGAGACGATGGGACGCGCGCCGAGATAGGCATTGGCAAACACCATGCGCTCACGCACCGAATCGAAAGGCGCGCCATTAAACATGTGTGCCGGTGCCAGGCCGGACAGCTGCCCCATGACCTCATCACCTGTCACAACGGCGACGCGCGCGGTCCATCCTTTTGCTGCAAAAGCGTCGCGAACAGCGGCTGCCGCGCCGGCCGGATTGAGCCCGCCGGCGTTGCAGATGAAGCGCACTTTTCGCTGCACCATCGCGGGCCACAAATGCATGAGCATGGGCACCACGTCCCTAGCGTAGCCGAGGGAAGCGTCGCGCTGCAGATCCTTTTGAAGGATGGCCAAAGTGAGCTCCGCAAGATGGTCGCTGGCGATGTACTGGACCCCGCCGCGTTCGATGCTTGCGAGCACCGGTTCCCATGCGTCTCCGTAGAAACCCAACCCGGCACCAATCCGGATTGATTTTTTCATTGAATGCAGCTCATGATCAGTCCCGTCAGATTCGAGTCAGAAAAAAAAGCGGCCTGTCCCGCCTTCCGGCTATGGCTTATTTTTACCAAGCGCCTGCTTTGTAAAAATTTATTGTGGAGTAAAAGTGCAGTTATTGCAATTGATCATCAGCGGCATCGCGCAAGGCTGCATTTACGGGCTGATCGCCCTGGGTTTCGTCCTGATTTACAAGGCCACCGAAACGGTGAGCTTCGCCCAGGGCGAACTCATGATGCTGGGCGCCTTTGGCGGCCTGGCCTGCATGACCATGCTGGGCTTCCCCTTCTGGCTGGCCATCCTCAGCGCCATCGCCGGCATGGCCCTCTTCGGTGTGCTGCTCGAGCGGCTGGTGATACGGCCCATCCTGGGCCAGCCGGCTTTTTCCATTGTGATGCTGACCATCGGTGTCGGCTACGTGGCGCGCGGGCTGATCACCATGATTCCCGGCATAGGCACTGAAACCCACACACTGCCCGTGCCCTACAAGGACATGATCTGGCAGATCGGCGGCGATGCCAATGCACAGGGCGCCCTGATCCTCAATGTCGAACAGATGGCCGTCATCGGCAGCACCGCCGTGTTGTGCCTGCTGCTGTTTGCATTGTTCAAATACAGCAAGCTGGGCATTGCCATGCAGGCGTCGTCACAGAACCAGCTGGCTGCCTACTACATGGGCATTCCGGTCAAGCGGCTCAACGGCCTGGTCTGGGGCCTGGCGGCTGCTGTGGCCGCCATCGCCGGCCTGCTGCTCGCGCCCATCACCTTTGTGCACGCCAACATGGGCTTCATCGGCCTGAAGGCTTTTCCGGCGGCGGTGGTCGGCGGCTTCGGCAGCCTGCCCGGTGCGATCGTCGGTGGCCTGATCATCGGCATCGTCGAATCGCTGGCCGGTTTCTATGCGCCGGATGGCATCAAGGACATCGCTGCCTACGTGGTGGTGCTGATCATGCTGATGGTCAAACCCAATGGGCTGTTCGGCGAAAAACTGCGGAAGAAGGTATGACCCCCACGCTTTTCACTTCGTGTAATACGCTGCCCCCCGGGGGGGCCGCTGCGCCTGCGGCCCGGCAAAGCCGGTTCCGCGGCCCCTGCTTGAAGTTGGGGATCTCACGCCCGTTGTCATTGCAATCAGAAAAATAACTCATGCGCTTTATCTTCAAGACCGATTACGGGCAGGACATCAATCTTGCCAAGCACGGCGGCCACATCTTCTGGTACAGCGCGCTGGTGTTGCTGCTGGTCGCCGCGCCCTGGCTCTTCGCCGAGTACTGGCTGGCACAGCTGACCTTCATCCTGATCTACGCCATCGCCGGCCTGGGCCTGATGCTGCTGGCCGGATTCACCGGCCTGTTTTCACTGGGCCACGCGGCCTTTCTCGGGGTGGGTGCCTACACCCAGGCGGTCATGACCAATGCCGGCGTGCCCTTCCCGATTGCACTGGCCTGTGCGGCGGGCCTGTCGGCCACGGTGGGCCTGGTGGTCGGGCTGCCGGCGCTGCGCGTCAAGGGCATCTACCTTGGCATTGCCACACTGTCCTTCGGTTTCATCGTCGAAGAAGTGTTTGCGCGGTGGGAGTCTGTCACCGGCGGCAACTCGGGCATCCATATCAAGGCACCCGACCTGTTCGGCTGGAAGCTGGGCAGCGGCGAAGAGTTCTATTTTCTTTGCCTGGTGATTACCATCGGCGCCACGTTGGCCATTCTGAACCTGCTGCGGTCGCCCACCGGGCGCGCCTTCGTGGCGATTCGCGACTCGGAAATTTCGGCACAAAGCATGGGCATCCATCTGGCCCGCTACAAAACCCTGTCGTTCGCGCTGTCAGCCGCGCTGGCCGGCATTGCCGGGGCGCTCTACGCCCACAAGCTGCAGTTCATCTCACCTGAGCAGTTCAACATCCTGCAGTCCATCGACCTGCTGCTCATGATTGTGGTCGGCGGCCTGGGGTCGGTGCACGGCGCTTTCCTTGGCGCCATCTTCCTGATCTCGATGCCGCAGGCCATTGCGCTGGTCAAGGACTACCTGCCGGACTTCATCGGGCAGGCGCCCGGCCTGCAGGGCCTGGTCTACGGCCTGGTGCTGATTGGTTTTGTCCTGTTTGAACCCCTGGGCCTGTATGGGCGTTGGCTCAAGATACGCACCTACCTGCAGACCTTTCCCTTCTACCGCAAGGGCATGTTCAAGCGCCAGAAATCTTTTCAAAAGTCGGATCGCCTGAAATGAGCGCCATACAACCATCCGCCATGCAGCCCCTGCTGTCCGCAAAAAATCTCAGTGTTCGCTTTGGAGGCGTCCTGGCTGTGAACAATGTCAGCTTCGATGTCAAACAAGGTGAGGTGTTCACCCTGATCGGCCCCAATGGCGCCGGCAAGACGACCGTCTTCAACCTGATCAGCCGCATCTACACACCGACATCTGGCGACATCGACTACATGGGCACCAAACTGACCGACCAGCCACCGCACAAGATCGCCGCACTCGGTATCGCACGCACCTTCCAGAACATCGAGCTGTTTGAGCATGCCACCGTGCTGCACAACCTGCTGATCGGCCGGCACACGCACAGGCAGACCGGTTTGTGGAGCGAAATTTTCTTCACGAAGAAAACGCGCGAAGCCGAAATTCAGGCGCGTGAAAAGGCCGAGCAGATCATCGACCTGCTGGACCTGCAACACCACCGTGACTCCTATGTGGCCGGCCTGCCCTACGGCGTGCGCAAGGTGGTGGAGCTGGCCCGGGCCCTGTGCACCGAACCCAAACTGCTGCTGCTTGACGAGCCTTCCTCGGGGCTCAATGTGGAGGAAACCGACGACATGGCCTTCTGGATCCAGGACATCAAGAACGAACTGGGCATCACGGTGCTGATGGTCGAGCACGACATGACGCTGGTCTCCAAGGTCTCCGACCGCGTGCTCGCGATGAACCAGGGCGAGGTGCTGGCCATGGGCACACCACGCGAGGTGCAGAACGACCCCGGCGTGATCGAGGCCTATCTCGGCTCCATCGATGATGTGTCCTCGCTGCGGCGCGAACACAAGTCCCCCATCCTGCGAAGCGAGGTGGACGCATGAGCGCCGTACCACCCCCTGTGAGCGACCAGCCCGTGCTCAAGCTGCTCAACGTCGAAAGCTCCTACGGCCCCATCAAGGCCATACGCGGCGTCAGTCTGCAGGTGCGCCGCGGCGAAATTGCGACCGTGCTGGGCTCCAATGGTGCGGGCAAAACCACCATCCTGAAAACCATTTCCGGCATCATCGACCCGCGCAAGGGTTCGATCGAATTCAAGGGCGGCAACATCACGGCGCAGGACCCGGCCTACATCGTCCAGCAGGGCCTGAGCCATGTGCCCGAAGGCCGCGAAGTCTTCCCGCTGCTCAGCGTGCGCGACAACCTGCTCATGGGCGCCTATACCCGCAAGGACCGCGATGGCGTGGCGCGGGACATCGAGGTGGTCTTCGGCTACTTTCCCATCCTGCGCGAGCGTGCGCTGCAGGACGCCGGCCTGCTTTCGGGAGGCCAGCAGCAGATGCTCTCGATCTCGCGCGCGCTGATGGCCTCGCCCGACCTGATCCTGCTGGACGAACCCAGTCTGGGCCTCAGCCCCAAGCTGACCAAGGAGATCTTCGAGATCGTGGTGCGTATCAACCGCGAACGCGGCACCACCATTTTGCTGGTCGAGCAGAACGCCAACATGGCCCTGAATGCCTCCGACTACGGCTATGTGCTGGAAAACGGCCGCATCGTGATGGAAGACACCTGTGCCCGCCTGCGGGAAAAGGAAGACATCAAGGAGTTCTACCTGGGCATGAAGGAAGACGGTGTGCGCAGCGAGCGGCGCTGGAAGAAAAAGAAAACGTGGCGTTGAACAATATGTACTTCCGAGTTGCATCCTCCTGCTTGTGTCATTGCGGACTTGATCCGCAATCCATCTCCCCCGAACTGCATTTGCGCGCGAGGCATGGATCCCGGATCAGATCCGGGATGACAGCCCTGTGGAGAAACGTATGAGCAACCTATGGGATCTTTCCCACATCCAGCCTGAAACCCGCGTGGTGCTCGAAGGCGAAACCATTCCGGAACTGTTCTGGAACGGTGTGGCGCAGCGCCAGGACAAGGTCTGGATGCGCCAGAAAAAGCTCGGTATCTGGCGCAGTTGGTCCTGGAACCAGACCGGCGAAGCCGTGCGCGAGATCGCCGGTGGCCTGATCAGCCTTGGTTTTGCGCCCGGTGAATGCGCCTCCATCCTCTCGAACACGGTGATCGAATGGGTACTGGCCGACCTCGCCGTGCTCAGTTGCGGCGGTGTGGCCAATGGCATCTACCCGACCGATGCGGCTTCACAGGTGCACTATCTGTGCGAAGACTCGCGCACGACCATTCTGTTTGTCGAGGATGACGAGCAGCTCGACAAGGCCCTGGAAGTGCGGGCACAGCTTCCCGGGCTGCGCAAGATTGTGGTGTTTGACATGGAAGGCCTGCGCGACCTCGACGAGGCGGATGTCATCAGTCTCGCCGGCCTGCGCGAACTGGGCCGCAGCTACCTTGCTGCGCACCCCGGTGCGGTCGAGGAGCGCGTCAAGGCCTGCAAGCCCGAAGACCTCGCCATCCTGGTCTACACATCCGGCACCACCGGAAAACCGAAGGGGGCCATGCACAGCCACCGGGGCCTGGTGTTCACCGCGCGCGGCTACAACACCCTGGTGGCACAGGACGAAAATGACGAACGCATGTGTTTCCTGCCGCTGTGCCATATTGCCGAGCGCATGGGCGGCGAGTACTTCGCCATGTACACGGGGGCCAAACTCAACTTTGTCGAGAATCCCGAGACCATTCCCGAGAATGTGCGCGAAATCGCGCCCACGGTGTTTACTGCCGTGCCGCGCGTCTGGGAAAAGTTCTACTCGGGCGTGATGATCGCGCTCAAGGAAGCCAGCCGCCTGCAGCAGGCCGCTTACGCCTGGGGCATTGGCGTGGGCAGCGACATCGCGGAGCGGGTCATGGCCGGCCAGCCGGTCAGCAGCTGGCTCAAGCTGAAGTTCACCATCGCCCGGTGGATCGCACTGGACAACGCGCGCAAGCTCATAGGCATCCACCGCGCCCGCTTCTGCGTGACCGGCGCCGCGCCGATCTCACCGGAACTGGTCAAGTGGTATATGGCGCTCGGTGTGCCCATGCTGGAGGTCTGGGGCATGACAGAGACCTGCGGTGCCTCGACCGGTGTGCCGGCCAGCCGCATCAAGCCCGGCTCCATCGGCCCGGCGGCCGGTTACAACGAGGTCAGGCTGGACCCGGCGACCGGTGAAATCCTGGTGCGCGGCACCAATGTCTTCATGGGTTACCTGAACCTGCCGGAGAAGACCGCAGAAACCATCGATGCCGACGGCTGGCTGCACACAGGTGACGTCGGTCTCGTGGACGAGGAAGGTTTTTACCGCATCACTGACCGCATGAAAGACATCATCATCACGGCCGGCGGCAAAAACGTGACCCCCAGCGAACTGGAGAACGAACTGAAGTTCTCGCCCTACATCACCGATGCCGTGGTGATCGGCGACAAACGTCCCTACCTGACCGCCATCATCATGATCGACCAGGAGAACGTCGAAAAATATGCGCAGGACCACGACGTTCCCTTCAGCAACTACCAGAGCCTGACGCGTTCGGCGGAAGTCCAGGAGCTGATCCAGGCCGAGCTGGACCGGGTCAACAAGAAATTCGCACGTGTCGAGCAGATCAAGAAGTTCTTCCTGCTTGAAACACAGCTGAGTGCGGAAGACGAAGAACTGACACCGACCATGAAGCTCAAACGCAAGCTGGTCGAGAAAAAGTACGCCGACACCATCGAAGCGATGTACCGCTAGACCGAAAACACCGCCTCGCAGAGGCTCCCCCCGTCCTTTTAACCGTCGCCAGCAAGACAAACCTGGCGGTGATGGCCTGCTCATGCCCATTTTTTCCGAAAACAGTCCCACCCCCATCCACGGCATCCTGATTTGACTGCTGGCGTCAGGATGCCAGGCGTGCCCGCGCCTGACACGTGCCAGCGATAGACCCACCTATAAACCGGAGACTTCAATGAATTTCAGAACCACAGCAGCACTCGCCCTACTGGCGCTCAGTGCCGGCCACGCCGCAGCCCAGCAGGGCGTCACCAAAACCGAGATCACCCTCGGCTCCATCCAGGACCTGTCCGGCCCGCTGGCCGGCTTCGGCAAGCAGATCCGCATGGGAATGACGCTACGCGTGGAAGAACTCAACGAGCAGGGCGGCGTCAATGGACGCAAGATCAAGCTGCTGGTCGAAGACTCCGGGTACGACCCCAAGAAGGCCATCCTGGCCGCGCAGAAACTGGTCAACCAGGACAAGATTTTCATGATGGTCGGTCACATCGGCACAGCGCAGAATCTGGCCGCCATGCCCGTCCAGTTCGAGAAGAACGTCATCAACTTCTTCCCGATCACCGCGGCGCGCGAGATGTACGAGCCTTTCAACCGCCTCAAGTACGCGTTTGCCGCCACCTACTATGACCAGATCCGCATTGCCACGCCCAAACTGGTGAAGGACCGCAACATCAAGAGTGTCTGCATCATTTACCAGGACGACGATTTCGGCCAGGAAGTGCTGCGCGGCGCCGAAACCGGACTCAAAACCATAGGCATGGCGTTCGCCGAAAAAACCTCCTACAAACGCGGCGCGACCGATTTCTCTTCGCAGGTTGCGAAGATGAAGGCCTCTGGCTGTCAGATGGTGGTGCTCGGCACCATCATTCGCGAAACCATAGGCACGATTGGCGAGTCGCGAAAGACCGGCTTCAATCCCCTCTTTCTCGGCTCCAGCGCCGCCTACACCGACCTGATCCACAAGCTGGGCGGCAAGGCCATGGACGGGCTGTTCACGACCATGACCTCGCAACACCCCTACCTGGACGCGGCTGAACAGCCCGTCCGCTTCTGGGCCAACAAGTACAAGACCAAGTTCAACGATGATCCGACGGTGTTCTCGGTTTATGGTTACGCCGCCGTCGATGCCTTCATTCGTGGCGCCCAGAAAGCCGGCACCGACCTCAGCACTGACAGCTTCATCAAGGCGATGGACACCATGGTGATCCCGCGCGACATGTTCGGCACCGCGGAGGCCAGCTTCAGCCCGACCAAGCGCCTGGGCAACAACTTCTCGCGGCTTTCCCAGTTGCAGGAGGGCCGCTGGAAAGTGGTGTCCGAATACGTGGCATTCAATGGCCTGCGCCCCGTGCTGCAGAAGAACGGAACCTGGAAGATTGGTTCGGATCAGTTCAAGGACTAAACCTGCACCGGCGCCCGGATCAGGAACAACCCTGACAGGGTCGCGCATGTGACAAGGCCGCCTTCGGGCGGCCTTTTTTCTTTTTTGAGGCACGAACCGCAATGGCAGGGGTGCCCCCTAAGTGAATACGCCAGCTTGACAGGCGCGGGCGAAGGTTAAGAATGCCAAGCTGCAAGCACCCTCGTTTTACAGGAGACATCCATGAAATTCAAACCCACCCTGGCACTGGCCGTTCTGGCGCTCAGTACCGGCTACGCCGCAGCCCAGCAGGGCGTGAGCAAGACCGAGATCACCCTGGGTTCGATCCAGGACCTGTCCGGCCCCATCGCGGGGTTTGGCAAGCAGGCGCGCCTGGGCATGCTGCTGCGGGTCGACGAGATCAACGAGCAGGGAGGCATCAACGGCCGCAAGCTCAAGATCATTGTTGAAGACGATGCCTACGACCCCAAAAAATCCGTTCTGGCCGCGCAGAAACTGGTCAACCAGGACAAGATTTTCATGATGGTCGGCCACATCGGCACGGCGCAGAATCTGGCCGCCATGCCGGTCCAGTTCGAAAAGAACGTGATCAATTTTTTCCCGATCACCGCGGCGCGCGAAATGTACGAGCCCTTCCACAAGCTCAAGTATTCCTTTGCGGCTACCTACTATGACCAGGTCCGCAACGCCACGCCCAAGCTGGCCAAGGAAAAAGGCGTCAAGAAGGTCTGCACCATGTACCAGGACGACGAGTTCGGCCTGGAGGTGGTGCGGGGCGCGGAAGCCGGCCTGAAAACCATCGGGATGGAGTTTGCGGAAAAAACCTCGTACAAGCGCGGTGCGACTGATTTCTCGTCACAGGTCGCCAAGATGAAAGCGGCCGGCTGCGAGATGGTGGTGCTGGGCACCATCATCCGTGAAACCATAGGCGCCATTGGTACCTCCCGCAAAACCGGCTTCAACCCGATCTTCCTGGGCTCCAGCGCGTCTTACACCGACCTGATCCACAAGCTGGGCGGCCCGGCCATGAATGGCCTCTATGCCACCATGACGGTCCAGAACCCCTACCTCGATGAAGCTTCGCAGCCCATCCGTTTCTGGGCCAACAAGTACAAGACCAAGTTCAATGAGGACCCCACCGTTTTCTCGGTCTACGGTTACAACATCATCGACACCTTTGCCAAAGCCGCACAGAAAGCCGGAACCAACCTGACGACGGAAAGCTTCATCAAGGTCATGGACACCATGAGCATTCCGCCCGACATGTTCGGCAGCGCACCCGCCAGCTTCTCGCCCACCAAGCGCCTGGGCAGCGATGCTTCGCGCCTGTCGCAAATCACCGACGGAAAATGGAAAGTGGTGTCCGACTACATCAGGTAAGCGGACAGCCTTTCGTCAAAAGCCGCCTTCGGGCGGCTTTTTTCATGACACGATGTAAGCGCCAGCGCCGGTGGACAGCAGCTTGCCGTCCGCGCCGAGAAACTCCATGCGGGTGGACGCGACGCGTGAACCCAGGCGCATGACCTCGGCGCGCAGTTCAAAAAACTCGCCGATGGCCGGACGCAGGTAGTCCACGCGCAGGTCAATGGTGCCCAGCTTCGAGAAGCGGTGCATGCGCTGGGCCGGGGTTTCATCCATGTGGCGTGCACCGATCGCAGCCATGATGGCCAGCCCCGCCATCGCATCGAGCCCCGCGCTCACGACCCCGCCATGGATGCGGTTGTAGGCATAGTGGCCCACCAGCGAAGGCTGCATGTCGATGCGGCCAACAACGCCTTCGGGACGAACCGACACCACCTTCAGGCCCAGGGCCTGGTTGAATACAATTTTTTCTTCAAAAAGTGTTTTCAGGGCAGCGATGAACTCGGGCTCGAATTCGACGGTGCCGGCGGGCGGTGTGGTGTTTCTGGTCATAGGCCCAATTGTCGTGCAGCGAGGTCCTTCATGATCTCCTCGGCGCCGCCGCCAATCATCATGACCTTGACCTCACGGTAGATGCGTTCGCTTTTGGTGCCGCGCATGAAGCCCATGCCGCCCAGGATCTGCACCGCCTGGTCGGCGCAGAACTGCATGGTCTGCGTCGCGTGGTTCTTCAGCATGCAGACATGGGCGACCCAGTCGGGGCCCTGGTCGCCGGCATCGGCACGGTCGGCCACCGCATCGACCCAGGCCTGGGTGGAGGCGATGCGCATCTGCATGTCCACCAGCTTGTGGCGAATGACCTGCTTGTCGACCAGCGTGCTGCCGAAAGTCTTGCGCTGGCGCGCCCAGTCCAGGGCCTCGTCGTAACAGGCCTGGGCAAAACCCAGGGCCGCGGCCGACATGGCCAAACGCTCGCCGTTGAAGTTGCCCATGATGATCCTGAACCCGCCCCCTTCTTCGCCCAGCAAATGGCTGGCCGGCACCCGCACGCCGTCAAAACGCAGCTGCGCGGTGTCCGAGCACCACCAGCCCATTTTTTCCAGCCGGGTGCGCGACAGGCCTGGGCTGTCGCCGGGCACGAGGATCATCGAGATGCCTCCTGCCCCTTTGCTGCCGGGCTCACCGGTGCGCACCGCTACCGTGATGAAGTCCGCGCGCATGCCGGAGGTGATGAATACTTTCTCGCCGTCGATCACATAGTCGGCGCCGTCACGGCGCGCCGTCGTGCGCAAGGCCGCCACATCCGAGCCGCCGCCCGGTTCGGTAATCGCCAGTGCTGCAATTTTTTCGCCGCGCAGCACCGGCGGAATCACCGCCTGCTGCAAGGCCGCCGAGCCATGGGCCAAGACCGGTGGCAAACCGATGTTGTGCGAAAACAGGCTGGCCAGCACACCGCCGCTGCCGCCATGACGGCACAGCGCCAGCGTCATCGCGTTGCGCAGCCGCCAGGACGCCGGGCTGCCGCCCAGGGCCTCGGGGTACCCCAGCGCCAGCAGGCCCAGCCCGGCCGCCTGGTGGTAAAGGGCACGCGGAAACTCGCCGGCGTCATCCCACTGGCTGACATGCGGCGCGATGTCGTTCTGCGCGAAACGCCGGACCGACGCGGTGATGTCGGCCAGCATGTCGAGATCGGTGGAGTCAGGGTTCATGCTTCAAACCTCAACAAGACCTGGCCGGGCGCCGTCTGCTGGCCGGGCTCCACGGCCATGGCCGCCACCACCGCATCGCGCGTCGCACACACCGCATGTTCGAGTTTCATCGACTCGATCACCAGCAAGGTGTCGCCGCGTTTCACCGATTCGCCAGCGCTCACCTTGACCGCGATCACCTTGCCATTGAAGGGCGCCCGGAGTTCCATGGCCTGGCTGCTGGAGGCGACTCCGGCCGCAGGCTCAAAACTCGCGTCCTTGAGCCAGACATCGACCGCACCGACCTGCACATGCCAGCGCCCGCCGGCCACCCGACAGGCCTGCACCGTGCGGCTCAGGCCGTCCACCGTGACCCGCATCCGGCCGTCGCTGCCACGCACACAGGCGGCCGTGTGCCGGTGCGCGCCTGACGAAACTTCCAGCCAGCCCGCGCCGGTTTCCGTCACGGTGATGGCCAGCACCTGTTCGCCGTGCAGCACGCGCAGGGCTTGGCCGAACGGACAGGGCAAGGACTGCGCAGCGCCGGCGCCGCCCTGGAAGTGCAGCCCCAGGACGGCGGGCAACAACACCTGCGTTTGCTGGTCCTGCAAGGTCTGGCGGATGCCGTCACCATGTTCGGCCAGAAAGGGAATCAGCGCCTGGCCGGCGCGGAACACCGGGTGCGCCAGGCACGCCGCCAGAAAAGCGCGGTTGGTCGGCAGCCCCAGCACCTGCGTGCCGGCCAGCGCGGCCACCTGGCCGTCCATGGCCTGCGCCCGCGTGGCTCCATGCACGATCAGCTTGCCGAGCATGGAGTCGTAAAACGGCGTGACCTCGCCGCCAGCCTGCAGCGCATGGTCAAACCGCGCGTGCGCCGGCTCACTGAAGTGTTGCACCCGCCCGGCATGCGGCGAAAAATCATCGTCCTCGGCACACAGGCGCACCTCGATGGCGTGACCGCGGAAAACCACGTCGTCCTGGCACAGCGGCAAAACCTCGCCCTGCGCGATGCGCAACTGCCACTCGACCAGATCCAGGCCGGTGACCGCCTCGGTGACCGGGTGCTCCACCTGCAGCCGGGTGTTCATCTCCATGAGGAAAAAATCACCGTTCTCGTCGAGCAGAAACTCCACCGTGCCGGCGCCCACGTAGCCGGCCGCCTGCGCCAGCGCCACCGCACACGCACCCATGCGCTCACGCAGCTCAGCGTTCACTGCCGGGCTCGGCGACTCCTCAATCAGTTTCTGGTGACGCCGCTGCACCGAACAGTCACGCTCGCCCAGGTGAATGCAGTGGCCATGTGCATCGGCAAACACCTGCACCTCGACATGGCGCGGGCGCAGGAGCGCGCGTTCGAGCAGCAACTCGTCGCTGCCAAAAGATGACAGGGCTTCGGAGCGCGCGCTGTGCAGGGCCGCCTGCAGCAGGGACGGCTCCAGCACCAGGCGCATGCCGCGGCCGCCGCCTCCTGCTGCGGCCTTCACCATCAGCGGGTAACCCAGTTTGTCCGCCTCGGCCGTCAAGCAGGTGTCGGACTGGTCCGGGCCCTGGTAACCGCTCAGGCAGGGCACGTTTTGCTGCAGCGCCAGATTCTTGGCACTGCTCTTGTTGCCCAGCGCGCGAATCGCCGCCGGTGGTGGCCCGACCCAGGTCAGGCCGGCGTCGAGCACAGCTTGGGCAAACTCCGCGTTTTCGCTCAGGAAACCATAGCCGGGATGCACCGCATCCGCGCCGGCCGCCTTGGCGGCAGCCAACAACTTGTCGATGCGCAAATAGGAATCGGCTGAGAGCGTGCCGCCCAGCGCCACCGCACTGCCCGCTTCCTGCACGTGCAGGGCCTGCGCGTCGACATCGGAATACACGGCCACGGTGGCCATGCCCATGCGGTGCGCGGTGCGCATGATGCGGCGGGCGATCTCGCCGCGGTTGGCGATCAGCAGGCGGCTGATGTTGATGGTCGGGGTTGTGGTGCTCATGCCGCCCACCCGGGCTTGCGTTTTTCGGCAAAGGCCGCGAGGCCTTCGGCGGCCTCGGGACTGCGCAGGTTTGCTGCAAATTTGATAGCAGCTTGCGCAGACAGGTCATGGGCTGGAGCCTGATTCAGCATGTAAAGCAAAGCCTTGGTGTGGGCCACGGCGCCCGGGGCCGCCCGGCGCAGCGCGCTGATGCGCCGCGCCACGGCGGCCGGCAGATCGTCGGCAACCTCGTCCACAAGACCTTGTGCCAGGGCTTGCTGAGCGACCAGTTTTTCTCCGGACAGCATCAGCTGCCGTGCCAGCCTGTCACCCAGACGCCTGTGTACAAAAGGCGCAATCTGCGCAGGCACCACACCCAGCGTGACCTCGGGCGTGGCAAACACGGCGCTCGGACTGGCCAGCGCGAAGTCGCCGCAACACAGCAGCCCCAGCCCGCCACCCATGGCCGGCCCGTCTGCGGCCACAAGGAGGATCTGCGGCAGGGCGCACAGCTTGCCAAGCAGGTGGCCAAAACCTGCGTTCATGGCAATCAGCGGATCGGTTTGGCCGAGCGGTAAGGCCTGCCCTATCGACTTTGCAAAGCCACCCAGACTGCCGCCTGCACAAAATGCACCGCCGCTCCCCTGCAACACGACAAAACGCAAGGCCCTGTCCTGCGCGGCGCGTGCGCAGGCTTGTGCCAGCGCCGCCACCACCTCGTCGGTCAGTGCGTTGCGCGTGGCCGGATCGTGCAGGGTCCAGTGTTCGACCTCACCGGAGCGGGTGATCTGCAGCTTGTCGCTCATGGCCGTGCTCATCCTCAGGCAGCGGGTTTCTTGCTGCTTTTGGACAGGCCCATGTACTTGGCGATGATGCCCATCATGACTTCGTCGGCACCGCCGCCTATCGAGGCCAGCCGGCCATCGCGGAACATGCGGGCCACCTTGTTTTCCCAGGTGAAACCCATGCCGCCCCAGAACTGCAGACAGGTGTCGGGCACCAGGCGGTTCAGCCGCCCGGCCTTGAGCTTGGCCATGGAGGCCAGCTCGGTCACGTCCTGGCCCTGCACATAGAGTTCGCAGGCGCGGTAGGTCATGGCGCGCAGGCTCTCGACCTCGGTTTTCATCTCGGCCAGCTTGAACTGCACCCATTGCTGGTCGGCCAGCGTGGCGCCGAACAGCTTGCGTTCGTGGGCCCACTCCACCGTCCAGTCAATGCAATTGGTGAGCGACTGGATGCAGCTGGCCGCGCACCAGAGCCGCTCTTCCTGGAACTGCATCATCTGGTACATGAAGCCCGAGCCTTCCGCGCCTATCAGGTAGCGCTGCGGCACACGCACCTCGTCGAAATAAATCAGGCCGGTGTCGCTGGCATTCATGCCGATTTTCTTGATCTTCTTGCCGACCTCAATGCCCTTGCGCAACTTGCCCTTCTCGCGCATGGGCACCATGACCAGGCTTTTGTTCTTGTGCTGCGGTCCGTCGCCGGTGTTGACCAGCATGCACATCCAGTCGGCCTGCAGGCTGTTGGTGATCCACATCTTCTGGCCGCTGATCACATAGTCGCCACCGTCCTTGCGCGCATGGCTTTTGATGGACGCCACGTCACTGCCGGCGCCCGGCTCGCTCACGCCTATACAACCAACCGCTTCGCCCGCAATCGCCGGGGCGAGGAATTCGCGCTTGAGCTCGTCGCTGCCGAAACGCGCCAGCGCCGGCGTGCACATGTCGGTCTGCACGCCGATGGCCATGGGGATGCCGCCGCAATCGATGTGGCCCAGCGCCTCGGCCATGGCGACGCCGTAGGAGTAGTCGAGTCCTGCGCCGCCGTATTCCTCGGGCTTGGTCAGACCGAGCAGGCCCAGCTTGCCGAGTTTCCTGAACACCTCATGGGCCGGGAAAATTTCGGCAGCCTCCCATTCGTCCACATGCGGGTTGATCTCGGCGTCGATAAAACGTTTGAGGGTTTTCTGGATTTCGAGGTGCTCGTGGGTGTATTGCATTTTTGTCTCCTTTTATGGGTCGTCATCCCGGACCTGATCCGGGATCCATGACGGTGCGCCCGCATGGATTGCGGGTCGAGCCCGCAATGACAAGCGGGGTTTTACATTCGCGCGACTCCAAACTGCATGGGCTGCAGTTGCCGGGTGTCGGCCTCGGCACACATCGCCAGGCACTGCGCCAGCACCGCCCGGGTATCGCGCGGGTCAATCACACCGTCGTCGAGCAGCAGGCCCGAGGTGTAGAAGGCATCGGCCTGCGCCTCGAACACGGCGACGATCTTGTCGAACTGGGCCTGCGACTGCGCCGCATCGACTGGGATGCCTTTACGCACCATCGCGGCCTCCGTCACGATCTGCATGGTGCGCGCTGCCTGCTCGCCGCCCATGACCGCGGTTTTGGCACTCGGCCAGCTGAACAGGAAGCGCGGCGCATAACCGCGACCGCACATGCCGTAGTTGCCGGCACCAAACGAGGCGCCGCACTGGATGGTGATCTGCGGCACCGTGGCGTTGGTGACCGCCTGGATCATCTTGGAGCCGTGTTTGATCATGCCGCCCTGCTCGGCGTCCTTGCCGACCATGTAGCCGGTGGTGTTCTGCAGGTAGACGATGGGATGGCCGAGCTGGCACATCAGCTGGATGAAATGGGTGGCCTTGTTGGCGCCTGCCACATCGATGGGGCCGTTGTTGCTGATGATGCCCACCGCGTGGCCGCCGATCGCCGCCTGCACACACACCGTGGCGGCGCCGTACAAGGCCTTGAAGGGCAGAAAGTCCGAGCCATCGACCAGCCGGGCCATCACTTCATGCATGTCCACCGGCTGGCGCAGATCGCCGGCCATCAGCCCGAGCAGCTCATCGGCCGGGAACAAAGGCTCTCTTGCTACTGAATCCATAGCTGCTTGCGCACGTCCTGCCTGGGCTGGAGGTCGATTTGACCATGCAGTCCGGGCCACGACCTGGCGCGCCAGGCCCAGCGCCTGGCGGTCATCCTCGGCCAGCTGTTCACCGAGGCCCGACACGCCGGTGTGCATCTCGGCGCCGCCCAGTTCCTCTTCGGTGGCGACCTCGCCGGTGGCGGCCATCAGCAGGGGCGGTCCGGCCAGAAAGGCGCGCGAGCGGTTGCGCACCATGATCACCACATCACTGAGCCCCGGCATGTAGGCCCCGCCCGCCGTGCCGGAGCCGTGCTGCACGGTGACGACCGGAATACCCGCCGCCGACAGGCGCGCGAGGTTGCGGAACAGGGAGCCGCCGTGGACAAACCCCTCGACGCGGTAACGCATCAGGTTGGCGCCGGCGCTCTCCACCAGGTGAATGAAGGGCAGCTTGTTCTGCAGCGCGATCTCCTGCACGCGCAGGATTTTCTCCAGCCCCATGGCCTGGATCGCGCCGGCCTCGATGCCCGAGTCGCTGGCCACCACCATGCAGCGCGCGCCCTCGATGAACCCGATGCCCGCCACGATGCCGCCTCCGGGCACGGACAGCACCGGGTCCTTGTGGTCCTGCATGAACCCCGCCAGCGAACACAACGGCAAGTACGGCGCGCCCGGGTCCAGCAGCAGCGCCACCCGTTCACGCGGCAACAGCTGGCCGCGCTTGTCGAACACCGGTTTCGATTTGGCCGAAGCCTGTGCGGCACGGGCTTCCAGCGCACGCAGCGCCGCGATGCGTGCGAGCATGGCGTCGCGCCGCCGCAAGGCCACGCTGCCCTGCGCGTTCCAGGCCGACTGGAAAACAGTCATGACTGGAACACCTTCGGGGTGGTGGCCAGATGAAAACCGTCAAAAGGTTTCACGGCATCGCGCTGCTGCGCCTGGTCATCTGGCAGGCGCATGGGCCAGCCCATGCGCACCTGTGGCCGCGCGCCATCCACCCGCAACACGGTGCCGCTGATGAAACTGGCCGCCGGGCTCAGCAAAAACACAATGGCGGCCGAGGTTTCCGCCTCGGTGCCGAAGCGGCCCAGCGGCACGGTGGTGCGCATCTCGCGCAGCATCTCCCCGGCCTCAGGCGGATAGTGGTCCATGCCGCTCGATGCGATGTAACCCGGCGCCACCGCATTGACCCGCACGCCGCTGTGCGCCCATTCGGCCGCAGCGGTTTCGGTGAAGCTGACCATGCCGGCCCGCGCCGCACCGCTGTGGCCCATGGACGGCATGGAGCCCCAGATGTCGGCCACGATGTTGACGATGCTGCCGCCGTGCTCCGCCATGGACTGCAGATAACACTCGCGCGCCATCAGAAAGCCGCCCGTCAGGTTGGTGTTGATGACCGCTTCCCAGCCCTTGGCGCTGATGCTCTCCAGCGGCGCGATGTACTGCCCGCCCGCGTTGTTGACCAGCGCGTCGATGCGGCCCTGCGCGATCACAATCGCCGCGACCGTCGTCTGCACGGCGGCTTCCTGGCGGATGTCGCAGGGGTGAAAGCTGGCGCGGCCGCCGGCGGCCACAATCTCGCCGGCCACCTCGTACAGCTTCTCGAGCTTGCGGCCGATCAGCACGACATGCGCGCCCAGGGCCGCCAGCTCATGCGCCGTGCAGCGGCCTATGCCGGAGCCGCCACCGGTGACCACCACCACCTTGCCGGCAAACAGGCCGGCGCTGAAGACGGAACGGTAAGTCATGCTCGGGCTTTCCTTGTAGCGGGCGTCCGGTTGTCGCCGATGAACAGTGCCATGGCCGCGTCGGCCAGTTCATCGAGCGACGCCCCTTTTTTTGCGTCAAACCACTGCGCCGACCAGTTCAGCGCACCAAAAATCAGCAGCCGCGCCAGCTTCACCGGGGCCTGCAGCCGGCCCTGGTCGCTCAGGGCCTGCAGCACCGGCGCCCAGACCGACTCGTAGTCGCCCTGCAGCCTGGCCAGCGAGGCACGTTGCCTGGCCGTGATCGAACGCGACTCGTACAGCATCACGGGAATGAAATCGCTGCCGGGGCCCAGCAGCACGTCGAAATGATTGCGGATCAACACGTGCAGCAAAGCCGCCGCGTCGGGTGCAGACGGCGCCGCCGCCTCCAGCGCCGCTGCCTGCCGGGCCATGGCCGAACGCATGCCCTCCTCCATCACCGCATAAAGCAGCGCGCCCTTGCTTTTGAAATGGTAGAAAGGCGAGCCGCTGTGCATGCCAACGGCTGCCGCGATATCACGCGTGCTGGTGCCGTCAAAGCCCTTGCGGCGAAACAGCCGCGCGGCGGTGTTGACCAGTTCCACCCGCCGGTTGCCGTCGTCGCGTTCGCCGGGCGTCTTGCGCGGCCGGCCACGCGGCCGCTTTTCAGCGGCGGCTACAACCGCTGCTGGCAGGGCCAAGACCCGGCCGGCAGGGCGGGTGCGCACAGGTGTTTTGTCCATGGAAACAGACCATAACAAAAGCCGTTATTTTTAGCAAGCGCTTGCTTTGTAAAAATAGACACTGGCTGCGGTCCGACCCCGCAACCCCAGCTGACTACACTGGGGACCTCCCCAAAACAAAACTGAAGCATTGATGGACATTTTCTTTCTGGCGCTGATCGTCGCCGCCGGCGCTTATGCGCTCAAATCGGGCTACGAACGCAAGCGCATCGCCTTGCTGGGCAGCCATCTCGGCCAGTACCAGATCGAAAAACTCATGGAAAGCCTGACCGAAGGCTACATGCGTGCACTTCGCGAGGACGATCCGGAGCGCCGCGCAAGCATCTGGAACCTGTTGACGAGCACCGAAACCAGGCTGTGCGAGCAGTTCAACAACTTCGTGGCCGGGTTCTCCCGGGTGGAAGGCGCCGCGACACGCGTGAGCAAGCTCTCCCTGGCCTTCCCTTACGCCGACAAGCTCTTTCCGGCTGCGACCTTCGACTTGCGCCAGGTCCTGCTGGTGCATGCCGAGGGCATCACGCGCGCCGCGAAAAACACGTCCGGACAATCGCCCAAAAACAAGGCCTTCACCCTGTCCGCCGAGGTTTTCCTGATGCAGCACAGCTGCCACTGGTTCTGCAAGTCCAAGGCCGTCGCCTCTGCCCGGCTGCTGGTCCGACACAAGACGTCTTATGAGCAGGTGCTGGCGTCCGTCGCACCAGAAACGCGCCGGGCCTACCTCGCGCTGCTCGACGCCTGAGTCATGCCGCGCTCAGAGCAAACCCCGTTGTTCGGCCACCCGGATGTGCGCCATCAGCGCCTCTACATCGTCCGCGTTGTTGAGCGGCCGGGCCAGATGTTCCAGCAGGTGCCTGGGCAGGCGCAGTGGGGGCGCAGGGATGCGCAGCGTCTGTGGTTTGCGCCCTTCAGGCATGGCATTGAAACCCGCGATCGATAACTTGGTCATGGCGGCCACCCTTCCGTGGTGATGCAATGACTCGATACTGCGTGCGCAGGCAGCCGCCGCAAGTAGCTTGCGGCGCTGTTGTCCGGTAGGCGGGTGGGCCGGGGCCTGTCAGCCCGCCCGATCAGCTTGTAGGCTGGCGCCTACCCCTGGCGGAGGTGTCGACGGAACCCGCTGGCCGGCAGGACTTTCCAAGCACACAACCGTGTCCGAGGTCTATCCGGCAGCACCAGGCGAACAGCTGCCGTCCAGTTGATGCGCACGCTCGAGCAGCAATTCGCGCTCACGCAGATTGCCCGCCAGCGCCGCGGCGCGTTCAAACTCATGGCGCGCCTCGTCGTTGCGCCCCAGCCTGGCGAGCAGGTCGCCGCGCACGCTGGGCAGCCACTGGTAGTTCTGCAGGGCCTTGTCGCCGCGCAGCACATCGATGATGGCCAGCCCGGCTGCCGGTCCGAAGGCCATGCTCACCGCAACGGCGCGGTTCAGTTCCACCACCGGCGATGGTGCGGTTTGGGCCAGCGCGTCGTACAGGGCGGCAATACGCACCCAGTCGGTCTCTGCTGAAGTCGGCGCGCGCGCATGACAGGCGGCGATGGCCGCCTGCAGCGCATAGGGTCCCAGGGCGCGGGCCGACGACTCGGCCAGCGCCAGCGCCATGTCGAGAGCGGCCAGCCCCCTGCGGATCAGGAGATGGTCCCAGCGCGCCCGGTTCTGGTCGGCCAGCAGTATCGGCCGGCCGGCGGCATCCACCCGGGCGGCCATGCGCGAGGCCTGCAACTCCATCAGGGCCAGCAAACCCTGCACCTCGGACTCGTCCGTTGCCAGGCCGGCCAGCATGCGGCCCAGGCGCAGCGCCTCGTCGGTCAGCGCAGGCCGCATCCAGTGATCACCGGCGGTGGCGGTGTAACCCTCGTTGAACAGCAGGTAGACCACCTCCAGCACCGAGGCCAGGCGTGCGCCCAGTTCATCGCCGCGCGGAACTTCGAAAGGCACGCGCGCCTCGGCCAGGGTGCGCTTGGCACGCACGATGCGCTGGGCCATCGTAGGCTCGGGTACCAGGAAAGCGCGGGCGATTTCATGGGTGGTCAGGCCGCCCAGCAGCTTGAGCGTCAGCGCCAGCCGTGCCTCGGTGGAAAGCACCGGGTGGCAGGCGGTGAACATCAAACGCAGCAGGTCGTCGCCGATCTCGTCCTGCCGGGCCTCGTCGAGCGCGTCCACGAAATCCGGCACGACCAGCGCTTCCTGCGCCTCCAGCTCATGGCCGATCTGCGCCAACTTTTCGCCCTGCATCTTCCGGTGCCGCAGGTGGTCCAGCGCACGGTTTTTGGCCACCCGCATCAGCCAGGCGCCGGGATTGTCCGGCACACCCTTGCCGGGCCAGCTTTCCAGCGCGGCAACCAGCGCGTCCTGCGCCAGTTCCTCGGCCAGCCCGATCTCGCGCACCAAACGCGCCACCGAGGCCACGATTTTCGCGGACTCGATGCGCCAGACGGCAGAAATCGCCTCATGGGTGGAGGAATGCATGTATCAATGGTAGTAGCGGCAGAGCAGATGCTCAGGTGGAGCGCAAGCCTGGTATTCAATCAAGCAGGGGGCCGCGGGTCCGGCTTTGCCGGCCCGCAGGCGCAGCGGCCCCCTCGGGGGGGCAGGGAGCTACACGCAGTGAGCGACCGTGGGGGCTCAATTAGACATCCAGAACACCTCCCAGACGTGGCCGTCCAGGTCGGTGAAACCATGGCTGTACATGAAGCCATGGTCCTGCGACGGATTGGGCGCGGTGCCGCCGGCGGCCAGCGCCTTGCTCACCATCTCGTCCACCTCGGCGCGGCTCCCGCACGACAGCGCGACCAGCACCTCGGTGGTCTTCGTGGCATCGGCGACCGGCTTCTTGGTGAAGCCCTGAAAGAAGGGCTCGACCAGCAACATCACGTAGTTGTGGTCCTCGCTGATCACCATGCAGGCGCCCTGCTCGTTGGTGAACTGCGGGTTGAAGGAAAAGCCCAGGCTTTTGAAGAAGGCCTGGCTCCTTTCCATGTTCTTGATGGGCAAGTTGACGAAAATCTGGCGTGACATGGTTGCTCCTTTGAAGATGGTTTCAATAAGGCGGCGGCTCTCAGGCTTTTTCTGCTTTGGCCTTGAGGTTGGCAAGGCCGGCTTCGAAGTCGGCACCGATCATCTTGTCCATGTTGAAAATCACACCCATGAATCTGGAGACAAAAGGTGCGGGGCCTTCCATGGCCCAGGTGACCTGTGTGGTCTGACCTCCGGGTGTCAGCGAAAAGGTGATCAGGTTGTTGGTCTTGAAGGGTGCGGTCATGTCGAGCCGCATCTGTACCTGCGAAGGCGCCATGGCCCGCACGATTTCAAAGCTGCCGCTGCCTGACTTTTTGCTTTCGAAGTCGTAGTGGGCGCCGGGCCCGATGAACGGGCCGCTGTAGCTGCCTTTCATCTCCGGGGCTTTCAGCGCATACGGGTTCCAGGTATTGAAGGCCCGGACGTCGTTGACCAGCGGGAAGATTTTTTCTGCCGGCGCAGCGATGCTGGTGCTGCGAGACACACGGAAAGTGTCGGGTCGTTGCAAAGCTATGACCGCGACGACAGCGATGGCCAGCACGACCAGCCCCAGCAGGATGAGCAAGGTGGTTTTGATCATGGCGCGCTCCTTACTTCTGGCTGGGCGTGTTCATCTCGCGGAAACGCTCGACCTGCTCGCTGGGCTCGAAGTCGTCCAGTTCATACAGCTGGCGAACCTCGATCACGGCCGGCGCGTTTTCGCCGGCAGGATTGGGAAAACGGCGCGACCACTCCAGCGCCTCCTCGCGGCTGCGCACCTGGATGGTGGTGAAGCCGGCGATCAGTTCCTTGGCTTCCGCGAAAGGACCGTCAATCACGGTGCGCTTCTGGCCGTCGTAATGGATGCGCCAGCCCTTGCGGCTGGGCTGCAGCCCACTGGCATCGAGCAGCACGCCGGCTTGGGCCAACTCCTCGTGGAAGTCGGCCATGGCAGCCATCAGTTTTTCGTCGGGGGTCTGCGGGGTGGTCTCGGCCTCGAACTCGGGCGTCGACTTCACAATGATCATGAATCGCATGGGGGTACTCCTTGTGGACGGCAGCCAGAATCCCTGGCCTCCTGTTGACACGACGAAGCAGCCGATGCGAAATCGACAAGCCAGAACCAGGTAAAAACCCTTACCTGCTGCTGCCGGGGCTCAGAGGAAGCAAGGGCCGGTGGCGCGAACCTCCAGCGTGGCCCATTCAGCGGCGGGGCAGCGGGCGGCAATCGCCAGGGCTTGCTCCCGGGTTGCGCAGTTCACCAGAAAGAAGCCGCCCACCATTTCCTTGGCTTCGGCAAACGGTCCATCCAGCACCTGCGGCTTGCCGGCACTCACACGCACGCGGGCGGCGTTGTCCTGCGAGCCCAGCGACTCCACGCCCAGCAACACACCTTCTGATTTCAGCTCGTCGGCAAACTTGAGCATGCGCCCGTACACCGCCTCGCCTTCCGCCTGGCTGCGGGTCAGGCGCTGGCCGACGGGTTCGTGGATGAGAAGCATGTAGGGCATGGTTCAGTCCACGAAAAAATCAGGGATGAAATTCTTTGTGCCCGGCGTTACCGAATACTTCTCAAGGTCCGTCACGCCATGCGCGGCCAGCAATTCGTCGTCAATATAAAAGTTGCCGGTTTGCATGCCCGTGCTGGTGAGGATCAGATGGGCCGCATCGGAAAGGATCTCCGGCTTGCGGCACAGCTTCAGGTCCACACCGGGAATCATCTGAAGGGCGGCCGTGGCAATCGCGGTGCGCGGCCACAGGCTGTTGACGGCAATGCCGTATTTCCTGAATTCCCCGGAATGTCCCAGGGTGCACATGCTCATGCCGTACTTGGCCATGGTGTAGGCCGTGTGGTTCTCGAACCAGTGTTGCTTCATGCTCAGCGGCGGCGACATGGTGAGTACCTGCGGCTTGCGCCCGGCCAGCGCGGATTTCTTCAACTCCGCCAGACAAGCCTGGGTGCACAGGTAGGTGCCGCGCGCATTGATGCCGTTCATCAGGTCATAACGCTTCATCGGCGTGTGTTCGGTGCCGGTCAGGCTGATGGCGCTGGCGTTGTTGACCAGGATGTCGATGCCGCCGAAAGCCTCGACCGCCTTGGCCACTGCGGCCGCCACGGCCTCTTCGTCACGGATATCCACCGCCAGCGGCAGCGCCTGCCCGCCCGCAGCTTTCACCGCTTCGGCCGCGCTGTAAATCGTGCCCGGCAGCTTGGGGTTGGGGTCGGTGGTTTTGGCCAGGATCACGATGTTGGCGCCGTCGGCCGCGGCACGGGTGGCGATCGCCAGGCCGATGCCACGCGAGGCGCCGGTGATGAACAGGGTTTTGCCTTTGAGACCGGGAACTGAACTCATGATGCCTCCTGAGTGCTACACAATTTATAGCTGCCTGCGCTTGCTGGATAAGGGATCAAGCCCAGTTTTGCCTCAAACCCCGGAGAAATCCGGCTTGCGCTTTTGCATGAAGGCGCCGAAAGCTTCGCGGGCGGCCGGCTCCTTGAGCATGCGGCCAAAACTCACCCCTTCTTCGGCCATGCGCTCGGCCACCATTCCGGCCTGGCCTTTTTTCATCAGTCGCTTGGTTTCCACCAGCGAGCTCAGCGGTTTGGCCGCGAGTTTTTGCGCCTGGCGCTGCGCCAGCGCGTTGGCTTCGGCGGGTGGCACGATGCGGTTGATCAGGCCCATCTCGAGCGCCGACTCGGCCATGAAGGGTTCACCCAGCAGCAGCGCCTCGGCCGCGCGTGCGTAACCCATCAGCTGCGGTGCCAGAAAGCTCGACGCCGCTTCCGGGCACAGGCCCAGGTTCACAAAAGGCATGGAAAACGCAGCGTTATCGCCGGCATAAACCAGATCGCAGTGCAGCAGCAGCGTGGTGCCTATGCCCACCGCGGGCCCACACACGGCAGCCACCAGCGGCTTGGGGAAGGTGCTGATGCCGCGCAGGAAGCGGAACACCGGCGACTCGTGGGTGGCGGGCGGGCCATTGAGGAAATCACCGATGTCGTTGCCGGCCGAAAAAATGCTTTCGTGGCCCTGGATCACCACCACGCGCACGGCCGCATCGGCATGGGCAGCGTCCAGCGCGTCGGCCATGGCAGCGTACATGGCCGAGGTGATGGAGTTTTTCTTCTCGACCCGGTTCAGTGTGATGGTCATCACCGCGTTGTCGGTATGGACCAGGATGTCTTGGGAGGATGCGCTCATTGGAATTCCTGAAGTGTTGTTGCTGAGGTTGTGGGGATGATGGCGGGCGCCACCCTCATTCCTTGTAGTAGACGACCTGGTGTGTGGTCACCAGCAATTGACCGGCCTCGTTCCACAACTGCGCCGTCTGGTCGAAATAGCCGCTGCGAAAGGCCTGGGCCTGCGTCTGCCCCAGCAGGTAGCCGCTACCGGTGGCCTGCAGCAGGGCTGTATCGGCATGGTAATACACCGTCATCGACACCGTGCCTACCGGCACCAGCAGCGGTCGGCGGCGCCAGACGCGCGGATAAAACACATCCGACAGCGCCGTGAGCGAGGCGAAATCCAGCGGCCGGGGCGGGTCGTCGCGCAGCCACAGCAGGGTGCGGCTGGCGCCCTGGTCGGCCCCGTGCCATTCGGTGGGAATCGCGCCCTCGGCAAAACGCATCTCATAACGTTGGACCCACTCAACCCGGGTCGGGCCATCGGCCCGGGCGACATCGGCGGGGGCCGCGACGGCCGGCATGGCGTGTTCGTCGGTGCCCCAGGTGTCGCGTCGCAGGCCGAAAAAGGCGGTGCCGGTCAGCACCGTCTCGCCGTCCTGTTGCATCTCGATCACCCAGTGCTGGGTCGAGCGGTTGGTGCGCGCGGGTCGAGCGCTCACGGTAAACGGCCCGTCCGCCAGCGCGGCGGCGAAGTTGACAGTCAGCGAAATCGGATCCCCCAGGCGCTGCGGATGCTGCAGCACGGCATTCAAGGCCTGCGCCGCCGTGACGCCGCCGAAGGGCCCGACCATGTTGGCATAGGCGGCGCTGGTGTGACCGAGAAATGTCCCGTCGGCCTGCGCCTGCAGGGCCACCGCGGTATCAAAAGGATGAAAACTCATGGTCGGAGTATGCCGCCGCCGTCGGTCTCAGGCAGTCGTGCCGGGGACGCCAGCCACCGGACGGGCCTGGCGCATGTGCTCCAGAATCTGCACCGTGTGCGGCCACAGGTTCTGACGGAACTGTTGCCTGAAAAAACCGAAATGGCCGATGCGCTTGACGCCCAGCTCGCCCGGCGTGATGCGCTCAAAACTGCGCGAGGCGCCGCTGTACAGGTTGATCAGGTTCTGCGTGCCGCGCCAGGTCATCAGTTCATCGTCGGTGATGGACAGCGCCTGCACCGGAAACCTGGCCTGCGCATAGGCCAGACGCGCGCCTTCGCCTTCGGCGCCCACGCTGTAAAGCGGGTTCAGGCACCATTTTCGCCACTGCAGCATCACGCCGGCCGGCAGGTCGCCGACTTTCTTCAGTTTGCGTCCCGGGAAATAGCCGCACAGGCGTGTGGCCAGCGGCACCAGCACGTACCAGAAGTACAGCACCATGCGCTTGAGTTGCGGTGCGTTGTCGCGCCAGTAACCGCTGCCGGCGGCAATGCTGACCAGGCCGTCGACCTGGTGCTGGTTTTTCAGAAAACCCGGCAGTTGCGCGCCCAGGCTGTGGCCCAGCAGGTAAAGCGGCGCATCCGGCAAGGCGGCCTTGGCCGAGGCCACCACCGCGTCGTAGTCGCTGGCCCAGTCGAACAAATCGGCCTGGAACCCGCGCAGCGAGCCATCCGGCGTACCCGGCAGCGACTCCCCGGAACCGCGGTAGTCAAAGGTCGTGACCCGGAAGCCCTGGCCCGACAACCACTCGGCAAACGGCGCGTAATAGTCCTGCCGCACGCCCATCGCGCCGCCAATGACGACGCTGGCCCGCGCAAGCGTGCCGGCCTCGTAAACCCGCAGGGCGAGTTGGGAAGTGCCCGATTCCAGAACCTGCTGTTGCATGATTTTTCCTCCAACAAACCACAATGCCTTTACGGCGTAGCGAGCGGGATGCAGTGCGAGGCGCGGGTGCCCGAAGAAAACCGGAGCGACCTAAAGGGTCGTGAGGATTTTCTTGGGGCTGCAACGACGCAATGCGCCCGCGCAGTAGCCGCTACTACACCCGTTCGAAGATGCCGGCGGCGCCTTGCCCCATCCCCACACACATGGTCACCATCCCGTACTTCAGCTGGTGCCGGTGCAGCGCATGGATCACCGTGGCGGCACGAATCGCGCCGGTGGCGCCCAGCGGATGGCCCAGCGCAATCGCGCCGCCCATCGGGTTGACTTTGGCGGCGTTCAGGCCCAGCGTGTTGATGACCGCCAGCGACTGCGCGGCAAAAGCCTCGTTCAGTTCAAACCAGTCGATGTCGTCCTGCTGCAGGCCGGCATAACGCAAGGCCGCGGGAATCGCCTCGATCGGGCCTATGCCCATGATGTGCGGCGGCACACCCTTGGCGGCGTAGCTGACAAAACGCGCGAGCGGCTTGAGGCCGTGTTCCTTGACCGCTTTTTCACTGGCCAGGATCAGCGCACCGGCACCGTCCGAAGTTTGCGAGCTGTTGCCCGCCGTGACTGAGCCGCGCGCGGCGAACACTGTCTTGAGTTTGGCCAGGCCTTCGAGCGAGGTGTCGGGGCGCGGGCCTTCGTCCAGGCTGACGGTGCGGGTTTTGCTGATGACTTCGCCGCTCTCCAGATCCGGCGAACGGTCGGTGACCTCGACCGGCGTGATCTCGGCGGTGAACTCGCCGGCCTGCTGCGCCTTGATCGCCTTCTGGTGCGACTCGACCGCAAACTGGTCCTGCGCCTCGCGCGAGACCTTCCATTGCTGCGCGACCTTTTCCGCCGTCAGACCCATGCCGTAGGCAATACCGATGTTCTCGTCGTTGGCAAACATGGCTGGCGACAGTGAGGGCGAGTTGCCCGACATCGGCACCATGCTCATGCTTTCGGTGCCTGCGGCAATCATCACATCGGCCTCGCCGACACGGATGCGGTCGGCCGCCATCTGGATGGCGGAAAGACCCGACGCGCAAAAGCGGTTGACGGTGATGCCGCCGACGCTGGTCGGCAGGCCGGCCAGCACCGCGCCAATACGCGCGATGTTCAGGCCCTGCGGGCCTTCAGGAATCGCACAGCCGCAAATGAGGTCTTCGATCGCTTTGGGATCCAGCGTGGGCACCTGCGCGAGCGCAGCGTGCAGCGCACGCACCAGCAGCTCATCGGGGCGGGTGTTGCGGAAAAACCCCCGGTGCGAGCGCCCGATGGGCGTGCGCGTGGCGGCGACGATGTAGGCTTCCTGGACTTGTTTGGCCATGATGTTTTCCTTTTTTGATTCTTCAGCGATTGATTGCGCTGTTTAACTTTTACGCGGGCCGGAGGGAATCCAGGCCCAGACAAATTCGCATTCGACCGGGTTCACCCCGGCCTCGTCGGTCACAGTGACGGACACCGTCACTTCGCCCTTGTCGCTGGCCTGCATGGCGGCGCGCTGCTCGTCGCTCAAGGTGGCCACGGCGCGCAGTGCGCCGGTGGCGCGCTTTTTGAACGCCATCTTCAGTTCCTTGGCCAGCGGCGTGCAGTCATCACGCACATTCATGCCGACCACCATGCCGGTGGCGGTTTCCGCCAGCAGATTCATCGCCGAAGCATGGATGCCACCAATGTGGTTCTGCACCTTCTTCTCGTTCTTGACGCCGATCTCGACCCTGCTGACTGTCATCTCCAGAAAGTCCAACCCCGCCGTGCCGGTGAAAGGTACGGCGCGGTGCATCACCAGGCCACGGCACCAGGTGCGCGCAAAAGCCGGCACGTCGGACAGCCGGTTCAATTGGCGTTCGAGGCGATTGGGGTTGTTGTGTGTGGTCATAAAGTTGCGGTTCGTGATTGAAAAAGCGTAGCGAGGAGGCATCAGGCTAGGCGCGGGCGCCCGGAAGCAACCGGAACGTACTTCTGTACGTGAGGATTGATTCTGGGCTGCAACGACGCATGATGCCTTCGCAGTAGCTTTATCAATTACGAAGAGGTTTGCCTGTGCTCATCATTCCCATGATCCTCTCCTGGGTCTTGGGGTGCTCGAGCAACGAACAGAAGGCCTTGCGCTCCAGCGTCATCACGTATTCCTCGGTCACCAGCGAACCGGCATCGACATCACCGCCGCAGACCACGTTGGCGATCAGGCTGGCAATGTGGAAGTCGTGCGCGCTGATGAAGCCGCCGTCGCGCATGTTGACCAGCTGGCCCTTGATGGTGGCCAGGCCGCTGCGGCCGACCACCGGGAAAGGCCGCTTGTGCGGTGCGCGGTAGCCGGAGGTGAACAGCGCGCGCGCTTCGTTGAGCGCCACAAACAACAGCTCGTCCTTGTGGGGCACGATCACATCGCTGTCGAGCAGGTAGCCGATCTTGCGGCTCTCGATGGCGCTGGTGCCGACCTTGGCCATGGCCGCAGCGGTGAAGCCTTCGGTCAGGAAAGGCAAGATGTCCTTGCCGGTGGACGTTGCCGCATTCTCCGCAGCGCGGCGCGCAATATAGGTCAGGCCGCCGGCACCGGGCACCAGGCCCACACCGACTTCGACCAGACCGATGTAGCTTTCCATCGCGGCCACGCGTTTGGCCGAGTACACCGCCATCTCGCAGCCGCCGCCCAGCGCCAGGCCGCGCACGGCCGACACCACGGGAACCGCCGCATAACGCAGCTTGAGCATCACGTTCTGCATCTCGGCCTCGGCGCCTTCCACGGCCGAGACACCGGCCATCATGAAGGCCGGCAGCATGGCCTGCAGGTCGGCACCGGCCGAGAACATCTCGTCGTTCGACCAGATCACCAGGCCCTTGTAACTTTTCTCGGCGAGGTCCACGCCCATCGCCAGGCCTTCGACCACATCGGGGCTGATGGCGTGCATCTTGGTCTTGATGCTGGCGATCAGCACATCGCCCTGTTCGCCGGCCAGCGTCCACAGACGGATCGCATCGTCTTCGTGCAGCGTCGTGCCGGCGGTCATGAAGTCGGGCAGTGCCTCGCCCAGCAGTTTTTCAGGGAAGTGCTGGCGCTCGTAGACGGGAAGCGCGCGGCGCGCCACAAACTTTCCGGCCGAAGCGCTCCAGGAGCCCTGCGCCGTGTGCACGCCGCCGGCCTCGGCGACCGGGCCCTTGAACACCCACTCGGGCAGCGGCGCCTTGCACAGCGCCTTGCCCGCGGCTATGTCTTCCTGGATCATCGTCGCGACGGCCAGCCAGCCGGCTTCCTGCCACAACTCGAACGGGCCTTGCTTCATGCCGAAGCCCCAGCGCATGGCCTGGTCGACATCGCGCGCGTTGTCGGCAATGGTAGCCAGATGCACGGCGGCATAGTGAAAGCTGTTGCGCAGGATGGCCCAGAGGAACTGGCCCTGCGGTCCTTCGGCGTTGCGCAGCAGGCGCAGGCGCTCGGCTGCCGGCCGCTTGAGCATGCGGGTGTACACCTCGTCGGCCTTCTGGCCGCCGGGCACGTACTCCTCGCTGTCCAGCTCGAAGCGCAACACGTCGCGCCCCACCTTCTTGTAGAAACCGGCCCTGGACTTCTGGCCCAGGTTGCCCAGTTCCAGCAGTTTTTTCAGCACCTCGGGCGTGCCGAAGCTGGGGTAGAACGGATCGCTCTTTTCGTCCAGGTTGTCCTGCAGGGTCTTGATGACATGGGCCATGGTGTCCAGGCCCACCACGTCGGCGGTGCGGAAGGTACCGCTGCTGGCGCGGCCCAGTTTCTTGCCGGTCAGGTCATCGACCACGTCGTAGGTCAGGCCGAAGTTCTCGACCTCTTTCATCGTCGCCAGCATGCCGGCGATGCCGACGCGGTTGGCCACGAAGTTGGGCGTGTCGTGGGCGCGGATCACGCCCTTGCCCAGGCCGCTGGTCACAAAGGCTTCGAGGTCGTCGAGCACCCGGGGATCGGTGGTCGGGGTGTTGATCAGCTCGACCAGCGTCATGTAACGCGGCGGGTTGAAGAAGTGGATGCCGCAAAAACGCGGCTTGATCGATTCCGGCAATGCCTCGCTGAGTTTGGTGATCGACAGGCCCGAGGTGTTGCTCGCAACGATGGCGCCTTCACCGATGAAGGGCGCGATCTTGTGGTACAGGTCCGTCTTCCAGTCCATGCGTTCGGCAATCGCCTCGATGATCAGGTCGCACTCCTTCAGAACATCCATGTGCTCCTCGTAGTTGGCCTGCTGGATCAGGGCCGCGTCTTCGGGCACGCCCAGCGGTGCGGGCTTGAGCTTTTTCAGGCCTTCGATCGCGCGGCTGACGATGCCGTTTTTCGGCCCTTCTTTGGCGGGCAGGTCAAACAGCACCACCGGCACCTTGAGGTTGACCAGATGGGCAGCGATCTGCGCACCCATCACGCCGGCACCGAGCACGGCGACTTTTTTGACTTGGAAGCGGGACATGGTTTCTCTTTCTTTTCTATTCCGTTCGGGCTGAGCTGGTCGAAACCATGGGCGATTTCGTGAAGCCCCTTCGACAGGCTCAGGGAGAACGGATGTTGATGGTTACGGAATACGGACCCAGGTCTGGGTGCGGCCGAAGGGACCGAACGAGCCCCGAACTTCAAGCTTTTTGCCGCCTTCGGCAGGCGTCAGACGCAGCGTGTAGTTGCGGCCGTTTTCGGGGTCCAGGATCTTGCCGCCCTCCCACACCTCTTTGCCTTCGGCCTTTTGGGCGCCGCGGATGATCTCCAGGCCAAGAATCGGCTTGTCCTTGCGGTCATCGCTGCACTTGTCGCAGACGTCGTCAGGCTTGACGTCCTTGCCCAGGCGCGTGGCGATCCTGCCGCTGAGCACACCGGCGCTCTCGACAATCCGGATCTCGGCCCTGGCCTCGCCGGTCTTGTCGTCCACGTTGCGCCACAGGCCGACCGGTGTCATCTGGGCCAGGGCCGGGACGGCCATCGCTCCCAAAAATATAGCTGTCAGCGCACGGTACATATGGGCTCCAGGGCTAAAAGGCATACAAAAAAAAGACGTCAACCGGTCAGGCCAGCGCGGCGTCCGTATCCATCAGCGCCTTGCTGCCGCTGCGTGCGGTGCGCATCAGCGTTGCGGTCTCGGGGAACAGCTTCGCGAAGTAAAAGCGCGCCGTCTGCACCTTGGCCAGATAGAAGGGGTCGGCATTGCCGGCGGCGATTTCGCGCAGCGCGGTTTGCGCCATGCGCGCCCAGAAGTAGCCAAACACCAGGTGGCCGGCCACGCGCAGGTAGTCCACGGCCGCTGCGCCCACTTCGTCAGGGTTCTGGAAGCCCTTGAAACCCAGTTCGGTCGTGAACTTGGTCATCTGGTCGGCCAGGTAGGCCAGCGGGTTGATGAACTCGGCCATCTTCTCGTTGACGCCTTCCTCGGCAATCAGGGCGCCAATGATCTTGCCGAATTTCTTCAGCGTGGCGCCGTTGTTGCCCAGCACCTTGCGGCCCAGCAGATCCAGCGACTGGATGGTGTTGGTGCCTTCGTAAATCATGTTGATGCGGTTGTCGCGCACAAACTGCTCCATGCCCCATTCCTTGATGAAACCGTGGCCACCGAAAACCTGCATACAGGCGTTGGTGGCGATGTGGCCGTTGTCGGTCAGGAAGGCCTTCACGATGGGCGTGAGCAACGCGACGATTTCGCCGGAATCCTTGCGGACCTTCTCGTCGGGGTGGTGCAGTTCCTTGTCGAGCAGCATGGTGCAGTAGATCGCCAGCGCACGGCCGCCCTCGGCATAGGCCTTGGCGGTCAGCAGCATCTTGCGTACATCGGGGTGCACGATGATGGGGTCGGCCGGCTTGTCCTTGGCTTTCACGCCCGACAGGCTGCGCATCTGGATGCGGTCCTTGGCGTAGGCCAGCGCGTTCTGGTAGGCCACTTCGGTCAGGCCCAGCGACTGGTTGCCGACGCCCAGGCGGGCGGCGTTCATCATCACGAACATGGCGGCCAGGCCCTTGTTGGGCGCGCCCACCATGGTGCCGACGGCGCCCTCGAGCACGATTTGCGCGGTGGCGTTGCCGTGGATGCCCATCTTGTGCTCCAGGCTGCCGCAGTAAATGCCGTTGCGCGAGCCGATGGCGCCGTCTTCCCCGACATTGAATTTCGGCACCAGGAACAGGCTGATGCCTTTGCTGCCCTGCGGTGCATCGGGCAGGCGGGCCAGCACCAGGTGCAGGATGTTTTCGGTCATGTCATGCTCGCCAGCGCTGATGAAAATCTTGTTGCCGGTGAGTTTGTAGGTACCGTCTGCCTGTGGCTCGGCTTTCGTGCGCAGCAGGCCCAGGTCGGTGCCGCAATGCGGCTCGGTCAGGCACATGGTGCCTGTCCACTCACCGCTGACCAATTTTGGCAGGTAGAGCTTTTTCTGCGCGTCCGTGCCGTGGGCATGCAGCGCCTCGTAGGCGCCGTGCGACAGGCCGGGGTACATGGTCCAGGCCTGGTTGGCGGAGTTCAGCATTTCGTAGACGCACTGGTTCACGACAAAGGGCAGGCCCTGGCCGCCGTATTCGGGGTCGCAGGACAACGCCGCCCAGCCGCCTTCGACGTACTTGGCATAGGCTTCCTTGAAGCCCCTGGGCGGGGTCACCTCGTGCGTGGCCTGGTCCAGCTTGCAGCCTTCCGTGTCGCCGCTGATGTTCAGCGGAAAGGTCACTTCGGCGGCAAACTTGCCGGCTTCCTCAAGCACGGCGTTGATGGTGTCCGCGTCCACATCGGCGTGTTTCGGCAGGGCCTTGAACTCGTCGGTGACCTTGAGCACTTCGTGCATGACGAACTGCATGTCGCGCAGTGGCGGGTTGTATTGAGGCATGGAAAGGTCCTTAGATGGGAAGGGATTAAACGGAAGAAGCGGAGGAAGCGGAAGAATCAGGCACCGGCCGGGCGCTGCCGCCCGTCAGTGATGCAGAGGTGATGGGTGGCGCCAGCGCGCCGGCGGCGTCGCTGCCGTAACGCGCCAGGATGCTCTGGAAGGCGCGCAATGTCCGGTCGATGGAACCGGGCGTCTTGAGGAAGCGGGCTTCGTAATGCAGGGCCAGGATCAGGCCGTGGATCTCGAAGGCGATCTGGCGCTCGTCGGCGTCCGCGCGCAGGTGGCCGGCCTCCTTGGCCAACACCACCGCACGGTACATGGCCGCCAGCCAGGTCTGCACCGAGGTGGCGAGCGCGTCGCGCACCGGGCCGGGCCGGTCGTCAAATTCGACAGCACCGCTGATGAAGATGCAGCCCGACTGCAGCTCGACCGCGACGCGTTTCATCCAGTTGCCGAACAGGGCCTGCACACGCGGCAGGCCTTTGGGCTCTTTCAGCGCGGGGTAAAAAACCTCTTCTTCAAAACGCGCGAAATACTCGCGGATGACCGAGATCTGCAATTCTTCCCGCGAGCCAAAGTGGGCAAACACGCCCGACTTGCTCATGCGCATGACTTCGGCCAGAGCGCCAATGCTCAGGCCCTCCAGCCCGATCTGCGTGGCCAGTCCGAGGGCGGCATCCACGATGGCCGCCTTGGTCTGCTGGCCTTTTTGCATGCCGGCATGCGCTGCACGACCACTTTCCCGGGGACCCGGGCGGGCTGTCTTGACAGGAAGTTCGGTAACGGACATGGAAAGCCAGACAAAAAAGAACGACCGTTCTATTTTGCAGCATTTCCATGCCCCCGTGCCAGAGACCGGGATATCTAGAGAAGTTTTTCTAGGTCACCCAAGGGTAAACCCTTGTTTTTACCCTGTTACAGCAGCGTCTCGGCTGGTTCAAAGCTTGAAGGGAACCACCATCTGGCGCTGCTCGCCCAGGCCTTCAATGCCCAGGGTCATGACGTCGCCCTTTTTCAGGAACAGGGGCGGCTTCATGCCCATGCCCACGCCGGGCGGTGTGCCGGTGGTGATCACGTCGCCCGGCATCAGCGTCATGAACTGGCTGACATAACTGATGATTTTGGCCACGCCGAAAATCATGGTTTTCGTGCTGCCGGTCTGCGCCCGCTGGCCATTGAGGTCCAGCCACATCGCCAGCTTTTGCGGGTTCGGCACATCGTCGCGCGTGACCAGCCAGGGGCCGATCGGACCGAAGGTGTCGCAGCCCTTGCCCTTGTCCCAGGTGCCGCCGCGCTCGATCTGGTACTCGCGCTCGCTGACGTCGTTGATGGTGCAGTAGCCGGCCACAAAATTGAGCGCATCCTTCTGCGAGACATAACGCGCGCGGGTGCCGATGACCACGCCGAGTTCGACCTCCCAGTCGGACTTGACCGAACCCTTGGGCAGCATGACCGGGTCGTTGGCCCCCTGGATGCAGGTGGTGGCCTTCATGAACACGATGGGCTCTTTCGGAATCGGCAGGCCCGACTCGGCCGCGTGGTCGGCATAGTTCAGGCCGATGGCGATGAACTTGCCGACACCGGCGACCGGGCTGCCCAGACGCGGCTTACCCTTGACGAGCGGCAGGTTCGCCGTCTTGAGCTTGCGCAGTTTGGCCAGCGCGGCATCACCGAGCTGGTCCGGGCCGATGTCGGTGATCACGCCGCTCAGGTCGCGCAGTTTGCCCTCGGCATCAATGAGACCTGGTTTTTCCTTGCCAGGGTTGCCGTAACGAACGAGTTTCATGGTTTTTCCTTTTTAAAAAGAGAGGGAAATGGGGCGCTCAATAACTGGAGCGGCCGCCCGAAAGATCGAACACCGCGCCGGTCGAAAACGAACACTCTTCGGTGCACAGCCAGACCACCATGGCCGCCACCTCGTCGGGCGTGCCGAAGCGGCCCATCGGTATTTTCGACAGCATGAAGGCAATGTGCTCCGGCGTCATCTGGTCAAAAATGGCGGTCTTCACGGCAGCCGGCGTGACGCAATTGACGCGCACGCCGGTATCGGCGAGTTCCTTGCCCAGCGACTTGGTCAGCGCAATCACCCCCGCCTTGCTGGCACTGTAGGCGCTGGCATTCGGGTTGCCGTCCTTGCCGGCTACCGAGGCGATGTTGACGATGCGGCCGTAGTTGTTGGCGCGCAGGTGCGGTGCCCATTCACGGCAGCACAGGAACAGGCCGTTGAGGTTGACGGCCATCACCTGCTCCCACGCGTCGACCGGGTAGTCCCAGAGCTTGACGTTGGGGCCGGTCACGCCGGCGCTGTTGACCAGCGCATCGACCTTGGTAGCCAACAACAACGTCGCCTGGACCGCGGCGCGCACCGAGGCATGCTGCGACACGTCCACCGCCACCGCCGAGGCCCGCGGACCCAGCGCGGCGGCCGCCTGCCTTGCCGCCGCTTCGTCGCGGTCCCACAGCGTGACGTTGCCGCCGGACTCGATCAGCCGCTGCGCAATGGCGTAGCCCAGGCCGGTGGCGCCACCGGTGACCACCGCGTGCCGGCCCTGGAAGTCGAGCTCATTCATATGGTCATGCCGCCATCGATGTTGTAGTGCTGGCCGGTGACAAACGCCGCTTCGTCGCTGGCCAGGAAGGTCACGACCGGTGCAATCTCGTGGGCTTGCGCGAGCCGGCCCATGGGCTGGCGGGCAATGAAATTCCTGCGTGCTTCCGCCGGGTCCTCAAACACATTGATGCGGTCCTGCAGCGAAGGCGTATCGACGGTACCGGGGCAGATGCAGTTGCAGCGTATGCCCTGCATCACATAGTCGGCCGCCACGCTTTTGGTCAGGCCGATCACCGCCGCCTTGGATGCGCCATACACAAAGCGGTTGGGCAGCCCCTTGATGCTGACGACGCTGGCCATGTTGATGATGCTGCCGCTGCCCTTGCCGCCGTTGTTCGCGAGCATGCGCGGCAACGCCGCCTGGATGGTCCAGAACTGCGAACGCACATTGAGGTTGAAGGCGAACTCCCACTCTTCGTCGGTGGCCTGCAGGGCCGTGCCGGCGTGCACAAAACCCGCGCAGTTGAACAGCACATCGAGCGCGGGCATGTCAGCGATGACTTTGCGGATCGCCGCCTTGTCGAGCACGTCGAGCGCCACGGTGTGGATATTGGGCATGCCCGCATAACTGTCCAGCAGCTTCGCATTGACGTCGGTCGCCCAGACCTGCGCGCCTTCTGCCGCCATGGCCAGCGCGCTGGCCTTGCCTATGCCCTGGCCGGCGGCGGTGATCAGTGCGGTTTTCCCTTGAAGTCTCATGTGTTTTCCTTGGTTGGTTTATTGATTCAGGGTGGTATCGGCAAGCTGCCGTTTTTCGATGACAGGCCAGTCCCACGCGATGCCCAGGCCCGGCGTGTCGGGCGGCCAGGCATAACCGCCCTCGACCCGGATGCGGCTGGTCGTGATGTCGTCCAGCTGCGGAATGTATTCAACCCAGGCCGCATTGGGCACCGCAGCGCACAGGCTCACATGCAGTTCCATCAGGAAATGCGGACACACGGGCACGCCAAAACCTTCGGCCAGATGCGCCACCTTGATCCACGGCGTGATGCCGCCAATCCGCGCCACGTCGGGCTGGACAATGCTGCAGGCGCCCTGCTCCAGGTATTCGCGGAACTGGCTCAGGTGGTACATCGACTCACCCACGGCCACCGGGATGGCCGTCTGGGCGCGCAGCTGACGGTGCCCCGACACGTCTTCGGCCGCCATGGGCTCCTCCAGCCAGGCCAGGTCCAGCCCCGCAAAGGCAGCCGCCCGGCGCACCGCTTCCGGGCGGTTGAAGCCCTGGTTCGCGTCGACCATGATGTCGAAGCCCGGCCCTACCGCATCCCGCACGGCGGACAGCCGCGCCACGTCCTCGCTGACATGCGGCCGTCCCACCTTGATCTTCGCACCCCGGAAACCCTGGGCCTGGGCCGCCAGCGTCTGCGTCACCAGTTCGTCGGCACCCAGGTGCAGCCAGCCGCCCTCGGTGGTGTACACCGGGACACGTGATTGCGCGCCACCGAGCAGTTGCCACAGGGGCAAGTCCTGGCGGCGTGCGCGCCAGTCCCACAAGGCGGTGTCCACGCAGGCCAGCGCCAGGCTGGTGATGGCCCCCACGGCCGTGGCGTGGGTGTGAAAAAACAGGTCTTTCCAGATCGCCTCCACATGCAGCGGGTTGCGGCCCAGCAGACGCGGCGCCAGGTGGTCGTGCAGCAAGGCCATGACCGATGATCCGCCGGTACCAATGGTGTAGGCATACCCGGTGCCTTCCACGCCGTCGCTGCAGCGCAGGGTGAGCAGCAGGGTCTCCTGCGTCACAAAGGACTGGATGGCGTCGGTGCGCACGACCTTGGGCGGCAGGTTGACCTGCCGCAGGCGGACGGACTCAATCGTGACGGGCGCGGTCATGGACGGACGCGGACGAAAAACATGACAGGAAACATTACAGGGTTTAGCCGGATGGCCGGAAGGACTGGAATCATGGGATTATCAATTGGTCTGACCACTTGTCCACTTCTGGCTAACCCTTAATCCCTCCCAGTACCGAAAAATGCCGCTGCAAACCGTCGAACCGCAACGCCTTTACCGCCAGATCGCCGAGCAGTTGCGCTCGCTGATCAGCAAGGGAGAGTTTGCGGCCGGCACACGCCTGCCGGCAGAACGCGACCTGGCCAAACAGCTCGGTGTGAGCCGGCCGTCGGTGCGGGAAGCACTGATTGCCATGGAAGTCGAAGGCTGGGTCGAGGTGCGCACCGGCTCCGGCGTGTATGTGCTGGACCGGTCGGTGCGGGCCAGCCGTTCCAAGGGGCCGCAGGTCACCCTGACCGAATGGGGGCCCCTGGAACTGATACGCGCGCGCCGCGTGGTGGAGGGCGAGATCGCCTCAATGGCCGCTCTCCAGGCCAGGCGCAAGGACATCGACGCGATGCGCGCGGCCATTGACACGATGGTCACCGACGCCAACCGCGGCGTGTTGCCGCTGGACGGCGACCGGGCCTTCCACAGCGCGATTGTCGAGGCTTGCGGCAACGTGGTGCTGATCGAAACCGTGCAGAGTTTCTGGGACTCCCGCCGCGGCCCGCTGTTCACGCGCCTGACCGGCTACTTCGAGACGATGAAATCATGGCAATCGGCGATTGCCGAACACGAAGCGATCCTGGCCGCCATCTGCGCACACGACGGCCCCGCCGCCCGCACGGCCATGCACGCCCACATGGACAAGTCCCATTCCCGATTCAGCGCGAGCTGGCGCCGCGCGAAGACAAGCTGAAGGAAGCGCCCGGCAACTGACCTTTTCGACCCTTTCTTTTAACCGAGGAGACAACATGACAAAACGATTCACTCTAAAAACAATAGCATGCTGCGCAATCATGGCGGGCACCCTGGGCACATTTGGCATGGCCCATGCGCAGACCAAACTGAAATGGGCGCACGTCTATGAAACGTCCGAGCCCTACCACAAGTGGTCGGTCTGGGCGGCCGACGAGTTCAAGAAACGCACCAACGGCAAGTACGAGATCCAGGTCTTCCCGGCTTCCAGCCTGGGCAAGGAAAGCGACATCAACCAGGGCCTGCAACTGGGCACGGTGGACATCATCCTGACCGGCGCCTCCTTTGCTTCCAACTCCTATCCGCGCCTGGCTGTCAGCTACTACCCCTTCACCTTCCGCGACGCGGACCATGTGGTCAAGTACGGCAAGAGCGATGTTTTCAGGGAACTGGCCGAGGGCTACAAGAAGGCCACCGGCAACACGGTGACCGCGCTGACCTACTATGGCGCCCGCCACGCCACCAGCAACAAGCTGTTCACCAACTGCGACCAGATGAAGGGCCTGAAGATGCGGGTGCCCGATTCTCCGGCCTACACCGCGCTGCCGCGCGCCTGCGGCGCGAACCCGACACCCATCGCGTTTGCCGAGGTCTACCTGGCGCTGCAGAACGGCACCGTGGATGCGCAGGAAAATCCGCTGCCCACCATCGAAGCCAAGAAGTTCTATGAAGTGCAGAAGAACATCATCCTGACCGGCCACATCTCCGACGCGCTGCTCACGGTGATTTCACCCAGCACCATGGCCAGGCTGTCGCCGGCCGAGCAGAAGCTGCTCGCCGAGATCACGCAGGAAGCCGCCGAAAAGGCCACCAACGACATCCGCAAGCGTGAAGGCGAGCTGGTGGAAGAGTTCAAGAAAAAGGGCAACAACGTGGTGACGGTTGACCGCGCCGACTTCCAGCAGCGCGTACTCAAGGCCATCACCTTCGAATCCATGAAGCTCGACAAGAAAGACTGGGACCGCATCATCGCCATCAAGTAAGTCACCGAAGTCACCCCCCGGGCCGGGCTTGCCGCCACATCGGCAGCCCGGCCTTTCGACAAGCTCAGGACGATCGGAACCCGCAAGATGGAAACCATTGACGACATGGCCCCCGTGATGGGGGCGGACGGACAGTTTCACGCGCAGGACGAAGCCGTGGACCTTTCCGACACCAAACTGGAAGCCTGGGTGGCACTGGGCTTCTTCTGGATCCTGGGCGCCACGGTGTTCTACCAGTTCTTCACCCGCTATGTACTCAACGACTCGGCCGCCTGGACAGAGGAGATCGCACGCTACCTGCTGATCGCGGTGGTCTTCACAGGCGCGACCATAGGGGTGGTCAAGAACAACCACATCCAGGTGGATTTTTTCTACAAATTCATGCCCACGCCCATGGCACGCGTCATGGCCACCGCCGTCGATGTGCTGCGCGCGGGCTTCTTCGCCGCAGCCGCCGTGCTGACGGTGATGATGATGCTCAAGCTGGGCAGCAATTCGCGCATGACCATGGTCGACCTGCCCATGAACTGGGTCTACGGCATTTGCCTGCTGGGCTTCGCCGCCATGGCCTTCCGCTCCGTCCAGATTGCGCTGTTCCACCACCGGCGCGGCTACTCCGTCCTGGAACGTCCCGAGTCCTCGATGGACGACAAATAACACCCACACACCATGCTCAAAATCATTTTCCTGCTGCTCATGAGTGGCGGCATTCCGGTGGCCATCGCCATGGCGGGTTCAGCCCTGGTTTACATCTGGTGGACGGGCACCCTGCCGGCTTTCGTGGTGATCCACCGCATGGTCAGCGGCATCGACAGCTTTCCGTTGCTGGCGGTTCCGTTTTTCATCCTGGCCGGCAACCTCATGAACAACGCCGGCATCACCAACCGCATCTACAACTACGCGCTGGCGCTGGTCGGCTGGCTCAAGGGCGGCCTGGGCCATGTGAATGTGGTGGGTTCGGTGGTGTTCGCCGGCATGAGCGGCACCGCGATTGCCGACGCCGCCGGCCTGGGCACCATCGAGATCAAGGCCATGACCGACCACGGCTACAGCAAAGAGTTTGCCGTCGGCGTCACCGCAGCATCGGCCACGCTCGGGCCCATCATTCCGCCCAGCCTGCCCTTCGTGATTTACGGGATGATGGCCAACGTCAGCGTCGGGGCGCTGTTTCTGGCCGGCATCCTGCCGGGCATCCTGATGGGCGTGCTGATGATGCTGACCGTGGCTTACTTCGCCCACAAGAACGGCTGGGGCGCCGACATCAAGTTCGAGTGGCCCCGCGTGATCAAGGCGCTGGTCGAAACCCTGGTGGTGGCCGGCTGGCCGCTGGCGCTCTGGCTGCTGATCACCAAGGCGGGCTTTCCGCCGCAGATCACCGTGTTTGCCGGCCTGATCGTGCTGTTTGCCGCCGACAAATTCTTCAACTTCCAGGCCGTGCTGCCCATCATGACGCCGGTGCTGCTGATAGGCGGCATGACGACCGGCATCTTCACGCCCACCGAAGGCGCCATTGCCGCCTGCCTCTGGGCCATGGTGCTGGGCCTGGCCTGGTACCGCACGCTGAACTGGAAAATGTTCGTCAAGGTCTGCCTGGACACGGTGGAAACCACCGCCACCGTGCTGTTCATCGTGGCGGCGGCCAGCATCTTCGGCTGGATGCTCACCGCCACCGGCGTCACCGCGGCGATTTCCGAGTGGGTGCTTGGTTTCACCAAGGAGCCCTGGGTGTTCCTGCTGCTGGCCAACCTGCTGATGCTGTTTGTCGGCTGCTTTCTCGAACCCACCGCCGCCATCACCATCCTGGTGCCGATTCTTGTGCCGATCTGCCAGCAGCTGGGCATCGACCTGGTTCACTTCGGTCTGGTGATGGTGCTCAACCTGATGATAGGCCTGCTGCATCCACCCATGGGCATGGTGCTGTTTGTGCTGGCACGGGTGGCCAAACTCTCGGTCGAGCGCACCACCATCGCCATCCTGCCCTGGCTGGTACCCCTGCTTGGCTCACTGGCCGTCATCACCTATTTTCCGAAGCTGGTGCTCTGGCTGCCAAAAATGGTTTACTGAAATTTTTCACCGAGACGGCCCATCGCCCCGAACCCACCATGACCCCATTTATCCGCCTTCATCCCGCCGACGACGTCCTGATTGCCCGCGCCCAGCTGGTGGGCGGCACCCAGGTCGAAAACATCACCGTCAAGGGCCTGATCCCGCCCGGCCACAAGGTCGCCACACGCACACTGGCGGCCGGCGAGCCTGTGCGGCGCTACAACCAGATCATCGGTTTTGCCAGCAAGGCGATTGCCCCCGGTGAGCATGTGCACACGCACAACCTCGACATGGGTCCCGACAAAGGCGACTTTGCGCGCGACTATGCCTTTGGCGCCGACGTGAAACCCGCCGCCCCTCGGCGCGAAGCGACCTTCATGGGCATCAAGCGCGCCGACGGCCGGGTGGCCACGCGCAACTACATCGGCATCCTGTCCAGCGTCAACTGCTCGGCCACTGCCGCGCGTGCCATCGCCGACCATTTTTCGCGGCAAACCAACCCGGCCGCGCTGAAGGACTTTCCCAACGTGGACGGTGTGGTGGCGCTGACGCACGGCACCGGCTGCGGCATGGCCACCGAGGGCATGGGTATGCAGATCCTGGAGCGCACGTTGGCCGGCTACGCCACCCATGCCAACTTTGCCGGCGTGCTGGTGGTGGGCCTGGGCTGCGAGGCCAACCAGATCAACGCCTGGCTGGCGCACAGCGCGCTGCGCGAAGGCGACAACTTCCGCGTCTTCAACATCCAGGACACCGGCGGCACGCGCAAGACGGTGGACAAGGGGATTGCCCTGATCCAGGAGATGCTGCCGCGCGCCAATGCGGTGAAACGCGAACCCTGCAGCGCGGCCCACATCACCATCGGCCTGCAATGCGGCGGCTCCGACGGTTATTCGGGCATCAGCGCGAATCCGGCGCTGGGCGCGGCGGTGGACCTGCTGGTGGCGCATGGCGGCACCGCCATCCTCAGCGAAACCCCTGAAATTTACGGCGCCGAGCACCTGCTGACACGCCGCGCCGTGCGCCCCGACATCGCCGAAAAACTGATCGCCCGCATCAAGTGGTGGGAGCACTACACCGCCATCAACGAAGGCGAGATGAACAACAACCCCTCGCCCGGCAACAAGGCCGGTGGTCTGACGACCATTCTCGAAAAGTCGCTGGGCGCCGTAGCCAAGGGCGGTACCAGCAACCTCGAGGCGGTGTACGAATACGCCGAACCCGTGGGCGCACACGGCTTTGTCTACATGGACACGCCGGGTTACGACCCGGTCAGCGCCACCGGCCAGGTGGCCGGCGGCGCCAACCTGATCTGCTTCACCACCGGACGCGGCTCGGCCTATGGCTGCGCGCCCTCGCCTTCGCTCAAGCTCGCCACCAACTCGGCGCTGTGGCAGCGCCAGGAGGAGGACATGGACATCAACTGCGGCGAGATCATCGACGGCGGTGTGTCTGTGCAGGAAATGGGCCAAAAGCGAGCAACACGGCTATGGGCAAAACGAATTTGTGCCCTGGCAAGTCGGCGCCGTGATGTGATCCAGCTACTTTTTATATGCAAAAAACACTCCCAGCCCAATCACTGCAAGCGCAAGTAGCTACCGTTTTAATAGCAGCCGGCAGCACTGCCGATGAAGCCGCTGCCGTGGCGGCCAACCTGGTACTGGCCAACCTGAGCGGCCACGACTCCCACGGCGTGGGCATGCTGCCGCGTTATGTGGACGCGGTGCTCGAGGGCGGCCTGCATCCCAACACCGGCGTGAAGGTGGTGCTCGACACCGGTTCGCTGCTCACGCTGGACGGCCAGCGCGGCTACGGCCAGATCGTCGGCCAGCAGGCCATGGCGCTGGGCATGGAACGCGCCAAAACCCATGGCAGCTGCATCATGACATTGGCCAACGCGCACCACCTGGGGCGCATCGGGCACTTCGCCGAAATGGCCGTGGCCCAGGGGCTGGTGTCGCTGCATTTTGTCAACGTGCTGTCGCGCCCGGTGGTCGCACCTTTCGGCGGTGCCGATGGCCGCTACGGCACCAACCCCTGCTGCATCGGCATTCCGTTGGCGGGACGTGCACCTTTCGTCCTGGACTTCGCCACCAGCCGCGTGGCGCAAGGAAAAATGCGCGTCGCCCACAACGAAGGCCGGCGCGTGGAGCCCGGCACGCTGATCGACGAACACGGCCAGCCCACCACCGACCCCGGCGTGGTCGTGGTGCCGCAGAGCAATGGCCTGTTCGGCGCGCTGCTGGCCTTTGGCGAACACAAGGGTTACGGCATGGCCGTGGCCTGTGAACTGCTGGGCGGCGCGCTGACCGGCAGCGGCACCTGGCACAAGCCGACCGACCCGGCCGTGCGCGCGGTGATCAACGGCATGTTGACCATCCTGATCGACCCGGCCAGGCTAGCGATCCAGGCCACGTTTGAGCAGGAAGCGCTGGCTTTTGTCGACTGGCTCCAGGCCGGGCCAGTGGCGCCGGGATTTGACGCGGTGCAGATCGCCGGTGACCCGGAGCGGGCCTATCGCGCGCAGCGGCAGGACCGTGGCATCGCGGTCGATGCCCAGACCTGGCAGGAGATCGTGGCCGCGGGCCGCAAGGTCGGGGTGTCGCTGCCCGACTGACGCCTTCCGACCGCCGCCCACCTGAAACTATGAAATTGATAGCTGCCTGCGCTTATCTGGTTTGGGCTGAAGGCCAAAATGACCATGAAGTCCGCTGAAGCGGCGCCCCGGTTGGGCAGCGCCTGCCTGCCCGTCCTCGCTACGCGCGGCATCCCGGTCCCGACCTACCCGCGCCAGGGCACGCCCGGCGTCGTGCACCTCGGGCTGGGCGCTTTCCACCGCGCGCATCAGGCGCTGGTTTTTGATGCGCTGCTGCAGCGCGGCGACACGCGCTGGGGCGTGCTCGGCGTGGCCATGCGCAGCACGCAACTGGCCGATGCCTTGAGCGCGCAGGACGGCCTGTACGCGGTGCAGGTGGCCAGCCGCGCCGGCAGCCAATGGCAGGTCGGCGGCGCGATCTGGCAGACCGCCGTGGCCGCGCGCGAGCCGGCCCGGGTGGTACAGGCGCTGGCGGCGCCCGCCACGCGCTGGGTCACGCTGACCGTCACGGAAAAAGGCTACGGGCCGGCACTAGCCGAACTGTTGGTGCAGGGGCTGGCGGCGCGCCACGCCGCAGGCCTGCCGGGCCTGACGCTGGCGTCCTGCGACAACCTGGCGCACAACGGGCGCCAGCTGCAGGCGCTGTGTGTCAACAAGGCGCAGGTGGACAACCCGGCGCTCGCGCAATGGATCAACAGCCGCTGCGCTTTTCCCGACAGCATGGTGGACCGCATCGTCCCCGCGGCCACGCCGCAGCGGCTGGCTGCCGCCGCGCAGGCGCTGGGCGTGGCAGACCAGGCGGCGCTGGGCACCGAGGCCTTCTGGGAGTGGGTAATCGAACGGCGCTTTGCCGACCCGGGCGATGCCGAGGTGCTGGCCGCCGCCGGCGTGACGGTGGTGGACGACGTGGCCCCGTTCGAGGACGCCAAGCTGCGCCTGCTCAACGGCAGCCACACGGCCATGGCCTGTCTGGGCGCGGTGGCCGGCTGGCCGGTGATCGGCGAATGCATCACACAGCCGGCGGTGCGGCGCTTCATCCACGGCCTGATGACGCAGGAAGTCGGCCCGCAACTGGCACGCCCGGACTGGGCGGGCTACCGGGACGCCCTGCTTGCACGGTTTGCCAACCCCGCGCTGCAACACAGCGTGCACCAGATCGCCACCGATTCCTCGCAAAAAATTCCGCAGCGCTGGCCGCCCTCGGTGCTGGGCGCGCTGCGCGCCGGCCTGCCTGTGGATCGCCTCGCGTTTGCCGCAGCGGGCTGGATGCGTTATGTGCGCGGCCACGATGAGCAGGGAACACCTTATGCGATGAACGACCCGATGGCCGGCGAACTGCAGGCGCTGGCGTTGGCCCATGCCGGCGATGCCGCAGCCACCGTGCAGGCGCTGGGCACATTGCGGGTGATCTGGGGCGAGGCCCTGCCGGGCAACACGCAATGGCTGGCACTGGTGGCCCGGCAGCTGGACCGCATTCACCGGCTCGGGGTTCTGGCGGCGCTGGCGCAGCTGCAGGCCGAGCTGGACGGCGCCTGAGCCCTTGGCCGGTGCCCCAGCGTTGTGAACGAAATCGGCCGCCAGCCCTTAGAGGGCGGGCGCAAGCTGCTCTCTTTTTGGAAGTGAGTTAAGCCAGCACCACGGCCAGGCTGGCGTCGAGGTGCTCGGTCGGCAGGCGCTTGAAGCCTGAACGCGAGAAGCGCTGCAGGCGGCCCATCATGAAGGCCACAATGACCGAAGCTTGGACCTGCGCCTGGACGGTCGGTGTGGCGGTGCCGTCGGCCCCGGCCGCATCGCGCAGGTTTTGCTTGAGGCTGGACTCGAGCTTGTCGAAAAACTGGTTCATGCGCTCCTGCAGGCGTTCGTTTTCGAACACCAGGGCGTCGCCGGCCATGACGCGCGTCATGCCCGGGTTTTTTTCGGCAAACTGCAGCAGCATGATGACCAGCCTGCGGGTACGCTGCGCCGGGTCGGTCTCGCGTTCGGCGATCTGGTTGACCAGGGTGAACACGGTCTGCTCGATGAACTCGATCAGGCCCTCAAACATCTGGGCCTTGCTGGCAAAGTGGCGGTACAGCGCCGCCTCGCTGACCTCGAGCCGGGCCGCCAGGGCCGAGGTGGTGATGCGCTCCGAACCGGGCTGCTCCAGCATGGTCGCCAGCGCCTGCAGGATCTGCACGCGGCGCTCGCCCGGCTTGGGGCGCTTGCGCGGCGCAGCCGGCGTGGAGAGCTCGGGACTCACATCAGACTCAAACTCGGACATAGGGCATGCAGTGCGTTGTTGTAAGAGATGTTTCAAAAACTGGGCCGACGCTTTGGATTCTCGCACAGCCAGAGGGGGCTTTCGGACGACGCCGGTCAGGGGCAAACCCGTGTGCCAGGCCCTGCCGCGGCGCGGTTTTTGCCCGGCCTCTCAGGCCGGGGAACGCATGACCAGCCGCACCCGCAGGCCCGAGGCGACGCCATCCCGGCTGCCGGCGGCCTCCAGCATCAGCTGCGCCCGGTGCACGCGCGCGATCTCGTCGGCAATCGCCAGCCCCAGCCCGTTGCCCTCCCCGCCCGTGCCGGGCACCCGGTAAAACCGTTCCAGCACCCGGGCGCGCTCGGCGGCGGGGATGCCCGGCCCATCGTCTTCCACCTCGAGAAAAACCAGTGCCTCGCCCGCAGCGCCCTGCGCCTCCAGCGGGCCGCAGCGTATCGTGACCGTGCCGCCCGGCGCCGTGTAGCGGACAGCGTTGTCCACCAGGTTGCCGAGCAGTTCGCGCAGCAGCCACTCGTGGCCGGAGACCTGGGCAAAATACACCTCCAGCCCCAAGTCGATGCCTTTGGCAGAGGCCGCGTCCAGGTGCAGGGCCAGCACCGACTCGCACAGGTCCTTGAGGTCCACCCGATGCACCGGCTGGCCCGCCATGTGGGAGGCGTCGGCCCGCGAAAGGGCCAGCAGCTGGTTGGCCAGCTGCGAGGTGCGCCGGGTGGCGCTGCGCAGCGCCATGATCTTGTCGGCCGACAGGGTCAGTTGCCTGCCTGCCGCGGGCGCCATGGCCGCCTGCGCCCAGGCCTCCACTTGGGCCTGCAGCCCCGCCAGCGGGGTGCGCAGCTGGTGCGCAGCATCGGCCACAAAGCGGCGCTGACCCTCGGCCTGGTCGTTGACCAGCGCAAACAGGCGGTTCAGCGAGGCCACCAGCGGCCGCACTTCGCCCGGCGTGCTCTGCGGGTCGATGGCACTGAGGTCACGCGGAGACCGGCGCTCAACCGCTTCCTTGAGCGCCAGCAACGGCCGCAAGGCCCGGGTGACGGCCCAGTTGACGGCCAGGGCAGCGGCCAGCACCAGAATCAGGTTGGGCAGCAACACCTTGAAAACCACCGAGCGCACCCACTGCTGGCGGGCGTCCGAACCATCGGCCAGCTGCAGGATCAGCTCACCCGCCGCGGTTCTGACACGTTGCGCCACCACCCGGTAGGTGACGCCGTTTTCCTCCATGCTGTGAAACTCGGGCTCGCGGGTGGTGGGCACCACCATGCTGATCCAGGCATCGCCGGTCAGAAAACGGCCCTCGGCATCCGACACCCGGTAACCGGCAAACCCGGTGCGCGCCTTGATGAACTCCTCGACCGGCGGCGCCAGCAACATCACCGGGCTGTCGTCGGCCGTGCGGCCGGACGCGAGCACCGAGTCGGCCAGCAGGGGCGCCAGGCGCCGCAGTTGCTGGTCCTGCTGCAGGGCGGCATTGCCCGCCGCCTCGTAGTCGAAGTAAATGCTCACCAAGGCAAACAGGCTCAGGGGAGCCAGCAGCAGCAGCAGCAGGCGGCGCTGCAGCCCGGACTTCATGGCCGCAGGCACCCTCAACGCAACGGCTTTTTCCGCGACAGCCGCCTTGGCCGGGTCAGCGCCAGTGTTCTCACGCATCAGGGCAGTCTACCCAACCGGCGCGTCCAGCGACTCGCCGCCCACCAGCTCCAGCCGGTAACCAAAGCCGCGAATGGACCGCAGTGCGATGCCGTGCGGCTCCAGCTTGCCACGCAGGCGCGAGACGTAGACCTCGATCGCGTTGGGGGTGATTTCCTTGTCCCAGCCGGTCAGCGCGGCGAGCAGTTTTTCCTTGCTGGCAGGTTTGGGCGCGTGAATCAGCAAATACTCCATCACCGTCCATTCGCGCGGTCCCAGATCGATCAGCTGGCCGTTGGCGCGCGCCTGGCGGTTCGCCGAGTCGAGCTCCAGTGCGCCAAAACTCAAAATGGCGCTGGTGGCCGCCTGCGAGCGGCGCAGCAGCGCACGCAGGCGCGCCAGCAACTCGGGCAGTTCAAAGGGTTTGACCATGTAGTCGTCCGCCCCCAGGTCCAGGCCTTGCACCCGGTCCTCCAGGGCGTCGCGCGCCGTGAGGATCAGCACCGGCATGGCCAGCCCGCGGCTGCGCAGCCGGCGCGTGAGCTCCAGCCCGTCGATTTTGGGCAGGCCGATGTCGATGATGGCGGCGTCAAAATTCTCGCCCTGCAACACCTCTTCGGCACGCTCGGCACTGCCGACCCAGTCGACCGCGTAACCGGCGTCGCTGAGCCCCAGCTTGATGCCGCTGGCCAGCATGACGTCGTCTTCAACGAGGAGCAATCTCATAAAGCCTCGATCAAAGTTGGAAAACGCGTTCAGGAAGCGTAGCGAGCGGCTGTCAGGCTAGGCGCACGGAGCGCAGCAATCGGAATGTGCTTGACGCACATGAGGATTGCGAGCACCGCGCAACAACGCATGGCAGACGCGCAGTAGCTTCATGGGCGCGTTTTAATGCGATCGGATCATGGTGCCGTAGGCCTGATCGGTCAGGATCTCCAGCAGCATGGCATGCGGCACGCGGCCGTCGATGATGTGCACCGAGTTCACGCCGCTTTTGGCCGCGTCCAGCGCACCCTCGATCTTGGGCAGCATGCCGCCGGAGATGGTGCCGTCGGCAAACAGGTCGTCGATTTCGCGGGCGCTGAGATCGGTCAGCAGCTCGCCGGCCTTGTTGAGAACACCTGGGGTGTTTGTCAGCAGCACCAGCTTTTCTGCCTTCAGCACAATGGCCAGCTTGCCCGCCACCACGTCGGCGTTGATGTTGTAGCTTTCATTGTGCTCGCCAAAGCCGATCGGGCTGATCACGGGAATGAAAGCATCGTCCTGCAGCGCCTTGACGACACTGGGGTCGATGCTGAGAATGTCGCCGACAAAGCCGATGTCGTGCTCCTTGGCCGGGTCGTCCTTGTCGACCATCTTGAGTTTCTGCGCCCGGATCAGGCCGCCGTCGCGCCCCGTCAGGCCCACCGCCTTGCCGCCGGCCTGGTTGATCAGGCCCACGATGTCCTGCTGCACCTGGCCTGCCAGCACCCACTCCACCACTTCCATGGTTTCCTCGTCGGTGACGCGCATGCCCTGGACGAATTGCCCCTTTTTGCCGAGACGGTTCAGTGCCGTTTCAATCTGCGGCCCGCCGCCATGCACCACCACCGGGTTCATGCCCACCAGCTTGAGCAGCACCACGTCCTCGGCAAAGTCTGCCTGCAAGGCCGGGTCCGTCATGGCATTGCCGCCGTACTTGATGACCAGCGTCTTGCCGTGGAACTTGCGGATGTAAGGCAGCGCCTGCGCCAGAATTTCGGCCTTGTCGCGCGGGCCTACGTGGGAGAGGTCGGGGTCCGGGGAAGAGATGGTCGTCATTGCGGCGGGCCTTGAATAAAGAAGAAGGGAAATTCCTGAATTGTGCCGCATGCACAACAAAATCTCCGAATACGCATCAACTCGGCAGGTATCCCTGCACAAGGCGTTTGAGCGTGCCCTTGATCGCATCGACGTCGTTTACCTGAGCGGCAAGCCAGAGAGCACGCAACTCCGGGGTAAGGTCAGCCCATGACAGGCAAGGTTCATGGGCTTTCATGATGCGGGGATGTGCTGTTGGCTCAGGGTTGTCGCCAATCAGCAATTCTTCGTAGAGTTTTTCACCAGGCCGCAAACCTGTGATCCTGATCTCAATATCACCCGTAGTCGCACCGTCCTCCCGCACTGTCAGGCCTGATAGCTCCACCATGCGGCGAGCCAAATCCAGTATCTTCACAGGAGTCCCCATGTCGAGCACAAAAACATCTCCCCCCACCGCCATGGCGCCCGCTTGAAGCACCAGCTGAGCAGCCTCGGGAATGGTCATGAAATACCGCGTAACCTCGGCATGAGTCACCGTCAGCGGGCCACCATCAGCGAGTTGACGCCGAAACAGTGGCACAACACTACCGCTAGAACCAAGCACATTGCCAAAGCGAACCATGGTGAAGCAGGTCTGGTTGCCCTGAGAGCTACCAGATCCGGGGCTGCCATCCAGGAAGACCGGTGCACCCTCTTCCGCCAGCGCTTGGAGAACCAACTCTGCCATGCGCTTGCTGGCGCCCATGACATTGGTAGGACGCACCGCTTTATCGGTCGAGATAAGTACGAAACGTGCAACCGTGTTCTCCAGCGCGGCACGGGCCATGTTAAGCGTGCCAAACACATTGTTTGCAATACCTTCACCGGCATTACTCTCCACCATGGGCACATGTTTGTAAGCGGCTGCATGGTAGACGATGGCAGGCCGGTAAAGTGAGCACAGGGCGGACATGCGTGCAAAGTTGAGGACGCTCCCGAGCAGCGGGACCAGCTCCACTGGTGATTGCTCTGAAAACTCCCTGGCTGAGCACAAGGCCTGAAGCTCCTGGTGAATGGCGTATAGACCAAACTCGCTGTGATCCAGCAGTAGCAACTGACGCGGTCGCTGTAGAACTATCTGCCGGCACAACTCGCTACCGATACTGCCTCCCGCGCCCGTAACCAGAACCACCTTTCCGGTCAGGTCGCGCGCTAACCGGTCGGTATCAGGCGGTACGGGCGTGCGGCCCAGCAAGTCTTCCACATCCAGCTCACGAAAATCACGCACCGTCACCCGTCCACTGGCGAGGTCGGCCCAGGCAGGTAACGTACGAATATGTACAGGCAAACCACGCAGACTTTCGATGATGCTATTGCGGCGCTCTCTGGAGGCACGAGGCAGCGCCAGCAAGATGTCAGTGACCTGATGTCGGGTCACGATTTGCGAGATATCGGCTGGGCCAAATACCGGGGCCCCATTGATACTGCGCCTCATCTTGGACGCATCATCATCAATGAAACCAATCAGCTTGTACTGACCGGTGATACCGATGGCAGTGGCCGTCTGAACGCCAGCATTGCCCGCGCCATAGATCAGCAGACGCCCTTCTATCTGGCGGGCCATGCGGCCGGGGTCCGACAACCAGAACCGTGCCAGTGCGCGACTGATGCCCACAAGGACCAGAAAAATCAGCGGCTGCAACAAACCGATAGTTCGCGGTATGCCAGGCCATTGCTGCCACAAAAGCAGCGCAAAGAGCAATACCCCATACACTGCGGCCGCCTGCGCAGTCGCTACCAAAGCGGCGAGGCCGGTGTACCTGAAAATGGCGCGGTAAAGCCCAAATTTGATGAAAACCGGAACGGCAAGCACAGGTGCCAAAGCGTAGGCCACCCACTGCATGTCGGAGGGCCAGTGCAGCGTGTCCAGCCGCAGCGAGAACGCCATCCACATGGCAGTCACGGCCATGACGACATCCAGCAACATCACCAGTAACCATTTGGTCACGCGCGACCAACTGAGAACCTGGCTACGCATGCGCATCGTCCGACAAAAGCTGGAGAAAAAAGCGTTTTCGACGTACCCCACCCTGAGCCCATGCCCAGGTTCGCTTCCCGGATTTCATGTTTTTATCAACCGATCTTCATATTTAAAGTGTTGCACACCCTCCGCGATGCTGCTCCGTGATACCTCACGACTATGAAAGCCGTAAGCTAACAGGACGCCCAGCGATACACAGAAAAAATCACCAATGTAGGCATCGTACAGGGATGAGTTGAACAGGCAAGACACTATCAGTGCAAGCAGCACTGACTGCCCTGCCCGGGCAACAGGGTGATCCATCTTGCGTAGGTCAAACAAGATGGATCCAAAAAATGAGCACAAGAGGAGAATTCCACCCACTCCCAACTGCACACCCCATAGCAGAAATTCCTGGTGAGGGTTGCCGTGCGCATAGTAGTAATAAGAACCCAGACTTTTATGTGCGGGGTTTTTTAATTGCTCAATTCTGTTGAACTCCGTGACCCAACTACCCGCACCAGATCCCATCAAGGGTTTTTCGGCAATCGCCCTAACCGATGTTTTCCAGAAATTTAATCTCACGCCGGATGAACTGAGCGGATCGGGTTTGGAAGAATAAGCCGATATCTCCGTCTTGATGACCGAAAATCTCTGCGCCACCTTGTCAAAACTGAAAAAGGCCACCAGAACTATCAGTGGCGGTACGAATACGGAAGCGAAGCGGTACCTTCCAGGCATAGCCCAGAAAATAGCCAGAGACACCATCGTTACTGCAACGAGATAACCCGTACGGCCCGAAAAAACAATCAATACGTTTCCCAGCGCCAGGATAGATATAGCGATGGCCGCGAAAAACAACGGTCGAGTAGGAGCGAGCGTTTTCAAATGCCAGAAAACGGCAGAAACCACCGCGCTCATGATGCCCTGATCCAGATAGCTGGAAAAGACCGCGTAGGAGGTCTTGGCCATGTTTGCGGTGGCCCACGGAACCGGGACATGAAAATAGAGCAACCAGGCGCTGAGAAGCAAAAAAACTTGCGCACCCAGGAAAAAGGCCAAGGCATACAAAGCCTCTTGGCGCGTTCGAATCAGTACCAGAAGAGCGGGAATCACCAAAAATTTGCCATACTTGCCAACCGCGCCAAGCGCACTGTTCATGGGTGCGGTAGTCCAAAGAAGGCTGAATGCAAAAACAAATACCACGAAGGTCGCCAGCCGCGGGGTCCACATCTTCTGCAGAGGCGCCACGTCCGTAGCACACCGTCCGCCCCTCAAAAGCACAACCAGAACCGCAATCACCAGCAAGACCTTACTGATACTTACAATGGCTAGAGACAGCCCGACCGACGCGGCAACCAAACACACCAGCCCCAAGCGGATGCCAGGATTTTTAATCATTAGCGGGTAGCTTTCAATGGGACACGCCGTCCCGGCGCAGCACTTTTACAAAAGTGCGCCAGAGAATACGCATGTCAAACCACAGTGACTGACGCTGCAAATACTCGACATCCAGCTTCACCTTATCCGGAATGGGCAATTCGTCCCGACCATTGATCTGCGCCCAACCCGTCAGCCCCGGTACCAATTCATGCACACCAAATTGCGTGCGCAAGGCGACAAGATCATGCTGATTAAACAAGGCCGGCCTTGGGCCTACGAGGCTCATGTCGCCCTTCAGGATGCTCCACAATTGCGGGAGTTCATCAAGGCTTGATTGCCTCAGGAAAGACCCGGGAGGAGTGAGGAACTGCTTTGGATCAGCCAGGAGATGCGTTGCCACTGCGGGCGTATCCACTTGCATAGTTCTGAATTTTGGCATCCTGAATATCGTGTTGTGCTGCCCGAACCGGTCGGACCAATAAATCACCGGCCCTTTTGACGTCAACCGGACAAGCACAGCAACCAGCGCAATAGGCACCAGCAAAACCAGTCCAGCCAGCAGGGCCGAACACAAATCGAATAAGCGCTTCATAAAAACTCCACGCCGAAGACCCTTGTTCCGACCACCGGCGAGTCTATTATTTTTTTGACCAGACCACCCGGTTGATGTAGTCGATGTAGCTTGTGACAACCCTGACGATCTGGGTAGAAACATGAGGGTTCTCATAGTCAGCAATCGGCAAAACCGGGCGCCGGTCTTTGCTGTACTGTGATTTCACGATTTCAATGGCATCCAGCACACGATCCTTCCGGAGTCCGCTCATGATCAGCGTCCCCACATCCATCCCTTCAGGTCGTTCATGCGCATTTCGAAGCGTGATGGAGCACAGGTTCAGGAGCGACGTTTCTTCAGTGATTGTTCCGCTGTCCGAGAGAACGCAATAGGCCTCGGTCTGCAGTTTCATATAGTCGAAAAATCCCAGTGGTTTCCCGAAAATGATTCGCTTGTCGAGCCCTTCGTACCCAACTTCTTCGAGGCGCTTGCGTGTCCGGGGATGTGTAGAGACGATGACCGGGAAGCCATATTTTTTGACCAGTTCCTTGAGGGTTTCAAGAAGGTCCCGCAGCGCATCAGGAGAATCCACGTTTTCTTCCCGGTGTGCACTGACAAGAAAGAATTCGTTTGGCTTGAGCTTCAAACGTGAAACGACATCGGATTTTTCGATTTTTGGCATGTAAAAATCGATGACTTCGCGCATGTGGGAGCCGGTCTTGATGATCGTTTCAGGCCGAACCCCTTCAGCGATAAGGTAGCGGCGTGCGTGCTCCGTCAGAACCATGTTGATGTCAGACAGATGGTCTAACACCTTTCGGTTGAGTTCTTCAGGAACACGCTGGTCGAAGCACCGATTGCCAGCCTCCATATGAAACACTGGAATTTTCCGTCGCTTGGCGGCGATGACCGCCAGACATGAGTTAGTGTCTCCGTACAGCATAACGGCATCAGGACGCTCGCTTTCCAGCACCGCATCGGCCTTCATGATGATCTGCCCGATTGTCTGCGCGGCGTTCTCCCCGACGGCCTCCAGAAAATGATCGGGCTTGCGAATCTGCAAGTCTTCAAAGAAGATCTGATTCAGCTCATAGTCAAAGTTCTGGCCCGTGTGCACCAGCACATGGTTGGTGTACTTGTCGAGTGCCGCGATCACGCGGCTCATTTTGATCAACTCAGGACGTGTCCCGACTATCGTCATCACTTTAAACACGAAACGCCTCCTCAATAAATTCAAGTTTTTGCAAAAGCGCCTGGACCTCTCCAACATTCAGTCGCCGGGTATTGTGCGAGGTATAGTCATCAAGGTGGGAAATACGCTCTTCGCCATCGCTGAAATACTTGGCGTAGTTTAAATCTCGGTTGTCGGCAGGAATACGGTAGTACTCACCCATATCATCGACTTTCGCCATTTCTTCTCTAGATACCAATGTCTCATAAAGTTTTTCGCCGTGACGTGTTCCGATAATCCGGACGGGATTGTCTTTTCCAAAAAGGGATTTCAGCGCCTGTGCGAGATCTGCGACCGTTGAAGCCGGCGCCTTCTGCACAAAAATGTCGCCCTGCTTGCCGTGTTCAAACGCGTGAAGCACCAGATCCACGGAATCATCCAGCGACATCAGAAAACGGGTCATATTGGCATCTGTAACGGTCAAAGGCATGCCTGTCTTCAGCTGCGACACAAACAATGGAATGACGGAACCTCTCGACGCCATCACGTTGCCGTAGCGGGTGGCACAAAGAACCGTTTCGCCTTCGTCCTGCATCCTCGCTTTCGCGACCATGAGCTTTTCCATCATGGCCTTGGAAACACCCATGGCATTGATGGGATAAACAGCCTTGTCAGTGCTGAGCACCACTACCCGCTTCACGGCATGCGCAATGGCGGCGTTCATGACATTTTCAGCGCCAAGTACGTTGGTCCGCACCGCTTCCATCGGATAAAACTCGCACGACGGCACCTGCTTGAGCGCGGCAGCATGAAAAACGTAGTCAACGCCTTTCATGGCCTGATGAATACTGTCGTAATTCCGGATATCGCCAATATAGAACTTCAGCTTGTCGTTACTCAGGGCAATGCGCATTTCTTCCTGTTTCTTCTCATCACGGCTGAAAATGCGTATTTCGCGTACCGCCGTCGAAAGAAAGCGTTTGAGAACGGCATTGCCAAACGAGCCCGTACCACCGGTAATCATGAGTACTTTGTTATCGAACATGGTGTGGTGTTATCAATTAAAGGAATGCATTGTGCCAACCAGCTCGCTCCAACCGGGAGCGATGTAACCCGTCGCATTTTGGAAACGTTGCGTGTTCAGTGAACGGTCAATAACGAACTTGTCGTCCATCTCAATGTTGATGGACTTGTTGTAGGTCCTGGCGATCAGCTGCAGCAGATCATACTTGCCGATCGGCTGCGCGCCGACGTGGAAAAGGCCGGAAAGTTCAGGGCGGGGGATTACAACATCACGCACCACCTGGGCAAAGACAACATTTGGCAGGCCGGAAAAAATGGCTCGGCTAAACCCCTTGCAAGAACCCTGCTGCGACAGGAACCATTCAAGCAATCCATAGGCACTCTGCAATTCATGGCCGATGGTTGAGGTGCGCAAAGTAATGGCGTGTGCGTCATCCACCTCACCCAGGTGCTTGGACTTGCCATAAACGTCCACCGCGTCAGGCGCGTCGTCCTCGACGTAGCCGCCCCTTGTGCCGGAAAACACGCAGTCTGTGCTCACGTGGACCAGTCGCGCCCCGGTCGCCGCACACATATCGGCCATTCGATGCGGAAGCAGCGCGTTCAACGGTATGGCCAGCAACGGGTCTTCGGCTTCTCGATGGTGTTTTGTCAGCCCAACGCAATTCACCACCACATCTGGCTGCACCAGCGCAAAAATCCGCACCAGTGCGTCGTGCTTTTCGACATCCACGCCCGAAATCAGCCTGGAGGCGAGAACTTCTGGAAAAAACCGCTTTAAATTGTCAGAACGCAGCGTACCCCAGACATCCCATTCTTTCTTCTCACTTAGCACGCGAAACATGGCGCTGCCGATCATTCCGCTGGCTCCAAAGACCAATACCTTCATTCCATTTCCTTGTATGTTGCCGACATGCTGCGCAAGTGCGCCATCAGTTCCTGAACCAACTTGTCGTGGTCAAAATGGGCCTTGAAGTATCTCCGACCATTGGCACCCATCTCGCCGCGCTGTGCGGGTGACATGCTGTAGAGCCTTAAAACGGCATCAGCCAGTGCTTTTGCATCTTCGGCTCGAACACTGATTCCTGCCTGTGCATCTTCCACGACGCGTGCGCCCTCGCCATTGAGGCAGGCCACAATTGGCCGGCCAGAAGCCATGTAGGCCTGTATCTTATTGGGTACCGTGGCCGCAAAAATCGGTTCATCGGCTAGGGTCACCAGCAAAGCCCCCGCCTTTTGCATTAGACCGGGCATGGTCTCTACAGGAAAGCGCCCGGGTAAATGCAGATTTGTCAGCCCTCGTATGACAACTTGCTCTCGCATCCAGTCCCATCTGCTTCCCTGCCCGAATACAACAAAGGAAATTTCGGATAGGGACTTCAGCAGCTCGGCTGCTTCCACGATAACTTCTATCGCCTGCGCCACGCCAACATTACCCGCAAACACCACTGGAAAACCAGTCTCCAGTGCCGCTACCTCAGGCAAAACCACACGCGGGTCTGGCGGCTCGCCGAAAGTGGCATCTACAGAGTTGGGGTAGTAAACGATGGTCTTGCCCGGCGCAAGCGCGGACACGGCAGCAATGAATGCGCGGGACTGTACCAGGATCAAATCCGAATGCCTATAAATCCACCGGACCACCCGCTCAACCCATCGGAGCAAACGCGGGTGACGGATGTAGCCCGTGGCCGACAGGCTGTCGGGCCAGAGATCCTGCACCCACAGAACAAGTTTTCGCCGCTTCAATCGGGCCAGGAAAATGCCCGGAATGGCGAGCAGTATGGGTGACAGTCCGTAGACAAACACCACGTCGTATTGCCGCTTGCGCAGCAGCCACGGCCCAAAAATCAGGCCAGAAAAAATGAATGACAAGTAGTTGAGAGCGAGTCGCCAGGCGCTGCGCGCGCCGCGCGGAAACAGCGGCACACGAAATACCGTCGCACCCTCCCAGAATTCAAGCTGTGTGCCCCATGCGCGGTAGCCCTCGGTGATGCGCCCTTCCGGGTAATTGGGCTTGCCGGTCAATATGTCGACACGTACGCCTTTTTCCACCAGTGTCTTGACAATGTCGTTGATGCGAAAGCCTTCGGGCCAGAAATACTGACTGACAATCAGGATACGCACGCTATTCACACTTTTCCAAAAGGCTCTTCATAAATTCGGCGGCATTGAGCAGAGGTAAGGCCTCTTCGCTTGCTCCCATAAATCGCTTCACAGCCCTGGCAATGGATACGGGAGACTCGGGATCAAAGACCTGCTCGGGATCGAGCACGTCTCTTACGAAATCCAGCTCAGACGCCACGACGGCAAGCCCGGCTTGCCGGGCCTCTATCAGTGGAAGTCCGAAAGATTCGAAGGTCGATGGGAAGATCAAAGCTTGTACCTGAGTATAAAGTTGCTTAATCTGCTCATGAGATTGCCCCCCCAAATTTTGGAGATTTAACCCGAAATCCAGCTCCTTTTGGGCAATCCAGGCGCACAAGTCGGCGTTGGCATAACCATCCAGCGTCAGCCATAAGGCCGGGAACAGACCTTCCTGGGCCAGCAGGCACCAAGCCTCAATCAGCTGGCGATGGTTTTTGTGCGGCTCTCCGGAGCCTACATATAGAAATATGCTGTTAACTCCCGTCACGGGCTGAGGCGGTGTCAATGATCTCTGGTAGCCGTCGCTCACACTGACAAAGGGCAAAACGTAAACAGGCTTTCCACGTGCTTTGCCCGAGGCCCGCAAAATCGCTTTCATGGAGGGGGTCTGCACAACAAAAGCAGAGGCGTTTGCCGCCTTTGCAGAAAGCCACCAGCGCTCAATTTGCAGTCTTAGCCGGGCTTTGAGGGGGAAATCCTTCAGGCTGACGTCATCAATCAGGTACCTGTTTTGAATCAGAACAATGACGCGGCCTGCCGTCCTGAAGAGCGGCGGCAGGTTACCGAAGCACAAAACAGTGTCGTTTGACGATGTGGCCCCGGCCAACCACCACTCCGCGCGCAGGCGTTGCCATAGCGAAGGCTTGACTCGCCTGATGTCGGTGCTCTCCGCCAGACCCGGCGGCAAGGCCATTCTTGTATCCAGCTGCGCGGAGACTGCCAGGTGGGGGAGACGAGTTTCGAGCAGGGCGCGGAGCAATGTCGCCCCGCCGCCGTGATGCACGTTTGTTGCATGCAGAAAAAATCTTGCTGAAATATCCTCTTTCAAACCGAACCCCGTTTGCCACGATTCGCTACATGTTTGAGGTACATCCCGGCTACCTTGTCGGATTGCGCCATCCAGACCAGAATTACAAAACCGAAGATCATGCTGTAAAACGGAATGTCTTGCCGAGGCGTTACGCCAAATTGTGTAATCGTGTTTGCCATGGTCAAGCCGAACATCGAGCAGAGTAAGGGATTGGATGTCAGTTTAAAAATCAATTGCTCACAGACTTGCAAAATCAAAGCCAATATCGCCATACCTAACACAACCACCCACAGTGAGCCACTGAAATAAAAGAAGGCTGCAGCACCCGGCAAGCTGGCGAATTGCCAGATGGTGGAATCCATCCGTCGGTAATGCGAGTTGCTGATTTCCTGAAATTTGGTGGTCTTGCCAATTTCTCTTTTTTCCTTGGCGGCATCGAGTAGTAATTTACTGCTCTTGTCTGGATATGCATGCACAGCCATCACGCCCTCCAAGCCAATCCATCGGTCGACGGCCAAAGTCAGTATGCGTGAGAATGCGCCCGTACCGATTTGATAATAAAGTTCGCTGATTAGCTTACTTTTACTTTCTAACAGATTGGGAGGAGGTGAAGGCGGCGGCGCAGCATTTTTGACATTAACAACTTTGTCTCGAACTACCAAATCATCACTTTTGATTTCATTTTTTGATAGAACTTTTTCAAGTGGTATTTGATCAGCAAGCCATTCACCAAGAAGTTTCTTCTGTGGCCCTCCGCTCAACAAAATACGCTCCAATTGAGTTTTCTCAGCAAGCCATTCATGAGAATAGAATTCTTGCAGATTTTCTTTTAATAAGAGCTTCTCTAGCTGCGCTTTTTCAGTGAGTAAATCTTGCAGATGCCCTTCCTGTCGATCTCCTTGCAGGATTAGTTTTTTTACGCGCGCTATTCCGCCTTCGAGAACCTCCAGTCGGGACTGCTTTTTTTGTCGTTCCAGTTGAGCTTTCTCGGCAAACAGTTCAAGAAGATGTCCCTCATGGGGTTCCCCTTTTAAAATTAACCTCTTTGCCCTAGCTATTCCACCTTCAACAACTTCCAGGCGGGTCACTCGTTTTTGTTCTTCTGTGGTGAATCCACCAGCATGCGGATACATATAAGCACGGAAGGTCGTAACACCAGATATGGAAATCACCATCAGGGCGGTGAATGCCAAAAAGAGCGCAGCAAGTTTTATTCGTGACGCTTTTACAAGTAATTTCCTATTTTCAAATAATGCAAATAACTGTGGAATGGTGTGAAAAATATATATTCCCCGACTTAACAGGCTGCCCGTGGAGGTTACTGCTTCAATAAGCAGCGCATAAATAGACGCTGAAATTCCCTTCTTCAACAATATCTCCCACCAAAGCAGGATCGTCAGCAGAAGGGCGCCGCCTATACTCACTTGCCACGCGATTAATGCATTCAACGGCCAAGGCAATATCGTGCGTGGAACTAAGCCGATTTGCTGTATTCCCAATATTAAATTCAATGCGGCAATAGCAATTATTCCGAATAAAGAGACTGGCCAGAGCCACCTCCTGGCAGCTGGGTACCAAACTGGTGCTTTCGCTTCATCTGCCGTAACCGCTCTGGAGTAGTTTTTCCGGAAGGGCGAAAGTAATAATTTGCCAAGCATGACACCTGCACTCGCCGAGATGGCAACCCATAATACGCTGTTCCATGCAGTTGAAGATCCGTCAAAACCACCTGTCGGTTCCAAATAAGGATAGTCAAGAAGCAAATGCGCGGTTATTTTCCCCCAAAAACCTAACCACAACGCCACAGATAAAAAGAGATAGCCGTAATGCGTGCGCTTCCCAATTGAACTCAACAGCATCAACCAAAAGACCACCGAGAAAAGCATATAAAGCAGCTTCGACCCGGGATAGTTATTTGCCCCTGTGATGATCAGTGCTGCCGTGAACAGGCAGATGACAAAAACGAGACTGAATTTGAATAATTTTTTTGACAATTTTCACCTATTCGAAATGCGTAATAATTTTTATATGCAGAAGCGGCGTTTTTTTATTTGACTGCAAAAATGAGCATTCATTGCAGTTGATTTGACCTGCTTGTATAAAATTAGAAATCCATATTAATAATTCGCATGGCTTTTAGGGATGGGGGTTGCATCTATCACAAAGAAGAAGAAGAAGAAGAAGAAGAAGAAGAAGAAGAAGAAGAAGAAGAAGAAGAAATTTTGTTAATTGATGCTGCTGCAAAATCTGATTTTTTTAAATATCTTGAAAAGAAATTCAGATTGCAGCAGCGAGATAACTAGAACTCCCAGGAGAATCATGAAGAAATATGGCAAATTCTGCCTTGGTGCCGCGCCTAATTGGGCTACTGTATTAGCCATAGTCAATCCAACTAAAGCGCAAAGAAACGGATTTCCTGTGACGGCGAAGATGGCGCGTTCACTGAGTAGAAGAAGCAAAGTAAGTCCAAACATGCCTGCGACGACAAACCACAATGAACCACCGACAAGAAAAAATCCCATGGCTCCCGGGAGACTGGCAAACTGATTTTTTGTTTTATCCATCTCCGCATACAGAGAGTTGCTTATTTTTTGATATGAAGTAATTTTCCCAACTTCACGCTTCTCGGTAATGGCATTTGAGAGCGAATCAATATTTTTTTCGCCGTGTGACTGCACGGCCATTACTCCCTCTATGCCGATCCAGCGATCGGCTGCAAGTTGAAGAATATTGGAAATCACTGTTTTTATCGAGCTGGCCATTTTTGCAGAGACCTCAAGAACAGTTCCTGACGAAGTATTGTCATAAGAATGGCCGGATGTACTATCGGTAGGCATATCCGAAGTTAATCTGTCTTTTTCTTGCAGCAATTTTTGCAGTTGCATCTCTTGGTTTTTTCCGGCTTTTATCATCATCGTTATTTCAGCGATGGCACTTTCCAGTATCTGAAGGCGAGGCGACGTGTTTTGGGAGGGGGCGTTTTCCGCTTGTGTTGTCGATCGATTGCCTGGCGCGTCAATGGCAGAATCGCTTCGCGATACTTGCCAATAAAAATCTGATCTTAGGGCTGTGACGGCCCCAATCGAAATAACAAAAAGACAGGCGACGACCAAGCCAAATGCGACAGCCCCTAGCCTTCCAATGCCGTTCAGATGCCTACGGTTATGCAAAAGAGCCATTAGCTGCGGCAGTACGTGAAAGATGTAAGCAGCACGGCTTAAAAGAGAGACCGTAGAGGCAAATGCCTCCAGGAGAATTGCATAGGCCGGCAAGGTCGCACGCCGCCTCAGTCCAATATCCCAATGCAACAGGGTTGCGACGCCCATAGCGGAGCCTATGCTCACAGTCCATGATATCAATGCATTGAGTGGCCAGGGCAGAACGGTTCTGGGGACCAAGCCGGCCTGCTGGATTCCGAGAGCGGCGTTCAGTACAGCAAGAGAAACAATGACAAACAACAGGCCCACCCAAAGCGACACTCTGGCTGACGGGTACCAGCGCGGCACATGGGTACTGTCAGACTGTATTTCTGCCACATCATTTTTCCTTCGCCAGCAACAAACAGCATGCCCCGCAATGACTGCGACGGCACCGACAATTCCGACCCATAGCACGTTGTCCCATGCCAATTTTTCGCCCATTGAATAGCTTACTGGCGCTATCCATGTCGCCCGGTACCAAGGGTAGCCTGGGCCGTAGAAATCTCCGACGGGCTCTACAAAAGGGTAGTCAAATAAAAGATGTACGGTGAACTTGAACCAGAACCCGAGCCAGAGAAATAGCACGAGAAAAAAGTAACTGTAGCTGGCTCGTTGAAAAAACCCACTGATCAATAACAACAGGAAGGCCGCGGAAAAAAGTAGATAGACCAGACCGGACGAGGGGTATTTTGTCGCGGCAAGGCCTGTCAGGACACACCAGAAAATAAGACCAGCAGCGATGGCAAGTTTTCTTGCTTTGCCAGCAGGCATATCGCTTGGGGAATCAGTCGCCATTTTCCAAAGCCGGTTCACGATTTACCTCGCCAGGCATGAGTGACGAATCGGTTAAACATGGCGGATTGGATTACCCAAATAATTACCACTGTGGCAGCAATCATTCCCAAGTGCGGAACTAGTTGCCGCGGGGTAACGCCCAGTTGCGCAATCGCATTTGCGACGTTGACCCCATACAGCGCGCATAAGGTAACGTTTCCTGTCATCAAGAGGACCAGCCGTTCGCTGCACATCGCAACAAAAGTTAGAAAAAACATGCCAAAAATTACATACCAAGCACTGCCAGAATAATATAAAAAGGCAGTCGCCCCCGGTAAACTTGCAAACTGATATTTGGAGCCATCAACCTCTTGATATGCCGAATTACTTATTTTTTGATAAACATCAACATTATCAATGGATGATTGGACCATCAGTGCATTAAAGAAAAGCGCGGGGCTTTTTTTTGGGTATGAAGATACGGCTAATACCCCTTCTATGCCTATCCAGCGGTTGATAATCAACTGGTGTAGCAATTTCAATCGAATTGAAGATGTTGCGGCAAGCTCATTTTTAGAATAGGAAGCTGGTAGCTTATCAATCGAAGCTATTGAGCCGATTTTGGGCGAGTAGTAAACATCCCTTAATAGGGAAACACTAATTACTGATCCAACAAAAAGAATAAAAAATACAATGACTATTAATATAGCATTTTTTTTATGCATCGAAAAAATAGAACCTCTATTAACTATTAACGCAAGCAACTGAGGTATTACATGAAACAAATAGACGCTTCGACTAAGCAGTGAGACTGTTGAAAAAAGAGCCTCTACCAATATCGCATAGACTGGAATCACTAGATTTTTCCTAAGGCCTATATCCCACCACAAAAAAGTAGCAGCAGCCATACTAAATCCAGTGCTCAGCAACCAGTAGGTCACAGCATTAAGCGGCCAGTACAAACGAGTACGGGGAACTAATCCGCTTTGCTGAATCCCGTATATACCGTTTAATAGCGCAAGTCCGATAATACTAGCGATCAAAATCATCCATAGCCACGATCTAAAACGCGAGTACCAGATTGGTGGTATTATTTTTTTTCTTATCGCCACAGTAGAACCAAATTTCGTGAATTTGTACAGAAGGCGTGCAAACATTACTGCGGTGCTTCCAGCAATTGCGATCCAGAGTGCATGGTCCCATCCAGAAGCTGATTCCAAAAAATATCCTACTGGCTCTTCAAATGGAAAATAACCAAGCAAAAGAAAATTGGCAGTAAATTTAAACCAAAAACCTAGCCAGAGAAATATTGTTAAAAACAAGTAGCTGTACGTGCTCGGATAGTAAATCCCGCTGAGCAAAAGTGTAGAAAAAGAAACTGTAAAAAGTAGGTAGATGAATTTCGACCCGATGTAGCCGATGAATCCAGCTGTAAACAGAAATGCGAAAACTGCGAGCGCGATCCAAACACCCAGCTTGGGTGAAAAAGGAGCAGACAGGAGCGTTGAGGATGTCTTAACTTGCATATCTAATCTGCAAAAAAAACATGATTGAGAGAGTCATAAAATTTCAAGCCATCCTCGCTTCGAATAAAGTTCCGACCGGCGTTTCGCATCTTCATGATCTCGGCTGGAGTGATTTTCATCATCGCGTCGTACGCTTCTGACCACGACTTAAACGCTCTGCAGTCAACGTAAGTATTTGACGGTACAAGGGCCGCGATATCAGGAGCTCCAAGGTAGAGTGGGATGGTCCCCGAATAGAGACAATCAAATATTTTCTCGGTGACGTAGCCTTTCATGGCCATGTTCTCGAAACACAGGCTGAACTTGTACTGGCTCAAAACTTCGTATTTCGAATCGCATGCCCCCTTGTAGATCGACATCAGCGTCTTGCGGTTTCTCCAGTAGGGCAGCCACATCGAGGCGCGCGACCACCATTTAGCCCAGCCTCGGCCATACAGGTCGACGACACCGAGCGGCGCTAGAGCAGCCATCGCTTCAATTCGTTTGCTGTAAAGTTCGTGCGGGACTTTTCGCGGTATGTGATTGCCATTGATCACGACGATGCGATCAAGGCGCTCAGACCGCTCCCAACACTGAAGGATCACTTCATCGCGCGGTTGCGGCCAATACAGCTGCCGAAGTTTGGAGAGATCAACTCCCTTCAGACTGTAGCCATCTCCTATGGTGTTGTGAACATACACAGTTTCAAAAGCTGCTGTCAGCTCTGGCAAAGCTTTGTAGAGGCGTGGATCTACCACCGGTGGTTCGAAAATGATGAAGGCCTTCAAGCACACGTCGGCTCGTTCAAGCAGCGCTTTGTAGTTGTCGAGAACGCCCAGCGAATAATAGTTGCTGACCGCCTCACCCTTTGGCGCTTTCATGAGATAGTCCGCAGTCCGCAGATCTTTTCCTGCTGCTCTGAAGGCTTGGCGCACGCGTGCATAGGGAACGAGGGAATCGTCCCGGTTGAGCGTCGCATTCGATATGTCGAACAGCCTGTCTTCGTAGTAGGCCGGCGAAGGTGGATCAACGTATGTCATATCGGGGGCGTTGTCGGGAATCACTTGTTGGTCATCCTCTTCATATGGATCAATGACGCCTTGGCAAGGCGATGGCATCGCAGCGATAACATCATTTTCAGATACAGGCCCAGCGCCAGCACGGCCATGCCGCGCCGCGTCTGCCAGGCGGCCTTCAGCGCACTCATGGAAAAAATGTCGGGGCACAGTGCCGCGGCCTGTTCAGGCTGGTCCTGCAGCAGCGCGTTGACGGCCCGCATCACCTGGTCCCTGCGCTCAAGGCGTTGGTAATTCTTCAGGTCGTGCGCAGTCAGCAGGCTCCGGACGTCTGGTTGGGCCAGATAGTGATCAACGACACTGAAAAATGCGGCGCGACCGGTATCGACACGCGCATTGGCCGACCACTGGCTCCGGCTGATACGGTAGCGCATGGTTGCTTGCGGAAGGATACCGACCGGACCGCGCTGCAGCATCCTGAGCCACACGTCGAGGTCAGCGCTTGATCCGAACAGCTCGCCTCGCCACGATTTGATGTCCTCCTGGTAGACGCTGGTCAGCGCCATCACGCTGGGGCAGATCAGGAAATTCGAATGCTCCAAAATGGCCTTGAGCACCTCTGGAAAATAATGCAAAGGCCCGCCTGCGGCAAGATTCTTCGGCTGGCGAATCTCTCCGATGAGCAGGTCATGCTCGTTGATCAGCAACGCCTCCGTAAATACCGCGCCGGCCTGCGGGTGCTGCTCCAAAAACGCCACCTGGGTAGCCACCATTTCGGGCTCGTAGATGTCGTCAGCGTGGTAGATAGCGGTGTACTTGCCTTTGGCAAGCGCTATGCAGCGGTTGAAATTTCCTTCAGCGCCCGCATTGACAGCATTGCGGAACAGGGTGATGCGTTCATCGGGGAAGCTCTCCACGACAGCCGCGGTGCCGTCGCTGGAGTTGTTGTCGACGACATGGACCAGAATATTTTGGTATGTCTGACTTAACACCGAACGGATTGTTGCCGCGATCGTTTTCTCCGCGTTATAGGTCGGAATGCAGATGCAGACTAATGGTGTGAGGTTAGACATAAGCAAGCCCCATGCGTTCAAACACCCGTGCAAAGCGTTTTTGGAATGTGTGCTCGGCCAAGGTTCGCTGATGCCCCGCACGGGCTACAGACTCCCTCAGGGCGTCGTTCGCCAGATAGAGTTTGACTTTTTGAAGCAGATCGTCCGGGTCCAGATACACACCAATCTCGGCGCCGATCTCATAGTGTCTTTCCAGCCCCTCCACGTAATAGGAAAGCTGAAAGCCACCAGAGCCATTGATCTCGAAATGCCGGGCTTTTAGCTGCTCGACAGACTTTGGCGAGCGAATGCGGTTGATCAAACCTCTGGGAGATGCGAGCAGATAACGCGCATCCCAGGACGCTGAATTGGACATGTTCAGATTGATACGGCTTTCATTGAACAGCGCCACCATCTGCTCGTGGGAAACGATGCCGCCAGGCCAGCGATAGCCTACGGCTTTGACGGCGAAACCCTCCTTGTGCAAGCGTTTGATCAGCCATTCCCGGTAAGGATGCCACGCCCCCACAAACGACACGTCGTATTGTTTAGGTGAACCGGTCTCACGATAAAGCTTTTCGTTGCAGCCAAACGGGAAGTGAATGGCGTTGGGCAACCCTAAAGCCGCGTATTTCCTTTCGCCATAAACATCGGGGGTGGTAAAAAAATCAAAATGCCGGGCCCAGAATTGGGAAAACTCGACGCGCCAGGTATCGTCATGAAAGAAGCACAAGGTGCGGGTGTGCTGGCGCAGTTGGCTCACCGTGGCGGGGTCGAGCTGGTCGGTATACAGCGAGAACATGGCCAAATCCGGCTTGGAAGACTGCACCAGTGCCAGCAACTGGTGGTTCATCTCGCTCTTGCCCAGGCGCTTGAGCTCAGCCATGTAATCAAACATGGCCACATCGTGGCCGAGATCCTTCAGGCTTTGGTAGAAGTTGTAGTACTCATAGGAGTGTCCACGTGAGGGATCGCCATAGTCATACTCCATGCATGCAAGCAGAATTTTCATAAGACCTTGTCATGCCTGGGCAAAAACGGATAGAGCAGCCAATAAAACATGGGCAGGAAAGCCAGGCCGGTGGCCACTATCAAAAGTCCGGCAGTGATCAGGCTTTCAGTACCCCCCAGCATCCAACGGCCTGCGGTGGCAATCAACAAAAGCACCAGGCCCATGGCTGCTCCCTTCAGGAGAAGCCGGTAAGGAAGCCTCATCTCAAGAATCACGATCATCATGTAATGCATGGCCACCACCATGCCAATGCCCGCGAGCGAGCGGGCCAAACCGACCCCGTGCGCGCCCATTGCGGGCGCAAGGACCCAGATGAGTGCAATACAGATTACCGCACCCAATAAATTGGGCAGCAAAAGCAGACGGGTTTTCATTTTGGCGTGAGCAGACATGCTGTAAACGCCCGCAAGCACTCTGGCCCCTTCAGCCAGAACACCCCAAACCACAAATTGTGATGCGGACTGGTACGCAGGGCCCACCATGAAACGTGTCAACTCGGGCGCCAGACCCGCAAGCAGGAATGTGACAAGCATGAGCGAGGGCAAAATGGCTCCGGCGTATTTATTCCAGGCCAGTGACTGCTCTGCCAGGCTGCTGGTGCTCACACGTTTATAGAACCGGGGCTGAAAGTAAGTGGTCAGTACAGACTCGAATGCGGCCATCAAACCGGCGCTGATGCCGTAACCGGCGACAAACAGTCCCAGTGCTACAAGACCCAATGAGTCCGCAACAAAAAACCGGTAGCCCTGGGTTTGCAGCCAGTTAAAGCCGACCGAGATGGCGACCGGCCAGGCAAAGTCAAAAAGCAGCCGAAGCTGGGGGCGAGAGATTTTTGTAACAGGGCCTTCAGGGCGCAATTTGTCAAAAAACAGTTTGACCCCAATCACAGCAAGCACAGTTTGGCCGATGAGCAGACCCAACAACCAGTACTCGGCTGTCGGCTGAAACATTTCAACCAGAACGAACGAACTGGCCAAGCCGGCGCCTATGGTCGCCAGAGTCAACGCAATAAAGCGACCCCGGAATTCCAGCAAATTAAGTGAGGGTATTGCGGTCTGATTGACAGTGTTGAACAGCAAAGATCCTGAAACAAGTACCAGCAGCCATGCGGTATTGAATTGAAAGCCAAAGGCGTGGATGCTGTTGAGCGCCGCAAGCGTCAGCGCGGCGATGACACATACGCCGAGCAGATAGACCCAATGCAACTTGAGGTAATATTTGGCCCGCCCGAGTTCGTCCCACGCATGGAGGCGGCGATTGATGAACATACCGATCGGATTAACGAGAAACAGCGCAAAAAAGGCCGTCGCCGCCGTGATCAGCGAAAGGCGGCCCATCTCACTTGGCGGCAAATAAGTTGTGGCCACCCGCATCACCAACAGCAGCAGGATAAACTGGGCCGCACGGCCAAAAATGATGGTCAGCAAGTGGTAGCCCTGCCTGTCGGTTGGATTATGGTGAGTAACAGTACAAGCCGGGTTGCACGCCCAAAAATAATATAGAACAAGCTTCACGCCCCCCTGTTGTTTAGCGATTGGTTGAGAAACCGGTTTATCTGAGCGGGAAGACTCTGGTCATAGGTAAGATCCTGCAAGGTAATGTTGGACGAATAATGCGGGCCGATCTCGCCCAAGTTTCTGATGAAGTTGTAGTTCAGATTTTTGAGCAAAAACTCGTAAACGCCAAACTGCTTGGTATAGGGCATAAGGTGATACAGAAATATGGGCTGACAACCTTGCAGTAGCGCTTCGAACAAAGCTGTGCTCATGGTTCCGGCGACCTGTCTAGGCCGATATTCGTTCAGTGTTTCAAGCACCGACATCGACTGGGCCACTATGCTGATAGTGTCACTTTGAAGAGACATATAAAAATTGAAGTTTTTGTTTTTCGAGATCCAGTCCGATGGATGAATTTTTATATAGACCTTAGAAAACCGGGTGGCCAGTACCTCGATAGCCTTTCTCGATAGACTGCGCTCCTCGCTTTCGAGTCCGAAACACGCGAAATTCACCGCAAAAAAAACGATGGCATCCGATTCCGACATGTCTTTGTCGCGGACGCTATCCGGCAGGGTTCGATAGCCAAGGACCGGAATATTTCGGTCAATCGGCAATTTCATTCCAGAAAACACATGGTCTATATATCTGTCATTGATTCGGACATGCATACCTTCCTGGCCGGCACATGCATGCGCTGGTATTCCCATCGTCCGAAAAATAAGATTGAACACCTGCATCAGAAAAAAGTTGCGAAATCTTTCATGCTTCTTGTGAAAGGGACTGTTGTTGAAATAAAAGCCGATACCCTCGTCAAAAAGGAGAGTGCGCCCTCCGGCCTTCTTCATTTTTTTCGCAAACAGTGCATTGTTGAGCTGATACTCCGTGATCAGGATCAAGGTGTCTGCCGGCTTGAAGGTGAAACGCTTGGCCAGAGATATTTGATGCAGGAATGACCGGATGTATGAGCGCACGCTTTTATATCCACCGCCGCTGCAAAGGGGATGAGAGCTGAGTTCCTCGATCTGCATACCTGATTGAGGTACCAGCGTATTTCTCCTCGCAACATGCGATAGGAATACAACGTCGGAACGGTCGAATCCACACTGACTGATGATCGAAAGTGCAAGTTGTCCATGGTAGTCGTTATCGACCGATATGTAGATCATGTGTTGATCTATGCCGTTGATCCGTATCCAAACATTGAGCAGGGGGTGGAATTAAGGTGTGTTGAAGGGGTGTCACAAAAGCTAGACGGCAAAGGTCGAAGCCTTGACGACAAGATCGAGCGCATTTTCAGATCAGAAATCCTCTTTCTTGCGTCCGCTGAAATTCTTCCGCCTGCCAGCGCGGCGGCTTGCCGCGACTCGACCAGGTACTGCCGCTGGCCTGATCCCGGTACTTCGGCATTACCACACTCCTGCACGAGCTCTCCGGTTTGGGCTTCTGCTTTCGCGCCGTTTTGTCCGCGCCCCACAGCTCGGCCGGCTCGATCTGATAGGTTCTGACGAGATCCTTGATCGAGGCGATAGCGTTGGAGCGTTCGTTCGTCAGCTGTTCGTCCATGACCTTTCTCAAGGTCTCAAGCTGAAACTCGTCGACATTGATTTCCTGTTGCAGCTCGGCCAACGCATTCATGATCTATTCGCGTTACCCGTGGCCTAGGCGACCAGTTCCTCGTCCTCTGTCACTGCATGGTGTTGATAGGTGAGGCGCCCTCGTTTCCGTCCGTACCATACGATGTTCCGCGAGAACAGCTCCAGATTGCCGGCGAAGTTGTACGGCCTCTTGATGAGGTAGCTGACGTTTCTCTCGACCAGCTCCTTGGTCAATCCGTTACGGTGCGCCGAAATAAAGTCGGGGATGTCGTATTCAAAAACCATTTCCGCATCGCCGACATCGTGCGGGTTCGCAATGACGATCTTCTGGTAATTCAGGAGGGCTTTGACGATGTCGGCATTGACCGGGGTCTCCTTTTGCGCCAGAAGCTCCAGCGTGAACTGGTGAAGCTCGGCATATACCTCATCCTTGCGTTTCGAGAGCCGCAAAAACGAGGCCTCCTCGGCTGGCCAGGACACGTCGGAGTCTTCCGGCAGATATTGGCCGTACTCGCGGCCGTCAAGAACGCCGTCAAGAACGCCATTCAAAATCGCGATCTCCTGCCCGATATGGCTTTCCGGATTGGCATAGGCATATTGCAGCAATCCCGAGTAGATGTCGTGATAACTCACCTTGGCGTAGTTGCGCAGGAAGATGGCTGCGCCCTGGAACAAGCCAAGCATGTGAAAGCACTGGATAATCCATGCGAAGTGGTGCATCGCGCGCCAATCGCCCTTGTCCATGGTATCCGTCTCGACGATGATGCGGTCATATTCCACAATCGCATCGGAATCGTCTTTCTTGGAATGCGCGGTAAAAATCGGAATCGCCACCGTCTTTATCCGGAACATGTCCTGGTAGACCTTGCCGCCCATTTCCGCATTGGGCATGATCGAGCAGTTGTAGATGTATATCTGGCTGTGCTGGCCATTGTCCAGCAAGGTGCAGATGCCTTTCGCAAACGAGTCGCGAGATTCCCCCGGCAGTCCCAAGATCAATTCGGTGAATGTCGTTATTCCGGCCTCGTTGTATTTGGACTGAAGTTGCTTGAATACCTCAAGCTTGATGTTGTCGCGCTTGATCGACTTGAGCGCGCCTTCATCCAGACTCTGCATGCTGATCGATACGGCTTTGAGCATCTCGCCAGCATGCAGGATTTTCCCCACGCCGAAGATGGCTTCGGTGCTGTTTTTCGTGAAGCACACGGCAAAATCCTTCGGATAACCGGTGTTCTTCTTGGACGCGACCAGCGCGGTGGCAATATCGATGTCCCGTTTGCGAATGCCGAAATTCGCATCGCAGCCAAGAATGTAGCCGATCTTGTTTTTCGAAAACCATTCGATTTCCTGGGCAATCCGGTCCCCCGGAAATTCATTCACTTTTGATGCGATCGACGAACCCCAATCACAGAAGGTGCATTGAAAAGGGCATCCGCGATTGGTTTCCCATGGCGCCATCCACTCCACTTCCGGATTGTCCGCAACCAGCGCATCAAACTCGCCCTCGAGATAGGGCGACGGCAACTCCGCATAATCCTTCATGCGCGACGGCTTTTTGTTGGTGATAACTTCGCCATTTTTCCGGTCGTTGAAGGAAATACCAGGCACCTCCCGAAAACATTCCTTGCTCAGATACTTGGTCAGTATTTCATCGAAGATCATTTCGCCCTCACCGTGGACAGCTATGTCTATAAAGCCATATTGGTCGAAGAATTCGGGGCTGGAATCCGGCACGTGAGGGCCGCCGAATATGATCAAGGCATCCGGATTGACTTCCCGAATTCTCTGCGCGACTCTGACGCTCAATTCCCAGTTCCAAGTATATGCAGATACACCGAACACGTCGACAAACCCGATCGCCTCCACAATCTCCTCCACGGCGGCCCGCTTGTAGAGGAAAGGATTGAACTTGAAGGCCTCTTTAAGCTTCTGATTCTTTTTGACGTACGCGGCCAGGACCCCAATACTGTAAGGAAGATAATATTGATTTCCGTAATTGTTATTGAGCTGCATGAGCTGAATGATGGGGGGCGTATTCGTCATATTTTTTGACATTCAATTCAATATTGTTGAGCCATTCGATCGCAAATTCGATTGACTGAATTCAGATTTATATCGTCACGTCTGTCGCTACACGTTGACGAGTCCGAGGGCGACCAGCTGTGGCCGGGTGGTCTCTTTGCCCGAATTTTCGTTGATTCCGGGGTGGATTGCAAAGTCATGAATCGCGGCTGCTGCATCGGACCAACGCTCGGCCTTCACATAATGTCGGATATCGAGGTCCTCAAGCCCTGCTTGGTATCTGGCTTTCATGAGACTGAGCGGACTTTTGAAAAGACTTTCGAACACTTCGTCGTCGTATTGCACCATTCGCAAATCCACCGTCGCCAGGCCCATGTAGTTTCCGGCCTCCGTGGTCATGATCGTGCAGGATGCATTTGCGCATAACGCAAATTCATCTGCGATGCTCATGCTATGAGTCAGTTCTTCATAGTTCGCATCGGCAATGTCCAATGGCAACGCCGGCGTTCCAATGTTGATGACCTTGCAGTCGAACTTCAACAGTTCAATGATCAGTGGCCGGAGAATTGATTTTTTTGAATTGTGAACGACCGCCTTGTTCTGGAAATTCCTTGTTCTCAAGACAACAACAGGTTTTTCCTTGGCTTGCAGGATGGCATTCCTGGCTTTGCAGTAGTCGCCAGATGCAATCATCGCCTGTATATATTCAAGATTGGTAATGAACCATTTTGTCAGGTCTGGCTCCACCGCTTGGCCGGTGGAGAGATCGAAATAATCCGACATTCGGATGTATTTCTGAGCTCCCAGTTTTTTCCTGATTTTTTGCAGTAATTTTCCTTCCAGCCCGCTCTTTATATAAAAAACATCCTGTCGAGGTGTTCGCCGGAAAAGGTGGTAGCTCATGGCGCGGGTGAGCTCGAACTTATAAAAAAATTTATGCAGCCTTTCCAAGACGGAATACCACTTGAGCTCCATTCTGGAAGGGTGATATTCGGAAATGGTCGAGTATTTTTGTATATTGGTTGCACTGAACGTTATGGCCGTGTCGGCATGGAAATACAAGCCGGAAAATATATCGGGGACCAGCACCGCTATTTTTTCATTGCCACCCATCACTTTTTTATAACGCCAGATCTGGGCGTTTCTAATGACGGCCTCATTGACCTCTTCAAATCCAAAACTTACCAACATACGACAAATATTCCTTGACTATTATAAAAACTGCCGTTTTCCCAGAGTATCGGGCGGTTACGCAGCATGTTGTAATTACCACGCCGATCGGCCGCCATCCATGACGATATTCTGTCCATTCATATAGGCCGAAGCATCGGAGCAGAGAAACTGGATGGCTGCCCTGTATTCCTCTTTGGCGGCCATACGGCCAAGAGGGATTAGCGAAGTCAGACGCGTGACAAATTCGTCTCCCTGACCAGTGTAGACCCCACCGGGAGAGAGGGCGTTGGCGCGCACGCCTCGTTCCGGCCAATAGGTGGCTAGGTAACGGGTCATCCCCACCAAACCAGCCTTGATGACCGAATAGGTGATGGGTTTGACGGGTTGCAGCTCGGGAGGCAGTCCGTCTTTGCTATACAGGCGCTGGTCGGGCGAGAACACCGAGAGATCCGACGCGATACTCAGAATCACACCGCCTTTACCGTCGGCGGCCATGGCCGCTCCGAAAACCTGACTGCACAGAAATGCGCCCGTAAGGCCAACCGCGATCTGCAGATTCCACTGTTCGATCGGGAAATTCTCGAGTCGTGAGCTCTCGACGATGCCGGCGCCGGCCGTGACTTTCGGGTCGATTGCCGCGTTGTTGACCAGGATGTCGATGCGACGGCTCTCTGTTGCGAGCCGCGCCGACAGTGAAGCGACTGAGACGGGGTTCGAAACGTCAAGGACCGCCGTGTGGATGCGGTGGAGGTCTGCCGAGCCCGCTAGAAATTCGCGGGTCGAGGCGAGCGCACCCTCGTTGATATCGGTGAGAACAACGCTGGCGCTGCTCTCGAGCAGAGCCGCAGCGTGCTGGCGGCCGAGCAATCCGGCGGCGCCGGTGATCAGGGCGGTCTTGCCAGTGAGGTTGAACTTCCTGAATGCTGTGGTCATGGGTATTCCTTGGAGTTGCGTCTAGGCGCGGACCTGCCCGCCGTCCAGCGTCCAGATCGAGCCGGTCGCGAAGCCCGAGCGCGGCGATGCCAGGTAGGCGGCGAGTTCGCCGATCTCGCGCGGCGTGCCTAGCCGCTGCAGTGGCACATTGGTTTCCAGCATGGCCTGCACGCCGGCCGCGTCAGCCGCGAGTTTTTTTTGCCAGACTGATCCGTCGAACAGGATATTGCCCGGTGCGATCGCATTGATGCGCACGCCCTGCGCGCCGAGCGGGCGCGCGATGCCGCGCACGTAGGCATGCAAGGCCGCCTTGGCGACCGAGTACGTGACCGGGGCTCCCGGCACAACCTCGAGGCCGCAGATTGACGAGATGCAGACCACTGCGCCGCGCGAGGTCGCAAGGGCGCCGCGCGCCGCTTCCACCATGTGGATCGCGCTCCAGAGATTGATAGCGAAAACGCGCTGCCACTCCTCGGGCGTTTCGGTGCCCGGCGCGACCGAGCGGCCGCTGCCCACATTGCAGACGAGGATGTCGAGCTGGCCGAGCAGCCCGACCGCCTCGTCGACGACGCGCCGTGCCTCGTCGGCGCGCGTGACGTCGCCGGCTATCGCCGGGCTCTGCAGCGCCACGGCGGTCGCGTTCAGCTCATCAGGATGGCGCGCGTTCAGGACGACCTTGCAGCCTTCGACCCGCAACGCTTCGGCAATGGCGCGGCCGATTCCGCGCGAGGAACCGGTGACGAGAGCTGTTTTGCCGGCGAGCTCAAGATCCATGGCGCTCGATCCAGTCGAGCGCCATGTCGCGATAGCGGCAGAGCGCGCCTGCATGGTCGCCGTCCTGCGCGCGGGCCGTCTGCAGGATGTAGTTACCGCGGTAGCCGGCCCTCGCGAGCGCCGCGAATACCGTCTCGAAATCGGCGCTGCCGGTTCCCAGCGGCACCGTTGTGCCGCCAAGCATGCGGTCTTTGATGTGCACGTTGACGATGCGGTGACCATAGGCTGCGATTTCGTCGGCAGGACGCATGCCGAGGCTGGCGCTGTTGCCGATGTCGTAGTTCACACCGAACAGGGCCGGGTCCAGCCGGTCAATGAAGCGCGCGAGTTCGGCCGGCGCGAAATCCGACTCGAAAACCACCTGCACGCGGAGTTCGGTCAACAGCGGCGCGTGGGCCTGCAGCACGTCGACCAGCAGGTCCTCCTGCGCGCGTGTCGTCAGGCTGCCGTTGTCGACCAGCGGCAGCACCATCATGACGATACCGACCGCGGAGCAGGCCCTGGCCACGGCTCTAAAGTCCTCCTGCAACTGTTCGCCTTGCGCCGCCTCGGCCTTCCAGAACGGACTCTGCATGAAGCAGTCGCCGGTCAGCGAGCCGATGCGTATCCCGTGCTGCGCCCGCAGCGCCGTGACCTCGGCCTGACCGGCCTCGGTGAGCAGCGGGTTGCTATAGAGCAGATCCTGATCGAGCGTCCACTCCATGAGGTCAAAGCCATGCTGGCGGGCCGATGCGAACTCGCTCTGCCAGCATCCCCAGGGAAAGGCCTGGGTCCGGCCGTCCACGAGCGGCGAAAGCCGCCCCTGCATGAATCCGAGACGTGTGTTTGTAGGCATATCAATCCGCTGCTGTTTCAAGAGGTTTGGTGGCGCTGGAGAGCAGCATGATTTCCTTGGAGAACCTTACCCATTTGCTTTGCTTTCTCAAAAAACTCGGCGCTAACAGACGCGTGAGTTCGGCGAAGGGTAGCAGCCAGTAGCCTTGGCCCCAAAGAACCGGTAACTGCCGGAAACGTTCGACTTCGATGTTCTCGAAGCCGTGAATCAGCTGGATGTCGCGCAACGAGGACTGCATGAACGGCGTACGATGCGTGTAGTCCTCGAAATAGATCCGGTAGTTGAATTCCCAGTCGGGGCACAGCGTAATCACAATGCCGCCAGGCTTGAGCACCCGATAGATCTCCTGAATCAGGCGCTCGGGGTAATAAAAGTGTTCGATCACCGATTTGGAATAGATCACGTCGAAGAAATTGTCTTCGTACGGCAGCGGCTCCTTCTCCAGATCGGCGGTGCGCAGGTCGGCATCGGGGCAGTATTTCTCGGCGGAACGCGAGCGATCTACGCCGTGGCCTACCACGCCGCAGTCGATGAAGCCGCCGAGAAACTCGCCGCGGCCGCAACCGATGTCCAGCAGCTTCTGGCCTGCCTTGATCCGGTAACGATCGAACAGATAGTGCGCCAGCCGCGCGGGATAGTTGGTGAGGGGTCGGTCGGTCTCGTTGTAGACGACGTCGACATAGTCGCGTTGGGTTCTAGTCATGGTCTGAGCATTTCCACAAGTTCCAGAAGCACTCCGTCGGGGGCCTCGCAGTAGATGACTTTCACGGCCCCATCGGGAGAGTACTGCGGCGCGGCCTTGAAGCAAACCCCCGCGGCAGTGAGCTTCTCATAGGCTTCGTCCATGCTGGACACAGTCAGCGCGACATGCGTGAAGCCTGTCGAGTATGGCGTTCCGATCCAGGTCGGCTGGTCGGGATGCGAATGAAAATACAGCAGCTCGATCATGCCGCCATCGGGCGCGGTCAGCTTCGAGGTTGTGAGCCGCACGTCCTTGAGGCCCATCATGGCGTCGATGTGTGGCCCCGACTCGTCCATTTGCCGCGCCACCGTGAAGCCGAGCAGGTCGCGCCAGAAGCGCAGTGCCGCTTCGAGGTCAGCAACGACGAGACCGGTATGACGGATCTGCGTAATCATTTGGCGATTGTCTCGGCGATCGCCTCGCCGAGCACCTCGACGCCTTCGAGCAGCGCCTCGTCGGTGATCGTCAGCGGCGGACCAATTTTGATCGATTCACGCCCGGTATGCACGACCAGCAGGCCCTTCTGCATGCAGAGTTCGGCGACCTTGCTCGTGAACGGGCCGTCGGCCGCACCGGTTTCTGGGTGTTTGAACAGCACAGCTGCGATCAGGCCTCGCCCCAGCAGGTGCGAGATACGGTCGGGGAAGCGCGCTTGCAGCTTGTGCAGCGCGGCGAAAAGCAGCTCGCCCTTTCGCGCAGTTTCGGCGACAAGGTTCCGGTTTTCCATCTCCTCGATCACAGCCAGGCCAGCAGCGCAGACCAAGGGGTTGGCCGAGTGCGTGCTGCTCATGTTGCCGACGTCCGGCAGGTCCATGATCGCGGCGCGGCCGATCACACCGGACAGCGGCACGCCGCCGCCCATGCCCTTGCCGCAGCAAATCAGGTCAGGCGTCACGCCGTAGTGCTGGAAGCCGAAAGCCTTGCCGGTCCGGCCGAAACCGGCCTGCATCTCGTCGAAGGTCAGCAGGATGGCGTGCTTTCGGCAGACGCGTTCGATTGCCTGCACATACTCCGTTGGATAGAACACCGCGCCCCAGCCCTGGAAGGTCTCGAGCATGAAGCCGCAGACGTCCTGCGCGAGGTCGATGCCGGCCTTCTCGAGTTTGGCCAAGCTTTCGGCGAGAAACGCTTCGGGCGTGCGGCCAGCCAGGGCCCACGGATAGGGGAAAGGGATGTGGTGGATGTCGGCATCCTGGTAGCCGATCCATTCGCGCTGGGCCAGGTTGCTGCTGAGCATCTGCGCGCCCATGGTGCGACCGTGCCAGTTGCCTTCAATGCAAATGATGCCGCGGCGCCGTTTTCCCTCTTTTTGCCCGTGCATGCGCATGAGTTTCAATGCGCCCTCAGTGGCTTCCGTGCCGGCCGACAGCAGAAATGCCTTTTCGAAGGGGGGACCGGCAAATTTGACGAGTTTTTCGAGGTAGCGCGCACGGCCTTCATGGGCATAGGCATAGCAGCCATACAGGGGGCGATCCAGCGCGGCTTTCATGGCAGCGGTGACGTGCCGGTTGGAGTGGCCGACATTCGCCACAAAAATTGTTGAGGTGAAGTCAATCCAGCGGTTGCCGGCAGCGTCGAAGATGCTGAAGTCCTCGGCCCGGTCCCAGACCAGCGGCAACTGGCCATGCATGGAGCGGGACTCGCAAGCCTCCAGCCGCTCCAGAACTTCACGCGTTCCCGGTGCCGGGATAGCCGTTTTGATCGTGCGGTTTGCTGTCGCGACGAAGGGAACCGGCTGCGGTTGGAGGCAAAAAGAATGTGCGGCCATAAAAATTTCTCAATTAAAAAGTTTTTGGAGGATGTCTGGAATCCGTGTGAGCTGGAATTCCAGATGTGCAAAGTCGTCTTCTGTATCGACTTCCACCACCGAAGGAGTCACAAATGGAATGACGTGGTCGCCATGCATCAGCCCCGCTTTGCGGATGAATGCAGTAGACAGCACATCGACATAGCCATTGGCCTGGTAGGTGCTCGGGAATTGCTGGCGGGCATTGTTGGCACTGTCCAGCGCGGTGTTGTCGGCCCCGAGGCGCTTGAGCTGGCCGCCTGCCGCCATTTCAAAAGTTTTGTAAGCTGACTCGGGCATTTCGTGGACTGACCGCAAAGCTGTCGCGTGAGGCGTGTCCATAAAGGCTTTCACCGCATTGTCAATCAGTTGCGGGTCGCGCAAGGGGGTTGTAGGCCGTATGTGAACCAGATAGTCGGGCTCGCCCGCTTCTGCTGCAAGCCAGTCCAGCGCGTGAACGATGAAGTCATAGTCGGTTGAACGGTCGCCAGAGATCGCCTCAGGACGCAGAAAGGGCGCTTCGGCACCGAGCTTGGTCGCCAGAGCAGCGTACTCTGCCGAATCAGTAGAAACAATGACACGGTCAATCCTGGACGACTTGAGGCACGCGGCTATGGACCAGGCCAGCAGCGAATGGCCTCCCAACAAGCGCACATTCTTGTTGGGCACGCCCTTGGAGCCGGCACGGGCCGGAATGAGGGCTACGACTTTGGTCATCTTCAACTCTCCTTCAGGAAATAGCCGGCTTCAACCAAGCCGCAGACGATATGGCCGATCAGGATGTGGCACTCCTGAATTCGTGCGGTCTCGGATGAGGGAATACATATGCAATCGCACATCTGGCCGAGCCGCCCCCCGCCCGCGCCCGTCCATGCAACGGTGGTGACACCCAGCTCTTTCGCAACCGACACCGCTGCCAGAATATTGGCGCTGTTGCCGCTGGTGGATATGGGAATGAAAACATCTTCAGGTTTTGCTATGGCCTGAAGTTCCCGCGCAAAGATCTGTTCGTAGCCATAGTCGTTGCCGATGGCGCTGATGGCCGAGTTGTTGGTGGCCAAAGCCAGGGAAGCCAGTGGCGCCCTATCAAAAAGGAAACGTGAGGTGAATTCCGCGGACAGGTGCTGGGCGTCGGCAAAACTGCCGCCGTTGCCGGCAAAGATAATTTTGCCCCCGGACCTCAGGGCTGCAATGCAGCTTAGTGCCAGCTGACGTATCTGGTTCAGCAACTGTTCATCGGCCAGGAGTTTTTCCTTGACGGCAATGGACGCGCGTATTTGTACCTTTAGTTCACCTAGAGCTTGCGTTGTTGCGTGCAGTTCCATGGGCACGTTCACAGCGTGCCTTCCAGTTTTTCCAGCGCAATCCAGAAGCCTTCGCCGCCGTTTTTGTGGCCTTGCCAGATTTCGGGGATGAAGGATGCCTGGGGGCAACCTTTGCGAAGAATTTCTCCGAGGCGCACAAAGTCGATATCGCCCTCACCGATTTGCAGCCCCTCCCCGTTCAGGCCCTCGGCGTCGCCTAGGTGAAGATGCGCAGACAGCGGTGCGATCTTCTCGGCGAAGTCGTAAAAATCGATGCCGAAATGGTTGCAGGTCAGACGCGTGTGCGAGATGTCGAAGCACATGCGCAAGTGCAAACGCTTGCACCATTCGACGATTTCCTCGATGCGCACAAAGATGTTCTGGAAGCGCTGGCCACCAAAATGCCAGGGGAAGGGGGCCATGGTCTGAGGAATCAGTTCCACACCGTCCATGTCCAGTTCGGTCAGGCTTTTCGCAAACCGCTCGTAGTAGGCCTGAATCACCGACGAGGGCAATGGCTCGTCCATGGTGAAACCGCCAATGTTGGCGACGATCATGGGGCGCGTGGTTTGTGGAAAGAATCGTTTCAAATCTCGTGTGATGTTGATGACACGCTGCGTTTCCTGCACCGACTGGGCGCGATAGGCTTCATCAGGTGAAGCCAGGTCCATCAGCCGGCTGTTTGCAAACAGCTCTGGTGCATGGACGACAAAACCACAGGGGTAAGTGCCTTTCAGAAAATCATCGGGCTTGAGCTCCATGTCGGAATAAGACAAGTGAAACTCAAACAGATCGGGCTTGATGCGCGCGTTGTATTCCTGGAAGTCGTGGTACCTGACCGGTACACCCCAAGGGCGCTGGAATGAGTAAGGGCGCGGCTCGATGCGCTCGTCCCTGAGATCAGACGGGTAAAAGAAGTCTTCAAGGTTCAGGTCATGCTGAAGGGTACGCCCCAACAGCTTCTCGTAGTGCTGGGGTGAAAGCCCCTGGCCCGGACTGCGCACCTGAACGTGTTCGGGCTTGATGACCGTCCCCTTCGTCAATGCCATCGCTGCCACCAGGCTTTTGCCCAGGTTTTCACGGTTGATCATTTCGCCCTGGGAAATGCGGCGTTCGCGCCCATCACCCAGTGCCTGTTCGATCTCGCGGATGCCCTCGATGAGGCGCTTGAACTCTGCATGCTCCAGGCTGGCGGCATGGTCCGGGCCTTCCATGCTGCGATCCAGCGTAAAGTGGCGCTCCACGACGCAGGCGCCCAAGCCCACTGCGGCCAGAGTCACGGCTATGCCGCGTTCGTGGCCGGAGTAGCCGACCAGCGGATGAATCCCGCGCAGCTTTTCCATCCATCTGAGGTGGATGTCATGCAGCGGTGCCGGGTAGGTGCTGTTGCAGTGAAGCAATACAAACCCGGCTTTTCGTTTGTTCAGGAAATCAGCGGTGATCTGCACTTCTTCGCGCGAGCTCATACCGGTTGAAAGAATCAGCGGCTTGCCGGTGGCGCACAGTTTTTCCAGCAGGGGCAGATTGGTCAGGTCGGCCGACGCCACCTTGTAGGCAGGCACACCCATGCCTTCGAGCACATCGACGCTTTTGTTGTCCCAAGGCGTGCAGAGGTAGAGGATACCCTTGGCCGCGCAATACGCGGCCAATTCCCGGTGCTGGTCTATCGAGAGTTCGAAGCGCCGCAGCAGGTCGAGCACGTATTCAGTGCCTAGATCTTCTCCGTCTTTGCGCAGGGTGCGTTGGCGATAGACCTCGTCGAGGTTGCGCATCTGGAATTTGGCGCAATCCGCGCCCATCTCCACCGCGAGGTCGACCATCTGCAAGGCGCGCTCGTAGCTGCCGTTGTGGTTGTTGCCGATCTCGGCAATCACAAAAGCCCGGTCCGCTCCGATCTCAAAGTTGGCGATGCTGATAGTCATGAATTTTCCGGGTGGGGTTGATTTTTGCCTTCGCGCGACGACCAGGCGCGCAAGCCTTCCTGTTCGAAGCGGAACGGACGCACCTTGAGTCCCAGGCTTTCGAGTTTGGCGATCAGTTGGTGTTTGCGGAATGGCGTGACGTAAAAAAGAAAAAAGCCACCGCCGCCTGCGCCGAGCAGCTTGCCGCCGACGGCCCCGTTGGCGCAGGCTTCCTCATAGATCTGGTCGAGCCGGCTACTGGATATCTTGCTGCTGAACTGGCGTTTGAACTGCCAGGCCTCATGCAACGACTGTCCGAACTGCAGCAATCGCCCCCTTAGCAGGTGATTGCGCATGCGGTAGGTCAGCTCGACATTGGACTGAACCTTTTGCCGGATTCCTTCCTGTTGCATATGGTTGCGCTGGTCCTCATGGATGTCGCCCGAATCATGCGGCGTGCCGGTGTCGCAAAGAACAAGACTTTCTTCAAGTTCAAGCTGGACATCGGTCGGAATCCGTAGCGGATGGACGATATTCTGGTCCATGCGAAATTCCATAAAATTGAAACCGCCGAAAACGGTCGCGTACTGGTCTTGCCAGCCGCCAGCGACGCCAAGATAGAGGCGCTCGGCCTGGAACGCGAGTTCGGCGACTTCATGCGAATCCCAGCGGTCCTGGCGGAACTGATTGAAGCAGCCGAGCACGGTCGCGGAAACAACGGCGGAACCACCAAGGCCTGAATTCATCGGAAAATCGGAGTGCAGATACAACTCGAATCCGAAATCAGGATGAACGGTCTTGAGCAGGGCCTGAATAAGCCCGAAGTCACCTTTTAGACCCAGCACGCCTTGAAGATCTTCGGCTTCAAGCGATGTGCCCAGATCCCGCGAATGAATCCGGATCCGTGCGTCGCTGCGCTTGCGAAGCGTGGCGTGACTGTACAGGGAAATGGTCGTGTTGATGACCGCGCCCCCTTCGCCCGCAAAGAAGTGCGTGAGATCAGAACCGCCGCCGCCAAAACTGATGCGCACCGGTGAGCGGGCTCTTGCATAGATGGGCCCTTCTCTTTGCGCGGGAAGGTAATCCCTGCTGACGATACCCGCCAGCTTGCCGGTCTGATCGAGCAAAGGGATAACCTGAATCCGGTTATCCAGCTGCTTCAGCAAAAGCTCACGCGGCGTGGAGCTGTCGGCCCACACGAAGCTGGGGTTGGCGCAAGAAGAAATTAGATCGTCCAGCGATGCGCCGTCGAGCAGCTTGCGCCGGATATCGCCATCCGTCGCAAGCCCCGTGGTCCGGCCTTTGGCGTTCATCGTCAGGACGATCCCGTGGTGGTTCGCCTCGATCTGTACAAGCGCTTCGCGCAGGGATGCCGATTCGGAAATCAGAAATACATTAAGACTCACAAAGTACCTGCTTTCTGAGACTCAATCCACCGGCAAAACCGGAAATAGTCAGCTGGAATACCGATGTCGACAAATTCGGTGTGTAATGGCACCGCCGTGAGTTCACCCGTGCTGGCCAGACTCGGGAAGACTTCGTCCTCAATCGAGAAAGGCCGACCGTCCCAGTCCCGGAACAGGTTGGCGTCAAGCCGGTACATGCCGGCATTGATCCAGCCCGGACCAACGCTGTTCTTTTTTTCGGTAAACGTACTTATTTTATGGCCTGCTATTTCCACGCGACCATATCTTTCGGTATTGTCGACATGCACGACGCTCATGGCTGGCGCCTGGGCATCGCCCAGCCGGTTCAAGCTCTCGCCCAGCCATGTGTCCGCGTTGGCGACGAGGAACGCCTCCTCCAGGCCGAGTTCCCGCACCGCGTAGGCAATCGCGCCGCCAGTACCGAGTGGCACAGCTTCGGTCAAGGTATCAAGCTCACAGTGGCGGAGGCTGTCGGACGTCCTTTTTTCCATGAGGAATTGCTCAATCAGTGGCGCCTGATGATGTAACAGGAACGTCATCCGGACGATTCCCTGTGCTGCCCAATGATCGATCAGATAGGCGAGGTAGGGCTGGCCGGCCACCGGCGCGAGGGGTTTCGGTAGTTCCGGCACCGCAGCGCGCAGGCGCGTGCCAAATCCGCCTGCCAGGACCAGAAGGTGATCCGGCTTCATGCGCTATCCCTCATCGTCTGGAGCAGCCAGGCAGTGACCTGTGCGAAGTCCTGGCAGACGGCAAATTTGTCCGTCAGTCCCGCCTGGGTGAGTTCGTGATCCAGGTCGTGGACGCCTGTGTTCACGCCTACACCTTGACAGCCGATGTTGGAGGCGGTCAGCAAGTCCGTCAGGTTGTCTCCGACGTAACACATGTCGGCCGGCGCAAGTCGATAGCGGACCAGCAATTCGCAACCAAATCGCGGCGAGGGCTTGCGATAGGCCATCACCTGCTGCGGCGATTCAGGAGAGATGCAGATTTCCTCGAAAACATTCGTGTCGAAATCGAGCTTGCGAATGAGCTCCTCGTTGCATCGTATGACGGCCTCAATCGGGAAGTAGCCACGTCCCACACCGGACTGGTTGGTATGCAGGAACAATTTATGACCCGCCAGTTTGAGTTGCGACAAACCCTCGCGGACTCCTGGGAGGAGTTCGACCTGGGTTGGGTCGCAGAGATAGGGAACATGGCGAATCAGTGTTCCATCGCGATCAAACACGATCAGTTTTGACGCCTGACGAGGAGTTGACATGGGCAATCGGCCAGGCGCGCTTGACACTTGTTCAGGTGCTGGCAATGGCGACAAGCGAGTCGTTGGCGTCGAGTCGCGAAAGCGCGTCGGCATATGCCTGCTTCAACGACGGCGTTTCCAGAACGGAAAGATTCGACTTGTGGCCGCCCGGGCGCTGATGTCTCAGCCAGTGGAGATGATTGGCAATGCCAAAACGCTGCACGCCCTCGATAACAACCGACTTGAAGCCGGCATCTTCGAGAAACGACTTCAACGATTCCCTGGTGTGCAGGATGAGATGCTGAGACCACAAGGTGAATTCGAGGAACTCGGGACAGGACAGCCCCTCGACCAGAAAATCCCTCGCATGGGGCACTTCAATGACGATCCGGCCAGCCCCATTTTTTTTAAGTACGGCGTGAAGATCGCGCAACACCGACGACGGGTTGGGAAGATGTTCGAAAGAGTGAAACAGGAATGCCGTATCGCAATCGCCTTCCATCTGGTCCAGGGTATTGACGCAGGGGATGCCGCTGGACTTGAGGGCGCTCAGGTAGTCGAGCTGCAGCTCTATGCCGCAGACCCGGCTCGCCAGTGGCCTCGAAGCATTCAGGAAGGATCCGGCGCCACACCCGAAATCGCAGATGACTTTTCCGGTGACAAACTGCTTGTAGCTTTCCAGCCTGCGGGTCGTGTCGACATGGTCTTCAAATCCCGCCTGAAGAGTTGCCGCCGGGTCTGCAACGGAATTTTTCCGGTACTCGCCGCTTTCGTAGGTGTCGCTTCCCACATAGTGGCCGTCGATGAACACCACACCGCTGACCACATCCTTGTAGACGTTGATGTTTTTGACATCGCGTGTATCGGTCGCGATAAGTCGCCGGGTGGCGTCGCTGGTCAGCCCCAAGCGACTCAACGCCTGATAGATCGATTCGTCGGGATAGCGTGTGGGAAGAGGAGGTATTTTTCCAGGGGCTTGTCTCATGTTCAATGCTCTTTCCTCGAAGCCTCTTTATCGACCGTCTCGCTGAAGTGGTGCTGCAATTTTCTTCGAAAACTCGGGCTCTCGGCCAGCAACTGGTCGTACGTGCCCTGCGCGATCAGCCGGCCGTTCTCGAACTCGAAAATATGGTCGCAATGGCGGACCGTCGAGAGCCGATGCGTGACCACGACCACCGTCAGATTCTTGTCGAGGGACAGGATCGCCTGCATAATCTGATTCTCGGTGTCCGAGTCGAGAGCGCTTGTGGCCTCGTCCATCACGAGGACGGAGGCACGTTTGTAGAGCGCCCGCGCAATTCCGATCCGCTGCCTTTGCCCGCCGGACATGAACGCTCCCCGTTCGCCGATGGGTTGTAGGTAGCTTGCCGGCCGGCTTTCGATGAAGTCGCGGATTTGGGCCTGTTCGGCGGCATCGCGCACGCGCTCCATGTCTATTTCCGAAAGCGACATTCCGAACGCAATGTTTTCGGCAAAGGTTGAATCGGTCAGGTAGATGTTCTGCGGTATGTGCGCGATGTTTCTCTGCCAGCGCTGATAGCCTTCTTCATTGAGCGGTGCGCCGTCGATGGTCATGGCGCCTTCACCCGGTTGGATCAGTCCCATCAGGATGTCAAGCAGGGTACTTTTCCCGCTGCCGGTGGAGCCGACAACGCCGATGCGCTGGCCGCGCCGGATGGTCAGCGAAACATTGTGCAGGACGTCGGCCTCACCGCTCGAGTAGCGGAAGCCGACGTTGTTGAGCTGAATCGAATGGTTGAAGTCCGATGCTGAGAATCTGTTCCCCGCTGCGTAGCCGGGCGTCTCTTGATCGAGCAACTTTAATATGGCGACGAGAGACGCCTGGCTGCCGTAGATGTTTGCCCAGGAGCTATAAATCTGCTGCAGCGCCGGCAGCATGCGCTGGGCTCCAAGCGCCAGCGCGCCCAGCGTGGGGAGCGCCGCCGCAAGACCCCCGTCATTCTGGCTGAGTTTGTAGGCGAGGGCGGCTATCAGCGTCACGCCCAAGGCCTCTACCGCATAGCGCGGGCTCGCGCTGAAAAAAAGATTGTTGCCCTGAGCTTTTCGCAGCGGCTTTTCTGCTTTCGCATAGATGTCGCAAAAGAAGGCCTGTGTGCCGTCTAGCAGAACCTCACGGATGCTGCCCAAACCTTCCTGCAACGCTTTGATGATTTGTGTCTGCTCGAGCGCAATACGCTGGCTGTCCCGGCGCAGGCGGCGACGCGATGCGTAGATCACGAGGCCATAACTCAGGCTGAACCCAAGTGCGGCCAACGACGCGACCACCGGGTCTATCAGGAGTAGCGTGGTTAGTATCGCGGCCAGAAGCACGACCGAACTTAGCAGCGTGGGTATGGCCTGAAGTATCCCGAACGCCACATCGTTGACTTTGTGCGTGACGCCGCTGATGACTTCGCTGGTGTTTCTGGATATATGGGTGTGGTACGGCTGATAAAGGGTTCTTCTGTATAAGTCGATGCTCAAGTCGGATGCGCTCGCATAGGCGATCCGCGTGCTGATCCAGAGCAGGAAAATTCGCAGCGCGCCCGCGGCCAGCGCGGCCGCAACGAACAGCGCGGTCAGGGGCAGCACAAGCCCCGTGGGGGTGTCCGCGACCCCCGTGGGCACAATCCAGGCGAGGACGCGATATTGCGCCACCTGTGCCGGATTGATCAGAACGGCAAGAAACGGCAACACGGCGCCGAGACTGATCACCTCCGCGAAAGTGCTGATGAGCATGACAAAAAGCAGAACGACAAAATGTCCTTTTCTGCGTTTGCTCATATGCCGCCACAGCAAGGCAAGCAGCTTCAGGATTCCCGGGTTTGGTGCCATGCGATGCTGTTCAGGAGCCACGGTCTTGGGGTGAGGTTGTCGACATGCCAAGAGCCGCGAGAAAATCCCCGACACGCCCCGCGACCGATGCCGGATCGATTTTGTGCTCTTGAAGCAGGTAGTCCCAGCTGCCGCAGAACGCCGAGAAGCGGTCTTCGACGCCGATGCGGCAGAGTGGTAGCGGCCGCGGCGATGCCGCGAGCTCTTCGGCGATGCAGGCGCCGAGGCCGCCCATAACCGAGTGCTCCTCGAGCGTCACGACCGCGTCGACGCGGCCTGTGAGCTGGCGCAGTTGCTCGCGGTCTATCGGTTTGATCGACGGCACGCTCCATATCTCGGCGGCCAGGCCCTGGGCGATCAGATCCATCGCGAACCTGACCATCGAGCCGGTCGCCAGCAACGCGACGCGGCCCTGGCTCTCGCCGACGCGCAGCATCTCGCCGGCGCCGCGCAGCGTCAGCGGCGCCGTATGCACATCGCCGCGGTCACTTTTTCCCACACGCAGGTAAACCGGTGAGGCGAGTTTCAGGGCGAGCTCCATGGTCGCCGTCATTTCAAAACGGTCGGCCGGTGAAAGCACAGTCAGCGAAGGGATGGCCCGCGTGCAGGCGATGTCTTCGGTGGACTGGTGGCTGGTGCCCAGTTGACCGTAAACCAGGCCGGCACCGTCGCCGATCAAAATGACGGGCAGGTTCTCGTAACACACGTCAATTTTTATCTGCTCGAGCACGCGCACAGGGACAAAGGCCGCCAGCCCGTAAACAATGGGTTTGAAGCCGGCCTTGGCCAGGCCGGCAGCCACGCCCACCATGTTTTGCTCGGCGATGCCGCAGTTGATGTACTGTTCAGGCCGGGCTTTGCGGAAGGCGTCAAACAGTGCATAACCGTGGTCGCCCGTGAGCAGCAACACTTTGGGGTCGGACAGCGCAGCGGCTACCAGTGCGTCGGAAAATGCGTTTCTCATGCTGTGTACCCCAGCTCGGTGATGGCGGCTGCGTAGGTTTCGGGTGTAAGGCGTGTGTAGTGCCAGATGTTGTTGTGTTCCATGAACGAGACACCTTTGCCTTTGACGCTAGTAGCCACAATTGCCTTGGGCTTGCCGTTGCGGGCGGCCTTCATGTTGCTATAGGCCGCGTCGATGGCTGCTTCGTCATGCCCGTCGATAGTGACCGCATCAAAGCCGAAAGCCCTGAATTTTTCCTCGATGTTTCCCAGCGCGATGACGTCGTCGGTCGTGCCCATGGCCTGAAAACCATTCTTGTCGACAATCACCACGAGGTTGTCCAGCTTGAAGTGCGCGGCAAACAGGGCTGCTTCCCAGATGGCCCCTTCATTGAGTTCGCCGTCGCCGACCAGCGCATAGCAGGTCTGCTCCGTCTTATTCAGTTTGGCCGCCAGCGCCAGACCTGCGGCGACCGACAAGCCGTGCCCCAGCGAGCCAGTGGTCGCTTCCACACCGGGCACATGGGCGTCGGCCAGGCCTTTCAGGCGGGTTCCGTCCTTGAAATAGTTGCCAATGTCGTCGTCCGTGAGCCAGCCCAGCTCATGCAGGCAGGCGTACTGGGCCATGACACCGTGGCCCTTGCTGAGCACCATGTAGTCGCGGGTCGCCATAGCCGGGTTGGCGGGATCGAGCTGCAGGTGCTTGCGATACAACACGGCCAGCAGCTCCACGATGGAAAACGCACAGCCGATATGAACGGTGGCGCCGGAGTAAGCCATATCGAGAATGGCTTTGCGGATTTGATTTGCGTTGTACTTGTTCATAGTGCCGTCGCCGAACGACTCCAGTGGATGGTTTTAAGCAGGGCGGTATGGAGCGCTGTGTACTCGGCCAGGCCCAGCTCATGCCTTGCCTTGAAGGTGTCGGGTACATAACGCGGTGTCGGCGCATCTTGCGCGGCTGTCGTCTGCACCTTGATGGCGGCATCCGTACCCGCCGCATCAGCGACTTGCCGGGCCAGTGCTGCAATCGATACTGCATTTTCCGAGCCGACGTTGTAAGCCTGACCCGATGCGCCAGAACCAAGGAGGCGCAAGAGCCAGATGCAGAGATCGGCCATGTAAAGGTAAGAGCGTAGCGGGCGTCCGTCTCCCTGCACATTGATGGATTGCCCGGCTAGCGCGTCACGCATGAAGTTGCCGGCCGCAAAAGGTCCGTTGAGCGGCAAGCCGGGCCCGATGAGCGCGAAGATGCGTGCTATGCACGACTCGAATCCGGCTTGTGAAGCCTGGGCCGCATGAGCCGCTGCCAGCCACTCGGCCGCACGTTTTCCGTTGCCATAGGCGGCGTTTGACTGCAGTGGGTCAGGCGCCCCGTTATAAGTTTCGGGCACGCGCTCCAGGCTGGCTGGCTGCGGCCCATACACGGCGCCGCTTGAAGTCAGCAGGAAGCGCGAGACGCCACTTGCATGAGCCAGATCGAGCACGCGCCGCGTTCCCAGCACAATCGAGTCAAACACCTTGATGGGGTTGCCAGCCTTGAGCAGGTCGCCCACGTCAGTGGCGGCGTGGATGCAGAGGTCCAGCTTCCCTACAGGGTCGGCAAAGGTGCTGACGTCGCCAGCCAGCAGAGAGGTGTCTGCCCTGCTGAAGACCTGGGGAGCCTGCTGCCGGGCACGCTCTGGCTCACGAGTCAGTACGACAAGTTCAATTTTGCTGCCGAGCCTGTCGTTGGCGCGCTGCATGGCCTGCAGCAGCCAGGTGCCGATGAAGCCGGTACCGCCGGTCATGAACAGCCTCGCTCCGCCAAAGCGCGACCAGAACTCCGGTGTCAGCGATAACACCAGGTCAAGATCGTCGTGGGGCAAGACAGCACGCATGACAAATCAGAAGTTCACGCCGAGATAGGTCTCGATCTTGCGCGCTGCGAATTCCATCATAGCCGGTGTCAGCGAAGGTTGGACACCAATCCAGAAGGTGTTGTTCATCACATTGTCGGTATTGGCGAGATCACCGCTGATGCGGTACTTTGCTCCTGCCATGTAGGGCTGGCGGGTCAGATTGCCGGCAAACAGCAACCGCGTTCCTACCTTGTTCTGGTCCAGATAAGTCAGCAGATCAAGCCGCGTGACCGGACAGTTTTCTTTCAAGGTGATCGGAAAGCCGAACCATGAGGGATCGGAATGTTCGGTCGCCTCGGGCAGGTTGACAAATTCTTCGCAGTCTTTCAGGCGCTTTTTCAGGAATGCAAAGTTGTCCTTGCGGGCCTGGATGAATTGCGCTGCCTTGTCCAGTTGGGCCAGCCCGCAGGCGGCCTGCATGTCGGTGATTTTGAGGTTGTAGCCCAGGTGGCTGTAGGTGTACTTGTGATCGTAACCTTCGGGCAGGTCGCCTAGCTTCCAGCCAAAGCGCTTGCCACAGGTGTTGTCCTTGCCGGGTGGGCAGTAGCAGTCGCGCCCCCAGTCGCGGAAGCTTTCAGCAATGGTTTTGAGTTCGTCGTGGTTGGTAAAGACCGCGCCCCCTTCACCCATCGTGATGTGGTGGGCCGGGTAAAAACTCAGGGTGGCGATATCGCCAAAAGTGCCGACCATCTGACCGCGGTAGGTTGTGCCCAGCGCGTCGCAGCAGTCTTCCACCAGCCACAGCTTGTGCTTCTTGCACAGGGCCGCGACGACATCGAGGTTGAAAGGGTTGCCCAGCGAGTGCGCCAGCATGATGGCCTTGGTCTTGGGGCCAATGGCTGCTTCGATCTTGCTGGCGTCGATGTTGTGGGTGAGGCGGTCCACATCAACAAACACCGGCACGGCGCCAAACTGCAAGATGGGATTGACGGTGGTTGGAAAACCGGCGGCCACACCAATGACTTCATCGCCGGGCTTGATCGCCCTGTCACCGAGCTTGGGCGACGTCAGTGTGCTGAACGCCACAAGGTTGGCCGACGAGCCCGAATTGACGGTGATCAGGTGCTTGACGCCGATGAAAGCGGCGAGCTTCTTCTCGAACTCGGTGTTGAAGCGGCCGGTGGTGAGCCAGCCGTCGAGCGAGGCCTCGACCATATTTTTGAGCTCTGCGCCATCCAGCAGCTTGCCCGAAGGCGGGACCGCAGTAACGCCGGGGAAAAAAGGCTCGGGCGCCAGCGCAAGAGCGGCGTACTGTTCCACCAGCGCGGAAATCTGGTCGCGAAGGGCTTGGGTTTGTGCGTTCTGCATAATTTGAAAATCCGCGGGGGTCAAGTGGGGTTGGAAATCAATGCTTGTGCCTGGTAGGCCTGGATCTGTCCTTGCGTGAGCGCGCGCAGATCAGCGCCGGCCTGTCTCGCCTGGGCCCAGTCAACGATCAGGCCCAGTGCCTGCTCAAGTCGCATGACTGGATGCCAGTTGAGCCGGTGGGCGGCTTTGGAGATATCGAGTTTGAGATAGTTGGCCTCGTGTGGGTGCTCGCCAGCATCGATTTGCCAGCTAGCGCCATCAGGCCACTGATCCGCGAGTCTCCTGACAATCCACTCCACCGGTCGTGCGTCGTCGCTGTGCGGTCCGAAATTCCAGCCCTCGGCAAACGCCGGGCCTGCCGTGTAGAGCTTTTCGGCCAGCGTCAAATACCCGCGCAACGGCTCCAGCACATGTTGCCATGGTCGGGTTGCATGCGGGTTACGTATCACCACAGGCTGGGCTTTTTCAAACGCCGCCAGAATGTCGGGAATCAGTCGGTCCTTGGCCCAGTCGCCGCCGCCGATCACGTTGCCCGCGCGAGCCGTTGCCAGCGCAACGCCGTGCTGCGCATGGGTGTGGGAACTAAAAAAAGAAGACCGGTAGGCCGCGCTCACCAGCTCGGCGCAGCCTTTGCTGTTGCTGTAGGGGTCGTAGCCGCCCATGGGCTCATTTTCACGGTAACCCCAGACCCATTCCTTGTTCTCGTAGCATTTGTCTGTGGTCACGTTGACCACTGCTTTTACGCCTGCTGTCTGGCGTACGGCTTCCAACAGGTGTACTGTGCCCATGACATTGGTGGCATAGGTCGCGACCGGTTCGGCGTAGGATTCCCGCACCAGCGACTGCGCGGCCATGTGGATGACAATTTCAGGCTGCGCAGCACGCATGGCTTTGATCAGGTCCGGCAGATTGCGAATGTCCCCGTGCACAGATTGCATGCCTTCGGCTACCCGGGCTTGCACAAACAAGCTGGGTGATGTCGGCGGACTCAGGGCATAGCCGGTGACAGAGGCGCCCAACTGTTGCAACCAGAGCGACAGCCAGCTGCCCTTGAAGCCGGTGTGGCCAGTCATGAAGACGCGTTTGCCCTGCCAGAATGCGGGTGTCATTTCCAGACCTTCCACGGTGCCTTGCCCGAGGCCCAGAGTTCTTCCAGGTGAGTCTTGTCGCGCAGCGTGTCCATGGGTTGCCAGAAACCTCCATGCTGGTAGGCGGCCAGCTGGCCTTCATCGGCCAGTGTTTCCAGCGGCGTGCGCTCCCAGACGCTGCTGTCATCGTCAATGTACTTGAGCACCTCTGGCGACAAGACAAAAAAGCCGCCGTTGATCATGGCGCCGTCGCCCTTGGGCTTTTCCTTGAAACTGCGCACCTTGTGACCATCGAAGTCGAGCGCGCCGAAGCGCCCGGGCGGCAGCGTGGCGGTCAGCGTTGCCTTGACCTTCTGGGATTGGTGAAAAGCAACAAGTTCGGTGATGTTCACGTCGCTCACGCCATCACCATAGGTAAAGCAGAAGGCCTCTTCGTCCTGGACATAGGATGCCACACGCTTGAGCCGTCCGCCCGTCATGGTTTCCTCGCCCGTGTCAATGAGCGTGACACGCCAGGGCTCAGCGCTTCGCTGATGCACTTCCATGCTGTTTTTGCTCATATCGAAGGTGACGTCGGACATGTGCAGAAAGTAGTTCGCGAAATATTCCTTGATCAGGTAGCCCTTGTAGCCGCAGCAGATCACGAAATCGTTGACGCCATGGGCTGAATAGATCTTCATGATGTGCCACAGAATGGGCTTGCCACCTACCTCGATCATGGGCTTGGGCTTGGCATAGGTTTCTTCAGATATGCGAGTACCCAAACCTCCTGCAAGAATGACTGCCTTCATGGTTCAAATGCCTTTCAGTTGCCTGACCGCATCCTCAATGGAATAGTGGTGGTTACCGACGAAGAGCCCGTTGCTGTCGATATGCTCGGCATTCGTGAGTACGCCGGAAATTTCCGAATTGAAGTACTTCACCACTTCATTCTTGGCAAAGTTGCCCGCCACAATCGGACGTACTTCAAAGCCAAGCGCGTTGAGCTTGCTCAACAGCGCATCGCGAGTCAGGCTCACGCCGGGACGTATCACTAGGCTGAAGCCGAACCAGCTGCTTGCGCCAATTTCTTTCTGGATCAAAACCGCCGGGTGGTCTTGCATGACTGTCTGCAGCATGGCCGCATTTTTTCGGCGCTCTGCCACCAGCGAAGGCAGTTTCTTGATCTGCTCGATGCCGAGGGCGCCCGACATTTCGAGCGGCCTGACGTTGTAGCCGGGCAGCACGAAGCGGAAAGACTCCTTGAAGGGGTCATCGCTCTTTTCACCGCAGACATGGTTGAACTTGGGCAGGTTGCGGGTCCAGCCGTGGGCGCGCAGCGACAGCAGGATGTGGTGCAGCTCTTCGTCATCGGTACTGATGAGTCCACCTTCCATGGTGGAAATGTGATGCGAGAAGAACGAGCTATAGCTGCCCATCACGCCAAAAGTGCCGGCCTGCTTGCCCTTGAACTGCGCGCCCAGGGACTCGCAGTTGTCTTCAATCAGCGTGATTTTCTTGTCGCCAATGATGGACTTGATGCGGTCGAAGTCGTTGGGGTTGCCCAGCAAGTTCACTGCCATGATCAGGCGGGTCTTGTTGGTCACGGCTTTTTCGAGCGCGTCCAGATCGAAGTTCAGCGTTTCGAGGTCGATGTCGACGAACTTGATCTTCAAACCGTACTGATGGAGCGGGTAATAGGTCGTGCTCCATGAAACGGCAGGCACGATGACTTCGTCGCCCGGCTTGAGCGCCAAGTCGGGGTTTTTCGAATAGAACAACGCGGCCACCATCAGCAGATTGGCCGACGAGCCCGAATTCACCATCACGCAGTGTTTGGCGCCCAGGTAGCTCGCAAACTGCTTTTCGAATTCGAATACCTTCGGGCCCATCGTGAACATGCCCGATGTGATGACGCGCTGGAGCGCATCGTATTCAGCCTGGTCCCACGTGGCGGTGGCTAGGGGATATTTGAAGCTCATGCGTGCTTGTCCTGCAGGTAGTAGTGATACGCTTTTTCTATGCCCTCATTCAGGGCGGTGGCCGGCATCCATCCCCAGGCGCGTTGCCTGCCAATGTCGACCAGTTTCTGCTTCATGCCGACGGGTTTGGTGGTGTCGTGCACAAATTTCCCCTGCCAGCCAATGACTTGCGCCGCAGCAACGTAGTATTCATTGATGCTGTAGTCGTGGCCCAGGCCGATGTTGATCAGATCCGGCAACTGGTCGAAGTCTTCCATGGCGCGAAGCACGGCGTCGGCCAAGTCGCCCGCATACATGAACTCGCGGCGCGCCGAGCCGTCACCCCAGATCTCCACCTCTGCCAGATTCTGGACCTTGGCTTGATGCACCTTGTGGATGATGGCGGGGATCAGGTGCGAATGCTGTGGTGAAAACTTGTCGTGCCGCCCATACAGGTTGCAGGGAATCAGCGTTTTGTAATGCAGGCTCGGCGTTTCGCGATGGATGTATTCGCAAAGACGCGTGGCAAAGATCTTGGCGAGTGCGTAACCCTCGTTGGTGGGCTCCAGCTCCCCCTTGAGAACCAAGTCCTCGCCTAGGGGGTTGGGTGCGTTGCGCGGGTACATGCACGAGCTTGCCAGATTGAGCAGCTTGCTGACGCCCGCTTCGCGCGCAGCAAGGATGACGTTGCGCCCCAGGTCCACGTTGGTCACCAGAAAGTCCACCGGGTGAGCGATGTTGGCCTGGATGCCACCGACCCTGCCCGCTGAGTGTATGACCGCATCGGGGCGCAGGTCGGCCACGAACTGCCGGGTGGCCCTGAAATCCGTCAGGTCCAGCTGCTGGCTCGTCGGTGCAACGAATTCCCATTTACCGGCGTCGGGGTGCTCCAGAATGTTCTGGCCCACCATGCCGCGGCCGCCTGTGAGCAAAATGCGAGGTTTTGCCACCGTGCTCAGCCCTGGTTGCGCAGGGCTTTGTGACCGCTATGCTTGACCTTCAGGTCAAACTCTGCCTCCGTCATGTCGGACTGGGCCATCTCGGCAACCAGTTCCGCAAAACTGATTTTGGGCACCCAGCCCAGCTTCTCGCGCGCCTTGGTGGCATCGCCCAACAGGGTCTCAACTTCGGTGGGACGAAAGTAGCGCGGATCGACAGCCACGATGCATTTGCCGCTGCTGGCGTCAAAGCCTTTTTCCGCCTCATTGCTGCCTTCCCAGCGAATCTGCAGGCCCAGCTCTTTGGCTGCGGCATCGACAAACTCACGCACGGTGTACTGCACACCGGTGGCAATCACGAAGTCTTCGGGTTTGTCCTGCTGCAGCATCAGCCATTGCATCTCGACGTAATCCTTGGCATGACCCCAGTCGCGCTTGGAGTCCAGGTTGCCCAGGTACAAGCAGTCCTGGATGCCAAGTTTGATACGGGCCAGCGCCCGGGTGATTTTGCGGGTGACAAAGGTTTCACCGCGAACCGGGCTTTCGTGGTTGAACAAAATCCCGTTGCAAGCATACATGCCATAGGCTTCGCGGTAGTTGACTGTGATCCAGTAGGCATAGAGCTTGGCAACGGCATAGGGGCTGCGCGGATAGAAGGGCGTCGTTTCCTTCTGCGGAATTTCCTGAACGAGACCGTACAGCTCCGAGGTCGAAGCCTGGTAGAAGCGAGTTGTTTTTTCCAGGCCCAGAATACGCATGGCCTCCAGGATGCGCAGTGCACCCAGGCCGTCGCTGTTGGCGGTGTACTCGGGCTCCTCAAAGCTCACAGCCACATGGCTCTGCGCCGCCAAGTTGTAAATTTCGTCGGGCTGCGTCTGCTGGATGATGCGTGTCAGGCTGGACGAATCCGTCATGTCTCCGTGATGCAGAACGAAGCGCTGGTTGGGTTCATGCGGGTCCTGGAACAGATGGTCGATGCGGTCGGTGTTGAACAGCGACGTGCGGCGCTTGATGCCGTGCACGATGTAGCCTTTGCTGAGCAAAAATTCAGCGAGATAGGATCCGTCTTGTCCGGTGACGCCGGTGATAAGTGCTTTTTTCATTCTTTAGGCCCTGCCGTAGTTGTCTGTGAATCGAACGATGTCGTCTTCGCCAAGATAGCTGCCGGACTGGACTTCGATCATCTCGAGGTCGGTCTTGCCGGGGTTTTCCAGGCGGTGGGTTTCACCAATTGGAATGTAAGTTGACTGATTCTCCGTGAGGAGGAAAGTCTCACTGCCTTTGGTCACCAGCGCGGTGCCGGAAACCACAATCCAGTGCTCTGCGCGGTGGTGGTGCTTTTGCAGGCTCAGCGATGCGCCAGGCTTGACAGCAATGCGTTTGACCTGAAAGCGCTGGCCGCGGTCAATGCTGTCATACCAACCCCAAGGGCGCGCCACCTTGCGATGCATGCTGGCTTCCGGGCTTTTTTGCGTCTCCAGCCGTGCCACCACGTGCTTGACCTGCTCGGCATGGCTGCTGGCTGCCACCAGCAGCGCATCGGGCGTGTCTATGATCAGCAGGTCCCGCGTGCCTAGCGCGACGACGGTGCGGTGTGGCGCGTGAATATATGTTCGCTGGCTCTGGACAGCCAAGCCCAAGCCGTCAATGCGGTTGCCCTGGTCGTCAGCTGGCGTTAAATCCGCCACGGCATTCCAGCTGCCCACGTCGCTCCAGGCCCCGGAAAACGGCACCACCGCCACGTTTTTATGATGTTCCAGAACGGCGTAGTCGATGCTGTCGGAGCGGCAAGCGGCGAAAACCTCAGGCTCAGGCCGAACAAATTGCTGGTCCGGCCTGGCTTGTGCCATGGCCAGCCGGCAACTTTGCAATATATCGCCTGCATGCTGCTGCAGTGCTTCGATCAAGGTGCCGGCCTGAGCCAGAAAAATCCCCGCATTCCAGAGCACATTACCTTGCAAAATCAAAGCTTGCGCCCGATCGGCGGCAGGTTTTTCAATAAAACGGGCCACGCCAAAGCTGCCATCGCCGCTGGCAGCGCCCTGTTCAATATAGCCATAAGCCGTGCTGGGAAAGCTCGGCACGACGCCAAAGGTCACGACGGCGCCCTGACGGGCCGCCACGACGCCTTGCTGAACCATGGCCATGAAAGCCTGGGAATCAGGAATGTGGTGATCCGAGGGGCAAAACAGCAGCAGGTCCTGCGGCGCGGCCGTCAGCGCCGCCAGCGCCATCGCGGCAGCCGTATTGCGCGCAACCGGCTCCAGAATGACTTGCCCTTTGACTTTTGCCGCCTGCATGGCCTCGCTGACCAGAAACCGGTGCTCTTCGGCGGCAACGCAGATCACCTCGGGGGCTGCTGTGCCGTCGCTACCGGCTTGCGCTACACGCTCCAGCGTCAGCTGAAGCAGGCTTTTGTTGTCAATCAGAGGAACGAACTGCTTGGGAAAACTCTTGCGCGAGAGTGGCCACAGCCTCGTACCCGAGCCGCCACAAAGAATGACGGGGGTGATTGTTAGGTTGGTCATGTCAGGCCTGATTTTTCTTGTGCTTCGTTAACTTCAAACTTAAGAGCTTCAATTTCGACTTTGAGACCTTCGTATTCAGCGACCTTTCTCTCCAAAAACCGGGCCGTCAGACCTGCTTTCTCAGCAATTCCCACAGGCGTCAACAGGTAGGCATAAGCCAACTTTCGCTGGCTTTTACGAAAGCGCTGCATCTTGATGAAGCCCTTGTCCAACAAAGCCTTCAAGCAGTAATTAGTTTTCCCAAGACTCACCCCGAGTGCGTCAGCCAGGTCGCGCTGATTCATGTGCGGATTGCCCTCAAGCAGACGCAAAACCTTGAGATGATTTTCTTCCTGGAGCGGGGAAGGCAGCAATCGCTTTGACTCGGACATGATTCTGAAGCTCTTTCAACGACCGTATTCGACAGTCCGATGGCAAAATTTCTTGCTGTTCAGTCGATGAACACGGATGTTACCATGCTGGAACCGGCGTGGCCAACATGGTGCAGTTGAGAGACTTAAAGTCCGAATGAATCGGTGCAACCGCCGGATACAGATCAAACGCGTCGAGGAGTTCCTGCGCACACCCATGCAGACGAATTGCTATCGCCAGTCGCAGGAAATCAGACTGGTTTGAGCTTTCGGCCTTGGCGATCTTTGGCAGAAAGAATGGGGGGCGATCGTAGAGGCCACTGAATGCCAATGCCGGGATCATCCCATGCAAGACAGGCTTCATCAGTTGGCGAGTAGTACTCTGTCGTCTTGTACAGGACGTCAGCACTCTCACCAAGCACCAGAAAACCGTGAGCAAAGCCAGGTGGCATCCACAACTGCCTGTGATCGTCTTCATTCAATTCCAACCCGGCCCATTGTCCAAACGTCGGCGATGCGGGGCGGATGTCGACGGCCACGTCGAAGACGGCGCCGCGCACCACGCGCACCAGCTTGCCCTGCGGCTGGGTCACTTGGTAATGCAGGCCGCGCAGCACGCCTTTCGCCGACCGGCTGTGGTTGTCCTGCACGAAGCTGAAATCGGTGCCAGTCGCGGCATTGAATTCGCGCTGGTTGAAGCTTTCAAAAAAGAAACCGCGCGGGTCGCCGAATACCCGGGGTTCGATGATCAGGACATCAGGAATAACGGTAGAAGTCACCTTCATGACTGGCCGCGCTCCTTCAGCAGGCGCAGCAGGTATTGCCCGTAGCCGTTCTTGGCGAGTGGCTGCGCCAGCTTCTCGAGCTGGGCATCACCGATAAAACCATTGCGCCAGGCAATTTCCTCAGGGCAAGCGATTTTCAGACCCTGACGATGCTCCAGTGTCGCGATGAACTGACCGGCGTCGAGCAGACTGTCATGGGTTCCGGTGTCCAGCCAGGCGTAGCCACGTTGCATGATTTGCACCGTCAATTGACCGCGCTCCAGGTAGGCCAGGTTGACGGCCGTGATTTCGAGTTCACCGCGGACGCTCGGCTTGATCGATTTGGCGATCTCGACGACCTGGGCATCGTAGAAATAGAGGCCGGTCACGGCATAGTTGCTCTTGGGAACAACCGGCTTTTCTTCAATGCTGCTGGCCTTGCCGGCCGCGTCGAAGGCCACGACCCCATAACGCTCGGGATCCTGCACATGGTAGGCAAACACCGTCGCGCCCGCTTGCTGGGTCTCAGCATCTAATAGCAATTTGTACAGGTCGTGCCCGTAGAAAATATTGTCGCCGAGCACCAGCGCGCTGGGTGCGCCCGCCAGAAATTCCTCGCCGATGATGAAGGCCTGGGCCAGCCCGTCGGGACTCGGTTGCATAGCGTAGTGAAGCTTCATGCCCCATTGCGAACCATCACCCAGAAGTTGTTCGAAGCGCGGTGTATCCTGCGGCGTGCTGATGATGAGCACCTCGCGGATGCCCGCGATCATCAGCGTGCTCAGCGGGTAATACACCATGGGCTTGTCGTAGACCGGCAGCAACTGCTTGCTGATGGCAAGGGTGGCCGGGTGCAGGCGGGTGCCGGAGCCGCCGGCGAGGACAATGCCTTTGCGTTGTGTCATGAATGGGGTGTCAGGTAATTTCGGTGAGCATCCGGGCAACACCTTGCTGCCATGCGGGAAGGTACAGGCCAAAGCTGTCCTGCAGTTTAGCGGCGTTCAGGCGGGAGTTATGGGGACGCACGGCCGGCGTGGGGAAGGCTGCCGTCGGGACCGGGTCCACGGTAGAAGAGGATGCCTTGAGGGCCAGGCCGGCCCTGGATGCACACTCGAGCACGAAGCGCGCATAGCCATGCCAGGAGGTTTCACCGGCAGCGGCCACATGGTAAATGCCGGCAAAACGCCCTGCGGCACCGGGCAGTGCGCTACGCACCATGTGAGCCGTGACGTCAGCCAACAACTCTGCACCGGTCGGTGCACCGAACTGGTCGTCGATCACCGTCAGGCGATCACGCTCTTTTGCCAGGCGCAGCATGGTTTTTGCGAAGTTGCCACCCCGCGCAGCATAGACCCAGCTGGTGCGCAAAATGAGGTGCTGCGCGCATTGGGCTGCAATACGCTGCTCGCCCTCGAGCTTGGATTGACCATACACATTGAGCGGGCCGGTCGGGTCGCCTTCTCTCCAGGGTTGGCTGCCGCTGCCATCGAAAACATAATCGGTCGAATAATGAACCAACCACGCGCCAACGGCGCTGGCGGCTTCGGCGAGCACGCCAGGTGCTTCTGCGTTCACTGTATGTGCGGTCGCAGCATCGCTTTCGGCTTTGTCAACAGCGGTATAGGCCGCTGCATTGACGATGACATCCGGCCGCATCTGGCGCACTGAGGCACTGATTCCGGCCAGATTGGCGAGATCGCCACACAGGTCCGTGCTGTGCCGGTCCAGCGCGAGAAGTTCGCCCAAAGGCGCCAGGCTGCGCTGCAACTCCCAGCCCACCTGGCCGCTTTTTCCAAGAAGCAGGATTTTCATGCAGTGGTTACGCCGGCGTAATGAGTGTCCACCCAGTCCCTGTAAGCCCCGCTTTGAACATGCGCCACCCACTCCGCATGGGCCAGGTACCACTGCACTGTCTTGCGTATGCCGGTTTCAAAGGTTTCCGCAGGCTTCCAGCCCAACTCGCGCTGGATTTTCCCGGCGTCGATGGCGTAGCGGCGGTCATGACCCGGGCGGTCCTTGATATAGCTGATCTGCTCGCGGTAATGTTTCCCATCGGAGCGCGGCCGAAGTTCGTCGAGCAGGTCGCAGACGATGTTCACAATAGCGATGTTAGGCTTTTCGTTCCAGCCGCCCACGTTGTAGACCTCGCCCGGCTTGCCGGCTTCGAGCACGCGGCGGATCGCGCTGCAATGGTCTTTCACATAAAGCCAGTCGCGCACCTGCATGCCGTCGCCATAGACCGGCAGGGGTTTGCCGGCCAGCGCGTTGACAATCATCAGGGGAATCAGCTTTTCGGGGAAATGGTAGGGACCGTAGTTGTTGCTGCAGTTGGTGGTGAGCACCGGCAAACCATAGGTGTGGTGGTAGGCACGCACGAGATGGTCGCTGGCGGCCTTGCTGGCTGAATAGGGGCTGTTGGGCTCATACCGGTGCGTTTCCGTAAAAGCGGCCTCCGTGGACGCGAGTGAGCCGTACACCTCGTCGGTCGAAACATGCAGGAAGCGAAAGCCGGCCTTGGCTTCAGCACCCAAACCACCCCAGTAGGCCCGGACCGCCTCCAGCAACCGGAAAGTGCCGACGATGTTGGTCTGGATGAAATCTTCCGGGCTTGAAATGGACCGGTCGACATGGGATTCGGCTGCAAAATTGATGATGGCGCGCGGCTGGTGCCGGGCCAGCAACTCACCCACAAGCGCGCTGTCGCCAATGTCGCCCTTGATGAAAACATGCCGCGGATCGTCCTGCAATCCAGCCAAGGTTTCCATGTTGCCGGCGTAGGTGAGCTTGTCCAGATTGATAACCGGCTCGCCGCGCCCGGCCAACCAGTCAAGGACAAAATTGGCGCCGATAAAGCCGGCACCACCTGTAACCATAATCATGAATTTTCCTCAGCAGTTTGAATGCCATCGCCAGGCAACGGCTTATATTTTATGCTGGCGGAGGCGGCTGCATTTTTTCGCCAAGTGTCCTGAAATAATCCGGTCACGGACAATTTGGAATAGCTGTTTATCGAAACCCACTCCAAACTTCATTCAAATATAATGATTTTCTAGCGTTTATTCGAATAATAATTTTACACAGAAAGATCAATTCACTATGTCCATATCATCCGAACTGCAACAGCAAATCAATCAAGCTGAAGCAAAGGTCAACGAATTGCGTGAAAAACTGGCAGAACAAAAAAATACTGAGCGTGCGCAAGCCATTACATCGGCCAAAGAACTGATTAAAACATTCCAGTTGACGGCCACCGACTTGGGTTTTTCCGGAAAAAAATTGCCCGTCCGCAAGGAACGGGCAATGGGCGACAAGCGTATGAGCGTCGCGCCGAAATATCAGGACCCGGCCAGCGGCAAAACCTGGACAGGGCGCGGCAAAACACCAGCCTGGCTCACAGCCCAACTGGCGGCCGGACACAGCAAACAGGACTACCTGATTAAATAGTCAAATCGCCGAATAAAATCGCCTTGACAGGCTATCAATTAAAAATGAATGCCACGCATCATCTGCTGCAGCGCCACGGCTTCCGGTGACAGCGTCTGCTTGACCGGCTTGTCACCCGGATTCGCGCCCTTGGCAGCCGACGAGTCGGGAAACATGCGAAAGCTGGTGTTCATGGCGATTTGCGCCACGCGCGGCAACAGGGCATGCAGCACCTGACCGGCAATGCCCAGGCGGGTGGCGATGCGCACCGGCTTGAAGATGCAGGCCTGGGCCACCAGGTCGGCAGCTTCTTCCGGGCTCAAGGTCGGTACGTTGTTGTACAGGTTGGTCGGAGCGATCATCGGTGTGCGCACCAGCGGCATGTTGATGGTGGTGAAGGTGATGCCCTGATCGGCGAATTCGCTGGAGGCGCAACGTGTCCAGGCGTCCAGTGCCGATTTGGAGGCAACGTAGGCCGAAAAGCGCGGTGCATTGGTCAACACGCCGATTGAGCTGATATTGACCACGTGGCCCTTGTGTCTGGCGACCATGCCGGGCAAAAAACCCATGGTGACCCGCAGGCAGCCGAAGTAGTTGAGCTGCATGGTGCGCTCGAAATCATGAAACCGGTCATAACTGGCCTCAATGGCGCGGCGAATCGACCGACCCGCATTGTTGATGAGGAAATCAACGCCGCCGTGTTTTTCGATCAGCGTCTGCACAAAGCGGTCGCAGTCGGCCATGTCTGCAATATCGGCCGGGTAGGCAATGAAGTGGTAGCCCTTGGCCCGGGCCTCCTTGCAGGCCTCGTCGAGCTTGTCCTGGTCGCGGCCGCAGATGAGGGTGACGGCGCCGGCTTCGGCAAACTTGTGGGCCGCCGCCAGGCCGATGCCCGAGGACCCCCCAGTGATCAGCACCACTTTGCCGCTGACGGTACCCTTGAGCGAGCGGTCGATGTGCAGGTCGGGGTCGAGGTGACGCTCCCAATAGTCCCACACGCGCCAAGCATAGTCTTTCAGGTTGGGACATTCAACGCCCGAGCCCTTGAGCGCGGCAAGCGTTTCTCGGCAGTCAAAACGCGTCGGGTAGTTGACGAAGGTCAGCATGTCCTCGGGCAGGCCCAGGTCGGCCATGATGGCATTGCGCACGCGGCGCACCGGCGCCAGGGCCATCAGGCTTTTCTTGACGCTGCGCGGAATGAAACCAAGCAGGGCCGCATTGACGAACAGGTTCATCTTGGGCGCATGCGCGGCCCGGCTGAAGATGTCGAGCACGTCGCCGACGCGGTAACCCACTGGATCGACCAGGTGGAAGCATTTTTTTGCAATGCCGGCCTTGTGGCTGATGACGTCCAGCGCATCAACCACAAAATCTACCGGCACGATGTTGATGCGGCCTCCTTCCAGGCCCACGGCGGGCATCCAGGGCGGCAGCAACTGGCGCATGCGCTGGATCAGCTTGAAGAAATAATAGGGGCCATCGATCTTGTCCATCTCGCCGGTGCTGCTGTCACCGACCACCATGGCAGGCCGGTAAACCGTCCAGGGCACCTTGCACTCCTTGCGCACGATTTTTTCGCTCTCATGCTTGGTCATGAAATACGGGTGTTCGTAGTTCTCGGCCTCCTCGAACATGTCCTCACGGAACACGCCTTCGTACAGGCCGGCGGCAGCGATGGAACTCACATGGTGGAAATGTCCGGCCTCGATGGCCTTGGTGAACTCGACCGTGTGGCGGGTACCGTCCACATTGACGGCAATCTGGCTTTCCTCGTCGGCGCTCAGATCGTAAACAGCCGCGAGGTGGTAGAAATGGTCAATCTGGCCTTTGAGTTTTTTGACGTCTTCGCTCGAGACGCCGAGTTTCTTCGCCGTGAGGTCACCATGGACAGGGACGGCCCTGGCGGCGCTGACACCCCAGTACTCACGCAAGGCATCAACCTTGCCGGCACTTTCCTTGCGGATGAGGAAATACACCGTCGCACCCTTGCGCGCCAGAAGCTTTTTGACCAGCCGTTTACCGATGAAACCGGTGGCTCCCGTGACGAAATACTGCATTGTGTTCTCCGCAAGATAACTCTGAACCTAGGGATTCTTGCCCAAGCCCTGCTGCCCGCCGGTCAGCAGAAACCCGCGATCAGCCCGTTTGGCACCGTTTTTCCATCGAGGCGGATCACTGGCGTTTTAGGAGCAAACACCTAAATCTGCACGCCTGCAGCGCTTATATTTTGTCTTGCGAGTCGCCCGATGGCGGCGCCAACCAGTCATCCCCTATCGACAGGAGTCCACCATGGTCAAAAAACTGCAAAAAATGAGCGCTGACAAAAAGTCCGGCCCCCAGCTCTCGGGTGCCGTGAAGGAATCGGCCCAGCAGATCTGGCTGGCCGGCCTCGGGGCTTTCTCCAAGGCTCAGGAAGAAGGCGGCAAAGTCTTTGAGACCTTGGTCAAGGAAGGTCTGTCCATCCAGCGCAAGACGCAGGCTGTTGCCGAAGAGAAAATTTCCACCGCCACCAACAAGATGGCCACCATGGCGACAGACATCACCTCGAAAGCCGGCACCCAGTGGGACAAGCTCGAGAACATTTTTGAAGAGCGCGTCGCCAAGGCCCTGAATAAGCTGGGCGTGCCCTCTGCCAAGGACGTGGAAGCCCTCATCGCACGGATCGATGAGCTCAACAAAAACGTGCAGAAGATGGGCGCCAAACCGGCTGCCACCAAGGCAGCGCCACGTGCTGCGGCAAAACCCGCCGCCAGCAAGACCGCGGCACGCAAGCCAGCAGCCAAGCGCGCGCCGGCTCGCAAGTCCGCCTGACACCTGTTGCCTTGAGCCACCTCAAAAAAAGGACGTTGATGCGTCCTTTTTTTTCGTCCTCGCCCCTCTGAGGGATTGCTGCATAGCAGCAAATTCTCGGGAACCCGCGGTCTACACTTCCAATTCATGACTTCAGCCAGGAATCCCAGACAGCAGCAGCCAGCCACCAAGGTAAAAAGGGCGGCACGTCCGGTCGCCAAGCCGCGTATCGCTCTGGCGCTGGCAGGCGGCGGACCCTTGGGTGAGTCGTTGGAAGGCCTTGCGCTGACCCGGCTGGATCACTACGTGGGTGTGTCGGCCGGCAGTTTTATCGCGGCAGGCCTGGCCAACGGCATGACACCACGCGAGCTGTGTGCCGCTTTCATTGAAAACGACCACCAGGCTTCCGAGGTGTTCGACCCGGCCTGGCTGATGGTGCCGGCCTATGGCGAATTCTTGCGGCGCAGCGTCATGCTGCCTGGCCTGGCGGCGACGGCCTTGTGGCGCGCCACGGTGGGGCGCAAGCCCCTGCTGAACGCGCTCGACAAACTTGGCCCCGCCCTGCCGACGGGCGTGTTCTCCAACGAGGAGGTGGACAGGCGCCTGGGCCTTCTGTTCTCCAAGGCAGGGCGGACCAACGACTTTCGCGAGCTCAAGACGCGGCTCACGCTGGTGGCCACCAACCTGGACAGCGGCGACGCCGCGCCTTTTGGCCAGCCCGGCTGGGACCATGTGCCGATCTCCAAAGCGGTGCAGGCCAGTTCGGCCCTGCCGGGGCTGTTTCCGCCGGTGGAGATCGACAACCACTATTACGTGGACGGCGCGTTGAAGAAAACCCTGCACGCCGGCGTGGCCATGGACGGCGGCATTGACCTGATGTTGTGCCTCAATCCGCTGGTGCCGTTTGACGCCACCCGGGCCCCCGACCTGTCGATGGCACAACGCGTGATGCGGCGCGGCCTGCCCAGGGAAAGGCAGGCCATCCCGCGCATCGTCGATGGCGGGCTGCCGGCGGTGCTGAGCCAGACCTTCCGCTCCATGATCCATTCCCGGCTGGAGCTGGGCATGAAACACTACGAACATGCCTACCCCGACACCGACATTGTCCTCATCGAGCCGGACCACCGCGACGCCGAGCTGTTCCTGGCCAACACCTTCAGTTATGCCCAGCGCCGCCAGCTGGCCGAGCACGCCTACCAGAAGACCCGCGACATGCTGCGCTCGCGCCAAACCACGCTGTCGGCCAAGCTCGCACGGCACGGCATCTCGCTCAACCTCGAAGTGCTAGAGGACTCACGGCGCCACCTGGTCAGCGAACGCCCGGCCACCACCCGGCTGGGCCGCGCGATCCATTCACTGGAAGAAATCATGGAGGACCTGAGTCACGCCCTGCAGGCACCGGCGGCCCGCGCCGCCCGGCGCTCGACTTCCCTACTTCCAACCCCCGGATGAGTGGGTTAGAGTCGAACCAAAATACGAGGTAGACACCATGGCGAAAAAAGCGCCGCGCCGAACTGCTGAACGCATCCTGGAAGTGACGCTTGATCTGTTCAACCGTTTTGGCGAGCCCAATGTCTCGACCACGCTGATCTCGGCCGAACTGGGCATCAGCCCCGGCAACCTCTATTACCACTACCCCGCCAAGGACGAGCTGATCAACTCGCTGTTCGACCGTTATGAGCGAGCCCTGAGCGAGCTGCTCAACGCCAGCGACAGCGTGCGCGATGTAGAGGACGCCTGGTTTTTCATGCACACGCTGTTCGAGCTGATCTGGCAATACCGCTTCCTGTACCGCGACCTCAACGACCTGCTCAGCAAGAACCGGCGGCTCGAGACCCACTTCCAGTGGGTACTGAAAAACAAGACCCGCTCGGTCAAAACCATGCTCGACAGCATGAGCCGGGCCAACACCGTCAGCATCGACTCGCGCGAGGTCGAGGCCACGGCCACCAGCATGGTGGTGGTGCTGACCTACTGGCTGAGTTTCGAATACGTGCGCGACCCGCGCCATGCGCTGGAGCCGGAAAACGCCCAGGCGGCCCTGCTGCGCGGCGCGCACCATGTCCTGAACTTGCTGATTCCCTACCTCGAGCAGGGCCAGCGCATGCACCTGCAGGCCCTGGTGGGTGCCTACACCAACCCCGCCTGATCGCCGATTTTCCAGCCAGCCAACTATAAATTTCAGGAGACGACCAATGGCCAAATGGACTGCCTTCCCCCACGCCGGCGACTACGCATTCGATGCCGCCAGCCTGAAGAAAAACTGGGCCCGCCTGCACCAGGGGGACTGCGAGCCCCTGCCCAAGGACGCCGCCGCGCTGCAGGCCTGGGTGCTGTTCCACAACGGCGACTTCCAGAAGGCCGCCGAAGCGGGCCTGAAGGCAGGCGGCGCCGGCATCACCGTGGCCAACAAGGCCACGTCCATTTACGCCAACTACCTCGAGAACAGGGAAAAGACCAAGCTCGAGCTGTTCATGGAAGTCGCCCAGCGCGCCGAGGCCCAGCAGGCCGCCGAGCCCCAGAACGCCAACGCCTGGTACTGGCAGGCGTACGCCCTCGGGCGCTACAGCCAGGGCATCAGCGTGGCCAAGGCGCTCGCCCAGGGCCTGGGCAGCAAGGTCAAGAACGCGCTGGAGCAGGCCATCAGGCTCTGCCCCAAGCATGCCGACGCGCACATTGCGCTGGCCGCCTTTCACGCCGAGGTGATTGACAAGGTCGGCTCCCTGATCGGCGGCATGACCTACGGCGCCAAGAAGGACGTGGGCCTGTCCCTGTTCAAGGAGTCCCTCAAGCTCAACCCAGGCTCGGCCATCGCCATGATCGAATACGCCAACGGCATGGTGATGCTCGAAGGCGACAAGCGGATGAAAGAGGCCACCAAGCTCTACGAACAGGCCGCTGCCAGCACACCGATGGACGCGATGGAGCGGCTCGATGTGGAAATGGCCAAGGCCGAACTGGAAGACTGAGCTACAAAAAAAAGCGCATCCGCTATATTTTTTATAGCTGAATGCGCCCGTCCATCAAGGGTTCGCGCCCAAAAAGACTATGAATTCAGCCCATCCACCGCCTGGAACAGCGACTCCCGTGCCTGGCTGATGATCTGTTCTTTCCAGGCGTCGGTGTCCACGTAAAACGCATCCATCATCTGCTGCTTGATCTGCGCGGCCAGTGCCGGTGGCGCATCGCGGTGGACATTGAGCCAGTGTTCGGCACGCAGCGCCTGCATCATCTCGAAGGGCGGCAAAGTGCCGTACTCCATCGCGATGCCGGTGTATTCCGCCTCGGGGCACTCGTCGTAGATCGAGGTCCACATCAGGCCCGTCAGGAAAGCCGAACTCGACGAGCCGTCGTAAATCGAGGTCACCGGTGTCGCACCACCGCCGCCCCACCAGGCGCGTGCCCGGGCCAGCGCTTCCTTGTCATCGCGACAGGCGCAGATGCGTTCGCCGACACCGCTGGGACCCAGTCCGGTGTGAACGTCAATCCATGCCACCCGCCTGGCCTGGCGCGCATGGGTCTGCAGCACCTTGCGCAGGGTCTGGTTGCTCCAGGTCGGCGCGGTGCCGCCGAAAAACAGGCCCTCGGGGAATTCATGCTGGCCCCGGGTGATGGCTGCCTGGTAGGCATCCATGCCGCGGCTGGCGATGTAATGGTCGGTGGCCACCTTGTTGTCGTCGTTGGGCGGCCACTGCTCGGGCAGCAACAGCGGCTGCAGCTCGCGGTAAGCCTCGTTGACAGGCAAGGTCTGCGAGAAGTCATGGAAGTTGCGGTTCAGATCCACGTTTTCATGGGTGGTGCGCCGGATGTGCGAAAAGCCATAGGGGTTGAGCGCATGCACGTACAGCACCGCAACGCCCTGCGCCCTGGCCTTGGCGCGCCACTCGGCGTCCCGCAGGGCAAACACCTGCACGCCGGAGCCGCAATAACCTTCGACCCCATGGCAGGCGCTGGTGAGGATCAGCAGCGAACGGGCGTCGGCCGGGCCGTCCAGCACCACGTCCATGGCCAGCTCTTCGCCCTCGCGCCCGGCTTCAGGGTGAATGTGCGAATCCGCCTGCAGGCCGGCCGCAGCGGCGGCTTCGAGGAATTTGCCGCGCGCTTCGGCATAGGTGCCGGAAAAAGCTTCGGTCACTCCGCTCATGCTGCGTCCTTGGCCAGCCAGCTTTCGCTCAGGCGCACCCAGAAGGTGGCCCCCAGCGGGATCAGGTCGTCGTTGAAGTCATAACTCGGGTTGTGCAGCATGCACGGCCCCCCGCCGTGGCCCATCTCGCGGTGTGCGCCGTCGCCGTTGGCAATAAAGACGTAGCAGCCCGGTTTGGCCTGCAGCATGTAGGAAAAGTCTTCCGCGCCCATGGTCGGCTCCTGGGCAATCACGTTGGCCTCGCCGACGATCTCGGCCATCACCTTGCGCGCAAACTCGGTTTCCTTGGCATGGTTGATGGTGGGCGGGTAGTTGCGCACAAACGAAAATTCGCACTGGGCGTCATGCGCCGCGCAGAGGTGCTCGGCGATCTGCTGCATGCGTTTTTCTATCAGGTCCAGCACTTCCAGCGTGAAGGTGCGCACCGTGCCCTGCAGCTCGCAGCTGTCGGGGATCACGTTGGTGGCCTCGCCGGCATGGATCATGGTGACCGAGATCACACCGGCATCGACCGGCTTCTTGTTGCGGCTGATGATGGTCTGGAAGGCCTGCACCATCTCGCAGGCCACCGGCACCGGATCGACGCCGTTGTGCGGCAAGGCAGCATGGCCGCCCTTGCCGCGAATCGTGATCTTGAACTCGTTGCTCGAGGCCATCACCGGTCCGGTGCTGGCGGCAAACTTGCCGACCTGCGTGCCGGGCCAGTTGTGCATGCCGAACACCGCGTCCATGGGGAACTTGTCGAACAGGCCGTCCTTGATCATCTCGCGCGCGCCGCCGCCGCCCTCCTCGGCCGGCTGGAAAATCAGGTAGACCGTGCCGTCGAAATTGCGGTTTTTCGCAAAGTGCTGCGCCGCGGCCAGCAGCATGGCGGTGTGGCCGTCATGGCCGCAGGCGTGCATCTTGCCCTGGGTCTTGCTGGCATGTTCAAAGGTGTTGAACTCCTGCATGGGCAGCGCGTCCATGTCGGCGCGCAGGCCAATGGCGCGGCTGGAGGTGCCGTTCTTGACGATGCCGACCACACCGGTGGTGCCCATGCCGCGGTGGATGGGAATGCCCCATTCGGTCAATTTTTGCGCCACCACATCGGCGGTGCGCACTTCTTCAAAACACAGCTCCGGGTGGGCGTGGATATCGCGACGCACGGCGGCAATGCCGGCGGCCTGGGTGACGATGGAATCAATGACTTTCATGAAAACCTTTGGGTGATCAGGCCCGCCTTACCCGCTATTTTTCAGCTGGGGGGCGGACCCAGGGTTGACCTTGGTAGTGCGCATAGTCTGCCAGATTTAGCAGCGGCACGTCGCCGCGCGAATCGCCATACGCATGCAAAATAACCGCCGCGGCAGGGACGCCGCGGCCCGCCAGCCAGGCCTGCAGGCGTAGCACTTTTTCCTCGCCGTGGCAGTTGCGCGTCGCCATGCGACCGGTGAGCGTGCCGTCCCGGACTTCGAGCTCGGTGCAGAGCACCGCATCCATGCGCAGTACGTCACCCACCCCGTGCAAATAAATGCCGGGCGAGGCGCTCACGATCACGCAGCCATGGCCCTGCTGCTGATGCCAGCGCAGCCGTGCCAGCGTCTCTTCCTGCCATTGCCGGGGCAGGTACTGTGCCACAAAATCGGCCGACCAGCGCTCGATCTGCGCTGCGCTGCACCCGCCCAGGCTGGCCTGCAGCAAACGCGCCTTCGCCCGGTGGTTGCTGGTGAGGCGGCAGGCGTAGGCGGCCAGCCAGGGGCTGCTGCGCAGCAAAGCGAGCAGAAACCGCGGCCAACCCAGGCTGCGGCGCAGGTAGGGAAGCAGCGTATCGCGCCGGGTCAGGGTGCCGTCGAAGTCGAAAGCCGCAACTTCGACGACCGCAGGCTTGCCTGCGGCTTCTATTGCTTCTGTTTCGTGCATCGCACCTGGCCGCAAAGGCGCTCGCAAAACGGGCAGCCGGTCATGGGCAACCAGGCCGGGATGTTGTAGTAACGGCTGTAAATGGTGGCGAGCACCCCGTTCTTGTAGGCGGCGTAGTTGAAGTTGCGGCCCTCGACCGCATAAAAGGGCACGCCGTCCTGCGAAAAACTCAGCACCTGCACGCTGTCGAAGTAAGGCTGATACTCCTCGATGCGCGGGGCGTCCATGCGCAGGATGCGCACGGTTTTCCCCTGGTACAGCGAAAAATCGACCAGCATGTCATCCTGCCGTGCATGGAAATTTCCCGGGCCGAACACCGGCACGTACTTGCGCAGCGTGTAGCCATAGATGGACGCGGGCGTGTAGGCACTGGCCATCAGCTCCACGCCGGGTGCCGCCACCTGCTGCAGCATCTCGGCGGTCTTGTAGCTGCGGATGATTTGCGTATAGAGCTTGGTGTTTTTCCAGTTGTCCAGCGAACTGGCGTACAGACCTGCCACCACCAGCACATGCAGCGCCGCAAATGCAGCCATGCCCAGCGCACAGGTCTTGAGCTTGTCGCGCGGCAGGGCAAAGGCCAGCAGCGCAAAACCGAAGGGGTAAAACGACAACACCCAGTGCAGCCCCACCACTTTTTTCAGCGACAGCAGCGCAAAAAACAGCAGCGGCACGACCACCACGCAGGCCAGCAGCCGCTGCTGCCGCGCCGCGGCGGCCAGCGCCCCGCGCTGCTTCCAGGCCAGCCAGACCGCCACCGGCGTGACCAGGTAGACCAGCATGGCAAGGTAGAGCAGCGGCTTGTTCCAGGCGAAGCTCTCGCCTTCGTTTCGGTTGTAGAGGTTGAACATGATGTTCGACCAGCCGTGCGACATGTTGTAGGCGATGTTGATGGCCGGGCCGGGCAAGGCGCACAGCACCAGCAGCGCAAACGCAGCCCAGCGTTCGCGCCGGTAGACCGCGAAATACACGAAGTAAGTCAGGCCCAGCACCACCGAGAAGTACTTGGACAGAAAGGCGCAGCCCAGCGCCAGCCCCGACAGCGCGTACAGCCCCCAGGCCGTGCCGTCCATGCGCTCGCGCCGCTCAGCGCGCAGCAACAGCGCCACCGACAGCACCGACCAGGCCATCAGCGGCGTGTCGGTGGTGATCAGCACGTTGAGCCAGTTGATCGGGGCCAGCCAGAAAAACAGCACGGCCCAGGCTGCGCGCACGCGGTCGAGCGGCGCCAGCGCCCACCCGACCAGGCCGCCGAGTGCCAGCGGCAGCAGCACGACCGGCAGGCGTATCGCCCAGGTCGTGTCGCCCAGCGTCGCGCGCGCCAAGGCAATCAGCCAGCCGACCATGGGTGGATGGTCGTAATACCCCCAGTCGGGGTAGACGCCCCACCAGTAGAAAAAGGCCTCGTCGCCGGTGATCGGGAAGGTGGCGGAGATCCACAGCCGCAAAGCCAGCGACAGCGCACCTGCCGCGATCAGCCAGCGCACCAGGGAAGGGGGAAGAAGGGGTGCGGCCGGGGCGGCGGTACGTTCAAGCATGGGCTGGAAGAATTATCTGAAACTGATGTCGCGAATGGCGGCACTATAGACCAGCGCCAGCGCACCGATGGCCACGGCCAGCCACAGGGTCAGCACCCGCACCAGCACGGTGATGCCCAGCGCCTGTGCCGCGCCGGCGCCATGGAGCACCAGCAGGCCGGTCAACAGCGCCTCCATGCCGCCCAGGCCTGCAGGCAACAGGGAAAGCGCGCCGCCGACCATGGCGACGGCGTAAAAACCGGCGGCCTGCAGCACGCCGATGGACAGCCCCGCCTCACGGCACAGCAGCCAGACGGCCAGGCCCTGCGCGGCCCAGGCCACGCCGGTCAGCGCCAGCCAGACAGCGGGACGGGTCGCCAGGCACTGCCAGGCATCCTGCAGCCAGGACAGCCGCAGCAACAGGCGCCGCCGGAACACAAAAAGAAGCACCAGCAGAACGAGTGCGGCAACGCCGCTGCCCAGCGCCAGGCGGTTAGCCGCAGGACCGCCCAGCGCCGCCAGCCACCAGACCACCGGCAGGCACATCAGCAGCAGGCACAGCAGGTCTGCCAGACGTTCCGCACCAAAAATCGCCAGGCTTTGCGCCATGCCCAGCGGACGGCGCGCCAGCATCAGGCCACGCGCCGCCTCGCCGATGTTGCCGGGCGTCGGCGTGAAGGTGTAACCCGCCAGGTACAGGCGCAGACCTTGCGCGACACCGAGCGCACGTCCGTAGTGGGCCATCCACATCCGCCAGCGCAGGCCGCGCAGCAGGTAGTTCAACAGGCACAGGGCGGCCGCTTGCAGGCCCGCGAGCGACCCCAGCCGCTGCAGGGTCGCCAGGGCGCTGCCTTCGCCGAATACGACCAGGGCCACCGCATACGCCGTGGCGGCCATGCCCAGAACCAGCAGCAGCGGCTTGAGCGGCAGGCGTGGCGCCGGCCGGGCCGGCGGCTTCAAAAGCGGCGCCCCAGAAACACCAGCAGCCAGGCTGCCAGCGCAGCCACGATCCAGGGGTCGCGCACCAGGTCGCGCGACACGTCCTCGCCGCGCCCCCTGTGCACCTGGTAGGCGTAACGCAACATGGCAAACACGACAATGGGCACGCTGTAGACCAGCCGGTTGCCGTGCTGCAGCTGCGCTTCGGCGCTGGTGGCAAACAGGCCGTAGGTCATGAGGCTGGCCGTCATGGTCACGGCCATGAACATGTCCAGCAGGGCCGGCGGGTAGTGATCGAGCACGGCGCGCTTGGCGGCCTCGTCGTGAAAGGTTTCGGCCTTGCGTTTTGAAAACCCCAGGAACAGGGCCACAAACAGGCCGGCCAGCAGCATCCAGCGCGAAGGCGGAATCCCCACCGCCAGGGTGCCGGCCAGCAGCCTGAGCATGAAACCCGAGGCAATGATGGACACATCGACCACGGGCACATGTTTGAGGCGCCAGGAATAGGCCAGGTTCAGCACAACGTAGATGCCCAGCAGCACCAGCAAGATTGCGTTGCCGGCGGCAAAGACCAGGCCCGCGGCCAGCAGCAGCGCTGCCAGCGCCAGCGCCAGCGCGGGCGACACGGCACCGCTGGCCAGCGGCCGCAAACGCTTGACCGGATGGCGTGCATCGCTGGCGCGGTCCAGCCAGTCATTGAGAATGTAGACCATGCTCGAAAAACAGCAGAACGCGGCGAAGGCCTTGAGCACGGCCAGCGCCAGCGGGCCGTTGCCCCAGGTCTCGCTGAACACCAGCCCGGCGAACACAAAGGCGTTTTTCAGCCATTGGTGGGGGCGCATCAAGGTGACGAGGCGAAGCAATAAACGCATGGACGGAAGAAAAGTCGGTTGGGGCAGTCGGGCGGGGCAAGCATAGACCACGTGCGCGCGGTCGGGTTCAAGCATAACCGCCCCCGCCGCAGGCGCAATTAAGCCAGAATCAGGCATGACTTTCCCCAACACCCTGTCCCCTTCCCGTCTGTCCGCCCCGGCCTTGGCGCTTGCGCAGACGCTGGTGCGCATGAACACCGTCAGCCGCAACTCCAACCTGGAGCTGATCCATTTCGTGCGCGACACGCTGAAAAAATCCGGCGTGGACAGCCGCATCACCTGGAACGCCGACAAAACCAAGGCCAACCTGTTTGCCACGCTGGGGGAAGGCAAACCTGCCGGCGTGATCCTGTCGGGACACACCGACACCGTGCCCTGGGACGGTCAGGACTGGTCGGTCGACCCGCTGTCGGCCCTGGTTCGCGACGGCAAGCTTTATGGGCGCGGCAGCGCCGACATGAAAAGTTTCATCGCGCTGGCGCTGGCCCAGGCGGATGCCTTTTTGAACAGCCCGGCGCCTTTTGCAATTCACCTGGCACTCAGCTACGACGAGGAGGTCGGCTGTTTCGGCGTGCGCGAGCTGGTGGCCGACATGAAAGACGCCGGCATCGCGCCGCTGGCCTGCATTGTGGGCGAGCCCACCAGCATGGTGCCGGCCATCGCCCACAAAGGTGTCTACCGCTACCGGTGCTGCGTGCGCGGCAAGGAAGCCCACTCGTCGCTGACGCCGCAATCGGTCAACGCCATCGAGATGGCCGCGCGGGTGGTGGGCAAGCTGCGCGACATGGCCGAGGGTTTCGAGCGCAACGAGCCGCGCTACGAGGGGTTCGATGTGCCTTTCAGCACGGCCAGCGTCGGCCAGTTCCATGGCGGCATTGCCGACAATGTGGTGCCGCGTGATGCCGAGTTCCGCTACGAATTCCGGGACCTGCCCACGGCCGACGCGGCTGCCATGCAAAAAGAGGTGCTGGCCTATGCCCGGCAAGCGGAACCAGCTATGAAAAAGATAGCACCGGAGGCCGGTTTCAGCTTCGAGACGATTTGCGAAGTGCCGAGTTTTCTGGGTTCCGCCAACGACGCGGTGACGCGGCTGGCGCAGCGCCTGAGCGGCGAGTCACGCACCACGCAGGTGGCGTTTGGCACCGAGGCCGGCATCTTCAAGAAGTCCGGCATTTCCACCGTGGTTTGCGGGCCGGGCAGCATCACGCAGGCGCACCAGCCCGACGAGTTCGTCAGCCTGGAACAGCTCGCACGCTGCGAGGCCTTTCTGCGCGGGCTGGCCGCGACGACCAGCATCGCCTGATCCACAAAGGCTCAGCCAAAAAAAAACGCCTGCGCAGAGCAGGCGTTTTTTTCGGGGGCTGCGGCAGGCGCAGCTCAGGTGCGCACCCTGCCGTCGCCGGTCAGCATGGACAACTCCACAAAGGCCGAGGCCACATGGTCGGTTGGCGAGAAGGACACGGAAAAGCCGCCCAGCGACTGGCTGCCCAGGCTCTCCAGGCCGGCAATCAGCGACTCGCGACTGAGCTTGCCGCTGGCGCGCTTGAGGCCCTCGACAAACAGTTTGGCGGCCACATACCCTTCCATGCTGGAGAAATTGGCTTGGGCATCCTTACCGGCGGCCTTGACGGCATCGGCAAACTCGCGCGCAATCGGGCGCGCCGCGTTGTAGGGTGAAGGCATGACCTGGGACACCACCACGCCCGCACCGTCCTTGCCCAGCTCGTCGGCCAGCGCCTGCGTGCCGACAAACGACACGTTGTAGAAGGTGCCGCCGTAACCGGCCTTGCGCGCAGCGCGAATGAAGGCGGCACAGGATTTGTAGGCGCTGATCTGCACCACGGCATCGGGGGCCGCGGCGACCAAGGTCTGGACGGCCTTGGCCACATCGACGGAATTACGCTCCACCGTGGCCTGCGCCACCGTTTTGAGCCCCAGGCCGTTCAGGGCCAGCGTCACGCCGTCCAGACCGGCCTTGCCGTAGGCGTCATTCTGGTAGAACACCGCGATTTTCTTCAGACCCAGGCTGGTCAGTTGCTTGACGATCAGGCCGGTCTCGTCGTTGTACGACGCGCGGACGTGAAAGGCGTACTTGTTGAACGGCTCGCGCAGGCCCATGGCGCCGGTGAAGGGGGCAATAAAAGGCACCTTGTCCTTGGTCGCCAGCGGCAGGGCCGCCAGGCTGGTCGGGGTACCGATGTAGCCAAACAGCGCAAACACGTCGTCGGCAATCAGCTTGCGGGTGTTCTCGGCGCAGCGGTCCGGCTCGTAACCGTCGTCCAGGTTGCGGATTTCAATCTGGCGCTTGCCCACGCCGCCCTGGGCGTTGACCTGGTCAAAATAGACCTTGGCGCCCTGGTAAAACTGGATGCCCAGTTGTGCGGCAGGACCGGTAAAGGCAGCCGACTGACCGAGGATGATCTTGCTGTCCGACTGGGCCCGGGCGATGTTGAAGCCGGCCAGCATGGCGGCGCCAGCGGTGAGGGAGAGTTTTCTGCGAGAAATAAGCATGCTTTCATTCTCGCCAAAGACAGGGCTTGGGACACAGCAGCCCCCATCACGCCACAGGCCTTCTTTTTGAATATTTATTACTTTAGTTTTAAGAACTAACCCTACAAAAGGTAAACCCGCTATTTTTCGTCAGAAATTCGTCAGCCTTCTGTCGCGGCAGCCCCACTATTCGCGCACCCGCCCCTGCGAATCGATCAACCCGAGCTCGACCAGCCGGGAACCCACGCGGTCGTCCACGAAGTGGACCCGAAAACCGCCAACGCTGACATCGTCCATGGCATCGATCGCCTTGTGGAGTTTGGCCCGCGTCAGGTCCTTGCCGGCCCGCCGCAGCGCTTCGGTGTACACGCGGGCGGCGATGTAGCCTTCGAGCATGTACACATTGGGCTTGCCCAGCTTGGCGGCAAGCGCATCGGCCTGCATGTCACGCACCAGGGCGACCTTGCTGCTGTCGCTCTTGGGAACCACCCGCGCCACCACCACACCAGCCCCCGTCTTGCCCAGCTGCTCGGCCAGCAGGCTTTCGCCGGTGTTGGAGAAACCGTAAATCGGCCCGCGAAAGCCCTTGGTGCGCAGGTCACGCACGGCGTTGGCGGCACCCGCCGCGTCGCTGATCACCAGCACCGACTCCGGGCGCGCGGCCAGCGCCTTGTCCACGCTGCCGGCCAGGCTGCCGCTGGCAAAGGGGGCCGTGGCCACCAGGTTGGCGCCCAGGCTCGTCATGGTGCGCTGGGCCGAGTCGAGGGCGGCCATGGATTCGCCATCACCCGCATGCAGGATGGCCAGCTTGCGCGCGCCCAGGGTGGCCGCATGTTTGGTAATGGCCGCGGCCTCTTCCGAATAACCGGGACGCAGGGAGTAGACATTGCCATACAGCGCCCCGCGAAACTCGTCGGCCGCCGCCATGGGCGCAAACAGCAACACGTCGCCGTCCTTGATCAGGGGGTAGGCCGCGGTCACCTGCGGCGAGCCGTAAAAACCGAACAGCGAAAGCACACCCTGGTCCAGCAGCTTTTTCGTGTTGGCCGCCGTGTTGGCGGGGTTGCCGAGGTCGTCCAGCGTGACGAGCTCGATCTTGCGGCCGTTGATGCCGCCGGCCGCGTTCACGCTGTCGAAATACAACTTCGCGCCCTGGTGAAAAGGCTGGGCCAGCGAGGAGCCTGGGCCGGTCAGCGCCAGCGACTGGCCCAGCACAATGCCGGTCTTGCTCACGCCGTCCTGGCTGTGCGCCACTGCACCGGCGAGCGCCAGGACAGCTACGATAAGGGTCTGTCCCAGAGTGTGTAATTTTTTCATATTGATTGCCCTGGCTGAAACGCAAGCAGGGTCGGCTCCTAGCAAGAAAATGTAGTTCCATTTATGTCTGCCTCCATCAGCATCTCCCCTAGTGCCGCTCCCGCGAAAAACACCGTCAAGGTGCGGGGCGCCTGCCCGCATGACTGCCCGGACACCTGCGCCCTGCTCACCACGGTGGAGGATGGCGTGGCGATCAAAGTCCAGGGCAACCCCGACCACCCCCAGACCGGCGGCGTGCTCTGCACCAAGGTCTCGCGTTACACCGAGCGCAGCTACCACCCGGAACGCATCCTGCAGCCGCTCAAGCGGGTGGGGCCCAAGGGTTCGGGACAGTTCGAGCCTGTCAGCTGGGACACCGCGCTCGGCGAGATTGCCGCGCGGCTACAAGGCATTGCTCAGCGCGACCCGCAGGCCATCGCACCCTACAGCTACGCCGGCACCATGGGGCTGGTGCAGAGTGAAAGCATGGCGGCGCGCTTTTTCAACAAGCTGGGCGCCTCGCTGCTGGACCGCACCATCTGTTCGGCCGCCGGCGGCGAGGGCCTGACGCAAACGCTGGGCCGCAAGGCCGGCATGAAGGTTCAGTTTTTTGCCGAAGCCAAACTGATCCTCATCTGGGGCAGCAACTCGATCGCCAGCAACCTGCACTTCTGGCGTTACGTGCAGGAGGCCAAGCGCCAGGGTGCAAAGATCATCTGCATCGATCCTCGCAAGACCGAAACTGCTGAAAAGTGCCACGAACACATCGCCCTGCAGCCCGGCACCGACGCCGCGCTGGCGCTGGGCATCATGCATGAGCTGATCGTCCACAACTGGCTGGACCACGCCTACCTCTGCGGTGTACCCGTGGAGCAGGTGCGCTCTCTGGCGCGCGACTACGGCGAGTGCTTTGTGAACGGGCAGCCGGCGGCAATCCGCCTGAACTACGGCATGCAGCGCGTGCGCGGCGGCGGCAACGCCACACGCGCGGTGGCCTGCCTGCCCGCGCTGACCGGGGCCTGGCGGCACCGCGGCGGTGGTTTGCTGCTGTCGAGTTCGGGCATGTTCCCGGTCAACCAGGCCGCGCTGCAGCGGCCCGAGCTGCGCGCCGGCCGGCAGCCGCGCACCCTCAACATGATCACCATCGGCGACGACCTGCTCAGAAGCAGTTCGGCCGCCTTCGGCCCGAAGATCGAGGCGCTGATCGTCTACAACAGCAACCCGGTGGCGGTGGCGCCGGAGTCTGGCAAGGTGGTGCAGGGTTTTGCACGCGAGGACCTGTTCACCGTGGTGCTGGAGCATTTCCAGACCGACAGCGCCGACTACGCCGATTTCATCCTGCCGGCCACCACCCAGCTCGAACACTGGGACGTGCACAGCGCCTATGGCCACACCGATGTGCTGCTGAACCGGCCGGCAATTGCCCCCGTGGGCCAGGCCCGGCCCAACACCGAGATCTTCCGCGGCCTGGCGGCACGCATGGGCTTCACCGAGCCCTGCTTTGCGGATGACGACGAAACCCTGTGCCGCGCGGCCTTCAGCCACGCGGACGGCGACAAAATCGATTTCAACGAACTGCTGGACAAGGGTTTTGCCACGCTGCCCGGCCCCGACGCGCCGTTTGCCGAGGGCCGCTTTTTGACCCCGTCGGGCAAATGCGAATTTTTCAGCGAACGGCTCGCCGCACAGGGACTGGACGGCCTGCCCGACCATGTGCCCAATCACGAGCTGGCAGGCAGCTCGGCCAGCTACCCGCTGGCGATGATCTCGCCGCCGGCGCGCAACTTCCTGAACTCCACCTTCGTCAACGTCAAAAGCCTGCGCGACATCGAGGGCGAACCGCTGCTGGAAATCAACGCGCAGGACGCCGCCGCGCGCGGTATCAGCACCGGCAGCGTGGTGAAGGTGTTCAACCAGCGCGGCACCTACCGCTGCAAGGCCAGGGTGTCTGACAGGGCGCGCGCCGGCGTGGTCCACGGCCTGGGCATCTGGTGGCGCAAGTTCGGCCTGGATGGCACCAATGTCAACGAACTGACCAGCCAGCACCTGACCGACCTGGGGCGCGGCCCGGTGTTTTACGACTGCCTGGTCGAGGTGCAACTTGACGCCGCGCCAGCACTCTGATCTGGATGCCCTCCTTCCGGTGCTCCCCCAAAACAACGGCCCTGCTTGCGGGCGTGCTGCTGGGCCTGTCCGGTTGTGCCAGCCTCGGTTATTACTGGCAGTCGGTCAGCGGCCATCTGCAGCTGATGAACGCCGCCCGGCCGATTGATGACTGGCTGCAGGACAGCGACACCCCCGACAAACTCAAGGCCAGGCTGGCCCTGACCCAGCAGATCCGCCGCTTTGCGGTAAGCGAACTGAATCTGCCCGACAACGCCAGCTACCAACGCTACGCCGACCTGCGGCGCAAGGCCGTGGTGTGGAATGTGTCGGCCGCGCCGGAGTTTTCGCTGACCCTGCATACCTGGTGTTTTCCGGTCACCGGCTGTGTAGGTTACAAGGGTTATTTTGACGAGGCCCAGGCACGCACCGAAGCCGACAAGCTGAGCGCGCAAGGGCTGGAAGTCAGCGTTTACGGCGTGCCGGCCTACTCGACCCTGGGCTGGATGAACTGGGCCGGCGGCGACCCGCTGCTGAGCACCTTCATCGGCTACCCCGAGGGCGAACTGGCGCGGCTGATTTTTCATGAGCTGGCGCATCAGGTGGTGTATGCCGCCGACGACATGGACTTCAACGAATCCTTTGCCACCGCCGTGGAACGCCTGGGCAGCGCCCGCTGGCTGGCCACCCACGGCAGCGCCGCCGTCCGCAAAGAGTACGCGCTGTACAGCGAACGCCGCCGCCAGTTCCGCGCACTGACGCTGGGGCTGCGCCGTGAGCTCAGCGAGATTTATGAGCCAAAAACGGCCCCAGCCCCCGACCGCCGTGCGCAAGCAGCTATGAAAAACATAGCAATTCAGACCTTCCACACGCGTTACGCCGCCCTCAAGGCCGGCTGGGACGGCTACGCCGGTTACGACCCCTGGGTGGCCCGCACCAACAACGCCTCGCTGGGCGCGCTGGCCGCCTATGATGAACTGGTGCCGGGCTTCGAGGCGCTGTTTGCGCGCGAAGGCAGCAACTGGCCGCGGTTTTATGATGCGGTCAGACGCCTGGCCGCCCTGCCCAAACAGGAGCGGCACGACGCCCTCCGCCCTTCCATCACCACAAAAACCGAGGAAACACCCCATGGCTGACATCCATATCGAACGCGAGCACAGCCTGGGCCTGGCCCAGGCCCGCAAGATCGCCTTCCAGTGGGCCGAACAGGTCGAGGAAAAGTTCGACATGAGCTGCACCTACGAGGAAGGCGACAGCTGTGACGAAGTCAGCTTCACCCGCTCCGGCGTCAGCGGCACGCTCAAGGTGACCAAGGACCAGTTCGAGCTCGACGCCAAACTGGGCTTTCTGCTCGGCGCCTTCAAGGACAGGATCGAGGGCGAGATCGTGAAAAACCTCGACACGCTGCTGGCCCAGAAGAAGCCCGCCGCCAAAAAGAAACCTGCGCCGAAATGACGGCAACGGCCCATCCGGGCCCGCTGGCGGGCCTGAAGGTGGTGGAACTGGGCCAGCTCATCGCCGGACCCTTCGCCGCCAAGACGCTGGCCGACTTCGGCGCCGACGTCATCAAGATCGAAGCCCCCCGCGCAGGCGACCCGCTGCGCAAATGGCGGCTGCTCAAAGACGGCACCTCGGTCTGGTGGCAGGTGCAGTCGCGCAACAAACGTTCGGTGGCACTCGATTTGCGACAGGCGGAAGCGCAGGAGATCGTCCGCAAACTCGCGCTGGACGCCGACGTGCTGATCGAGAACTTCCGGCCCGGCGCCATGGAAGGCTGGGGCCTGGGCCCTGACGAGCTGCTGGCCCTGAACCCCCGGCTCATCATGCTGCGCATCAGCGGCTACGGCCAGACCGGGCCCTACCGCGACCGGCCCGGTTTCGGTGTGGTGGCCGAAGCCATGAGCGGCCTGCGCCACCTGACCGGCGAACCGGGCCGCGTGCCGGTGCGCGTCGGCGTCAGCATAGGCGACACACTGGCCGCGCTACACGGCGTGATCGGCATCCTGCTGGCGCTGCAACACCGCCATGTCTCAGGCAAAGGCCAGGTCGTGGATGTGGCACTGTATGAGGCTGTCTTCAACTGCATGGAAAGCCTGCTGCCCGAATACAGCGCCTTCGGCGCCGTGCGCGGCCCGGCCGGCAGCGCCCTGCCCGGCATCGCGCCCAGCAACGCCTATGCCTGCAAGGACGGCGGCTACGCGCTCATCGCCGGCAACGGCGACAGCATCTTCAAACGCCTGATGACGGTGATGAATCGGCAGGACCTGGGCAACGACCCCGCGCTGTCCGACAACGCCGGCCGCGTGGCGCGCGTGCAGGAGATCGACGCCGCGATCGGCCAATGGACGGCCGGCCTGACGGTGGAAGAAGTGCTGACGGCGCTGGAAAGTGCCGAGGTGCCCGCGGGGAAAATCTACACCGTCGCCGACATCGCCGCCGACCCGCACTACGCCGCGCGCGGCATGCTGCAAAAAGTGCAGATGGACGATGGCTCGGAAATCGCCGTGCCCGGCTTCGTGCCCAAGCTCTCAACCACGCCCGGCAGCCAGCGGCGCAATGCACCGGCCCTGGGTCAGGATACCGATGCGGTGCTGCGTGAGGTGGGGCTGACGGAGGCACAGATCGGTGCGCTGAGGCAGCGTGGGGTTGTGGGGTGAACGGCAGGGCAATCGCATCAAAATAAAGGACAGCAAAAGGTCAAACAAGGGAGGTGATTGATGCGAGAGGCAAACTACGGGACTTCAAAACAGCCTGTAGAAACTCTCCTGCATGACAGACAAAGCGCACCTGAGCCTGATGGACTGCTTTGGCCAAGTGCCAGATCCCCGCATTGAGCGCAGCCAGCGGCATGAACTGCTCGATATATTGGCCGTTGCCCTGTGCGCAGTCATAGGCGGGGCAGATCACTGGACGGAAGTGGTCGAATTCGGTGAATCCAAACTGGCGTGGTTCTCCACCTTCTTGAAGCTGCCCAATGGCATTGCTTCGCATGACACCTTTGCTCGAGTGTTTCGCCTGATCAACACCGATGCCCTAGAGAGCGCCTGCCGCCAATGGCTTGCCAGCCTGGTCGGGCGCGTGGCTGGGGTGGTTGCCATTGATGGCAAAAGCGTGCGCGGCTCGCGTGATGGCAAAAAGCACCCACTGCATATCGTCAGCGCCTGGGCCAGCCAGCACAGCGTGCTGCTCGGGCAGGTCAGGACGGCGGAGAAGTCCAATGAAATCACAGCCATCCCGGAGTTACTCAAGCTCTTGAGCATTGAAGGCTGCATAGTCACCATAGATGCCATGGGGTGCCAAAAGAGTATTGCCAAGGACATCATGGCCAGCGGAGCCGACTATGTGCTGAGCCTTAAAACCAATCACGCCCACCTGTGCCTTGGCGTGGCTGCCTGGTTTGACAAGGGCCTGGTTGGCGGCTTTGGTAAACATGCCTGCAGTCATTACCTGGAGCCCGCCCAAAGCGGTCATGGGCGCATTGAGAAGCGAGAGCACTGGGTCACGACGGTGCCCCAGCACCTTAGGCGGGCCACCAAGGCTTGGGATGGACTTCAAACCATAGCGATGGTGCGAAGGCAGCGAAAAATAGGCGACAAGGCCAGCAGTGAGGACAGCTACTACATCAGCAGCTTGCCCATGAGCGCAGGGGCACAAGTGTTAGCCCATGCGGTGCGAAGTCACTGGGCGGTAGAAAACGAGTTGCACTGGTCGCTGGACGTGGGCTTTCGGGAAGATGCCTGTCAGGTGCGCAAAGACAATGCGCCTGCCAACCTTGCCTGCATCAGGCGCATGGCGCTGACCCAGCTCAAGCAGGAGACAACTAAAAAGCTGGGCATTCAGGGCAAGCGCCGACGCGCTGGATGGGATACCGCATATATGCAGACTGTGCTCAAAATGGTACCGGTTTAGATGCGATTGCCCTGGGGTGAACGGCCGGTCGCTACGTTATTGATAGCTGGTGGCGCATATGGCGTATGGGCTGGAGCTCGATTTGGCTACAAGACCCTGCCGCTCCTAGAATCATGCGGTGTTTGGTGTTCGGTTTAACTACATGACAGGGAGCATCCATGCATAAAAATTCCTGGTGCGACAAGGACTTGGCAGCAAATCCGTTGGCCGAGTTATGCGGCAGGCCGTGCGGTTTACATTACGTTGGACATCACAGATGATGGTGACTGAGGCTCTCGGCATTGCCCTTGCAGTAGTGGGTCTAGCATTTGCCTTTGAAACGCCCCGCCACTGGTTTCTTCGGACAACTCGGCTGGTCAAGCCTCGTCCGAGTAAAAGGAACGCGGCCGAACCTGCAATCCTCACTCCAAAGCCGGCGCCAGCTGTTGCCCCACCATTCGCGGTATCGTCCATCACAGTTATGGAAATCGTTGACACGATAAATGCAGCGCCACCATTTCAGCGCAAGCAGCTGGCCCAGAACTACTCCGGGATTCACATTAGCTGGGAGGGATACCTCAGGCGAGTCGATGAGGACCCCGTCAATGTCTCCCGCGTCCGAGTCAATCTGGCTGTTGATGAATCGGAGATCCTTGGATACTCAATCTGGTTTAGCGTATCACCCGACAGGCTTCCCGAGATTAAAACCATGCCGCGAAACTCCAGGCTCCGAGTTGTCGGAAAGATTTTGTCGGCGAGTGGCTCGGGTTTGTGTGTCGATGTGGCCACCGAAGAAATTGAGGTCGTTGATCGTGCCGGTTAGTTGCCTCGTCCTCGGAGCGGTGAAAGTGACGCCTAGCTCCGACGTTGGAAAATCACCATGAACGTATTTCTCCGAACTCTTTTGCCTCTTACGTTTGCTGCGCTCATCGTCGGTTGCGATTCGAACGGCGACACCTTCACTCTTTATCGCAACAGCGTCACGGACGAAAACATGCGAATCCATGTTGCTTCGTTTAACGCTTCGGATGGTGAGTCTTATAACCGGGGCAACTGCGAGCAAGCTCAATTGCTCTTTCAAGCTCAGCCCGGAGTAAAAACGAAATTCTGGTGTGAGAAGGGCGTGTTCAGAAAATGAGCCAATTGCCTAACGCAGCGCTTATGCTCGTTCCCTTCAGTCGCTGGACGCTGCGCGAAATAGTCGCGCAGCGCCAGTGACTTCTACGTCAGGCCCAACGTCAGCCACCCCACCCATCCCACATGCGCTTGCCCATTCTTCCGGAACGACCCCACGCCGGCCCCATGAAACCTGTGGCTTCTGCGAAGACAACGCAGGCCATCCTCCCCAGCGGCCAACTTGAGCTCACGATAGCGCACGACACCGTCCGAGGCGTCACACCAACCATGCTTTGCTGGTGGTTCGAGACGCTCGGTCAGACGATGACCTGGGAAGGACGGACCTATCCCCGGTACCTGCTGTGGCATCCCCGCGACCACATCCAGTGGGAGCTGGCCGCCAGGTCGCCCACCGGTGGAAGCGGACAGGGCGCACACTTTCGCATCGTCGAAGCCTTCGCGGCCAACCCCGCGTACTACGTGGACTCGGCCGAGTGGGTCGAGAAGCTCGATGAAGAGGGGATCGCGCTCGTGCGGCGAATCGCCGGCGTGGAGGTGTTCCGGCTGGAGCACCGTTTCGGGCAGGCAGCAGGCGGTGCGAGCTACCGGTCCCGCATGACGGTAGGCGTGGCGTCCGGCCTGTCCCGGCGCCCCTTCAACTTCTTCGTCCGGCCAAAGGTCTTTTCAGACGTAATGGGCACAGCCTGGCTCACGCACAACGTCGAGGAGGTCAGCATGCTCGAGAATATTCTTCCCGCGTTGTATGCGGCGCGATGAGGCCTGGAACGATGCTGAACATGCCTCCAAGTTTTGCCGTGTAAATTACGTCAAAAGACGCAATTCATGGAACACTATCTCGAACTGGCAGCCGTGGCACTGTCGATCATCGCGTTTGTCCCGGCAACGTTCTTTTTCCTGCGCGCCAGTTACCAATTCGTCCTGATGCTTGGACACTACCGCAGCGGAAAACATCGGCTCGGGGCAAACCTCTTGCCATTCCTGGTGCCGTTCATGCCCCAAGTCTTTACCGAGCAAGGCAATCTGCATCGGCAGGCGTTCTTGTCCAATTTGGGATGGTCACTGTGTTGCATGGCGTTCATCGCCATTATGTACACGGTCCTTGGTGTCGCTAATGCGTAGCTCAGCGTGTCTCAAGTGGTCGTTTGCCGTGAACACGCAGCAGGAAAACTCATGCAGAAACCGCCAGGTGCAGTAAGGGCTTTGACATCAGATCTGAAAACTGAGCTGCACCGAAGCGCCCAAGTTTTACCTCAGTATGTGCGTCATACATTCAGTGAGGCGTTATGAAACTATCTACAAGCGGCCGTAGAAATATTCTCGTCGCTCTATGTTTTCTGTTGCTGATGGGGTTGATGGCGTTATCCACCTTTATTCCTTCAACCGAACAGCGGTGCAAATCGACCTGCCGTTCCAAAGGATTGGACGGTCGCATGGTCTATCTGTATCCAAAAGAAATGACAGCCGGTATGAGAGGTAGAGGACCATCGGAATGTCAGTGTTCTCGCCCCTGACATTCATTGCAGCCAGCGGGATTGGGCGTTGAATGCAACTGCTAGCCAGAACAGTCGGCACGGATTAAGGCCGGCCGACCACCGCTTGCAGCAACTCAGCTCAACGACTCAATCAAATCCACATACTGCTGCATCGCATCTTCCTGCGAGGTGCCCTTCAGGTTGTTCCAGGCGTCCCACTTGGCGCGCGCCACCATGTCGCCAAAGCCGGGCTTCTTGTCGGCGTTGTCACCGCTGCTGCCCTGCTTGTAGAGCGCGTAGATCTTCAGCAGCGTGGCATTGTCAGGCCGCTCGCTGAGGTTCTTGGAATCGGCCATGGCCTTGTCGAAAGAGGCTTTGAGGTCTGACATGAAGAGGCTCCGTGAGGGTTGGAAGTGGAAATGAATTCGGGTAACTGCCCGGTATCTTAGCCACTGCCTTGACTGCAAAATAGGGAATTCACCCCATCCGGGGTGCTTGGTACACGGAGTTTTCATGGTCACACGCGTTTCGGCCCAGGCCGCAGGCAAAAAGGTTGCGAAGAACGTCCAGAAAAACGTCAAGCGCGCGGTCTCGGGCACCTTGGGCCTGTCGGGTGAACGCATGAGCAAGGTCGACACGGCCTGGCTGCGCATGGACACGCCGTCCAACCTGATGATGATTGTCGGCGTCTGGCAACTTGCGCCGGGCGTCAGCCACGCGGCGGTCTGTGAACGCATGGAGTCCAGCCTGCTCAAATACGCGCGCTTTCGCCAGCGGGTGATGGAAGACGCCGCCGGCGCGACCTGGGTCGAGGACCGCTACTTCGACCTGCAGAACCACGTGATTGCCGACAAGCTGCCGAAGGTGGCGAAGGGCAAGGAACAGGAAGCGCTGCAGGACCGTGTGGCCGAACTTGCCATGCAGCCGCTGGACCGCAAGCGTCCGCTTTGGCAAATCCACCTGGTCGAGGACTACACCGGTCCCGACGGCGTCAAGGGCAGCGCCATGATTGTGCGCATCCACCACTGCATTGCCGACGGCATTGCACTGATTTCGGTGACCATGTCGCTGGTGGATGGTGGCGCGGCGCCGCCCGAGCGACGCAAGAAGGAAGCCGGTGGCGGCGCCGAAGACTGGATCGCCGAGACCCTGCTCAAACCCTTCACCGACCTGACGGTCAAGGCGCTGGGCGCGGCCGGCGAAGGCGCCGCCAGGTCGCTGAACCTGCTGAGTGACCCGCAAAAAGGCATGGCTGGCTCGCTCGACATGGCCAAGGTGATGCTGCAGGTGCTCAAGGACAGCGCGGCGCTGGCGCTGATGCCCGACGATTCGAAAACCCGGCTCAAGGGCAAGCCGGGCACCACCAAGAAAGTGGCCTGGTGCCAGCCGATACCGCTGGACGAAGTCAGGGCCATCGGCAAGGCGCTGAACTGCTCGATCAACGACGTGTTGCTCAGTTGCGTGGCCGGTGCGATTGGCGAATACCTCAAGTCGCACGGCGACGACGTGAAAGGCCAGGAGATACGCGCCATGGTGCCGGTGAACCTGCGCCCCATCGAGCACGCCTACAAACTCGGCAACCGCTTTGGCCTGGTGCCGCTGGTGCTGCCCATCGGCGTGGACAACCCGGTGGAGCGGGTCTACGAGGTGCGGCGGCGCATGGCAGCCCTCAAGGGCAGCTACCAGCCGCTGCTGGCCTTCAGCCTGCTGGCGATTGCCGGCCTGCTGATCAAGCCGGCGCAGGACGCGATGCTCAACCTGTTCTCGAAAAAAACCACGGCGGTGATGACCAACGTGCCGGGACCGCGCGAAAAACTCAAGTTCTGCGGCGCCACGCTGGAGCAAAGCATGTTCTGGGTGCCGCAGTCGGGCGATGTCGGGCTGGGCGTGTCCATCCTGAGTTATGGCGGGGGCGTGCAGTTCGGTGTGATTACCGACAGCACCTTGTGCCCGGAACCGCAGCGCATCATCGACGAGTTTGTGCCCGAGTTCGCCAAGCTGTTGATGGTGACAATGATGCTTCCCTGGGGCGAATAACGCTGGACCTGTAAGCGTTTTATGCCGTTTGCCCTTTGGATTCGGGCGCGAGCAGCTATTTAATTGATAGCAAATCGAAAGCATCACGCTGCGTCCGTGGTCTGCCATGAATAGCAGGCGTAATTCCCCACTCCCTCCCCCGCTGGGCGATGGCGGAGAGCTTCATTTGGCCGCGTGTGCTGCGCTCGTGTGCATGAATGACCGCTGCGTGTTCCGACGATGACGCGCAAAGCGCGTCATCGTCTCCCCGCATCCGCTCCCGGTTTTATCCCCCACCCTTCTGGCTGCGCCGAGGAGCGGAGGGCCAGACGGATCAGGGCGAGCGATTGTCTGAGCCGAAGGCGAGTTCGAGCTCGACCCCGGCTGGACCGAGCACCGCAGGCTGCCCGGAGCGAAGCGCAGGGACGCAGACAGCAGGGTCGCCTTCTCTTTGCTTACTTTCTCTTGGCGACACAAGAGAAAGTGAGTCGGCTGCCGGGCCGAGACCCGGCTTGCTGGCCACCCCGAGAAGTTGGAATCGAAGACGGCTTCGACAGGCTCAGCCCGAACGGGAGAAGGAACGCCGGCCTCAGCCCTTATGGAACAAGCGCAATCAGCTATTGAATTTATAGCAATCCGCTTTGCCGTCAGGTGGCAAAGCGCTGCGCAGCGATTTCCAGCAGGCCGTCGAAAATCAGGCTTTCCACCAGCTCCACCTTGACCGACATGCTGGGGGCCATCTTCCAGCCCGCGCCGCCCGTCATGATGCATTCGGGCGCCTCGCCGCAATGCCGCGTGGTGTTTTCCACCATGCGCTGCACGGCACCGGCAATCGCAAAGGTGCCGCCGCTGGTGAGCGCGTCGCTGGTGTTGGTGGGAAAGTCTTTCACCTCCCCTGTCGGCACATGCAGCCCGGCGGTGCCGGACTCGAGCGCACGCAGCATGATGCCGTGGCCCGGCAGGATGATGCCGCCCAGGAACCTGCCGGAGGCGTCGATCGCCTCGACCGTGACCGCCGTGCCCACCATCACGACCACGCAGGGTTTGCGGATGCCGCGGCCCAGAAGCCGGTGCCGCGCGCCTATCATCGCAACCCAGCGATCGGCACCGAGGCGGGTCGGGTGGTCGTAGCCGTTGGTCACGCCGGCCTCCTCGGCGCTGGAAACAACCCAGCGCGGAAGGACATCCCAGAGCTCCATCTGCTCCTCGACACGGCGCTTGACCGCGTCGCCGGCCACGACGCAGCCCAGGATGTGCGACGGCGTGGGCAGGCCGCGCCACTCCTCGTCCGCCAGCTTGTCGATGTTTTCCAGAAACACCGCGCCATGGGCCAGCAGGGGCGACCCGGCCACCGGGGCCGCGTAATGGGCCCACTTCAGCCGGGTGTTGCCCACATCGAGTGCTAAAAAAGTCATGCCACCCGATTATGAACAGCTTCTGGGGCTTGGGGCGCGGACGCGCCTAGAGGTTTTCCAGTAAATCAGGGTGCGACGGTCACCGGTCGCCTGAAATCAACATCGGCAGGCCGCGCCGCTTCGTAGGCGCGCGAGGCGCGCAGCACCAGCGCGTCACCGAACATCGGCCCGACAAACTGCAGGCCAATGGGCAGGCCCGCGGCGGTCAGGCCACAGGGCACCGTGCTGGCCGGCTGCTGGGTCAGGTTGAAGGGGTAGGAAAACGGCGTCCAGCCCAGCATGGCGGCCGAGTCCATGGGCGTATGCCCGGCGGGCCGCGCCTCAAACGCCGGCACGGCCACGCTGGGCGTGACCAGCAGGTCATAACGCTGCATGAACTGGCGCATGTGCGAGCCCAGCGCGCCGCGCTGCAGATGCAGGCGCTGGATGTCGAGCAGGCTGAACTTTTCACCGATCAGCGCCTGGGCGCGAAAGTCGGGGTCGGTCAGCGCCTGCTGCGCGGGGGTGAGCGTGTTCCACACCGTCCAGGCACCGGCAAACCACAGGCCGGTGGTGATCTCCAGCGGGTCTTCAAAGCCCGGATCGATCTGCTCGACCAACGCGCCGAGGTCGGCCAGCAGCGCCACGGCGCGGGCCACGGACTGGGCCACTTCAGGATCCACGTTGCGCGCATAACCGAGCGCCGGCGACCAGGCGATGCGCAGGCCGCGGATGCCGTCTTCCAGCCCCTGCAGGTAGTTGCTGCTGTCGGGCGGCAGCGAGGTCCAGTCCCGGGCATCCGGCTTTTTGAGCACGTTCATCATCAGCGCCGCATCACGCACGCTGCGGCTGTGCGGCCCCAGGTGCGCGACCGAACCGAACGGCGACAGCGGGTAGGCCGGCACGCGGCCAAAGCTGGGCTTGAGGCCGAAGTTGCCGCAAAACGCCGCCGGAATGCGCACCGAGCCCGCGCCGTCGGTGCCTATGGCCAGCGGCCCCATGCCGGACGCCACCGCCGCCGCCGCGCCACCGGAAGAGCCGCCCGGGGTCTTGCTGACATCCCAGGGGTTGCGCGTGATGCCGGTGCGCGGTGAATTGGTTACACCCTTGCAGCCGAATTCCGGCGTGTTGGTTTTGCCGAGAATCACCGCCCCGGCTTCGCGCAGCCGCGCGGTGGCCGGTGCATCCACCTCCCAGGACTGGCTGGCGTCCACCGTGTGGCTGCCCCGCAGGGTCGCCATGCCGCGGGTCAGGATCAGGTCCTTGATGGACACCGGCACACCGTCGAGTTCGGCGCAGGGTGCACCACCCTGGCGGAATTGCTGCCAGCGCGCCTCGCTGTCGCGGGCGCTTTGCAGCGCGGACTCCTGCGCCACCAGGCAGAAGGCGTTGAGGGCGGGGTTGAGCGCGTCAATACGCGCCAGCACGGCGCGGGTGGCCTCGACCGGCGAGGCCTGGCCGCTTTGGTACAGCTGCAGCAGTTCGGTCGCCGTGCAGTCGGCCAGACCGGGCAAGGTGGGCAAGGTTGAGGAAGGGGTCATCAGCTACTCCAGTCGTTGCTTGGTCCGGACGACCCGTCCTTCAAGGACGGCGCCGGATCGAATCGGGCAGGTTTTTCCAGGGCAGATCGGCCGGGTCCGCCGCCATCGGCCCCGCGGCTTTTGCAATCAGGATGTCGGTCGCCGCATTTTCCACCAGCGGCGTGAAATCAGCGCGGAAGTGGTTGGAGCTTTTGACGACGATGATTTTCATGACCTCGGGCGTGATGCCGACCATGCGGAACAGCTCGCGGTCCAGCATCTGCATCTGCCCGCTGGCCACCGCCACCAGGATGCCGTCAAGCTCCAGACAGGCACAGGGACCGAGGTTCGCCGTGTGCCCGGTCATCATCAGGCCCTTGAGCGTGACCGTGCCATCGCTCACAGCGCGCACCTTGAACTGGCTCTGCACCGGGGGGTCGCTGTGTTGCCCGGTGAAGGTGGGCACCGCCGTCCCCAGGGTGATCGAAATGGTCGCCCCCACCCCGGCGGCGGCGGCGGCCTGTGCAGCCTGCGGGTCGAACATCAGCCCCAGCGCAATCTGGCCGGGAAATTTTTTCCCGGCGCCCTGTTGCAGCAGCGCATGCAACAGGCCGGTGGTGTTGCTGTCGCCGCCGGCGCCGGGGTTGTCCTGCGTATCGGCAATGACCAGCGGTTTGCCCGCCCGCTCCGCCCGCGCCAGCGATTGCGCCACGGCATCACGGGCAGAAAGAAATTCAAGTGTCCACTGTGTCGGTTCGGCCACCAGGGCAAACAGGCGATCCACCGCTTGGGCCGCCTGTTCGCCATGCGCCCAGACCATGGGTCCACACTCAGCAAAGTCGGACGCCGGAAACGCCATGCAAAAACTCAGGCAGGTGCCGAAATCGCGGTCCAGCTCCGCCAAGGCTTTGTAGAGGTCTGCCGCGGGCTGCATCCAGGTGCTCTGTGTGTTCAGCGGAATCAGGAAAGGCAGACGCCGGTAGTGCAGCGGCTCCTTGCGGCCCAGCTGGACGCGGCGGGCCAGCAGTTGCGCCGCCAGCTCACCGGTCGCGGCCATGTCGATGTGGGGGTAGGTCCGGTAGGAGACCAGCGCATCGGCCTGCTGCAACATGCGCTGCGTCACATTGGCATGCAGGTCCAGGCTGGCGACGATGGGAATGTCCTGGCCCACCACCCGGCGGATGCGCGTGATCAGCTCGCCTTCGGTGTCGTCCACATGTTCTGCCACGCCGGCGCCGTGCAGGTCCAGGTAAACCGCGTCGAAGCCGCCCCGGCCCACGTCGGACAGCACGGCCGCGCTGATGCGCTCGAACGCATCCTGCGTCACATAGGAGGAGGGCGATGCGCCGCACCAGCTGCTGGGCACCAGTTGCCAGCCCCGGCTTTTTGCGGCATCAATGAAGCCCCCCGCCGGCAGGTTGACGCCGGTGAGCCTGTCCAGCATCGCCTGGCCATGGATAAAGGCAGGGAAATCATCGCCCCGGTTAAACGCCGCCCAGTCGGCCTTGGTGGGCGCAAAGGTGTTGGTTTCATGCTGGTAACCAGCAACGAGGACTTTCAGACTTTTCAAAATATCGCTCCGGGCGCCGCCGCGAACAGCCGGCGTGTGTAGTCGTGTTGCGGTTGCGCATACAGCTCGGTGGTCAGGCCCTCTTCCACAATTTCGCCCTGGTGCATGACGATCACACGGTCGCACAGCTGCGCCGCCACGCGCAGGTCGTGTGTGATGAACAACATGCCCAGGCCCAGCTCGGTCTGGATCTCGCGCAGCAGCTTCAAAATTTGTGCCTGCACACTCACGTCGAGGGCACTGACCGCCTCGTCGGCCACCAGCACACGCGGCCGGCAGGCCAGCGCGCGCGCAATCGCGATGCGCTGGCGCTGCCCGCCCGAGAACTGGCTGGGGTAACGCTGCAGGCCTTCGGCGGGCAACCGGACCTTGTCCATCAAACTGGCCGCGAGCGCCATCGCTTCTGCGCGGCTAGCTCCGAAATTCATGGCACCTTCGATGATGGAATCACCGACCTTGCGGCGCGGGTTGAGTGAACGGTTGGGGTCCTGGAACACCACCTGCACCTGGCTGCGCAAGGGCCGGAGCCGGCCTTCACTGAACCGGGCCACGTCGAGCAGGGCATCGTCCCCGCCCCCTGCGTTCTGGCGCCACAGGACCTGGCCACCGGTAGGGTCGATCAGCCGGATCAGGCAGCGCGCCAGCGTGGACTTGCCCGACCCGGACTCGCCGACAATGCCGACGGTTTCCCCGGCCGACACGGCCACCGACGCGGCCTTCAGCGCATGCGTCAGCCGGCTACGGCCCAGCCAGTCGCGGGCGCTGTAGGTTTTGCTGACGTCCTGGCCGCGCAGCAGCGGCGCGCCCTGCGGCGCCGGCCGGGCCGGCGGCGGCGTCATGCTGGGCACGGCCGCCAGCAGCATCTTGGTGTAGTCGGCCTGCGGCGCCAGCAGCACTGCATCCCGCGTGCCGTACTCGACCGCCCGGCCCTGGTGCATCACCAGCACCTCGTCGGCAATCTCGGCCACCACGCCCATGTCGTGCGTGATGAACAGCACGGCGCAGCGATGGCCACCCGACAGGTCGGCCTGCAGCTCCTCAATCAGCCGGAGGATTTCCTTTTGCGTGGTGACGTCGAGTGCCGTGGTCGGTTCATCGCAGATCAGCAGGGCCGGCTGCAAAATGACGGCCATGGCAATCACGATGCGCTGGCGCTGCCCGCCAGAGAGCTGGTGCGGGTAGCTGCGCATCATGCGTTCAGGCTCGGGCAGTTTGACACGCCGCAAGATGCCCAGCACCGCTTCGCTGCGCCGCTTCGCGCCCCAGTCGGTGTGCTGCCTGAGCAGCTCGTCGATCTGGTCGCCGCAGGTCATGACCGGGTTCAGCGCGGTCATCGGTTCCTGGAACACCATGCCCATGGCCTGGCCGCGCAACGCGCGCAGACGCGGGTCTGAAGCTTCCAGCAGCGACTCGCCCTGCAACACGATGCGGCCGGGGCCGGGCCGGAGTTCGCGGGCCAGAAGGCCCATCACCGCCGTGGCCATGACCGACTTGCCGGAACCCGATTCGCCGACCACACACAGGGTTTTGCCGGGATGGATGCTCAGGCTGATGTCTTCCACCGCATAGGGCCGGTCACTGCCGGGCGGCAGGGCGACGTGCAGCTTGTCGATGAGCAGAACCGGCGCGGCGTTCTCGCTCATGACGTACGCTTTGAAAATTTCGGGTCCAGCACATCGCGCAGCCCATCACCCAGCAGGTTGATGGCCAGCACCGTGGGCACCAGGAACAGCGCCGGAAATAACACATTGCCCGGGTACTGGGTGAACTGCACGCGGCCTTCGGCCATGATGTTGCCCCAGGTCGGAATGTCGGCCGGCAGGCCCAGGCCCAGGAAACTCAAAATGGCTTCGGTCAATACGGCCGACGCCGCCACAAAGGTGCCCTGCACGATCAGCGGCGCCATGGCGTTGGGCAAAATGTGCCGCCACAAAATCACCGGCGTCGGTGTGGCCAGCGCCCGCGCGGCTTCCACAAACGGCTCCTCGCGCAGGGTCAGCACCATGGCCCGCACCAGGCGCGTCACGCGCGGAATTTCCGGGATGGCAATCGCCACCACCACCGTCCACAGCTGCGCGTCCAGCGCCGCCACCAGTGCGATCGCCAGCAGGATCGCCGGAATCGCCATCAGCCCGTCCATGAAACGCATCAGCACGGCATCCACGGCGCGAAAGTAGCCGGCCAGCATGCCGAGCAGCGCACCCACGCCAATTGCCACCGCCGCGGTAAAGGCCGCCACCAGCAGCGAGGTGCGCGTGCCGTACAACACGCGGCTGAAAATGTCGCGGCCGAAGTTGTCGGCGCCCATCCAGAAGGTGTGCGCCACCGACGTGCCGTCGAGCTGCACAAACTCGCCGCGCACGCCCGCGGCGGTGTTGATATGGGCCGAGTCCATGGCCGCCGGGTCCACCGTGCCGAGAAAGGGCGCCAGCGCGGCCAGCGCCAGCAGCACGCCCAGCACCAGCACGCCGAAGCGGAAAGCGCTGTTGCGCCAGAGCCGTTGGAAAAGAAGTTGCCAGACCTGCATCAGTAACGGATCCTCGGGTCCAGAAACAGATAACTCACATCAACCAGCAGGTTGACCCCCACATAAAGCAGGCTGAAAAACAGCACCAGCCCCTGGATCACCGGAAAGTCGCGGTTCAGCACGGCGTCCACCGTGAGCGAACCGAGGCCGGGAATCGAGTAAACCGTTTCAGTCACCACCACGCCGCCGATGAGCAGCGCGACGCCGATGCCGATCACGGTGACGATGGGCACCGCTGCATTGGCCAGCGCATGACGCATCAGCACGGCCGATTCCGCCAAGCCCTTGGCCCGTGCCGTGCGGATGTAGTCTTCGGTCAGCGCCTCGGACACGCTGGCGCGTGTGACGCGGGCGATCAGCGCCACGTAAATCATGGCCAGCGTGAGCCAGGGCAAGGCCAGCTGGCGCGCCCAGGCCCAGACGCCCTGCCCGTCGGCGCCAAACAGCCGGCGGTAACCCTGCACGGGGAACCATTCAAGCTGCACGGCAAACACATAGATCAGCAGGTAGCCGGTGACGAACACCGGAATCGAAAACCCGGCCACCGAAAAGCCCGACAGCACCCGGTCCAGCCAGCCCCCCATGCGCCAGGCGGCAATGGTGCCCAGCGGCACGGCCACCAGCACCGCCAGCACAAGCGTGCCCGCCGCCAGGCTGAGCGTTGGCTCCAGCCGCTGGGTGATCAGTTCGGTGACCGGTTTGTTCAGGTAAAACGAGTAGCCCAGATCACCCTGCAAGACACCGCTGAACCAGATCCAGAACTGGGTCAGCAGGGGTTTGCTCAAGCCCAGGGTCTCGCGGATCTTCTCGATGTCCTCGTTGGTCGAATTGTTGCCCGCAATCACGGCGGCCGGATCACCGGGCGTCAGCCGCAGGATCAGGAACACCACGACGGCCACCACCAGCAGTACCGGAATGGTCGCCAGCAGGCGTTGCAGCAGGAATCTCAGCATGACAAGCGTTGGAGCACTCTCTTCACCAGCCGGGGCCGCGGAACCGGCTTAGCCGGGCCGCAGGCGCAGCGCCCCCTCGGGGGGGCAGCGACGACACGCCAGTGCAGAGCGTGGGGGCTCTAGTTCTTTTTGATGTTCCAGTACACCTGCGCACCGCCCGGCACGAGCCCGCTGATGTTTTTGCGCAGCGCCGCCGGATTGTTGTACTGCCCCAGATGCACATGCGAGGCCGTCTCGATGGCACGCAATTGCAGCTGCTCGGCGAGCTTTTTCTTCTCGGCCTCGGTGCCGGCCTGGGCAAACTTGACCTTCAGCTCTTCAATGACCTTGTCATCCTGCCAGCCAAACCAGCCCTTGTCGCCGGTGGCGTTAAGCATGGCCATGGTCAGCGGGTTCTGAATGTCGCCGGCGGTCCAGGCCGTCATGAAGGCATTCCAGCCGCCCTTGTCTGGTGCATCTTTCTTGGCCCGACGGGCCAGCAGCGTGGCCCAGTCGGACTGCTGCATGTCCACCTTGAAGCCGGCGGCTTCGAGCTGCTGCTTGGCCACCAGCGGCAACTTGGCAATCGAGGCCAGGTCGGTCGGCCGCATCAGCACGATGGGCTCACCCTTGTAACCAGCCTCGGCCAGCATCTGCTTGGCCTTGGCGGGGTTGGCCATGCCGGTGTAGATGCCGGTGTTGTCGCTGGCATACGGCGTGCCGCAGGGGAACATGCTCTTGCAGAATTTGTACATACCGGGCGCGCCCACCTGTGTTCTCAGGAAAGCCTCCTGGCCCATCGCCACCATGGCTGCCTGGCGGATCTTCACGTTGTCGAACGGTGCATGCAGGTGGTTGAAGCGGAAGATGTACTGCAGGCCGGCCGGCTGGGCGTCCACAATCTGCACATCCTTGGCAGCCTTCAGCGAGGCGTACTGTTCGAAGGCGGGCTGCTCAATGAGGTCGACCTCGCCGGCAATCAGGGCATTGAACTGCGTCTGCGGATCACGGATGATGATCCACTCGACCCGATCGAGGTACACCACCTTGCCGCCGGTGGTGCCGTCCGGCGCTTCGGCACGGGGCTTGTACTTGTCGTTCTTGACGTACACCAGCTTCTCACCCGGCTTGTACTCGGCCGTGACGAACTTGTAGGGGCCGGAGCCGATGTTTTCCTTGATCTGCTCGCTGCCGGGGGTGGCCGCGATGCGGGCGGGCATGATGAAGGGCACGTTCGACGAGGGTTTGCCCAGCGCCTCGAGCATCACGCCGAAAGGCTGGTTGAACTTCACGACAAAGGTCTTGGCATTGGGGGTTTCGTAGCTCGCCAGGCTCTTGGCCATGACACCGCCGAAACTGTCGCGGCTGGCCCAGCGCTTGAGCGATGCCACCACGTCCTCACTGGTGACGGGTTTGCCGTCGTGGAACTCCAGGCCGTCACGCAGCGTGAAGGTCCAGACCTTGTTGTCCTTGGAAGCGCTCCAGGTGTCCACCATCTGCGGCTTGACCTTGCCTGCCAGGTCGGTCCCGAACAGAGTGTCATAAATCATGTACCCGTGATTGCGGGTCACAAACGCGGTGGTCCAGACCGGGTCCAGAATGGTGATATTCGAATGCGGCACGACCTTGAGCGTTTTTGCCTGGGCCTGAGCCGCAGGCGGCAACAACAGGCCGGAAACCAGGGCCACCGAAGCGGCCAGGGTGAAAAGGGAGCGACGTTTCATGACAATTTTTCCTTGGCAACAAGAGTTGGGGACAGTCAGACAGCAATCACACAGCTGCTTTGTAATGTAACCACACTTCTGATGCAATATTCAAGCCATATGAAAAACACCACACCACCCGGCAACCCCGTCACCGCCTGGACCGCCACCGAACTGTCGCGCGCCATCCATACACGCCGGGTTTCCTGCCGCGAAGTGATGCAGGCTTACCTGGAGCGCATCGCCCAGGTCAACCCGCGTCACAACGCACTGGTCAGCCTGCAGGAGCCGGGCACGCTGCTGGCGCAGGCCGACGAACGCGATGCCCAGCTGGCGCCCGGCAAGTCGCGCACGGGAAGCATGGGCTGGATGCACGGCATGCCGCAGGCCATCAAGGACATGGCCGCTGTGCAGGGTCTGCCCACCACACTGGGTTCGCCGCTGATGCGGGATTCTGTCGCCCGGGAGGACGGCCTCATGGCGTCGCGCATGAAGGCCGCGGGCTGCATCGTGATTGGCAAGAGCAACACCCCGGAGTTCGGGCTGGGCTCCCACACCTTCAATGAGGTGTTCGGCGTCACGCGCAACGCCTATGACCCGTCAAAAAGCGCAGGTGGCAGCAGCGGCGGTGCGGCGGTGGCGCTGGCCACACGCATGTTGCCGGTGGCCGACGGCAGCGACTTCATGGGCAGCCTGCGCAACCCGGCCGCCTGGAACAACGTGTTTGGCCTGCGGCCCAGCCAGGGCCGTGTGCCGATGTGGCCGGTGCAGGATGTCTACCTGAGCCAGTTGGGGACCGAAGGGCCCATGGGCCGAACCGTCGAGGACGTCGCCAGGCTGCTCAGCATCCAGGCCGGCTGGGATGCGCGTTCGCCACTGTCGATTGCGGAAGATGGTGCCCAGTTCCTGAGCTTGCCTGCACTGGACACCACCCAGCTCCGGATTGGCTGGCTGGGCGACCTCGGGGCCTACCTGCCGATGGAAGACGGCATCCTGACCACCTGCGAGCAGGCCCTGCGGCGTTTTGAGCAGCTCGGCTGTGTGGTGGAGGCGACGGCGCTGGGCACACCCGCCGACCGGGTCTGGCAGGCCTGGCTGGTGTGGCGGCGTGCCCTCGTCGCCTCACGCATTGCGCCGTTTCTGGTTCAGGGCAGCAACCGCGAAAAGATCAAGCCGGAAGCGCTGTGGGAATACGACCAGGCCCAGGGCCTGAGCGCCAGCGGTTTTTCAGCGGCAAGTGCACAGCGCACCGCGTTTTACCAGCACATGCTCACGCTGTTCGAGCGGTATGACTTTCTGGCCCTGCCGGCGGCGCAGGTGTGGCCCTTCGATGCGGGCGAGCGCTGGCCCACCCAGATCAACGGTCACGCCATGGACACTTACCACCGCTGGATGGAAGTGGTGATTTACGCCACCTTCGCCGGCCTGCCCTGCATCAGCGTGCCCGCGGGCTTCGGCCCGCAAGGCTTGCCGATGGGCCTGCAGCTGATCGGCAGACCACGTGGCGACCGGGCCGTGCTGCAACTGGCGCAGGCTTACGAAGGTGCGGCGCAGGACATCCTTCAGATCACGCCGAGCCAGCAGGCGCGCTGAATCGCCGACATCTTGTTGTCCACCTTGAGTTTGGTCATGGCGTTGGACAGGTGGTAGTTCACCGTACGTTCGGCGCAATGCAGGCGCTCGGCGGTCTGACGCGCCGTCAGGCCTTCAAAGGCCAGCGCCAGGCATTCGCCCTCGCGCGGGCTCAGCGGGCTGCTGGCCTGGGCCATCGTGCGCTTGAACAAGGGCCAGATATTGAGGGCTGACCAGACCAGCGCCGCAGCCTCGGCGCGGTCGTGAAACTGGCGTGGACTGAAAATGAAACACTCGAAGGCCCGCCCCGATGGCAGGGGAAACTCGATGCGAACCACACTCTGGAAACCGTAGGCCAGCCACAAGAGGCGCCAGCGGCTGGTGTTGCCGGCCTCTGCCTTGCCAATGTGCTGCCAGGCCACGAGGGATGCATCAGATTCGCGCCACGGTGCGCCGAAATCCTGGCTTTCTGCCAGCGCGAGTGCAGCGTCGATAAAACGGGGCGGATGGACCGCTGCCACCAGCCGGTCCTGCCGCTGGCCAAACGGGTCCGGGCTCAGGACCACCACCGCCTCGACGGAAAATTCGCGCAATGCAGAGATCCAGTCGCTCAACATGCTGTCCAGCGCAATACTGTCAAAGTTGACAGGGGGGCGCATCGTCATTTTTGCTCCGGAACTGTGACAATGTATTGTGATATGTTTGAAAATTTACGCATGACTTCCGGAGTACCCGCCAGGATCAAACAAGTGATTCGCACGCTGTGGAGCAGTCCCGGCGCGTGGGTGCGGATGTGGTGTGCGCGAATCAGGGCTGAACTGCTCCAGGAGCAGCTGGTTCTCATTTTGCACCCGTCGCGCTGGCGCCTGCGCTGGCTCGGGCTGTTCACGCTGGTGGGACACCCCCTGTTTGGGTGGATCTGGGGACAGTGGTTGCCGCAGCCTTACGAAAGCCCCGCGCTTCGCGCTGTCATGGGAACGCTGGGCTTGCTGCTGATCTCGGAGAGCATCACCAACGATCCTTCCAGCAAACTTTCGGCGCGGATTTTTTCCGTCGTTTTCTGGATCCAGCTGCCGGTTTTTTTCAGCTGGATGTATCTTTGCAACAACGGCAACACGGTCTGGCTGGCCAGCTTTTGCGCCATGGTGCTGATTTATTACCATGTGACCGACTGGCGTGCGGCCACCCTGGGGACGATCAGCGGCGCCCTGCTGGCCTGGACGCTGTTCAAGGCGTTCGGACCGGCCGTTCCTGCCATGAGTGAGCAGCAGTTTTCCATCAACGCCGTCGTCATCTCGTTCAGCTGGGCCAGCGCCCTGCTGCTGGGACTGTCGTCGGCAAACCTGCGGCGAGAGCACCTGCAGCACACGCTGACCACCATGGGCATCATGGCACACGAGCTGCGCACGCCGCTGGCCACGATGTCGCTGATAGGCGACGCTGTCCGCAATGAAAGCCGGCAGGTCAAGGAGCCCGGCGGCGGCCAGCGGCTGGACCAACTGGTCGTCAGGCTGCACACCCTGGTGCGCAACATGAACCAGCAGATCGACACGCAGATTGCCAACGCACGCCTGCTGCGCCTGCCGACACACCGGGAATCCGTGGCTGCCGCTGCACTGCTGCGCAATGTGGTCAAGGACTACCCCTATCGCAATTCGCGGGAACGCGAAAGCGTGGTGCTGGTGCTACGCAAGGATTTTTCCTTCGAGTCGTCCTATCGGCTGTTCGCGCAGGTCATCAACAACCTGCTCAAAAACGCCTTTCGCGCGCTGGCGGCAACCAGTTCGGCTGCCAAACCCGGCGACCTGCGCATCGAAGTCGGGGTGCTCAATGGTTACGGACGCATCATCGTCACCGACCAGGGCACCGGCATCGCGCCGGAATTGCAGGCACGCATCTTCGAGCCGTTTTTCTCGACCGATCGGGGTACCGGTCATGGCCTGGGGCTGGCTTTTTGCCAGCAGGTCGTGGAGGGCGCCGGCGGCACCATCCGGGTGAAGTCGGAACCCGGGCGCGGCGCCATCTTCATCATCGAGCTTCCGATTCTCAGGTAACACAACCAAACGCGCAGCCATGAGTTTTCCCTTGTTCCATCGACCGGGCGCCATCGTTTTTCTTGACGATGACCCGGCTTATCTGGAGATGCTGGCGATGGTGTTGCCGCGCCAGTGGCACGTCAAGCTGTATCTGCGGCCGCAGACGTGCATCAACCAGCTGCAACAGGAGCCGCCGTTGTGGGAAGCCGACGCATGGACGCAGCAGGAGATGATCGAGCGCTGGCGTGCTGGCAGTCCGCTGATTCCGCAAGTCCTGAACTACTGGGCCAGCCATACCGAACGTTTCGGACTGGCCAGGGTCTGCGTGTTCGACTACGCCATGCCCGGCATGGACGGCCTGCAGGCACTGGGCGAGTTGATGGACTGGCCGGGCGGCCGGGTGCTGCTGACCGGCCAGGCCGATGAACATGTAGCGGTGAGCGCCTTCAACCGGGGGCTGATCGACCAGTTCATTGCCAAGCAGACCGTCGATATCTCCCAGCACCTGATCACCGTCATCCAGCGCATGCTGGCCCAGCCACAAATGCGCCATTCGCAGATCTGGCGCGCCGCGCTGACCCAGCCCCAGCATGCCCTGCTCCAGGTGCCTTCGGTGGCTCGCCAGCTCGCCAGTCTGGCCAGCAGCCACTGGGTCGAACACGTGGTCATTGGCCAGCCCTTCGGCATCCTGGGCATGGATGCCGACGGGCGCGCCAGCTGGCTGCAGCTGGAGTCTGCCGCGGGCCTGGCCGATCTGGCGGAGCTGGCAGAGTCCCAGGGCCTGAAGGCGGCGGCTGCTGACGACATCCGGGCGGGCCGCCACCTGGTGGACCTCGAGCTTCAGCAAGCCCTCGGGCAACCCGGGCCGGCGCGGCTGATTCCGGCGTTTTCCATTGGCCATGAAGGCACCGTGCTGGGGGCCCTGTTTCCGGTCGAGCTGGCCGCCAGCCCACCGGGATTGACCGGCTACAAACACTGGCTCAAGAAGCACGGCCGACGCACCGTGCGGGACTAGGCTTCTGGAGCCCGTCAGCACAGGCCTTAACTCGTTTCAGCCGTCCGCGCCCGCCTGGCAATCGGCCAGTCCCAGGGCTTGACCAGTGGCGCGATCTCGCAAGCGACCGCTTCCACGTGGCTGAGCTCCGCATCGGTCAGCCCCGCGTGCAGGGTCAGGCGCACCATGGCCCGGTTGCGGCTGGTCGCCGGGGCACAGAACACAGCACCAAAAACACCACGTTCCTCCAGGTGGTCGCGCAGCACCATGGTGTCAGGCTCGGTGCCGGCCTCCAGGGAAATGATCTGCTCCGTCCCCTGGTGGATCGGGTAACCCATGTCAGACAGACTGCCGCGCAGCCGCAACGTGTGGGCCCGCAGACGCTGGCGTTGTTCATCGCGTTTGCCGATCACGGCGAGTGTGGCGCCGAGGCCGGCGATCTCGTGCGGCAGCAGGCAGGAGCTGAAGATATTGGGGTAGCTGGAACTGAGGATGTAGTAACGCAACTCGGCGGGCGCCGTGAAAAAACCACCGCGCCCGGCAAAGGCCTTGGCCAGGCTGGCCGTGATGAAATGCACCCGGTCCGTCAGACCGAGTTCGGCGCACAGGCCGGCGCCTCCGGGTCCATGGGTGCCGAGCGAATGCGACTCGTCCACCAGGATCATGCAGCCGTGGCGCTCGGCCACTTCCACCATCTCGCGCAGGGGACACAAGGCGCCGGTGGTGCTGTACACCGAGTCCACCACCACCACACCCGGACCATCCCGCGACAACACCCGGTCCAGGTGGTCCGGGTCGTTGTGGCGAAACGGATGTGCCGGTGCGCGCGCCGCATGCGCACCTTCCCACAGCGATGTGTGCGCCAGGGTATCGAGGTACACCGGGGTTTGCGGGTCGGCAATCGCCTGCAGCAAACCCACATTGGCCGCATAACCGGACTGGCAGACAAACCCGTCTTCCTTTCCGACCCACTGGGCCAGGTTTTTTTCCAGTGTCCGGGCGGGATGTTCGCCATGCACAAACACGCCGGACTGGATCACGAACTCCTGGTCGTTGCGCAGGGCCGCCACCTGGGCGCTGACGATGTCAGGGTGGCCGGTCACACTGAGGTAATCGTTGCCGTCGAGCCGAACGGCATCCGGACCGGCCGTTCTGCCGTGAAGGACAAACTTGCCACCCCATTGCTGCTGCCAGCGGGGCGTGAATTCGCGCGCAATGCGCTGCTGCAGATGCGGGGAGAGGCCCGGGTTGGTAACAGTTTTTGTTACGAGTTGTGCAGGGGATTTTTCGAGAACTTGAGCGTGCATGGTGGTTACCTTGTGAAAAAGTACCACCATTGAAGATGAATTTAACAAATTCAGGGTTGCCCCCCCTGTCAACATTGACAGGGGTCGGTGCCCGAAAGTCGGATTTCGGTGTAGCGATTGCCCTAAATCACTACCTTGGTATTACTCTGGTGTTGCTTGGCGACCACTGGTCAGGCTTAAAGCTGCCAATGCCATGATTTTTGCGCTGTCCACCAGCTCCTGAATGCCCACATATTCGTCAGGCTGGTGCGCCAGATCGAGAATCCCTGGACCGTAAGCAATACAAGCGTCGAGCTTGCCGGTGCGCACGATGTGTTTCTGGTCGTAAGTGCCAGGACTGGAGATGTAGCTGGCTTCGCGGCCCAGCACCCGGGCAATGGCACGCGCGGTGGCCAGCACCACCGGCGCGTCCTTGGGCGTGGCCGTCGGCACAAAACTCATGATGTCCCGGATACCGTAGTCAAAGCCGGGGCGGCTGCGCTTGAGCTCGTCGAGCATGGCCACAATCTCGGCCTTCACGGCCTCCAGGTTTTCTTCAGCGATGAAGCGGCGGTCCAGCACGGCGCGGCATGAATGCGCCACCACCGGTGCCGGCAGGTCGCCCGTGGGGCGGCCGCGCGCGTCCAGGGAAAACAGCTGCTCGACCTGTCCTCCGTGCAGGCTGTTGATGTTGAGCGTGCTGACCCTGGCGCCGGGCGGCTCCACCGGTTCGGCCGTATGGCGCCCGGACAGCCGCGGCTGCAGCTGCGTCTCCAGCAGATGGATGAAGGCGCTCATGTGGTTGATGGCACTGTCGCCCAGAAAAGGCATGGAGCCATGTGCAATCCGCCCCTGGGTCTCGACCTCGCCCCACCAGACGCCGCGGTGACCCAGGCAGATGCGGTCCACGCCCAGTGGCTCGGGAATGATCACATGGTGCACGCGCGGTTTCGTGAAATAACCGCGCTCGGCCAGATAACCCACACCGGCAAAGCCGCCCGACTCCTCATCGACCGTGCCGGAAATTTCGAGCGCGCCGGCAAACGGCAGGCCTTCTTCGAGAATCGCCTCGCAGGCAATCACGCTGGAAGCCAGTCCGCCTTTCATGTCGCAGGTGCCGCGGCCGTAGATCTTGCCGTCCCTGACCTCGCCGCCGAAGGGATCGGTGGTCCAGCCGGAACCGGCTTCCACCACGTCGATGTGGCTGTTGAAGTGCACACACTCACCCCCCGGTGCGCCTTCGTAGCGGGCCACCACATTGATGCGTGGATGGGAGTTGCGATCGCCCGGTGCACCGTCGGCCCGGATGTATTCGACGGCAAAGCCCCGTTTTTTCAGCCGCTCCCCAAGCAGGCGGGCGCAGGCTTCGTAAGCGTCCCCCGGCGGGTTGATGGTGGGAATGCGAACCAGGTCCTGGGTGAGCGCAATCACCTCGTCGCGTTTCGATTCAATGCGTTTGAGCAGGCTGTCATTGTTCATGCAGCCAGTTTATGTGAACCAAGCCCCACTGTCTCGCGGCGGTTCCATACACGGCTCGGGGACCGCATTTTCCAACCGGGGTCGCGGGTCCGGCTACGCCGGCCCGCAGGCGCAGCGCCCCCTCGGGGGGCAGAGAGCTACACGAAGTGAGCGAACGTGGGGGCTCTAGTTCTGCCGCCACGGCAGGCCGCGGTAGCGCCAACCGCCGCGTGCACCACGATGGGCCTGCGCATCGGGGTCACCTTCAAAACCCTCCAGGATGTTGTAGGCCTCCAGCCCCAGTTCGGTGGCACGTCTGGCGGCGGCGATCGAGCGTACACCGCTACGGCAAAGCAGCACGGCCTTCTGGCCGGCCGGCACGGCGGTCTGCAGGCCCTCGTCGAACTGCGGGTTCATGGCCATGCCCGGCCACTGTTTCCAGGCCAGCGGCACCGCACCAGGCACAAAACCCACCCATTCACGCTCCGCATCGGTGCGTACATCAATCAGCACCGCCTGGCCGGCCTGCCACCACTGGCAGGCCAGCTCGGGCGACACATTGCCGGCATATCCATCGGCCGGCAGGACATGGAACACGTCGGCCCCACCGGCATCATGGCGGCCGCCCCCCATGCCGGAACTCTGGTTGGCAGGAAGCGCTTCGTCCATGCGCGCGGGTCGGGGCAGCTGGAGCTGCGCCATGGTCGCCACAAACCCGGCCAGGCTTTTGCCGGCGATGCGGGCATTGCCGGCCTTCTCGGCCGCAATCGTCGAATGGGTCCGGCCCTGGTAGTCGTGTCCCGGCCAGACCACCGTGTCGTCCGGCAGTGTGAACAGCCGCCCGGTGATGCTTTGGTAGAGGGCTTCGGCGCTACCGGACTGGAAATCGGTGCGGCCACAGCCATTGATCAGCAGCGTATCGCCGGTGAAGAGGTGGCCGCGCCAGAGGTAACTCACGCTGCCGGCCGTGTGCCCCGGGGTGTGCAGGACGCGGACCTGTTCACCACCGACCTGAAGCACATCACCGTCGCCGAGCTGTCGGGCGGCCGTTGCAATGCCGCAGCCTTGCGGCGCCGCCGTGCGGGCGCCGGTGTGTTCCGCCAGTTGCCCGGCGCTGGTGATGTGGTCAGCATGGGCATGCGTCTCCACCGTCCACAACAGCTTGAGTTTGTGCTCCCGCAGCACCGCGAGGTCGCGCTCGACCTGCTGGTCCACCGGATCGATGATCAGGGCCTCACGCGTGGACGGATCAAACAGCAGATAGGTATAGGTGCTGGAGGCAGGGTCAAAAAGCTGAATGGGTGTCATGACAGGTTTCCAGGGCAGGGGCAGGCAACAGGCCGACCGGCATACACGGCAAGTTTAAAACCTCGCGCCTCCCTGCTGCAAAGTTTGGCCCGACTCCAGGCTGCTCCTTTTTCAGTAGCTGCTTGCGCCCGTCGGATAATGGCTACAGCCAAAAACAGCTCATAAAATTTCCACGCCCCCGATCGCCGGGCCAAGCACCACGCACCAGCCCCGAAGCTTGACGGAAAGCTGACAGGGCACGCTTTAACAAAGCCCTGATAAACAGTTTCACCCCAATTAGGCGCAATCTGCGCCGGGCCGTTGGTAAAAACCCTCTTACGCGTAAAGCGTCGATGACAAAAGATAGTGCGCTAACGTTCTTTCACAACAGGAGACAAGCCATGACCGATATCAAGACCCCTCGCCGCCGCAGCCTGCTCAAGGGTGCAGCCGTCGCCGCTGGCGCCGGAGCCATGTCCGCACCGATGCTGGCAACCGCGCAAACCGCCACCACGCTGCGCTTCCAGAGCACCTGGCCGTCGAAAGACATCTTCCACGAGTACGCCTCCGACTTCGCCAAAAAAGTCAATGACATGGCGAGCGGCAAGCTCAAGATCGAAGTGTTGCCCGCGGGCGCTGTCGTTCCACCCTTCCAGCTGCTGGAAGCCGTCAACAAGGGCACGCTGGACGGCGGTCACGGCGTGGTTGCTTACCACTACGGCAAGAATTCGGCGCTCGCGCTGTGGGGTTCCGGCCCGTCCTTCGGCATGGACCCCAACATGCTGCTGGCCTGGCACAACTACGGCGGCGGCAAGGCCCTGCTGGAAGAGATCTACAAGTCCATCAACATGGACGTGGTGTCCTACCTCTATGGCCCCATGCCGACCCAGCCCTTCGGCTGGTTCAAGAAGCCCATCTCCAAGGTCGCTGACATCCAGGGCACGAAGTTCCGTACCGTGGGGCTGGCCGTCGACATGTACACCGACATGGGCGCGGCGGTGAATCCGCTGCCCGGCGGCGAGATCGTGCCGGCGCTGGATCGCGGCCTGATTGATGGCGCCGAGTTCAACAACGCCTCCTCGGACAAGCTGCTGGGCTTCCCCGACGTGGTCAAGAACTGCATGCTGCAGAGCTTCCACCAGTCCGGCGAGCAGTTCGAAATCCTGTTCAACAAAGGCAAGCTCAACGCCCTGCCTGCCGAACTCAAGGCCATCATCGACTACGCCGTTCAGGCTGCCAGCGCCGACATGAGCTGGAAGGCCATCGAGCGCAACTCCAAGGACTACATTGACCTCAAGAAGGCCGGTGTCAAGTTCTACAAGACGCCCGACGCCATCCTGCGCGCCCAGCTTGCTTCCTGGGACAAGATCATGGTCAAGAAGGGGGGCGAGAACGCGCTGTTCAAGAAGGTGCTCGACTCGCAGAAAGCCTTTGCACAGCGCGCAGGCCAGTGGCAGAACGACTACACCGTGGACTTCAAGATGGCCTATAACCACTACTTCGGCCGCGGCAAAAAAGCCTGAGCGGGGCCACAGCCTCTGAGGGGCACCTGAGGGTGCCCTTTTTGTTTTTTCTGGGACCGCCTGGGCGGCGCAAGGAGTTGGAATGCAATCGTTTTTACTGGCGGTGGACCGCTTTTCCACCTGGATCGGCAAGGCCTGCGCCTGGAGCGTGGTCCTGCTGACCGTGCTGATCAGCTGGGAGGTGTTCAGCCGTTATGTGCTCAACCGGCCCCACGCCTGGGTGCTCGACGCCCAGATCATGCTTTACGGCCTGCTGTTCATGATGGCGGGCGCCTACACCCTGAGTAAAAACGGCCATGTGCGCGGCGACGTGCTTTACGGCTTTCTCAGGCCGCGCACGCAGGCGATCGTCGACCTGACGCTGTACATCATCTTCTTCCTGCCGGGCGTCGTCGCGCTGACCTGGGCCGGCTGGACCTACGCCAATGAGTCGCTGGCGATCCGCGAGCAGACCTTCAACGCCGACCCGCTTCCGGTCTATCCGTTCAAGTTCGTGATCCCGGTGTCGGGTTTTGTGCTGCTGCTGCAGGGCATCGTGGAAATCATCCGCTGCATCCAGTGCATACAGACCGGCGCCTGGCCGGTGCGCGAAGGCGACGTGGAGGAAGTGGACGTGGAAAAACTCAAGGAGATGGTGCACGTGAAAGACGAAGACATGGCCGCGCTCGAGCGCGATCTGGCCCTCAAGGAGAATCACAAATGAAGATCCGCAAGGAACTCTGGTTCGGCCTGAGCTTCATGGCGCTGGTCATCATCGGCGCCGCCACGCTGCTTCTGAGCGTCGAAAAAATCACCAACGGGCACCTGGGGCTGCTGATGCTGTCCCTGGTGGTGACCGCCATCATGCTGGGTTTTCCGACGGCCTTCACGCTGATGGGCATGGGCATGATTTTCACCTGGCTGGCCTACAACCGGGACACAACGAAGACGCTGGACCTGATGGTGCAGGCGGCCTTCAAGACCATGGCCAGCGACGTGCTGATCGCGATACCGCTGTTCGTCTTCATGGGTTACCTGGTCGAACGGGCCAACCTGATTGAAAAACTTTTCAAGAGCCTGCATCTGGCCATGGCCCGGATTCCGGGCTCGCTGGCCGTGGCCACCCTTGTCACTTGCGCGATTTTTGCCACCGCCACCGGCATCGTGGGTGCCGTGGTCACGCTGATGGGCCTGTTGGCATTGCCGGCCATGCTGCGTGCCGGTTACAGCGTTCAGCTGGCGGCCGGCGCCATCACAGCGGGCGGTTGCCTGGGCATCCTGATTCCGCCTTCCGTGCTGCTGATCGTGTACGGCGCCACCGCGGGCGTCTCCGTGGTTCAGCTTTACGCCGGTGCGTTTTTCCCGGGCCTGATGCTGACCGGCCTGTACATCCTGTACGTGATCCTGATCGCCAAGCTCAAGCCGCAGTGGGCCCCTCCGCTGTCCGCCGCCGATCGCGTGGTCACGCTGCCGCCCCTGACGCAACGCCTGACCAGCAGCACGGCCACCCACGCACTGACAACCTTGTTCAGCGCGCTCAAGGGAAAACGCAACACCGACGTTCCGCTCGGCCATATCCTGCGGCAACTGACGATTGTTGTGCTGCCGGGCCTGCTTTTTCTGCTGGTGCTGGTGACCAGTTACCGGGCGGTCACCACCATCGAAGCCGAAGCGGTGTACGACATCCAGCAGATAGGCGCGTCCAGCTCGTCAGCCGCCCCAGACGCCGATGCCGGCGGCTTGCAGGAACCTCCCCAGGAAGACGGCCTGAAAGAGCCGGTTGCCGAGGGCGGCTTGCAGGACCCCCCGTCAGGCGATGTCAAGGAGCCGCCAGGCGCAGAAGCTCCCGCCGCCGCGCCGGCGGCCGCGAGCGTAGCCGAACCTCCCGCCGCAGCCACAGTCAGCGCCGACAAGGCACCTGCTGGCGCAACCACACGCGATGCGCCCACCTGGTGGTGGGTCTGCTTTGCCATCTTTGGCGCGCTGGTTGCCCTCTTCTACCTTTTCCTGAGTTTTGCGCGGCTGGAAATCTTCAAGATGCTCCTGACCTCGTTTTTCCCGCTGATGATTCTCATCATCTCGGTGCTCGGGTCCATCGTGATGGGGCTGGCCACCCCGACCGAAGCGGCCGCGATGGGTGCCTTGGGCGGTTTTCTGCTGGCAGTGGCCTACAAGCGGCTCACGCTGTCGGTGCTGCAGGAGTCGGTGTTCCTGACGGCCAAGACCTCGGCCATGGTGTGCTGGCTGTTTGTCGGCTCGGCCATCTTCTCGGCGGCTTTTGCCCTGCTGGGCGGCCAGGAGCTGGTGGAGACCTGGGTGCTCAGCATGAACCTGAGCAAGACGCAATTCCTCGTGATGAGCCAGGCGATCATTTTCATTCTCGGCTGGCCGCTGGAGTGGACCGAGATCATCGTGATCTTCATGCCCATCTTCATCCCGCTGCTGGACAACTTCGGCGTCGATCCGCTGTTCTTCGGCCTGCTGGTCGCCCTGAACCTGCAGACGGCTTTCCTGAGCCCGCCGGTGGCCATGGCCGCGTTCTACCTCAAGGGCGTAGCACCGAAACATGTGACCCTGAACCAGATCTTCGCCGGCATGTTGCCCTTCATGGGCATCCAGATCCTGGCCATCGTCCTGCTGTACCAGTTCCCTGCCATCGGCCTGTGGTTGCCGCAGTTGCTGTACAAATAAGCGGGCGCCGCCCACCTGTCGGGAAACAAAGGGGCGCGCAGGCGCCCCTTTGTTTTGGAAAAACGGTAAGATTGACGTTTACGTAAACGTCAATCATCCACACGGAGACAGCCATGTCCAACGGCAACAGCAAGCGCGCGGCCCTGCTGGCCCCCTGGCAACCGCCCACCACCGGGCGGGGCCGGCCGTTTGGGCTGTCCGGACTCAAGGCCTCGGCCAAGCCCCTGTCGAGCGGGGACAAGGACGCAGACAAGGCCGACGTGGAAGCCCTGGCGAGCGAGCTGGACGGCCTGCAGAACCTGTTTTACGCCGACAAGCGCTACAAGCTGCTGGTCCTGCTGCAAGGCACCGACACGTCCGGCAAGGACGGCACGATTCGCGCCGTGTTCAGCCGGACCAGCCCGCTGGGCGTGCACACCGTAGGCTGGAAGGCGCCGAGCGAGGAAGAGCGGGCGCACGACTACCTGTGGCGCATCCATCGCCAGATGCCCGGGGCAGGCGAAACCATGATTTTCAACCGCAGCCACTACGAAGACGTGCTGGTCCCGGTGGTCAAAGGCTGGATCACGCCCGAGCAGACCGCGCAGCGTTTTGCCCACATCAACGAGTTCGAACGCCTGCTGGCCGAAACCGGCACGGTGATCCTCAAGTTCATGCTGCACATCAGCTTCGAGGAACAGGGCCAGCGCCTGCAGGAACGGGTGGACGACCCGACCAAGCGCTGGAAGTTCAGCATGGGCGACCTGGAGGTACGCAAACAGTGGGCCGACTACCAGAAGGCCTACGAGGCGTTGCTGGGTGCAACCAGCACCCCTTGGGCACCCTGGACCGTGGTGCCCGCCGACTCCAAGACCCACCGCAACCTGATGGTGGCCACGCTGGTGCGCGACAAGCTGAAGTCGCTGGACCTGTGTTACCCACCTGACGATCCGGCACTGGCCGGATTGAAGATTGAATAATTTTTCCCATATCCAAGCCACGAGACAACTCCTCCAGAGAGCACCGCCATGACCGACCTGTCCGCCGAATACCAGGCCCTTGCCAGCTACCGCCCCACGCACAAGGTGCGTTTTGTCACCGCCGCCTCGTTGTTTGACGGCCACGACGCCGCCATCAACATCATGCGGCGCATCCTGCAGGGCATGGGTGCCGAGGTGATCCACCTGGGCCACAACCGCAGCGTGGACGAAGTCGTCACGGCGGCGCTGCAGGAAGACGCGCAGGGCATTGCCATCAGTTCCTACCAGGGCGGCCACGTCGAGTACTTCAAGTACATGGTCGACCTGCTCAAGAGCCGCGGCGGCGAGCACATCCAGGTGTTCGGCGGCGGCGGCGGCGTGATTGTGCCGCCGGAGATCCGCGAGCTCCATGCCTATGGCGTCTCGCGCATCTACAGTCCCGAAGACGGCCAGAAAATGGGCCTGGCCGGCATGATTGGCGAGATGGTCATGCGCTGCGACAAGGACCTGACCGGCTTTGCCCCCGCGGACCTGAAGGCCATCGAAGGCCATGGCGAAATGGCCTGGCGCGCCTTGGCCCAGCTCATCACCGCGCTTGAAAACGACAAGGCAAATCCCGCGTTGGTCGAGACGCTGCGTGCGCAAGCTGCTATCAAAAAGATACCGGTGCTGGGCATCACCGGCACCGGCGGCGCCGGCAAGTCCTCGCTGACCGACGAACTGATACGCCGCCTGCGGCTGGACCAGAACGACCAGTTGCGTGTAGCCGTCATCAGCATCGACCCCTCACGGCGCAAGAGCGGCGGCGCCCTGCTCGGCGACCGCATCCGCATGAACGCCATCAGCCCCTGGCAGCAGGGTCCGCGCGTTTTCATGCGCAGCCTGGCGACGCGCGAGTTCGGCAGCGAGATCAGCAAGGCGCTGCCCGAAGTGATTGCCGCCTGCAAGGTGGCCGGTTTTGACCTGATCGTGGTCGAAACCTCGGGCATCGGCCAGGGTGATGCCGCCATCGTGCCGCTGGTGGACGTGCCCATGTATGTGATGACGCCCGAGTTCGGCGCCGCCAGTCAGCTCGAAAAAATCGACATGCTGGACTTCGCCGAGTTTGTTGCCATCAACAAGTTCGACCGCAAGGGCTCGCTCGACGCCCTGCGCGACGTGGCCAAGCAGGTGCAGCGCAACAAGGAAGCCTGGGGCACCGCGCCGGACAAAATGCCGGTGTTCGGCACCATGGCCGCACGTTTCAATGACGACGGCGTCACCGCGCTGTACCAGGCCCTCAAGCCGCGCCTGGCCGGACTCGGGCTGCAGTTGTCCGAAGGCGCCCTGCCCGCCGTCGATGTGCGCCACAGCACCAACCAGACGCCGGTGGTGCCCGCCGCCCGCACGCGTTACCTGGCTGAAATTGCCGACACGGTGCGCAGCTACAAAAAACGCGGCAGGGAGCAGGCGACGCTGGCGCGCGAAATCCAGCAACTGCGTGCCGCCGCCGACATGCTGACCGTCGGCAAGCCCGACAAGGCCAGGGCCGCGGAAGCCGCCATCGACCTGGCGGTGCAGCGCGAGCAGGTCCAGGACCCGGCCGCACGCAAGCTGTTGATCCAGTGGCCCGCGATGCAGCAGGCTTACGCCGGCGAAGAGTATGTGGTGAAAATCCGCGACAGGGAAATCCGCACCGCGCTGACCAGCAAGTCGCTCTCGGGCACGACCATCCGCAAGGTGGCACTGCCGCAGTACGAAGACCACGGCGAAATCCTCAAGTGGCTGATGCTGGACAACGTGCCGGGCAGCTACCCCTACACCGCCGGCACCTTTGCCTTCAAGCGCGAGGGCGAAGACCCGACACGCATGTTTGCCGGTGAAGGTGATGCGTTCCGCACCAACACGCGTTTCAAGCTGCTGAGCCAGGGCATGGCCGCCAAGCGCCTGAGCACGGCCTTCGACTCGGTCACGTTGTACGGCAACGACCCCGACCTGCGGCCCGACATTTACGGCAAGGTCGGCAACAGCGGCGTGTCGATTGCCACGCTCGACGACATGAAGGTGCTTTACGACGGCTTTGACCTGTGCAGCCCCAGCACCTCCGTCAGCATGACCATCAACGGACCGGCGCCCACGATTCTGGCGATGTTCATGAACACCGCCATCGACCAGAATCTCGAAAAATTCAGGGCCGACAATGGCCGGGAACCGACGGACACCGAAACCGAAAAAATCCGCGAATGGGTGCAGGAAAACGTGCGTGGCACGGTGCAGGCCGACATCCTGAAAGAAGACCAGGGCCAGAACACCTGCATCTTCTCGACCGAGTTCAGCCTCAAGGTGATGGGCGACATCGCCGAGTATTTTGTGCACAACCGCGTGCGCAATTTCTACAGTGTCTCCATCAGTGGTTACCACATCGCCGAGGCCGGCGCCAACCCCATCAGCCAGCTGGCCTTCACCCTGTCCAACGGTTTCACCTTTGTCGAAGCCTACCTCGCGCGCGGCATGCACATCGACGACTTCGCGCCGAATCTGAGCTTTTTCTTCAGCAACGGCATGGACCCGGAGTACACGGTGATGGGCCGCGTGGCCCGCCGCATCTGGGCCGTGGCGATGAAGGAAAAATACGGCGCCAACGAGCGCAGCCAGAAGCTCAAGTACCACATCCAGACCTCGGGCCGCAGCCTGCACGCGCAGGAGATCCAGTTCAACGACATACGCACCACCTTGCAGGCGCTGATTGCGATTTACGACAACTGCAACTCCCTGCACACCAATGCGTTTGACGAAGCCATCACCACGCCCACCGAAGAGTCAGTGCGCCGCGCGATGGCGATCCAGCTCATCATCAACCGTGAGTGGGGCCTGGCGAAAAACGAAAACCCGTCACAGGGCGCCTTCATCATCGAGGAACTCACCGAGCTGCTGGAAGAAGCGGTGCTCAGCGAGTTCGAGCGCATCGCGGAGCGCGGCGGCGTGCTGGGCGCCATGGAAACCGGCTACCAGCGCGGCCGCATCCAGGACGAGTCCATGCATTACGAGATGCTCAAACACACCGGTGAGCTGCCCATCATCGGCGTCAACACCTTCCGCAACCCGCATGGCGACGCCGTGCAGGACAAGCTGGAGCTGGCGCGCTCCACCGACGAGGAAAAGCAGAGCCAGCTGGCACGCCTGCAAGACTTCCACCGGCGCCATGCCAAGGAAGCCCCGGCCATGCTCAAGCGCCTGCAGCAGGCGGTGATTGCCAATGACAACGTGTTCGAGGTGCTGATGGACGCAGTACGCGTCTGCTCACTCGGCCAGATCACCCACGCGCTTTTTGAGGTCGGTGGGCAGTACCGGCGGAATATGTAGGCTTCGGCCTCACGGCCATCCGCCTGCGCCCGATCGGACGCGTTCACTATGAATTCAGGAGCTGCTGGCGCCCGTCCACCAAGGGTTGGAGGCCAGTTTGGCTTCAAAACCAGACCCGGACCGTCCGGCAATGGCGGGGGTGGAATGTATGACCGTCATGTCGCCATGGACGCATGAGGCAAAACAGGAGACAGAACCCGGCCCTGACGCGATGTCAGTGGCCCGGGGGTGGGCAGCTTGCGCTCAAGCCGCCCAGGCGGGCCCAGGGCTTAGCCGCCTTTGTGTGGGCGCTTGCCGGGGTTCTTTTTGCTGCGGGTCCAGGTGCCGCGCTCCAGGCTGATCTTTTGACCACGGCCGGCCGTGCGGGTCATGCCAGGGGCGGGAACGGGCTTGGGTGCGCAGATGTCGGCTTCGACGCGGATTTTTTTGGACATGGAAGACTCCGGATTAAAAAATTGGCAGAACCCGGCATTTTAAGCTACCGCGCCCCAGTCGGGGCAATGCAGGGCCAGCCGGCCGTCCGGACGCGATTTACATGGCCCCCTTCAGCGGCAGGTTCAGCAGCAGATTCTGCGGTTTGAGCTTGACCGACTGGCCGGCATTCATCATCAGGCCCAGGTAGACCGGCTTGGCGGCCACATCGGCGCGCATCTCCTGCGGATCCGCAAAATCCAGCCGGAACAGGCTGACCAGGCGCTGCAAACGTCCGGCCTCCACCTCCCTGCCTTCGTACAAATCGTTGAGCAGCGCCGTGGCCTCCACGTCCAGCCCCACATGCCAGCGCCAGGCGTCATCTTCAATCTTTTGCAGGGGCTTGATGCTGACAACAACGCCCAGGAAATGGGCGACCCATTTCTCCAGCACGCGGGCCAGCGCCGTCAGGCCCGAGCGGGCGCGCGTCATGGTGAACACCAGGCCGTGGCTCAGGTCGTTGCTGATTTCATGCGTCAGGTCGAGCAGGAAGTGGTGACGGTCACTGGCGGGCCAGTAATCCGGCGCGTTGGCATCCGTCAGCACCTGCATGTCGATGGCCCGCAAGGGTGCCTTGGCTTCTGCCAGGAAGCGCCCGAAGTCGCCCAGCCCGCCGGTTTCGTTGAGCATGTCCAGCACATCCCGGTCGCCGGCCAGCACCTGGCCGTCCTGCGTGGTGATGCGCTGGGCGCGAAACAGCATTTCGGCGGCACGCACCTCGTAGGCATCGGTGGCCTCATCCAGCACCTGGCGCAGGATGGCCTGGGCCAGCAGGTCGATGAACAGCGGCGGGATGCTGATGCTGCCGCTGCGGAACAGGCCCAGGTAATACGCCTCCAGCGTGCCGGCCGCCAGCAGCCCATCACGAAAGCGCAAAAACAGGCCGTAACTCTCGCGGGCGTCGGCGTCCTGCAGGGCCTGCAGTTCGGCCTCGGTCACCGGCCGCGACGGCGCGGCCAGCAAGGCCGCATGCAGCGTTTGTTCAGCCGCGCAGGACTCGGGCACCAGGGCCAGTTCGGGTCGGTTCAGGAACAGGCGCAGGTAATCGTCGGTGGGTGCCAGCCAGCCGCGTGAGGTGATCTGGAGCTGATGGAAGCCGCTGGAAGGCCAGAAATTTTGCATGGGGGCAATCGTCGCACATTGCGCCGTCAGGTCATTCGCTATGAATTAAATAGCTGCCTGCGCCCGTGGAACAAGGGCTGGAATGGTATTTTTCATGTAAAAAGTGCCCACAAGCCGGGTCGCCGACGCTGTTTTTCGCTTTGCGTACAGTAGGGTGTTGAAATGCGCGCGGCGCAGCCGATGGAGACACTGATGACCACCCTTCTGAAATCGCATGTCTTGCTGGGCACCGGCCTGCTGGTGCTGGCACTGACGCCCGCCTGGGCCCAGTTGCCGACCGTCACCACCCGGATCGAAACCTGGACAGGAACCGGCCCGCCGCCCGACTACAGCGCCATCGAGCGGGCGCAGTGGGAACAATGGCAGCTGCAGCGTGAACAGGAACGGCGGCAACGTGAGCTGACGCGCCAGCAGGATGCCCAGATCCGGCAGAGCCAGGAGAGCCTCGGCGAACGGGCGTTGCGGGAGCAGGCGCAGCGCAACGGCACCTGGGTGCCCCAGCACCCCGGCCCGAGCGACCAGGAGCAGGCCAGGCGCGAACAGCAGCAGTTGCAGCGTGACCAGTGGCGGCAGCAGCGCGAGCTGACACGCCAGGATGACCAGCGGCAGCGGCAAAGCGAGGAGTCGGTGGGTCAGCGCGCCCTGCGCGAGCAGGCGCAGAACCGGCGCGAGCAAGGCCGCATCTCCAGCAGCCCCCAGCGCTAGAAACCTAGGCCGCTTGCGGGGCAGGCGTTGCCACACCGCGATAACGGGTGGCCTGGTCGTCGAGCCAGGCCCCAAAAAGCCTCAGCACCGGGTTCTCTGACTTCTGCTCGGGGTAAATGAAGTAATAACGCCGGTCGCTGACGAACTCGTGCTCGATCAGCGGCACCAGGCGGCCCTGCTTCAGATCTTCTTCAATCAGGAAGCGCGGGATCAGCGCCAGACCCTGCCCGTGAATGGCCGCCTCGGTGGTGATGGAAAACAGCTCCATGCGCGCACCGGCCAGGTCGTTGTCGATGTGCAGGCCCAGCGATTCAAACCACTGCCGCCAGGCGTAAGGCCGCGTGCTCATCTGCAGCAGCGGCAGGTGCGCCAGGTCGGCGGCCTTCAGCGTGCGTCGCGTCCTGACCAGCGCCGGGCTGCCCACCGCCACCAGGCGTTCGTCCATCAGGAAACAGGACTCCGTGCCCGGCCAGCCGGCGTCGCCCGCGAAAATGGCCGCGTCCAGCGCGGTATCGGCAAACAGGAAGGGCCGCGTGCGCGACGACAGGTGCACCGTGATATCGGGATGCAGGCGCTGAAAATCGCCGAGCCGCGGCACCAGCCACTTGGCGGCAAAAGTCGGCACCACGCCGAGCTCCAGCGCCCCGCCGGCGCCGCCCTTGGCCATCAAGGCCAGCGTGTCGCGCTCCACGTCGTCGAGGCGTGCGCGCACGTTGCGCGCGTAGTTGGTGCCCGCTTCGGTGAGCAGCACGCCGCGTTTGGTGCGCCGGAACAGCTTCACACTCAGGAAGTCTTCCAGACCGGCAATCTGGCGGCACACCGCGCTCTGGGTGACCGCGTGTTCCTGCGCCGCCTGGGTAAAACTCTGGTGCCGCGCGGCCGATTCAAACAGCGCCAGCGCCGTGGTGGAAGGGATTTTTCGACGCATGGCGGGCTCCTGCCTGGGCGGCTTGGTTGGAGTTCCATTTTTGCACAAACCCGTGCCAAATCATCGGTTGCGCCCGGCGGTGAAGCAAGCGTATGCTTGCGCCATCGTCATCCTTGCCTCGGCCGCCTGAGTTGCGATTTCTGCACACAGAGGCCTCACCCACCCCCTTTGGAGATTCCCCATGAGCCCCAGCCCCCACAAAGCCAGCTTCCACTGGGCCGACCCCCTGCTGCTCGACCAGCAGCTGAGCGACGACGAACGCATGGTGCGTGACACCGCCGCCGCCTACTGCCAGGAGCAACTGGCACCGCGCGTGCTGGAAGCCTTCCGCCATGAAAAAACCGATGTCGCGATCTTTCGCGAGATGGGCTCGCTGGGCCTGCTCGGCAGCACGATTCCCGAAGCCTACGGCGGCGCCGGCCTGAACTACGTCTGTTACGGTCTGGCCGCGCGCGAGGTCGAACGCGTCGATTCCGGCTACCGCTCCATGATGAGCGTGCAGTCCTCGCTGGTGATGGTGCCGATCAACGAGTTCGGCAACGAAGCCACGAAACAGAAGTACCTGCCGAAACTCGCGACCGGCGAATGGATTGGCTGCTTCGGCCTGACCGAACCCAACCACGGCTCCGACCCCGGCAGCATGATCACACGCGCCAAAAAGGTGGACGGCGGCTACAAGCTCTCGGGCGCCAAGATGTGGATCACCAACAGCCCGATCGCCGACGTGTTTGTGGTCTGGGCCAAAGACGATGAAGGCGCCATCCGCGGCTTTGTGCTGGAAAAAGGCTGGAAAGGCCTGAGCGCGCCCGCCGTACACGGCAAGGTCGGCCTGCGCGCCTCCATCACCGGCGAAATCGTCATGGACGAAGTATTCTGCCCCGAGGAAAACGCCTTCCCCGACGTGCGCGGTCTCAAGGGTCCGTTCACCTGCCTCAACTCCGCGCGTTACGGCATCGCCTGGGGCGCGCTGGGCGCGGCCGAGGACTGCTTCCACAAGGCGCGCCAGTACACGCTGGACCGCAAGCAGTTCGGCCGCCCGCTGGCCGCCAACCAGCTGATCCAGAAAAAACTCGCCGACATGGAAACCGAAATCGCCCTCGGCCTGCAAGGTTGCCTGCGCCTGGGCCGCATGAAGGATGAAGGCACGGCCGCCGTTGAAGTCACCTCGATCATGAAACGCAACTCCTGCGGCAAGGCGCTCGACATTGCCCGCATGGCGCGCGACATGCTGGGTGGCAACGGCATCAGCGACGAATTCGGCGTGGCGCGGCACCTGGTCAACCTCGAAGTGGTCAATACCTACGAAGGCACGCACGACGTGCATGCGCTGATCCTGGGCCGCGCGATCACCGGCATCGCCGCGTTTTCCTGAAGCCATGACAGGCTCCGCTGTTCGCCCGCCGCCGCTGACCGGCGTCCGGGTGCTGGATCTGTCGCGTGTGCTCGCCGGCCCCTGGGCCGGGCAGCTGCTCGCTGACCTGGGTGCCGACGTGGTGAAGGTTGAAAAACCGCAGGGCGGTGACGACACGCGCGCCTGGGGCCCGCCCTACCTGAAGGACGGCTCGGGCCGCGACACCACCGAGGCCGCCTACTTTCTCTGCGCCAACCGCAACAAGCGCTCCGTCGCCATCGACATCGCCACACCTGCAGGCCAGGCGCAGGTGCGCGCGCTGGCGCAACAGGCCGACGTGGTGCTGGAGAACTTCAAGGTCGGCGGGCTCAAGCGTTATGGACTGGATTACGCCAGCCTGAGCGCCGCCAACCCGCGCCTCGTCTATTGCTCCATCACCGGCTTCGGCCAGACCGGTCCTTACGCGGCGCGCGCGGGTTACGACTTTTTGATCCAGGGCATGGGCGGGCTGATGAGCGTGACCGGCCAGCCGGACGGCGAGCCTGGTGCCGGGGCACAGAAAGTCGGCGTGGCGCTGACCGACATCATGACCGGCCTGTATGCCACGATTGCCGTGCAGGCCGCCCTGGCCGAGCGCGAAAAGTCGGGCCTGGGACAACACATCGACCTCGCGCTGCTGGACGTGCAGATTGCCTGCCTGGCCAACCAGGCCTCCAACTACCTGGCGGGTGGACTGGTGCCGCGCCGCATGGGCAATGCACACCCGAACATCGTGCCCTACCAGGCCTTCCCCACGGCCGACGGCGACATCATCCTCGCTGTCGGGAACGACGAGCAGTTCGCCAGATTCTGCAAGGTCGCGGGCCATCCCGAATGGTCGGCCGATGCGCGCTTTTCCACCAACGCGCAGCGTGTGGCGAACCGCGCGGCGCTCGTGCCCTTGCTGCGCCAGGCCACGGTGATGCGGACTTCGGCAGACTGGATAGCCGCGCTGGAAGCCGCCGGTGTGCCTTGCGGCCCCATCAACCGCATCGATGAAGTGTTTGCCGACCCGCAGGTGCAATCGCGCGGCCTGCACATCAACATGCCGCATGCGCTGGCCGGGAGCGTGCCGCTGGTGGCCAATCCGATCCGCCTGTCCGGTTCGCCCGTGGCTTACCAGCGACCGCCGCCCATGCTCGGCGAACACACGGCCGAGGTGCTGGCTCAGTGGCTGGGTGCTCAAGAGCCGGCGTAGCACTCGCCTTGCATCGTCTTGTCAATGAAATAGGCCTCCAGCCCAATACTATCGGGCGGAAAAAGCTATTTATTTGATAGCAGTTCAGCCACACCTTCGCGGCTTCCCGCCGTGGCGCGCAGGCGCGATACGGCGGCCGGCAGGTCTTTCCATGCAGGCTGCCCCGGCGCATACCGGCTGCGCATGTAGCTAGCCAGCGTGGCAATCTGGTCGTCGTCCAGGCTGTGCTGGAAAGCCGGCATGAAGCCAATCGCTGCCGTTGCCGGTGCGCGAATGCCCTCCAGAATCACACGAATCAGGTTGTCGGGTCGCTCGCTCTGCAGCTTGCTGTTCAGGGCCAGCGGCGTGTTGACACCCAGCAGCTTGGGCCCGTCCCCGTCGTGGTGGCAGGAGGCACAGGCGCCGTTGAACAGGCGCTGACCGGGGCCGGGCAGCGCCGCGCCGCTCTGCTGCGCCGCCAGCACCACCTGCCTGGCGCGTTCGGCACTCTCGGGCTCGGCCAGGGGCTGGTTGAACGAGGTCAGGTAGCTGGCCATGGCCCGGATGTCATCGTCGGGCAAGGCGCCGAGCTCCTTGACCACCGGACCCATGGGTCCGGCGGCAGCACCATGCTGCAGGCTGTAGCCGTTGCGCAGGTAGCGGTACAACTCGGCGGAAGACCAGGGCACGGGCGCGCGCGACAGGGCCGTCAGCGCGGGCGCTTCCCAGCCGTCGACCACCGCACCGGACAGGAAGGCCTGGCCGCCGCGTTCGGCGCCCAGTGCGTTGCGCGGCGTGTGGCAGGCACCGCAATGGCCCAGGCCGTTGACCAGGTAGGCGCCGCGGTTCCATTCCACGGTTTGTGTCGGGTCCGTGCGGTAAGGCGCCGGGTCATGAAACATCGCATTCCAGGCCGCCATCAGGGGACGCACATTGAAGGGAAAAGCGAGCTGCGTGGCGGGTGTCTCCGAGCGCACGGCAGGCTGCGCCATCAGGTAAGCGTACAGCGCGGTTAAATCTTCATCACTCGTTTTGGCAAAGGCCGTGTAAGGGAAGGCCGGGTACAAATGGTGCCCGTCACGCGAGATACCTTCACGCATGGCGCGCTGGAAAGCGCTGAAGGACCACAGGCCGATGCCGGTCTGCGCATCGGGCGTGAGGTTGGTGGTGAATATCTTGCCGAAGGGCGTCTCCATCGCGCGGCCGCCGGCATTCGGCGTGCCGCCGGGCGCGGTGTGGCACACCACACAGTCACCGGCCGCAGCGAGCTGCCGGCCGCGCTCAATCGTCGCCGCGGTGTAGATCGAAGAACTGCTGGACAACACCGGTGCAATTGCGGGCCGCCAGCCCAGCAGGGCAGCCGCCAGACCAAACACGCCGGCCAGCATGGCACCGGTGCGGGACCAGCGGCCCAGGCCCTGGGGCCAGGGCGCGTTGACGGGCGGGCGGGCCAACGGGGGCGGCGCGGCCAGGGCAGGCGACACGGCCGGCACCTGATCGGGCGCCGGTTGCAGCGCTGCACGCACCACCTCCGCGGTGAAAGGCGGCTGGCGAAACCGCACGCCGGTGGCATCAAAAATGGCATTGGCAATGGCGGCCGTCCCGGGCACCGAGGCCGACTCGCCCGCGCCCAGCGGCGGCTCGCCCGGGCGCGCCATGGTTACCACCTCGATCACCGGCACATCCCTGAAACTCAGGATGGGGTAACTGCCCCACTCCAGGCTGGCCACGGTGTTGGTTGTCGGGTTCAGGCTGACCTGCTCGGTCAACGCCCGGCTGGTGGTCTGCACCACGTTGCCGTGGATCTGGTGCTGCACACCGGCGGGGTTGATCAGCGTGCCGGCGTCATGGCCCACCACCACACGCCGGACCTGCACTTCGCCGGTCTTGCGGTTGACCTCGACGTCGGCCACCCAGGCGGCCCAGGCCGCGCCATAACCCGGCCACTTGCTGTGGACATAACGCGCATAAGCCACGCCCTGTCCGCGCACGATGTCGGATGCCCCGCTTTCCCCTTCAGCCTGCTGCGGCTGTGTGTGGACTTTCCAGCCGGCACGGTCGGCCGTGGCGCGCAGCAGTTCCGCCGCACGTGGCTCGCTCAGGTAACGCAGGCGGAATTCGACCGGGTCCACGCCGGCCGCGGTGGCCAGCTCGTCGATGTAGGACTCGTGGGCAAAGGAATTGGGCAGCGCCGACACACCGCGCAGCCACGAAGCGCGCAACATGGGCGGCATGTCGTTGACCGACACGCGAAGGTTCTCGTAGTCGTAAGGCGGGCGAGCACTGCGGTCGCCCATTTCATAGGCGCGTGCCACCGGCTCGACGGTGCGCGTGAGCAGCAGCGCCAGTGTCGGTGCACCGTTGGACGGGTAGGAGGTTTGAAAATCGTAGGCGGCGACCGAGCCGTCGGCATTGAGCCCGCCGTTGACCTGCATGAGCTGGGCCGCGCCCTTGGGCTCCCAGGCGTGTTCCTGCTCGCGCGTGAGCTGCACCCGCACCGGCGCACCGACAGCGCGCGAGAGCAAAGCCGCATCGGCCGCCACATCGTCGGCGCAGTTGCGGCCGTAACAGCCGGCCGCCTCCATGCGGATCACGTCGATGGCCGTGTCCGCCAGCCCCATGAGGCGTGACAGGTCGGCACGCAGCACATGCGGGTTCTGGCTACCGGCCCACACCGTCATGCGCTGTTCCTGCCAGTCCGCCAGTGCGCAAGATGGACCGATGGAGCCGTGCATCTGGTAAGGCCAGACATAGTTGCGCGGCAAACGCTGGGCCGCGCCCGCCATCGCGGCATCCACGTCGCCCTCGTTTATCAGCTTGCGCTGCGTGGCCGGGTTGGCGCGAATGGCGTTTTCCAGATCGTCAAGATTGGTCAGCCCCGGCCAGGGCTTCCACTGGACACGCAGCTCACGCAGCGCCTGCTCGGCATGCTCCTCGCGCTCGGCGACGATGCCGATGAAATCGCGGATGACCACCACCGCACGAATGCCCGGGATATGCGCAATCGAGGACTCATCGACCGATTCCAGCGTGTTGCCGATGAAATCGCCATGGTCGGCGCCGGCATAAGGCGGGCGCACAACGCGGCCGTGCAGCATGCCCGGCACGCGCATGTCGTGCACAAAGGTCAGTGCGCCGGTGGCCTTGGCAGGAATGTCGACGCGCGCCGCGCTGGTGCCGACGATGCGGTAGTCCTCCGGGGATTTCAGCGGCGAATCCAGCGCCAGCGAAAGTTCAACATGCTGTTGTGCCACCAGGGCACCGTAGCCCACCGACCGGGCGTCGCTGCCGATCACCGACACCAGGCCATCACGCACCGTCAGCAGCGCCCTGTCCACCTGCAGCACGCCCGCGGCCCGGTCCACCAGCCAGGCGCGCGCCTGGGCCGCCGCCGCCCGTAGCGGGACGGCATGAATCTGTATCGATGCGCTGGCAATGGTCGCGCCCTGATTCGGCGCGCGGGTGGTATCGCCCAGCACCATGTTGACGCTGGCCAGCGCAACATCGAGCTCTTCCGCCACAATCTGTCCCAGCGCCGTGCGGATGCCGGTGCCCAGGTCCACATGGCCGTTCAGGGCCGTCACACTGCCGTCATCCCAGACCGCCAGCAATATCTCCACCCCTTCGAGTGGATTGCCGCTGACCAGCGCGGGCTGGCCCGGGGCGGGCGGCGGCGCAGGTGGCGGTTCGCGCGTGACCAGCAGCACACCGCCGGCCGCATGAAAGTCGGCACGTGTGAGGGGGGTGTCGGCGCGGCGCGTCATGGCCGGGGGTCTTTGGGACAGGCTTGCCGCGTGAGTTCTGCCGCACGCAGCACCGCATTCACGATCTCGAGATGCGTGCCGCAGCGACACAAGTTGCCGGACAACTCGCGGCGTATCTCGTCCTGCGTCGGATCCGGCTTGCGCGCCAGCAAGGCGGTGGTCATCATGATCATGCCGCTCAGGCAGTAACCGCACTGGGCCGCCTGCTCTTCGATGAAAGCCCGCTGCACCGGATGCAGCGCCGCCAGGGACCCGAGACCTTCCAGCGTGGTGATCTCGCGGCCGGCCACGCCGCCGGCCGGGATCACGCAGGCGCGTGCGGCCACGCCATCGACCAGCACCGTGCAGGCCCCGCATTCGCCCAGACCACAGCCGTATTTGGGGCTGTTGAGTTCGAGGTCGTTGCGCAGCACTCCCAACAGGGAGGCCTGCGGCGAGACCGTCAGCGTCCGCGTCAAGCGGTTGACGCTGAAGGTCACGACCTGCGAGCTCATCGTGGGCAAGTCAGGTCGCGCTTCAGGCCAGGTCTTTGGACTGGATGCGTTTGACGCCCTTGGCCGCCATCTGCTTCCAGGCCGCCGCCAGCGAGCCGTTCAGGTCAATGGCGCGCGTGGCATCCTCGATCACATAGACCTCGAAGCCCGCCTTGCGCGCGTCCATCGCGGTCCAGGCGACGCAGAAGTCGGTCGCCAGCCCGGTCACAAACACGCGCTTGATGCCGCGCTGCTTGAGGTAGCCGCCCAGGCCGGTCGGCGTCTTGCCGTCGGCCTCGGTGAAAGCCGAATAACTGTCCACTTCCTGGTGGTAGCCCTTGCGCACAATGACCTGGGCCGTGGGCAGCGCCAGGTCCTTGTGCAGGGCCGCGTCGTCCGTCCCCTGCACGCAGTGGTCAGGCCACAGCACCTGGTTGCCATAAGCCAGTTTTTTGACTTCGAAGGGTTTCTTGCCCGCATGGGTGCTGGCAAAGGACGCATGGCCCTTGGTGTGCCAGTCCTGCGTGATCACGATGTTCTCGAAAGCGCCGGCGAGTTTGTTGATGACCGGCACCACCTCTTCGCCGCCCTTGACCGGCAGCGTGCCCCCGGTCACAAAACAGTTCTGCACATCGACAACAATCAGCGCGCTTTTGGCGTCGGGCTTGATGCCGGCGGCAAAGGCCACGCGGCCAGCCAGGCCGGCAGCAGCGACGAGGCCGGCGCCGGACAGGGTTTTCAACAGGGTTCTGCGGGTAGCGGGATGCATGATGAAATCTCCTTAAACGGGTTGAATGACGTTGACAACAACTGGCGCACTAAACGCTGAGGTAGGCGCGCCGCACCTCTTCGTTGGCCGACAGCTCGGCCATGGAGCCCTCGTAACGGATCTGGCCCTTTTCGAGCACATAGGCCCGGTCCGACACCAGTTCCGCAAAATGCATGTTCTGTTCGGACAGCAAAATGCTGACGCCCTGCGACTTGAGTTCCAGGATCATGTGTGCCATCTGCTCGACAATCACCGGTGCCACACCTTCCGAGGGCTCGTCGAGCAGGACCAGGTAGGGGTTGCCCATCAGGGTCCGGGCGACGGTCAGCATCTGCTGTTCGCCGCCACTCATGCGGCCCCCCTGGCGGTCCGGCATCTCGCCGAGGTTGGGAAACAACTTGAACAGCCGCTCGGGCGTCCAGACCGGCGCCTCGCTGCCGTCGGGCCAGCGGCGCGGCGGCTGCCGCCCCACTTCCAGGTTCTCCATCACCGTCAGGTCGGTGAAGATGCGCCTGTCTTCCGGCACAAAGCCCAGGCCCATACGCGCCGCGTGGTGGGGTTCGCTTTTTGAAATGTCGGTCCCCAGGAAGGAAACACTGCCGCGCCGCTTGTCCAGCATGCCGATCAGCGTTTTGAGCGTCGTTGATTTTCCGGCGCCGTTGCGCCCCATCAGGGCCACCACTTCACCGCGCCGCACCTCGATGCCCACGTCGTAGAGGATCTGGGCAGCGCCATACCAGGCGCACAGGCCCTGGGCCTGCAGCAGGACTTCGTTCGCAGCGCTCATGAGGCGGCATCCTTTTCCAGTGTCTTTTTCTCGAAGGTCTTGCCGCTGCCGAAATAGACCTCCTGGACCTTGGGATGGTCGCGGATTTCCAGCGGCTTGCCTTCGGCGATCAGCCGCCCCCGCGCCAGCACGATCATGCGGTCGGCGTAGGCAAACACCACATCCATGCTGTGCTCCGTGAACAGCACCGCCATGCCCCGATCGACAACCAGTTGTTTGGTCAGGGCCATCAGGTCGTTGCGCTCCTTGGGCGCCATGCCGGCCGTAGGTTCGTCCATCAGCAGCAGCTTGGGATTGTTGGCCATGGCCATGGCGAGCTCCACACGCTTGACGTCGCCATAGGCCAGCACGCTGCAGGGCCGGTCGGCCTGGGGCTTCATATTGACCTGGTCGAGCAGCACCAGCGCCTCCTCGCGCTTGTGGTCGGCGGCGCGGCGCCACATCGAAAACAGCTTGCGGTCCGATGACAGCAGCGCCATCTGGACGTTTTCCACCACCGTCAGCGAGGAAAAGGTCTCTGCAATCTGGAAGGTCCGGCTCACGCCAAGCCGCCAGATGTCGCGCGGAGCCAGGCCAATCAGTTCCTGGCCGCCCAGCTGGATCGAACCGGCATCGGCGCGCAGCTGGCCGTTGACCATGTTGAAGGTGGTCGACTTGCCGGCGCCGTTGGGCCCGATCAGCGCCAGCAACTCGCCGGCGGCCAGCTCGAAGCTGATGCCGTCAACCGCCTTGACGCCACCGAATGATTTGCCGAGGCCGGCTACTTTGAGCAAGCTCATGACTGCCCCTCCTTCGCGCCGCGCAGGCGCGACAGCAGTTGCTGGACAAAGCCGGCAATCCCTTGCGGAAACAGCAGCACCAGAATCAGGATGATGGCGCCCAGCATGGCGCGCCAGTAGTCGGTGTTGCGCGCTACCGTGTCGTGCAGCCAGGTGAAGGTGACGGCACCGACGATGGGCCCCACCAGCGTCTGCACACCACCCAGCAGCACCATGACCAGACCGTCAATGGATTTGCTCACATGCAGGCTTTCCGGGGAAATGCTGCCTTTGGAGAACGCATACAGCGCACCGGCCAGGCCCGCGAAGGTGCCGGCAATGACAAAAGCCACCCATTGCATGCGTTTGACGTCGATGCCGATCGCGTCGGAGCGAAGCACCGAATCGCGTGCAGCACGCATGGCGTAACCAAAGGGTGAATACAGCATGCGGTGCATCATCAGCACCGCCCCGGCCACCAGCGCCAGGGTCAGGTAGTAGTACATCTTCTTGTCGGCCAGCCATTCGGACGGCCAGACGCCGGTCAGCCCGTTGCTGCCGCCGGTGAAGGCATCCCACTGGTAGCAGATTGCCCAGGTGATCTGGGCAAACGCCAGCGTCAGCATGGCCAGGTAGACGCCCGACAGCCGCACGCAGAACCAGCCGTAGATGAAAGCGCCCAGCGCCGCCAGCGCAGGCGCGACAACCAGCGCCACCTCCATCGGCAGGTTCAGGCTGCGCACCAGCAGGGCCGCGCCGTAGGCCCCCAGGCCGAAGTAGGCCGCATGGCCAAAGGAATGCATGCCGGCCGGCCCCATGATGAAGTGCAGGCTGGCCGCAAACAGCACGGCCACCAGCAGGTCAATCAGCAGGACCGTCACATACGGCGACTGGGCGGTCAGCGCAGGCATCAGGACCAGCAGGGCCAGCAGGGCGGCGCCGCCGAACTTGTAGAGGCGATCGGGCGGGCGCAGCGGCGCCTCGGCGGTGCCGGCATGGCGGCTGGTCGCCTGGGGCCGGCCGAACAGGCCCCAGGGACGGGCCACCAGCACGACGGCCATCACGAGAAACTCCACCACCAGGGTGAGTTTGGAAAACGAAATGCTGACGCCCCAGATTTCCACCAGACCGAGCCAGATGCAAATGGCCTTCAGCTCCGCAATCAGCAATGCCGCCACATAGGCGCCGGGGATGGAGCCCATGCCGCCGACCACCACCACCACAAAGGCGGCGCCGATGATGTTGAGGTCCATCTCGAGGTTGGCCGGTTCGCGCGGCAGCTGCAGTGCACCGCCCAGGCCCGCCAGCAGTGCACCCAGCGCAAACACCGCGGTGAACAGCCAGGCCTGGTTGACCCCGAGCGCGCTGACCATCTCCCGGTCCTGCGTGGCGGCACGCACCAGCGTGCCCCAGCGGGTTTTGGTCAGCAGCAGCCAGAGCAGGCCGAGAACCACCGGACCGGCAACAATCAGGAACAGGTCATAGGAAGGAAATTGCCGGCCAAGGATGGACACCGAACCTGTCAGGCCGGGCGCCCGCGGGCCGAGCAATTCTTCAGGCCCCCAGAACCACAGCACCCCGTCCTTGATCACCAGGCCCAGCGCAAAGGTGGCCAGCAGCTGAAACAGTTCGGGCGCCCGGTAGATGCGGCGCAGCAGCAGGACTTCGACCAGCGCACCAAGCACACCGACGGCCAACGCAGCCAGCAGCAGGGCCGGCCAGAAGCCGACCGTGCCGCCCAGGGTGGCCACCAGCGAATAGGCCACATAAATGCCGACCATGAAAAATGAGCCGTGCGCGAAATTGACGATGCGCGTCACGCCAAAGATCAGCGACAGCCCGGCCGCCACCAGAAACAGCGACGACGCACCGGCCAGACCATTGAGCAACTGGACGACAAAGCCTGAAAAGCTCATGAATTACCTTTGTTTTACGGGAGACAGCCCCTTGCAGGCGGCACGACAGGCCTGGGCCTCCGTGCAGGAGTCCATCGCCGGCGAAACCTTCGGCCGGCACCCGCGCCAATGGCGCGGGACCGAACCTGGTGTCGCCGTGCGCCAGCCTGCTCAGTCGGCGGGGCGCAGCTTCTTGATTTCTGCAGCTGACGGCTGGAATTTCGCGCCGTCCATGTAGCGGTAGTCCACCATCACACCCTTGCCGCCCTCGTTCTTGGTGCGCCCGACGTAGGCGCCCATGGTGGACTGGTGATCTTCAGGACGGTAGACCACGGGACCAAAAGGCGTGCTGACCTTCAGGCCGCTGAAGGCTGCGATCATTTTTTCGGTATCCGTGGACTTGGCTTTCTTCATACCTTCGGCCAGCGACTTGATGGCGCTGTAACCCACTACGGAACCGAGACGCGGGTAGTCCTTGTACTTGCCGTGGTAAGCCAGAAAGAAGGCCTTGTGCTCGGGCGTCTGGATGCCGTACCACGGGTAACCGGTGACCAGCCAGCCGTTGGGCGTCTCGTCCTTGAGCGGATCAAGGTACTCGGGTTCACCGGTCAGCATGCTGACAACTTCGCGGCCCTGGAACAGGCCGCGGGTGTTGCCCTCGCGCACAAACTTGGACAGGTCGGCACCGAAAAGCACATTGAAGATGGCGTCCGGCTTGGCATCGGCCAGGGCCTGCACCACGCTGCCGGAGTCCACCTTGCCCAGAGGCGGCGCCTGTTCGGCGACGAACTCCACATCGGGCTGTGCCGCTTTCAGCAGCTTCTTGAAGCTGGCGGCCGCGGACTGGCCGTATTCATAGTTGGGATAAACCACAGCCCAGCGCTTTTTCTTCATCGCGGCCGCATCGGGCACCAGCATGGCCACCTGCATGTAGGTGGAAGCGCGCAGGCGGTAGGTGTAGCGGTTGCCGTTTTGCCAGACGATCTTGTCGGTCAGCGGCTCTGCGGCAAGAAAGAAAAATTTCTTCTGTTTCGCGAAGTCCGTCAGTGCCAGGCCGATGTGCGAGAGAAAGGAGCCGGTCAGCACGTCCACCTTCTCGCGCGAAACCAGTTCCTCGGCAGCACGGACCGCGTCACCGGGGTTGGCGTTGTCGTCACGGACAATCAACTCGACCTTTTTGCCATTGATGCCGCCGCCGGCATTGATTTCCTCGACAGCCAGTTCCATCCCCTTCTTGTAGGGCTCGAGAAAGGCGGGCTGGGCCTTGTAGCTGTTGATCTCGCCGATCTTGATGACCCCCTGCGCGTGGGCGGCCCCCAGCGAGGCCATCAGACCCAGAAAAGTCATGGTGCCCAGCATCTTGTATTGCATCTTCATAAAAAAACTCCTGCTTGTCGTGGATCGGAATGGTTGGTGAGGAGCGCCGCTTACCGGAGCCCATCCTCGCCCTTGATGTCGTGGACTTGCAAGCCGCCCACGCGCGGTAGTGGTCGGCCGCTGTCTGTGACGACGACTGCAACCACAATTTCATTGGCACGCGGTGCATCGGCGACACGCGCCTCCATGGCGTCAAAATGGCTGCGCACAAAAGCCGCGTCCTTGTGTCCGAGCGGAACGTCGATCGCGGTACCGAGGCCGCCCCGCTTCTTGCTGGACGGCACAAGGGCCGCGCCCTTTTCGACTGCCAGACGCAAGGGCGCACCCAGTTTGGGATGCAGGATGGCTGCGGCATGCTCCAGTTCTCCGGCCTCGCCGACAATCGCCGCCTTGCCGTAACTTTGCGCCTGGCCAGGCGAAATGCCCAGCGCCTGCACACATTTGGCGCCCAGCAGGCCGCCCAGCTCTTCCCCGATGGCGATCAACTCGTCGAGGTTCTCGACGTACTTGCCGGCAAACGGATTGGCGATCACCGCCATGGCCAGCGCCCGCCGTGTCGGCGGATTGACTGCTTGTCCCATTTCCATCCGGGTCTCGTCGACCTGGACAATGATTTTTCTGATTGTGGCTGTCATGTTGTGGTCCTTGCGTGTTGTCGTTGTGTCGATGGCGCCTCAGCGCAGGCCGTCCCACTTGCTGATGGCCTGGGCTGCCAGCCCACCTACCCGCGCATGGACACGGGGACCGGTACTCATGGCAAGAATAAAGACAATTTCGTCCGGCAGGGGGGCGCCGGGAACGCGAACTTCAATGGCATCGAAATGACTGCGCACGTAGGCGGCATTGATGTGTGTCATGGGAACGTCCAGCGCGGTACCGGGTGCACCCACTTTCTTGGTGGAAGGCACGATGGAGAGGGCATTGCCAGGGCGTCCGGATTTTTCCTCGCCCTGCCCTTTGGCATAAGCCGCAGCATCACCCTTCCAGCCCAGCAGTTCCCGCATTGCGTAACCGCCAGGGACATGCCAGAGCGCACCGTGCTCGAGCTCGCCCGCCGCACCGACGATCGCCCCCTTGCCATAACCCTCGATACGGTCCGCCGGCACGTCCATCGCCGCGCGCAGGCGTTCGGCCATGTCGATACCGACGGGTTGAAGCGCCTCCATCATGGGCAGGATGTCGGGCTCGTAGCGCCCTGCAAACGGATTGGTCAGCACGGCAGCAATGGCGCCGCGCATCAGCGGCACCGGGGCGACCGGGCCGAACTCGTGCCAGATCTGCTCCACGTGCGTGAAGATGCGTCGTATTTCAATCATCGGTTTGCGTCCATCCATTTCATTAAGCAAATACTGAACCAACTTGCACGCCCCGGCTGTCAGCATGCCGGTTTTCCAGGGCAAGCGTGTCCACCGCACCGGTGGTCATCACCTGATTCTGGCAAACCAGCGCGGCCGACCAGATCAGGCCCGCAGCGCGCAAGGCCTGCGCGCGCTTGAGGCCCGCCCGCAAGGCCTGCTGCACCAGCGCCGGCTCCAGCGGCGGCACATCGACTGTGACGGGAATGGCGCCGAGGTCGCAATCATCCTTCAATTCGCAGGCCGGCCTGCGCCGGATGCGGGTATCGCGCAGATCGACCGCATTGGCAATCACGGTGGCCGCCGCATCGGCCTCGGACGCGGTGCGTGCGAGAACCGTGACGCTGTCGGCGATGCCGAGTGAAAAACTGCGGCCGCGCCAGCCGCTGGTGGCCACGCCGCGCACGGGCAGCACACTGGCCACCTCGAACTGGCCATCGGTCTGCACCCCCTCAAGAATTTCGTCCATGCTCAGCCGCGAAAGGTCGGCGTAAAGACCTATGCGCACCGACTGGGAAGGCGTGAGATGCAGGGCGATGTCGCCGCCATTGTTGACCCAGGCACGCGTCACGCCGCTGACGGCGTAACAGGCCACCAGCTCCTGCGCCACGGCGCCGGCCACCGCGGCCATCGGGGTGATGAAACTGCTTTTATATGGCTGACAGGCATGCCACATGCGCCTGGCAACCGGGCCCCGCACCGGGCATTCGCCGCGCACGGGAAGCCGCAGGAAGACCAGCTCCTGCACCAGTTCATCCAGGATGCCGCGAAAACGCAGCCAGGCATCGGTGTGCGCCAGCTCCAGCGCCTCAGCACTGCCGCTTGCCCCAATGACGATGTCCATCGGACCGTGCTGGAAATGCCAGCGGCCGTCGGGCAGTAGCGTGCGCTGGGCATCCATGCGTCGCCTGCCTCAACCCAGCAATGGCGGCCGCGCGAGCGGCCATGGATTGGCGGCGGGCAAGGGCACCCACTTACGGGACGTGGGCGCACCTTCGTTGTGCCAAGCACCCCGGCGCAGTGCATCCTCCAGCGTGCGCACATGGTCCATGTGACCGCCCAGCGCACGGTAATCGTCGAGCTTCATGCTGAATTCAATGGGTGCGACGATGGCCGGTGTGGGCACGGTGCCGAAGCTGTTGTCCGGCATGCGCATGACGTCGGCCATCACAGTGATCCCGCCGCCCGGCCAGATATAGGCGGGCGCCCCGCCGCAGGTGACATTGACCAGCGCGTCCTTGATGGCACGCGTCAGCAAAACCGGGTTTTCCGTGACCCCGGCACGCAGGCTGCCGCCGGCGCCACCCAGGAAAAGCACAGTCGTCAGCGAAGGCTCGCAGTTTTCGCCGATGCGCTCGACAATGCGGCGCACCTCTTCGGGCATGTCCTGCTCCACCGGCTGGAGTTTGTCGTCAAGGACATACCAGCTCGCGTGCTCGCCGGTGGTCGATGTCATGAGCAGTCGCAGGCCGGGCCAGGCCGCCTCGGCATCCCAGCTTTCAATGATGGCCAGCGGATCGGCGATGTCCGTGCCGCCCCACCCTGTTCCGGGGTTGGCCACCTGGAAATAACGTCCCGGCGTGGATTTGCGGCCCCGCATCCTGATTCCCGAGGGACGCATGTCCAGGCAGCGGCCGGCCTGGTGCTCGGTCAGCACACCGGTGATGTGATCGTCGACCACCACCACCTCGTCAAGCTTGCCGAAAAACTGCTTCGCAAAAATGCCGATGGTGGCCGAGCCACAGCCCACACGCATGCGCTTTTCTTCCACCCCGTTGACGATGGGTGCGCGGCCGGCCTGGATCAGGATCTGGGAACCGCCGTCAATCGTGAGTTCGGCCGGCTGCTTGTTGCCCAGCGCCATCATCATCTCGACCGTCACGCGACCCTCTTTCTTGCTGCCTCCGGTCAGGTGATGCACGCCACCGAGCGACAACATCTGGGAGCCATACTCCGCCGTGGTCACATGGCCCACGACTTCGCCCTTGCAGCGCACATTGGCCTGCTCTGCGCCGAGGAAGCGGTCGGTATCTATCTTCACCTTGAGGCTGCAGTAGCTGAAGATGCCTTCGGTGACCACCGTCACCATGTCAACGCCAGCCGCCCTGGACGACACGATGAAAGGCGCCGGTTTGTAGTCGGGGTAGGTCGTCGAGGAGCCCACGCCGGTGACGAACACCTCGTCGGCCAGCAGCAGGTCACCGCTCCAGGATGTTTCGTCCGGGGAGGCCTCCGGCAATGCGGCCGGATCAGGCATGCCCGCGACGGCGGTACGGGCAGTGAACGGCACGAGCACAGGCTCGCCACCGTCCAGGGTGCGGCGCAGCAACAGCACGGGATCAACACGAACCAGCGTACCGCCCTGGTTGGCATACCGGTCGCAGGCGCCGCTGCGGCCGTCGGAAATCTGGCACAACACCGGACAGGCGTTGCATTCAATCTTCTCGCTGTTCATCCGCTCGCTGCGCGGCCGGGCCTTTTCCAGGACCTGGGGAAGCCCCGGGGAATCCATGCCTGGTAATCCGTCCGTTTTTGTATGCTCGGTCATCGTGTTTGCCTTCGTCCTGCCGGTCATCCCGCGCGCCACTCCAGATGTAGCGCTTGCTCAACTTTAATGTTGCACTTGCTACATTTGAAATCAATGTAGCGCATACGCATGGCCGGTGCAATAGTGTTTACACGTCAAATCCGGAATTTCTCAAAAAAATGTTATGGGCGCTACATTTAAATGTTGCGTTCACTACATTTGTATGGCACATTGATGCCATCGACCGCCGGCGGCCTTCCCGGCAGACCCCCTCAAGGACCTCATGACCCACGTCGTCACCGATGCCTGCATCAAATGCAAATACACGGATTGTGTGGACGTCTGTCCGGTCGACTGTTTCAAGGAGGGGCCCGACTTTCTGGTGATCGATCCCGACGAGTGTATTGACTGCGCCGTGTGTATTCCCGAGTGTCCGGTCAACGCCATTTACGCCGACGCGGACACGCCCCCGCAGTTCGAACCCTTTTTCGAGCTCAACCAGCGCCTCGCCAGACAATGGCCCACCATTTCCAGGCGCATTGCGCCCCTGGCGACGGCGGAGCAATGGAAAGACAAAACCGGTAAGCTGGCGAGCATCCATCTCGACGGCTGAACCACTCACCCCGAACCTCCAGCCCCTACATTCACCACAATGAGCGCCTTCAACGAAGAACGAGTCCTGTCCGTCCACCACTGGACCGACCGCCTGTTTACCTTCACCACCACCCGCGACCAGTCGCTGCGCTTCAGCAACGGCCATTTCACGATGATAGGCCTGCGGGTCAACGACAAGCCGCTGCTGCGGGCCTACAGCATCGTGAGCCCCAACCACGAGGAACATCTGGAGTTTCTGAGCATCAAGGTGCCCGACGGCCCCCTGACGTCGCGGCTTCAGCACATCAAGGTGGGCGACACCATCATCGTCGGGCGCAAACCGACCGGCACCCTGGTGATCGACTACCTGCTTCCCGGCAAACGGCTGTACCTGCTGTCCACCGGAACCGGTTTGGCGCCCTTCATGAGCATCATCCGCGACCCGGCAACTTACGAACAGTTCGAGCAGATTGTTCTGGTGCATGGCGTGCGGCAGGCCGACGAGCTGGCCTACCACGACCTGGTCGTGGACCATCTGCCGCAGCACGAATTTCTCGGCGAGATGGTGTCCAGGCAGCTGCTGTATTACCCGACCGTGACGCGCGAGAGCTACCGCAACATGGGCCGCGTCACCGACCTGATGGAAACCGGCAAGATGTTTGAAGACCTGAAGTTGCCCCCGCTGGACCCCGCGCAGGACCGCGTCATGATCTGCGGCAGCCCGGGCATGCTCAAGGACCTGAAACACATGCTCGAGAAACGCGGCTTTGTGGAGGGCAACACCTCCAGACCCGGCGACTTTGTGATCGAGCGTGCGTTTGCCGAGCAATAATATGGCCCCCACGCTTCTCGCTTCGCGTAGTACGCTGCCCCCCGAGGGGGCGCTGCGCCTGCGGCCCGGCAAAGCCGGCTCCGCGGCCCCGACTGGTGAAGAGAACACCCCCACGCTTCTCGCTTCGCGTAGTACGCTGCCCCCCGAGGGGGCGCTGCGCCTGCGGCCCGGCAAAGCCGGTTCCGCGGCCCCGGCTGGTGAAGAGAACACCCCCACGCTTCTCGCTTCGCGTAGTACGCTGCCCCCCGAGGGGGCGCTGCGCCTGCGGCCCGGCAAAGCCGGCTCCGTGGCCCCGGCTGGCGAAGAGAAGACCCCCACGCTTATCGCCTGCTAACTGACGCCATGGCCACCAAAACCACACCCCCACGTTCGGCGACTGCCCGGCTCGCCTCAGCAAAGCGGCCGGGCGTGCGGGAGCAGGCCGCGCAAACCACGCGCGACAACATCCTGCGTGCCGCCACCAAGGTCTTTGCGCGGTATGGCTACGAGGGCGGCAGCGTGGAAAAAATCTCGCAGTCGGCCAAGTCCTTCGACCGGATGATTTACTACTACTTCGGGAGCAAGGAAGGCCTGTTCATCGAAGTGCTGGAAGACATGTACCGCCGGATGAACGATGCCGAGCTGGAGCTTGACCTTGACCTGGAGCAGCCGGTGGAGTCGCTCAAGGACGTCATCCGTTTTGTCGTGACCTATTACAGCAAGAACCCCGAGTTCATCACGCTGCTCAACACGGAAAACCTGCACCGCGGCAAACACATCGCCAAGTCCATGCGCGCCCGGGAGTACTCGTCACCCGCGATTGCGATCATCCAGAAGTTACTGGAAAGCGGCGTGAAGAAAAAGGTGTTTCGCGCTGACATCTCCGCACGAAATGTGTACCTGCTGATCGCGGCGACCGGCTACTTCTACATTTCCAACCGCCACACGCTGTCGGCCTTCCTCGGGGAAGACCTGCAGACTCCCGAGGCCCTGGCCGCCTGGCAGGCTTTCATCACCAGCACCGTGCTGCGCACCGTGATGCTCAACCCCTGACGCGCCCGCGCCGGCGGCGGACATTCCCACCCACGACCTTTGAGAGGGCAAACAACATGGCAGAAGCTGTATCGACCGGAAAATCCGGAAAAGTGGTGATCAAAAACATCGGCCTGCTGCTGTCCGGGGACATCGACAAACCCATCCTGGATGCCGACACGATTGTCGTGAACGATGGGCTGATCGTCGCCGTCGGCAAGGCCAAGGACTGCAACACCGAGGGCGCGCAGACCATCATCGATGCGCACCAGACCTGCGTCTGCCCTGGGTTGATCGACAGCCATGTGCATCCGGTATTCGGAGACTGGACGCCGCGGCAAAACCAGATCGGCTGGATTGACTCCACGATGCACGGCGGCGTCACCACCATGATCTCAGCCGGCGAAGTGCACCTGCCCGGCCGCCCCAAGGACATCGTCGGGCTCAAGGCCCTGGCCATCACCGCACAGCGGGCTTTCGACAACTTCCGCCCCGGCGGCGTCAAGGTGCTGGCCGGCGCCCCCATCATCGAAAAAGGCATGGTCGAGCAGGACTTCAAGGAGCTGGCCGAGGCCGGCGTCACGCTGCTCGGTGAAGTCGGCCTGGGCTCGGTCAAGGCCGGCTACGAAGCCAAGGAAATGGTGGCCTGGGCCCGCAAGTACGGCATCCAGAGCACCATCCACACCGGTGGCCCATCGATTCCCGGCTCCGGCCTGATCGACAAGGACGTGGTGCTCGAAGCCGACGCCGACGTGATCGGCCACATCAACGGCGGCCACACCGCCCTGTCCGAGCAGCATGTCTGCGAACTCTGTGAAAAGTCCTCGCGGGCCATCGAGATCGTGCACAACGGCAACGAGAAGGTCGCCATCGCGGCGGCCCAGGCCGCGCTGCAGCTCAAATGCCCGCACCGGGTAATCCTCGGCACCGACGGGCCTGCCGGCTCCGGCGTGCAGCCGCTGGGCATGTTGCGGCTCATCGCCCTGCTGTCCAGCCTGGGCAACATTCCGGCCGAACTGGCCTTCTGTTTTGCCACCGGCAACACGGCGCGTATCCGCCAGCTCAACTGCGGCCTGATCGAGGTCGGCCGCGACGCCGACTTCGTGTTCATGGACAAGGCCCAACATTCGGCCGGCCTGAACCTGCTCGACAGCGTGCAGCGCGGCGACATTCCCGGTGTGGGCATGGTGATGATCGACGGCATCGTGCGCAGCGGCCGCAGCCGTAACACGCCGCCGGCCACGGAAATCCCCAGCGTCGTCACCCCGGCCTGAGCGCCGGCACCCCGCATGTCGCACCTGCCGTCTCCGACCAAGGAGGAGCTTGCCCGGCTCGAGCCCCTGGCGCAGCTCGGCTTGGCCGATATTTCTGTGGTCTCCACGCGCCAGCAGGCCGATGAAGCCTTCCAGTCACTGGCGAGCAGCGCCGTGCTGGGCTTCGACACCGAATCCAAACCCACCTTCTTCCGGGACCAGGTGTCCGAGGGCCCGCATGTCGTGCAGTTTTCCACCCTGCACAAGGCCTGGGTGTTCCAGCTGTATGACGCCGGATGCCGCGACACCGTGTCGGCCCTTCTCGAGCTGGAAACGGCAGCCAAGGTGGGCTTCGGGTTGGCGGGCGATCATCAGCAGATCCGGCGCACGCTGGGTGTTTCTCCGCGCAATGTGCTGGATCTCAACGCGGTGTTCAGGAGTCGCGGCTACGCGAAGGAGCTCGGTGTCCGCGGCGCGGTCGCCGTGGTGTTCAACCGGCGTTTCATCAAGTCGAGAAAAGCCACCACCTCGAACTGGGCCAACCGGCAGCTCACCGAGAGCCAGATCGTGTATTCAGCCAACGACGCCTGGGCGGCGATCCAGGTCTTTCACGCACTGGGCCTGCCACCGCCGCAGGCCTGAGAGACTCAAGCGTAAATGAATTGCTGTCTGAAGGCGGCGCAGAACTGTGGGCTGCCGCCCATCGACAGGGTCAGCGTGTACCAGCGGTCGCCCGCCTCCTCTTCCTGCTCCTGCAGGTTGAAGTCCCACTCCCCGCCATCGTCCAGCGGCGCCTGCAGGCCCGGAAAGGCCGAGTGCGCCCACTCCAGCACCTGTACGATTTCCGTGCGGACGGCGGCCACCTGGTCGGGCCGGACAGACGCCATCGCGTCGAAAGTCCCCACGCCCTGCGCGTCTTCGCTGTAGTCGAACTCGAGAAAATGCAAAGGGAGCTTCAGGACGACGCCTCCTGCCCGTCCGTACTTTCCGCGGGGGCCGCGGCGGGTCTGGCCGTGCGGTGCCCCTCTTTGGCGAGCAGTTCGATGTAAAACGCAGCGCCGCCTTCCGCGGCAACCGCGTCGATCAAGCCCATGATGGTCGCAAAATGCACCACGGCGGCGTTGTCCGGGCTGGTGCCGAAACGGCAGTCGAAATCCCAGTAGTCCACGCTCTCGGGCAGCGGCACCCGGCGTTGCCTTTTGACGTATTTGCGGATTTCGTGCTTGACGGCGTCGAGCACGCGATCCCGGTTTTTGCCTTCGATGTTGAGCTGGAATGTCTTTTTCACGCTTGCCTTTCGAGGGGGTCTGGTATCAGCCCGGACGGACGTGATTCGCAAGCCTTCGATTATGCGGCCCCGGCGGCGGCCCCTTGTGGCGCAACAGCTTAAACTGGGCCTTTGCCGCCGCCCCCTCACAAAGCCCTACTTCATGCCATTTTCTTCCCTGGGCCTGTCCCCCGCCCTGCTGCACGCCGTCAGCACCAAGGGTTATCTGGCGCCCACACCGATCCAGACCGCTGCGATTCCCGCCATCCTGCAGGGCCGTGATGTTCTGGGTTCGGCGCAAACCGGCTCGGGCAAGACGGCAGCCTTTGTGCTGCCGTTGCTGCAACAACTGCTGGCGGGCCCGCACGAGAAGCCGCGCAGAGTACGCGCGCTGGTCCTGGTTCCCACACGTGAACTCGCGGCGCAAGTCGGCGAGACCGTCCGCAGCCTGACGCAGCAACTGCCGCAGGCCCTGAAGGTGGCGACTGTGTTTGGCGGCGTGTCCATCAACCCGCAGATGATGAACCTGCGCGGCGGGGCCGACATCGTGGTCGCCACGCCGGGCCGCCTGCTGGACCTGGTGGACCACAACGCACTGGCCCTGTCCGGCATCACGGCACTGGTGCTTGACGAGGCCGACCGGCTCTTCGAGCTCGGTTTTGCCGACGAACTCGGACGCATTCTCGCCCTGCTTGCGCCACAGCGCCAGAACCTGTTTTTTTCGGCCACCCTGCCGCCCGCCGTGCAGGCCCTGGCGCAGACGCTGCTGCGCGAGCCGGTCCGCATCGACGTGCTGGCCGGACCGGAGCAGGCGCCCGACATCGTGCAGCGCGCCATTGCCGTGGACACCGGACGGCGCACCCAGCTCCTGCGCCACCTGATCCAGACAAACGGCTGGCGCCGGGTGCTGGTCTTCGTGGCCACCAAACATGCGGCCGAAATCGTGGCCGACAAGCTGCGCAAGGTGCGGATCAACGCCGAGCCTTTCCATGGCGAACTGAGCCAGGGAAAACGCACGCAGGTGCTGGCCGACTTCAAGGCCTCCCGGCTCAAGGTGGTGATCGCCACCGATGTGGCGGCCCGCGGCCTGGACATTGCGCAGTTGCCGGTGGTGGTGAACTACGACCTGCCGCGTTCGGCGGTGGAGTACACCCATCGCATCGGCCGCACCGGCCGCGCCGGAGAAAGCGGCGTCGCCCTGAGTTTTGTCAGCGCGGACACGCTGGCGCATTGGCGCCTGATTGAAAAACGCCAGCAGCTGGCGCTGCCGCTCGAGCAGATCGAAGGTTTTGAACCGCTGCCGACGGACCCGTCAACTGACGAAGCCGCCAGCCCGCCCTCGACGGGCGGCATCAAGGGCAAACGCCCCAGCAAGAAAGACAAACTCCGGGCCGCCGCAGCGCGCGGAGACTAGGCGTTTTCAGTGACCGGCGCCGTTGACGCTGGTGATGGCATATCCTTTTTCGGCAATTTGCTGCTCGGGACGGGGAATCGCGTACTGGCTGATCTTCTCGGCGCTGGCACCCATTTCCACGGCGCGGGCTTCGGACTCCCAATCGCTGTTCGTGGCCTCCTCGGGAATCAGCCGCCCCTCGGGCACAGCGAGGTAGGAAAACTGGCGATTGGCTTCGGCCCGGCGGTAAATGTCGACACGCATGAGGTCTCCTTGGCAGGTGGCTGAGTCCTCCACCTTACCCCCGGCAAGTGCCTGCCTGCAGGAAAGTCCCTGCTTGGTACCCGGACTCCCCCGGCCGGGCCGATTCGGACACGACGCCAGGCCCCGAAGCGAGAACCTCAGGAACTCCTTTTTTGATAGCTGACTGCGCTTGTACATCAAGGGCTGGAGCCACTTTTTATCGTCAAATTGTGTGCCAAAAATACCAACCCCATGCAGCGTAGACACGCAGGTGACGCCTTCGCCGCCGCGCTGGCGATAAGCTGCCACGCAAGCCTTTCCCTCCCCCCACAGACAGGAGCCCTCCATGAACGATCTTTTTTCCCTCCAGGGCCGCACGGCGCTGATCACCGGCGGTTCGCGCGGCATCGGCCGCATGATTGCCACCGGCTTCCTGGCGCAGGGTGCGCGGGTCTACATCTCGGCGCGCAAGGCCGCGGCCTGCGACCAGACCGCCAAAGAACTGGCCAGCCTGGGCCACTGCGTGTCGCTGCCCGCCGATGTCTCGACGCTCGAAGGGGCTAGGGGCCTGGCCGCGGCGTACGGCGCGCACGAGCCGCAGCTCGACATCCTGGTCAACAACGCCGGCGCCGCCTGGGGCGCACCGTTTGACGAGTTTCCGGAAAGCGGCTGGGACAAGGTGATGGACCTGAACCTCAAGACACCCTTTTTTCTGACGCAGGCGCTGATCCCCGCCCTGCGCAAGTCCGGCGAGCAGCGCCCCGCCAAGGTCATCAACATTGCCTCCATCGACGGCATTTCCGTCAACCCCATGGAAACCTATTCCTATGCGGCGAGCAAGGCCGGCCTGATCCAACTGACCCGGCGCATGGCCTTGCGCCTGATCCAGGACAACATCGTGGTCAGCGCGATTGCGCCCGGCGCCTTTGCCTCGGACATGAACAAGGACGCCCGCGACCACGGCGAGGCGGTCGCCGCACGCATCCCGGCCGGCCGCGTGGGGCAGGACGCCGACATGGCCGGCGCCGCCATCTACCTGGCCTCACGCGCCGGCGACTATGTGGTCGGCTCCACGCTGGTGGTCGACGGCGGCGTGACCCACGCACGCTGAAAGGCCGACTGAACGGCTGGCCTTTCAGCAGAAAACCGGCCGGCACCCACCGGCTTTTTTTCTGACAAAAACCTGACGCGATCACCATCCTCACCCCCCGGCAAAGAACGGCTTCGCCTGCGTGTTTTTCCTCCGATAGCCCGGCACGTAAAACTACCTAAGTCCTAACCCGCTCACGCGCTACAACGCGACTCGTTAGCATCCAGTTCTCTGTGAAGGGCCTGTGCGCCCGCCACGTCAATGTCTGCAGCCGGAGAGCAATTTGTCAGCGGAGTTCATTCTTGAAACGCGTGGGTTGACCAAGGAATTCAAGGGATTCGTGGCCGTCAACCAGGTGGACCTGAAGGTCCAGCGCGGCCATATCCACGCGTTGATCGGCCCCAACGGCGCGGGTAAAACCACTTTCTTCAACCTGCTGACCAAATTCCTGCACCCGACCACCGGCACCATCCTGTTCAACGGCAAGGACATCACGACCGAAAAGCCGGCGCAGACGGCCAGGCGCGGCATTGTCCGTTCCTTCCAGATCTCGGCGGTGTTTCCGCACATGACCGTGCTGGAAAACGTGCGCGCGGCGCTGCAGCGCAACCTCGGCACCTCGTTTCATTTCTGGAAGGCCGAAAGCACGCTGTTCCCCCTGCATGAACGCGCCCGCCAGCTGCTGGCCGAGGTGGACCTGCAGGACTTCGCCGACGAACTGACCGTCAACCTGCCCTACGGCCGCAAGCGCGCGCTGGAACTGGCCACCACGCTGGCGCTCGAGCCGGAGCTGATGCTGCTGGACGAACCCACCCAGGGCATGGGCCACGAAGACGTGGACCGCGTGACCCAGCTGATCAAGAAGGTCTCCGCCGGGCGCACCATCCTGATGGTGGAGCACAACATGAACGTGGTCTCGTCGATTGCCGACCGCATCACGGTGCTGCAGCGCGGCGCCATCATTGCCGACGGTCCCTACGCCGACGTGTCGAAAAACCCGCTGGTGATCGAGGCCTACATGGGCACGACCAACACCGAACTGCAGGGAGCCCACTGATGTCCAAGGAACTCCTGAAAATCGAGAACCTGCACGCCTGGTATGGCGAGTCGCACATCCTGCATGGCGTGAACCTGACCGTACACGAGGGCGAGGTGGTCACGCTGCTGGGCCGCAACGGCGCTGGTCGCACCACGACCATGCGTGCCATCGTCGGCCTGACCGGTTCGCGCAAGGGCTCGATCCGCATCAACGGTGAAGAAACCATCAAGCTGGCGCCGCACAAGGTGGCGCACCTGGGCGTGGGTTACTGCCCTGAAGAACGCGGCATCTTCGCCAGCCTAACCGCCGAGGAAAACCTGATGCTGCCGCCCACGCTGGCACCGGGCGGCATGAGCATCGACGAAATCTACGGCATGTTTCCCAATCTGAAGGAACGCGCGTCCAGCCCCGGCACACGCCTGTCGGGCGGCGAGCAGCAGATGCTGGCGGTGGCACGCATCCTGCGCACCGGCGCGCGCCTGCTGCTGCTCGACGAAATCTCCGAAGGCCTGGCGCCCGTCATCGTGCAAAAGCTCGCCGAAATGATTCTGACGCTCAAGGCCAAGGGTTACACCATCGTGCTGGTCGAGCAGAACTTCCGTTTTGCCGCGCCGCTGGCCGACCGCTTTTACGTGATGGAACACGGCACCATCGTGAAACAGTTTGCGCAGAACGAGCTGACCCAGAACATGGGCATGCTGCAGGAATACCTCGGCGTCTGACCGTCATCCGGCCAGCCCTTCCCCTCTTTTTTCCCTTTTTCCGCTTTCGACCACAACCCAAGGAGACCCCATGAAACTCAAGACCCTCGTCGCCGCACTGGCCATCGGCTTTGCCGCCGCCGCCTCCGCGCAGAACACCGGCCCCGTCAAGATCGGTTTCATCACCGACATGTCCAGCCTGTACGCCGACATCGACGGCCCGGCCGGCGGTGAAATGATCAAGTGGGCGGCGCAGGACTTCGGCGGCAAGGTGCTGAACCGTCCGATCGAAGTGCTGACCGCCGACCACCAGAACAAGGCTGACGTGGCCAGCTCCAAGGCCCGCGAGTGGATGGACAAGGACGGCCTGTCCATGCTGATCGGCGGCACCAATTCGGGCACGGCACTGGCCATGGCCAAGATCGCCGAGGAAAGAAAGAAACCCTTCATCGCCATCGGCCCCGGCTCGGCCCGCCTGACCAATGAAGCCTGCTCGCCTTACACTGTGCATTACGCCTACGACACCGTGGCACTGGCCAAAGTGGCCGGCGGCGCCCTGGTCAAATCCGGTGCCAAGAACTGGTTTTTCCTGACGGCTGACTATGCGTTCGGCCACTCGCTCGAAGCCGATGCCTCCACCGTGGTCAAGGCCAACAGCGGCACCGTGGCCGGCGCAGTGCGCCATCCACTCAATGCCTCCGACTTCTCGTCCTTCCTGCTGCAGGCGCAATCGTCCAAGGCCCAGGTGCTGGCACTGGCCAACGCGGGCGGCGACTTCACCAACGCCATGAAGGCCGCCAAGGAATTCGGCATCAACAAGACCATGAAGGTTGCCGGCCTGCTGGTGTTCATCAACGACGTGCACAGCCTGGGCCTGGCCAACACCGAAGGTCTGCAACTGGCTGACAGCTGGTACTGGAACCAGGACGATGCGTCGCGCAAGTTTGCCAAGCGCTTCTTCGACAAGTACAAGCGCATGCCTTCGAGCCTGCAGGCCGCCGACTACTCTGCCGCGACCAACTACCTGAAGGCCGTGCAGACCGCCGGCACGACGGACGGCGACAAGGTCATGGCCACGCTCAAGGGCATGAAGATCGACGACTTCTACAACAAGGGCCAGATCCGCGCCGACGGCCGCATGATCCACGACATGTTCCTGTTCCAGGTCAAGACGGCCAAGGAATCGACCACGCCATGGGACTACTACAAAACCGTGGCCAGGATCCCTGGTGACCAGGCCTTCACCACGGTCGCCGAGTCCAAGTGCGCCCTGCTCAAGAAGTAAGCTGATTCCGAAGTGGCCGGCCGCAGCGCGGCCGGCCACTTTTTACTTGGCTATTGTTTGTACTCTCACAGCGTGAACTGACGGGTCTCCATGGAAATTTTCGGTATTCCCCATCAAGCCTTTCTGGGCCAGCTGCTGCTGGGCCTGGTCAATGGCGCGTTTTACGCCATGCTCAGCCTCGGGCTGGCGGTGATCTTCGGCCTGTTGGGTGTGGTCAATTTTGCGCACGGCGCACTGTACATGCTGGGCGCCTTTGCCGCCTGGATCATGCTCGACAAGTTCGGCATCAATTACTGGGGGGCGCTGATCCTGGCGCCGCTGCTGGTGGGCGCGCTCGGCGTGCTCATCGAACGTCTTTTTCTCAAACACCTGTACAAGCTCGACCCGCTGTACGGTCTGCTGCTGACCTTCGGTCTGGCGCTGATTCTCGAGGGTGTGTTCCGCGAGCTGTACGGTGCTTCGGGCCAGTCCTACAACGTGCCCGAGCTGCTCTCGGGCGCGACCAACCTGGGCTTCATGGTCCTGCCGAATTACCGCGCCTGGGTGGTACTGGTGTCGCTGGTGGTCTGCCTGGGCACCTGGTACCTGATTGAACGCACCCGGCTCGGCGCCTACCTGCGCGCCGGCACCGAAAACGCCGCGCTGGTGCAGGCCTTCGGCATCAACGTGCCCATGATGGTGATGCTGACCTACGGCGCCGGCGCCGCACTGGCCGCGCTGGCCGGTGTGCTGGCCGCGCCCATCATCCAGGTCAACCCGCTGATGGGCTCCAACCTGATCATCGTGGTGTTTGCCGTGGTCGTGATCGGCGGCATGGGCTCCATCATGGGTTCCATCCTGACCGGCCTCGGACTGGGCATCGTCGAGGGGCTGACACGCGTGTTCTACCCCGAAGCGTCCAACATTGTGGTGTTTGTCATCATGGTCATCGTGCTGATGTTCCGGCCCGCGGGTCTCTTCGGCAAGGAGGCCTAGGATGTTGGCCCCCACGCTTTTCGCTTCGCGTAATGCGCTGCCCCCCGAGGGGGCGCTGCGCCTGCGGCCCGGCGAAGCCGGTTCCGCGGCCCCTGCTTGGACTACAACTTTTTCTCCCTTGGCGGCTCGGTGGATATTTGAATGAATAACGCAAAAAAATTGATCCGCATCACCTACATCGGGCTGTTGATCCTGGCGCTGGTGGCGCCCCTGCTTGGGCTCTATCCGGTGTTTGTCATGAAGCTGCTGTGCTTCGCCATTTTTGCCTGCGCCTTCAACCTGCTGCTGGGTTTCACCGGCCTGCTGTCTTTCGGCCATGCGGCGTTTTTCGGCTCGGCCGCCTACGTCACCGGCTGGATCGTCAAGTCGCAGGGCTGGACGCCTGAACTCGGCATCATGGCCGGTGTGGTGGCCTCGGGCCTGATCGGCCTGGTGGTCGGCATGGTCGCCATCCGGCGCCAGGGCATCTATTTCGCCATGATCACGCTGGCGATTGCGCAAATGGTGTATTTCGTCTGCCTGCAGGCACCGTTCACCGGTGGCGAGGACGGCCTGCAGGGCGTGCCGCGCGGTGCGCTGTTCGGCCTGTTTTCGCTGGAGTCGGACACCGCCATGTATTACCTGGTGGTGGCGGTGTTTGTCGGCTGTTTCCTGGCCATTTCGCGCATCGTGCGTTCGCCGTTCGGCCAGGTGCTCAAGATGATCCGTGAAAACGAACCCCGCGCGATTTCGCTGGGCTACCAGGTGGACCGCTACAAGCTGCTGGCCTTTGTGCTGTCGGCTGCGCTGGCCGGCCTGGCCGGTTCGCTGAAAACCCTGGTCATGGGTTTTGCCACCCTGTCCGACGCACACTGGTCGATGTCGGGCGAAGTGATCCTGATGACGCTGCTCGGCGGTGTCGGCACCTTCTTCGGCCCGGTGTTCGGCGCCGGCATCGTGATCTCGCTGCAGAACCTGCTGGCCGACAAGGTGGGCTCGTGGGTCACCGTGATCATCGGCGTGATTTTTGTGCTGTGCGTGCTGGCCTTCCGCAAGGGTGTGGTCGGCGAGTTGCAGGCTTATATGGAGCGGCGCCGGCGCGCTGCGGCCGCGCCCGACGCGTGAGCAACTGAAGGCTCCGGCAAGTCCGGTAGCCCTCGCCTAGTTGTCTGCCGCTCCGTCGGTAGACAGCGCCTCGGCCACATGCTGGGGCACCACCAGCTGGCCCTGATCATCGGGCAAGGCCTCGATGCTTATCACCGGCGCCGACGAGCTCACACCGCCAAACATCGTTGCAAACGCGGCGTCTGCCGCATCGCGGCCGGTGGCCAGGCGCACAAAACCCATGGGAATCGCCGTGCCCGAGGGGTCGAACATGTACCAGCGGTGGCCCACATAAACCTCGACATAGGCGTGGAAATCGGTCGACCCGAGCGCCGGGTCGGCGCCGTAGTCGATGCCGCTGACAAACCGCGCCGGAATGTTGACCGCGCGGCACAGCGCAATCATCAGGTGCGCAAAATCGCGGCAGACACCGGCCTCGTCGATCAGCGTGTCGATGGCCGTGGTGTTGCCGGTCGAGCTGTTGGACATGAAACTCACGCGCTGGTTGACCCAGTCGCGAATCGCCTGGACCCGGCCGTAACCCTGGCGCAGCTGGCCAAACTCCTTGACGGCCAGCCGGTGCAGCCTGTCGGACTGGCAATAACGGCTGGGGTAGAGGTAAGGCAGCACCGCGCCTGGCAGTTGCAACACGCCGACCTCGGGCACCTGGTCGGGTTGCGCCACATGGTGGCGGATGTCGACCGTCGCGCCGTAGCTGACCGTCAGCGGACCGGGCATGGCCCTGAACTTGAGGTAGCGGTTGCGGCTGACCGCGTCGGTATAAAACTCGGGCTGCAGGACCTGGCTGATGCCCAGGGTTTCGCTGACCACCGCCTGCTCGCGCGTGTGGGCCGCATGGATGTTGAAGATGAAATCGCAGCCGGCATCGGCGACCTGGTAACCCAGTTCAATGGAAAATTTAAGCCTGACCATATGTTGTCTTCCTGAAGTGGGAACGCAGCCAGTTGAAGCCTGTTGCGTGTGCTGCGACAAGACGCAGCTGAAGCTGAAGCGGACGGGTTGCCGACACGGCAACAGGCGCGTTGTGGCGCAACTGAGAACGATTGTGAACCTGAAAAACCACCCTACGGGCAACTCGAGCCAAGCGGCCACCGCACCGGCGCCAGTGGCGCATCTCCCGCCAGGGTCAGACCTGACCCAGGGAACGGGCGTTTTCCTACAGACGGCACGCAAAACGCCTGGGCCAATCTGCACAGGGTCTGGCCAGCATCTTTTTCGCTATTATTTTGATAGCTTATTGCGCCCGAACAGGAAGGGCTGCGACCACTTTTTCCTCAAGAACTCGAAATCAGCCACGAAATTCACGCCGGTAGGTCGAAGGCGATGTGTTCAGCGAGGCGGCAAAGTGTTGACGCAGTGACCCGGCCGTGCCAAAGCCTGCATCCACCGCGATCTGCTCAATGCTGCGGCTGGTCGACTCCAGTTGCCGCTGCGCAAGCGCCAACCGCTGATTCAACAGCCACTGGCCCACCGTGGTCCCGGTGACCTGCCGGAAATGCCGCGTGAAAGTACGCCGTGAAAGCAGCGCGCGTTGCGCGAGCTCATCCAGGCTGTGCGGCCGGTTCAGGTGTTTTTGCACCCAGGCCAGCACATCGGCCAGGCGGTGGTCGGCGCCGGAAGCGGGCAGCAGCTGCTCCACATACTGCGCCTGCCCGCCCTGGCGGTGGGGCGCCACCACCATGCGCCGCGCCATGTGGTTGGCCACCTCGGCACCGTGATCGGTGCGCAGCAGGTGCAGGCAGCAGTCAATGCCCGCGGCCGTGCCCGCCGAAGTGAGGACATCGCCGTCGTCCACGTAAAGTACATCGGGCCGCAGCTCAACCTGCGGATAACGCTTGGCAAAAGTGGGCGCCAGCGCCCAGTGCGTGGTGGCAGGCCGACCGTCGAGCAGACCCGCTTCGGCCAGCACAAAAGCTCCCACACACAGGCCCACGATGCGCGCGCCGCGCCGGTGGGCTGCGCGCAAGGCCTTCAGCAAGGCCTCGGGCGGCGCCCGGTAGTTCTTCTCGTTCGGGCTGTGCCATGAGGGCACGATGACAATGTCGGCCCGCGCCATGACTGAGAGCTTGTGCACACCTTGGACCGAAAAACCGGCCGGTGTGTGCAGTGGGCCGGCCTCGGTCGCACATACCAGCAACTTGAAGCGCGGCATATGGGCGCCCCCCATTTCCTGCCCAAACACCAGACAGGGCACCGAGAGATGAAACGGACTGATGCCGTCGAAAGCAACAACCGCCACGGTTTGCACCCGGCCGGTTTTGGGGGAAGAAGCACGCATGGCCCGATTCTATCGATTTATGTCAATTGGGCCACTTTCGCGCCAAGCGCATGAAGCGAACAATCCATCTCATCTATCAACTGCATCAAGGAGAGCTTCCATGACCATCGCCACCTCACGCCGCGCACTCGTTGTGATCGACGTACAAAACGAGTACTTCACCGGCAACCTGTTGATCAAGCATCCACCGGTGCAGCAATCGCTACCCAACATCGCCCGCGCCATGGATGCCGCCCGCGCGGCCGGCATTCCGGTGGTCGTGGTGCAACACAGCGAGGCCGCCGGCGCACCGCTGTTCGCCAAGGGCTCCTCCACCTGGGAACTCCACGAGGTGGTGGGCAGCCGACCGCGCGACCACTACATCGAAAAAGCCTGGCCCAGCGTTTTCACCGGCACCGATTTTGCGGACTGGCTGAAGCAGAACCGCATCGACACCTTGACCGTGATCGGCTACATGACGCACAACTGCGATGCCTCCACCATTTTTGAAGCCACGCATCGCGGTCTGCAGGTGGAGTGTTTGCAGGACGCCACCGGTGCCTTGCCCTATGCCAACACGGCCGGCAGCGCGACGGCGGAAGAAATCCACCGCGTGTTCAGCGTGGTGTTTCACACGCGCTTTGCAGCCGTAGCCTCCACCGACGAATGGATCAGCGCCGTGCAGGTCGGCCAGGCACTGAAGAAAGGCAATATCCTGGTGTCGAACCAGGCGGCGCTTGCCCTAGCGTGATATCCCGCGCGGCGCGGGCTTGCGGTGGTCAGAGGCACTGCTTCTGAGCACCCGACCATTCACTTCATTTTTGATAGCTGGTGACGCCCGCCCATATTGGGCTGGCAGCACATTTCACAGGCAACCGGACTCAAGCCTCGTCCATGAAGCGCACCTTGACGCTCTTGCCCTTGACGCCGCCGTTGGCCAGCTTTTGCTGGGCCTGGCTGGCAATCGCGCGGTCCACGGCGACATAGGTGGAGAACTCATTGACGTTGATCTTGCCGACCTGCTCGCGCGTAAACGGCGGCACATTGCCGGCATCGCCGGTCAGCGCGCCCAGCACGTCACCGGCACGGATTTTTTCCTTGCGGCCACCGACGATCTGCAGGGTCACCATGGGCGGCAGCAACGGCTCGTTGCTGGCCGGGGTCAGCTCGCTGAGCTTGTGCCATTCGGACTCGGCCTTCTGCAGCACCTCGATTTTTCCGACGTGACCCATCTCGTCCATGCTGGCCAGGCTGATGGCCCAGCCCTCTTCGTCGGCGCGGCCGGTGCGGCCGATGCGGTGGATGTGCACCTCGGCATCCGGCGTCACGTCGACGTTGATGACCATTTCGAGCTGCGCGATGTCCAGGCCGCGCGCCGCCACGTCGGTGGCCACCAGCACCGAGCAGCTGCGGTTGGCAAACTGCACCAGCACCTGATCGCGCTCGCGCTGCTCAAGCTCGCCAAACAACGCCAGCGCGCTGAAGCCCTGGTCTTTCAAATAGGCCACGAGCGCGCGGCACTGTGACTTGGTGTTGCAGAAGGCCAGCGTGCTGGCCGGACGGAAGTGGCGCAACACCTGCGCGACGGCGCCAAGGCGGGCTTCGTCATGGTCGCTGTCGGGCACCTGGTACCAGCGCTGCTGGATCTTGGTTTTTTCATGCTGCGCCTGCACCGTGATGGTTTGCGGCGTCTTCATGAACTGCTGGCTGATTTTCGCAATGCCTTCCGGGTAGGTGGCCGAGAACAACAGGGTCTGGCGCTCTTTCGGGCATTGTTTGGCGACGGTCGCGATGTCGTCGAAAAAGCCCATGTCCAGCATGCGGTCGGCTTCGTCGAGCACCAACGTGTTCATGGCTTCCAGGTTCAGGTTGCCGCGTGCCAGGTGGTCCATGATGCGGCCCGGCGTGCCGACGACGATGTGGGCGCCGTTTTCCAGGCTGGCGGTCTGGTTGCGCAGCGGCACACCGCCGCAGAGCACCACCACCTTGACGTTTTCCTCCGCCCGCGCCAGACGGCGGATTTCGGTGGCGACCTGGTCGGCCAGCTCGCGCGTCGGGCACAGCACCATGGCCTGCACCGCAAAACGTCGCGCATTGAGGTTGGCCAGCAGGGGAATGGCAAAAGCGGCGGTCTTGCCGCTGCCGGTTTTCGCCTGCGCAATCAGGTCCTTGCCCGCCAGAGCCAGCGGCAGGCTGGCCGCCTGGATGGGCGTCATGGCCAGGTAGCCGAGGGTTTTCAGATTGGCCTGCATCGCAGGGTTCAGCGGCAGCGTGCTGAAGTCAGTACTTGCTGCACCGGAAGTCGGGAGGGAAGAAGTCATTCCCCGATTATCGGCGCTAGGAGTCTGCGCGGTAGAAGGCGTCGAAGCGAAAAGCGGCCCCAGGGAGGACAGTTTTTGCCTGATTTGCAGCCCCATAGCCGTCGCTATGGGGCAATAAGCCGGTGAAAAATGGACCGCTGCGGTCGCTTTGCAGCCGACGATCCTTCTGCCGCGCAGACTCCTAGGGCTTTTCAAGCCCGATGGCGCACCTTGAGAGCCCTTGGCAGACGCAGGCAGCGCCAGCAGCTCAGGCGATAAAAAGATGAATGAAAACAGGGTCCAGCCCTTATTGAACGTGCGCCATTAGCTACTTTATTGATAGCGTTTCCAGGTCTGCCAGCGTCGGTGCCGCCGACAGGGGCCGCAGACGCCCGCACAGCGTAAGCTTGCCGGAACACCTGTTCTTTTTTGTCCGCTGTCACCCTCCCACCCGCCATGCCTTTTGCTGATACTTCCGCCGCCGTGGTCCAGGCCCTGGGCCACCAGGGCCTGACGCTCTTTTTTGCGCTGCTGGCCTTGCTGCTGCCCACCGCCACCCTGCTGTGGTGGCTGGCGCAGCGCTACGCGGTGCCAGGCAAGACCAGCACGCTGCCGGCCGGTGCCTTCCTGCTGATCCGGCTGGCATCAGGGTTTGCCGTGCTGGTGGGCGCAGCGGCCATCTTTGCTGAAATTGCCGAAGCCCTGGGTGATGGCCCACGCGCCGGCCAGCTCGACCAGCTGTTTTCAGACGCGCTTCACGCCAGCACCGCCGGGTGGGCCCAGCAGCTCTTCGCGTGGATCACCCGGCTCGGCGACACCGCCACCCTGGCGGCATGGGGTGTGGGGGTGGCGACGGTGCTGCTGCTGCGCGGCCGGCGCTGGCTGGCCCTGGGCTGGGTGCTGGCCATCAGCGGCAACGCCTTGCTCAACACCACGCTCAAGGCGCTGTTTGAAAGAACCCGGCCCGTACACGACAGCGCCCTGGTGCACGCGGACGGCTGGAGTTTCCCGAGCGGGCACAGCTCCGGCTCGGTGGTGGTCTACGGCATGCTGGCCTATGTGCTGATCCACAGCCTGCCGCCGGCCATGGCGCGGCGCGCCAGCCTGCCGCTGGTGCTGCTGGCCGCCACCCTGGCGTTTTCGGTCGGTTGCAGCCGGGTTTTTCTGCAGGTGCATTTCGCCACCGATGTGCTCGCCGGGTTTGCCTCGGGGACGGCGTGGCTGGCCGTCTGTGTGGCCAGCATCGAGCTGACGCGTCACTATGGCCGCACCCGCGCCACCGCCCTGCGGTAGAGCGCAAGCCCGGAGGAAGTCATCGCCGGTCACCGGCCCGGCATCTGAAACAGCGCTTCAGTGGTGGCAGAACACCGGCCGGCGCTTTTCAACGAAGGCGGCCGTGCCCTCCCGCGCATCCTGCGAAGCCGCCGCAATCATGAACTGCGCCGCCTCGATGGCCAGGCCCTCGTCGATGGACACATTGAGCCCGCGCGTCACGGCGCGCAGCGAGGCCGTCACGGCCACGGCGGAGTTCTCGGCGATGCGGTCTGCCATCTGCAGGCAGGCCGGCAGCAGTTCATGCGCCGGCACCACGTGGTTGACGAGGCCGAGCAACAGGGCTTCCTCGGCGCTGATGGCGTCGCCGGTCAGGATCATCTCGTTGGCGCGCTTGCGGCCGATGTGGCGTGGCAGGCGCTGCGTGCCGCCAAAGGGTGGCGGAAAGCCAAGCCGGATTTCGGGTTTGGCAAAGCGCGCATGGCCGGCCGCGATCGCAAGGCTGCAGGCCTCCATGATCTCGCAACCGCCACCGAAGGCGATGCCGTTGATGCCCGCGATGATGGGCTTGGGGTAGTTCTCGATGCGCCGCGTCAGGGCCTGGCCGCGCATGACGAAGTTGCGCCAGGCCGCCTCGGGCGATGCGGCGACATCGGGCGCAAAGCCCGCGATGTCAGCCCCTGCGCTGAAGGCCTTGTCACCCTGCCCTGTCAGCACAAGACAGCGCACGCTGTCGTCGCGCTCCAAAGCGTTGAGTCTGTCCATGAGTTCGTCGATCAGTTCATAACTCAGCGCATTGAGTTTGTCGGGGCGGTTGAGGGTGAGCACCACCTGTTGGCCATGGCGTCCGGTTTCTATCAGCATGTTGTCTCCAGTGGGTTTCGGGCAGGGGTGGGGAGGGATAAAAATGACAGGACGCCCCAACCGCGCGGCGCCCCCACAAAGTAGGTTGCGGCTTGCGGCGTGACAAAGGACTGGCCGCTCTCGAGCACGATGTCGCTGTCGCGGCGTCCGGCCAAGGCATCGCTGGTGATCCAGAGGCAACCCCCGGTGCAGGTCAGGACCTGGCCGCGCCGCAGGCGCAGGGGTTTCGGGATGGACCCGAGCGTCAACGGGGTTTGCGAAATAAGCATGGCAGCCTCCTTGAAAAGTGTGGTTTGATTCTTCCCTCGTCCCGGCCCGCGCGGCCGGATGGTTTGTCATCCGGGGTATTCCTGTCATTCATGCCATGCTGAGTCCTTCTTCTTCCCATGCGCTGCGCGCCATGTCGCTGGACGCGATACGCGGCTTTGAATCGGCGGCACGCCACCTGAGCTTCACGGCAGCGGCCGAGGAGCTGTGCATCACGCAGTCGGCGGTGAGCAAGCAGATCAAAACCCTGGAAGACGCGCTGGGCAAAGCGCTGTTCCTGCGCGGCGGCAAGGGACTGAGCCTCACGCCGCAGGGCCGCGAGCTTTATGAGGCGGCCCGCGCGGCGCTGGCGCAACTGGCCTCGGCCGTGGATCGCCTGCTGGCGGTCGACCGGGCGTCGGTGGCGGTCACCACCACGCCCTCATTCGCTGCGCTGTGGCTGGCGCCCAAACTCGCAAAATTCCAGCAGCAGGAGCCCGCCATTGACGTGCGCGTCGACGCTTCTGAAGCCCGGGTGAACCTGGAGCGCGAAGGCATGGACCTGGCCGTGCGGCTGAGGCCTGTGTTGCCCACTGGCGAAGGCCCGCCGCCCCTGTTGCAGGAACAAGCGCTGCTGGTCGCGGCGCCGGCCGTTGCGGCGCGCATCCACTCGGCCACCGATATCCTGCACACGCCGCTGCTGGTGTACCACGACCCGGCCATGCGCTTTTCGTGGATGTCCTGGACGGCCTGGTACGAGCGCCTGGGCCTGCCTCAATCGGCCCGGCAGCCTTGCCTGTATTTTTCGCAGTACGAACATGTGTTGACAGCCGCCGTGCAGGGCGCCGGGGTCGCCATCGGGCGCACGCCGCTGGTGCTGCCACTGCTGGGCAGCGGCCAATTGAACGTGATCCTGCCCGGCCAGACGGTGGCCGGCCTGGGCTACCACATCGTCACGTCGGCCCACAGTGCGGAACGGCCAGCGGTGCAAAAATTCCGCGCCTGGCTGGAGCGCGAACTCGCGCTGGAAGCCATCGGCTGAGGCTGTTCAACGAGCGGGTCGGTCCCAAGCGCCCGTACCCTCGAGCACGGGAGACAACTCCGCCTTGCTCCAGCGCAGGGGCAAGGACGATTCCACCAGGCGTATCGACTGTACCTCGAAACGCATCAAGCGCTGCGCACCGGCGAAGGATGACAACTCGGGGCCGTCCCAGAGAATGCCGGCCGTGACGGTCAGGTAAAGCAGGTCGCCCTTGTCGAAATCAATGAACAGCAGCCCGGCGCGCGGGTTCACCGCGATATTGCCCAGCGTGTTGAAGAAAAAGTTGCCAGTGAAGTCGGGCACCGTCAGCACGCCGCCCTCACTGAGGCGCACAAAGCCAGGCTTGCCACCGCGGTGCGACACGTCCACGCCCGCGGCGCGACCCGCCTGCATGCTGTCACCGGCGTAGGCGGTGGCGATAAAAAACGTGTCGGCGCTGGTGATGATGCGGCGCGCCGCGTCGTCGAGTTGCAACAATTCGTGCACCACCGGCACGGCGCCGGCGCTGTCTTCGACATACACCGGTTCACGTGCCTGGATGTACTTGGGGCAGTTGCCGAAACTCTGGCCGACGTCCACCGAAAACCCTGAAGCGCCTGCATGGCGCACCACGCCGTTCATGCGGTTGCGCCGCCGTGTGTGCGGCTCCAGCCCCAGCAGGCCGATGGCCGCGCCTTCTGCCAGGTTGGCGACCAGCGGATCACCGGGCAGCGGCCGCGCGCTGAAGTCCAGCTGACGCGGGTGGGGTGAGTGCATGAAGCCCGGCGGCTGCGCCAGCACCGAAGCCCAGGGCTGGCCGCGCGCATCCACGGTGCCGGCGATCACAAAAGGCAGCTGCCCGAAAAATGCGCGGTGCTGGTCCGGCATGAAGTCGCGGATGACACGCGGGCCGAGCTCGGCGAGCCGCTCCTGCACGCCCACACGCGCCTGCACCTCACGTTCGCCTTCGTGAAACGCGGGCCGGGTCATGAAATCACCTCTGCGGTATTCACCCCGGAAACAATCCTGCGTTTCATGCTTCCAGCCCAATGGGGGTCTTCACCATCGGCACAAAACCCGGCAAGGCCTCAATACGGGCCAGCCAGGCGCGGAGCGCTGGATAGGGTTCCAGCGACACATTGCCTTCAGGCGCACGCGCCACATAGCTGTAATTGGCGATGTCGGCCAGCGTCGGCGCGCTGCCGACCAGAAAGGGGGCGTGGGCCAAGCCCTGCTCCATCACCTCGAACAGGGCATGGGCACGTGCCACTGCTTCGACATTTTCCGGCCGTTTGAACAACTGGCTGACGCGTGCCGCCGCCGGGCCAAAAGCGAGTTGCCCAGCGGCGACCGACAACCAGCGCTGAACCCTGGCGGCACCCAGCGGGTCACGCGGCAACCACTGGTGATCGGCCCCAGCGGCATATCGACCCGCAAGGTACACCAAGATGGCATTGGAGTCCGCCAGGGTGACGTCTCCGTCCTGAATCACCGGCACCTGACCAAACGCATTCATGGCCAGAAACGCCGGCGCTTTATGCCCCTTGGCCATCAGGTCGATCTCGATCAACTCAAAAGGCAGCTTGAGCAGGGACAGGAAAAGTTCTACCCGGTGAGAGTGCCCGGAAATGGCGACGCGGTAGAGTTTGATGGGCTGCGCGGGGGAGGTGGTGTTGCTTGTGCTCATGCATGTCCTTCGAAAATGAGTTCAGGTGCTGGTATTGTGTTTGATCCATTAATTTGAATAAATATTCGAAACAGGATTTCACTCATCCAAAATTCGGAGTAATTCATTTAGCATGGACCCATGGACAAATTCAAGGCCATGCAGGCTTTTATCCACATCGCGGAAGAAGGCAGCCTGACCGCCGCGGCACGGGTCATGGAATCGTCTTTACCAGCCATGGTGCGCACTCTTGCCAGTCTCGAGAGCCACCTGGGTGTGCGACTTTTCAACCGCACGACCCGGCGCATCGCGCTCACAGACGAGGGACGCCGCTACCTGATTTTTTGTACGCAGGTACTCGCAACGGTGCAGGAAGCCGAAGCATCGGTAAGCCCCCAGATGGGGGAGCCACGCGGCCAGCTCGTCATCACCGCGCCGGTGTTGTTTGGACAGATGTATGTGGCGCCGGCGGTCACCCGATTTGTACAACGCTACAGCGAGGTGAGCTGCCGGGTGATGCTGCACGACCGGGTGCTCAATCTCCTGGAAGAGGGAATCGACGTGGGCATCCGCATTGGCGAGCTGGAAGACTCTTCACTGGTAGCGCAGAAAGTCTTCGGGATACGCCGCCTGGTTGTCGCCAGCCCGGACTACCTGCGCAAACACGGTGTGCCGGCACATCCGCGCGACCTGCGGTCTGCCAATTGCGTTCGGTTTACCGCGCCGACGGGCCCGTGGTGGACTTTCCACGAAAAGGGTAAAACCTTCACGGTACCTGTCACCGGCAATCTCGAATTCAACAACGCTGCGCCTGCGGTCGAGGCCTGTGTTGCAGGGATGGGTTTTGGCATGTTTATCTCGTACCAGGTCGCCCCTTATGTGCAGCAGAAAAGGCTCACCGTGGTGCTCGACGGTTTTGAGCCGCCGCTGCGTCCGGTCAGCGTGGTTTATCCCCATTCACGCCTTCTGCCAGCGCGCACGCGGATTTTCATTGAGTGGATCAAGGCCGAACTGTTGAAGCTCAATCACGCTGCCCCGCCTCAGCTGCATCCGGAACGATGACCCCCTCCGGGCATTGGCTGCGGACCGGTGGTAAGGTCAGTGCCAACCCTTTCCAATGATGGCAACCCATGAAAAATTTCGACTTTGATCTGTTCGTCATAGGCGGTGGCAGCGGCGGCGTGCGCGCCGCGCGCATGGCCGCGCAGCGCGGCGCACGTGTGGCGCTGGCCGAGGTAGCAGCCATGGGCGGCACCTGCGTCAACGTCGGCTGCATACCGAAAAAACTCTACAGCTACGCGGCGCACTACGCCGAAGCCTTTGAAGAATCGCGCGGCTTCGGCTGGACCGGCGAAGCGCCGGTGTTCAACTGGGAGCAGCTCAAGACCAACCGGGCGCTTGAAATCTCGCGCCTGAACGGCGTGTACATCCAGCTGCTGCAAGGCTCGGGCGTGCAGATCATCGAGGGCTGGGCCACCCTGGCCGACGCCCACACGGTAGAGGTGGAAGGCAGCCGCTACACGGCCAAACACATCCTGATCGCCACCGGCGGCCGGCCCAGCCTGCCCGAGGTGAAGGGCCGCGAGCTGGTCATCACCTCGGATCAGATTTTCGACATCGCTCCTTTCCCGGCGCGACTGCTGGTGGTGGGTGGCGGCTACATCGCCTGCGAATTTGCCTCCATCTTCAACGGCCTGGGGTCCAAGGTCACCCAGCTTTACCGCGGCGCCCAGGTGTTGCGCGGCTTCGACGCGGAAGTGCGGGCCTTCGTGGCCGCAGAGATGATCAAGACCGGGGTGGACTTGCGGCTGCACGCCGATGTGGCAGCCATCAGCCAGGCGGTGGACGGGTTGCACGTGCAACTGCAGGACGGCAGCAGCACCACGGTGGACGCCGTGTTGTACGCGACGGGCCGTCTGCCCAATGTGGCCGGCCTGGGTCTGGAAAACGCGGGCGTCCCGCTCAACCACCAGGGGGCGATCGAGGTCAATGCCCACTACCAGACCTCGGTGCCGTCGATCTATGCGCTGGGCGACGTGACCGCACGCATCCAGCTGACGCCGGTGGCGCTGGGCGAGGCCATGGTGGTGGTCGACCACCTGTTTGGCGCCGCGGCCGGCAAGAAGCCGCGCCACATGAGTTACGACTTCATCCCGACCGCGGTGTTCACCCACCCGAACATTGGCACCGTGGGTTATTCGGAAGCCGATGCACGCAAGGAATTCGGCAAGGTCAGCATCTACCGCAGCGAGTTCAAGGCGCTCAAACACACCCTGAGCGGCAGCACCGAACGCACGCTGATGAAACTGGTGGTTGATGACGCTTCGGACCGCGTGGTCGGCTTGCACATGGTGGGCGCCGACGCGGGCGAGGTGGTTCAGGGGTTTGCCGTGGCGATGAAGGCCGGTGCAACCAAGGCCATTTTCGACAGCACCATCGGCATCCACCCGACGGCGGCAGAGGAGTTTGTCACGATGCGCGAGCCGGTGAAAGAGCCGTCGCGTGCGCCCTGAGCAGCCTGGCCCTCACGCCGGTGGCGCGTTCTCCTCATCGGGAAGGACCAGGCTGGCGTTTTCAATCGCCGCATCAAAGGCGGCAAGTTCCGCATCCCCCTGAAAAGCGGGGAGGCTGTCCAACGGGTGAAACACCTGGTGTTGCAGCCGCCGCAGGGCGTCAGACTTCTTCACCGCCTCCAGCACCTTTTGGGGCGTCATCATCAACATGAAAGGATTGGCGCTGGGGGCGTCGACTTGCATGGCAGCAGCTCCTTGTACACATGGGTGGCACGTGAACGACAAAACAGATGGCTGCACTTTAGGAGACGCCGAAAATTCAGGAAAGTCGGCCGGCAGCCCGATCACTTGTAGGTGACCGGCTGACACGCCCCCCGGCGTACCGGCACGCTCAGAATGCGCGCACGCCCTGGTGCCAGGCCGCTCGCACGATGGGCATGTCACCGCTCATCCGGACCCGGATCAGATCGGCGCGCAGGCCGGGGGCCAGCTCACCGCGGTCCGTCAGGCCAATCGCACGGGCCGGGTTGCGCGTGACGGTGTTGACCGCCTTGGGCAGGCTCCAGCCGGCCGTATCGCGCAGCAAGAAGGCCGACTGCAGCAGGCTGGCGGGCACGTAGTCCGACGAAAAAATGTCGAGCAGGTCGAGCTGCGCCAGTTCGGCCGCCGACACATTGCCCGAATGCGAACCGCCCTTGACCAGATTCGGGCCGCCCATGACGATGCCCATGCCCGCCTCGCGGGCCGCCCGGGCGGCGGCCACGGTGGTCGGGAATTCCGAGATGGCAATACCTTCCTGGCTGGCCTGCTCGACATGCGCCACTTCCGTGTCATCGTGGCTCGCCACCGGCAAGGCCCGGGCGCGGCTTCCGGCGATGACGGCCGCGCGGTTGGGAATGGCAAAACGTTCCTGGTGTTCCCGGCGCTCCTGGACCAGGGCGTCGTATTCCGCGTCGTTGAAGCTGCCGTAACGCTCGGCATAACGCCGGTACTTGCCCAGGTCGCGCCACTGGCGCTGGCCCGGCGTGTGGTCCATCACGCTGACCAGTTCGAGCAGAGAGTCGTCGGCATAGTGCTCGAACACCTCCACGATATCGGGGGCCGAGACCTCACAACGCAGGTGCAGCAGGTGCTCGACCCGCAGCAGCCCTTCGGCGCGGCACTCGTGCAGGGCCTCGATCGACACATGCTGGGTCTGGCTGCGCGTGCCGCCCTGGTCCATGTCGCCGATGACGACCGAATCGAGCACCGTGATGATGCCGGCAGCCGCGCAGAGCGCGTCGTGCATGACCGTGGCGGAATGGGCGTTCCACAACACGCCGGGCCGCGGCACCAGGTGTTTTTCGAGGTTGTCGGTGTGCAGCTCAACCAGGCCGGGCAACAGCCAGTCGCCGGCCCAGTCTTCCGCGCCGGTCACCGAGGTGTCGCCGCGCTCAATGGAGCGGATGAGGCCGCCCTCGACCACCAGACAGCCGATGAACTCTTCGTCCGCCGTGACAATTCTTGCGTTCCTGATGATTTTCTGCTTCATGGGGATCTTCCGGTTCAGTTTGATTTTCGATAGTGTTCGACATCCAGGCAGCGGCTCGCTACCGCTTCGCGCACTTCGTCGTCGTGAAAAATGCCGACGACGGCGGCCCCGCGCGCACGTGCCGCATGAATCAGCTCCACCACGACGCGGCGGTTGTCGGCATCGAGCGAGGCGGTCGGCTCGTCGAGCAGCAGCACGGGGTGGTTGGCAATCAGGCCATGCGCGATGTTCACGCGCTGCTGCTCACCGCCGGAAAACGTCGCGGGCGGCAAGTGCCACAGGCGCTCGTGCAGGTTCAGGCGCGCCAGCCACTGCGCGGCCTGGGCGCGCGCCTCGTCGGCGGCCACACCGAGGCGGCGCAGCGGTTCGGCCACGATGTCCAGCGTCGAGACCCGCGGAATCACGCGCAGAAACTGCGAGACATAACCGAGCGTGCGGCGCCGCACATCCAGCACCTCGCGCGGCGCTGCCGCGGACAGGCTGAGCCACTGGTCCTGGTGGCGGATGCGCACCTCTCCGCTGCTGGCGCTGTAATTGCCGTACAGGCAGCGCAGCAGCGAACTTTTTCCGCTGCCGGAATGGCCGGTCAAGGCCAGGCACTCGCCGGGGCCGACGCTCAGGCTGATGCCGGAAAAAACAGGCAGCGCCAGGCCGCCTCGCGCGTGCAGGGTGAAAGTCTTGGAGAGCTCGCTGGTTTCAAGGACAGAAGTCATGGTGATGCTCAGGTGGCGAATCAAGTGGCGAATCAGGGGGTGAGAACGGAAGACACCAGCAGCTGGGTGTAGGGATGCTGCGGGTCGTCGAGCACGCGGTCGGTCAGGCCCTGCTCGACCACGCAGCCGTCTTTCATGACCAGCATGCGGTGCGCCAGCAGGCGCGCCACTGCGAGGTCGTGCGTGACAATCACGGCCGCCAGATGGAGCTGGTCGACCAGCTCGCGCAGCAGATCGAGCAGCCGCGCCTGCACCGAGACATCCAGCCCGGTGGTCGGCTCGTCCATGAAGACCAGGCGCGGATGGGTCACCAGGTTGCGGGCAATCTGCAGGCGCTGCTGCATGCCGCCCGAGTAGGTGCCGGGCAGGTCGTCGATGCGGTCCACATCGAGTTCGACACGTTCCATCCAGCTCAGGGCCTCGCCGCGCAGCTTGCCGTAGTGGCGCGCGCCCAGAGCCATCATGCGTTCGCCGATGTTGGCGCCGCCCGACACATTCATGCGCAGGCCGTCGCGTGCATGCTGCTCGACAAAACCCCAGTCGGTGCGGGCCAGCCAGCGCAGCCGCGCTTCGGACAACCCGGCCAGATCCACCAGCCCGGACGCGCCGCGTGATGCGGCGACGCCGTTGCCGGCCTCCTCCCGCAGGTCGTAATGGACCGACCCTTCGTCGCAGGCCAGACGCGCCGCCAGCAGGCGCAGCAGCGTGGACTTGCCGGAGCCGGATTCACCGACGACGGCCAGCACCTCGCCGGGGTAGAGGTCAAAACTCACACCGCGGCAAGCCCAGCGCAGACGCTGGCCCTGCATGAACTGCTTGCCGGCATCGCGTACGGACAGGAGAAGATCGCTGCTCATCGCGCGCCCCCCACCGCTGCGCGCGCCAGCGCGTCCGGCATCTGCACGGCCTGCTGCGTGCCCACATGCCCGCCCTCGCGGCGCCCACTGCAGAAGTCACTGTCCGAACAGACAAACAGGCGGCTGCCTTCATCGTCCACAATCATTTCGTCGAGAAAACTTTCCGCCGCGCCACACAGGGCGCAGGCATGTTCCCAGCGCTGCACTTCAAACGGGTGGTCCTCAAAATCCAGGCTGCGTACAGATGTGTAGGGCGGGATGGCGTAAATGCGTTTTTCCCGGCCTGCCCCGAACAGCTGCAGCGCCGGATTCATGTGCATCTTGGGGTTGTCGAACTTCGGTATCGGCGAAGGCGAGGTCAGGTAGCGTTCGTTGACCAGCACCGGGTAGTCGTAGGTCTTGGAAATGGCGCCGAGCTGGGCAATGTCCTCGTAGAGCTTGACGTTCATCAGGCCGTATTCCCCCAGCGCGTGCATGGTGATGGTTTCGAGGCGGCGTGGCTCCAGCCGGAACAGCGGCTCCGGCATGGGCACCTGGTAGACAATGGTTTGCGCTTCGGTCAGGGCGGCTTCCGGAATGCGGTGCCGCGTCTGGATGATGGTGGCCTCGGCGGTTTTCTCCGTGGTCGGCACGCCGGTGGTGCGCGCAAAAAATCGGCGGATGTTGACCGCATTGGTCGTGTCGTCCGCACCCTGGTCAATGACCTTGAGCACATCATCGCGGCCGATGATGCTGGCCGTGACCTGCACGCCGCCCGTGCCCCAGCCGTAGGCGAACGGCATTTCACGCGAGCCGAAAGGCACCTGGTAGCCGGGAATGGCGACCGCCTTGAGCATGGCGCGGCGGATCATCTTTTTGGTCCGCTCGTCAAGAAATCCGAAGTTGTAATGCTCGTCCATCATGCTGCTTTCTGTATCGCCGGTTCGGTGTGGGGGGTGGGCGCTCCACGGCCGGGGTCCGCGCGTTTTTCATCCTGCCCTTCCTGCGCATGGACGGCACGCAGCCGGCGCACCAGTTCCAGCTCGGACTGGAAGTCCACGTAATGCGGCAGCTTCAGGTGCTGCACAAAGCCGGAGGCCTCCAGGCTGTCGGCATGGGACAGCACGAACTCCTCGTCCTGTGCCGGCGCCACGGCCAGCTCGCCCAGTTCGCGCGCACGCAGCGCGCGATCGACCAGCGCCATCGCCATGCTCTTGCGCTCGGCCCCGCCAAACGCCAGGCCGTAGCCCTGGGTGAACTGCGGCGGCACCTCGCGGTTGCCGGCAAACTGGTTGATCATCTGGCACTCGGTGACTTCCACCTCGCCGATATCAATCGCGAAGCCCAGCTCGTCTGCCAGAATTTCCACCGACACGGCGCCGCGCCGGATTTCACCGGCAAACGGATGGGCATTGGCATAACCGCGCTGCGTGGAATAGCCCAGGCCCAGCAACCAGCCTTCGTCGCCACGCGCCAGGGCCTGCAGGCGCAGCGGCCGGTCGGCCGGAAACATCAGTGGCTCACGCGTCAGGTCGCCCGGCTCGCTGTCTGCGACGGGACGCGGTGTCTCCATCAGGCCTTCACGCGCCATCAATTCATTGACACGCGGCATGCTGGCCGGCAAGGGCTGCGCCACGCCCTGGGGCGCCGGCTCCGCCTCGTCGCTGTCCCCTTCGGCCAACAAGGCAAAGTCCAGCAGACGCTGGGTGTAGTCATACGTGGCGCCGAGCACCTGGCCACCGGGCACATCCTTGAACGTGGCCGAGACGCGGCGTGTCAGGTTCATCTGTGCGGTGTCCAGCGGCAGGCTGTAGCCAAAACGCGGCAGCGTGGTGCGGTAGGCACGCAGCAGGAAAATCGCCTCGATCAGGTCGCCACTGGCCTGCTTGATCGCCAGGGCGGCCAGTTCGGGGTCGTACAGGGAGCCCTCGGACATGACACGATCGACCGCCAGCGACAGCTGCGTGCGGATCTGGGCAACCGACAGTTCCGGCAGCGCGGTATCACCGCGGCGCTGCGCGGCGAGCAGGTGCCAGGAGTTCTCGATGGCGGCGGTTCCGCCCTTGACGGCTACATACATATCAAATTCCTTCCAGACGTCGCACGCGGGTCGTGCGCGGCAGCCCCAACGCCAGGTCCGCGCAGGTAAAAACAATGTCCACCCCTTGTGGAAACGCGGCGTGGTTGACTTGCCACTGCGTCCAGAAGTGGTCGGGCAAGCCCGCAATCCGCACCGTCTGCATGTCCTGGATGCCGGGACCACGCCACTCGACGGCCGGGCCGTCATCCAGCGAGGGCACTTCCACCAGCAAGGTGGCCGAGCGTTCGGGCGCTTCCGCCGAGCCTGGCGCAAAGCTGTCCAGCGGCGGCATGGCCCCCGCATCGACGAGCACGGCAAAAGCCGCCTCTTGCGGCGCGGCCGCCCGGCCCGCCCCGGTGTGAAAACGCAGCCAGTCCGGGGCACCGCCCTCCTCGCGCTGCCACCATACCGGCGTGTCGTCGTCCGTCAGTGCGAGCAGCAGATGCGCCATGGCCGGGCCCAGGGCCAGACCCGGAACCGCGCCGCCGAGAACGAAGCGCCGGCCCGGCCGCGACAGCGCATCGAGCACACGGCGAAAAGCAGTCTGTGCGTCATGCACCGGATCGGCGAAGCCGGCACTCAGTGGCTGGTTCTGATTCATGCCTGGCCCCGCACAAACGTGAAAAATTCAACTTTCGACGCGGCCGCCGCGCGACTGGTCGCGTCCCGCTGCGCGGCCTGTTGCCTGGCCAGCGGCTCAACCACCGCATGCATGATGTCCGCGTGGCGTGTGGGGTCCTGCAGCAGCGCATCGGCCACGGCAATCAGCTCGGCCTTGCGGCGGTCGCGCCCCAGGGCGTAACCCACGCCCAGCGCGCCCGGGCCGACGCGCAGGGCACAACGCGTCACGCTGGCCTCCCCGAGATTGAAGGCGTCGCCGGTCCCCCCGACCCGGCCGCGCAGCATGACCATGCCCGATTCGGCAGGCCGGACATGCTCCAGCGGCGGCAGGGCGCCCAAGAGAGCCCACGCCTTTTCAAGTTCGGGCCGGGTGGCGCGTGCCAGCACGGCCAGCCAGCGCCTGCGGGGTTCATGGTTTGGGTTTATCGACTCGTTTGTCATACAGATGTCTAAATCAGTCACTAGAGTTGGGTTTGTCACTGCAAACAACCACAGGGGCTGCAGGAAGACCCTAGTTCAACCGGACAACATGACCAAATGATGACAAGCGAACGCCCTCTTTCCAGCGCGCCCGGCCGGCGCAGCGGTGTGGCTGTGTGGAAGCAGATTGCCGACACACTGGGCACCGAAATCCGTGACCGCGCCTTCACGGCGACCGGGCGTCTGCCAAGTGAAAACGAGCTCTCCACACGTTTTGGCGTGAACCGCCACACGCTGCGCCAGGCGGTCGCCGCCCTGCAGGGTGATGGTCTGGTGCGGATCGAACCGGGCCGTGGCACCTTCGTCCAGCACGAACTGCTCGACTACGTGCTGTCGCGCCGTACGCGTTTCAGCGAAAACCTCCAGCGCCAGGGGCTGTTGCCGAGCAAACAGCTGCTCACCGCCCGGGAAATGGCCGCACCTGAACGAGCGGCGCATGAACTCCGGCTGGGCAAGGGTGGCAAGGTGCTGATGGTGGAAATGCTGGACGAGGCCAACGAGCAGCCTATCGCGCTGGCCACGGCCTACTACCCCGCCGGGCGGTTTGCCGGCCTGCTCGACATGCTTGGCCGCGGCACCTGCACCACGGACATCCTGCGGCACTTTGGTGTCGAGGACTATGTGCGCGCCGAAAGCCGCGTCACCACCCAGATGCCCTCCGCTGAAACCGCACGGCTGCTGAAGCAGCCGCTGACGCGGCCGGTGCTGTGCGTCGAGTGCCTGGACGTCGACATGGCCGGCCTGCCGATCAAGTACGGGGAAACCGTGTTTTCCGGCGACCGGGTCCAGCTGGTGATCAATGCAGGAAATGAAACGGGAACGTTCGCATGAGCGCACGTTACGCCATTTATTTTGCGCCGGACCGGCACTCGCCATGGTGGGCCTTTGGCGCGCACTGGCTGGGCCGCAACGAACACGACAACACGGCACTGCCCCAGCCCTTGCAGGAAGGCTTGCCACCAGCGGAGTTTGCCGCCATCACTGCGGAACCGCGGCGTTACGGCTTCCACGCCACGTTGAAAGCGCCCTTCAGGCTGTCAGCTGCACACGACGAATCCGATCTGGTGGCACGCCTGGGCCGCCTGGCGCAGACGCTGGCACCGGTGCCGCTGGGACCGCTGCGTGCCGCCGCACTGGGCAACTTCGTGGCGCTGGTTCCCGAGGCCCCCCCCGAGGGCCTGCAGGCGCTGGCGGCAGCCTGTGTGGCCGGGCTCGACGACTTGCGCGCCCCTCCCGAGGCGGCAGAGCTTGCCCGCCGCCGCGCGACCCCTCTGGACGCCCGCGAGACCGAGTTGCTGAATCTGTATGGCTACCCCTATGTGATGGAGAGATTTCGCCTGCATCTGACATTGACCGGCCCCGTCGATGCGGCCCTTGCCCGGCAGGTCAGCCAGGCGGTCGCTGCGGACGTGGACCGCCTCAACACCCAGGCCCCCCTGGCCCTGGACCGGCTCTGCCTGTTTGTCGAACGTAGCCCGGGCGCACCGTTTCAGCGTGTCATGGATGTCAGGCTGGGGGCATGAGCGGCCTCTGGGTGTTTGTCTGCGGACCGTCCGGTTCCGGCAAGGACAGCGTGATCGACGCTGCGCGACAGGCGCTCAGCGGGCGGTCCAACATCGTGTTTGCGCGCCGCATGGTGACGCGCCCCGTGCAGCCGGGCTCCGACCACGATCCGGTCACCGCACCGGTCTTTGCCGAACTGCTGCAGTCGGGCAGCCTTAGCTGGCACTGGCAGGCGCACGGATTTAGTTACGGTATTGCCAGCCATTACGCCGACGCCGTCAGGGCCGGATGTCTCGTGGTTGTCAACGGCTCGCGCGCCCATGTCAACAGCCTGCCACCTTCATCCGATCTTCGGGTGGTGCAGATCAGCACCGATCCGGAGCGCCTGGCCATCCGCCTGGCGCAACGGGGGCGCGATAGCGACGCGGCCATTGTCGAGAGGCTGGCACGCAACGCTACTTTCTCCGGCATGCCAGCCGATTGCGTGATCGTCAACGATGGAGCGCTGCAAGTCGCCGGCCAGCGTTTGGCTGACTACCTGACCGGTTCAGCCGGGACGGCAGAGGCGGCCTGTTCCAGAATCACGCGGTAGTGGGCCCAATCGGGCGGTGTCGCCGCAGGGTCTTTGGCGTGGTCGTCCCAGCGCCGCAGCGCCACCGCATCGGCGGCAAAAGCCTGCGCCATGAAAACGGCGGCCTCCTCTCCGGAAAACGGCCCGCCCTGCAGCGCCAGACTGCGCTGCGACGCCGGTGACAGGCTGGCCTGGTACTGGCTGTCCACCCGGCAGAGATAGCGCTTGGCGTCCACATGCATGCGAATGGGTTCGAGCACGGCGTCTGGAAATACACCGCGTAAAAACGGCAGCGCCAGAAACTGGTGCAGGTCATCAACACCTGCTTCCTTCGCCGGTTCCCGCTGTACTAGCAAATGGCCGAGGTCGTGCAGCAGCGCGGCAGCAACCAGTTCAGGCGAGGCGCCCGAACGCTCGGCCATGTGGGCGCACTGCAGCGCGTGCTGCAGCTGGTTGATCGCCTCGCCGCCGTACTGCGCGGCCCCGCGTGTCTGGAAAACTGCGGTGATCTCTTCAATTTTCAATGCCATGGCTGTTCCTAGACCAGTGCCTTGCGTATGCGTGCTGAAATCAGGTCGATGACGCTGACCGTGACCACGATGATGATCATCACGGCGCAGGTTTCGGCATATTGAAAGCCGCGAATGATCTCCCACAACACGACGCCGATGCCGCCGGCACCCACCATGCCCACCACCGAAGCGGAACGCACGTTGGACTCGAAGCGGTACAGCGTGTAGGAAATCCAGAGCGGCAGCACCTGCGGGATCACGCCGTAGAGGATTTCCTCCAGCGCATGGGCACCCGTGGCGCGTATGCCCTCGACGGGCTGCGGGTCAATCGATTCCACCGCTTCCGAAAACAGCTTGGCCAGGATGCCGGTGGTGTGAATCCACAGCGCCAGCACGCCGGCAAACGGGCCCAGGCCCACGGCCACGATGAACAGCATGGCAAACACCATCTCGTTGATGGCGCGTGCCGCATCCATCAGGCGACGAATGGGCTGGCGAACCCAGACCGGTGCAATATTGGCCGAGGACAGCAGGGCCAGCGGCACAGCACAGACCACGGCCAGGGCCGTGCCCCACAGCGCGATCTGCACCGTGACCACCATCTCCTCCAGGTAATAAGACCACTGGCTGAAGTTGGGCGGGAAGAAGCTGGCGGCGTACTCGGCCATGTTGCCGGAATCGCGCAGCAGGTCCAGGGGGCGCATGTCCGCGCCCTTCCAGGACAGGGCCAGCAAGGCCAGCAATACGCCCCAGGCCATCAGGCCCAGCAGGCTGGCGCGCGGCACTTGCAGCGGCGCAGGAGGCGCCTGCACGGAAAGATGGACAGGGGTGTTCACGGGCGACCTCAGTTCCGGCTCAGCTCGGCGAGCTTGCGGTCAATCTCGGCCACCTTGGCCTGCTTGTCGGCGGCGGGCAAGCTTGCATCGGCCTCGAATTTGTTGCGCTCCTTGAACAGCTCCAGCTGGCGGATGGGGATCAGTTGGGCATTGGTGGAGGCTTTGAAGGCCGACAGCTTGGAGATTTTCATCAGGACATCCTTTTCCTGCTGGCCACCTTTGCCGTAACCATAGAAAAAGTCCTTGAGCTTCTGCTTGGCCGCATCAGGCAGGTCCTTGCGCATGACGAGCGGGTCCAGCGGGATCAGGGGGGAGGTCCAGACGACACGGATGTCCTTGAACTTCTCGGGCAGGCGGTCCTTGATCTTGTCCAGGTTCTCGCTGTTGTTGGTGGCCACATCGACCTGTTTGTTGGCCACTGCCAGCGCGTTGCTCTCATGGTTGGCACCCCGGGACACCTTGAAAGCGGTTTTGGCATCGATCTTGTTCTGCGCAAAAACGTAGTAGCTGGGCACCAGAAAGCCGGAGGTCGAATTGGGATCACCATTGCCGAACGACAGGTTCTTGGCATTCTTGATCACGTCGTCCAGCGACTTGAGCGTGCTGTCCTTATGGACGATCAGGTGCGAGTAATAGCCCTGGGTTCCGTCGGCGTTGACCATCTGGGCAAACACCTCGCCGCCGGCGCGGTCCACCGCTTCCATGGCCGACTTGTTGCCGAACCACGCCACATGCACCTTGCCAAAGCGCATGCCTTCGATGATGCCGGCATAGTCAGGCGCGAAGAAGGCATTGACCTTGTAGCCGGTCTTTTTCGCCATGTCTTCCAGCAACGGCTGCCAGTCCGACTTCAGGTTCTGCGACGACTCGGTCGAAATGATGCCGAAATTGACTTCCTTGATGTCCTGGGCAAGGGCCGGAGCGGCCACCAGAATGGCGGCGGCCAGGCCGCCTATGAATTTCCTGAGCATGATGATTCCTTATGTGAAGTGAAGTGAAGTGAAGAGAAAAGGGTTTGTGCTTGCCGGCGGCGCAATGTCCGCTGTCGGTGACGCGGGGTCTGGCATCACGAGGTGCGCTGCAATTCGGCCAGCTTCCTGTTGATCAGCTCGAGCCTTGCGGCCTTGTCCTGCGCATTCATCGCCGCGTCGGCCTCCAGCTTCGTCTTCTCGCGAAACAGCTCCAGCTGACGCGTGGGCATCAGTTGGGCATCGCCTGATTCGCGGAAACCGCTGAGCGTCAGCTTGTTCAGGATCGCGGTCTCGCGCGCCGCGTCCGGCCCCTTGCCGTAGCTGAGCAGAAACTGTTTGACACGCTGCTTGGTCTCCCCGTCCAGGTCCTTGCGCCACATGAGCGGGTCGCCGGCGATCAGCGGTGACTTCCAGATCACGCGCAGCTTGGCCGCGACCTCGGGAACGCGCGCCTGCATGCGCTCAAGCACATCGGAGCTGTGCACAGCGGCATCGACCTGCCGGTTGGCCACCGCCATGATGTTGGCCTCGTGGTTGGCGCCGCGGATGTTCTTGAAGGCCGTTTTGGGATCCACCTTGTTCAGCGCAAAGATGTAATAACTCGGCACCAGAAAGCCGGAGGTGGAATTGGGATCGCCCATGCCGAAGTTCAGGGACTTTCCATTCCTGAGAACTTCCTCGATCGACTGGTACGGACTGTCCCTGTGAACGGACACCATGGAGTGATAACCGATGGACCCGTCGCTGTTGACCACCTGAGCAAACACCTCGGCCCCGGCGCGGTCCACCGCTTCGATGCCCGCCTTGTTCCCAAGCCAGGCAACCTGGACCTTGTTGAAACGCATGGCTTCGATCACACCGGCGTAATCGGGGGCAAAAAAGGCGTTGACCTTGATGCCCGTGCGCTTTTCCATGTCGGCCAGTAGGGGCTGCCAGTCCTGCTTCAGGTTCTGGCTCGACTCGGTGGACAGGATGCCGAAACTGAACTCCTTCATGCCCTGGGCCTGCACCGGCGCCAGAATGGCGAGCGCCGTCAGAACCAGTCCTGTCAACATGTTTTTAATCATGGTTTTTCCTTGCGAATACAGGGGGAACGACGGAACCCGGCTCAGGCGGCCTGCGCCATCGGCGTCGGCCACGCGAGGTGGGGAACGGGTTTGGCCTTGTCTTCGAGGCTGGAAATGGCGTCGCCCAGGGACAGGATGTCGTCGGCCTCGGCGCCATAGAGGTCGCGCAGCACGGCGGGCGTCAGTCCGACCGACGGGCCGTCGTACACCACCTTGCCCTGGTGCAGGGCGATGGTGCGGGCGCAATACTTCATCGCCACGTTGACCTGGTGCAGCGACACCACCACCGTACACTGGTCTTCGCGGTTCACGCGGGCCAGGATGTCCATGACCTTGCGCGAGGATTCCGGGTCCAGCGAGGCAATCGGCTCGTCGGCCAGCACCACCTTGGCGCCCTGCACCATGGCCCGTGCAATCGCCGCTCGCTGCTGCTGGCCGCCCGACAGCGTCGATGCCCGTTGTGCACTGCATTCGGCGATGCCCACCCGGCGCAGCGCCTCGATACCTCTGGCCTTTTCCTCGGGCGTGAACCAGCGGATCAGACTGCGCCACATCGGTACCTGGTGCAAGGTGCCGGCCAGCACATTGACAATCACCGGCAGACGGCCCACCAGATTGAACTGCTGGAAAACAAAACCGATGCCCGAACGCACCGAACGGATGTTGGACGCGATTTTCCCGTTGCGCTGCACGGTCCTGCCGTGGATCACGATGGACCCCTGCTCCGATGCATCGCCGGCCATCAGCCCCGCCATGTGCCGCAGCAAGGTGGACTTGCCGGAGCCGGAAGCCCCGATCAGCGCGACCATTTCGCCGGGCGCAATGCTCAGGTCGATTTGTTGCAAGGCCTTGCGGCCATTGCCAAATGTCTTGCTCAGGGTGTTGATCCGGATGGCAGCGTCCATGGTCTCTCCAAGTGGTGTTGCCGTTGAATCTAGGGTCGCAATGTGTCGGTTTCGTGTCAGTGGCGGCTAAAAAGCCGCGTTTCGGGGAGCGGAGCACAATAAGCCCATGCCTTACCTGCCCGCCTTTATCGCCCCCACCCGCTACGCCGACCCGGCCGCCGCACTGGCCCAGGTTCGCTTGATTTATGACCAGCAGATTGCGCACCTGCGCGATGCCATGCACCGTTATGTAGCTGGCGAAACCCTGCCCGGCCATGTGCGGGCCTGTTACCCCTTTGTGCGGGTGCACACGGAAACCGTGGCACGCGCGATCCTGGAAACGCCCGACATTTCCCAGCTCAGCTATGGGTTTGTGGCCGGGCCAGGCCGTTTTGAAACCACGCTGACGCGGCCCGACCTCTACGGCAACTACTACCTGGAACAGTTCCGTCTGCTGATGCAAAACCATTCGGTCGAGCTGGAGGTGGGCACCAGCACCCAGCCCATTCCCGTGCATTTCTCGTTTGCCGAGCACGACCACATCGAAGGCAACCTGAGCGCAGACAGGCGCATGCTGATGCGCGACGTGTTCGACCTGCCCGACCTGGCGGCCATGGACGACGGCATTGCCAACGGCACTTACGAGCCCCGGCCGGGCGAGCCGCAGCCGCTGTCGCTGTTCACCGCCGCCCGGGTGGACTACTCCCTCCAGCGCCTGCGTCACTACACCGGGACCTCGCCCGACTGGTTCCAGAACTTTGTACTGTTCACCAACTACCAGTTCTACATTGACGAATTTGTACGGCTGGGCCATGAAGAAATGGCACGCCCGGACAGCGACTACATCGCCTTTGTCGAGCCCGGCAATGTGGTCACCCGCCGCGCGGGCCTGCCGGCCAGCATCGGCGACGAGCTGGGCATGGCGCCGCCGCGCCTGCCGCAGATGCCGGCCTACCACCTGATGCGCGCCGACCGCACCGGCATCACCATGGTCAACATCGGCGTCGGGCCGGCCAATGCCAAGAACATCACCGACCACATTGCCGTGCTGCGGCCCCATGCCTGGATCATGCTGGGCCACTGTGCAGGGCTGCGCAACAGCCAGCAGCTCGGCGACTATGTACTGGCGCACGGCTATGTGCGCGAAGACCACGTGCTGGACGAAGAGCTGCCGCTGTGGGTGCCGATTCCGGCGCTGGCCGAAATTCAGGTGGCACTGGAACGCGCTGTGAAAGACGTGACCCATCTGGAGGGGCCGGATCTCAAGCGCATCATGCGCACCGGCACCGTGGCGTCCACCGACAACCGCAACTGGGAATTGCTGCCAGGCAACCAGCCCCAGCGCCGCTTCAGCCAGAGCCGCGCCGTCGCGCTGGACATGGAAAGCGCCACCATCGCCGCCAACGGGTTCAGGTTCCGCGTTCCCTACGGCACGTTGCTGTGTGTCAGCGACAAGCCGCTGCACGGCGAGATCAAGCTGCCCGGCATGGCCAACCACTTCTACCGCGAGCGGGTCGACCAGCACCTGCGCATCGGCATGCGGGCGATCGAACTGCTGCGCGCCCAGGGCAGCAGCCAGCTGCACAGTCGGAAGCTGCGCAGTTTTTCGGAAGTGGCCTTCCAGTAATCCGGAAACGCACCATTTCCGTGCCGTCTGGCCGGTGCATGGAAGTTCTGAGCCCGCGATGGGTCATCAGGTAGCCACAGCTTTACACAACTTGACGGGGCGCAAGCGAATGCGTCATGCGAAGAGCAAATAATGTGCTTTATGCATATGTCTGGTTTTGTCGCCCCATGACCCCCTCCCCCTCCAGACTCCGCCCGATGCGCGCCCCGTTGCTCTTGGCACTGGCCGTGCTGCTGTCCGGCTGCGCATCCCTGTCGCCGCAGGGCGGCGCGCTGCCGCAGACGCCGATTCCTGCGGCCTGGTCTGGCAGCGCCACCGCGCCGGCCGCCGCGACCTCGCTGGCGCATTGGTGGCAACGCTTCGACGACCCCTTGCTCGGCAGTCTGGTGACCCAGTCCCTGCAAGCCAATACCACGGTGCGCTCCGCGCAGGCGGCGCTGCAGCAGGCCAGAGCACTGCGTGATGTCAGTTCGGCCAATCTGTTGCCCAAACTCAACGCCGCGGGCTCTGCCCAGCGCAGCAAGTCAGGCGACAACGCGGCCGGCAATCTGTTCAAGGCGGGTTTTGATGCAAGCTGGGAGCCGGATGTGTTTGGCGGCAGGCGCAGCGCCCTGAGCGCCACCGAAGCCGATGCCCAGGCCGCACAGGCCAGCCTGGCCGACACACAGGTGTCCATTGCCGCCGAGGTGGCGGTGACCTATATCGAACTGCGCGGGCTGCAGGCGCGTCTGGCCATTGCGCGCAACAACCTGGCCAGCCAGAACGAAACGCAGCAGATCACCGACTGGCGGGTCCAGGCGGGACTGGCGTCCTCGCTCGACCTGGAGCAGGCACGTGCCGCCAGCGCACAAACCAGTGCGCAAATTCCGGCGCTGCAAACCAGTGCTGCGCAGGCGCAATACAGCCTGGCGGTGCTGACCGGCCGGGCGCCCGGCGCGTTGCAGGCCCTGTTGACCACCACCGGCCCCGTGCCGCAGGCCCCCGGCGAACTCGCACTCAGCATTCCCGCGGAAACCCTGCGCCAGCGCCCGGACGTGCGCGCGGCCGAACATCGCATCAGCGCCGCCCTGGCGCGCGTATCGCAGGCTGACGCCGCGCGTTATCCGGGTTTTCAGATCAGCGGCTCTCTCGGCCTGAGCGCCTTGAGCCTGGCCTCACTCACCACCGCCGGCACCGTGGTGAATGCCTTGCTGGCCAGTATTTCGGTGCCGCTGTTTGACGGCGGCGCGGCCCGCGCCCAGGTGCGCGCGCAGGAAGCCGCGCTGGAACAAACGCGCGTGAGTTACCAGGCGACGGTACTGACTGCGCTGAAAGACGTGGAGAACGCGCTGGTGTCGCTGCAAGGCAACCGGGAGCGGCTGGTCCGGCTGCAGGCGGCGGCGGACGCGGCGACCAATGCTGACTTGCTGGCCCGCCAGCGTTACGCCAGTGGGCTGATCGATTTTCGCTCGGTGCTGGAGACGCAGCGTACCCTGCTGTCGACCCAGGACAGCGTGGAAAGCACCCGCGCCAGCCTGAGCGCTGACCATGTGCGCCTTTACAAGGCCCTGGGCGGCGGCTGGACGCCCGAGCCGGGAACCGCCACGCGTTGACAGATATGCAGAGACGGCCCGAAGAACCTGCCTCCCATCACAAACACCGACCATGAACAGCCCCACCCCACCTGCATCCACGCCATCTGCCGCTGATCTGCAGACCCTGCTGAACGAGGACCGCGCCCGCCCCTGGTGGCAGCGCCCCACGCCATGGCTCATCGCGCTAGCCCTCCTCGTGCTTGCAGCGGGCCTGACCTACTGGCTGGCGCAAAAAAAGACCGGCGCCGCGCCGCACTATGTGACCGAAACCGTCCGCAAGGGCAATCTCACACTCAACGTACTGGCCAACGGCACGCTGCAACCGACACGCTCGGTGAACATCGGCAGCGAACTCTCGGGCACGGTCAAGCGCGTGCTGGTGGACGTGAACGATCGCATCAGGAAAGGCCAGGTGCTGGTCGAGCTGGACACGGCCAAACTGTCCGACCAGGTGCTGCGCTCGCGCGCTTCGCTGGCGGCCATGCAGGCCCAACTGGCCCAGAGCGCAGCCACCGTGAAGGAAACCCGGGCCGGTCTGACGCGTTTTGAGGAAGTGGCGCGTCTGTCCGGCGGCAAGGTGCCGTCGGCGACCGAACTCGACAGTGCCCGCGCCAGCGTGGACCGCGCCGTGGCCGCCGAGGCCAGCGCCCGCGCCAATGTGGCCGAGGCGCGCGCCGCTGCCTCCACCGACGAAACCAACCTCGCCAAGGCCTCGATCCGTTCACCGATTGACGGCGTGGTTCTGACGCGCACGGTCGATCCGGGCAACGCCGTGGCCGCCTCGCTGCAGGCGGTGACGCTGTTTACCGTGGCCGAAGATCTGGCTCAATTGCGCCTGGAAGTGAACGTCGACGAAGCTGACGTGGGTTCGGTCAAGGTCGGCCAGAAGGCCAGCTTTACCGTCAGCGCCTATCCGTCACGCCGTTACCCGGCCACCATCACCCGCGTGGCGTTCGGCTCCACCAAGACCGACAACGTGGTGACTTACGTGACCTATCTGGAGGTGAACAACACCGATCTGAGCCTGCGCCCCGGCATGACCGCGGCAGCCACCATCGTCGCCACCGAGCGCGTCGGCGTGTTGCTGGTGCCCAATACCGCGCTGCGCTTCACACCCACGCAGGTCGACAGCCCCGCCGCCGCAGCTTCCAGCGGCAGCTTTGTGTCCAAGCTCATGCCACGCATGCCACGCACAAGCGCGCGCAAGCCCGCCGACACCACGGGCGGCGCGGGAACCCGCCAGGTCTGGGTGCTCAAAGACAACCAGGCGGCGGCCGTTTCCGTCAAAACCGGCATCAGCGACGGCCGCATGACCGAAGTCACGGGCGATGGCCTGCAGGAAGGCATGGCCGTCATCACCGACCAGCAGACCGCCGGCGCAACGCCATGAGCGAGCCCGCCCGCAGCCTGCCGCTGATCCGTCTGCGCAACATCACCAAGGTGTATGGCGAAGGCGCGACGGCGCTGCAGGCCCTCAAGGGCGTTGATCTGGACATCGAAGCCGGCGATTTTGTCGCCATCATGGGCCCCAGTGGGTCGGGCAAGTCCACTGCCATGAACACCATGGGCTGTCTGGACACGCCGACAGCGGGCCAGTACCTGTTCCAGGGCGTGCATGTGGAATCGCTCACGCGCGACCAGCGCGCCTTGCTGCGACGGCGCTTTTTCGGCTTTGTGTTCCAGGGCTTCAACCTGCTGGCGCGTACCACCGCCCAGGAAAATGTGGAGCTGCCGCTGCTGTACCGGGGCGAATCAGCGGCTGCCCGGCATGCGGCGGCGGCCAGGGCGCTGGCCTCCGTCGGGCTGGCGGGCTGGGAACACCACACGCCTGCCGAGCTGTCGGGCGGTCAACAGCAGCGCGTGGCGATTGCGCGCGCCATCGTCACCGAGCCCGCCGTGCTGCTGGCCGACGAGCCCACCGGCAACCTGGACACCCAGCGCAGCCGCGAGATCATGGAGTTGCTGTGGCATCTCAACGTGGACCAGGGCATCACGGTGCTGATGGTCACGCATGAAGCCGACATGGCTGCCTATGCCAGGCGCATCGTGCGTTTTGTCGATGGCCTGGTGGCCAGCGACATCCGCAATGAGCACCCGGCCGGCCTGCAGGCGACGGAAACGGCCACCCCTGTCGCTGCGCCCATGACGGAGACCCGCTGATGCTGCTCAACACGCTGCTGCTGGCACTGCGTTCGATCCGGCGCAACCTGATGCGCTCGTTTTTGACCATTCTGGGCATTGTGATCGGCGTGAGCGCCGTCATCACCATGGTGACGCTGGGTAATGGTGCGACGCTGGCGGTGCAAAACCAGATTTCCGGCCTGGGCACCAACCTGCTGCAGGTTCGCCCCGGCCAGCGCATGGGGCCGGGCACGGGCGGCGGCACCGCGCCCTCCTTCAGCGAGCTCGATGCCGATGCCATCGCCACCCAGATTGGCGGGATCGCAGCGGTCGCGCCCGAGGCGCGCAGCAGTTCCACCCTGGTGGCCAATGGCCGCAACTGGACCAGCAGCGTCATCGGCAGCACCAATGCCTGGCTGGACACCGGCAACTGGAAGCTGGGAGATGGGCGCATGTTTTCCGACGACGAACTGCGGGCCGGCGCGGCGGTCTGCCTAATCGGCGAAACCGTGCGACGCGAGCTCTTTGGCACCCGCCCGGCCATCGGAGAACAGCTGCGCGTCAAACAGATTTCCTGCGAGGTGGTGGGCCTGCTGGCCTCCAAGGGTCAGGGCGCCTTCGGCAATGACCAGGACGACCTGGTGCTGGTGCCGATCAAGACGCTGCAGCGCCGCATCACCGGCAACACCCGCGTCAACACCCTGCTGGTGTCGATGAAGGAAGGCAGCGACGCCGACCGCCTGAAGGCCAGCCTGGCCCAGTTGCTGCGCGAACGCCGCAAGCTGGCCGATACCGACGAGGACAACTTCAACGTGCTGGACACCAAGCAACTGGCCGACACGCTGTCGGGCACGACCAAGGTCATGACCATGCTGCTGGGCGCGGTGGCGGCCGTGAGCCTGCTGGTGGGCGGCATCGGCATCATGAACATCATGCTGGTCAGCGTGACCGAGCGCACCCGCGAGATTGGCCTGCGGCTGGCGATCGGCGCGCTGGAGCGCGAGGTGCTGCTGCAGTTTTTGATAGAGGCGGTGGTGCTGGCAGCGCTGGGCGGCCTGATCGGCATCGTGCTGGCCACCGGCGCCTCCTTGGCGCTGGCGGCCGTGATGGATGTGCCCTACCTCTTCAACCCGGCTGTGAACCTGCTGTCCTTCCTGTTCTCGGCCGGCATAGGGGTGCTGTTCGGCTATTTTCCGGCCCGGCGCGCGGCGCGCATGGACCCCATCGACGCGTTGCGGCACGAATAAAACCCGGTGGCCCTCATGCCGTGGTCAAAAAACTCTGGTTGCGTTTGGCGAGCATGCTGTTCCCCATGCCCGCCTGCTCTGCACAACGCAGCAATAAGCCAAAAGGCCAGCCAGGCGTCGGTGGGCATCACCCCCTGGAGCCTGCGCTGAAGCGCACGGGTGACGGCCAGACCCGCTCATGCCACAGGAACCGTCCTGCCATCTGGACGGCCTTTCTGCAGGGACCCGGAAAGCCTGAAAACCCCGGGCAACGACCGCCTGGTCTTGACAAGGGTCAAGTGCACTTTGCCCGAAAAGGTGCCGAATGGGAGCCTGGCTTCAGCCGGTCTGTTGGGTCCAACCATCAGCCCCGGCAGGATCCGGCGCCGCAGGTGCAAGAAAGAAGAACTTTCAGCCAGACGCATCTACGGCATCCCTGCCGCAGGGGTTGCGGCATTTTTTTGACAGATGGAGATCTCCATGAAACCACTTTCATGCTCAATGGCGGTACTGCTGATGGCCGCTTCGGTTGCAGGACCCGTGCTGGCCAAAGGTCCATGGGCCGCCAACCCGGGGAACACCTGGGGTTACCAACTCATGACCCCGCAAGAGCGGACCGAGCACCAAGCCAGGATGCGCAGCTTCAAGAGCTACGAAGAGTGCAAGGCCTACCAGGAAGAAAACCACAAGCAGATGGAAGCACGCGCCAGGGAAAAAGGCACCCCCCTCCCGGCCATGCGGGCGGGCGGATTCGGCTGCGACAACATGAAGGCGCGTGGCTACCTGAAGTAAACCCGCCGAAGGCTGGCAGACAGTGCCGACTTGGCAGGCATGAACTCCGCCGGGTCCGGCGGAGCATGCTTCAACCCGGCTGCAGCCCCTTGGCGCTGACCGCCTGGTCCCCCTGCCGGGAATCCGCCAATTCGGCGCGCATCAACGGCAGGTGCTGCGGATACTCGCGCTGCATGAAATCGACCAGCCCCTCGCGCACATGGCAGCGCAGGTCCCAGTTCCGGCCGGAGCTGGCCGAGGTCACGAGCAGGCGCAGCTGCAGGGCACCCTCGCCCGCTTCCGTGACCTGCAGCTTGCACAGGCGCCGGTCCCAATCGGGTGACGCTTCGCACAGACGCTGCGCTTCGGCGCGCAGGGGCTCCATCGGCATGCGGTAGTCCACCCACAGGAACACCGTGCCGATGATGCTGGCGCTTTTGCGGGTCCAGTTCTGGAAGGGGTGCTCAATAAACCATTGCAGCGGAATGATGAGCCGGCGCTCGTCCCAGATCTTGAGCACCACATAGGTCCCGGTGATTTCCTCCACCCGGCCCCACTCGCCTTCCACGATCAGGACGTCGTCAAGCCGGATGGGTTGCGCCAGCGCAATCTGCAGCCCGGCAATCAGGTTGCTGAAAATCGGCCGGGCGGCAATCCCCACCACCAGGCCCACCACGCCGGCCGACGCCAGCAGACTGGTACCAAACTGCCGCGCCCCCGGGAAGGTCATCAGCATCAGGGCCAGCCCGGTCAGCACGACGGTGAACATCGCGGTTCGCGCCAGAAGGCGGGTCTGGGTGTGAATGCGGCGCGCGTGCAGGTTGTCTTCGACATCAACCGGGTGCAGGTCGGTGACGCCGTGCGCCACACCGCGAACGGCGCGCAGCCCCAGCCAGGTCAATGCCGTGAACAGCAACAGAGCATTGGCGTGGCGCACGCCGCCTATCAGCGCCAGGTCGTCGGGTGCGCCCTGCCAAACGGCCTGCAGGGCAATCAGCGGCAGCAGCAGTTGGGCCGGCGCCCTGCAATGCCGGACCACCGTCGCAGCGACCGGCATGGAACGTGTCAGCCGCAGCAGCACGGCCAGGCCCACACGATGCACCAGCAGGGCCAGCGCCACAGCAATACCCGCCACCAACAGAAGCCGCAGCGACGAATCTTCTGCCCAGGCCAGCATTTCCATCAGTTCCGGGTATTTCATGAAAGACGCCTTCAGGCCACGCGCGGTTTGACCCGCGAGGCAGCCAGCTTGGCCTGGGCCCGCGCAGTCTCCACATCGTCATCGAAGGCCAGCGCGACGCCCATGCGGCGCTTGACAAAACTCTCCGGCTTGCCGAACAGCCGGATGTCGGTGTTGGGTACGCGCAGTGCCTCGGCCACGCCGTCAAACACGATGCCCTGCGCATCCACACCGCCGTAGATCACGGCACTGGCGCCCGGGGTTTTGAGCGCCGTATTGACCGGCAGGCCAAGAATGGCTCGCGCATGCAGCTCGAACTCGTTTTGCCACTGTGTACACATCGTCACCATGCCGGTGTCGTGCGGCCGGGGGCTGACCTCGCTGAACCAGACCTCGTCGCCCTTGACGAACAGTTCGACGCCAAACAGGCCCAGACCGCCCGGCTTGCCGTCATGGCCCAACCCCAGGTTGTCGGTCACCGCCTTGCAGATGTCGCGGCTTTTCTGCAGCGCTCTGGAGGCCATGGGCTGCGGCTGCCAGCTTTCCACATAGTCCCCGCTGACCTGCACATGGCCGATCGGCTCGCAGAAATGGGTTTCGATCTGCCCATTCGCGCCCATGGCACGCACCGTAAGCTGGGTGATCTCGTAGTCAAAGTCGATGAAGCCCTCGACGATGACCCGGCCGTGGCTGACGCGGCCGCCGGCCATGGCATGGTCCCAGGCGGCCTTGACGTCGGCGGGACCGGAAATCTTGCTCTGGCCCTTGCCCGAGGAACTCATGACCGGCTTCACGACGCAGGGGTAGCCGATTTTGGCGTCGATCGCGGCCTGAAGTTCCGCCAGCGAATCGCAAAATACATAGGGGCTGGTCGGCAGGCCCAGGGTTTCGGCGGCCAGGCGGCGAATGCCTTCGCGGTCCATGGTCAGCCGGGCAGCCCGCGCGGTCGGCACCACACGGACCACGCCCGCCGCTTCGAGTTCTTCCAGCATCGGAGTGGCGATTGCCTCGATCTCGGGCACCACCAAGTGCGGCCTTTCCTTTTCAATCAGCGCCTTGAGCTGGGCCGGGTCGCTCATGGTGATGGTGCGTGCATGGTGCGCGACCTGCTGGCCCGGAGCGTTGTCGTAGCGATCAGTGGCGATGGTTTCCACGCCCAGACGCTGCAGCGCAATCAGCACTTCCTTGCCAAGCTCGCCGGAGCCGAGCAGCATGACTTTGGTTGCGTGGGGGGACAGGGGGGTGCCGAAGGTGGTCATGGGATGTGCAGGAGGTGGAGGGGTCGGAGGACAGGTCGCCATGCAAACGAGCCGTAAGCGAGGCGCCGTGACCAACACTTTACTTCACCGGGGAAAACACCTGGGCCCGGGGCCCGGTCCCCTTCAGCGGATGGCCCTACGGAACACGGTCGCGCGGATTCTGGATGACAATGGTTCTCATTGGCGCCCGCCTGCTTCAGAAAGCCCTTCTTGACCCAGCCCCTTCCCCCTCCCGCACGCCCGCAACCAGCGTCCAGCCCGGCGCCCGTCCGCCAGCGCCGTCCGCCGCGCCGCGTGGAAGTCAGCCGCATCGAGGTCCTGAGCCCGGCCATGCGCCGCATCACGCTCCAGGGTGCCGAACTCGAGGGCTTCGCGCCGGCCGGGCCCGCCAGCTATATCAAGCTGATCTTCCCTGAGCCGGGGCAAACCGAGCCGACCCGCTCTTTGCCGGACGGCCCGCGCGCCGTGTCCATGCGCACCTACACCCCGCTGGCGGTGCGGCCCGAGGCGCAGGAAGTCGATGTCGATTTTGTGCTGCACGGTGAAGGCCCGGCGTCGACCTGGGCGGCCCAGGCCACCGTCGGCCAGGTGCTGTTCCTGATGGGCCCCGGTCCCGGCTATGCCTTGGACAGCGCCGCCACGCAGCACCTGCTGATCGCCGATGCCAGCGCGCTGCCAGCGGTCGAAACCATTCTGGCCGCCCTGCCCGCCGGCGCCCATGCGCAGGTGCTGCTGGAAGTCATCAGCGATACCGAGCAGCGGCCGCTGCACAGCGCGGCGCAGCTTGACGTGGTCTGGCTGGCGCGCGGCACGGACCACCGGGCGGCGGGACAGGCCCTGGAAAAGGCGCTGCATGCTGCTGCGCCGATAGGCCCCGACACCCGTATTTACCTGGCCTGTGAGGCCGCGGCGATGCGTCGCATCCGCCAGTTGCTGATCACGGCGCTGGGCGTGAGCCGCAGCCAGATCGTGGGCCGGGGTTACTGGAAGCTGGACGTGGTCAACCACCCGGATCACGACTATGGTGAGGACGCCTGAAACCCGTGTCCGTTCAGCCGCTGTCCCGTACCGCGGCAGCAGCCCAGCGCAGGTCGGCAACAATAGCCGCATGAACCATCCCCTTCTCCAGATCCGGGGCCTGACCAAACACTACGGCAGCGCTGTGGTCGTGGACGACCTGTCCTTCGAGATTGCGCCCGGCGAATGCCTGGGCGTGATCGGCCCTAACGGCGCCGGAAAAACCACCACCATCCGCATGTGCCTGGGCCTGACCGCACCGGACACCGGCGACATCACTTATTTTGCGGACGGCCAGAACCGCGGTTTGCGCATGCCCGACGATGCGCTGGCGATCAAGGCCAGGCTGGGCGTGGTCAGCCAGTTCGACACGCTGGACCCGGACTTCAGCTGCGCGGAAAACCTGCAGGTCTATGGCCGCTATTTCGGCATGAAGGCGGCGCAGGTGCGCGCCCGCGTGCCGGCGCTGCTGGAATTTGCCTCGCTCTCGCACAAGGCCGGCAGCAAGCCCGGTGAACTGTCGGGCGGCATGAAGCGGCGCCTGAGTCTGGCGCGCGCCCTCGTCAACGACCCGAGCCTGCTGCTGCTCGACGAACCCACGACCGGGCTGGACCCGCAGGCGCGGCACCTGATGTGGGAGCGGCTGCAACTGCTGCTGCAACAGGGCAAGTCGATCCTGCTGACCACCCACTTCATGGACGAGGCCGAACGCCTGTGCTCGCGCCTGCTGGTGCTGGACCACGGCAAGAAGATCGCCGAAGGCAAACCGCGCGAGCTGATTGCGCTGCACCTGGAGCCCGACGTGGTGGAAGTGTATGGCGTCGGCGCACTGGAACTGGCCCGATCGGGTGAACATGCCGCGCTGCGGGCACTGGCTGCGCGAGTGGAGGTCAGCGGCGAAACCGTGTTTTTCTACACCCAGGACGCCCGTCCGCTGCTGGACCGCCTGGCGGCCCACGGCAGTTTGCGCACCCTGCACCGGCCCGCCAACCTGGAAGACCTGTTCCTCAAACTGACCGGCCGCCAGATCAGGGAGGACGCGTGATGAGCAGCGACAGTTCAAACAACCCGTCCATATGGCGCGCGCCGGACCTGTCAGCACGCTGGTGGCCTGTCTTCATGCGCAACCTGCTGGTCTGGCGCAAGCTGGCCATTCCCAGCCTGGTCGGCAACATTGCCGAGCCGCTGATGTGGCTGGTGGCTTTTGGCTACGGCATGGGCGCGCTGGTCGGCGAAGTCAGCGTGGGCGGCGACAGCGCAGCCAAAGTCCCCTACATCCTGTTCCTGGCCAGCGGCTCGATCTGCATGAGCGCCATGAACGCCGCCAGCTTCGAGGCGCTGTATTCGGCGTTTTCGCGCATGCATGTACAGAAAACCTGGGACGGGATCATGAATGCCCCGATCAGCCTGGACAGCGTGCTGCTGGCCGAAATGCTCTGGGCCGCCTTCAAGGCGCTGTTCACCGTGACGGCCATCCTCGGCGTGATGCTGGCCCTGGGCATCAGCCACAGCCCCAGGCTGCTGCTGGCCTGGCCGATTCTGCTGCTGGTCGGCATGATGTTTTCCTGCATAGCGCTGATCTTCAACGCACTGGCCAAGGGCTACGACTTCTTCACCTACTACTTCACGCTGGTGTTGACGCCCATGATGTTCCTGAGCGGCATCTTCTTTCCGCGCGAGCAGTTGCCGCCGCTGGTGCGCCTCATCTCCGACTGGTTGCCGCTGACCAACGCGGTGGAGATCATCCGCCCCATGTTCATGGACCAGTGGCCGGCTTCGCCGTGGCGGCATGGGCTGGTGCTGGTGGGCTACACCGTGGCGGGCTTCTGGGTGGCGCTGGCGCTGACGCGCCGGCGGTTCAGGGCCTGATCTGGAGATAACTTACCTGCAGGGTCCGGCGCCCTGGGAACAGGCCGTTGAAGTCGAGCCCGTCATTGAAGCAGTGGCTGCAGGCTGTTGTTGGGCGGCCATTTCAGGGGTTTTACCCCCAACAGGTGCACCGTCTTTTTCATCCCTGCGGTCAAACACAAGCGTCTGACCAAAGACCAGCTGAACCCAGGTCGGGTAGGTATAGGCTGTGCCCTTGTTGTGATCGATGATTGCCCCGATACCCCCACCGAAAATAATATTCCCGGCCATGCCGGCATTTGCGCGCGATATCGCCCGACCCGTGGCGTCCGGCTGGCCTTGCTGGACACAGGTGATATCCATGTCCTTGGAGGAGCGCCGGACCGACGTCGTGGTACCAGACTTCACGCTGGTGGAACCGTAATCGTTGCTGATTGAGCAGTCAGCACCCGCGATGGCTGTTCCAGAAGCTGTCTTCGTTTCAATTTTGAGAGGATGCGTCGAGTCGTTGACAATCGACGCACATCCAACCAGCGCCCACGCACAAAGCAGAACAAGCAGTTTTTTCAAGATAATCCCCTGATTTATGAACGCCCTCATTCCTCCCGGGTTTGAAGTGCGGACGAAGTTTAACCGCCCGTCCCGCCCTGCGCATTGTGAATTGTTGCCGGTTTGAGAGATGCTGAATCGTGGTATTGGTGTCCTTGACGCGCAGGCGCTTCCGGAGCTGAAAATAGCTGCACGCCCCGCCTGACGCTTTTATACTTTGGCGGCATGAACGCCTCCACGCCCGCCTCGCTGCTGTCGCCCGAGCTGATCGCCATGATGGACAAGGGCGTGTCTGTCAACGTGAGCTCCTGCAGCCTCGAGCTGCGACCGAGCATCATGCGGGCGGTGGGCAGCGCCATCACAGCCGGCTGCCAGACGGTCACAGTCTACGTGTCGCGACCCCAGTCCCGCCAGCTGATTCAGGACATTGCAACCACCGGCCTCATCGCCGTCGTGTTTTCAGAGCCGGCAACCCACCGCACGGTCCAGCTCAAGGCCAGCGGCGCCCGCATCCGCTGTGCAGAGCCCTCCGACGAAGCCGCGCTGGCGCGCTACCTGGCGTCGATGGAGCAGGAAGTCGGACGGGTGGGGTACGGCCCTGCATTCACCCAGGCCATGCTGGCCCATCGGCTGGAGGACGTGGTGGCCATCAGTTTCGAACCCCAGCAGGCTTTTGACCAGACGCCTGGCCCCAGGGCAGGAACGGCCCTGAACCCCAGGCCGGCAAGCGCAGCATGATCACGCCTACCCTTGCCGATATCCGTCCCTGCCTGGAAGGCGCGATCCCGGCCGTCATGGCAACCTGCGCTCTCGATGGAACCCCCAACGTCGCGTACATCTCACAGGTGTTCTACGCGGGCGAGCGACAGGTCGCCCTGTCTTTCCAGTTTTTCAACAAGACCCGGCAGAACATCCTGGCCAACCCGCATGCCACCGTGCTGGTATTGCATCCCGTGACGGCGGCATTCTTTCGCCTGCATATCCGCTACCTGCGCACGGAGACGCAGGGCCCGGTGTTTGAAGGCATGAAAGCACAACTGGCCGGCATCGCCTCACACAGTGGCATGGCGACTGTCTTCAAGCTGCGGGGTTCGGACATCTATGAGGTGCATGAGATCGAGCCTATTGCTGGCGAGCCACTGGCGGCCTTGCCACCGCGCGCCAATGTACTCACGGCGCTGCGCCGCGGCAGCGAGCGCCTGGCGCGCTGCACCGGGCTGGATGAGTTGCTCAATACAACCCTCGCCACCCTGGTCGACTTTCTGGACATCCGCCACGCCATGGTCCTGATGCTGGACGCCGGCACCCAGCGGCTCTACACCGTCGCCAGCTGCGGTTATGCCGTGTCGGGCGTGGGCTCTGAAATCGAGATGGGCAATGGCGTGATTGGCGTGGCAGCGCGGGAACGCACGCCTGTACGTATCACGCACATGACCAGTGCCCACCTCTACAGCCACGCCATTCGCAGCAGCCTGCGCGATCATGCGCCCGGGCTGCTGCTGGACACCGACATTCCTTATCCCGGACTGGCCGAGCCGCACAGCCAGCTGGCCGTACCCATTGAATCGGCCGGCAGGCTGCTGGGCGTGCTGTTCGCGGAGAGCCCGGAGGACCTGCGTTTCGGCTTTGAGGACGAGGATGCACTGGTCACCTTGGGCGGGCATCTGGGCGCCGCCATCGACCTGATGCAGGCCCGGCCCGACACACTGGATACGGCCTTCCCCCTGCCTGCAACACCCCCCGTTCCACCCGCAACCGGCACGGCCCTGAGGCTGCGACGGTTCAGCGCCAACGACAGCGTCTTTGTGAATGACAGTTACCTGATCAAGGGCGTGGCCGGCGCCATTTTCTGGAAACTGGCCAGCGACCATGCCCGGCATGGACGCACGGAATTTTCCAATCGGGAGTTGCGGCTGGACCCGGCCATTCAGCTGCCCGATGTGACCGACAACCTGGAAGCCCGGCTGCTGCTGCTGCAGCGTCGGCTCATTGACCATGGCCCGCACATTCGTATCGAGAAAACCGGGCGCGGCCGCTTCCGGCTACAGGTGATGCGCCCGCTCATCCTGCTGGAAGTCCAGGGCTGAGCCTGCCGGGTCAAGCCTCGACCAGGCCAGGCGCAGCCGCCAGCCCCAGGCCGCGTGTAAGCTTCGCCCACTCCGCGTCGCTCAGATGCGGGCGCACCGTGTCCATGGCCGCGGCAAACGCCGGAGCCGGCGCATGGGCCTGCATCTCGCCCATCATGGCCCGGCGCTCTGCCGGGTTCATGAAGGGCACCAGCCAGCGCAGGGTGTACATCATCTCTTCCGGTGGAATCGAAGCGACCAGTGCGCCGTGAATGTCCGCCAGCTCTGCGTCGGTATAACGCGACCACAGCACCGCGTTGTGCGCCGTTTCCTCCACATGCATGTGCTGGAAATTGCCTGCGATAAAAAGCGCAAGTTGCCGATACAGCTCCAGCGCCAGGCCTGCGCGTCCCGCCAGCGGCGACTTCAGCAAGGCGCCAGCCAGCGCGCCCAGGCCGGCAATATGCTGCTCATGCTCTTCGTGTTCATGGGCGATCACGTCGCTGGCACCGGGCGCACGCGCTTCCATGGCCGCATGAATGAACTGGTTTTCGTGCGCCAGATGCGAGGCGCAAAGATCCAGCAACTCACACACGCGCTGCGTGGTTGTGGCCAGTTCCAGGTCGTCATCGGTGTCCATTCGCCCCACGGCCAATAGCGTATCGGCCATCAGCGCACGCAGCGCCTTGTGGATGCCGGCATACAGATCCAGGCGGGAGGTCGGTTGTGCAGCGGCGAGCTGCGTCATCTCATGTGGGTGGATATTCATGGTGTCTTTTTTTCCCAGGCAAGGCCTGCTTGCGGCTTGACCGGCATGACGCACCACGCGCCAGCCATCAGAAAGCCAGGCAGGAAGTCTAGAAAGGGACGCCTGAGGACATCGCTAATTAATGCCTACGAGAACCTTAAAAAAACACTATTTACCGCTCCCGAATAGGGAAAACAGGGCTTCCCGGCGTCGGGCCGTCACCAGAGCATCCCCACTTCCGGCGACCAGGCTCAGGCGGGTGAAGCAAAACGCGCCGTGAGTTCACCCAGGTTCAGTTCTGCCAGCACCTCCTGTAGCCGCGCCTGTGCCTGCCGCGTCTTTGCAGCATTCGGCGCTGACGGCCGGCTTGCAATGATGAGCTCGTTTTTCATCGAATGCTCCCAGCCCACCAGTTCGGTCACCGTGACATCGTAGCCATGGGCTTCGAGCTGCAGGCAGCGCAGCACGTTGGTGATCTGGCTGCCGAATTCGCGCGTGTGCAGCGGGTGGCGCCAGAGTTCCGCGAGCGGCGTCTTCGACAAACTGAGGGCCTTGTTTTTGCGCAGCACGCCGGCCACCTCGGCCTGGCAGCAGGGCACCAGCACCATGTGGCGCGCCTGCTTGTGCAGGCCAAAGGCAATGGCGTCGTCGGTGGCGGTATCGCAGGCATGCAGGGCGGTGACGATATCCACCTGCGCCGGCAATTGGTCCGACACCGTGGCTTCCGCCACCAGGAGATTCAGAAACGTCATGCGCGCAAAGCCCAGCTTCTGCGCCAGCGTGCGCGACTTTTCCACCAGCTCGGCACGCGTCTCGATGCCATAGATATGGCCACCGGTCTTCTCGCCAGGATGCGCGACATTGAAAAACAGGTCGTAAAGAATGAAGCCCAGGTAGGACTTGCCGGCGCCGTGGTCGGCCAGGGTGAACGGCCGGCCCTTGGCGGAGACCTCCTCCAGCAGCGGTGCGATGAACTGGTACAGGTGGTAGACCTGCTTGAGCTTGCGCCGCGTGTCCTGGTTGAGCTTGCCCTCGCGCGTGAGGATGTGCAGCTCCTGGAGCAACTCGATGGACTGGCCGGGCCGGAGTTCTTCAATGACCTGGTCGGCTTTGGCGGGAGGCGCATGGCGGGCAGGCTTGCCGGTGCTGGGGGAACGGGGGTGTTGCATGGTCCCACAGTTTAGTAGCCCGCGCTCGGCATTGACGAAACCGCTGCAAAGCCCCTGCAACACCTCGATCCCAAATCAACTTGCACACAATTAAATTGTGTGCAATAATTTGACCCATGTCAGGAAAAACCACCACCTCTACCGACGCCATGCTGCTGCTGGACAACCAGCTCTGCTTCGCGCTGTATTCCACCTCGCTGGCCATGACCAAGCTGTACAAGCCCCTGCTCGACGAACTCGGGTTGACCTATCCGCAGTACCTGGCCATGCTGGTGCTGTGGGAAAAAGACGGGCTGATGGTCTCCGAACTCGGGGAACGCCTTTACCTTGATTCGGGCACCCTCACCCCCCTGCTCAAGCGCCTGGAAGTGTCGGGGCTGATTTCCCGCATACGCGCCGTGGAAGACGAGCGCCGTGTCCACATCACACTGACCGCGGCAGGCCGCAAGCTCAAAAGCCGGGCCGCAAAAATTCCCGGCTGCATCCTGGAGGCCAGCCAGTGTTCCATTCCCGAACTGACAGCGCTGACCCAGCAAATGCGGGCCCTGCGCCAGCGGCTGGTCGCGTAAACCCTTTCCCGTTTTCAACCCGCTTCACTCCCGAAGCATCTTTTCAAGGAAATCACCATGACAACCCAACTCGAAAAAGTCCTCTACACCGCCCACGCCCACACCACTGGCGGGCGTGACGGCAAGTCCAAAACCGACGATGGCCGCCTGGACGTCACGCTGAGCTCGCCTGGCACCGCCGGCACCGGCACCAACCCCGAGCAGCTGTTTGCGGCTGGTTACTCCGCCTGCTTCATCGGCGCCATGAAGGCCGTGGCCGGCATGAAAAAGATTGCGCTGCCGGACGACCTGAGCATTGACGCCAGCGTGGACCTGGGCAAGATCCCCGCCGGTTACGGCATCGCTGTCCGCCTGGACATCAGCCTTCCCGGCATGGACCGCACCGCCGCACAGGCGCTGGTCGATGCCGCCCACCAGGTGTGCCCCTACTCGAACGCCACCCGCGGCAACATCGACGTGACCCTCACCCTGGTCTGAGCCGGACGATGAACAGGCGCCTGATTCCCAACGTCGCCCTTGCTCTGGTGGCGATTGAGCATGTCTACATCCTGATTCTGGAAATGTTCCTCTGGAACAAGCCGCCCGGATTGAAAACCTTCAATCTCACGCGGGAGTTTGCCGATGCGAGCCAGGCTCTGGCCGCCAACCAGGGGCTGTACAACGGCTTTCTCGCGGCGGGTCTTTTCTTCGGGCTGTTCACGGGCAACCGCACGTTCAAGCTCTTCTTCCTGGCATGCGTGATCGTGGCCGGCGTCTTTGGTGCAGCCACGGCCGCGCCGAAGATCTTCTTCACCCAGGCCCTGCCCGCGATCATCGCGCTGGCACTGGTGTTGTGGCTGGACAAGCCTGCGGCCAGAAGTTAGACGTCCCTGTCGCCAAAGCGGCCCGCTGGTCTTGAGCCAGCGGGCTTTTTCGTTTAAGTTGCCGACATGAGCACCACCACCCTTCTTGTCCGAAAAAACGATCTGGCCAGCACGCGGCTGGAAACGGCCGAAGACGCCCCGCTGGCCGTTGGCCAGGTGCGCATGCGTGTCGAAGCCTTTGCGCTGACCTCCAACAACATCACCTATGCCGCCTTTGGCGACGCCATGAATTACTGGCAGTTCTTCCCAACGGGTGAAGAAGGCTGGGGCACCATTCCGGTGTGGGGCTTTGGCAGTGTGGTGCAGTCGCTGCATCCCGGAGTGGCTGTGGGCGAGCGGCTCTACGGCTACTACCCCATGGCGTCGGCCACCGTGCTCACGCCGGCGCGCCTGGCCACCGCCGGCTTTCACGACGGCGCGCCGCACCGGCGCGAACTGCACCCTGTCTACAACCAGTACCTGCGCTGCAGCGCCGACCCGTTTTACACACCTGCCACCGAAGACATCCAGGCCCTGTTGCGGCCGCTGTTCATCACCTCCTTCCTGATCGACGACTTCCTGGCCGACAATGACTTTTTCGGCGCCAACGTGATGCTGCTTTCAAGTGCATCCAGCAAGACCGCCTATGGCACAGCCTTCCAGCTGGCCCAGCGCCCGGGCATCGAAGTCATCGGGCTGACGTCGCCGGCGAATGTGGCTTTTTGCGAAAGCCTGGGTTGTTACAGCCGGGTGCTGACTTATGACCAGCTCGACCAGATCGCAGCGGATGCAGCCTGCATCTATGTGGACTTTGCCGGCAACGCCGGGCTGCGCCTTGCCATCCACACCCGCTTTGCGAATCTGAAATACAGCTGCTCCATAGGTGGTACCCATGTGGCCGAGCTGGGCGGCGCCCGGGATCTGCCGGGTCCGCGCGCCACCTTGTTTTTTGCACCGGCGCAAATCAAGAAGCGCAGCGCCGACTGGGGCGCAGAAGGCCTGGGCCAGCGCTTGGTGCAGGCCTGGCAGACGTTCAGCCAGCGTGCGACACAAGCGCCTTCGCCCTGGCTGATCACGCAGCACCACCGGGGTGCCGACGCCGTCACCGCGGCCTACCAGCAGGTGCTGGCCGGCAAGGGCGATCCGCGCGTTGGGCATATCCTGACACTGTGACGCGGCTGGGGGCAATGGCGGTTTGCTATTATTTCAATAGCTGCTTTCGCACATCCATCAAGGGCTAGAGCCACTTTTTACTTGAAATTTCGGGGCAGATCCGGATTACAACGACAATGAGGGCATGACCGAACAACCCCTGGCTGCACCGACTCCCGACGCCGTCCACGCCTACGAAAAACTCACGCCCGACGTGGTACTGGACGCACTGGCCAGCGTGGGCCTGTATGGCGACGGACGCCTGATGGCGCTCTCCAGTTATGAAAACCGCGTCTACCAGGTCCACCTGGAGGCGCCGGCGGGCGCGGGCTCTGCGGCGGGTGACATCGTGGTCGTCAAGTTCTACCGGCCCGGCCGCTGGAGCGATGTGCAGATCCTCGAAGAACATGAATTTGCCGCCGAACTGATGGCTGCGGAAATTCCTGTCGTTGGCGCCCTGGCGCTGGGTGGCAGCACCCTGCACCACTTCAACGGTTTCAGCTTCAGCGTGTCGCCGCGCCGCGGCGGCCGCCGGCCCGAGCTGGAGGACCTCAGCGTGCTCGAATGGATTGGCCGCTTCCTCGCGCGCATCCACACGGTCGGCAGCGCCAAGCCCTTCAAACACCGGCCGGCGCTGAACCTGCAGACCTTTGCCTACGCCAGCCGCGACCTGCTGCTGGCGGGCAACCACCTGCCGCTGGACATGGCGTCGCGCTGGCTCAAGGCGTTCGAAGAAGCGATGAACGTGGCGCAGGCCGTGTTTGAAAGCGTCGGCGATGTCCGCACGCTGCGCTTGCACGGCGACTGCCACCCCGGCAACATCCTGTGGACGCCCGAGGGCCTGGAAGGCGCTGGCCCGCACTTTGTCGACCTCGACGACGCACGCAGCGGCCCGGCCGTGCAAGACCTCTGGATGCTGCTGTCCGGCGAACGCGCGCAGTGCCTGCAACAGCTCGGCGCCCTGGTGGACGGGTACGAGGAGTTCCGCGAGTTCGATCGCCGCGAGCTGGCGCTGATCGAACCGCTGCGCACCCTGCGGCTGGTGCATTACAGTGCCTGGCTGGCCCAGCGCTGGCACGACCCGATTTTTCCGATCAACTTCCCCTGGTTCGGCTCCAGCGACTACTGGAAAGGCCAGGTCGACATGCTGGAAGAACAGACGGAAGCCATGCAGGAAGCGCCGCTAGTGGCGTAATTTTTGGTTGACATTGGTTCCAATATATTGGAAACTTTTTCCACCATGAAAGAAAAGTCTTCGGACAGCCTAAATACACGCATTGCACAGCGCGTGCGTGACCTGCGCGCTGCGCGCGGCCTCTCGCTGGACGAGCTGGCGACGCGCTGTGGCGTCAGCCGCTCCATGCTTTCGCTGATCGAGCGAGGAGAAAGCAGCCCCACGGCGGTTGTGCTGGAGAAACTGGCGACCGGACTGAATGTGCCTCTTGCATCGCTTTTTGAAGTCCCCCAGCCATCGGATAACCCGGTGGCGCGCTGGGCCGACCAACCCTCCTGGAGCGACCCGCATTCCGGTTATGTACGCCGAAACGTATCGCCCAGCACTAGCGAGTCACCTATCCAGATCGTGGAGGTGTCGTTTCCACCCAAAGCGCGCGTGGCTTATGAAACCGGCGCGCGGGAAGTGCAAATCCACCAACAGGTGTGGGTACTGGAGGGCGCCATCGATGTCACCGTCGGCGACGCACTGCACCAGCTCGGCACCGGCGACTGCCTGGCGTTGGTGCTGGACCGGCCTGTGACTTATCACAACCCGACTCGCAAGACCGCGCGTTACGCCGTGGTGATCACCACCACTCCCACCTCCCGGAGATGACATGCCCACAAAAAACTCTGTTGACCACCCCCGCACCTACCGCCTCGAAACCGTGACCGAAGGCCAGCTACAGTCGCTGTCCGACCTGCTGATCGATTGTGTGGACGGTGGCGCCTCAGTAAGTTTCATGCATCCCCTGTCCATGGACAAGGCGCTGGCGTTCTGGCGCGGTGTGGCGGACAGCTCAGCCCGGGGAGAACGGGCGCTGCTGGTGGCCGAAGATGCCGCAGGCATCGTGGGTACCGTGCAGGTGATTCTGGACCAGCCCGAGAATCAGCCGCACCGCGCCGACGTGGCAAAAATGCTGGTGCATCGCCGGGCGCGGCGCCAGGGCTTGGGTGAAGCGCTGATGCAGGCTGCCGAGCAGGTCGCGCGCGAATACGGCAAAACCCTGCTGGTGCTGGACACTGCCAGCGACGATGCCGAGCGGCTTTATGCGCGGCTGGGCTGGCAACGCTGCGGAGTGATTCCGGGTTACGCGCTTTTCCCGAATGGTGAGCCGTGCGATACGACTTACTTCTACCGCTCGCTCAACCACTGAATTTGGCCGAGCGCTGCCCATGCCAGAAAGCAAAACGGAATCCGCTCCAGACCGACCACTCTGGAAGACCTTTCTGGTCTTCCTCAGCCCGCTGGTCCTGACCAACATGTTGCAGGCCCTGTCGGGCACGCTCAACAACATCTATGTGGGGCAGATGCTGGGTGTCGCTGCACTGGCTGCCGTGGCCAGCTTTTTTCCCCTGCTGCTGTTTTTCATTTCCTTCGTGATCGGCCTGGGGGCAGGTGCGTCCGTTCTCATCGGCCAGGCCTGGGGCGCCAGAGATACTGAAAAGGTGCGTGCCATTGCCGGCACCGTGCTTTGCGCAGGCTTTTTGCTTGGCGTGGTGGTCGGGCTGTGCGGCATGTTGCTGGCCGAACCCATCATGCGCCTGCTGGGTACGCCGGCGGATGTACTGCCCCAGGCCATCGCCTATGCCCGGGTCATGATGGCTGCCTTGCCGCTGATGTTTGTCTCCATGCTGACGGCGGCCGTGCTGCGTGGCGTGGGCGATACCGTCACCCCCCTGTTGTCACTGGTGGTGTCTTCGACCATCATTCTCATGCTGACCCCGGCACTGATCCAGGGCTGGCTCGGCCTGCCGGCACTGGGCGTGACCGGCGGCGCCTGGGCGACGCTGGTGTCTGCGGCCATTGCCCTGCTCTGGGTGGCCCGGCACCTGCGACGGCGCGGTCGCACGCTCGCACCCGACAGGGATTTCTGGCGGCATGTACGCCTGGAGAAAAAATTCCTGAAGGCCGTCGTGCGGCTGGGCTTTCCCACCGGGCTGTTCTTCATCACCGGCTCGGTGGCGGACCTCGCCCTGCTGCGCCTGGTCAATGGCTACGGCTCCCATGCCACGGCCGCCTGGGGAGCCGTCAGCCAGGTCATGGCCTATGTCCAGTTTCCGGCCATCTCGATTGCGATTGCGGCGTCGGTGCTGGCGGCGCAGGCCATAGGCGCAGGGCGTCTGCACCAGATCGACAGCGTGACACGCGTCGGGCTGGGCATGAACATCGCCATCACCGGCGGTCTGGCAGTGGGCGTGCTGGTGTTTGCGCGGACCATCGTCGGGCTGTTCATCACCGACCCGGCGGTCGTCACGCTGGCGGCCGGACTGCTGCACATCACCGTGTGGGCCAGCCTGATTTTCGGCCTGGCCAGTGTGTTCACGTCCGTCATGCGCGCCAGCGGAACGGTGCTGGTGCCCACGCTCATCTCGCTGGGCTGCCTGAGCCTGTTGCTGTTCCCGCTGGGCTGGGCGTTCAGCCAGACCTTCGGGCTGCGCGGCATCTGGATGAGTTACCCGGCCACCTACGCGGTGGCACTGCTGCTGCAGACGGCCTACTTCTTCGTGGTCTGGAAGAAAAAACCCATCCTCAAAATGGTGTGAGTGGATCGCGCCCCGAACGCTAACGAATGCGCGGCGGCGCCTGCAACTGCTCGGGCGTGGTGAAGTAGGCGGCGGTGCTGCCCGCACGCGCCTTCGCTTGCGCCAGTTCGTGCCGTGCCACGGTGCGCAAATGTACTTCGTCGGGCCCGTCCATCAGGTGCAGGGCCCGGCCCCAGGTCCAGAAATAAGCCAGCGGGGTATCCGGTGACAGGCCCATGGCACCGAAGGCCTGCATGGCCCGGTCCACCACCCGCGTCTGCAACCGCGCAGCCACCACCTTGATGGCGGCCACGCGCGCGCGCAGTTGTGCCGCGTCGTCCTTGCCTTCGTCCAGCGCCCAGGCCGCATGAAGAATCAGCAGACGCGCCTGGTCGATCTCGATGCGCGATTCGGCGATCCATTCCTGCACGTTGGAAAAATCCGAAAGGTATTTGCCAAAGGCCTGGCGCTCCAGCGTGCGTTCCGTGGCCAATTCCAGTGCCAGCTCGCACTGGCCGATGGTGCGCATGCAGTGGTGCACCCGGCCCGGCCCGAGCCGTGCCTGTGCCATGGCAAAACCCTCGCCCCAGCCGCCCAGCAGGTGATCCAGCGGCACGCGTACGTCGCGGAGCAGGATTTCACAATGCCCTTCGGGCGCATGGTGGTGCACCACGGAAATATTACGCAACACCTGCAGCCCCGGCGTGTCCAGGGGCACCAGCACCATGCTGTGCCGGTGGTGCGCCCCGGCCAGGTCACCCTCGCCTGGCGCCTCGTCGTTGCGGCACATCACCACCAGCAGCCGGCAGTTCGGGTGCGCCGCACCCGTGATGAACCACTTGCGACCGTTGATCACCAGTTGCCCGCTCTCGCGCCGCACGGTGGTCTGCAGGTTGGTCGGGTCGGACGAGGCCACGTCCGGCTCGGACATCGCAAAGGCAGACCGGATGCGGCCTTCCAGCAAGGGCATCAGCCACTGCACGCGCTGCTCGGGCGTGGCAAAGCGGTGCAGCAGTTCCATGTTGCCGGTGTCGGGGGCGCTGCAGTTGAACACTTCCGCAGCCCAGGGCAGCCGGCCCATGGTTTCAGCCAGCGGCGCGTAGTCGAGGTGACCCAGGCGCGTGCCGGGTTCGTCCTCCTGCAGGCCGGGCAGAAACAGGTTCCACAAGCCCGCCTCGCGCGCCAGCGCCTTGAGGTCTTCGAGAAAAGGCGGTGGATAAATCCCCTCCTGCACCGAGCGATGCCAGGCCGCGTTGTAGGGCAGCAGGTACTGCTGCATGAAGGCTTCGAGCTGCTGGCGCAGAGCCAGTGCCCTGGGAGAGTGATTGAAGTCCATGAGGCATTGTGCGATTCGGGCCAGGCGCTGTCAGAACGCAGGCGACACCGCGCCCTTTACAGCCCGAGGGACTGGAAGATGCCGTCCATGCGTGCCTGCACCGCCGCATCCATGACGATGGGATGGCCCCATTCGCGCTGGGTTTCGCCCGGCCATTTGTTGGTCGCGTCCAGTCCCATCTTGCTGCCCAGGCCACTCACTGGCGAGGCGAAGTCCAGGTAGTCGATGGGGGTGTTTTCCATCAACATCGTGTCGCGCGCCGGGTCCATGCGGGTGGTCAGGGCCCAGATCACCTCGCGCCAGTCGCGCACGTCCACATCGTCATCCACCACAACCACGAACTTGGTGTACATGAACTGGCGCAGGTGGCTCCACACGCCCATCATCACGCGCCGTGCGTGGCCAGGGTAGGCCTTCTTGATGCGCACCAGGGCCATGCGGTAGCTGCACCCTTCGGGCGGCAGGTAGAAGTCGGTGATCTCGGGAAACTGCCTTTGCAGCAGGGGAATGAACAGCTCGTTCAGGGCCATGCCTAGCACAGCAGGCTCGTCCGGTGGTTTGCCGGTGTAGGTGGAGTGGTAAATCGGATCGCGCCGCAAGGTGATGCGGTCCACGGTGAACACCGGAAACGAGGCCTGCTCGTTGTAGTACCCGGTGTGGTCGCCGAACGGCCCTTCAAGCGCGTGCTGGTAGCCGCTGGGGTGGCCGGCATCCGGATAGATGTGGCCCTCGAGCACGATCTCGGAGGTGGCCGGCACGCGCAGGCCGCTGCCCAGCGCGCGCACGACGTCGGTACGCGCGCCACGGAGCAGGCCGGCGAACTGGTACTCGGACAGGCTGTCGGGCACCGGCGTCACCGCGCCGAGGATGGTAGCCGGATCGGCGCCCAGCGCCACGGCCACGGGATAGGGTTGGCCCGGATTCGCCGCGCCATGGTCGCGAAAATCGAGCGCTCCACCGCGATGCGCCAGCCAGCGCATGATGAGCTGGTTGCGTGAGAGCACCTGCTGGCGGTAAATGCCCAGGTTTTGCCGCGGCTTGTGCGGCCCCTGGGTGATGACCAGGCCCCAGGTGACTAGGGGCGCGACGTCGCCGGGCCAGCAGTGTTGCACCGGCAGGCGCGCCAGATCGACATCAGCACCTTCCCAGACCACCTCCTGGCAGGGCGCCGAACGCAATTCACGCGGTGCCATGTGCCACAAGGTCTTGAGCAGCCCGCCCAGACCGAGCATGTCTTTCAGGCCCTTGGGTGCTTCGGGTTCCTTGAGGGCGGCGAGCACCTCGCCAAAGGAACGCAGCGCGCGCAGGTCGCTCACACCCATGGCGCGCGCCACACGTGCCGGTGTGCCGAACAGGTTGGCCAGCACCGGCATGGTGTGTCCGGTGGGGCGCTCGAACAGCAGGGCCGGGCCACCGGCACGCAGGACGCGGTCGCACAGCGCCGTCATTTCCAGATACGGCGAGACGGGCTCGGCCACGCGGCGCAGGTCGCCGGTCAGCTCGAGCTGGGCCATGAAATCGCGCAGGTCGCGGTAACGCATGGCTCAGGACCCGTCGCTGGCGGGTGGTGTCTGACCGTCCCAGCGCACCGCCAACTGGTGGGGTAGGTCCAACAAGTCCAGCACACGCGCCACGCTGCCGTCCACCAACTCGGCCACCGACTGCGGGCGCTGGTAGAAAGCCGGCATGGGCGGGCAGATGATGGCGCCCATTTCGGTCACGCTGACCATGTTGCGCAGGTGGCCCAGGTGCAGCGGCGACTCGCGCACCATCAGCACCAGTCGCCGGCGCTCCTTGAGCACCACGTCGGCGGCGCGCGTGATGAGGTTGTCCGCCAGCCCGTGCGCCACGGCAGCCAGCGTGCGCATCGAACAGGGCGCCACCACCATGGCACTGCATAAAAAGGAGCCGCTCGCAATGCAGGCGCCCACATCGCGCGCGTCGTGCACCTGATCGGCCAGGGCTTCGACGGCGACGCGGCTCATGCCCTGCTCCTGGTCGAGGTTGCGCCAGCCCGCGTCGGACACCACCAAGTGGGTTTCGATCCCGGCCAGGGCATGAAGCACCTGCAACAGGCGTGTGCCGTACACCGCGCCGCTGGCCCCGGAGATCGCAACAATGATGCGCCGGGGTGGGCGCGCGCTGTCACCGGTGAGCATGTTCGTCCGCTCCTCTGGCGGCAACCCCGCCACCGGAAGTGGACGCACGCAGCGGCACCGCCAGCAGGTCGGCCGCCACACGCTCGAGCACCAGCGCCGCCTGCGCGGGATCGAAATCCTCATGCGTCCGCTTTTTGACGCCGTATTGCTGGAGTGGGTAATGCCGGTCGGCCGTGATGCCATGGCGCGCCAGCACGCTTTTGACGCACGCCAGCGGGCAGCCGTCGAGCGCGATGACGGGCCGCCCGGATCGCACGATTTTCATCAGATGGGGCACGTCGCCACCCACCCCGGCAATGCAGGACATCTCGGCCACGCCGCGCCGGTCCAGCTGCAGCGCCACCTGGTTGGCCAGCTGCGCGGCGCTGGAGCATCCCGAACAGGAATACACCAGCGGCAAACCGTGCCTATCCTCAGTCATGGCGGTTACCTGCATGCTGACGCGGGCCGACACCGGCCGACCGCTGCCGTGGACCCAGGCGCGCCAGCAACTGGAGCGGCGTCCACTGCTGCAGGTCGAGCACCGGCAACTCCAGGGCATCAAGCGCGTTCTTGACGACCAGGCCCAGTTCGGTGTCGCCCTCCATGGCGAGGCGACGGCTGAAAAAAAGCGTGTCCGGATCTTCCTGGCGCTGCGCCAGGCGCATGAAATCGTGGGCGCTGGCACTGATGGCCAGGTCGGTGGCCTGCTGGCGGGGGCAGGCGACGAAGCGCTGCCCGGTCCAGGAAAAGTCAAAGGTCAGGCGCGCGTCACGCACATGAATGCGCAGCTTTCTGTGCAGTAACAGGCGGCCCACGTCGGCCGGCAGCTGGTGCGCCAGGCCCAGGTTGAGCGCGCTCACCAGTAGCACCGAGCCGGGATAAGCCGGCAGGCGCTCCAGCAGCGACCCGAGGGCCGGCGGCAATGCCAGGGGAGGAGATGAGGAAAGGGGTTTCATGGGGGTCCGCAAAGTCAGGCCACATACAGCAGCACGGTGATGAAGTGGCAGATGCTGCCGCCGAGCACAAACAGGTGCCACAGACCGTGGCCATGGCGCAGCTTGTGGTCGGTGGCGTAAAAACCAATGCCCAGGGTGTAGCAGGCACCGCCCGCGGCCAGCCAGGCAAAGCCCGGGGGCGTCAGGGCGGTCCACAAGGGCGACGCCGCCACCAGCGCCAACCAGCCCATCAGCACATAAATGACCAGTGACAGCACACGCGCGCCCTTGGCCAGCCAGATTTCCTGCACGATGCCCAGCAGCGCCAGGCTCCACACCACGCCCAGCAAGGACCAGCCCCAGGCGCCGCGCAGAGACACCAGCGCGAATGGCGTGTAGCTGCCTGCGATCAGCAGGTAGATCGAACAATGGTCGAACTTGCGCAGCACGTTTTTGGCGCGGCCGCGTATGCTGTGATACAGCGTGGAAAAGACGTACAGCGCCACCAGCATGGCGCCGTAGATGCTGAAGCTCACAATTTTCCAGGGATCACCAACGAAGCTGGCGGGCACGATCAGTGCGACCGAACCCGCCACCGCCAGCCCGGCGCCGACGAGGTGGCTGATGCTGTTGAAACGTTCACCGTGGTACATCGTTGTCAGCCCTCAGCCAGCTACCGCGGAGGCCACCTGCTCCAGCCCGGGGCGGCCGTGCCAGTAGCCATTGCAGCCCTTCTCCGGCATGAGGGGCTGCATGCGCGCCAGCGCCTCCTGAGGCGTCAGTACCTGCTTGCGTGCTGCATCGAACAGGGCGATCACCTCGGCCATGTGCTGCGCCTGCGGACTCAGGCGCACCACATCCACGCCCGCGAAACGCATGTCCTCCAGCGCATCGACCAGGTTGTAGACCCGGGCCGACTGGGTCTGCGTGCCGTTGAGCACCAGGAACTCCTCGCTCTCGCGGGTCCTGAGCATCAGGCCGTCCGGGTGATCGAGGCAACTGAAGCGGCAGTCGTCCTTGGGCAGGTTGCGCTGCCGCGCGGTAAAGCAGCGCGCCGAGTAGGCCAGCGGCATGCGGCCGTAGGCAAACACCTCGGTTTCCAGACCGGGCGGGCGGTCCTGCTGCAGCAGCGCAAGATCACCCTGCTTCATCTCCAGCGGCATGACCCAGCGGCTCGCGCCCAGCGAGGCCATCCACTGCAACGACGCCGGGTTGTACAGGTTGAGATGCGGGCCGGCCACAAACGGCAGCTTGCCGGCCAGGCGGTGGACGGCGCCCATGTCGTTGGCCTCGACGCGGAAATCGCCATTGGCCGTGATCCTGTGCATAGTGCCCACATCGCTGCCCGACTCCAGCAGCACCTGGGTCGAGAGCACCACCTCCTTGCCGGAAGCGCGCAGGCGGGCCGCGATGTCCAGCCAGTCGGCCAGGCGCAACTCATGGCGCCGCGAACAGACGGTCTCGCCGAGATAGACAACATCCACCGGTGTCCCGGCGACCGCGTCGTAGAAATTGAAGACAGTTTCCCGCTGCCAGTAATACAGCAGCGGGCCCAAGGCGATTTTCATGGTGCGGGTTTCCGTCATTTCCAGGGCCGGTGATAGGCGCCCAGCGTGTGCTGCTGGCCCTCGGCCACCTGGTCGAGGCTGGCCATCCAGCTGGTTTTCGGTGCATAGCGATGCGGGTTGGCGACGCAATGGTCGATCGCCTCGCGCCAGACCCGCGTCACCTGCGCTACATAAGCGAGGCTGCGCTGGCGCCCCTCGATCTTGATGGCGCGCACACCCATCTTCATGAGCTGGGGCAGAAGTTCGAGCGTGTTCAGGCTGGCGGGCTCCTCGATGGCGTAATAACTCTCGTCATCACCCACATCGAAGCGCCCCTTGCAAAGCGTGGGGTAGCCGGCATTTTCCCCGCTGGCATAACGGTCGATCAACACACCGCCCAGACGCGATTCCAGACCCTGCGGTGTTTCCTGCCAACGCACGGACTTGGCCGGCGAACACACGCCGTGTGTATTGGGCGACTCGCCCGTCACATAGGACGACAGCGCGCAGCGCCCCTCCACCATCACACACAGGCTGCCGAAACCGAACACCTCGATTTCCACCGGCGTCTTGTCGATGACCTGCCGCACCTGTTCCAGCGACAACACACGCGGCAGCACCGCGCGAACGACGCCGAACTGCTCGCGGTAGAAGTTGATCGCCTCGTAATTGGTGGCCGAACCCTGTACCGACAGGTGCAGGCGCAGCGCCGGATAACGGGAAGCGGCGTACTGCATGAGCCCGGGGTCGGCGAGGATCACGGCATCCACCCCCAAGTCCACAGCCTGGTCGAGCGCCGCGCGCCAGGGACCGGGGTTGGCGGCCTGCGGATAGGTGTTGAGCGCCATGAAGACCTTGCAGCCGCGCTCGTGGGCATAACGGATGCCCGCGGCAATGGCGGCCTCGTCGAAATTGAGGCCGGCAAAGTTGCGTGCGTTGGTTGCGTCGCGCAGGCCCAGGTAGACACAGCTGGCGCCGTTGTCCACCGCGGCCTTCAGGGCCGGCAGGCTGCCGGCCGGGCAGACCAGTTCCGGAGGGGCTGAAGGGGACAGGGCAGGTTCGGCAAGAGGTGTAGAGGTGGTCATGCGGGTGGCGATCGGACGTCGGGCCCCGAACGGAGCCGTCACAGCGCACGACCATACGCCGATCCATCCGGATACTTTCTGATCCCCGTCAAGAAATGGGCTCAAGGACCTCGGGGCCGATCGTTGCAAGTGGGCTCTCCAACGCCTGACCTTCCGGCGTGAAGCAGAGTCGACTGCCAGAGCAAGGCATGGGGGGCGTCATCAAGGCAATTGACCTGGATCAATAGGGGCATTGTCGTCATGAGCCATGCCTCTGCCCCCGCCGCGCTCGATATCCGCGCCCTTGCGCCCCGCGAGCGACATCCCCTGATCTTCTCGACCTTCAGCCAACTCCGCGCTGGCCAGGCCATGGAATTGATCAACGACCATGACCCGCAGCCGCTGCATCACCAGTTCCAGGCCGAATGGCCGGGCAAGTTCAGCTGGGCTTACCTGGAACAGGGACCGGCGACCTGGCGCGTGGCCATCACCCGACTGTCATCCGCTCACAGCGACGGCCAATGCTGCGGCTCCTGCGGCGGCGCCTGACCCCCCTTTAAAGAAACCAGAAGGAATTCGCGATGAAAAACAACAACATGCTGTGGCGCTGGCTCGGCTTCATCTTTGTCCTGTCGTTCGGAGCACTGGGTTACCTCGGCGTGCAGATCTACCTGACAGCCCCGCCCATCCCCAAGGCCGTCGTCACCACGTCGGGCGAGGTTCTTTTCACCGGCGAGCAGGTCCAGAATGGCCAGCAGGTCTGGCTGGCCAGCGGCGGCCAGCAGCAAGGCAGTGTCTGGGGCCACGGCGCCTATCTGGCGCCGGACTGGTCGGCCGACTGGCTGCACCGGGAAGCAACGGCGCTCCAGACCATCCATACGCAGGCCTTGCGCAAGGATCCCTCGGCCATCACAGCATCCGACCGCGGCGCGGTCGATGCTGCGCTGAAGGAGGAAATGCGGCGCAACACCTATGACCCCACCAGCGAAACCGTCACCGTGTCACGCGACCGTGCACAGGCGATCCGCGAAGTGGCGAGTCACTACAACGCCCTGTTCGGCAGTGACGTGCAGCTGGACAAACTGCGTGACCAGTACGCGATGACAGGCAACCTGCTGCCGGATGCGGCGGATCGCCAGGCCCTCGCAGCCTTCTTCTTCTGGACGTCCTGGGCCGCGACCACCGACCGGCCCGGCGAGGAAAACCTGTCTTACACCAGCAACTGGCCGCATGAGCCCCTGGTGGGCAACAAGATGACCGACTCGGCCGCGATCTGGTCGATGGTCAGCATCGTCTTGCTGCTCGGTGCCATCGCCGCCATGTTGTGGCTGCACGGCAGCCAGCGGCATGAGCCGGAGGCCCTGCCGCCCAAGGCCGACCCTTTGCTGGGCGCGGTCGCCACCCCCTCGATGAAGGCCACGCGCAAGTACTTCTTCGCCGTGGTCGGTCTCATGCTGCTGCAGATCGCCATGGGCGTGGTCACGGCGCACTACGCCGTCGAAGGCCAGTCCTTCTTCGGCCTGCCGCTGGCCCAGGTGTTGCCTTATGTGGTGAGCCGGACGGTGCATACCCAAGTCGGCATCTTCTGGATCGCCACCGCCTGGCTGGCCACCGGCCTGTACATCGCCCCCCTGCTGTCGGGCCGCGAACCCCAGCTGCAAAAGCTCGGCGTGGACGTTCTGTTCTGGGCGCTGATTGCCATCGTGGTCGGCTCCACCGTGACCGGCTGGCTGGGCACGCTGCAGCACCGCGGTGTGGACTTCAGCTTCTGGGTCGGAAACCAGGGGCTGGAATTCACCAGCATGGGCCGTGTCTGGCAAATCCTGCTGTTCGTGGGTCTGCTGTTCTGGGTGTTTCTGCTCGGCCGCGCCCTCTGGCCGGCGCTGAAGAAACCTTCGGAAACCCGCGGCCTGATCGCCATGGTCTTCCTGTCGGCCACCTGCATCGGCGGCTTCTACGCGACATCGCTGACCTGGGGCCAGAACACGCACTACTCGATGGTCGAGTACTGGCGCTGGTGGCTGGTCCACCTGTGGGTGGAAGGTTTCTTCGAGGTGTTCGCCACCGCCGTGGTCGCGCTGATCTTCACCAAGCTGGGACTGGTTCGCACTGAAAGTGCCAACCGCGCCATCATCGCCGAGACCATCGTGTTCCTGTTCGGCGGCATCCTGGGCACGCTGCATCACCTCTATTTCACCGGTACACCCACCTCGGTGATCGCCGTCGGTGCGGTGTTCTCTGCGCTGGAAGTCGTGCCCCTGACGCTGATCGGCCTGGAAGCCCTGCAGACCTACCGGCGTTCCAAAGCCCTGCCCTGGCTGGCTGCCTACAAATGGCCTGTCATGTGTTTTGTCGCGGTCGGTTTCTGGAACACCGTCGGTGCCGGCCTGCTCGGCTTTGCCATCAACCCGCCGGCCTCGCTCTACTATGTGCAGGGCCTGAACATGACCGCAGCCCATGGTCACGCCGCCCTGTTCGGTGTCTACGGCATGCTCGGCATCGGCCTGATGCTGTTCTGCCTGCGCGGCCTGTATGCGCGCCACCTCCATGCCGACAACATCCTGAAGCCTGCCTTCTGGAGCCTGAACATCGGCTTGGCGATGATGGTCTTCCTGTCCCTGCTGCCAGCCGGCATTTACCAGGCTTGGGCCAGCGTGAGCAAAGGCCTGTGGTACGCCCGCTCGCCGGAAATCATCCACTCGCCCGTGATGGAAACGCTGGTCTGGATGCGGGTACCCGGCGACATCCTGTTCGCCATCGGGGCGGCCCTGCTGGCCTGGTATGCCCTGCGCCTGTTGCGGCGCCCCGCGGTTCAACCCGCGAGCGCCCTCACCGCCAAGGCGGTGGCCGGCCTCTGACCTCCCTCGCAAGGCCGGCCGCGTCGGCCTTGCGTCCCTTTCCCCGATTTTTTATTGGAGTTTTCATCATGAGCGAGATCCAGCCCCTCCACAACGTCCACCCCTTCGACGCCCGCGGTGTTGCCAAACGCTTCCGCCACGCGGCCATCTTCGGCGCCCTGGAAAGCCTGAACCCCGGGGAAACCATGCGTTTCGTCAACGACCACAACCCCCTGCCGCTGCTGGGCCAACTGCAGCAGGCCTTCGGCGAAAAGCTGGGCATCACCTATGTGCGGCGCGAACCGGGGGAAATCGTGATCGACTTCCAGGTACGCGGCTGAGGCCTTACATTCACCCCATGAAACTCACCGCCTTTACCGACTACAGCTTGCGTGTGCTGATCTACCTGGCCGCGCAGCCCCAAAAACGCGCCACGATTGCCGAAATCGCGACCTCATTCGCCGTGTCGGAAAATCACTTGACCAAGGTGGTGCACCTGCTCGGCAAAAACGGCTGGCTGGCCAATGTACGCGGCAAGGGCGGCGGGCTCGAACTGGCCATGCCGCCCGAACTGGTCGGCGTCGGCGCGGTGGTGCGCCAGACCGAGGGCGCGGCGGTGGTAGCCGAATGTTTTTCTGATGAGGCCAACCATTGCGCGATCACACGCATCTGCCGGCTGCGCGGTGTACTCGGTGAGGCGGTCGAGGCCTTCTACACCGTGCTGGACCGCTACACCCTGGCCGACCTGGTCCAGAACCGCCAGGCGCTGGCCAAGGTGCTGTTTCTCGACAGAACTCCGCCCACGCCGGCGGCAAAACACGCCGCATGAGTGCTGATGCCGGAGCTGCCATGACTGAGCCCAGAGCGCCATTCCCCTATGAAGGCCCTGAGGCGCTGCGCCAGCCCCTGGTGGCGGCACTGACGCGGGTGGTCGATCCGGAGGTTGCCATGAGCATCGTCGATGTCGGGCTCATCTATGGCGTCACCGTGAGCGCCGAGAAACTGCATGTCCGGCTGACCATGACATCCGCCGCGTGCCCGGTCGCCGATCTCATCATCGACGAGGTCGAAACCGAGCTGGACCGCGTGGCACCGCCGGAATTGCTGATTGAAGTGGAACTGGTGTGGGAACCGCCCTGGTCCGCCGACCGGATGAGCGAGCGCGCCAGGCGCTTCATGCAGTGGTGAAAACATCGCACCGACCCAGGCCCCCGCAACGCCAGACGGCACCGCGGTGGATCACCCTGGCCGTGCGGCCACTGCTGCTGGCAGGGGTCGCTCTGTCGCTGCTGGCCGGCATCACAGGCGGCCTGCTGCGCGCTGGTGTGGCCCTTCCCGCCCTGCCGGATGCCACCTGGCCCGGCCAGGCGGCGCTGGCCCATGCGGCTTTGATGATCTGCGGTTTTCTCGGCACCGTCATCGGCATCGAACGGGCCGTGGCCGTCAAGCTGCGCGCCGCTTTCCTTGCGCCGCTGGCCTCGGGTGCAGGTGGCGCGCTCCTGCTGCTGGGTCAACCCGGGCCGGGCGCGTGGCTGATCGTGGCCGCAGCCGCCATCTTCACCGCGGTCAACATCGTGATCGTGCGGCGCCAGCGCGCCGCCCACACCTGGCTGCTGCTGGTCGCTGCAGGCGCGTGGCTGGCCGGCAACCTGCTGTTCGCCACGGGCCAAGGCAGCGTTGCGACGCTGCCCTGGTGGTTCGCCTTTCTCGTGATGACCATCGCCGCCGAGCGCCTGGAAATGACGCGGCTGATGCGCCGGCGACCCGCCGCAGAACTGTCGCTGCAGGCCGTGCTGGCGGCGCTGCTCGCGGGCGCGGCCTGGTCCGCCCTGGCACCGGTCGCCGGCGGGCTGTTGTACGGCACAGCGCTGACCCTGCTGGCGCTGTGGCTGGCGGTCTTCGACATTGCCCGTCACACCGTAAGGGCGCACGGACTGAGCCGTTACATGGCGGTTTGCCTGCTAGGCGGCTACGCCTGGCTGGCCGTGGCGGGCGTTGCGTGGGCTGCCACCGCCCTGGGCCTGCCCCTGCGCGACGCCGCACTGCACGCCCTCGGCCTGGGCTTCATCGTCAGCATGATGATGGGCCATGCACCGGTCATCCTGCCGGCCATTGCACGCGTCAAGCTGCAGTTCGGCGCCTTTTTCTACGTGCCGCTGGCCGTGTTGCACCTCTCGCTTCTGCTGCGCCTGGTCGCTGGAATGGCAGGTGACCCGCTGCACAGCACCGGTGCCCTCCTCAATGCTGCCGCAATCGCGCTGTTTGCGGCCACCATCGCCGGCGCTGCCGTCGCCTGGCGCATCCAGCACGGCGGGCCCGACGCCCCGCCCACCCGAAAGACATCCTCATGACACCATTGAGCAAAATCGCAGAACCTCCCCGCCCTTCACCAGCACCTGCCGGCTGGGCCCTCTGGGACCTCGGCTTTCGTCCGTTTTACCTGCTGGCCAGCACCTTCGCCGCCTTGTCCATCGGCCTGTGGGCGCTGCAATTCACCGGCTGGCTGGGCCTGCCCTACCTGCAGGGGCCGATGTGGCATGCCCACGAGATGCTGTTCGGCTTCGCCCTGGCCGTGGTCGTTGGTTTCCTGTTCACGGCCGGTCGCAACTGGTCGAACCGGCCGACGCCCACCGGCTGGCCGCTGGCCGCGCTGGCGGCCCTGTGGGTGGCGGGCCGGGTGTTGGTCCTCACGCCATTCGGCTGGGCGGCGCTACTTGCCAATGTCGCTTTCCCGCTTGCAGCCGCCATCGCGCTGGCGATTCCCTTCATCGCCGCGCGCAATCGCCGCAACTACTTTTTTGTCGGCTTGCTGCTGCTGATGTCGGCAGCCGTGCTCGGCATTCACCTGGCACAACTCGGCGTCGTGCAGCTTCCGGGCTGGGTCGGCATCCAGCTCGCCCTCGACGTCATGCTGTTCATCATGGCCGTGATGGGCGGCCGTGTGATTCCCATGTTCACCAACAACGGCGTCCCGGGCGCCCATGCCACACGTCAGCCCCTGCTGGAGAAAGCCGCGCTGGGCAGCGTGCTGGTGCTGCTGCTGGCCGACGCCGTGCAACTGCAGGGCGCGTGGCTGGCCGCCGTGGCGGGCGCATGCGCGATGGCCCACCTTGCCCGCTGGAGCCTGTGGCGCCCCTGGAAGACCGGGCGTGCGCCACTGGTCTGGGTGTTGCAGGTCGCCTACTTCTGGATCCCGGTGCATCTCGTGCTGCGCGCCCTGGCTGCAGCGGGATGGGTAACCCCTTCGCTGGCCACACACGCGCTGACGGTGGGCGCCATCGGCGGCCTCATTATCGGCATGATGACGCGTACCGCTCGCGGCCACACCGGCCGGCCGTTACGGGCCGACCGCAGCGATGTGGCCTGTTATGTCCTTGTCCTGTTCGCGGCGCTGGTCCGCGTGTTCATGCCGCTCGCTGTCCCGGCCTGGATCATCGAGGCCACGCTGTTGTCGGCCGCACTGTGGTCGGCCGGCTTTGCGCTCTATGCCGTGCGCTACTGGCCGGTGCTGACGCGACCGCGTATTGACGGGCAGGCAGGCTGACTGCAGGCGCTTTACCCGCGGGGCGCAAAATGGGGTCATGAAACCACCCAAGCGCCTGCAGTCATTGATCGAAGAAGGCCTGATCGACACCGTGGTGCGGCAGTTGATGAGCGGCAAGGAGGCCATGGTCTATGTCGTGCGCTGCGGCGACGATACGCGCTGCGCCAAGATTTACAAGGAAGCCGACCAGCGCAGCTTCCGCCAGGCGGTGGACTATACCGAAAACCGCAAGGTCAAGAACACGCGCCAGGCGCGTGCAATGGCCAAGGGGACCCGCTTTGGCCGGCAGGCAGCCGAGGCGGCCTGGCAAAGCGCCGAAGTCGATGCACTTTACCGCCTGGCCGCCGCCGGTGTTCGCGTTCCCAAGCCGCACAACTTCTGCGACGGGGTACTGCTGATGGAACTGGTGACCGACGAACATGGCGATGCGGCGCCGCGCCTGAATGATGTGGAATTCACGCCCGAAGAAGCGCGCCTGCACCATGCCACACTGCTCACGGAAGTGGTGCGCATGTTGTGCGCCGGCGTCGTGCACGGCGACCTGTCCGAGTTCAATGTGCTGCTGGCCGCGGACGGCCCGGTCATCATCGACCTGCCGCAGGCGGTCGATGCCGCAGGCAACAACCACGCCAGCCGCATGCTGCTGCGCGATGTCGCCAACCTGCGCGGCTTTTTCGGCCGTTTCGCGCCTGACCTGCTGACCACCGACTACGGCCATGAGATCTGGGACCTGTACCAGCGCGGCGTGTTGCGGCCCGATACGGTGCTCACCGGTCGTTTCGCGCACAAACGCGGGCCGGTGGACATGGGCGCCGTGATGGGCGAAATCGATGATGCGCGGGCCGAAGAAGCGGCGCGCCGCCTGCGCATGCAGACCCTGTAGGGACACGCGGCCTGGTGCCCGACAGACAGACGCACTTCTTTCGTGTACGGTGGTCCGGAAGGCTGCACATCCCGTGCATGCGAAGGCTCCGATGAACAATCCCCACTACACACCCCGCACCTTTGGCGACCGCTTTGCCTACGCCTTTGTCCGCTTCCTGCGCTTTTTTGCCGACCTGTTTTTTGCCAAGCGCTACGGCCACCGGGCGATCGTGCTGGAAACCGTCGCCGCGGTTCCCGGCATGGTGGGGGCCACGCTGACACACCTGCGCTGCCTGCGCCGCATTGAAGACGACAAGGGCTGGATACGCAAGCTGATGGATGAGGCCGAGAACGAGCGCATGCACCTGATGACGTTCATCAAAATCGCACAGCCCAACGGGTTCGAGCGCGCACTGGTCATCCTTGTGCAGGGCTTTTTCTACAACGCCTACTTCCTGCTGTACCTGATCGCCCCGGGCGTGGCGCACCGGGTGGTGGGCTACTTTGAGGAGGAGGCCTACACCAGCTACACCCACTACCTCGAACTCATCGACTCGGGCGCCCATGCCAATGTGGCCGCCCCTCAGATTGCGAAGGACTACTGGAAGCTGCCCGCCGACGCAACCCTGCGGGATGTGGTGCTGGCCGTGCGGGAAGACGAAGCGGGGCACCGCGATGTGAACCACGGCTTCGCCAATGACCTGCATGGGGGCGGCGCGCAGCAGCACGCCGCCAGCTGACAATGGTTCTCCGGGCGTGTTTCAGCGCACCGGGTTTTCCAGGCTGCCGATCCCGTCGATCTCCACCCGCACCACATCACCGGCCTGCAGGTACTTCGGCGGTTTGAAACCAATCCCGACACCGACCGGCGTGCCGGTGGCGATCACGTCACCGGGATAGAGCGTGATGCCGGCCGAGAGGGTTTCGATCAGTTTGGGAATGTCGAAAATCAGGTCCACGGTCGAGGCGTTCTGACGTTCCTCGCCATTGACGTAACAACGCACCCTGGTCTTGGTGCCGTCGAGTTCGTCGGCGCTCACCAGCCACGGGCCCATGGGACAGAAGGTGTCGAACGATTTACCCATGTGCCATTGCTGGTGACGGCTTTGCCAGTCACGCGCAGTGATGTCGTTGACGATGGTGTAGCCCCAGACATGGGCCATCGCGTCTTTCGCTGCAATGCCCTTGCCGCCACGTCCGATGATGACGGCCAGTTCGGCCTCGTAATCAATCGCGGTGGAAACCGCCGGCATCTCAATGGCGGCGCCGGGACCGACCACGGACTCGGGCACCTTGGTGAAGATGATGGGGTCCGCAGGAATGTCGCCGCCCGATTTGGCGCTGCTGTCAAAGCCGCTGCCGGCAAACTCCTTCGCGTGCGCAAAGTAGTTTTTTCCGACGCAGAAAATGTTGCGGCGCGGCTTGGGCAGCGGGGCGATGATCTGCACTTCACTGAGGGCGATGGCCGGCAGCAGGGCCGGCAAGGTGTCGCCGCGCGCCTGCATCTCGATCAGCGCCTGCGCCCCCAGGTCGCTCTGCGCTTCGGGCAGATCAAAGGGCTGGACCTGCTGGAGGTCGGCGGACACCAGGCCCACACCGGAGCGGCCCTTCAGGCGGTAGGCAACAATTTTCATGGCGCTGTCTCTCTTTGTTTTTGCCCGGCAGGAAAGCGCCGGGGCGGTTGTGGAAGCAGGAGCCTGGAGACAGACTCCTAGGGATTGCGATAACCCCAAAATTTCAGGCGAATGTTAGCATGCAAACCATAAAAAGTGCGCCGGTTTTTCGACTGCCGCCGACCAACCCTCAGGAGACAAACATGAAACGCAGATCCGTATTGCTGGGTGCCTTGCTCATTTCAGCGACCACCTGGGTGGCCGCACAAAACGCGTGGCCTGCGCGCCCCATCACGATGATCGTGCCCTTCCCGCCCGGCGGCCTGGCCGACCTCGTCGCGCGCCCTGTGGCCGAAGCCATGTCGCGCAACCTGGGTCAACCGGTGGTGATTGAAAACAAGGCCGGCGCCGGTGGCGGCATCGGCATGGGCGTGGCTGCCAAAGCAAAACCCGATGGCTACACCGTGCTTCTGGCCCTGTCCTCGCTGACCGTCATTCCCGAGGCGGACACCCTGCGGGGGCGCCCGCCGATGTTTGCGCTGAGCGACCTGCGTCCCATCGCACGGTTTACCGCCGACCCGACCGTGCTCGCGGTGCGCGCCGAATCGCCGTGGAAAACCGTGAAGGATTTTGTCGAGGATGCCAGGAAGCGCCCGGGCGCGATCAACTACGGCTCATCGGGCAACTACGGCACCATGCATGTGCCCATGGAAATCCTCTCGCAGAACGCCGGCGTGAAAATGACGCACATCCCCTTCACCGGAGCAGGCCCCGCGGTGGTGGCCCTGCTCGGCGGGCAAATCGACGCGGTGTCCTCCGGGCCCGCAACCGTGCTGCAGCACGTCAAGGCCGGCAAGTTGCGGGTACTGGCCCATTGGGGCAATGGCAAGCTCGCTGCCCTGCCGGAGGCGCCCAGCCTGAAAGACGCGGGTTACAACGCCGAATACGCGCAGTGGTCCGGCCTGTTCATTCCCAAAGACACACCCGAACCCATTGCCCAGCGCCTGCGCGCCGCCGCCAACGCTGCCGCGCAGGACAGCAAGGTCAAGGACGTCATCCTCAACGCCGGCAGCCCGGTGCTGTACCAGGACGCTGCCGATTTCGAGAACTACGTGCAGGCCGACGCCAAACGCATGGCCGATGTCGTCAAGCGCATCGGCAAGCTGGATTAGGGCCTGATCACCCTATTTATGCAAGATGCGTTGCGAGTGTGAACAGGCCCTAGGTCTTTCCGTCGCCCGGTTTGAACGCCCCAATAAAAAAGGGCCCCGCGGGGCCCTTTTTTTGTTGCCGGCGCCGATAAAAACTCACACCAGCAAGGCGTTCACCCGCTTCACGTAGGCCGAAGGATCATCCGGCAACCCGCCTTCGGCCAGCAAGGCCTGGTCGAACAGGATATGGGCGAGATCGTCGAAGTGGTCGCTGCCCTCCAGCTTTTTGACCAGCGGGTGCTGTGCATTGATTTCCAGAATCGGCTTGACCTCGGGCGCGGCCTGGCCGGCCTGTTTGAGCATGCGGGCGAGCTGCGTGGACATGTCGCCTTCCTGCACCACCAGACAGGCCGGTGAATCAACCAGCCGTGTGGTAGCGCGCACGTCTGAGGCCTTGTCCTTCAAGGCTTCCTTGAGTCTGTCGAGCATGGGCTTGAACTGGGTCTGCGCTTCCTCGGCGGCCTTTTTCTCGTCCTCGTCCTGCAGCTTGCCCAGATCGACCGCGCCCTTGGCCACCGACTGCAGCGGCGTGCCGTCGAACTCGTTGAGGTAGTTCAGCGCCCATTCGTCGACGCGGTCGGTCATGAGCAGAACCTCGATGCCCTTCTTGCGGAATATCTCGAGCTGCGGGCTGTTCTTGCCGGCGGCCTGGGTGTCGGCCGTGATGTAGTAGATCGCGTCCTGGCCTTCCTTCATGCGCGCCTTGTAGTCGGCAAAACCGACACTGACGGTGTCGGTGGTGGAGCTGGCAAAACGCAGCAGCTTGGCCAGGCGCTCGCGGTTGGCGAAGTCTTCGCCCAGGCCTTCCTTGAGCACCGCGCCGAACTCGGCGTAAAAGCTTGCAAACTTATCCGGCTCGTTGGTGGCCAGGTCCTCGATCATGGACAACACACGTTTGGTGCAGCCTTCGCGGATGGCCTTGACGGCGCGGCTTTCCTGCAGCAGCTCGCGCGAGACGTTGAGCGGCAGGTCCGACGAATCGACCACCCCTTTGACAAAACGCAGGTAGGTCGGCAGCAGTGCCTGGGCGTCGTCCATGATGAAGACGCGCTTGACGTAGAGCTTGACGCCGGCGGCCTTGTCGCGGTTGAACAAATCCATCGGCGCCTTGGCGGGGATGAAGAGCAGCTGCGTGTATTCGGTCGCGCCTTCGACGCGGTTGTGCGTGCTGGCCAGCGGGGCCTGGCTGTCGTAGCTGATCTGTTTGTAGAACTCGTCGTACTGCTCGGGCGTGATGTCTTTCTTGGCGCGCGTCCACAGGGCCGCAGCCTGGTTCACGGTTTCCCACTCGTCGCTGGTCACCATTTCGCCGGGCTGGTCGTTCTCGCCTTCCTTCCATTCTTCCTTCCGCATCAGGATGGGCAGGGAGATATGGTCGGAGTACTTGCTGATGATGCTTTTAAGTTTCCAGGTGTTGAGGTACTCGCTGGCGTCGTCCTTGAGGTGCAGGATGACGCTGGTGCCGCGCTCTGCACGCTCTATCGTCTCGACCTCAAAGTCGCCGGTGCCGGCGCTGGTCCAGCGCACGCCTTCGGCCGCCGGCAGGCCAGCGCGGCGACTCTCGACGGTGATCTTGTCGGCCACGATGAAGCCCGAATAAAAACCGACGCCGAACTGGCCGATCAGCTGCGCGTCGTTTTTCTGGTCGCCCGAGAGTTTGGCCATGAAGTCGCGCGTGCCGCTTTTGGCAATGGTGCCCAGGTGCTCCACGGCTTCGATCTGCGACAGGCCGATGCCGTTGTCGGTGATGGTCAGGGTTTTGGCCGCCTTGTCGAAGCTGACACGCACTTCGAGATTCGGCGCGTCCTCGTACAGCTCGGCCTTGTTCAGGCCTTCGAAACGCAGCTTGTCGCAGGCGTCCGAGGCGTTGGAGACCAGCTCACGAAGAAAAATGTCGGGGTTGGAGTACAGCGAATGGGTGACCAGTTTCAGCAGCTGGGCCACTTCGGCCTGGAAGGAGAGGGTTTGCTTGCTCATGTTGTGGGTTCTTGAAAATCAGGGGGAATAAAACAAACGCCCCTGGAGTTAGGGGCGTCGTCGCATATTTCAAGACCTGATTATCGCGGGTCCGGGATGCGCCCCGGGGCCCGCGACTGATGGCCGGCTCAGCCTTCCAGGCCAGTCAGCTCGCCGCTGCGGATCTTGCCCAGGCGCAGGGCCTGCGCAGCCTCACCACGCACGATGGCGGTGGGCACGGCGGACTGCACGGTGGCAGCCACACGTGAACCTGCGGGCTCCTGGCTGTGGGTTTTCACTTTGGCGCTGGCTTCGGCCATGACTTCGGCGCGGGTGCGGTTGCCTTCCGTCTGCAGCGCAAACTGGGAGGACGGATCGGGCGTTTCTGCGCGCACACCGGTGGAAGCGATGGCAGCAAAGGTAGCGATGGCGATGAGGGCGTAAGACTTGTTCATGATGATGACCTTTCAGTGAGTGGTTGAGAACCGGGTTGTCGGTTGTGCCGGCCCTTTCGGGCTCCAACTTCAACCGTGACCTCACTGTATTTGGGGCAAATTAGGCGACCATGAGCGAAGTCTTAGCTGGAAATGAGCAGGTGCTCAAACCGTCTCGACGCGCGCCACCAGCCCACTGCGGTCGTCCCGATTGCGCAGGCTGATGCGCATGCTGCAACGTTGTGCGGCCGACTGGGCAATGGACAGGCCCAGCCCGCTGCCGCGCACATCGCTTCCCGGCACGCGATAGAACCGGTCGAACACGCGGTCCAGCAGCTCCGGCGGAATGCCGGGGCCGGTGTCTGCCACCTCGATGGCCAGTTTCCCCTGGCTCTTCGTGACACGCACATCCACCACCCCGCCTTCCGGGGAATAACGCAGGGCGTTTTCTATCATGTTGTCAACCACGCTGCGCAGGTCACCGCTGGAGCAGGTCAGCATGGTGGCCTCCGAAGGCAAGCCGGATTCCTCCAGGCCGAGATCAATGTTGCGCTGGTCGGCCAGTGCAATCAGCGTGTTGATGCTTTCGCGCAGCACCTCGTGCACATTGACCGGAATGGACGGAGATTCCGCGCCCACGGACTGCTGGCGCGACAGCCTGAGCAGTTGGTCAACCAGCCGCTGGGCGCGCTGCACGCCGGCTTCCAGCTGGGCAAAACGCTGCGCCGGCGCACCGGCCGGAAAATCGCCGCGCAGGTTCTCCAGCTGCAGGCTCACCGCCGTGATGGGCGTGCGCAGCTCGTGCGCGGCGTCCTGTACAAAACGCCGCTGCGTGGCAAACGCATCGCGCAACCGCGTGAGAAGGCTGTTGAAGGAAACAACCAATGGCGCAATTTCCTGTGGCACGCGGTCCAGCGGCAGCTCGGCGATGCTGTTTTCGTCCTGCGCCGCGGCTTGGCGTGCGATGTCTCCGATGGCACGCGACATCATGGCGGCCACGCACCAGAGGACAAAGGCCGACAGCGGCAGCAAGATGATCACCGGCAAAATCGCGCTACCGGCCCGTTCGGCGGCCAGGTGGCGGCGAAACTCGCCGCTTTGCAACACCCGCACGCGGCGTGAACCCGAAGCCTCGTTCACCGGCGTGGTGTAGCTGCGCCAGCGTGCGCCGTTTGCCTTGATGTCATGAAACCCGCCTGCCGGCTGCAGGCTGGGCGCCAATTCCGGCCAGGAGTTGGAGCGGACTCGGCCGTCCGCGTCGAACACCTGCACCACATAACTGCCCCATTTGTGGATCTGCTCACCCGTCAACGCGGGCCACACCATGTCCTGCTCCTGCGCCACCATGGATTCAGCCAGCAGCTCCATCTGGCTGTCCATGAAGGTGGCCACCATGCGGTTGTAGGTCCAATAGGCGAAACCGGCTGACGCCGCCCCCACCAGCAAAAACACCGGCAGCAGCCACAGCAGCAGCGCGCGGCGCAGCGAACACAGCCGGCCCGAGGGAAAAACGTGGATCATCATGCCGAGTCTCCGGAGGCGGGAGACGCTGCCGGCGCGCTGGTGATGCGCCAGCCCAGGCCACGCACGTTGCGAATGACATCGGCACCCAGTTTCTTGCGCATGCCGTGGATCAGCACGTCTACCGCATTGCTCATGACTTCTTCTCCCCAGCCGTAGATGCGGTTTTCAAGCTGGTCGCGCGACAGGATGGCGCCCGGCCTTTCCAGCAGCGCGTGAAGCAGCGCGTACTCGCGCGCCGACAGCGCCGAGGGCTCGCCGTTGACCAGCACCTCGCGCGTGGTCAGGTCCAGCTGCACCGCGGCGTTGCCGATCACCGAATGCGCGCTGCCGTCGCGCCGCCGGATGACCGCACGCATGCGGGCCAGCAGCTCGCGAAACTCGTAGGGCTTGATGAGGTAGTCGTCGGCCCCGAGGTCCAGTCCGGCGATGCGGTCGTCCAGGCCGTCGCGCGCGGTGAGAACCAGCACCGGCGTGGCATCCCCGCGGGCACGCGCCTGGCGCAACACCTCGACACCGTCGCGCTTGGGCAGGCCCAGGTCCAGCAGCACGCAGGCATAAGCGCCGTCGGCCAGCGCGCTTTGCGCCAGCAGACCGTCACGCACCCAGTCCACCGACCAGCCGTTGGTCTCCAGCGCCTGTTGCAGGCTGCGGCCAATCATGTCGTCGTCTTCCACCAGCAGGACCCGCATCATGCCTCCCCGTGCCGCGGCGACAGGCCTTCCCAGCGCGCCTGCTGCCTGGCGGCCTGCAGCAACAGCGCGCCCACGCACAGCAGGGCGGCCATGCCGGCGACATTCAGGTAGAAGGCGGTGGTTGCGCTGAAGCCCGGCGTGGCCAGCGCAATGCCGACAAAACCAGCCTGGCTGAGCAACCCCGCCGCTACAACGGCCGGCCGGAGGGCTCGCACCAGCACGGCGCCCAGCAGCGCGGCGGCCAGCAAGCCGATCAGGAACTGGTGGTGCAAGAGCAGCGGCAGCGCCGCACCGTCCGCTGGCGGCAGGGCCAGCAGGACAAACACGGCGCTCACACCCGCGGCAAGCAGGATGGCGCGGGCAACACGTTCGGCAAAGGTGTCCATGGCGGGCGGGGTGTGGTGGTGGAGGCTGTATCTTCGCCGGACTGAATTAGCCTTGAATTAGGAGCTGATGCTGATGCGGCTGCGGTTGGCGACCTGAGTGCTCACCCCAGCCATCGCCTGAGCTGCTGGTAGACCGGCAGGCTGTGTATCAGGGCAATGTGGCCGGTCCCGGCCGCCACCCATTGCCGGTCCGCCGGGAAAGCCAGGCAGCGCGCGACGTCGGCATGTTGGCCCAGCGCACTGGACAGGGATACCAGGCCGTCGCCGAGGCCATCATCGAGCTTGCGGCCGGCCGTTGCAGCCGCCGGAACCACGCCCAGCGCGGCGGCCACCGCAAAACAGGCGACGCCAGCCGGCAGCGGCAAAGGCTGCCGCGTGTCCAGACCGCCGGCAAACCGGTCGGCGCCCTGCCAGTCGGCCGGCAGCACATTGCCGTGCCGCAGGTCGGTGATGCCCGCGCTGCGGATCTGGCCGATTTTTGCAAACGGCCGGGTGAGCGGGTTGCTGCCGAGCACGGTGTCCACCCAGTTCCCGACTTTCTCCAGCGGCGCGCCATGGTGCGGTGTGCCCAGAAAAACCAGGTGCCGCAGCCGGCTGGGCCAGTGCATGCCCTGGGCTACCGCACTGTGGCAGGCACCGCGTGCCACCAGGCCACCCATGCTGTGGGTCAGCAAGCTCAGGGCCTCGACCTCCTGCGGCCAGGCCTGCAACAGCTGCTCGAGCAAGGCAGCGAACTGCCCGCCATTGACCGAGGTGTGCAGGCCGGTGTTGTAGTGCAGGTAAACCGGGGTGTAACCAAGCTCCTGCGCCAGCCCCTCCCCGTAGTCCCGGCCGTGGCCCGGCAGCGCCTCGGCCGGACTGTCAGCGCGCCACTGCAGGTCGTTCATGCACAGGCCGTGCACCAGCAGCAGGATCTTGCCTGTCGCGCGCGGCAGGTGCTGCGCCAGGGCGACTTTGTCCAGGGGCAGGGACTGGCCGTCATGGCGCAGGCTCATGCGGATGGCCAGCGGGTTGGCGGTGTCCAGCAGTTGGTCGCCGAGTACGCCATTGAGCGCCGCCAGCAGGGCTTCGCGCTGCGGCGACGAGGCTAGCGGCTCCGCCCTGGGCGCCACGCGCGACAACAGGGCATCGACGGTGCCGCCGGCCAGTCGCGTCACGCCCTTGACGCTGCCGTAAACCAGGCCGGTGATGCCGCTTTTGCGAACACCCGAGGCGCCCGCCGTGCGGTCCACAAATTTCTGCCCGGCCGCGCCAAACGGTGCGGCGACCACCTTGTAGACATTGCCCTGCACTTTCTCGACCAGCTCGGTGATGCCCAGCGTGCCCTGGGTGGCGAGTTGGGCGAGACCCCGGATGTCGGACAGGTGCAGGTGGCGGCGCCAGTCAGCCAGGGGGGCCCGACCGGGGCGGCGCGACGATGGGGTGGTCATGCGGCCATTGTCGCGGTCGCCGGTGGCGGCGTCCACCCGCAGCGTTTCCGCGTGAGTTGATGAATGAAAACGGGCTTTAGCCCAAGAGGGACGGGAGCAAGCAGCTCCTGAAACAGGAGCAATCCAGGATTAAAACCGCTCGTGCGGCGCCAGGTAGCGCCACTGGCCGACCGGCAGATGGCCGAGGTTGACCATGCCAATGCGCACCCGTTTGAGGCCCGTCACAAACAGCCCGACCTGCTCGCACATGCGGCGGATCTGGCGCTTCTTGCCTTCCTTGAGCACGAAGCGCAGTTGCTCCGGGTTTTGCCACTCGACGCGCGCCGGCTTCAGGGGCTCACCGTCCAGGCTCAGGCCGTGGCGCAACAAGGCGAGTTTTTCCGGCGGAAACACGGCCTGGACGTTGACGGTTTCGGCACCGTAGCTGACGCGCACCAGGTATTCTTTTTCGATCTCGGAGTCCTCGCCGATCAGCTGCCGCGCGACGCGGCCGTCCTGCGTGAGCACCAGCAGCCCGATCGAATCGATGTCGAGCCGCCCCGCCGGCGCCAGACCGCGCAATTGCTCATGGCCCCAGCGCATGCGGCTGTTGCACTCGCGCCAGCGGTTTTGCGGCTGCACCAGCACCACCGCAGGCTCGTGCCCGTCTTCGGCCTGGCCGCTGACATAACCGACCGGCTTGTTGATCAGGATGGTGACCTGCTGGCGCTGGTACTGCTCGGCTTCGCGCGCCACGTCGATGCGCGCATTGGCCGCCACCGGCTGGCCCATGACCGCCGGCTGGCCGTCCACCCGGACCCAGCCGCGCGAAATCCAGTCATCGGCCTCGCGGCGTGAACACAGGCCGAGTTCGGCCATGCGTTTGTTCAGACGGACCGTCAGCGCCGGGGCGCCCGGGGCGGCCACCGCCTTGGGAATGCGCATCGCCGCGCCGGAGACAGGAGGTTTGGGGGAAGTGGGTTCAGCCATGAAGGACCCATTTTAGAGTGGTATCGCTCAGGCCGGCGCCACCAGCCGGTGAGCGCCGCTTGCGGCGAGGCGCCTATTTGCTATGCATTTGATAGCTATTTGCACAATCAGGACAAGGGCCGGAGCCCTTATTTACTGAATAATGCTGCTGCGCAGCGCCTCCAGGTCCAGCACCCGCAAACCGCCGTATTCAATGCGGATCGTGCCCTGAGCCTGCAGGTTGGACAGCGCCTCGTTCACACGCTGGCGCGACAGCCCCACGAGGTAGGCCATCTCCTGCTGGGTGATGCGCAGGATTTCGCCGACGCCCGGGTACAGCACCGGGTTGAACAGCGCCGCCAGGCTGCGGGCCACGCGCAGATCGGGGTTGGCCATGCGGTCGATCTCGCGCGCGGCGATGAACTGCCCCAGGCGCTCGTTGAGCTGGTTCATCACGAAGCGGTTGAAGCCGATCGAGTGGTCCAGCAGCCAGTGAAAAGTATCCACCGGCAGGCCGGCCACCACGCTTTTACGCAGCGCCTGGATGTTGTAGCGGTAGGGCTCGCGTTTGAGCGCCGTCCCCTCACCGAACCAGCCGCCTGGCGGCAACCCGGCAAACGTCATGGTGGTGCCCTGGGCGTTGTCGCTGCTCATCTTGAGCAGGCCTTCGACCACGCCAAACCAGTAGGTCACCGGCTTGCCGACACGGCAGACATAGTCGCCCGGTGCGGCGTCACCCACCTGCAGCTGCGCCACCGCACGCGCGCGCTCATCCGGCAGCAGTTGCCACAGCCAGGGAATGCCTTGCTGCTCTTCAGGGGTGGGCGTCCTGCGGCGCTGGTGGAGGGTCAGGTCAGTAGACACGGATCACAAAGGTCAGGTGAAGGAATCCCCCTCGGGAAACTCCCGAGAGGGCACACCCTTGGATTGTCGCTGGATAGACATTTTATTGTCAATCCACCCCCTAGCATCTGGCCACTCAAATCTCAACCTCCAGCCAGGACCCCATGACCACCACTCCCGTCTCCACACCCCATCCCGGGCATGCCGCTGCATGCGACACACGGGCCGACCAACCGACACGCCGCAGCGTGCTGGGCGCGCTCGCGGCACTGCCCGTGGCCTTTCATGCCCCCCTGCGCGCCGACAACACCGGCCCCCTGAAAATTGCGCAGTCCACGGCACTCAGCGGCCCGCTGGGCGAACTGGGCCAGGCCATGCACCAAGGTGCCAAGGCGTGTTTTGCGGCCATCAATGCCAAAGGCGGGGTGAACGGCCGGCCCATCGAACTCGTCGCCGTCGATGACGGCTACGACGTCAAGCGCTCGCTTGCCAATGTGAAGGGATTCATTGAAGACCGCAACAACTTCGCGCTCTTCAATTGCATGGGCACACCCATGATCGAGGCCATGCTGCCGCAGGTGATGGAGTCGGGCATCCCGTTTTTTGCGCCCTTTTCCGGCGCCCTGTCCGTGCGCCCCAAAAATGCCCGCAATGTGTTCAACATCCGCGCCAGTTATGCGGACGAAGCGGAGCAGCTGGTGCAGCACCTCGCGACCATCGGCATCAAGCGCATCGCGATCGCCTACCAGAACAACTCCTTCGGCAAGGAAGTGTTCGACGCCACCCAGCGCTCCATGACCCGGCACAAGCTCAATGCCACGGCCATCGTGACTGTGGAAAACAATTCCTCGGACGCCGGCGCAGCAGCGGCCAAGGTCGCGACCTCGAACCCGGAGGCGGTGCTGGTCGGCCTGGCGGGCAAACCCACCATCGACTTTGTCAAGGCGATGCGCATGCACCGCAAGGGGCTGCCGCTGTATGCCCTCTCCATCATGGGCGCCGCCGCCACCCTCAAGGCCATGGGCGACGATGCGACCGGCATCGCCATTTCCCAGGTCGTGCCCCTGCCGAACGCCACCGTGGTGCCCGTCGTTCGCGAATTCCAGCAGGCCTGGAAGGCTGCCGGCGTGACACTGGCGCCGTCGCATCTGGCGCTGGAGGGGTATATCAATGCCCGGGTTTTTGCCGAAGCGCTCCGGCTTGCGGGACGCAACCCGACACGCAGCGGCTTTATAGACAGCACCTGGAACCTCAAACGCTACGACCTGGGCGGTTTCGAAGTGAGCTTCAGCGATTCGGCGACGAACGCGTCGCGCTTCGTCGAACTCACCATGGTTGCGCGCGATGGCCGCTTTATCCGATAACAGGGCCAAACCCCGGGGACACCCCACTAGGACTTACCCGGAAATTGTCGTCGCAATGACACCGTAACGTCAAAGGCAGTCCTACTATTCATTCCACGCAAGCGCTTCTCTCTTCTCCTGAACGGGAAGCCGCACTGAACACTGGAGACAAGGTACCGAATGCAGACCACCTTCCCCCGATTGCTGCTGAAACACGCCGCAGAGCGTCCCACGGCGCCTGCCATGCGCGAGAAGGAATACGGCATCTGGCAGGCGCACAGCTGGGCCGACATGGCCGCGCTGGTTGAACACATCGCCTGCGGCCTGCATAAGGCCGGCTTGCAGCGCGGCGAACACATGGTTGTGGTTGGCGCGAACCGCCCGCGGCTGTACGCCACCATGCTGGCAGCGCAGTCGCTGGGGGCCATTGCCGTGCCCCTCTACCAGGACGCCGTGGGCGCCGAATGTGTGTTCCCCATCAACAATGCGGAAGTCCGCTTTGCGATGGTCGAAGACCAGGAGCAGGTCGACAAACTCATGGACATCCGCGAGCAGTGCCCGCAGCTGGCCCACATCATTTATGACGACCCGCGCGGACTGCGCAACTACAGCGAGCCAGGCCTGGTCGCCCTTGATGCGCTGATCACTTCGGGCCAGGCTTTGGCCGCCAGCCAGCCGGCGTTTTTCAGGGACCAGGTCGAACAGGCGCACCCTGACGAGGTGGCGGCCATGTTCTTCACCTCGGGCACCACCGGCAACCCCAAGGGCGTGGTGCACACGCACAACACCCTGCTCGACCGCGCCGATGCCGGCGCCGAATTCGACAAGCTGACCAGCCGCGAGGAAGTGCTGGCCTACCTGCCGCCGGCCTGGATCGGCCAGAACATTTTCAGCTACGCCCAGTGGCTGTGCTGTGGTTATGTGGTGAACTGCCCCGAAAACGCGAGCACCGTCACCATCGACCTGAAGGAAGTCGGCCCGACCTACTACTTCGCGCCGCCGCGCGTGTTTGAAGGGCTGCTCACCAGCGTGATGATCCGCATGGAAGACGCGGGCCTGCTCAAGCGCAAGATGTTTCACTTTTTCATGGGTGTGGCCAAACGTGTTGGCCCGGCCTTGATGGATGGCCAGCCGGTGGGCACCGGCGACCGGCTGCTCTACGCGCTGGGCCAGGTCATGGCTTACGGCCCGCTGCGCAACAACCTGGGCTTTTCGCGCGTGCGCGTGGCCTACACCGCTGGCGAAGCCATAGGCCCGGACCTGTTCACCTTTTACCGCTCGATTGGGGTCAACCTCAAGCAGCTTTACGGCTCGACCGAAACAGCCGTGTTTGTCTGCCTTCAGCCGGACAATCAGGCGCGCGCCGACACGGTGGGCGTACCGATCAAGGGCGTGGAAATCAGGGTGGCCGACAACGGCGAAATCCTCGTCAAGTCCGCCGGCCTGCTCAAGGGGTATTACAAAAACCCGGCGGCGACGGCAGAGGTGCTGACGGCCGACGGCTGGTACCACACCAGCGATGCGGGCTTTCTCGATGCCAGCGGCCACCTCAAGATCATCGACCGCGTGAAAGACGTGGGCCGCATCCAGGGCGGCACCAACGACGGTGCCATGTTTGCGCCCAAGTATGTCGAGAACAAGCTGAAGTTTTTTCCGCACATCAAGGAAGTTGTGGCTTATGGCGACGGCCGCGAAAAAGTCTGCGTCATGATCAACATCGACTTCGACGCGGTCGGCAACTGGGCCGAGCGGCGCAACCTGCCTTATGCCGGCTACACCGACCTGGCGCAAAAGCCCGAGGTCTACCAGCTGATCAAGGAATGTGTCGAGAAGGTCAACGCCGACCTGAGCGCCGACGTCCTGCTGGCGGGCTCGCAGATCAGCCGCTTCCTGGTGCTGCACAAGGAGCTCGACGCCGACGACGGCGAACTGACCCGTACCAACAAGGTCCGCCGCGGCTTCATCGCCGACAAGTACCAGCCCCTGGTCGATGCGCTGTACAGCGGGAAAACCGAGCAGTTCATCGAAACCGTGGTCAAGTTTGAAGACGGCCGCAGCGGCAGTGTCAGCGCCACGCTCAAGATCAGTGACACCCAAACCTTTGCACCAGTGAAGGCTGCAGCATGAAAAAGATAGGCGACGTCATCCTCGACGTCCACAACATCTCCCTGAGCTTCGGCGGTGTGAAAGCGCTGGCGGACATTTCCTTCAATGTGAAGGAACACGAGATTCGCGCCATCATCGGCCCCAACGGCGCTGGCAAAAGCTCCATGCTCAACTGCATCAACGGCGTGTATTCGCCGCAGCAGGGCTCCATCACTTTCCGTGGCCAGACCTTCAAACACATGAACAGCCATCAGGTGGCGGTCATGGGTGTGGCGCGCACCTTCCAGAACCTGGCGCTGTTCAAGGGCATGAGTGTGCTCGACAACATCATGGCCGGGCGCAACCTGAAGATCAAAAGCAACCTGTTGATGCAGGCGTTGCGCATCGGACCGGCGGAACGGGAAGAGTTCAGGCACCGGGAAGCAGTTGAAAAAATCATCGACTTCCTGGAAATCCAGGCCTACCGCAAGACACCCGTTGGCCAGCTGCCCTACGGCCTGCAAAAACGTGTGGACCTGGGCCGCGCCCTGGCGATGGAGCCGCAGGTGCTGCTGCTCGACGAACCGATGGCCGGCATGAACGTGGAAGAAAAGCAGGACATGTGCCGTTTCGTGCTCGACGTCAACGACGAGTTCGGCACCACCGTGGTCCTGATCGAACACGACATGGGCGTGGTGATGGACATCTCCGACCGCGTCGTGGTGCTCGACTATGGCAAGAAGATCGGCGACGGCACCCCCGACGAAGTCCGCAACAACCCGGACGTGATCAAGGCTTACCTCGGAACGAGTCACTGAAATGAATAACTTGGCACACCCCTGTTGCGGACTTCCTTCGCGTAGCCGCCTCTCCCCTTGCAGGGGACGCCGCCTGCGGCCCGGCGAAGCCGGTTCTGCGGCCGCTGCTGGAAATTGGAGCATCTGATGGCATTCTTTCTGGAAACACTTCTTGGCGGCCTGATGGCCGGCATGTTGTATTCACTGGTCGCGCTGGGGTTTGTGCTGATCTTCAAAGCCTCCGGCGTGTTCAATTTCGCACAAGGTTCCATGGTGTTGTTCGCCGCGCTGGCGATGGCCCGCTTCTCGCAATGGATCCCCGATTGGACCGGCATCGAAAGCCCCATCGTGGCCAACATCGCCGCCTTCGTGATTGCCGCCGTCATCATGTTCGCTGTGGCCTGGTTCATCGAGCGCCTGGTGCTGCGGCACCTGGTCAACCAGGAAGGCGCCACCTTGCTGATGGCCACCCTGGGCATTGCCTACTTCATGGAAGGCCTGGGCCAGACGATTTTCGGCAGCAACATCTACAAGATCGACATCGGCATGCCGAAAGACCCGGTCTTCGTGCTCGACTCGGTCTTCCCGGGTGGCATCCTGATCAACAAGGAAGACCTGTACGCCGCGCTGATCGCCGCCGTGCTGGTCGCCGCGCTGAGCCTCTTTTTCCAGAAAACCGCCACTGGCCGGGCCCTGCGCGCCGTGGCCGACGACCACCAGGCGGCGCAGTCCATTGGCATTCCACTGAACCGCATCTGGGTCATCGTCTGGTGTGTCGCTGGTGTGGTGGCGCTGGTGGCCGGCATGATCTGGGGCAGCAAGCTCGGCGTGCAGTTTTCACTGGCCACCGTGGCCTTGCGCGCCCTGCCCGTGGTGATCCTGGGCGGCCTGACCTCGGTGCCCGGCGCCATCATTGGCGGCCTGATCATCGGCGTCGGCGAAAAACTCTCCGAGGTCTACCTCGGCCCGTTTGTGGGCGGTGGCATCGAGATCTGGTTTGCCTACGTGCTGGCCCTCGGCTTCCTGCTGTTCCGGCCCCAAGGCCTGTTCGGTGAAAAGATCATCGATCGCGTATGAAATACGCGAAGAATCAACTTGTTGATTCCCTGCCCGCAAGGGCAGCGAGGATCTTTCAGCGAAGACTCACTTTGCGCAGCAAAGTTAAGCGTAGCGTGTCGTAGCTAAAAAGCACAGAAGAGAAATATGTTCTACAGAGAAAACGGCCAATTCAAAACCAGCTACCGGGCAGATCAGCAGATCTTCCCCATCCTGCAGGACCGCATTGCCATCGCGCTGCTGCTGGCCATTGCTTTCGTGGCCGTCCCCATGATGGCCAGCGACTACCTGTTTCGCGCCATCCTGATTCCATTCGTGATCATGTCGCTGGCCGCGCTCGGCGTGAACATCCTGGTCGGCTACTGCGGTCAGATTTCGCTGGGCTCCGGCGCCTTCATGGCGGTCGGCGCCTACGGTGCCTACAACTTCTTTGTGCGCATCCCCGGCATGCCGCTGATTCCGGCACTGATCCTGGGGGGCCTGTGTGCCACCTTCTTCGGCATCCTGTTCGGCCTGCCCAGCCTGCGTGTCAAGGGCCTGTACCTGGCGGTGGCCACACTGGCCGCGCAATTTTTTTCCGACTGGATGTTTTTGCGCATCAAGTGGTTCACCCTGGACACGCCTTCGGGGTCAGTGGCGGTTTCCAACCTGCAGGTGTTTGGTTTACCCATTGAGAGTTCGGTGAGCCGCTACCTGCTTTGCCTGAGTGTGCTGGCCATCGTGGCCCTGCTGGCCAAGAACCTGGTGCGCAGCGCCATTGGCCGCGAATGGATGGCGATCCGCGACATGGATGTGGCGGCCGCAGTCATCGGCATCCGGCCCATGTACGCCAAGCTCAGCGCCTTCGCCGTCAGCTCCTTCATCATCGGCGTAGCCGGCGGTCTGTGGGCCTTTATTTACCTCGGTGCCTGGGAACCGGCGGCCTTCTCCGTCGATCAGTCCTTCCGGCTGCTGTTCATGGTCATCATCGGTGGCCTCGGCTCCATCATGGGCAGCTTCTTCGGCGCCGCCTTCATCGTGGTGCTGCCGATCGCGCTGAACCAGTTCCTGCCGGTGTTTGCCGGCCTGTTCGGCATCGAGATTTCCACCGCAGGCGTGTCACATGCGGAACTGATGATTTTCGGCGGCCTGATCGTCTGGTTCCTGATTGTGGAGCCGCACGGCCTGGCCAAACTCTGGTCGGTCGGCAAACAGAAGATGCGGCTCTGGCCGTTCCCGCATTGAGCTTCCATCAGGGTTAAGGATTACTGGGAAGCACCGATGTATTTTGTGCCGTTTGAACGTTTACTGGGGTGCCAGTTTTTTTCGGGTGTATTTTTAATTTCTAGGAGACAACAATGAAGGTTCGCAACTTGATATTGGCGGCGGCAGTCCTTGCCACCGGCGCATCGTCCATCGTGGCGACCAGCGCATTCGCTCAGGCCAAGGAGCAGTTCATTCCGGTGCTGTCCTACCGCACCGGCCCTTACGGTCCGAACGGTGCCCCCTGGGCCAACGGCTACGTTGACTACATCAAGCTGGTCAATGCGCGCGGCGGTCTCAATGGCGTGAAGATCACTTTCGAAGAATGTGAAACCGGCTATGACACCGCTCGCAGCGTGGAGTGTTATGAACGGCTCAAGAGCAAGGGGGCCTCGCTGGTGCAGCCGCTGTCCACCGGCGCCACCTTTGCCATCACGGAAAAAGCGCCCATTGACAAAATCCCGGTGGTCACCATCGGCTATGGCCGCAGCGAAAGCGCGGACGGATCGGTGTTCAAGTGGAACTTCCCGATTGCCGGCACCTACTGGGTTGCCGCCGACGCCATCCTGCAGGCCATTGCCAAGAAGGAAGGTGGCTTTGACAAACTAAAAGGCAAAAAAATAGCGCTGGTCTACCACGACAGCCCCTATGGCAAGGAGCCGATTCCCCTATTGCAGGAACGCTCCAGGATGCATGGTTTTGACCTGCAGCTGCTGCCGGTGACGCACCCCGGCGTCGAGCAGAAAGCCACCTGGTTGCAGATCCGCCAGGCCCGCCCTGACTATGTGGCACTGTGGGGCTGGGGCGTGATGAACTCCACCGCCATCAAGGAAGCCCAGGCCACCGGCTACCCGCGCGAGAAGATGTACGGCGTCTGGTGGTCCGGCGCTGAACCCGATGTGAAGGACGTGGCCGACGGCGCCAAGGGCTACAACGCGGTGACCATGCAGCACGGTGCGGAACCCAACTCCAAGGTCGTCAAGGACATCCTGTCCATGGTGCATGCCAAGGGCCAGGGAACGGGTCCGAAAGACGAAGTCGGCCAGGTGCTTTACATGCGTGGTGCCATGAGTGCCATGCTGGGCCTCGAGGGCATTCGCTCCGCCCAGGAGCGTTTCGGCAAGGGCAAGGTCATGAGTGGTGAGCAGGTCCGCTGGGGTCTGGAAAACCTGAATCTGACCCAGGCCAAGCTGGACGCACTCGGTTTTGCCGGCGTCATGCGGCCAATCAGCACCTCTTGCATGGACCACATGGGTGCGGCATGGGCCCGTATCCACACCTGGGACGGCAAGGCCTGGAAGTTCACGTCTGACTGGTTGCAGGCCGATGAGCAGATCATCAAACCGATGGTCAAAGCCACCGCCGCCAAGTATGCCGCCGAGAAGAAACTCACGCCGCGCACCCCGGCGGACTGCCAGTCCTGATCTTCAGCTAAACACCCCTCCCGCCCGTCGGGAGGGGGCGCGGCTCCAGCGAGCCGCCAAACGCCAGCGCTTCAAGCCCCTGTTGCAGCGCTGCCGTTTGAACAGCAACAAGCAGAAACATTCTTATGGAAAAACCTGACATCGCCAGCGACATCGTCCTGAACGTCAATGGCATCGAGGTCATTTACAACCACGTGATCCTGGTGCTCAAGGGCGTGTCCCTGCAAGTGCCGCAGGGTCGCATCGTGGCCATTCTGGGCGGAAATGGCGCCGGCAAGACCACGACCCTGCGGGCCATCTCCAACCTGCTGCAGGGTGAACGCGGTGCGGTCACCAAGGGCTCGATCGAGTTGCGCGGCGAACGCATCGAGAACCTGTCTCCCGCCGACCTGGTGCAACGCGGTGTGGTGCAGGTCATGGAGGGCCGGCACTGCTTCGCCCACCTGACGATTGAGGAAAACCTGCTGACCGGCGCCTACACGCGCAAAAGCAAGGCCGAAGTGGCGGCCAACCTCGAGAAGGTCTACAACTATTTTCCGCGCCTGAAAACACGGCGCACCTCGCAGGCAGCCTACACCTCGGGCGGCGAGCAGCAGATGTGCGCCATCGGCCGCGCGCTGATGGCCAGCCCCACCATGGTGCTGCTCGACGAGCCCTCGATGGGCCTGGCGCCGCAGATCGTCGAGGAGGTCTTCAATATCGTGAAAGACCTCAACCAGAAGGAAAAGGTGACCTTTCTGCTGGCCGAGCAAAACACCAACATGGCCCTGAAATACGCCGACTACGGCTACATCATGGAAAGCGGCCGTATCGTGATGGACGGCCAGGCCAGCGACCTGGCGAACAACGAAGACGTCAAGGAGTTTTACCTGGGCGTTGGCGGCGGCGAACGCAAGAGCTTCAAGGACGTCAAGAGCTACAAGCGCCGCAAGCGCTGGCTGGCATGAAGCCCCCACGGTTGCTCACTGCGTGTAGCGCCCGAGGCCTTGCAGGCCGCGGTTTGCGAGACGCTTCGCCTCTGTCGCCTGCCCAAAGCTGCTCAAGCAGCTTTGGAGCCGCAGGCTCCAGCCCCTCGGGGGCGCTGCGCCTGCGGTCCGGCAAAGCCGGTCCCGCGGCCCCTGCTGGTAAAGAGGGGAGCCCAACGCTCCCTCGGAGATCTTATGACTGAGTATTACGACGCGCTGGAAACACGGGACCCGGCCACCCGCGAGACCCAGCTGATGGCGGCGCTCCCGACGCAGGTGGCGCATGCGCAAAAAACGGCGCCGGCATTCAGCGCCATTCTGGCGGGGCTGGAAGCCACGGCTGTCACGTCGCGCCAGGCGCTGGCACGGCTGCCGGTCACACGCAAGCACGAACTGCTGGCGCGACAGCAGGCAGCCCGCGGCACCGACGCGTTTGGCGGTTTTTCCACGCTGCTGCGCGGCCCGAAGATGCCGCGCATTTTTTCATCCCCCGGCCCGATCTATGAGCCCGAAGGCACCGCCCGCGACTACTGGCGCGCCGCCCGCGCCCTGTTCGCCGCAGGTTTTCGCGCCGGCGACCTGGCCCACAACGCGTTCAGCTACCACATGACACCGGGTGCCTTCATCATGGAGTCCGGTGCGCACGCGATCGGCTGCAGCGTTTTTCCGGCTGGGGTGGGACAGACCGAGCAGCAGCTTCAGGCGATCGCCGAACTGCGGCCCGAGGCCTACATGGGAACGCCCAGTTTCCTGCGCATCCTGGTCGAAAAAGCGCTGGAGACCGGCAGCGACATCTCCAGCATCCGCAAGGGCCTGACGGGCGGCGAGGCCCTTCCGCCCAGTCTGCGCGACTGGTTTGCCGGGCACGGCCTGGCGGTCTACCAGAGCTACGCCACCGCCGACCTTGGGCTGATCGCCTACGAAACCTCCGCGCGCGAAGGCCTGGTGCTGGACGAAGGCGTGATTGTGGAAATTGTCCGTCCCGGCACCGGCGACCCCGTGCCTGAGGGCGAGGTCGGCGAACTGGTGGTGACCACCCTGAACCCCGACTACCCGCTGATCCGCTTTGGCACGGGCGACCTCTCGGCGATATTGCCTGGCGCCTGTCCCACCGGGCGAACCAACACCCGGATCAAGGGCTGGATGGGCCGGGCCGACCAGACCACGAAAATCCGGGGCATGTTTGTCCACCCCGGCCAGGTGGCCGACATCACCCGGCGTTTTCCCGAGGTGCTCAAGGCGCGCCTGGTCGTCACCGGCGAGATGGCCAGCGACAGCATGACGCTCAAGGTGGAAGCCGCCGCCATGCCGCAGGAACTGGAAAGCCGGATCAGCGAGGCGATCCGCGATGTGACCAAGCTGCGCGGCGATGTCGAGCTGATGGCGCCGGGCAGCCTGCCCAACGACGGCAAAGTCATCGAGGACGCCCGGAGCTATAAAAAAAACCACCCACGTTCGCGCACTGTGTGCCGCTGTCTGCCCCCCCCCCCCGAGAGGGCGCTGCGCCTGCGGGCCGGCGCAGCGTGAGGACTTGCCCTTACGTAGTTCCCGCGATGGACGGGGCCCTGCCGGCTCCTACACTGGAGAAGTCCATTTCCAAGGAGACTTTATGAAACGCCTGTTAGTCCTCGCCGCTGCTGCAACGGCGCTGTTCGCCAATGCCCAGACCTATCCCGGCTCCAAACCGGTTGCCATCGTGGTGCCGTTTGCAGCGGGCGGCCCGACCGACCGCGTGGCACGCGACCTGGCCGAAGCCATGCGCAAAAACATGCCTGGTTCCAACTTCGTCGTGGAAAACGTCAACGGTGCCGGCGGCACGATTGGCGCCACCAAGGTGGCCAAAGCCAATCCGGATGGCCACACCCTGCTGCTGTTTCATATCGGCATGGCGGCCACGCCAGCCCTGTACCGCAAGCTGCAATACAAGCCACTGGAAGACTTCGAGTATCTGGGCATGGTGAACGAAGTGCCGATGACGCTGATTGGCAAGCCCCAGTTGCCGGCCAACACCTACCGTGACTTCGAGAATTACATCAAGGCCAACTCCGGCAAGCTCAATATTGCGCATGCCGGCCTGGGTTCGGCTTCGCACCTGTGCGGTTTGATGTGGCAAGCGGCGGTCAACGCCAAGGAAGCCATGACCACCATTCCGTTCGGCGGCACCGGCCCGGCGATGAATGCGCTGGTCGGCGGCCAGGTGGACCTGATGTGCGACCAGACCACCAACACCACCGGCCAGATTGAAGCCGGCCGCGTCAAGGCTTTTGCGGTGACCACGGCCAAGCCATTGAGCAAGCACAAACTGCTCAAGGACTACCCGTCGCTGCAGGACATGGGCCTCAAGGGCTTTGACCTGACCATCTGGCACGGCCTGTATGCGCCCAAAGGCACGCCACCGGCCGTCCTGGCCCAGCTGAACAAGACACTCCAGGCCGCGTTGAAAGATGCCGACTTCATCAAGAAGCAGGAAGGCCTGGGCGCGATCGTCGTGACCGACAAACGCGTGGAACCTGCGGCCCACAAAGCTTTTGTGGCCTCGGAAATTGCCAAGCTCAAGCCGGTGATCGAAGCGGCCGGCAAGTTCGCCGACTGATTTCCGCAGCACCGCCTGAAGAAAAAGCCGCCGGGTGCAAGCCAGGCGGCTTTTTTGTTACAGGCCGGGATTGCCCCGATTGAAGCGGCCACCCCGAAACGCCAAGATAGATCCATCGCTTTGACACACTCCAACAGGAACCCCGCACCATGCCCATCTTCAAGACAAATCGCCGCCTGGCCCTTTCCAGCATTACGCTGGCAGCTACTTTTTTTATAGCTTTGCCGGTGACAGCGCAAACCGCCTGGCCGACCAAGCCGGTACGCATCGTCGTGCCGTTTGCGCCCGGCGGCACCACCGACATCCTGGCCCGCGCTGTGGCGCCCGAGCTCACCAAGGCTTTCGGCCAGCCTTTCATCGTGGACAACCGGGCCGGTGCCGGCGGCAATGTGGGCGCCGACCTCGTGGCCAAATCACCTGGCGACGGCTACACCCTGCTGATGGGCACGGTGGGCACCCACGGCATCAACAAGTCGCTGTACAGCAAGATGCCTTTTGACCCGCAAAAAGACTTTGCCCCGATCACGCTGGTGGCCGGGGTGCCCAACGTGATGGTCATGAACGCCGAAAAAGCCACCAAACTGGGCATCAACTCCGTGGCTGATTTTGTCAAATATGCCAAGGCCCATCCCGGCCAGTTCAGCATGGCGTCCAGTGGTAACGGCACCTCGATTCACCTGGCCGGCGAACTGTTCAAGTCGCAAACCGGGATTTTCATGACGCATATCCCCTACCGCGGTTCCGGCCCGGCCCTGCTGGACCTGATAGGCGGCAACGTGGACGTCATGTTCGACAACCTGCCGTCGGCCATGCCGCAGATCAAGGGCGGCAAGCTCAAGGCCTTTGCAGTCACCAGCGCCCAGCGCTCGACGGCCATGCCCGAGTTGCCCACGGTGGAGGAAGCCGGCAAGCTCAAGGGTTTTGAGGCCAGCAGCTGGTTTGGCCTGCTGGCACCGGCCGGCACGCCGCCCGACGTGGTCAGCCGCATCCAGCAGGAAGTAGCCAAGGCATTGGCCGCACCCGCCATCAAGGAAAAAATGCTGGCCCAAGGCGCCATCCCGAGCGGCAACACTCCGCAGGAATTCGCCAAACTGATCGACGCCGAAATCACCAAGTGGGCCCTGGTGGTCAAGGCCTCCGGCGCGAAGGTCGATTAACGAACCTGCGGGCTCACGGGCGCCGCGAGCGGGTTTCTTTTCAAGCAGGGGCCGCGGGTCCTGCTTTGCCGGCCCGCAGGCGCAGCGGCCCCCTCGGGGGGCAGGGAGCTACACGCAGTGAGCGACCGTGGGGGCTCTACTAGACTCCCCAGACCACCTCATGCCCGGCCTTGTGGTTGCGCTGCAGCATCTCGATGAAGGGCACGGCGCGCTGGCGCAGCCCCAGGCCTTCGCCGGGCACGGGCTCAGGCGCCTCCTCGTCGTGGGTTTCCTCAAGGACGATCGCGGCTTCCAGCGCCGCGATGGCTGCCGGCATCTGCTCGGGCAGGATGATGCCCTTGGGACCGGCCTCCTTGCCGATGATTTCCAGCACCCGCCGGCCGTTGGCCTCCAGCATGATCAGGTCACCGGACGCTTTGGATTTGAATTTGTACAGCATGGCAGCTCCTTTTTTTGCATGAACAAGGATGATTATGAGCGCGTCTTCGACGGGCGCCTGTAGGCAGCTTGCCCGTTCATGCGCGGGCCCGGTGAAGCAAAATAGACGGCTATGTTTACTATCCCCACTGTTCAAAAGCCCGCCGCCCAGGGACTGAGCCAGGACGGCCTGAGCCTGCTGTCACCCGCCGACCTGCCGGTCACCCTGTCCCTGCCGCCTGGCTGGGCCGGGCAATGGTCTGGTCTGGCCGCCTCCTGGGACAAGCTGCCGCCCGATGCCCATCTCAAGGATGGCGGCCACTACCGCCGGCGCCGGCACAGCTGCTTTGTCCAGGAGCTGCCGGGTGGGCAGTTGCAACAGACGCCGCACCGCGCCCACTGGCAGCCCACCGACTACAACGCCCTGCATGGCGGCTTTGAACGCTGGTTCGAACCGGTCGAGCCGGCCGTCGCCGCCGCGCCGGCCTGGACGACCCTGCTGTGCGCTCTGGGCCAGCTGTTTGCCCAGGTCCGTCCGGTGGCGCGCTGGTACATCGAGGCCCACCAGTTCCGCATAGACACCGCAGGCGGTGTGGGCCGCCCGACGCCGGAGGGCGCGCACCGCGACGGCGTTGACTTTGTGGTGGTGATGCTGGTGGCACGCCGCGGCGTCAAAGGCGGCGAGAGCCGGGTGTTCGACGCCAACGGTCCGCACGGCCTGCGTTTTCTCATGCAGGAGCCGCTGACCACGCTGTTGCTGGACGACGCCCGGGTGATCCATGAAACCACACCCATCCTGCCACTCGACGGTGCGGCGCGGGACGGCTACCGCGACACCCTGGTGCTGACTTACCGGGCTGGTGACTTTCAGTCCCCCTAGAAATAGAGCCCCCACGTTCGCGCACTGCGTGTCGCTCTCTGCCCCCCCCCGAGGGGGCGCTGCGCCTGCGGGCCGGCAAAGCCGGACCCGCGGCCCCTGCTTGAAAAGAGATGACTCGGCCGTTGCAGTTCGGACTCCGCCGGGTCAGCGTTAACCATGACGCACTCCCATAGAAAACTGCTTGACGAAAATAGTTTAAACCTAAACAATTAAGACTCGATCAATCAACTTGAACGGTCTTTCCATGCGCATTCTTTGCCTGGGCGGCGGGCCCGCCGGTTTGTACTTTGCGGTGCTGATGAAGGTGCAGAATCCGGCCAACCAGATCACGGTGGTGGAACGCAACCGCCCGTTTGACACTTTCGGCTGGGGCGTGGTGCTGTCGGACCAGACCTTGGGCAACCTGCAGGTGGCCGACCCCGTCAGCGCGCAGCTGATTGGCGACGCCTTCAACCACTGGGATGACATCGAGGTGTTTTTCAAGGGCCGCTCGGTGCGCTCGGGCGGCCACGGTTTTTGCGGCATAGGCCGCAAGCGCCTGCTCAACATCCTGCAGGACCGCTGCATAGCCCTCGGCGTCGATCTGGTGTTCGAAACCGACGTGCAGGATGACCAGGCCATCACGGAAAAGTACCAGGCCGACCTGGTGATTGCCAGCGACGGCCTGAACAGCCGCATCCGCAACCGCTACGCCGACACCTTCAAGCCCGACATCGACCTGCGCGCCTGCCGTTTTGTCTGGCTGGGCACCCACAAGACCTTTGACGCCTTCACCTTTGCGTTCGAGCAGACCGAACACGGCTGGTTCGCGGCGCACGCCTACAAGTTCGACGACAACACCTCCACCTTCATCGTCGAGACGCCCGAGGCCGTCTGGAAGGCCCATGGCCTGGACCAGATGAGCCAGGAAGAAGGCATCGCTTTCTGCGAACAGCTGTTCGCCAAGTACCTGGACGGCAACGCCCTGATGAACAATGCGACGCACGTGCGCGGCTCGGCGATCTGGATCCGCTTCCCGCGTGTGGTCTGCGAACGCTGGGTGCACCATGAAAACATCGGGGGCAAGGACGTGCCTATCGTGCTGATGGGTGACGCCGCACACACCGCGCACTTTTCGATAGGCAGCGGCACCAAGCTGGCGCTGGAAGACGCGATCGAGTTGAGCCGCTGCTTTGCGCAACACCCGGTCGCGGACGACGCGCTGCAGGCGTATGAAGCCGTCCGCTCGGTCGAGGTCCTGAAGATCCAGAACGCGGCGCGCAACTCGACCGAGTGGTTTGAAAATGTGGACCGCTACAGCGGCCTGGACGCCGAACAGTTCTTTTACTCGCTGCTCACGCGTTCGCAACGCATCAGCCACGAGAACCTGCGTGTGCGCGACGCCTCCTGGCTGCAGGGTTACGAGCAGTGGCTGGCAAAAAGCGGCGACAAGCCGGCGCCGCCGCCCATGCTGTTGCCGCTGAAGGTGCGTGAGCTCAAACTCAAAAACCGCATCGTGGTTTCACCCATGGCGACCTACAGCGCCGTCGACGGCCTGCCCCAGGACTTCCATCTGGTGCACCTGGGCGCGCGCGCACTGGGCGGCGCGGCCATGGTGTTTGCCGAAATGACCACACCCTGCCCCGAGGGCCGCATCACACCGGGCTGCCCGGGCTTGTGGAACGAAGCGCAGATGCTGGCCTGGAAACGCATTGTCGATTTCGCGCACCGCTCGGGCGAAGGTGTGGCCATGGGCATGCAGCTGGGCCACAGCGGCCCCAAAGGCTCGACGCAGCTCGGTTGGGAAACGCCCGACGAGCCGCTACCCGCGGGCAACTGGCCGCTGCTGGCGGCCAGCGCGGTCCCGTACGGACCGACCAATGCCGTTCCGAAGGCGATGACACGCGAGGACATGGACCGCATCAAGGCGCAGTTTGTCCAGTCCACCCGTTATGCGGACCAGGCCGGTTTCGACTGGCTGGAGCTGCATTGCGCGCACGGCTACCTGCTGTCGAGTTTCATCACGCCGCTGACCAACCAGCGCAGCGACGAGTACGGCGGTTCGCTTGAAAACCGTTGCCGCTACCCGCTGGAAGTGTTTGCGGCCATGCGTGCGGTCTGGCCCGCGGACCGGCCCATGAGTGTGCGCATCTCGGCCCACGACTGGGCGCCGGGCGGCAACACCGCCGACGACGCAGTGGCCATCGCGCGCCTGTTCAAGGCCGCCGGCTGCGACTTCATCGACGTGTCGTCAGGTCAGACCACCCGCGCCGCCAAGCCGGTGTACGGCCGCATGTACCAGACACCGTTTGCCGACCGCATCCGCAACGAGGTCGGCATCCAGACGATTGCCGTCGGCGCAATTTCGGAAGTGGACCACGTCAACAGCATCATCGCCGCCGGGCGCGCCGACCTGTGCGCAATTGCGCGCCCGCACCTGGCCGACCCGGCCTGGACCCTGCACGAAGCGGCCAAGCTGCAAAGCCGGGCGGTGAGCTGGCCGAAACCCTACCTCAGCGGCCGGGACCAGATGTACCGTGAACTTTCAAAGCAAAAACAGGCCTGAGCCCTTGTCTGGCAAGCGCCAGCAGCTATCAAATCAATAGTCAATCAGGAGAGATGCCATGGACATGGAAGCACGAGGCCACCGCGAACACCCGGAAGCGCTGCGCCTGTGGCTGCGCATGCTGACCTGCACGCAGTTGATTGAAAAGCAGGTGCGCGGCCAACTGCGCGAACAGTTCGACACCACCCTGCCGCGCTTCGATCTGATGGCGCAGCTCGAGCGCAACCCTGACGGGCTGAAGATGAACGAGCTGTCGCGCCGCATGATGGTCACCGGCGGCAACGTCACCGGCATCACCGACCAGCTGGTGGCCGAAGGCCTGGTCGAACGCATGGACGTCGAAGGCGACCGCCGCGCCTACCGCGTGCGCCTGACCCCGCGCGGCCGCAAGACCTTTGACGAGATGGCGCGCCAGCATGAAGGCTGGATTGTCCAGGCCTTTGGCGGCCTGTCGCCGCGCGAAATCGACACCCTGCACAAGCTGCTGGGCAAAGTCAAACAGCACCAGACCGATCTGAACCAGGAAATGGAAAACGCATGAAACACTACATTGGCCCCAGCAACCCCATGCACGCGCAGTTCAATGCGCTGGCCGGCTACCAGGCACGCCACTTTGCCTATGCCTTCGACAACGGTGTGGCCACCCTGAGCCTGAACCGGCCGGAGCGCAAGAACCCGCTGACCTTCGACTCCTACGCCGAGCTGCGCGACCTGTTTCGCGCACTGAACAGCGCCACCGACGTCAAGGTCATCGTGCTGACCGGCGCCGGCGGCAACTTCTGCTCGGGCGGCGACGTGCATGAAATCATCGGCCCGCTCACCAAAATGGCCATGCCCGAGCTGCTGGAGTTCACCCGCATGACCGGCGACCTGGTCAAGGCCATGCGCCTGTGCCCGCAGCCCATCGTCGCCGCGATCGACGGCATCTGCGCCGGCGCAGGCGCCATGATGGCCCTGGCCGCCGACATGCGCCTGGGCACGGCACAAGCCAAAACCGCTTTCCTGTTCACGCGCGTGGGCCTGGCCGGCGCCGACATGGGCGCCTGCGCGCTGCTGCCGCGCATGATCGGCCAGGGCCGCGCATCCGAGCTGCTGTTCACCGGCCGCGCCATGACAGCGCAAGAAGGCCTTCAGTGGGGCTTTTTCAATGCCCTGCACGAGCCAGCCGAGCTGCTGGGCAAGGCGCAGGCACTGGCCGCCGACCTGGCCGCCGGCCCGACCTTTGCCCACGGCATGACCAAAACCATGCTGCACCAGGAATGGGCCATGACCCTGGACCAGGCGATTGAAGCCGAAGCCCAGGCGCAGGCGATCTGCATGCAGACCAAAGACTTCACGCGCGCCTACGAAGCCTTTTCCAGCAAACAGAAACCGGTGTTCCAGGGAGACTGATGTGAAAGCCGATACCCGACATCTGGCCCTGCCTTTTTTTGGCGATGCGCACCGCGCACTGGGCGAACAACTCGCGGCCTGGGCGCCGGTGCAGCAGGTGGACGAAAGCGACGACAGGCGCGCCTGCAGGCAGTGGGTGCGCCTGCTCGGCGACGCCGGCTGGCTGCGCTACTGCGTGCCCGCCAGCGCCGGCGGGGCGATGGACAAGCTCGATTCGCGCGCGCTGGTGATCCTGCGCGAAACCCTGGCCTTTCACTCCCCGCTGGCCGACTTTGCGTTTGCGATGCAGGGCCTGGGCAGCGGCGCCATCACGCTGGCCGGCACACCGGCCCAGCAGGCGGCCTACCTGACCGCGGTGGCGCGTGGCGACAAGATCGCGGCCTTTGCACTGAGCGAACCCGACGCGGGCTCGGACGCGGGCGCCATGACCACCAGCGCCGATGCTTCCGACGGCGGCTGGGCCCTCAACGGCAGCAAGACCTGGATCAGCAATGGCGACATCGCCGACTTTTACGTGACCTTCGCCAAGACCGACCGCGAAGCCGGCACACGCGGCATCACCGCCTTCATCGTGGACGCCGGCAACCCCGGCCTGGACAGCAGCGAACACATCGCAGTGATGGCACCGCATCCGCTGGCGACGCTGAAGTTTGCCCATTGCAAGCTCCCCGGCGAGGCCCAACTGGGCGTCCTCAACGGCGGCTTCAAGCTGGCGATGCAGACGCTGGACATCTTCCGCGCTTCGGTGGCGGCCGCGGCGCTGGGCATGGCACGCCGCGCGCTGTTCGAGGCGGTGCGTTTTTCACGCGAACGCAAGATGTTCGGCCAGACCCTGGCAGACTTCCAGCTGACGCAGGCCAAGATCGGCGAGATGGCGGCCCTGATCGATGCCGCCGCCCTGCTCACTTACCGCGCCGCCTGGCTGCGCGATGACAGCGAAGCCAGCGGTGCCGGCAAACGCATCACCGCCGAGGCCGCCATGGCCAAGATGACGGCGACGGAAAACGCCCAGCGCGTGATCGACATGGCGCTGCAGATGCACGGCGGCCTGGGCGTGAAGGTCGGCACCAAGGTGGAAAGCCTGTACCGCGACATCCGCTCGCTGCGCATCTACGAAGGTGCGACCGAAGTCCAGCAACTGATCATTGGCAAGGCGGTATTGCAATCATGAGCACCCCCTCTCACCCCTCCGTCCAGACCGACCGCTTCGTGCACGATCGCCTGCCGCCGCCGGACCAGTGGCCGCAGATGCGTTACGACTTGCCCGAGCTGCAGATTCCCGCGCAGGCCAACCTGGTGGACGTGCTGTTCGAGCGTGCTGACAAGCGCGGCCTGTCGGACCGGCCTTTCCTGCGCTCCGACAAGATCATCCTGAGTTATGCCGATGCCCATGAACGCGTCAAGCGCATCGCCCAGGTGCTGACTGAAGACCTACAGCTGGTGCCCGGCAACCGTGTGCTGCTGCGCGGCGGCAACACCATCGGCATGGCGCTGGCCTGGCTGGGGGTGGTCAAGGCCGGGCTGGTGGCCGTGGCCACCATGCCGCTGCTGCGCGCCAAGGAGCTCGGTGAAATCATCGCCAAGTCCCAAGCCACGGTGGCGCTGTGTGATGCCGGCCTACTGGCCGAACTGCAGGCCGCCCGCGACCTGGACCCGACACTCACGACCATCGTCCCTTTCAACCTGAACGAGCCCGGCTCGCTCGCCGTGCGTGCAGCCGGCAAGGACGGCAACTTCGCGCCCTGCCGGACCTCGGCCGACGACATCGCGATGATGGCCTTCACCTCCGGCACCACCGGCACGCCGAAAGCGGCCGTGCACACGCACCGCGACGTGCTCGCCGCCTGCGAGGCCTGGCCGCGCCATGTGCTCCAGGCCACGCCGGACGACATCGTGATGGGCTCGCCGCCGCTGGCCTTCACCTTCGGCCTGGGCGGCATGCTGGTCTTCCCGATGTGGGCGGGCGCCTCGGTGTATTACCCCGGCATCCCCTACACCCCGGAAGCCATGGTCAAGCTCATCAACGAAGTGGGCGCCACCCTCTGCTACACCGCGCCCACCTTCTACCGCCAGATGGCCGCCTTTGCGAAGCAGCACGGCGTGCCGACGCTGCGCATCTGCGTCAGCGCGGGTGAAGGCCTGCCCGACGCCACGCGCCAGCTCTGGAAGGACGCGACCGGCATCGAGATGACCGACGGCATAGGCGCCACCGAAATGTTCCACATCTTCATCTCCACCGCGGCGGCAGACGTGCGCCGCGGCGCCATCGGCAAGGTGGTGCCCGGTTACATCGCGAAGGTGGTGGATGATGAAGGCCGGGAAGTGCCGCGCGGCACCATCGGCAAGCTGGCCGTCATCGGGCCCACCGGCTGCCGCTACCTCGACGACGAACGCCAGGCCAAGTATGTGAAGGAAGGCTGGAATTACCCGGGCGACGCCTTTTTGCAGGACGCCGACGGTTACTTCTTCTTCCAGTCGCGGGCCGACGACATGATCATCACCTCGGGCTATAACGTCGGGGGCCCTGAAGTGGAAGACGCCCTGCTCAAACACCCGGCGGTGGCCGAATGCGGTGTGATCGGCGAGCCCGACGAGGAGCGCGGCATGGTCGTCAAGGCCTTTGTCGTGCTCAAGCCTGGCCAGGAAGCCGGCGAGGCCATGACCCGGCTGCTGCAGGACCACGTGAAAGCCACGCTGGCGCCGTTCAAATACCCGCGCCGGATTGAATTCGTGAGCAGCCTGCCGCGCACGGAGACCGGAAAACTCCAGCGCTTCAAGCTGCGCCAGCCCTGAGACAGACATGAAATTCACCACCCACAAGCTGATCCGTTTTCACCACTGCGACCCGGCCGGCATTGTTTTTTACCCGCAGTACTTTTACCTGCTGCATGAGGCGCAGGAAGATTTTCTGGCCCACATCGGTTTTCCCGAGCACGAGATGATTGCCGGCGGCCTGGGCGTGCCCATTGTGGACATGAAGACCGAGTTTCTCGGCATGTGCCGCTATGGCGACGAGGTCAACATCGAGCTCAGCCTGACCCGGCTGGGCCACACCAGCATCGGCATGCACTATGAAATTCATAGCAGTTTACGCAATCAGGAAGCGGGCCAGGGCCTAAAATTGCGTGCAGACTCGGTGGTCGTCTGCGCCGAAATCCCCAACGGCAAGGCTTTGCGCATTCCTGACGGATGGCGCGAAGCGATGCTGCCTTATCTGCAAACCCCACTGGAAGACAAGTCATGATGAAACTATTGCAGCCGGACGGCTGGGCGGCACCCAGAGGGTATGCCAATGGCGTGATGGCCAGAGGGGCCCTGATTTTTGTCGGCGGGCAGATCGGCTGGAATGCACAGCAGCAGTTCGAGAGCGATGACTTCATCGCCCAGACCCGCCAGGCCCTGCAAAACATCCTGGCCGTGCTGCAGGCCGGCGGTGCGGGGCCCCAGCACATGGCACGCATGACCTGGTACGTGGTGGACCGTGTGGAATACATCGCGCGGCTCAAGGAGCTGGGTACGGTGTACCGCGAGGTGATGGGCAAAAACTTTCCGGCCATGACCTGCGTGGAAGTCTCCGCCCTGGTGGAAGAGCGCGCCCGCATCGAAATTGAAGTGACGGCCGTCCTGCCAGACTGAGCAGGTGACTCCTGCCTCCCACAGCAGACAAGGAGGCAGGCCTGGCGACGGCGTTCCAGGGCTTTTCTGGCATAAGATGGAGCCGAACTGGCGGCATCGATGCCGACGTCTTTGGAGATCTACGTGAACCCCCTCCTTCCCACACCCACCAGGCTTGCATTTCATGGCTGATCAGACATCCGGTTTCAAGCAGATCACGCCCGAGCCCGAATTCGGCCTGGCCGAAGCCCAGCGGAGGATGCAGCAGCAGCTGATGGAAATGACCGGGGTGGCCCAGTCCGTCTTCCACCTGGAAAGCCAGCAGCTCAGCTGGAACCCCCGCGCCTATCAGCTGTTTGGCGTGCCTGCGGGCACCCCCATGACGCTGGAAGCAGCGATGGGCCTGGTTTATCCGGACGACCTGGACCTGCTGGTCCGGGCACGCGACCAGCTGCGCAAGACCCCGGGGGCCATCGAGCTGGACTACCGCGTCATCCGCCCCGATGGTGGCTTGGTGGACGTGCATGCCCTGCTTTATCTGGAGTCCGATGCCCAGGGCCGACCGCTCGCCTATATCGAAATGAGCCTGGACGTCACCGAGCGCAAACGGGTGGAAAACGCCCTGCTTCAGTCTGCGCGCCTGTGTCGGGCACTGGACCAGGTTGCCACCGATGGGTACTGGGAACAGCCCGCCTCTGCAAAAGGCGTCGAACCGGCGGACACCTTGTCGGCACCCCTGCAGACGACCAAGGCCGCCAGCCAGGGCCTGCAGCGAAAAATGCGGGTGCTGTATGTGGAGGACAACATGTACAACCTCATGCTGTTCGACGACGTGATGCGAACACGCGAAGACGTCGAGGTCCGCATGGCCCAAAACGGTGCCCAGGGCTTTGAGGTGGCCGGCAACTGGCTGCCTGATGTGCTGGTGCTCGATGGCCGCCTGCCGGACACCCATGGGATTGACCTGCTCAAGCGCATCCGGGAGATCCCGGGCCTGCGGGCAACGCCGGCCTTCATGTGTTCGGCCGACACCCAGCCTGAGCACAAGATTCTTGCCGAGCAGGCAGGATTTGCCGGTTACTGGACCAAGCCGGTAGACTTTGACAAGGTGTTCGACGAGCTCGACCGGGTGGCAGCCGATACCGATCTGGGCTAATTCCATTTCTAAATCATCCGTGCACTTTGTCGGCTTCGCTAGCCGTACGTTTGTACTGTCGTCGCTTCGCCTTCGCGTTCACGAATGATTTAGAAACGGAATAAGACCTTTTTTGCGCGTGCCCCAACCGGCGCCTGCGCATCCACCCAGCTGAAAAGCCACCCGTCAGCGGGCGGCTCCGGGAATTACTGGATGCCCTGCACCGGCGTCACGGAGCTCTCGCGCACAATCAGCCAGCGGTCGCCCACCCGCTCCCATTGCAGGGTTTTGGTCACCACGTCACGGTAGTTGGCCGAGCGGTAGGTCTGCCGGAAGGTCGCCGTTGCATGGGTGGCGTCGGGCGTGGCGACCGACAGTTCACTCACTTCCACAGAAATATCAACGGCGCGCCCCAAAACCGCCTTGCGCTTTTCTTTCCAGGCGTCCCGGCCACCCTCGTTGGATGGCACAAACCCGGGCGCATAAAAGCCAAGGTAAGCATCCACATCCCGCCTGGACCAGGCCGTGCGCCAGCCTTCCACGGCATTGCTGATCTCGCTGCTGCTGCCGGCCTCTGGCATCGCGGACGGCACGGGCTCCGCAACGGGCGCCGGTTTGGGCACTACCGAGGGTGGTCTCGGCTGCATCGCGGGCCTGACGGCCGGCGCAGGCGCCAAGGCCTGCTGCGCGGCACGCTCGCGTGCATTGGCCAGGGCGGTCTGCTGTTCCAGCGTCCGCCGGAGTTCGCTACTCCCGGAATCAGCGGGCGGTGCCACGGGTGCAGGGGGCGGCGCGACCGGAGTGGCCGGTTTGACCGGTGTCGCCACCGGTGCAGGGACTGGCGCCAGACGGCCGCCCGCAGGGGGCAAAGGCGTCGCAGCCGGTGCAAAAACCTCCTGGACCGCACGCTCGCGCGCGTTGAACAGTGCGGTCTCCTTCACCTGATCGGCGGCCCGCTGGATCAAGGCGCCCTTGTCCACCACATACACGCTGACAGGCTCGGCCGGGCAGTGCTGCGAAGCGTCTTCGCCGTCGTTCCATTGATCCAGTCCGGGGAAACCACCGGTCTCGATTTTGGACAGTTCAAGGGCTGGCAGCAAGGTGCCCAGACCTGCCTGCGTTCTGGCGTAAGCGATGTTGAGGTCCTGCTCGGCGTTGGCCACCGCACGCTTGGCCTGGAAAAGTTCGTTTTCCGTATCCAGCAAATCCAGCAGCGTGCGCTGACCGATGTCAAATTGCTGGCGGTAGGCATTGCGCGCTTTCTCGACAGACACCTTGTTCTGGTCAAGATAGCCCAGCTGCTCCTTGAGCTTGCGCTGATCGTTGTAAGCGATCAGCAGCGTCTGCCGGATGTCGCGGCAGGTCTTGTCACGCAAATCCTTGGCCACATTGAGCTGCTCGGCAAACTGGCGCTCCTTTGCCCGGTCGCCGAAGCCGTTGAACAGGTTCCAGCTCATGATGACTTCAGCCACGGTGGCGTCGGTATTGCCCGAGACACCGTTCAGGTTGGCGCCCTGCTCGCGGCGCAAACGCAGATCGAAACGCGGCTGGTACGCGCCGCTGCGGGAAGCCAGTGCGGCATTGGAAGCACGCACGTTTTCGATCGATGCGCGCAAGGCACCATTGCGCTGCTGCGCGCTGCGTATGGCACCGGACGCATCCTCCGGAATATCCCGCATCAACGGCGCAGGCACGGGCATGTCCCGCGTTGGCATCAGGCCCACAATGCGCTGGAAACGCGCCGTGGTGTCGTGCAAGTTGGAGGTTTCGGTCAGCAGGTTGGACTCGGCCATGGCCAGACGCGCGGCGATCTGCTCCAGATCGACGGCCCGCGCCACTTTGGCCTTGACACGGCGCTCTGTCTGGTCAAAAACCGAGCGGTGCTGGACAAAATTATCCTCGGCCAGGCGCAAAAGCTCCCGATAACGCAAGACATCGTAATAGGCCTTCACCGCTTCGAGTGCCACACTCTCCGACGTATCGAAAAACTCGAACAGACGAACCAGACGGGCATGGTCAAGCCGCTTGACGTCGTTGCGCGTGGCAAAGCCGTCGTAAAGCAACTGGGTGATGGTCAGGGAGGCCGAATTGCGGTCGAAGCGGGTGCCCACCGTGGTCGGAGTGCTACGCCGCTCCGCGCCGCTGCCGGCTGCAAGATCGACCTTGGGCAACAAGGCTCCGGCGCCAGCATCACGCTCGCCATCGGCAGCCTTGATGGTGTGCCAGCGCGCGAGAACTTCAGGATTGTTCAGTACCGCATTCTGTGCGGCTTCCTTGAGCGTCAGCGGTTTGCCTGTTGCCTGGGCAAACGCCGGAGCCGGAAACACAAGCGGCAGGGCGCCGAACCCAACACCGGCAAGCATCAGCGCGATCAGGGTGTTGTTCAGGCGGCAGGGCACAGCAACGCGCTGGCCATGCGAAAAGGTGCCGGCCACAAGAGGGGCCAGCATGGACGCTCGCAAGTTCATGCGATCCATGGCTTCGCCGTTACACTGACAGAAACCGACGTGCAGGCAATGGCCGCCGGGGTCAGCATGGCAAAGCTTTTGGGTTGCTTTTCTGGCATCTTCTTACTCTTTGCTACAAAGGGACGCGCACTGTGCAGACTGCGAAATGATTCGGCCATGAACCTGAGCGATGGAAAATCATTCGAAATCAGGTTAACAAATCACCGTTAGTTACTGTTTTATATAGATATTTTCATGTTAACGCAGGATTTTCCGAAGAGCAATTAATATCCGGGCGAATTTCACCACTGCGGCGAAAACGAAACACTTGAAGCACCTTCCCAAAGCCGCCCTGATTGTCGTGCTGCTCGTTCTCGGGGCAATGAAGGTTGCTGCGGTTGATTTTGACCGTATGCAAAGCGTCCTGACCCAGCGCTTTGGCCCAGCCGCCCGCGAATCGTTCCTGGATTGGCAAAAGCTCCTGCAAGGCAGCGCGGACCAGACGGCACCCGCACAGCTCAGACGGGTCAACGACTTTTACAACCGCCGGATCAGGTTCGGGGATGACCAGCCCATCTGGGGGCAAAGCGACTATTGGGCCACCCCGATGGAAACCTTGGGCAAAGGCGCTGGCGACTGCGAAGACTTTGCCATTGCCAAGTATTTCACGCTGCTGCTGCTCAACATTCCTGACGAGAAATTGCGCCTGATCTATGTGCAGGCCCGACTGGGCGGCGTCAACAGCAGCATCACCCAGGCCCATATGGTGCTGGCCTATTACCCGTCCCCAGAGGCCGAACCCCTGATTCTCGACAACCTGATTGATGACTTGCTGCCGGCCTCGCGTCGCCCGGACCTGCAGCCGGTATTCAGCTTCAACAGCCAGGGACTCTGGCAAGGGACGTCGGGCGCACGAGGCGCCGGAGGCCCCGCCAACCTGACCCGGTGGCAGGAATTGCTCAGACGCGCGCGCGCCGAAGGTTTTGATTGAATTCACTTAGAAACCGCTATAACGAACTGCTCCGAGGGGAATCTTCCATGTCGATGTACCGCCAAATGTGGCTCGCAATCATTCTCAGCACGCTGCTGGCACTGCTGGGTGGCCTGCTGGCGTCCACGCTGAACGCCCGAAGCTATCTGACGGAGCAGCTCAGCGCCAAAAACACCGACAACGCCACCGCGCTGGCACTGGCACTGAGCCAGCAGCGTGCTGATGCGGTCATGGTGGAACTGACGGTTTCAGCCCTGTTCGACAGCGGCCACTATGCCCTGATACGCGTTGTAGACCCTCTTGGGAAAACCATTGTCGAGCGGGTCGCACCGGCCACGGCACGTACCGTACCAACCTGGTTTGTCCAGGCGCTGCCGCTAAACGCAACACCCGGACAGGCGCAGATCAGCAGCGGCTGGACCCAGGTTGGCACCCTGACCCTTGTCAGCAACAGCCATTTCGCCTACCTGGCGCTGTGGAAAAGCGTCGTGCAACTGGTGGCCGCCCTCGGCCTGTCAGGACTGCTAGGCGGCTTCCTGGGAGCCATGATCCTGCGACGCCTTCACGAGCCGCTGCAGCGGGTCATCAAGCAAGCCAACGACATCAGCGAACGCCGCTTTGTGCTGATTGCTGTGCCGGAAGTGCCAGAACTCCGACAACTTGCCCTGGCAATGAACAGCACGGTCACTCGCCTCAAGACCATGTTTGCCGAAGAAGCGCAACGCCTGGAGGTTCTTCGCATCAGCGCCAATTACGACCCGCTCACGGGCCTGGCCAACCGGACCTTTTTTCTGACCCAGTTGCTGGACTCGCTCGACACCGAAGATACGGCGGGCGGCACGCTGCTGCTGGTGCGTCTGGCCAATTATTCCCGGCATCACCAGCGCCTGGGGACGCCGGCTGCCAATGAGCTCCTGAAAGCCTTCGCAGCGGTGCTTGCCCAGCACGCCACACAGGCCCACGCCGTGGCAGCACGCATCGGTGAATCCGATTTTGCGCTGCTGGTGCCAGATCCGACCGGTGCCCACGATGTGGCCAGCAAACTGCTGGAGGCGCTGGTGAAGGCGAGTGCTCCCCTGACCGGAAGTGGGCCTGCCGCCTACATCGGCATGGGCAAGTTGCAGCGCGGACAGGACATGGCGGGTTTGATGGCCCAGGTCTCGGGTGCCATGGTGGCGGCCGAGGCGACAGGCGACAACACCATCCGCGAGGCTGGCGTTGAAACTCCCACCGAAGATGACCATCAAACGGCAGACCTGATCAGGCACGCCCTCGCCAACGGCCAGGTCCGGCAGCTTTCCTTCCCCGTCCTTGACCTGAAGGGCCATCTTGTCTACCGGGACTGCAGCACGGAACTGATGCTGGGCAACACACAAACCTGGCAGCCCAGGCGGCATTTCCGGCAAGTAGGCGAGGCTTTTCAACTGATGCCGCTGATGGATCTGGCGGCCATCCGGCTGGCACTTGGAAAACTGAGCAACGAGCCGGGCCTGGCCGGCTTGGCGGTCAGCCTGTCGCCACGCTCTGTCAGCGAAAAAGACTTTCGCTCGCAATTGCTGGACCTGCTCAGGGGCAACCAGGAGGCGGCTCGCCGCCTGTGGCTGGAGGTGCCGGAAGCCGCGGCTGTCCAGCAGCTCGAAAGTTTTCGCGAATTCGTCGCCGACATCCGGAAAACCGGCAGCCGGGCGGGACTGGGCCAATTTGGCCGGCATTTCAGCCAGGTCGACGCGTTGCACGACCTCGGGCTCGACTTCCTGAAGGTCGACGCCAGCTTTGTCCGGGGCCTGCAACACAGCGCGGCCAACCAGCTTTTCCTCAAGAGCGTGGCAAGCGCGGCCCACAAGATGGGCATGCAGGTCTATGCCGACGGCGTGATCGACCGCGCGGAACTGGCGGCCCTGGAAGAAGCGGGCTTCGACGGAGTATCCGGTCCCGCTGTCAAAGAACCCACCTGACAAGCACCGAACCACCGCTCTGAAAAGAAGCCGCCGGATCCAAAAGATCCGGCGGCTTCTTTTTTTCCGCGACCGGACGCGTCAGTCTGTATTGAGTTTTCCTCTGGTCAGCAAGTCCTGAATCACTTGCTGGTCGGTGGTGTACACGCCAATCATGTCGACACCGGACAGCACAATCCTCTGATCGACGGCGCCCAGAACGGCTGCCGAAGGCGCGCCCACGGCGTGTGGATCGCTGGAGAAACCGCCTGTGCTGCTGATGTGGACGATCGTGTCAGCACCCGACTTTTCGAAGTGCAGGAAGTTCGCCAGATTGTCCTGCCCGAGCAGGGTTCCTGCGGTTTCGCCGACCAGAAGATCACGCAGGTCCAGAACATCCCCTCCCGCCGAGCGTGCGCTGAGATTGAAGTCGGTGATCGTGTCGGTCACGGGTGCTCCTGCCGTGCCGCCATCGTTCAGCTCCCAGCGGAAGATGTCTGCACCCAGACCACCGGTCAGGTTATCGGCACCCTGGCCTCCGATGATCAGATCGCGTCCGTCGCCACCGCTGATCGTGTCTGTACCAGTGCCGCCCACCAGCCGATCGTCACCCGCAGCGCCGGTGAGCGCGTCATTTCCATCACCGCCGTAGACGAAGTCCGAAGAAGCCGTCAGCGTCGGCGTGTTGTTCGCAGCCGTGCCCTCATACGCATTGGTGGCAGACACAAGACTGATCATCTGGTCCACCGTGTGCACACCGGTCGTCGCACTGACACCAATCAATGCCGACTGGGTGGTGCCCACTCCGCTGACCGTCAGGCGGGTTGACAGATCCCAGGCCGAGATGTCGATCGACTGCGTCGTGCCGGTCGTGACCGTCGCGCTATGGCCGGCGCCGTCACTGATGGTCCAGCCGGTGAGCAAGCCATTGACCGTTAGCGTATCGAATGCCCGCGCTGTCACGTCAAGCTGGAAGCTGGTGCCGTCATTGGCAATCGCCACGTCGTGATGACCCGCCTCAACCTGCCAGACCGAACGCACCTGCTCGTTACTCAACACGCTGCTGTAAATGCGCAAGTCATCCACGGCAGCGTTCAGGTACTTGTCGTTGGTGATATTCCGCGAGAAATCGCCATTGACGCCGTTGGTGAAACCGATCCCGAAGACATTGGTAATGGTGCCCGCCAGACCCCCGGCCGTCACGGTACTCTCCAACACACCATCCACCCATATCTGGGTCTGCCCGGTGGCGGAGTTCCGGGTCATGGCGACAAAATGCCAGACGTCGTTGGCGATGACCGTGGTGCTCTTGGCGCCCGCTGTATCCCCCACGTTCAGACCGATACGGCCACTGTTGTCTATCCAACCCCACTGCGCGTCGTTGACAGCGCCGTTCTGCTCCGAACCAATCACGCTGGGGCGGTTCCAGCCGACATCCGTTCCGCCAAATTGCGCCGCATCGGTCGTCGCGTTCTGCGTGGTCTTGATCCAGAAGGACACCGTGGCCGATCCGGTGATGGGTGTCAACTCGATCGGGTCAACAGCCAGAGACGCTCCCTTGCCATCGAACTGCAGCGCCGTTCCCGAGGTTCCGGCATGCCCGGTGACCCAGGTCGGCAGATCGCTGCCATTCGTGGTGTTGGCGTCCGACAGCGTGCCCTTGATGTTCCTGAGTTCGTTGACCGCCGGCACGCCAAAAGCTTCGTCGAAGGTCCACTGGCCGACAGGACGGACAGACAGGATAGGCGCGCTGTCCAGGTCCAGAATGGTCGCCGTGCCCACTGCAACGGAGTTGGAGATCGGACCGGTCGACAGGTTGGCTGTCAGCGTGAAGGTTTCCGAGCTCTCAATACTTTCATCGACCGTGGTGGGCGTTCGAACGAGCACACTGGTCTTGCCGGCAGCAATCACCAGGCTGCCCGAATACGCGGTCCAGGAGGTACCGCCGTTGACGGAATACTCCAGGCCAGGACCGTAGTCAGCGGCGGTGGCAGTCCCATTTCCGGTGGTCAGGGTCACGGTGACATCGTTGCCCGTTTGCGCGCCAAGCCGGATGTCGAACACTGCGTAGTCGCCCTCGACAATCGTTGTGTTGCTGACCACGGCCAATGAGGGCGGCGGGCTCGCCGAGAGGCCGCCTGTGAAAATATGGAAGGTCAGCGTTTGCGACGAACTCGCCGTGGCACTGTTGGAGCCTTCCGTGCCCGTTGCCGTCACACCCAGATCAACCCGCCCGGAATAGTCTTCCGGGAACACCAGATAAGCGGCGGCAAGCGCTGCCGTCGGAATAGTGACGGAACCACTGACCGGGTTGTAGGTGATGCCACCTGAGACGATGCGCGAACCACCCGGCATGTTGGAAATGCGCAGCGACAGGGTTTCCGAGCCATCGGCATCCACCAGGCTGGTCGTGATCTTGCCGGCCAGTGATATCTGCGTGGTTGTCCCTGTCACCGAGTTCAGGTTGGTCGCATTGTCCTGCATCGCGCCCTGGGCCTGCACCAGGCGGATGTCGTCGAAGTAGGCGCCCACACCCTCCCCACTTTCGGCCGAATTGGTACGGATGGTGATCGTGTGATTGCCGGTTGTCGAGAAGTTGAATCCCGCGCGGACGGCCTCCCACTCGAGTGCCGAGTTGACGGAGCCAGCGGCGTAGGTGTAAACCACTTCACCAGCCGTCCCCGCGTCCAGCACCACCTGGAAGCCGGTGCCCGCCACAGGCGCCGCATCCGGCGCGTAGTTCATGCTCAGCTGGTAGACATTCGCGGTGTCGGTGACGCTGATGGTTCGCGTGATGCCCAGTGTCTGGTAGTTCGGGTCGAGTGCAGAAGCACCGTTGGCAGCATTGTCCAGATGCAAGAACACTTTTTGCGAGTCACCACCGGCGGCGCTACCCAGCATGCCACTCGCGATGTATGGCGTGCCGCCAGAGGTCGTGAGCGCATCACCATCGGCATTGAAGTAGAACTGGTTCACCTGGCGACCGGCAGAAGCGCCCGCCGTATCCCCGGTCAATGCCGTGAGCAACGACCAACCTTCGATCGCCGCCGTGCCCAGGGCATGCGTTGCATTGTTGGTGTCGTCAGCGGAACCCGTGAGCGGCCCGACCGATTCCCATGTGGAGTTGAATACCTCCGTGAACGAGTTGACCACACTGAGGTTGGGCGCATCGGCAACCGCCGTGACATTGATGGTGGCCACGGTGCTGGCGCTGGTCGCGCTCGAATTGTCGGTCGCAAAGAAGTTGAAGTTGGTGCTGCCAGCCCAGTTGGCAGCCGGCTTGAAATAAAGCGTCAAGCCTCCCGAACTGGCGGCGTAAGCCACCCCGGTCGACACCGCCAGCGTCATCGCCGGGTCGGTATACAACACACCGTTGGAGGGCGTGCTGCTCAGCGTGAAGCTGGCCACCGTCCCGTTGGGGTCGACAGCAGTCAGCGCCACGGCGATCCCGCCGGCCGCGTCCTCATTACCCGTCGCGCTGGCGACGGTCGCAATTGGATTGCCCGAGGTCGCCATGTTGATCGTCGTGTTCGCAACGTTGCTTGTCAATGCGCCATCCGTCACACTGACCGTGAAGTTGCGTGCCGTCAGGCTGGCGCCGGTGTTGGGGTTGGTAAAGGTGATGGCATTGAGTGCGGTCTGGTAGTTCGCCAGGCTCGACGCCCCGGACAAGGTCACGATGTTGCTGTTCGTGCCGCTGATGACGGCAGTGATGCCAAGACCGCCGGGAATGCCGGCTGTTGAAAGCACATCACCGGCCTGCCAGTTGGTCAACGTGATGGTGGCGCCTGTCAGGTTGGCATTGTCCACATCGGTAACCAGGACATCAGCATCGGTGATCTTGACCGGTGTGGGCGCGGGACCTGTGCTCCGGATGAAGTAGGTCGAGAAGCCGGTGCCGGCGACACTGGCGTCCAGGTCAAGGACCGGCGCATCGTTGACGGAAACCACATTCACCGTCGTTGTCGCCACAGCGCTGCTGAAGGTCCCGTCACTCACCGACACCGTGATGCTGCGAGGGGTCGTGCTCGGATTCTCCGATGTATTGACGTAAGTGATTGCCCGCAAGGCCGCGGCATAGCTGGCGACAGGCGCCGATCCGGACAGGGTCAGGATGTTGTTGTTCGGGCCGGAGAAGGTGTAGGTGATTCCGGCCGCAATCGAACCGATCGAGAGGCTGTCACCGGCCTGCCAGTTGGTCAGCGTGATGACAGCGCTCGAAAGGCTCGTGTTGTCGTCGGCCAGAACCTGGCTGGCCGCAGTGATCGGCACGCCCGCACCGTTTTCGGTGTAGGAAGTGACATAGCCGGTCCCTCCCGTGCCGCCATCAAGATCCAGGGTAGGTGCAACGTCATTGACAGCTACCACGGTGACCGTCGATGAAATCGACAGTGTCGAGGTGTCCACGCCACCGCTGGCCGTTCCACCGCTGTCCGTGACCTGGGTGAGCGTGAAGACCCGATCACCAGCACCCGGGTCGCTGACATTGGTGTTCTGGTAGGTGATGCCATTGACCAGCGCCTGCGTGGCAGCAGTTGACAGCGTGCCGCCCGTCAGCACCACTGTAGCGGTGCCGCCTGTCACCGTCACTGCATAGCCCAGGCCATTGGTGACGGTGGTGCCGGAGCTGTCCGCGCCCAGCGTGATGGTTCTGCCGTCAACAACAATCGATTCACTGGCGCCATCGACCAGACCGGTTATCTGGAATGTCAGGCCCGTGATGCTTTGCCCCGCTTCAATCGTGCTGACGGCCGCACTGCCGAACACAGCCACTGCTGCAGCCTGAACAGCGCCGACCCCTTCGGTGAAAGTCGGGCTCACCGCCGTCGCGGTCAGGGTCGGTGCATCGTTGATATCAATCGCGCTGATGGACACCGTGTCTGTCGCGCTGGAAAAAGCGGTGGTTCCACCGTTGCTGCTGGTATCCACTTTGGTGGCGGCTTCGCCGGACGTGGTGTCCCAGGCCCGGATGGTGAGGCCATCGGCAACCGTGCCCGAAAAGCCCGTCGCAGGCTGGAAATACACCCGCGTGTTGCCGTTGGAGGCCAGCAACAGTGCACTCGTGTCGCTCACCGAGCCCATGACTCGCCAGGTTGTACCGCCGTCGGTCGTGAAATACCAGGTGCCATTGGTGGCGTTGGTGCCCGTAATGGCGATGCCATCGACCGCGCCCGCGTCCACATCGGTCACGCCACCCACCAACGTCGAAACCAGGCTGCCCACGGCGCCCGTCGGAGCCGCTGCATTCTGATTGACTGCACCCAGGGTGAGGACGGTGTCGGTCAGTACCGGCGCGTCGTTCACCGGAGTGATCGTGATGGTTGCAGCGGCCGCAGCGCTGCTCATGGTCCCGGTCGCAGCATCATCTGCTCTGAAGTTGAAACTCGTGCTGCCGTTGTAGTTGGCATTCGGCACAAAATACAGCGTGAGGCTATCACCCGTAGCGGTGTAGTCGGTGGTGATCAATGCTGGCGTTGTCAATGTCGCGTCGGTGTACAAGGTCCCATTGGCAGGAAGGCTGCTCAACTGAAAACGCACGATCGAAGTGTCGTCCCGGCCATTCAACGTGATGGGAATGGATGCTGCATCCTCATTGCCTGTCGCCGTAGCGGCAAACACGCCAGGGGTGGTCGTTGTTGAAAAGGTAATGGACGCCGCCGCGGTGTTGCTTGTATTGCCTTCTGCATCTGTAACGGTGATATTGATGTTCCGTGTACGTGCTCGATTTGCGCCCACGTTGTCGAAGGTCACCTCCCGCAGTGCTGCCTGGTATTCCGCCAAGGTGGCTGTCTGACCGCCAATGGTGCTGATGACCAGTGTGCCCGTACCAGTGTCGTAGGTACTGGTGAACTTGGCTGGATTGATGTTATTGAATGCGAGGGTATCTGTTCCCCTGTCATTGAAGTTGGTGCTGATATCGATCGTTACGCTGGCAATATTCTGGCTGTCAACGTCAGTGATGAGCACATCTGAGTCCACAATTTTTACTGCAGCTTCGCCTCCGGCATAAATGAAAGTGGTTGAGTACCCGGTCCCTGCGGCGCTGGCATCCAGATCCAGGGTCGGCGCATCATTGTTGGCCACAACAGTAACCGTCGATGCCACAGCCGGCGCAGAGGTATCCACGCCGCCATTCAAGGTGCCGCCACTGTCCCGAATCTGGGTCAGGGTGAACGTCCGCACGCCGGCGGTCGGATTATCGACAGCCGTATTTTGATAACTGATGGCATTGACCAGCGTCTGCGCCTGTGCCGCGCTCAGTGAGGCGCCGCTCAAGGTCACCGTCGCGGTACCACCGCTCACCGTTGAGGTAAAGACCAGGCCGTTTGTCGTTGTCCAGCCTGCGACATCAGCTCCCAAATTGATAGTGCGTCCATCAACCACGATGGTTTCACTGGCGCCGTCCTGCAAGCCGCTGACGGTGAAGGTCAGGCTGGTGATGCTCTGTCCGCTTTCAACGGTACTCACCGTCGCGCCGCTAAATACCAGGGCCGACGGCGCCTGGTCACCCGCCGTAGCTGTCTCCGTCACCGTCAGGTTGCGTGCCGTCGCCGTCAGGGTGGGAGCATCGTTGAGCGATACCACATTGACCGTGGAAGAAACCGACAACGCTGTGGTATCCACGCCACCGTCGGTGGTGCCACCGCTGTCCTTGATCTGGGTCAGGGTGAACGTGCGATTGCCGGCAGTAGGCTCGTTCGCATTGGTGTTCTGGTAGGAAATGCCGTTAACCAGGGTCTGCGCGGCCGCAGCTGACATCGAGCCACCCACCAGCACCACTGTCGCGACGCCCCCACTGACAGTGACGATATAACCCAGCCCGTTGGTGGCAGTGGTTCCCGAACTGCTGGCTGCCAGAGTGATGGTCTGTCCATCAACAACAATAGATTCATTGGCGCCATCGACCAGGCCGCTGACGGTGAAGGTCAACCCGGTGATGTTCTGGCCGGCCTCTACGGCACTCACCGTCGCACCACTGAACACTGAAACAGGCGCAGCCTGAGTCAGGCCAGAGCCTTCTGTGAAGTTTGGACTGACCGCCGAAACGGTCATGGTAGGGGCGTCATTGACCGGTGTGACCGTCACATTCACATTCGCAGTCTCGGTGGCCCCACCGGATGTCACCGTATACGTGAACGTCGGTACCACACCATTGAAGTTGGCGGTCGGCGTGAACACCAATTGGCCACCAACCAGGGCTACGCTGCCATTGGTCACCGCGACAGAAGAACCGCCGTCAGTGATCGCGCTCCCGTTAACGGCCGTGACGGTTCTTCCGGCATTCTCGAACGTATCGTTGCCCAGTACATTGATCGTCACCGCGGCGTCTTCGAGCGTTGTCACCGCATCCGCCGTGATATCGACCACAGGTGTCACCGTGAGAGCAATCGTATCGCTGTCGGTCAATGTCCCGTCGCTGGTCAGCACCGTCAAGGTCGCAGCGCCATGGTAGTCGGCTGTGCTGGTATAGCTCAGGCCATTCAGGGCCCCGTTGATCGCCGCAGCTGTTCCGCTGATGGTCACGCTGCCGCTGCCATTGTTGGTGATGGTGGCTCCTGCAAAGGCAAGCGCCGTCAATGTCCCATTGGTCACGCTGACGGTCGTCGTCAGGGTACCGCTGTCGACGTCGGACACCGTGATGGCGTTGCCGTTGGCCGTGCTGAACACCTTGCTGGCGTCCTCGGTCATGGTCTGCCCTCCGGGCACCGTGTTGATCGGCGCATCGTTGACTGCTACGACACTGACCATTTTGCTGGCTACGGTGCTCAGGTTGTTCAGCGCCTGCCCATCGTTGACAACGTAGTTGATCGTCCTGGCTGTCGTGGACGGGGTGTCGCTGGTATTGGTGTAAGTCACGCTGCGCAGGGCGGCCTCGTATTGCGCAACTGTCGCGGTACCACTGAGGGTCAACACGCCGGTTGTCGCGTTGTAGCTGCCCGTAATGCTTCCCATGGTTGTGAAGCCCAGTACATCCTGGCCGGTGGCAAAGCCACTTCCAATGGAGACTGTCGCACCCGTCAGGTTGGTATTGTCCACATCGCTGACCGTGATACCACTGTCGATCACGACCGGGGTAGAAACGACGTTGTTGCCTTCGGTAAAGGTCGTCGTTCCGCCACTCACCGTACCAATGGGGCGATCATTGGCGCCGTTGACCGTCACCGTCAGGGTCTGTGTCGAAGTTGCCCCCGCCGTGTCCGTCACCGTCGCCGTAAACACGTCCGTCGGCGTGCTGCCCGCCGGCAGGGCGTTTACTGCCGCCGCGTTGACCACGTAGGTGTAACCGCCTGTTGATGCGTTGAGCGTCAGCGTGCCGTAGGTGCCGACCTGAGCGGTACCGCCTCCCACGCTCCAGGTCTTGCTGTCACCCGTGTCCACATCGGTGGCGCTGAAGCTGCCCGTCAGGCTGGTGAAGCTATCGCTCGCCGCCGTGTCCGTCACCGTGCCGGCAACAGCGCCCGCGGCCACCGGGCCGTCGTTGCCGCCCTGGATGGTGATCACGAGGTTGGCCGTGCTCGTGGCACCAACCGTGTCCCTCATCGTGTAGGTGAAGGTGTCCGACCAACCGTGTCCCTCATCGTGTAGGTGAAGGTGTCCGTCAGGGTGTTGGCGCTGGTCCTCAGTGCGTTGACCGCCGCATTGGCGTTGTTGACGACGTAGGTGTACGTGCCGTCGGCGTTGAGCGTGACGCTGCCGTAGGTGCCCACCAGGGCGCTGCCCACCGTGCCACCCGTGATCGCCGACACCGTCTTGGTGTCGCCGCTATCCACGTCAGTATCGTTCGTGAGCACGTTGCCCGTGGCGTTGCTTCCCGCGGCCGTTCCAGCTTCAACTGCCGTGCCCGTATCGGCGACGGCCACCGGGCCGTCGTTGCCGCCCTGGATGGTGATCACGAGGTTGGCCGTGCTCGTGGCACCAACCGTGTCCCTCATCGTGTAGGTGAAGGTGTCCG